>NZ_JACSMP010000001.1:0-1244415 GCF_018618725.1 Exiguobacterium sp. s80 | reverse complement strand
TGACGCTCGTCTGCACAGACGTGCTATCGACTTCCTTCAGCCAGTCGAACGCCTGCTTCAACGACGGGAGTTCTTTCGAACAAGACCCGAAGGATAGTCCTTTACCTGTCGCTTTATACGTCTCATCCCACTTCGCTAAGAAGTGGTTGAAGACGAAGCGCGAACAACCGATCGTCTTCGCAATCAGGATTTCCTGCTCTTTTGTCGGGTGTATTCTGAATGTGTAGGCCTTGTGTGTCGGCATGATGTTCACCTCCTTACAACGGATATACCTGAAAGAGAGGGTGGCGATTCATCTCCCACTTTCACTAGGGCTTCACCCTGATCGTTTAGAAGTGGGCATATTCTCGCCTGATTTTGATAAAGGACGTTTTAGACTGTAGACAAAGTGCTATCGGGAGATACAGCGTCTTTTTTCGTTGCTTTCCTCGGACGAGGCGCAAGCCGTTACTCCTTGATCTTCACGGACAACGAACAGGGTCTTGACTGCCTCTAAAAGTGCGTTAAACACGAACTTTTTCCCGTATGAGTCACCAAACGCGACGCTTTTTTAGGTAATGCCGTGAAGGAAATCCAGACCTGCAGACGGTTTAGAGCGCAATCCGTCTCGAATCGCTTTTAAAGCGAAAAGCAATCGGTCGTGACCCTGCAGCTTTGCTGTAGCGGCGCGGAAGATTGCCGCTTTGAAGACGAGACAGGGAAGCGCGAACGGATTGCTTCTCGATATCGCATGCTCATGCTTCATAAGTTTGTCTACACGCTGAAACGCCCATAAAGGACGTTTAAGACTGTCTCCGAAGGCGGGCTTTCAAAACAAAACCGACGCCCATCGAAACAAATACTAGAAGTAGCGAGATGAAGACCATCAGCATGTTTTGTTCAGCGATGAAAATCCCGATCGCTGCCATCGAACCTACTGCTAATACTGCCAACAATAAAAAGACGAACCGCATATCATTTCCCCCCTCGTTTTACGTGAGTACGTATTTAGTTTAGCGTGAAACGGGGTCAATGAAAAGGCTTTCGCTATAAGCTTGAATCATAGTCATTGCCAACTGCCACTCAACCTGTGCTATACTCTTAAAGTTGACCGAAAGTAATGTTGGATTATTTAAATGAATAGAAAGAGGTACACACTTATGACAACTTTAGTAAGAACTGATTTACGCAACGTCGCGATCATCGCCCACGTTGACCATGGTAAAACGACACTCGTCGATGAGCTTTTAAAACAATCTGGGACATTCCGTGCGAATGAACTAGTTGAAGAACGCGCAATGGACTCAAATGATATCGAGCGTGAACGCGGAATCACAATCCTCGCGAAAAACACAGCAATCGATTATAAAAATACCCGCATCAACATCGTTGATACACCAGGTCACGCCGATTTCGGTGGAGAAGTTGAACGTATCATGCGTATGGTAGATGGCGTTATCCTCGTCGTCGATGCACGTGAAGGCTGTATGCCACAAACACGTTTCGTATTGAAAAAAGCACTCGAGCAAGGATTACAACCAATCGTCGTCGTCAACAAAATCGACAAGCCGATGGTTCGTCCACTCGAAGTCGTCGATGAAGTCGTCGATCTTTTAATCGATCTTGGCGCAGACGAAGATCAACTCGAATTCCCAGTCGTTTATGCATCGGCAGTCAACGGCTCAAGTTCATTTGAACCTGAACTTGATAAACAAGAAGATACAATTACGAACGTTCTTGATTTGATTCTTGAGCACACACCAGCACCTGTCGATAACAGCATGGATCCACTTCAGTTCCAAGTTACGATGCTTGATTATGACAACTACCTTGGTCGTATCGGAGTTGGTCGTGTTTTCCGTGGAGAAATTAAAGTCGGCGATAGCGTTTCGCTTTCTAAACTTGATGGATCAATCAAAAACTTCCGTGTAACGAAATTATTCGGATACTTCGGCCTTAAACGCGTTGAAATCGAAGCAGCGAAAGCTGGAGACTTGATCGCAATCGCAGGTATGGAAGATATCAACGTCGGTGAAACAGTGTGTCCAACGTCACACGTCGATCCACTTCCATTGCTTCGGATTGATGAGCCAACACTTCAAATGACGTTCATCGTCAACAACTCGCCATTCGCTGGTCGTGAAGGGGATCTCGTTACTTCACGTAAAATCGAAGAGCGTCTTGAAAAAGAACTTGAAACAGATGTTTCGCTTCGTATCGAAAACACAGATTCTCCTGACCGCTGGATCGTTTCAGGTCGTGGTGAGCTTCACCTTGGTATCTTGATCGAAAACATGCGTCGTGAAGGTTACGAAATTCAAGTTTCGAAACCACAGGTAATCATCAAAGTTGAAGATGGCGTTAAAGTCGAGCCGTTTGAGCGCGTCGTCATCGATACTCCTGAAGAGTACACGGGTGGAGTCATGGAATCGATCGGTCTCCGTAAAGGTGAATTGACGAACATGCAAACAATGGATAACGGTCAAACGAAAATGGAGTTCATCGTTCCTTCACGCGGTTTGATTGGTTACCGTAACGAATTCTTATCTGCAACACGCGGATACGGAATCATGAACCACACATTCGAAGAGTACCGTCCGTTCATCAACGCAGACATCGGTGGTCGTCGTAGTGGTGTTATGGTTTCGATTGAAACAGGAAAAGCGACTGCTTACGCAATCTCTGCTCTTGAAGACCGTGGAACGATCTTCATCGAGCCAGGCCTTGAAGTATATGAAGGAATGATCATCGGGGAATGTAACCGTGACGTCGATCTCGCTGTTAACGTCGTTAAAGCGAAACAATTGACGAACATGCGTGCATCTGCGAAAGATACGACAAACGTTCTTAAACGTCCACGTGTCTTCTCACTTGAAGAATCATTAACATTCTTGAATGAAGATGAGTACTGTGAAATTACACCGGAATCAGTTCGTCTTCGTAAACAAGTGTTGAACAAGAACGAACGTGAAAAACAAGACAAACGTCGTCGTCTTGGAAAAGACTGAGTTCTTAACAATGTAAGGGGGACTGGCAATGTCTGCACAACCTGCCGTTGCTTCTGATTTCTCGAAATTCGATATTCCTGCCGTCGCCAAGTTTCTTGGCGTCGGGAGTGATCCGAATAACTTAAGTGCGGGTTTCAATGCATTGATGATTACGGTCGTCATTTTGACGCTCGTCGTGTTTAAGCTAGGTTTTGCAAAGGAATTAGCTTGGTGGAAATCGCTGATCGTCTATCTTTTATTAGCTGTCTTTTCAGCGGCTTTAACACTCGTCTTTTGGACGTGGCCGATTCCTGAAGTATTGCTTGCGATGGTCGCCATCCTCGGGATTTATCGTTTCCGGATGTGGCGTGTCAAACGCGATCGAGAACAGACTGCATCTTAAATTCATTTGATTCGTTTAAAAGTCCGTCTTCCTTGTGAAGGCGGACTTTTTGTTTTATCGTTCAATCGGTAAATAAAGGAATAGAAACGAGAAAGTCAGGGGAAAAACCTTTAAGGAGTGATGAAAATGAATAAATGGAGCTGGCTCGCCCCGCTGAGTCTTACGATGTTATTAGTCGGTTGCGCGACTGATTCAAAGACGGAGGAGTCGAGTCAAACAGATGCTAAACAAGAGACTGAAGAGGGAGCCGACATCATTTTCGAGTCCCTGCAGGCACCTTGGAATGTCGAGATGTCAGGGGATACATTTTATATTACAGAACGAGATGGAAAAATCGTCGAAGGAACGCAAGGGGATTATTCGCGAACAGCCCCACGTCTGACGGAAGAAGTCGTGGCGGAAGGGGAAGGTGGACTACTTGGAATGGCCCTTGATCCCGACTTTGAAGAGAATCAGCTCGCTTATGTATACCATACGTATGAACAAGCAGGTGAGCTACGGAATCGTGTCATTTCAATCGAACGGAAGGATGGGGACTGGACGGAGAAAAGCATTTTACTGGATGGCATTCCTGGGTCCTCGATTCATAATGGCGGTCGAATCGAGATTGGGCCGGATGGTTACCTGTACGTCACAGCAGGAGATGCTGCAGTTCCCGAGAACGCGCAGAAGCTGTCCTCTTTGGCCGGAAAAATTTTACGGATGGACTTAACGGGAGAGCCGGTTGAAGGGAATCTGGAGGGATACGTCTATAGTTATGGTCATCGTAATCCACAAGGTCTTGTTTTTGTCGGAAATCAGCTTTTTGCGACCGAACATGGTCAAAGCGGACATGATGAAATCAATAAGATTGAACAGAAAAATTATGGATGGCCGTTGATTGAGGGGACGGAAAAACAACAAGGATTAGTCACACCGTGGTATGAAGTGGGAAATCGCTCCGTTGCACCAAGCGGGGTGACGGAACTTGATGGGAAGTTGTATTTCGGTACGTTGGTCGGGCAGAGCCTTCGCTCGATTGAAGAGAGCACGAAGCAAGTCGAACAAGTCGTAACGGATCGTGGACGCATTCGTGACGTCACGACAGATGGAACTGCACTATATTTCCTTACGAACAATACGGACGGCCGTGGAAATCCTGGGAAGAATGATGATGTTTTTGTCCGCTTCGACCCGTAAAGATATGAAAAGCTCCTTCGACATCATCCGGATGTCAGAGGAGCTCAAAGTTACTTCAGCATAGAAAGTAAGCCGTCACCATCTTTTTTTAGCAGACGCCCACGTCGGATATAAGTTAAAGTTCCCGGTTGCTTCGCGCGCAATCGTCCGTTGCTCGATACGCTCATTGCATTCATCGCACAAATAGATGCGAACCGGTTTGTTACGTAAGCGTTTTGCTGCGAAGGACCAGTCGTCGATCGTTTCGCGTTTATCGCAGATAGTACATTTTACACGCATTTCGAGGTCCTCCTCTTTTTTTACTAGTATACCATATTAAAAGATTATTCAGATGTAAAAAAGGGAATTGAACAACATGACTCGAAACTAAGTCAGTAAGATAAATAGGGGGGTGACACCATGGCAAATAAAATGGAACATCGTCTGAATCTAAAGCAACTCGAAGCGTTATCCGATTTACCACTCGTTTTTTTAATCACGCACGATCAATCGAAAAGTTGGCCCATCACTCATGCAATCAGTTGGGTTTATGCAAAAGATGAACAAACGGTCCGATTTGCGATTGAAGCCGATTCGCATATCGTCAAGACGTTGGCAGAGCATCCTGTTTTCACATTAATTTTCTTTGCCGATCAATCTGCCTATAGCTTGACGTGTACGGAGGTTAAGCGCTGGGATCCGGCAGCCGAAGTGCCATTAAAGCTTGCATTTTACGAAGGAATGGTAGAAGAAGTACGCGATATTTTATTTTACGGAGCCGCTGTATCCAATCGTCCTCGTATCGAGAAAACGTATGACGAAACGGCAGCGTTACGTCTAGATCAACAAATGCATGCGATTCTAAAAGCGTAACATTCATCAAAACTCGACTCTAAAGGGGCGAACGATGGAATGAAAAAAATATACGTGCTCGATACTAATGTCATGCTCCACGATCCATTATCTTTATTTCAATTCCAAGAACATGATGTCGTCATACCGGCAATCGTCTTAGAAGAGCTGGACGGGAAAAAACGAAATATGGATGAAGTCGGGCGGAATGCTCGAGAGACCGCGCGGATTTTGGACCAATTAAGGGAAGCGGGGCATCTTCATGCAGGGGTCCCGCTCGGAAATGGCGGCATCCTTCGTGTCGACATCGGCGACACGATCAGTGACGTCTCACCGTTCACACATGAATCGAATGACAATAAGATTCTCGAGTTGGCGTGGTCGATTCATCGAGAGCAGCAGGAACTACAGAGTGGACGTGACGTCATTCTCGTCTCAAAAGATATTCTCGTTCGTGTAAAGGCAGATGCGTACGGACTTGTCGCAGAAGATTACTTGACGGATCATATTGCGGATTTGACAGGGTTATATACGGGTTTCATTGAAGCAGTCGTCGACCAGGAATACATCGATGCCTTTTACGAAGACAAACGACTCTCAGTGGATATCTTGAATGAAAAAGTTTATCCGAATCAATTCGTCATTTTAAAAAGCAATGTATCGAAAGCTTCAGCTTTCGCTGTCGTCGATCAGGAATTGCCTATCATCCGGGCACTTTCGCTTGATATCAATCAAGTATGGGGTGTCGTCCCCCGTAACGTTCAACAGCGCATGGCGTTCGAATTGTTACTTCGGGATGATGTTCCGCTCGTTACACTCGTCGGCAAGGCAGGAACGGGGAAAACATTGCTCGCACTTGCGGCCGGGTTGTTGCAAGTCGAAGATGAACATCGTTATAAAAAACTAGTCGTCGCGCGTCCTGTCGTTCCGATGGGAAATGACATCGGCTATTTACCGGGTGAGATGGAAGAGAAGCTTCGACCATGGATGCAACCGATTTATGATAATTTGGAGCATTTGTTCAATACGGGTTCGGGTGATGAACTTGGAAATATCCTAGCGGGCATGAAATCGATTCAGCTTGAGGCATTAACTTATATCCGCGGGCGGAGTATGCCGGGACAGTTCATCATCATCGATGAAGCACAAAACTTAACGAAACATGAAGTGAAAACGATTTTGACTCGTGTCGGGGAAAACTCGAAAATTGTTCTCGTCGGGGATCCGCAACAAATTGACCATCCGTATCTCGATGAATATTCAAATGGTCTATCCTATGCAGTTGAACGGTTAAAAGGTGAACAAATGACAGGGCACGTCAAACTCGTCAAAGGGGAACGGTCGAACCTCGCGCGTCTTGCGGCCGACTTGCTTTAAAAAATAAAACTGCCCTCTTTTCCTTCAGTCGTTAACGTTAGAAGGAAAAGAGGGCAGTTTGCTATTAGATGACAGTGATCCGATTGACCGAACGGACGACTTGATCTTGATAAAGTAAATGAACGGGACCATCGGTTAAGACTTTCCCGTCTTTTGAAAATTGTAAGTAGAGTTGAGGCAGTACCTCGAGTGGGAGTTCGACGGTATCGATTCCTTCAAAACGTAATTGTGAGGCATCGTTTAGTACTTCGGCATTTGTGATGAATGGAAGGAGTGGCATCGCGAACGTCCCGCGGAGTGCGTCATCTTTTTCTTCGCGCGTCATCGGTTTATTGTGATCGGTCCGACTCCCTTCCGTAATCCCCTTGTCCCAAGCAGCCCCCATTTTCGCATAGTATGCTTCAGCGGCATTATGCTCTGTCTCTTGTCCGATTTGTTCGACCGCAATCTTACGATCGTCAAAGATCCAGACGGTTGGATCAATCGTTAATGTGTACCGTACCTTACCTGTGATTGGAAAAATCATCTCTATTCCCCCTAAATGTGTGAATGCTACAAATCCATTATACCGAAACGTTGAATTGTTAGCGAAAGTAAGGTAAAGTTTATCTATAACAGGAACGCGTCATTTGATGAGGAGGGATTGGATTGTCAACTGAAATCGGGACAGTTCATCGCCAGCGCGCTCTTGAGCTACTAGAAGCGGATGCCCATAAAATCCGCCGGTTGATCGAGGTCCAGCTTGCGAATTTAACGATGCCACAATGTCCTCTTTATGAGGAAGTATTGGATACACAAATGTTCGGATTGTCACGCCAAATTGATTTTGCCGTTCGTCTTGAACTGATTGATGCGAGTGAAGGGAAACAATTACTCGAATCACTTGAACAGCAACTATCTGACTTACATGATGCGGAGACGTGCTGATTTTCTACTCAAACGTGAAATGCGGCGTTTGGGTATTTTTTTTTAGAACTAGAAAAGGGACGTGTACATATGCAATCGAAGTTTAAAGAAAGACGAGCATTTTTTGACTTTCGCTTGTTCTTTACGATGTTGATTCTGATGGCAATCAGTACGGTGATGGTTTATAGCGCTAGTGTTTGGAACGGTGGCGATTATGCGAACACTTCGTTTTTCGAGAAACAACTGATGTTTGACGGCTTGGCAATCGTGGCATTTTTATTTGTTGCGCATCTCAATCATGAAGTGCTTCGAGGTCCGATTTTTCGTTTAGTCTTGTATCTCATCACATGGGTGATGTTGATGGCGACGTTGTTTTCTGAACCGTTGAACGGGGCACGAGCGTGGTTGAACTTTGGTGTTTTTTTGATTCAACCGATCGAGCTCTGTAAATTCGTCTTAGTCGTCGGGTTAGCGAATTACTTTGATCAAAAACAAAAAGGGACGTTGAATGGCGTAATCGGAATCGTTCATCACTTCATCCACCGTCAAATCTCTCCCTCTTCCGCGGGCAAGCGGATGTTACTTAGTTTGTCTGATTGGATTTTAATTCCGATGCTCGTCTTGCTGGCACCTTATGCAATCATCATCCGGATGCAACCCGATGATGGGGGATTGTTCATCTTGTTGTTGATTACGGCAATGATTTGGTTTGCTGTCGGATTACCGAGTGGTTACATCACATTAGGGTTCATCGCAATACCGTTAGTTGGTTTCTATGCGTATAATAATTTTTCAGAGAATCAGCTGAAACGAATCCATGTCATCTTCAACCCGTTCCTCGATGCGGAGGGAAAAGGCTATCAATTGATCAATTCGGTCATTTCAATTGCCCATGGAGGCGTGTTCGGCGTCGGGTTAGGGAACAGTTTTCAGAAATATGGGTATCTACCTGAACCAGAGACCGATTACATCATGTCAATCATTTCGGAAGAACTTGGATTTGTCGGCGTACTTGTCGTCCTTGGATTACTGTTTTTCTTAATGTTTCAAGGTGCGAGAATCGCCCAAAAATGTGTTTCGCTGTATTCAAGCATGATGGCGATTGGTATTTCTTCCATCATCTTCATCCAGACAACGATCAATATCGGTGCCATGTCAGGCTTGTTCCCGGGAACCGGGGTCACGTTACCATTCATCAGTTACGGGGGGTCTTCGTTACTCGTCATGAGTACGATGCTCGGTGTGCTGGCGAATATTTCCATGCAAAATAAACATCGAATAGCGTATCATAAAGAAGTGCAAGATGCACGGACGATGAGCGCAACGAGTTCATTAACAAAAGGGGGAGCATCAGTTGACAAAAATTAAAAAGATTCTTGTAGCAAACCGTGGTGAAATCGCAATCCGAGTATTTCGGGCAGCAACCGAATTAGGCATTCGGACAGTTGCGATTTATTCGAGAGAAGACATGGGATCGCTTCACCGTTATAAAGCAGACGAAGCATATCGGATTGGTGAGGGGAAGAAACCAATCGAAGCGTACCTAGACATTGAAGGTATCATCGCAACTGCTAAAAAAGCAGAGTGTGACGCGATTCACCCAGGGTATGGTTTTCTGTCTGAAAACATTGAACTCGCAAAACGTTGCCGTGAAGAAGGCATCATCTTCATCGGTCCACAAGAAGAACATCTTTATAAATTCGGTGACAAGGTACGAGCGCGTACGACAGCAATCGAAGCCGGCTTACCAGTCATTCCGGGAACGGACGGTCCGATTTCAACGATGGAAGAAGCCTATGCTTTTGCTGAAAAAACAGGTTATCCATTGATGGTTAAAGCTTCTCTTGGTGGAGGGGGACGCGGTATGCGCGTTGTCCGGACAGAGGAAGAGCTGCCGGAAATGATTGAGCGTGCGAAATCAGAAGCATTAAAGGCTTTCGGATCAGACGAAATATACATTGAGAAATTAATTGAACGACCGAAACATATCGAAGTCCAAATCATTGGCGATGCCCATGGTAATATCATTCACTTGTTCGAACGTGATTGCTCTGTTCAGCGTCGACATCAAAAGGTTGTCGAAGTGGCACCATGTGTCACGCTTTCCGATGCAGGACGGAAGAAAATTTGTGACGCGGCAGTAACGCTAATGAAACACGTCGGGTACGAGAATGCAGGAACAGTCGAGTTCCTAGTGACGCAAGATGAATCGTTCTACTTTATCGAAGTTAACCCGCGTGTCCAGGTCGAGCACACAATCACGGAGATGATTACAGGCGTCGACATCGTACAAACGCAAATCCGGGTGGCAGAAGGTGAGTCGCTTCATAGTGAGCTCGTTGGAATTCCGGTGCAAGAAGAGATTCAGATGCTTGGTTTCGCGATTCAAAGCCGGATTACATCGGAAGATCCAGAAAACGGCTTTTTACCCGATACGGGAAAAATTAAAGCTTACCGCTCACCCGGCGGTTTCGGAGTCCGTCTTGACGGAGGGAATGCTTACGTCGGTGCAGAAATCTCACCATACTATGATTCACTGCTCGTTAAAATCTCAACGCACGGCCTGACGTACGATCAAGCTGTCGCGAAGATGAGCCGAAACTTAAGTGAGTTCCGGATCCGTGGAATCAAAACAAACATTCCGTTCCTAAGCAACGTCTTGAAACACCATGCATTCATCAGTGGTGACTACAACACGTCCTTCATCGATGATACGCAAGAATTATTCATCTTCCCGAAACGGCAAGACCGTGGAACAAAGTTATTAACGTATATCGGCGAAGTTTCTGTCAATGGATTCCCTGGTATCGGAAAAATCGACAAACCGTTAGCACGTGACGTTCGGATTCCGAAAGATTTACCAACGACGTATCAAGCGGGCACGAAAGCGTTACTTGATGCAGAAGGGCCGGTTGGTGTTGCGAATTGGTTGAAAGCACAAGAACAGGTCTTGTTGACAGACACGACGTTCCGGGATGCACACCAGTCGTTACTTGCGACGCGGATGCGGACGAAAGATTTAGTAGCGATTGCAGAAGCAGAAGCAAAACTCTTGCCGGAATTGTTCTCGGTCGAGGCGTGGGGTGGCGCGACGTTCGATGTAGCATATCGTTTCTTGTCAGAAGATCCTTGGACTCGTTTAATGAAATTACGTGAACAAATGCCAAACGTCTTGATTCAAATGCTATTACGTGGTGCGAATGCAGTCGGTTATAAAAACTATCCGGACAACGTCATTCATGCTTTCGTCAAGGAAGCGGCCCAAGCAGGCGTTGATGTCTTCCGAATCTTTGATAGCTTGAACAATCCGGAATCAATCCAATTAGCAATTGACGCGGTCTTACCGACAGGGAAGATTGCAGAAGCAGCCGTCTGTTATACAGGCGATCTGTTCGATGCGAATCGTCCGAAGTATCACTTACCGTATTACGTCAAGTTAGCGAAACAATTGGAAGCAAGTGGCGCGCACATCATCGCAATCAAAGATATGGCGGGTCTGTTAAAGCCGGAAGCAGCGTATGCGTTAGTCTCTGCTTTAAAAGATGCAGTCGATTTACCGATCCACCTCCATACACATGATGCGAGTGGGAACGGAATCTACACGTATGCCCGTGCAGTCGATGCCGGTGTTGACGTCGTCGATGTCGCTGCTTCGAGTATGGCCGGCTTAACGAGTCAACCAGCAGGAGGAAGTTTAATCCATGCGCTGAGTGGACACCCGCGTCAGCCACTTGTTTCAGCACAGAAATTCGAACAAATTTCAGATTATTGGCAAGATGTTCGTCACTTGTATAAAGCGTTCGAACTCGATATGTTAGCACCGAATCCAACCGTTTACGACCATGAAATGCCGGGCGGTCAATATTCGAATCTTCAACAACAGGCAAAAGCAGTAGGACTCGGAGATCGTTGGTCGGAAGTCAAGAGTATGTACGCCCGCGTCAACATGTTGTTTGGTGACATCGTCAAAGTAACACCGTCGTCTAAAGTAGTAGGAGATATGGCCTTGTTCATGGTCCAACATCACTTGACAGAAGAAGACGTCTTACATCGTGCGAGTGGGCTCGATTTCCCGGATTCAGTCGTCGAACTGATGAAAGGTGAGCTTGGCACACCTCCGGATGGGTTCCCGAAACAAGTGCAAGATGCGATCCTCAAAGGTGTCGCACCATTAACAGAACGTCCAGGGAAAATGATGGAGCCGCTTAACTTTGATGCCATCAAACACGAATTGTTTGAAAAGCTCGAACGACCGATTACTGAATTTGATGCGCTTGCGTACGCGCTTTATCCGAAAGTATTCATGGATTATAGTTCATATGTCGCACGTTATGGAGACGTCTCGGTCCTTGATACGAGTACATTCTTCCACGGCATGCGACTCGGTGAAACGATCGAAGTCGAAATCGAACGTGGTAAAACGTTGTACCTCAAGTTGATTCAAGTCGGACAGCCGAATGATCACGGTGTGCGAATCGTTTACTACGAAATGAATGGTGTTCCGCGTGAAGTTGAAGTCAAGGACATTAGCGTCAAGGAAAGTTCGTCCAGTCGTCCGAAGGCGGACCGGTCGAACCCGAAACAGATTGGTGCATCGATGCCGGGAAGTGTCCTGAAAGTTCTTGTCGAACCAGGAGCACGTGTCCGTAAAGGGGAGCAATTGCTCGTCACGGAGGCGATGAAAATGGAAACGACGATTCAAGCACCGGAAGACGGAGAAATTAAAGCCGTCCATGTCAACGAAGGCGAAGCAATCGCAAGCCAAGATTTATTAATTGAATTCATCTGATTCGTAGCGTGGTGATTCGATAACTTTAAAATAGAATCGATGAAAAACAGGCAGACGCATGGCGGCTAGCCTGTTTTTCTTTTTAAGCAGTATTATCGGAGGAGGAGCTAGGAATGAATATCATCTGTTGGATTAGAAGTGACTTTCGACTTCAGGATAATCAAATGTTGGCGAAAGCGGTAGAATACCTCGAGCAGGACGATCAAGCGACCGTGGAATTTGTTTTTTGGCTTAACCCGGACTATATCGGTTCTTACGAAGCGAGACAACAGTATTTCTTTCAAGCGCTGGAGCACTTTTCGGATAACTGTAAAACAAAGGGCTTGCCGATTCGTTTTATTGAAGGGGACGAAGCGAAGTTCTTAGAGGAAACAGCTATGGCAGACCATTTAATTTTTAACGCCGAATACGTCGAACCGTTTAAAACGCGCGATGATGCGATTATTAAAAAACGTCAGCGTCAACAGACGGATCGTGTACTTGATCGTCATTTGTTGCATCCGCATGCAGTCAAGAAAAATGATGGTGGCTATTATAAAGTGTTCACACCATATAAAAATGCGTTCTTAAAAAAAGATCTTCCAGAACCAGTCCAAGTGAATCTCGATCGTCTGCAAGCCCAGTATAAAAAACACCAAAATGACAACTCGTTCATTGAGGAGTACTTTAAACAGGCTCAATCCGAGGTTGATTTTCAGGTGGGTGAAGAAAATGCGCAGGACCGTTTACATCAGTTCATCTCGAGCGGACTCGAACAGTACGAAGAAAATCGGGATATCCCGTCAATCGACGGAACGAGTCGGATGTCACGTTACCTGCGGACGGGAGAAATCAGCATTCGGACCATTTATACGCAGGTTGAGCAAGCAGCTGCTTCAAAAGGAAAACAAACCTATTTGACGGAATTAATTTGGCGTGAATTTTACTATACAATTTTGATGCACCATCCAGAGTCAAAACGTCTACCGGTAAACGAGCAGTATAATGACATTCAATGGGAAGACGACGAGACGGGGTTTGACGCGTGGAAAAAAGGTGAGACAGGTTATCCCATCGTTGATGCGGCGATGCGTCAGCTGAACACAACGGGCTGGATGCATAACCGGCTCCGGATGATTGTAGCCTCCTTTTTAACAAAAGATTTGTTAGTCGATTGGCAAAAGGGTGAACAATATTTTCAGAAGAAGTTAGTCGACTATGAAGCGGCTTCAAACATCGGGGGATGGCAGTGGGCAGCATCTGTCGGAACGGACGCCGTACCATACTTCCGTGTCTTCAATCCGACGACCCAATCGAAAAAATTTGATGCGTCTGGTGACTTCATTCGTCGATATGTACCAGAGATTAAGGACTTGCCGAATAAATTCATTCATGAACCAACAGACCAGCAACGTGAAGACTATGATTACCCAAAACCAATCGTTGAGCATGATATGGCACGTAAACGGGCGATTGCTCGCTTTAAAAAGTAATAAACTACGAACGCGGTACCGACATAAAAAAGATGGAGCATCACAGTGAAATGATGCTCCATCTTTTTTTGACTTGTCTAATATGCTTAACGATCTTGCCTTGTCCGGAACGCGTGATACGTCATGTAAGACAGTACACCAAAGTAACATGTAATCAAGAACGCGTGTAAAAGTGGAACGTAAGTCGCGTGTCCGCCTAAAACGATCCAGGCACCTGTCGCAACTTGGCAACTGATGAAGAACGTAGCAAACGCCATCCCTTTTTGTGTCGTCCGATGCTTTAAGCGAATCGCGACGAAGTGCACATATAACGTATAGAAGAATAATAAGCCAGCCATAATGCGATGAATCATTTGGACCCATGACTCGTATGTCATCGTTGGTTGCGAACAGACGGGCCAACCGACACAGGCATACGTTGCGCCGACGTGACGGACATATGCGCCCGTATAGACGACGATCAGCGTGTAAATCAGCAGGCCGTACAGGAGTTTACGTAAGAATGCTGGGACCGTTTCCCTGAATTCTCGTCCTGGACGTTCCATGATTAATAGCGTCAAAATGAGCAAAGAAGCGAAGGAGATAAGCGAAATCCCGAAATGGAGCGCCATGACGAGGTCAGACTGTTGCCAAACAACAGCGCCTGCTCCAACGATGGATTGAATCAACATGAAGATAAAAGCAAGAAAGGCAAAAATCTTCGTATCGAGACGCTCTTTGAAAGCGACGAGTGTCCATAAACATAATGCGATGATTAATAGTCCGACGACACCGGTTACGGCGCGGTGGCTGTATTCAATCATCGTTTCTACACTAGGGTTAGTCGGAATGAGCTCTCCGTGACAGAGTGGCCAGTCTGTTCCACAGCCGTTCCCTGAATCAGTCTTTGTGACTGTGCCCCCCATCAACAATACGATCATCATCGTGAATGTGACGAATGCCGAAAAAATCGAAAGCTTTCGATTCAAGACACGGACACCACCTTTCTAAAATATACAATATACAGTCATGCGCATAGCAATAGTATCGCATAAAAAATATCGAAACGCTTGCAATCTTTTAGAAGAACGCTATTCTAATATTAGGTAAATATGGTGAACTGTGAGGTTAATCACATAGATTTCACATTTTGTTCATTATGTCGAAAGTATTTTCATGCGTCACGACCCTGAATATGTGGTATCTTTTATAGAGAAAAGGACGTTTCGTGGCGTGTCTGTGTTATTTCTGTGAAGAAAATACGTGTCTCATGCGTGCAGAGAGGATACAGGCGGTTAGAAGGAGGAAACAACATGGCGAAAGTAAATGGGGAGACGCTTGACATCATGATCGAGCAAACGGATCAACCGACGTTCAAGGACTATGTCACCCTAGCAAAGATGGGAATCGTTCGCGCGAATCTCATCACCGTCTTCGCAGGATATGTCGTGGCAGCATCGTATTTAACCGATGATGTCTTGTTATACCTGTGGCAGACGAAGTTGACATTATTGTGGACACTTCTTGGAAGTGGCCTGGTCATTGCCGGAAGTTGTTACCTCAACAACTACATTGACCGAGACATCGATTACAAGATGGAACGGACGATGGGGAGACCGAGTGTGACCGGCAAGATGGATGGACAGCGCATATTGGCATTAGGACTTGGAATACTTGCGACGGGAACGGTGCTTCTCTTGATCGTTAACCATGTCGCGGCAGTGTTCGGATTGATTGGATCATTCGTCTACGTCGTCATCTATACGATGTGGCTCAAACGGACGCATACGATCAATACGGTCGTAGGGGGTATTTCAGGAGCAGTGCCACCGATCATTGGATTTGCGGCAGTCACTCCAGCACTTCATATCGATGCCTGGATTTTATTCCTCATCATGTTCGTCTGGCAGCCGCCTCACTTCCTTGCACTCGCAATGAGACGGACGGAAGAATACCGTGCTGCAGGTATTCCGATGTTACCGGTCGTTAATGGTTTTGCCATCACGAAACGACAAATTGTGTGGTGGATTGCAGTCTTAGTCCCATCATCACTACTCTTGGCACACTATGGTATCGTCTACACGATTGTCATGGCGGCGTTAAGCGGTTACTGGCTTTACATGGGACTGAAAGGTCTCAAAATCAAAGAAAAACAAGCTGAAATTAAATGGGCATCGAAAATGTTCTTCTTCTCGCTCTTTTACTTCACAGCTTGGATCGTGACGGTCGTACTCGTTTCTCTCTAAAACGATTTGACATATTCACGTACACCATTACAAGAAAAAAATTGGGGAAAAGAAAGTGGGGATGGTTGTGAAAAAATCAGGAAAAATGCTCTTCCGGCTTCTTCCGATCGGTTTGATGGCATTATTGTTATCAGGTTGTGGAATTCCGGAATTGTCCGCGCTTCAGCCTCGCGGGGAAGGCGCAGAAATGCAACTTGAGATCATCAAGCTCAGCTTATGGGTGATGTTGTTCGTCCTTGCGATTGTAGCGGTCATCTATGTTTACGTACTTATGAAATTCCGTCGTAAATCGGGAGATAACACAGTTCCGAAACAAGTCGAAGGAAATCATACGCTTGAAATCATTTGGACAGTTATTCCAATCCTTCTCTTGGTTGTTCTCGCTGTACCGACAATCAAAACGACGGTTGAATTAGCCGATGCAAAAGAAGCGAAGAAAAACGAACAAATCAACGTTACGGCAAACTTGTACTGGTGGGAGTTCGAATATCCAGACAAAGGTGTTTCGACAGGACAAGAACTTGTCATCCCGGTCGGAAAACGTGTTGCTGTCAACTTGACTTCTAAAGACGTCATTCACTCATTCTGGGTGCCGGCACTTTCTGGTAAAACAGATACAAACCCAGGGCTCGATAACGAGATGTGGTTACAAGCACAAGAAGCGGGCACATACTACGGTAAGTGTGCGGAGCTTTGCGGACCTTCTCACGCATTGATGGACTTTAAAGTCATCGCACTCGAGCAAGATGATTATGATGCATGGTTAAAAGACATGAAAACTGCAAAAGAAGCAGAAACAAAACAACTCGATGCTAAAAATGAAAAAAATTGGACGACGGGCGAACAAGTTTACGCTCAAAACTGCCTCAGCTGTCACGGTGGCGGGAAAGTCGCGCCAAGCTTAACGAACTTTGGTGACCGTCAACGTATCGCAGGATACCTCGATCACGACAAAGAAAACCTCGAGAACTGGATTCGCGATCCGCAAAAAGAAAAACAAGGGACAAAAATGCCTGGTTTCTCTGAAGATCAGATTAGCGATGAAGAATTGAGTGAACTTGCAGACTACCTATTGGACAAAAAGCTCCAATAAAATTAAGGGGGAATCATAGTGGGGACACATACTATGGGTATGCCGAAGAAAAAAAGCGGCATCATGGACTGGCTAACGACAGTCGACCATAAAAAAATTGGGATTCTCTACATCATGTCCGGATTGTTCTTCCTTCTGGTCGGTGGCGTAGAAGCCTTAATGATTCGTTTTCAATTGATTAAACCGATGAACGATTTCGTCAGCGGTGAGTTATTTAACCAGTTGATCACGATGCACGGTACGACGATGATCTTCCTGGCAGCGATGCCGATGTTGATCGGTTATATGAACGCTGCTGTGCCGCTTCAAATCGGAGCACGTGACGTTGCGTTCCCGTTTTTGAACGCACTTGGTTTTTGGTTGTTCTTCTTCGGTGGCGTGCTCTTGAACTTATCATGGTTCTTCGGCGCAGCACCGAACGCAGGATGGACAGCTTACGCACCACTATCGACAGTCCCGGAATCACTTGGTGTTGATTTTTATGCACTTGGGTTACAGATTTCTGGTTTCGGTACACTTATGGGGGGGATTAACTTCCTCGTTACGATCTTGAACATGCGCGCACCAGGTATGAAACTGATGCGGATGCCTTTGTTCACATGGACGGCGTTCGTTGCATCAGCTTTGATCGTCTTCGCATTCCCTCCGCTTACGGTCGGTTTGTTCCTCTTGACGTTTGAACGTCTTTTCGGAGCTCACTTCTTCGACCCGGCAGCCGGCGGTAACATCGTCATTTGGGAACACCTCTTCTGGATCTTCGGGCACCCGGAAGTATATATCTTGATTTTACCGGCATTCGGTATTTTCTCTGAAATCATTCCTACATTCGCACGTAAACGTCTCTTCGGTTACACGACGATGGTCTTTGCGACAATGTTGATCGGTTTCCTCGGATTCATGGTTTGGGTTCACCACATGTTTACAGTGGGTCTCGGACCAGTCGCAAACGCAATCTTCGCTGTTGCGACGATGGCGATCGCTGTACCGACCGGTGTGAAGATCTTCAACTGGCTGTTCACACTTTGGGGCGGTAAATTGACGTTCCCGGTTGCGATGCTTTATTCGGTCGCATTCATCCCATCATTCCTTGTGGGTGGTATGACAGGGGTCATGCTTTCAGTTGCTCCTGCCGATTATCAGTATCACGACAGCTACTTCGTTGTTGCCCACTTCCACTACGTTATCGTTGGTGGGGTCGTCTTCGGTCTCTTTGCGGGTCTTTACTATTGGTTCCCATTGATGTTCGGAAAACAGCTCAACGAATTCTGGGGCAAGATTCAATTCTGGTTGTTCTTCATCGGCTTCCACTTGACGTTCTTCCCGCAACACATTCTTGGTCTTACAGGTATGCCACGTCGTGTCTTCACGTACTTACCAAACCAAGGCTGGGAAACAATGAACTTACTATCATCGATTGGTGCAGGCTTCATGGGTGTATCAACAATCGTTCTTGTTGTTTCAATTGCAGCGGCATTGATGTCGAAAGAATATGTGAAACGCGATGTTTGGGGTGACGGTCGTACCCTTGAGTGGACGCTTCCTGTTCCGACTCCAGAGTACAACTTTGCACAAACACCACTCGTCAAAGGACTCGACACGTACTGGCTCGAAAAAATGGCTGGAAATAAAACAGTTTCCGTATCGGAAGAAGTCGGCGATATCCACATGCCGAATAACACGATTTTGCCATTCGTCATGTCAGTCGGCTTGTTCCTTGCAGGTCTTGGATTCATTCTTCGTCTTGACTACGGAACTGTCGGTCTTGTCATCGCCTTGATTGGTCTTGCAACGACACTCTTCGCGATGTTCCTACGTTCTTGGATTGACGATGAAGGATACTACATCCCGAAATCGGTCATCGAAGAAGATCTACGCCTTGAAGCTGAAAAGGAGGCGAAGTAAGATGGGTCATCATTCAGTACCAAATAACCCAGTGACTGGTATTCCAGATCATGTTGAAAAAGCAACACTTGAGGGTAAGAATAAATATGTAGCTTTCTGGTTCTTCCTTGGAGGAGAGACGACATTGTTCGCCTCTCTCTTCGGAACATACATCGGATTGCACAACTCAGGCGCAAAAGAAGGATTACGGAGTTACGACATCTTTGAGATGGAACTCGTCTTCATCATGACGATGCTTCTTCTGACGAGTTCATTGACAAGTGTTCTTGGGATGATGGCGATGAAACGGAATGACGTTGCGAAAATGAAGATGTGGCTCATTATTACGCTCGCTCTCGGTCTAGCATTCCTCGCTGGTGAGATTTATGAGTTTAATCACTATTACCACATCGGTCATACGTTTACGTCAAGCGCATTCGGTTCGGCGTTCTACACACTCGTCGGGTTCCATGGAGCGCACGTCTTGTTCGGTCTTCTCTGGATTTCGACATTGCTCATCCGTAACTGGAAACGCGGCATCACAGTCGTCAATGCACCGAAGTACTATGTTTCAAGTCTTTACTGGCACTTCATTGATGTCGTCTGGGTCTTTATCTTCTCAGTCGTCTACCTCATGGGGATGGTGAAATAAGATGGAAAAACACGAACCACAAGTTACACGTAACCAGTTAGAATTAGAAATGAAAGCTGATCGTAGCCGCGAAATGCAGCTACAATTGATCAGTTTTGGACTGATGATTTTCTTGACGTTGATCGCTTTCGGCGCAGTGATGGCAGAGCTTATGCCACACTGGGCTGCAGGTGGATTCCTCGTCATCATGGCAATCGTCCAAGTCTACCTTCAGTTATATATGTTCATGCATATGAATAACAAAGGGAACACATGGATTAAAGTCATGATGGGACTCGGTATCTTCGTTGCCTTAACAATCGTCGCGACACTTCGCCTTTTAATCTGGTAAAAAATTGTGACCATTCTGCTAACGTTTAGCAGGATGGTCTTTTATTTTGGAATCGTTTTATGAGAAACCTTTACAATGAAATAGGGGAACGGTAATCTTAGTTTGTAGGAAACAGGAACGGGGTGAGAAATATGTTAGGCAATTTAAGGGGTGCTTTATCGCAATTCGATTGGACTGTCTTGTGGAGCCCGTATTACGCGTTACTCTTGATCGGTCTTTACGTATTGTATGCATTCATTACTGAAAAAATCAGACGACCAGACGAGGCAGAAACGACGTTAGCTCAAAAGTTCATGATGCTAGCGGCTTTATTCGTCTACTATATTGGCTTTGGTAGTCCGCTTGATGTGTTAGCGCATATTACGTTCTCTGCGCACATGCTCCAGATGGTTTTCGTCTATATGGTGGCGCCGCCACTGTTGATGCTAGCAATTCCGGGTTGGGCATTTAAGCGATTGTTCGGCGTCCCGTATTTAGGGAAGGCATTACGCTTCTTCACATTGCCATTGATTGCGCTCGTCGTGTTCAATTCCTTGTTTACGTTTTACCATATGCCGTTCATCTTTGATTATGTCTTGACGAACTATACGGTCCACCGTTTGTTCCACGGGACATTAATCTTCCTCAGCATGACGATGTGGTATCCAATCATCGCACCTGTCAATGAGGAGGATAGTCTATCCGATTTGAAAAAGATGGTCTATATCGTTGCGAACGGCGTGCTGTTGACACCAGCTTGTGCGTTCATGATCTTCAGTCAGAGCTTCCAATACGATGCGTATCAAGACCCAGCGACATTCGCGAAAGTCTTGGCTTACTGTCTGCCGAATAATGATGTGAGCGGCTTGAACATGGAACGCCTATTTGGGACAACGAAAGATTTACTCGAAGATCAACGGTTCGGAGGCGTCTTGATGAAACTTGGACAAGAACTCGTCTACGGGATCTTCTTCGGTTTGACCTTCTTCACGTGGGTGAGACGATCAAAAAGTACTGCTGTCGATGAAGGCATGTCCTTCACGCCAAAAGCGGATTAAGTAAATGGAGGAAGTCTGAAAATGAGTTATTTGCCGTTGATTTGTGTTTCTTTGATTGTTCTCAGTGCAATATTTGTAGCAATCGGTTGGTTTTTGATCGCGCAGACACGCCGGAATATGGGGGCGCATAAAGTCGTGATGAACATTGCGGCAGCGCTCGCGTTACTGTTCTTCATCATGTACGCGCTTCGGACGATCTTACTCGGGAATACTGCTTTCGGGGGACCGGATGCGGTTAAACCGTACTACACAGGATTTTTAATCTTTCATATTTTACTCGCCACATCGGGTGGTATCTTAGGCTTAATCGCTTTGTTCTACGCTTATAAACAAAACTTTGCCCGTCACCGTAAAATTGGTCCAAAAGCATCGGTCATTTGGTTTTTGACGGCAATCACGGGAGTCCTTGTCTATTGCCTGTTATACGTTGTGTATGAGCCGGGCGAAACAACAAATGTATTTCGTGCGATTTGGAATCATTAAGGGGGGTTCGCTTTGAAAAAAAATAGTTATTTGACGGTAGCCGCCGTCGTTTTGATTTTAGTCGCCGCTGCAGGGGGGTATTATTATTTCTTTATGAAAGAAAAGCTACCTGTGATTGCTGAACCGACACCATTTGAATTAACGAATGCCGTCAACGGGAAAACATTTGATTCAGAAGATGGTAAAGTAAAAGTATTGACGTTTTTCTACTCGAATTGTCCAGACATTTGTCCTTTGACGTTAAATGACTACCGGAAACTCGAGAAAAAATTACGGGCGGAAAATCTATATGGATCCGATGTCGAACTTGTCGCCGTGACGGTCGACCCTAAAGTTGATACGCCGAAGGTCTTGAAGAAGTATGCGTCTAATTTCGAGGCGAATCCTGAAGGCTGGAAAGTTTTAACGGGGGATGAGGTCGTCATTGATCGTCTGACACGCCAGTTGAACTTCTATTATTCAAAAGCAGAAAGTGGTCTTGTCACACACGGGACACAAATGTTCATTCTCGATCGCGACAATAAGGTGCGTGCGATATCTTCAATGGCGAAGACACCTGACGAGCCGGTCGATCTCGAGGAAGTCATGACATCCGTCAAACAACTTGCGAAGGAGTGATCATTTTGGTTGAAGAATATCAGAATAAAGGTGAAGTGACGGTATCAGTACAAGCAATTGAAGAGTTATTGTTGTGTGCCGTCATCGAATTTGGTGTCGTTTGTACACGGATTAAACGTTTGCCGACGGAAGGGATTTCGTTTAGCTTGAAGGTTACCGCAACGGTGCAACAGTTACCTGCCCTCTATATGGGTTTGCGAGAACAAGTCCGCTTACAACTCGGAGACGGGGTAGTCGACTACCTCCAACTGGTCACAAAATGAGACATATAAAGGCCCCTTCCGCGTCTGACGGAAGGGGCCTTTACTTTTAGGCCTGGACAAGGAGTAGGGGGACCAGCACACAACACACGATTTTTTTGGTAACAGACTTTTTAGCGACTGTTCCGTGAAGAATGCCTTGAAGTCTCTCGTGACACGTCGACTTGAAAAAGCAATCAGACACGGACTCGGCAGCGCAAAGAATCGCCTGAAGAATATTTTTAGATGAAAAAAACCGCTCCTTTTAACAGGAACGGTCGGATAGAACTTATTTTTCGAGTGTTTCGAGTAACCCTGTCAAGCGACGCTCACAATCTTTAACGATCTCAGGTGGGAACTCTTCATCATACTCAACACCATGTGGATAGTAGTGTTTTCCGAGAAGTGGTGTCATCATGCGAACAATCGCGTGGCGATCTTCGATTTCACCTTGAATTGCATAAACTGGAATCCGGAGATAGAAGACCTCTCCTGTTGATTGTTTTTCGTACTTCATGTCATACATCGCACGTTCGTAATCCCATTGTCCTTCACGGACGAAACGGTGATGGTCCATGATTGTCTCAAGTAAACCAAACTTAATTTCTTTGCCTTCGATGCCGTATTTCTCAAACTTCATGTTTGAATCCCCCTATACCCCAGTTTGCTAGTAGATACTAGTCTTTCCAAACTATCATACCATAATGAATGATTCGATAAAGTAAAAGTTGTGAAGTCAATTTGAAGAATTCATGAACTCTTATATTTTCGTTCGACATATTCTAAAATCGTATCCGGTGCATGAATTCCTAGATGGTTCAGGCCTTCTCCACCAAAGAAGACGTTGAACTCGAGTATATAGATTTTTCCGTCGCGGAAAATCAAATCAAAACCGGCATGATCGATATCGAGCCGTTTGGCGAGTGCGAGTACGAAATCCAGTGCCTCCTGCGGGATGTTCTCGAAATCAAGGACCCCACCCTGGGCGACATTGTTTAAAAATTGCGCACCGCCGACGCGCCAGTAGGCAGCAAGAACTTGATCACCGATGACGACGACACGAAGGTCTTTTTCGTTCGGGATATATTCTTGGACGTAAAACGTCTCATGGTGATCGGTATACTTCTTCCAGTCGATTTCATCCTTAATCAGGTGAACCCCTTGGCCCATCGAGCTGCGGACAGTCTTCGCGACGAATGGGAACGAAAATTCATCTAAGACACGCTTCACGGTGAATTCATTTTTTCCGTAAATACCGGTCCGAGGAATATTGTCCGGAATCACGGTTTTAAAAATACGCGTCATCTCGATTTTATCGTGCCCGAGATGGAATGTCGCGGCGGACGGGAAAATCGGTTTTTTCATTCCGTAGATGATGGAGTGGATCTGCCAATATTCGGGGAACAAGACGACGTCCGCTTTGGCGATTTTATCGAGCGAATCAAAATGGTAGTCTGACTTCGCGTGATCGGTTTTAATCCCGATCGTCCGAAACATATTAAATGATAAAAATTGCATACAATTCATTCCTTCCTTCTGAACAAAGTATACACAATTCAGCGTGCTAGGAGCGAGATAAATGTTATGATATGATGGTGAAGTCAAGGAGGAGATTCGTTGTGATTTATTCTGATAAAACGATAGACCTCATCAACGCTGCGGAAGAACTGACATCCGCTCTTTTGCATAGCGAAACAGGTCAAGCATATATAAGTGCCAAACAAGCACGCGCAAATTCAGCACAAGCACAAGACGTCATTCGGGATTTTAATCGAATCAAGGAAGAATACGAGCTTGTTCAACGTTTTGGTCGATATCATCCAGATTACCAAACGATCACGAAAAAAGTACATGAAGTAAAGCGGGCGCTCGATCTGCAAGAAGAGGTCGCGACGTTTAAAAAAGCAGAAAAACAATTAGAGACGTTACTCGGACAAATTAGTCTGAAACTTGCCGGGGAAGTGTCACCTCAAATTAAGGTTCCGACGGGTAATCCATTCTTCGATCAAGGATGTGCAGGTGGATGTTCGACCGGAGGTAGTTGTAGCTGTAGCGGCTAATGCCGAACAAGGGAGGAACGGTGTTGTGATTAAGGATCGAATTGGACTGATCGTCTATGTCAACGCGATGAAAGCATCGCGTCAATTGCGCCGATTTGGAAACGTCTATTTTACATCGAAGCGAGAAAAATATGTTTTTTTATATGTTGATTTGGAACAGTATGAACGTTCGGTCGAAACGATTGCTGCATTGCCTTTCGTCGATTCCGTTCTTCGTTCGGAGCGACCATTCATTACCGAAACATATGCAAATAAAAAAGGTAAACTGCAAGAAGAAGTATAAACGTTGGAGCGATGAGGACATCCTCGTCGCTCTTTTTTGAAGGGAAGGAAAAGTCATGCGAGTCATTTCTGGGGAACGAAAAGGTACTAAAATTAAAGCGGTGCCGGGGGATAATACACGACCGACGACCGATAAGGTCAAAGAATCATTATTTAATGTCATCGGACCTTATTTTAACGGGGGACGTGCACTTGATCTCTTCGCGGGGAGCGGTGGCCTTGGAATCGAGGCATTGTCACGTGGATGTGAAGAAGCGGTATTCGTGGATCAGCACTTTAAAGCGGTTCAGACAATTAAAGAAAACTTGATGACGACTCGATTGGCTGAGAGAAGTCGTGTCCTAAAAAAAGATGTCTCCGTTGCTTTGACGGAACTCGCATCAGAAACGCCATTTAAACTAATCTTTCTCGATCCACCCTATGCCAAGGAACGACTCGTCGAACACGTCACGTACATAGAGCAACACGACATGTTGACGGACAATGGCGTCATCGTCTGTGAGCATGGGTCAGAGATTGAATTACCTGATCGGATTGGTCGCCTTGAAGTTGTGAAAAGGATGCGGTACTCAACGGTCATCTCAATCACATTATATGAAATTATCGAACTGGAGGAAGAAGTATGAAACGTATCGCCATCTGTCCGGGGAGCTTTGACCCGATCACGAACGGTCATCTTGATATCATCGAGCGTGCTGCACCCATCTTCGACGAAATCATCGTCGCGGTATTAAATAACTCGTCGAAGCAACCTTTATTTTCGGTTAAAGAACGTATGGAATTGATTTCTGAGGTGACGGAGCACTTACCGCATATCAAAGTGGATTCTTTTAACGGTCTGCTTGTCGACTATGCAGCAGAAGTAGGGGCGACGGCAATCGTACGCGGGCTACGTGCTGTATCCGACTTTGAATATGAGATGCAGGTGGCCTCAATCAATAAGAAGATGAATGACCAGATTGAAACCTTGTTCATGATGACGAGTAACCAATATTCGTTCCTCAGTTCCTCAATCGTCAAAGAAGCTGCAAAGTATGGTGCTTCCGTTGCCGGGCTTGTACCACCGCCCGTCGAAGAAGCGTTACGTCAAAAGTATGCGAAAGGAGAATTGAAATGAAAGCATGGAAACCTGCGCTCGCTGCCATCGTCGCGGCGATGATCGTCTTCTTTGTTCCATTGCCCTATTTCATCTCGTATCCTGGAGACGCAACATCGACAGAACAAATCATTGACGTATCGGGTGCGGAAAAAGAACCGGGCGATCTAATGATGTTGACCGTTGCGCAACGGCGGGCGACACCGTATTTTCTAGTCGAGAGTTTATTTTTACCTTTTTCTGAAACATCGGATGTAAGTGACTATTTATATGACGGTGAATCTGACGCACAATACGAGAACAGACAACAACTTTACATGGAAGAAGCGCAACATAATGCAATGATTGAAGGATATGAACTGGCTGATAAAGAAGTCGAGGTCGACTTTGAAGGCGTTTATGTCTCTGGCATTATTTCTGGCGGTCCTGCTGACGGGAAGTTACGTGCCGGGGACCAGATTGTTGCCGTTGATGGAGCACCGTTAAAATCAATGAGCAGCTTTATGCAGACAATTAGTTCGAAAAAAGCAGGGACAGATGTGAAAGTGACATTCGAACGGGACAAAAAAACGAAAACAACGACGATCAAGGTCGGGAAACTAGAGAAGAACTCAGAGCAGGTCGGGCTCGGTATCTATGAACCGCTTCCGATGTCAGACGTGCAGACGGATCCGAAAGTCGAGTTTAACTTAGAAAATGTTGGTGGACCATCGGCCGGGATGATGTTCACGCTTGAGATTTATGATCAATTGACAGATGGTGATTTAGCGAAGGGATATACGATTGCTGGTACTGGAACGATTGAAGAGGGTGGAAAAGTAGGACCGATTGGTGGAGCTTGGCAAAAAGTCGTCGCAGCAGACGAAGCGGAAGCGGAAATCATGTTCGTCCCAGCCGGTTCGAATTATGAAGAAGCAAAACCATCCATCAAAAAACTCGGGACGAAAATGAAACTCGTCCCGATCAAAACAGTTGAGGATGCACTCGATTATTTAGAAGAGTTACCAGAAAAATGAGCAAACCGACGATGTTCCTCTAGTTGGTCATACCGAGCCAAGGGAACGGCATACGCTGCCGTAACTTGGCTCTCTTTTATGAGCCAAGGGTGCGCCTCGAATGTGCTGATGACTCGAATGTGTTGCTTGATTTGCCGTAGCGCTTGTCGTCCTTTGTCATTAAAGGCAAGTGGTCGCACGTAATCGATTTGGTCAAATGCAACCGAATCGATTTCTTCCGTCATCGTCGAGGTCAGTAAATAAATGAGTGTGCGCTGTAAACTTGTCCGCGTATAGCGGCGTGTTTTGATGAAATTCATGAAGTCGTCGAAAGTAGAGCTGTAGCGGGCGCCTTCGACGAGACGAGGTGCCAGTGACGTATCAATGCCGTTAAATTGCATGAGAACGCCTAGAGGCGTCGATAGAAGCCGGTTCCGGATAAAGGGATAGTAGAGATCAAACGAAGCAAAAGTCGCCCCTTGGAGTACGCTAGCGCTTTCTTTTGGAAGTCCTGTCAATTGGTGCGTTTCATCGTAGTGGGCACGGATTGCTGTCGCGCTCATGATATCGCCGACTGACAGGTCATGGTAGCCACTTCCGATACGCTTTGTCGTATGTAAGGAGATGTTTGATGCAGCACGGGCATAATAATAACCGAGTGTGTTATTCGGCGTCGTCAAGTCGAGCGTCGTCGTCAATGCGCGGAATGCCTGGCTCGCTGCCATCGCGGAAGATAATCCGTTTGATAAGCCTTCTTTGACGAGTCGCTGGTACGCAGGAGTCTCTTCATTTTTTTCAGATGCTGCTAAAAGGAAAGGGGTGATGTCTCCACATTCACTCCCGAATGACAAAGACGTAGCGCCGATCATTTCGGCGATCGTGACGCCTCCTTGCGCAAAACGGTCGGCGCGTTGGACGGAAAAATAAAACGGAAGTTCTAAGACAAGGTCGATTTCGCCGCTTGCGACGGCCGCTCGTGCACGTGTCCACTTGTCACTAAAAGCAGGTTCCCCGCGCTGCATGAACGTTCCGCTCATGATGGCGACGATCAAATCGGCATCGGTTTCCTCGCGTGCGATTTTGGCTTGATAGAGGTGTCCGTTATGAAACGGATTGTACTCTGAAATAATTGCTGTCATCTTCATGAAACTTTCTCCTTTGCAAACGGAATTAAGTGCGGTAATATGGATGAAGACGTCCGAAAGTGTTCGTTCTCTAGCGATTTCAGTGTAAAGAAAAAACATTGACAAAACAAGATGTCCTCTCTATAATTCATATTGTTGCAATTGAGGTGATTCGGATGAAATGGTCCCTGATGCAATTGAATAAATTGCGCAATCTGGGTCAACTTCAGGTTAACGAGACGATCGAGCTTCCTGAGCTCATCGCCCTCCATCCGGATATCCGGGCGGTGCAACCTGTGCACATTCGTGCAAATGCATCGTTTACATCGAATCAATTAATATTCAATCTCCGGATTACTGGCGAAATGACGCTTCCGGATGCCCGGACGCTAAATGACGTCGCGTACCCGTTCGAGATTGAATCCATCGAGTCGTTCCTGCTCGAAGTTGATGCTGCTCCGGTTGATTCGGACGATATCAATTTACCGAACGGGAATACGGTCGATCTTCGACCACTCGTGCAAGAATTGATTTTACTTCATGTGCCAGTGCAAGTGCATGGGGATGATGAAGAAAATCAGTTGGTTCAAGGGGAAGGTTGGACGGTTCTTTCAGAAGAATCTCCAGAAGAAGCTGAACCAAAAATTGATCCGCGACTTGCGGGTCTCGCTCAGTTCTTTAAAAAAGATCAGGATTCCTAATTTTTTGATAAAGACGAGTGTATTTTTTCAAGGAGGTGGACAACGATGGCAGTACCATTCCGCAGAACGTCGAAAACACGCAAACGTCTTCGCCGTACTCATTTCAAACTCCGTGTACCAGGTATGGTCGAGTGCCCAAACTGTGGTGAAATGAAACTTTCACACCGTGTTTGTAAAGCATGTGGCTCGTACAAAGGTAAAGAAATCGTCAGCAAGTAAGCTGAATGATCGGTATAAAGACGACCTGTAAAATCGAGAAAATCGGTTTTACAGGTCGTTTTTTTTGATATATAAAGGAGTGATTCGACGATGAGCAGAATAGGAATCATCGGAGCCGGTGCTGTTGGGTTATTACTTGCTTCCTACTTAGCAGAGCACCATCAAATTACGTTATATACGAGACAGTTAGATGACGGGACAAAGCGAATCCTGCGAGACGATCAATGGAGTCCGACCGTAAAGGTTCGACCGATTGCGCATTTCGAGTCACAAGACTTGGTGTTCGTTACGACAAAGTCGTATGATATAAAAAGTGTGATTCCTTATCTAGAACACGAGAAAAATCCAGTCGTTTTTTTACAAAACGGAATGGGACATCTTGATGCAGCACGTGCTCTGCCGCAAGCAATTTTCGGGGTCGTTGAGCATGGCGCGATGAAGACGGGTCCTTACGAAATCCGTCATACGGGAAAAGGGCGCATTCGATATGGGAATCATGTCCTGTCGATGCTGAAGCGAGATGCGTTGCAGTTTGAGCACGTAACGAATATTGAAGCAGTCATGGTGACGAAATTATTCATGAATGCTGTCATCAATCCATTGACAGCTTATTATGGGGTTGAAAATGGGCGATTACTCGATGAACCGTATGCATCGAAAGCACGTGCCGTCTTTGCCGAAGTGCGTAGTGTCTTCCCGAACCACCCGATTACGTATGATGAAATCGAACAGATTTTAAAGCGTACGCGTCTCAATCGCTCGTCGATGTTACGGGATGTGGAGCAAGGACGAATGACGGAAATCGATCCAATCGTTGGGTATGTGCTAAAGCAGGCGACGCAACCGACACCGTTGTTAGCTTATTACTTTCAGGAAATTAAGCATCGAGAACAAGAGGGGGATTCGTTGTGACGGTTTTTATCATCTTTCCACTGTTCAGTTTAATTGTCCTTTACTTATTATTCCTGTTGTTGTTTCGGACGCATGCCAAGGCCGTCCGGGTCGCGCTTGATCTCGGGACGTTCATCGTATTGTATGCGATTCATGTTTCGTTAATCGCATTGACGGGGCATAACTACGTGGGTTGGTTGTTGATTGCGGTATTGTCAGTGTTTGCATTAAATGCGTTATGGCAACGGATTCGACAAGTCGACATCGATTATGTCCAAATGATTCGACATAGTTGGCGAATCATCGTCTTGATTGCCCTTCCTGTACATCTCATACTGTTTGGAATTGGAATTCGTCAACTAATGATTGGTTGATCAAGTTAGAAAGAAGGGATTTTGTTTGAAGGTACAATCATTTCACGCCTTATATGAAGACAACTCGTTGATGCATAGAGCGACGGGTGAAGACTTTTCTAAATATGTAGACCACATCGGAGAAGATGGGATGCGCGAGCGGAGCCAACATCTTCGAGAACGTCAGTATCCTCATCTCAGTCCACTCGTCGATGAGTTGATTCGTCAAAATCCGCAGATGACTGGAACGATTCGACAGCGTCTCGAACGTTTACGGACGGGTGAGGCACAAGTCGTCATTACTGGGCAGCAAACCGGTATCTTCGGGGGGCCTTTATATGCAATTTACAAACTGTTAACCTGTCTAAAGGTCGCGAAGCAAGCGGAAAATCAATTGGGGTTACCGGTTGTTCCGATTTTTTGGCTCGCGACCGAAGATCATGATTTTGATGAAATCAATCATATCTATGCACCGACGGCAGAATATCAACCGCGAAAATTGACGGTTTCACCGCAAGATACGATTCAGCGTTCCGTTAGTCGGATGACGCTCGATCAAAAAGCGGTCAAACAAGTCTTACGCCAAGCCTTGAGCGTCGACCAAGAAACACAAAATACAAAGGAACTTGTTTTGCTGGTGGAGCGGTTGATTGATCAAGAAACGACATATGGCGGTTTTTTCTCAGCGCTACTCGGAGAATTAGTGAATCATGATGTCATCTTTTTTGATGCCGATGCAAAAGCAGTACGCGAACTCGAAATTCCATTCTTTGAGCAGTTGATTCAAGACAACAAAGAAATTCGTCAAGCGTTGTCGATCGGGATTCAGCAAACGACGGACTTACCGGATACCTTCTTGAATGAAGAAGCAGCGCATCTGTTCGTCGAGGACATCGGAGGACGGGATTTATTGTACCCGGGAGAAGACTTTGTAACGAAGCAGGGGAAGACTTACACGGAACTTGAGTTACTGGCGTTGCTGTATGCAAGTCCTGAGCGTTTTTCGAATAGTGTCGTCACACGACCGTTGATGCAGGATTATCTGTTCCCGACCCTCGCCTATATCGGAGGACCTGGTGAGATTGCCTACTGGACACGTCTTCGACCATTGTTCCATCACTTTGATTGGACGATGCCGCTGCTCATTCCACGAATGGGCGCCGTCATGTTACGGGCGCGGGACGAAAAGCTGCTTCGCCGGTATGACTTGTCGCTAGAACAAGTATTATCGCATGGTGTAGCGATTGAACCGTTCGATGCGACGAAGATAAATAGTCAGCTGCATTCGTCGCATATTTTAGGTACTGCACTCATTCAAGAAATTGAACAGGTCGAGCGGGCAACTTCTAAAAATTTATCAGCGACGAAAAAGCTGAATAAACAAATTCAACTCGCAATCGATACGCTCGTTACGCAAGAGCGGCGGAATTACGATCGCCTCATGCGAACAAAACGCTCACTCCAGTATCAACTTCTTCCGAATGGAGCGCCTCAAGAGCGCATGCACTCCATCTTGCCATGGCTCAATCGCTACGGTTTAGATTTAATTCAAAACCTGCGTGTACAATATGAGCAGACAGATGCTGAACAATTGGAAATTTTGCTTTAAACCTGCTGAAATGAGCAGGTTTTTTTGTTTTTTTAGCGAAAGATACCTAAAAGTGAAATAAATCAAGAAAACTGTCTCATTTTCGTAACGTTTTAAATAAGGAATGTGATACATTGAAAAAGAGTAACGTCCATCTTGGACACTGAAAGGTGAGGCAGGGCATGTTTGAACATGAAACGGTATTAAAATGGGAGTCCATTAAAGGGCTAGATATTAAACCTGATGGAGTATATGTAGATTGTACATTAGGTGGAGCAGGACACAGTGAAGAAATCGTGAAGCAATTGACGACAGGTCATCTCTATGCATTTGATCAAGATGACGTCGCGCTTGCCCATGCGGAAGAACGTCTCGCAGCGTATGCCGGTCGCTTTACGCTGATTAAGAGTAACTTCGTTCACTTGCAAGAAAAGCTAAATGAGTTAGGTGTAACTAAAGTAGATGGTATTTTGTTTGATCTCGGTGTATCCTCGCCCCAGCTGGATGAAGGGGAACGTGGTTTTAGTTATAACTTTGATGCGCGTCTCGATATGCGAATGGATCAAACGTCATCGTTATCGGCATATGAAGTCGTCAACGACTGGCCATATAATGATCTCGTTCGGATTTTCTTTACATACGGAGAAGAAAAATTTTCGAAGCAGATTGCACGGAAAATTGAAAAGGCACGTGAAGAAGGTCCAATCACGACGACGTTCGAACTGGTCGAACTCATCAAGGACGCGATTCCAGCGCCTGCCCGTCGAAAGGGTGGGCATCCGGCAAAGCGGACGTTCCAAGCGATTCGGATTGCTGTCAATGATGAATTGAATGTCTTCGATCGAGCGGTGTATCAGGCGATTGATTTGCTGGCTGTTGGGGGTCGTCTTTGTGTCATCACGTTCCATTCACTTGAAGACCGCATGTGTAAACTAGCATTTAAAGAAAAATCATCGTTACCTGAGCTTCCACAAGGATTGCCGATGATTCCAAAAGAGTTTGAACCAGAACTTCGCCTCGTCACACGTAAGCCGATTACAGCAGGAAATGATGAGCTTGATGATAACCGTCGTTCACGTTCTGCTAAGTTACGGATTGTTGAAAAAATGAAGGAAAGTTGAGAGGAGCATTCAGATGGCAGAACCACTTCGTAAACCAGTCCAATCGCTAGAACCTGTTCGTCAGCGCCCAGTTCAAGAACCGACGAAAACGGAAGACATTAATCGTCGCGTCGCCGTCCGTCCGAAGTATCGCCTGTATCCCTTTGAAAAATTCTTATACAGTGCAATGATTGGTGGTCTCGTCTTATTCGGTAGCGCGACGATTGGGGCACACAATGATGCTTATAACGTCAGTCGAGATCTTGCGAAGGAAAATCAAGTGACGCAAGAGATGAAGAAGGAAAATGAACGTCTTCAACTTGAAGTTACGAATTTAAGCTCTCCAGAACGGATCTACAAGATTGCGAAAGAACAAGGTCTTGATATGCGAAAAGGGAACATCAAGGTGATTCCTAAATGAATCCACTTAAAAAGTCCCGTGTGAGAGTAGCCATCATCATGATGATATTTGCTGCTCTCTTTTTTGTGTTTATTGGCCGGTTTCTTTATTTGTCGACAACTAAAAAGTTTCACGGAGAAGATATGATTGCCTACGCGGAAAAGAAACGCTGGGAAGCCGAGTCGACGCTCTCGGCAGAGAGAGGGGGAATTTTTGACCGTCTCGGTTCACCGATTGCAATCAATGTACCCTCTTACCACCTTGTCGCAGTCTACCGGTTAGGCGGCGTTCAAGATCCGGATGCGACAGTCGTTGACTATAAGAAGACGGCGACAGGGCTCGCGCCGATTCTTGGTATGACGGTCAAAGAGCTTGAGACGTATTTGATTGAAAATAAAGACCGCTCGCAAATCGAGTTCGGAAAAGAAGGGAGTGATTTGACGCTTGATCAAAAAGAAAAAATTGATAAGCTCGACCTTCCCGGAATCCGACTGATTGAAGAGCCAAAACGATATTATCCAAACGGTGTTTTTCTATCCGATACGCTCGGATTCGTTCAAAAGATGACGGAGGATAACGGACGCGTCGTCTTAAAAGGACAGATGGGGATCGAAAAACAATATGATGATGCGTTACGGGAGTCAATTGGGTCCCGTGTCTTTGAAAAAGATCGAAGTGGCGGTGAATTGATTCAAGGTGGATCGCGTATTTCAAATGACCCGAAAGATGGCTCGAACTTATACTTGACGATTGATCACCGAATTCAACAAGCGCTCGAAAAACAAATGCAGAAAATGTATGACGAATACAAACCTAAAAATGCGACAGGTGTCGTCATGGATGCAAAAACGGGTGAAATACTCGCGATGACGGATCGACCATCATTCAATCCGAACTTGCGGGATATGACAGATTTCACGAACTTTGCCGTTTCCTCACGGTTCGAACCGGGTTCGACGATGAAGATCTTTACGCTGGCGGCTGCGATTGATGCCGGTGTCTTTCGGCCGAATGAACCGTATAAGTCAGGTAACTACAACTATAAAGGCACAGTCATCAAGGATTACAATGATGTTGGTTGGGGGACGATTCCAATGATTGAAGGAGTCTATCACTCGTCGAATGTCATGTTCTCGATTTTGACAGCTGAAAAGCTAGGCATCGAGCGGTATAAAGAATACTTTAAGAAGTTTCATTTTGATCAAAAGACGGGTATAGACATCTCGGGAGAAGTAAACAGTCAGTCCGATTTATCAAAACCGTTAAATACGGTCATCACGTCGTGGGGACAATCGACCGCCGTGACCCCGATGCAATTGTTGCAGGGAGCGACGGCAATCGCTGGAAATGGTGAAATGGTCAAACCACACATCATCCAAAAGGCAGATCACGTCGATCAGGCTCCTTACAAAGCAAAAACGGAAGTGGTCGGCAAACCGATTTCGGCTGAAGCGGCGAAGGCGACGCGGGAAGCACTCGATGGCGTCGTCAACAGTAAGCTTGGAACGGGACAAATGTATAAGTTGGATGATTACCGCGTCATCGGTAAAACAGGGACAGCGCAAATTTCAGAGAACGGGAAGTATATCCAAGGAAAGTTCATCCATTCCTTCATCGGAATGGCCCCGAAGGATGATCCTGAACTCATCATGTACATTGCAGTCGATCGTCCATCGAAAAATGAATCATCGGTCTCGGGTCCAAGTATCATGAGTCCAGTTTTCAAAAGCGTCATGAATACAGCACTCCAGTATCGGAGCATCCAGCCCGAAACACAAAAAGAGTCAGTCGATGTCAAAGCAAAAATAACACCGAGCTATATTACAAAAACCGCTGCCGAAGCGAAGGCTTTAGCGAAGGAACAAGGTGCCGTTCCGATTATTTTAGGTGACGGGGCACAAGTCGTCTCGCAAATCCCGTCGCGTGGTCAGGAATTCGTCAGTGGTGAACGTGTCCTTCTTAAAACGGATGATACGTTCAAGATGCCTGATTTGACCGGCTGGTCGCAACGAGATGTCAAAAAGCTCGTCAGTTTGTATGATTTGAAGTTAGATGTGATTGGTAAAGGTTTTGTAACCAAACAATCAGCCCGAACTGGTACACTAGTGAAAGAAAATGGAAAGTTGACGGTTGAACTCGCTGAACCAAACGATTAAGGTAAAAGCGGTCCCTAATTTTCTGCAGGAGAACGAGGACGAACAGGAGTCATTCGTTGACTTTTGAATTCGTCCTCTTTTTCTGTAAATGAGTGGAGGAAATGAAATGGTGACGATAACAGAAATCGCAAGTTGGCTCGGATTAGATGTGACAGACAAAAGATCGCTTCGCCACTTTGCGACGGATTCGAGAAGTGAACTGACAGAAGGATTGTACGTTCCGATACAAGGCGCGCGCGTCGACGGACATTCGTTCATCGATGGAGCAATCGACCAAGGAGCCATCGCGACGTTATGGAAAAAAGGAATCCCGCTTCCGGACGCAGACATCGTCGTACTCGAAGTCGAAGACCCGTTAGCCGCGTTGCAACATATTGCAACACGTTACTTGAAACTCGTCTCACCAAAGGTAGTGGCGATTACGGGGTCCAATGGTAAGACATCGACAAAAGATATGGTCGAAAGTGTATTGAAAACGACGTATCGGACGCATAAAACATCAGGTAATTTTAATTCAGACATCGGCATGCCGTTGACGATTTTGATGATGCCTCGTGACACGGAGGTAGCGGTGCTCGAGATGGGAATGAGCGGCTTCGGTGACATCGAGTTCTTATCACAATTAGCAGAACCGGATATCGCACTTGTAACGAATATCGGTGAGTCTCATGCGGAACATGTCGGGGGGCGTGCAGGAATTGCAAAAGCCAAATTAGAAATCACAGCAGGTCTAAAGCCGGATGGTCATCTATTCCTTGACGGAGACGAAGCGTTACTTGCTGGTGTTACAGGTGAGCGGATTGGTTACCACCACGCAAACACATTTGTCATCGAGCAAGCAGAGGCGACCTTCCTCGGAACGACGTTTCAATTTGCCGGAGCAACATTCCGTATTCCGATTCTTGGAAAACATCAAGTGCGCAACGCGGCTTATGCGATTGCGACAGCACGTGCACTCGGGGTTGCGGACGAGGTGATTCAGGCAGGGCTGGATGAAGTGAAATTGACACCGATGCGGATGGAACGTCTCGTCTATCACAAGACAGCCATTATCAATGATGCTTATAATGCAAGCCCGACATCGATGAATGCGGCAATCGAGACGGTTGCAGAGCTTGACGGTTATCCGACCCGCGTTGTTGTCTTAGGAGACATGTACGAGCTTGGGGACCAAGAGCGTGAATTGCACGCATCGGTCGGTAAGCGGATTACACTTCCAGTCTCACATGCTATTCTTGTAGGAGAGAAGGGACGGTATATCGCGGAAGGCATTACTGATCCGTCGGTAGTGGTCGAATTCGCAGAGACGGTCGATCAGGCGGCTACGTTGCTTCGTCCGTTGTTGGGTGAACAAACGATTGTGTTGCTTAAAGCTTCTCGTGGAGTAGCACTTGAGCAGATTTTAACGGATTTAAACAAAATTTAATTCTTAAAAGTAGGTGTTTGCAATGATTACATTATTCATCAGTTTAATTGTCGCTTTACTCGTGGTTCTTCTTGTCATGCCAAGAGCGATTCCTTTTTTACACCAGTTGAAATTTGGACAAGAAATTCGAGAAGAAGGACCGCAGTGGCACCAGGTCAAGTCCGGAACGCCAACGATGGGTGGAATCGTCATTTTACTCGCAATGATCGGGAGTTTGATTGCGGCGATGATTACGGGAGACTTAGAAGCGAATCACTTGTCACTCTTGTTCTTGACGCTTGCTTATGGTGCGATCGGATTCATCGATGATTACATCAAAGTCGTCAAAAAACGTAACCTTGGATTGAACTCGAAACAAAAATTAATTGGACAAATCGTTGTTGGATTATTGTTTGTATGGTTGAGTGGTGGGTTTACAAGCGAAGCGACTTACTTAGCGATCCCGTTTACGTCAATGACGTTTGATTTCGGCTTGCTTTATCCACTTGTCGCGTTGTTCTGGTTAGTCGGATTCTCGAATGCCGTCAATTTGACGGACGGATTAGATGGTCTCGTATCCTTTACAGCAATCCCGACATTCCTGTTCTTTAGTTTGTATGCGTGGTTCGTTGCAGATGAAGTAGGGGTCGCGTTATTCGCGATGTCAGCAGTCGGTGCATTGATTGGATTCTTATTGTTCAATGCCCACCCTGCGAAAATCTTCATGGGGGATACAGGTTCGCTCGCACTCGGAGCAGCACTCGCCGGGTTATCCATCCTCTTAAAACTTGAATTGCTACTTGTCTTAATTGGAATCGTGTTCGTTGTTGAGACATTATCTGTGATTTTACAGGTGATTTCATTTAAAACGACGGGAAAACGTATCTTTAAGATGAGCCCGATTCATCATCATTTCGAGATGGTCGGTTGGAGTGAATGGCGGATTGTCGGTACGTTTGCTTCGATTAGTTGTATCGTAGCGTTCATTGCCTACTTGCTTGTTTAATTGAAATTTCCGGATGAAGAAAGTGAGCGATTTTAAGATGAAGAAGTCTGATTGGGTCAACAAAAAGGTCTTAGTGCTCGGAACGGCTAAAAGTGGTATCGCAGCGGCTAAGTATTTGGTCGAAGCAGGGGCAGATGTGACGGTGAACGACGGTGGGACACCCTCGGGAACAAATCAAGATACTTTGCTGAAACTCGGTGTCAAAACGACTTTCGGCGAGCATCCGCTCACGTTACTTGAAGGAGTAGAGCTCATCGTCAAAAATCCAGGGATTCCGTATCAGATTCCGCTCTTGCAAGAAGCACTGGTGCGACAGATTCCAATCTGGACGGAAGTCGAGCTCGGCTATCATGCGACGAATGCGCAATGGGTAGCGATTACAGGGTCAAACGGGAAGACGACGACGACGACGCTTGTCCACGAATTATTGAAACAGCAGACGCGTCCGGTACACTTGGCGGGAAACATCGGCTTCCCGGCGATTGAGATTGCGAAAGAAGCGGAAGATGATGCAATCATCGTGATTGAACTTTCGAGTTTCCAACTGATGGGAATGCACGCCTTTAAACCAATGAGTGCGGCTTTCTTAAACTTATCAGCGGCTCATCTTGACTATCATGGTGATCTTGAATCCTACGCGGAAGCGAAAGCACGAATTTTCCGTAACATGGATGCGAATGACCGCCTTGTCGTCAATGCAGACGATGATGTCGTCATGCGCTTAAGTGATCAGGCAAAAGCAGAGCGGTTGCGTTTTTCACGTAAGAGTCCAGCTTATGCTCGTGTCGAGCAGGACATGATTATGGTTGGTGAAACGCCGATCTTACCGGCCGCTGAACTGGCTTTAGGTGGGGGACACAATCTAGAGAACGTCTTAGCAGCATTGACGTTAGTAGAACCATTCAATATTCCGTTACAAGCGGTGCAGGACGTCTTACGGACATTCGGTGGCGTCGCGCATCGTACAGAGTACATTGGCGAATTCAAGGGACGTAAAGTCTACAATGATTCGAAAGCGACGAACAACGTGGCGACGGAAGCAGCACTATCCGGTTTTAAAGCTCCAATCATTTGGTTATGTGGCGGACTAGAACGCGGTGCTGATTTAACACCACTCGTAGAGTCGATGACACAAGTCAAGCATGTCGTCGGTTTGGGCGAGACGGGACCACGTTTTGCGGAACTGGCACGTCAAGAAAAGATTGATGCAACGGTCGTCAGCGATATGGCGCAAGCAGTACAGGCAGCATTTGATGTCTCACAAGCCGGGGATATCATCTTATTATCGCCTGCGTCAGCGAGCTGGGATCAATATAAGACGTATGAAGAACGTGGCGAACATTTTGTTCGCGCCGTCGAATCGATTGGAGGAGATGCTAAATGAGAATCGTCGTATCAGGTGGTGGAACCGGAGGGCATATTTATCCGGCGCTCGCGATGATCCGCGAAATCGAGCGACGGATGCCGTGTGAAGTGCTATACATCGGAACGGAAAATGGGCTAGAAGCAGATATCGTCCGACGCGCAGGAATTCCCTTTGAATCGATTGAGATTTCAGGTATTCGCCGTTCGTTATCATTTGAAAACGTTAAGACGGGAATCCGTTTCTTAAAGAGCGTGACCCGTGTCCGGAAAATGTTGCGAAAGTTCAACCCCGACATCGTGGTCGGGACAGGTGGTTTCGTTTGTGGACCGGTCCTTTATACAGCAGCGAAGATGGGGTATAAAACACTCGTCCATGAGCAAAACAGTTTACCTGGTATTACGAATAAGTTCCTTGCTCGGTACGTCGATCGTGTCGCGTTATCGTTTAAAGGATCAGGTCACCATTTCGGTAAAAACGAAGCGAAAACCGTTTTAATCGGTAATCCCCGGGCTTCCGAAGTAGCTGATTTGCAAGTCGACCCGGTCATTGAACGGCAACGTTATGGTTTTGAAGAAGGGCGCCCGTTAGTCGTCGTTTACGGTGGAAGTCGTGGAGCGCCAGCAATCAACCAAGCAATCATCGAGATGATGCCGAAGTTCATTCAGATGGATTGGTCGATGTTGTTCGTGACAGGTCAAGTTCATTTTGAAGAGATTACTCGCCAAATCGGAACGGTCCCGGAGCGGATTCAGTTACGTCCGTTCGTCTATGATTTACCGAATATCTTAAAGGCGAGTCAACTCGTCATTTCACGTTCGGGTGCGAGCACGTTAGCGGAATTGACGACGCTCGGATTACCGAGCATTCTCATTCCGAGTCCATACGTCACAGAAAACCATCAAGAAGTAAATGCCTCGTCCCTCGTCGAAACAGGAGCAAGCTTGCTCGTCCGAGAAGCTGAACTGACAGGAGAAACGTTATTCGATGCTTGTAAAACGGCGATTGCGAATCAAGAAGCGATGTCGCAGGCCGCATTCGCTTTAGGGATGCCGAATGCATCGAGTGATTTAGTGGACGAGTTGAATCGCTTGATTCAACAAAAAAACTAAACAGTTGCAGGAATAGACCGATAAGGAACTGAAATTAATCAAGTAGAGGAGGAATGAACGTGAAGGAGCGACAACCGGTAAAAGATACGGATGCCACTGTCAGTAGTCTAGAAGATAAGATTCCTTATATCCGTGAACAACGCCGGAAGAAAGCAAACCGACGTTTAATCTATGTCCTCATCCTGATCGGTCTATTGATTGCTGTCGTATTTTATCTTCAGTCCAGTTATTCGCGGGTAGCGACACTTGAGATTGACGGTGTCGTCAATGTCAAAGAAGAAGACATCATTCAGGCGTCACGGATGAAGGTGAAGGAGACACATGCTTTCAATGTGTCAGAAGAAGCTGTGCTAGAGCGAATCGAAGATGTACCAGGTATACGGGAAGCAACGATGACACAGAGTTTTCTCCATAACTATCAAGTTAATGTCGTGGAGGAAAAAGAAATTGCTTACGCGAAAGATCAACCCGGAGACCGAATCGTCTTAGCAGATGGAACAATCATCCCTGGAAAGTCGAAGGAAGAATTGTTCGATGCACCGATTTTAACAGGCTTTACAGATCAGTCCCTTGAACGGTTGACGAAGGAACTCGTCAAAATCGAACCAAAAGTTCGGAGTCGGATTTCGGAAATCGTTGCAAACGATAAAACCGATAAAGGGGGATTGAAGTTATTCATGACGGATGGCAATACCGTCTTATTGAGTACTTCAGCTTTTTCTAACTCGTTGAATGAATATGTCAAAGTGATTTCAGCCTTACCAAAAGGAAAAACAGGGACGATCACGATTGACGGGGGAATCTATTTCAAACCATATAAAGTAAAAAAATAGAAAATTCCTAGTCATGAGTCAGCAGATTGACAAACGTTTGTTTTCATTAGTAAATAAGTAGGCGTATCGTCATCAAATCGTAATCTATTAGATGGGTAAGTTAGACAATAACTTCTTTTCGTAGGGTTTTATATAGTGTAGACTTAAACGAGAAGAAGTTTATCTTGTTTCCTGAATATATATAGGGACAATCAGTATGAGTATTATGAAAGTGGAGGTGTCACTCCCATGGAAACGAAAGGTACGATTGCCGCACTAGACATTGGAACATCGGAAGTGAAACTCATCGTCGGTGAACTACTCGGTGGGACACTGAACGTGTTAGCGGAGGGTTCTGCACCATCTGCCGGTGTCAAACGTGGCGTCATCGTCGATATCGACCAAACAGTCAATGCCATTAAACAAGCGGTCGCTGAAGTGGAACGGACACTCGGTGAACCGATTGGTGAAGTATATGTAGCAATTTCTGGAGAACACATTCAAGTCAAGGATTGTCAAGGGATGACTTCAATTAAAGGCGAAGACAATGAAATTACGGATGACGACGTCAAAGACGTCTTACACTCCGCAATGGTCATGCGCATTCCGAACGAATTAAGTGTTGTCGATGTACTACCGAAAACGTTTACGGTCGACCAACAAACAGAAATCACGGATCCACGTGGTATGATCGGTTATCGTCTAGAAGTGACAGGGAAGTTGATCATTGGAGCGAAGACGATCCTACATAGCATTAAACGTTCAATCGAACGGGCTGGTCTAGAGCTTGCAGGATACGTACTTGAAAGCTTAGCTGTTTCAAGAATCGCGGCATCAATCGATGAACTGGAGCTTGGCGTCGGCATCATCGATATTGGACATGAGACGACAACATTGTCGATTTATGAAAAAAACGATCTCGTTTACTCGACGACGTTACCTTATGGTGGCGATCATCTGACACGTGACTTAACGTATAAGATGAATTGTAAGTACCAAGATGCAAAACTTGCGAAGGAAGAATACGGAGTGGCGCTTGAATCGTTAGGGGATCCTGAAGAAAAGGTATCCTACGTAACGATTAATGGGGAGCATCGTTTTGAGCCGCAACCTGAGATCGGTTTCGTTTTAGAGGCACGCCTCGAAGAAATCTTCGAGATGATTCAAAAACGGATGACGCAGGCTGGCCATCCACAAATGAATAGTGGCATCATTCTCTGCGGTGGAAGTTCTTCGCTTCCTGGAATCGATCAGCTAGGGAAACGGATTTTCAACCAGAACGTCAACGTCTACCAACCGGCCAGCTTAGGCATTCGTAATCCGAAGTACGCTGTGGCAGCCGGCATGTTACGCTATGTACTCTCAAGAAGTACGGTTTCGAAATCAGGATTTGATCGTGCGGACGAGAAGGAAGTCGTGGCGCAAAATCGTGAACAAGAACAATTGCTTACGAACCCGACACCGTCTCCAGTACGCGAAGAACGAACGCAACAGGAACAACCTCCAAAAGAGCGTAAATCATTCAGTAGTTTCTTTGAAAAGTTTTTTGGTTAATGACTAAAATACAATGAGTATAAAAAATTAGGGGGCCCCTTTTATGTTGCATTTTGATGAAATGATGGACCAAGTAGCTAAAATTAAGGTCATCGGCGTAGGTGGCGGTGGTTCAAACGCCGTCAACCGAATGATTGAACATGGTGTACAAGGCGTAGAATTCATCGCCGTCAATACAGATGCACAAGCACTCAACATGTCGCAGGCAGATGTGAAGCTCCAACTCGGTGCAAAGCTGACACGCGGTTTAGGTGCAGGTGCGAATCCAGAAATCGGTAAGAAAGCGGCAGAAGAAAGCCGTGAACAGTTGACAGAGATTTTGTCAGGTGCTGATATGGTCTTCGTTACTGCAGGTATGGGTGGCGGGACAGGAACTGGTGCTGCGCCAGTCATCGCTGAAATTTCAAAAGAAATCGGCGCATTGACTGTCGGTGTCGTAACGAAACCGTTCATGTTTGAAGGACGCAAACGGATGCAACACGCTGTATCGGGTGTGCAAAACTTTAAAGAAAAAGTCGATACGTTAATCGTCATTCCGAATGATAAATTACTTGAAATCGTTGATCGTAACACGCCGATGCTCGAAGCATTCAAAGAAGCGGATAATGTGCTTCGTCAAGGGGTTCAAGGAATCACAGACTTAATCGCTGTCCCTGGTTTAATCAACTTAGACTTTGCAGACGTTAAGACAATCATGACTGAAAAAGGATCTGCCTTGATGGGCGTTGGTGTTGCGACAGGCGAACACCGTGCAACGGAAGCTGCGAAGAAAGCCATTTCAAGTCCATTGCTTGAAACATCGATTGAAGGTGCAAAAGGTGTCTTAATGAACATCACAGGTAGTGCGAACCTCAGTCTATATGAAGTAACGGAAGCTGCTCAAATCGTTCAAAGTGCAGCAGATGAAGAAGTAAACTTGATTTTCGGTTCTGTTATCAACGATAACTTAGAAGATGAAATCATCGTTACCGTCATCGCAACAGAATTCGAAAACGAGCCACTCGATTTCGAGATTCCATCTGCTCAAGAAATGATGAAAAACTTACTCAAGAAAAAGCAGGCGACTCCAACTCCTGCTGCGACTGAGGAGCCGAAACCACAAGTCGAAGAGACACCTGTCAGCTCGAATCCAGAACCAGCAAAAGGGTCAGATGTTGAAGAAACGATGGACATTCCATCATTCCTTCGTCGGAACAATCGTTAATCGATTTTTTCCAAGACACGACTGCTAGACAAAGAGGTGTCGCGTAAGCGGCACCTCTTTTTTGAAAGGGATGTGAAATGATGTTTGGTCAATGGATAAAGTGGGATACACCGACCGGTACAGTGCGTGCGGCATTCACTACAAAATTTTCAGCGCCGCATGGTATTGGCAATCTTGGATTGCATGTCAATGACGATCGCGATGGTGTCATTCAAAACCGGCAAGTCATCGCCCGTCAACTTGATTTATCGCTCGAAAATTCAGTTTGGGCAGAACAGGTTCACGGGAACCATGTCGAACAAGTGACGACGCTAGATTCTGGACGAGGCGCACTGGATTATGGAACAACGATCGAGGGTACAGATGGATTGGTGACGACGGATGCAAATGTATTACTCGCCATGTTATTCGCGGATTGTGTACCGCTCGTGTTTTGTGATCCGACGACAGGAATTATTGCGAATACGCATGCCGGATGGCGTGGAACAGTCGCGAATATCGTTGAAGCGACTGTCGCCCGAATGGAAGCGGCGGGGGCAGACCGTTCCTCGATTCAAATGGTCATCGGACCCTCGATTCGTGAATGTTGTTATGAGGTCGACCAACCCGTCCTTGAAGCGATTGACGGGCTTGGTCTTGAAGATACGCCCTACACAATAAAAGAAAACGGAAAAGCGATGCTTTCGCTTCAGCAGACGAATGCTGCATTAGCAGAGCGAAGTGGATTAGGTGACATCATTGATGCAGGAATTTGTACGCACTGCCAAGCAGATGACTATTTCTCTTACCGTCATGGGGACCACCAAGGTCGTTTCGCGAGCTTGATCGTAAAGGAGTCATTACATGTCGATTAATGAAAATGTTCAACTTGTCCAACAAAAGATGCAACAAGCGAGTGAAAAGAGTTTTCAAAAAAAGCAGGTACAACTGATTGGCGTGACGAAATCAGTTTCAAGTCAAGTTGCCTCTGAGCTGTTAGAAGCAGGTATAACGGCGCTAGGTGAAAATCGTCCGGAGGGTTTGTCAGAAAAACAAGCAGCACTTGGGCGTGAAGCCTGTGAGTGGCACTTCATCGGGACACTGCAGTCGCGAAAAGTACGTCAAATCATCGATCAAATCGATGTGCTTCACTCACTCGATCGTTTGCATTTAGCGGAAGAAATCAATAAACGTGCAAAACGTCCTATCGATTGTTTTGTTCAAGTCAATGTCTCGGGTGAAGCTTCGAAACAAGGTATTTCCGCAGAAGACATCCATTCCTTTCTACATGAAATCGGTCAATATCCAAAAGTTCGTGTGATTGGACTCATGACGATGGCACCATTGACAGAAAATCAAGAGGAAGTGCGGTCCGTTTTCCGCGCTTTACGCGTCTTACGAGACGAAGTAGCAGCACGAAACCTGTCTTACGCTCCCTGTACGGAATTATCGATGGGGATGTCGTCTGATTATGAAATTGCGATTGAAGAAGGGGCGACACACGTCAGAATCGGAACGGTCCTCGTCCAATCATAAAACGTAGAAGAAGTTGAAAGGAGAATCGAAATGGGATTCAAATCGAAAATGCAACATCTGTTTCTTGGGAACACAGACGATTTAGACGAACTTGAATATGAAAATGATGCTACAATAAATAAAGGTAGAGGTACTGCAGAGCAAGAGTATGAAGAGTACTACGAGGAATCTACCCCGAGTGTTACTCAAAAGGAGGACCCTGTGCGTCAATCGAATATCGTTCCGATTCATACGAAAAAAGCAAAATCACAAGTCATTTTAAGTGAGCCGCGTGTCTTCAATGAAGCACAAGAAATTGGGGAGCATCTCCGTCAAAATCGTGCGGTCATCGTTAATATGCAACGCATGTCAAAAGATCAATCACGGCAAATGATTAATTTTCTTTCAGGCGTCGTCTTTGCACTCGATGGTACGATTACGACAATCAGTCAAAACACGCTCCTCTGTGTGCCGAACAACGTCGAGCTCGCGGGTAGTATTTCAAATCTACTTGGAGAAGATGATATCAATCATAAGGGGTGGTAAACATGGATTCACAAGTTATGTACGCGATTGGGCGTACATTGAGCACGTTACTTCAATATTATAGCTATGTCATGATTGCTTATATTTTACTTTCATGGTTCCCAAACGCACGAGAGTCAAGATTCGGACAAGTATTAGCGATGTTAGTCGAACCGTTCCTCGCGCCTTTCCGACGGATCATCCCGCCCATCGGAGGTATGCTTGACATCTCACCAATCGTTGCCTTTTTAGTGTTGAACTTAGCACAGTCAGGCATTCGAGCAATCTTCTTCTAATGAGCGTCTATGATCACTATCGCGGACATGAGCGGGAGTTCGTCGATCTTGTCTTAAACTGGATCGATCATGTCGAAGCGACCTATACGTTTAAACTGACAGATTTTCTTGACCCACGCGAACAGCAAATCACACGCGAACTCGTCGGAACGAAATGTGCCCTCTTTTTTGAGGGCGGTTTCGAAGGGGCAGAGCGACAGCGGGCACTAATTGCGCCTGATTACTACGAACTTGATGCGAGCGACTTTGATATTGCCATCTATCGTATTCATTATCCTACAAAATTCGTTGAACTATCGCATCGACAAGTAACAGGTACGCTCTTAAACGTCGGTCTGAAACGCGGCAAGTTCGGTGACGTCGTCATTCAAGATCAAGTCGTTCAGTTCGCAGTCGCAGAAGACGTTGCTTCTTATATCGAAGTCAACGTCGAGCGGGCAGGGAAAACGAAAATTCGTTTATCTCGCGTCGAACTAGAAGACCAATTGAAGATCAAAGAACAGGAATGGCAAGAAGAACTTGGATTCGTCAGTTCGCTCCGCTTTGATACTGTCGTCAGCGAAGTGCTTGGTTTTTCGAGACAAAAAGCACAGAGTTTGATTAAACAAGGGGAAAGTAAAGTGAATTATAAAATCGTCGAAGATCCAAGCTTCATGCTTGAAGAAGGCGATTTGCTTTCGCTCCGTGGAACAGGCCGCGTCAAATTGACGGCTATTTTAGGGTCGACGAAACGCGACCGGATTAAATTACAGTACGGATTATTAAAAGGTTAAAAAATGCTGAGGAGGATTTCATCATGCCATTGACGCCACTTGATATTCATAATAAGGAATTTACACGTAAGTTTCGCGGCTATGACGAGGATGAGGTCAACGAATTTCTTGATCAAGTCATCAAGGATTTTGAAATGTTGTTGCGGGAAAACCGTCAACAGCAAGAAGTGATTCAAAACATGCAATCGCGTGTCGATTACTTCAGTTCGATGGAAGAGACGTTAAACAAGTCAATCATCGTTGCCCAAGAAGCAGGAGAAGAAGTCAAGGCCAATGCGACGAAAGAAGCAAGCTTGATTTTAAAACAAGCCGAGCGTGAAGCGGAACAACTGCAAGATTCCGCACAGCGTCGAGCGCAACGGACAGACTTTGAAGTCGAACAGATGCGTAAGAAAATCGAATTGTACCGTAATCGTTTTAAAGTCTTGATCGATGCGCAGATGGAGTTATTGGCAAGCCATGATTGGGACGCGTTTGATAGTTCGACCCGTGGTGCGCTTGACGAGATTCCGGCAGTTGCGTATAATGACGACGATGTCATATAACTTAAATCAATGACAAGGACACGTCTTAATCAGACTGCTGCAAGCGAATCGGGGACTGGTGTGAGCCCGAACAGTAAGTGAGAATGGATATCCCCTTCGAGTGTGAGACTGAACCATTAAGTAAGTCGCACCGATTCGCCCCCGTTATCGGGCTCTTAAGTGGTAGTTCGTACGGTTGAACTACTAGTAGGGTGGTACCGCGAGTTCAAGCCAAGCTCGTCCCTATACCAGGGATGTGTTTGGCTTTTTTTGTATGTTAAATTAAAAGAAGTGAGGGAATGCCAGATGGAGTACAAAGATACATTACTGATGATGAAAACTGAATTTCTAATGCGAGGTAACTTGCCGAAACGTGAGCCGGACATGCAGGCACGTTGGAACGAGATGAACTTATATCAAGCAGTTCAAGAAAAAAATGCTGGGAAACCAACCTTCATCCTTCATGATGGACCACCATACGCAAACGGTGATATCCACATGGGGCACGGATTAAACAAAGTCTTAAAAGATATCGTCGTCCGTTACAAATCGATGAATGGTTTCCGTTCACCGTACGTACCGGGTTGGGATACACACGGTTTACCGATTGAAACAGCGCTCCAAAAATCAGGTGTCGATCGGAAGACGATGTCGGTCGCTGAGTTCCGTGAGTTGTGTGCGAAATATGCGCTCGAACAAGTCGATCATCAGCGTGAACAGTTTAAGCGTTTAGGTGTTCTCGGTGATTATGATAATCCATACATCACGCTCCAACCGGAATTTGAAGCGGCGCAAATTCGCCTCTTCGGTGACATGGCGAACAAAGGCTATATCTATAAAGGAAAAAAACCAGTCTACTGGTCACCTTCTTCTGAGTCGGCACTGGCAGAAGCCGAAATCGAATACCATGATAAACGTTCTGCTGCCATCTATGTTGCGTTCCCTGTCTTAGAAGGAAATAACATCTTAGAGCCAACCGATCACTTCGTCATCTGGACGACGACGCCGTGGACGATTCCTGCAAACCTCGGAATCTCTGTCAGTGCGGAACTCACGTATGCCCGGATCGAGTACGAAGGAAAAGGTTATATCGTCGCAGAGGCGCTTGTTCCTGAAGTCATCGAGGCACTCGGATGGGAAGACGCGACAGTCGGTCGTGTCTTCAATGGAGCAGATTTCGAATACATGAAAGCCAAACACCCGCTCTATGACCGTGAATCACTCGTCATGCTCGGTGATCATGTTACGGCGGAAGCAACCGGCGTCGTGCATACGGCACCTGGACACGGGGAAGATGACTATCGCATCGGACAAGCATACGGACTCGATGTCCTCTGCCCGGTCGATGATAAAGGGGTCATGACGGCGGAAGCACCAGGATTCGAAGGCATGTTCTATGAAGATGCGAATAAAGAAGTCGGTCTTGCGTTAGAAAAAGCGGGCGCATTGTTGAAACTATCGTTCATCAAACACTCGTATCCGCACGACTGGCGGACGAAAAAACCGGTCATCTTCCGGGCAACACCACAATGGTTCGCGTCGATTAAAGACTTCCGTGCGGAAATCCTTGACGAAATCAAAGATGTGCAGTGGGTACCGGCATGGGGAGAAACACGTCTTCACAACATGTTTAAAGATCGTGGCGACTGGGTCATCTCGCGTCAACGTGCATGGGGCGTGCCCCTTCCAATCTTCTATGCAGAAGACGGAACAGAAATTGTTACACCGGAAACAATCGACCATATCGCGAACTTGTTCGCAGAGCACGGTTCGAACGTTTGGTATGAACGCGAAGCAATCGACTTATTGCCGGAAGGCTTTACGCACCCGGCAAGTCCGAATGGTCAGTTCAAAAAAGAAACAGACATCATGGATGTCTGGTTCGATTCCGGCTCGTCACATGCCGGTGTGCTGGCGACGCGTCCAGAACTAGAGCGTCCGGCTGATCTTTACCTCGAAGGTTCAGACCAATACCGTGGCTGGTTCAACTCGTCGCTTTCGACAGCTGTTGCGACAACGGGAAAAGCACCGTATAAAGCAGTCGTCAGTCATGGTTTCGTATTAGACGGTCAAGGACGGAAGATGTCGAAGTCAATCGGGAATACGATTGCCCCAATCCAAATCATGCAACAATTCGGTGCTGAGATTCTTCGTCTGTGGGTTGCGTCAGTCGATTATCAGTCAGATGTCCGGGCATCGATGGACAACTTTAAACAAGTTTCAGAATCATACCGTAAAATCCGGAACACGGTCCGTTTCCTGCTCGGGAACTTGGATCAATTCGATCACACGGCACATCGTGTTGCGTTTGAAGATTTACCGGAAGCAGACCGTTTCATGCGGACGAAGCTCGATCAATTAGTCGGTAAAGTCAAAAAAGCCTATGATGCGTATGATTTCATGGCAGTTTACCAACTGTTGCATAACTTCTGTGTCCTTGACCTGTCTTCGTTCTACCTCGACTACACGAAAGACATCTTGTATATCGAACAAGCAGATGCACCGGCGCGTCGTGCCGTTCAAACGGTCATGTATGATACCGTCGTGACATTGTTACAATTGATGGCACCTGTCTTACCGCATACGGCAGACGAAGCATGGGAATTCGTTCCTGGTGTCGAGACGGCAAGTATCTTCTTGACGGATTTACCGGAAGCAGTCGACGTATCGGAAGAAGGACTTGCACTGATCGCGAAATGGAACGCGTTCCTCGTCTTCCGCGATGATGTCTTGAAGGCGCTTGAAGAAGCACGGGCAGAGAAGCTCGTCGGGAAAACGCTCGAAGCCAAACTCGAGCTCGCACCGAACGAAGCGACGAAGAACTTGCTTGCGACAATCGACCATCTTGAACAACTGCTTCAAGTCTCACACATCGATTTTGTCGACTCGGCAGAACGTAACTATGAGACGACAGCAATCACTGTTTTGAAAGCGGACGGCGAGAAATGTGAACGTTGCTGGACATATTCGACTGAACTTGGTCAAGATCCGGCTCATCCGACACTTTGTCCTCGTTGTACTGCGGTCGTCAATTCTTTATAATGAATAAGGGGAGGGGCGGCTACTGCGACTTCGTAGCTACCCCTCATTATTTTTGATGTGGGGGAAAACAGGATGTGGCTTTACTTAGTGATTGCTGCTTTACTCGTAGGAGTGGATCAATTGACGAAATGGATCGTCGTTCAGCAGATGACGATTGGTCAAGCGATTGAAGTCATTCCAAATTTCTTTTATCTCAATTCATACCGCAACCGTGGAGCGGCATGGGGAATGCTTGAAGGAAAATTCGGCTTCTTCTTCATCGTGACGGTTCTCGTCGTTGTTGGTCTGATTTATTTTCTGTACAAAGAAGGAACAAAAAACAAAGTATTTGCTTGGAGTGTCGCTTTACTACTGAGTGGAGCGATCGGAAATTTTATTGACCGGATGGCGCGTGGGGAAGTCGTTGATTTCTTACACTTTTATCCGTTCGGCTATAATTTTCCGATCTTTAATGTCGCAGACGTCTGCTTGACATTTGGAGTGATTTTGATGCTGATTAGCGTCATGTTCGAAGAGCGTTTGACGAAGAAGGGAACGATTGATTAATGAATGAACAACAAGTATGGACGGTCGAAGCAAAAGGCGCGACAGGGCGAATCGATAAATGGTTGGCTGAACAACAAGAGTGGTCGCGTTCGCAAGTGCAAGACTGGTTAAAGGCGGGGCACGTCGAAGTAGACGGACGCATCGTGAAACCGAACTATAAGATGACGGGAACGGAAAGCATCACCGTGCATATCCCGGAAGCCGTCGAACTCGAAATCTTACCGGAAGACATTCCGCTAGATGTCGTTTACGAAGACAGCGATGTCATCGTCATCAATAAACCAAAAGGCATGGTCGTCCACCCGGCAGCAGGACATGTGTCAGGAACACTCGTTAATGCGTTGCTTCATCACTGTCAAGACCTCTCAGGCATCAATGGGGTCAAACGACCAGGAATCGTTCACCGGATCGATAAAGATACATCGGGTCTCTTGATGGTCGCTAAAAATGATTTAGCCCATGAATCGCTTGCGCAACAATTAAAAGATAAGACGACGGAACGTCTTTATATCGCGCTTGTCCATGGCGAGATTCCCCATGAACTCGGAACGATTGAAGCACCGGTCGGCCGTGATAAAAATGACCGTCAACGGATGACGGTCACGGACAAAAACTCAAAAGCAGCGGTCACGCATTTCCGTGTCCTCGATCGGTATGAAGGCTTTACGGTCGTTGAGTGTAAACTCGAAACAGGACGGACTCACCAAATTCGTGTCCACATGCGCTATATCGGATTCCCGCTCGCAGGTGACCCGAAATATGGACCGCGGAAGACGATGAAGATGAATGGTCAAGCACTCCACGCAGCGGTTCTCGGATTTGAACATCCACGGACCGGCGAATGGTTGACGTTCGAAGCACCACTCCCGGAAGAGATGACGTTTGAGATCAGTCAGTTGAAAAAACTTGAATTAGAGTCTTGACGTTTTTCTAATAAAACGGTAGAGTAACACCTAGAGAGCGATGCGAGACATCAGCCTCACCAAATCGGTCGTCCGCGTGACGATCCTACAAAATTAGAACACCTTTAATCGAGTCCGGAGAGGCTACGAAAGGGAGACACCGTAACGCGTGTAAACACATGGCTTTGCTATGTACACATCTGTCTTCAACAACCTCCTGCCGATTAAGCAGGAGGTTTTTTTATGAAAGGAGAAGCCATGAAACCAGCCATCATTTTAGATGAAGCGGCAATCAGTCGTGCCTTAACACGAATCGCCCATGAAATCATCGAGCGCAACAAAGGGATTGAAGAATTGATGATCGTCGGTATCAAGACGCGGGGCGAAACACTTGCGAGACGCCTTGCCCGGCGGATTGAAGAGATTGAAGGAAAAGCCGTGTTACTTGGTGTCGTCGACATCTCGATGTACCGCGATGATCTCTCGAAGAAAAGCCTCGAGCCGGAAATCAAAGGGTCCGAGATGCCGGAAGACGTCACAGGAAAAATCGTTGTGCTCGTCGATGATGTCCTGTACACGGGACGGACGGTCCGCGCGGCAATGGACGCACTCGTCGATCATGGTCGACCAAGCATGATTCAGTTAGCTGTCCTTGTTGACCGAGGTCACCGGGAACTCCCGATTCGACCAGATTTCATCGGCAAGAACGTTCCGACGTCACGCGAAGAACAAGTCGTCGTCGCCTTATCAGAAGTCGACGATGCTGATCAAGTATTCATTAAACGTTAAATCAAAAATACCTTTAACGTGGTCCAGAGAGACCAGAAAGGGAGATGCTCTCATGTCAAAACATAAAGCAATTCTTGAAGTCCGTGAATTACCGAAACATCCTCTTCAATGGCTGATGCTCAGCCTCCAACATGTCTTCGCGATGTTTGGTGCGACCGTGCTCGTTCCGTTACTTACGGGATTAAACACATCTGTCGCACTCGTCGCGAGCGGAGTCGGCACGTTGATTTTCCTCGCCGTCACCCGTTTCAAAGTCCCCACATACCTTGGTTCTAGTTTTGCCTACATCGTCCCGATCATCGCCGTCAGCGAACGCTGGGGTGTCGAAGATGCACTTGTCGGCGGGATGGTCGCTGGACTTGTCTACGGACTTGTCTCCTTAATCATCATGTACACAGGTGTCTCCTGGTTGATGAAACTGCTTCCGCCGGTCGTCATCGGTCCAGTCATCATGGTCATCGGTCTATCGCTTGCCCCAACGGCTGTCAGCATGGCAATGAACGGAGCGGATGGCACATATAACGGCTTGTTCTTCTTCGTCGCCTTGACGACGCTCGCTGTTACGCTCCTCGCGATGACGTACTTTAAAGGCATGTGGAGTACGGTGCCGATTTTGTTCGGTATTCTCGCCGGATACCTCGTCGCAGCAATTAGCGGGATCGTTGATTTCGCACCACTGCGCGAAGCAACATTCTTCCATCTACCTGACTTTACGATTCCGTTCCTCGACTATTCACCGACCTTGAACTGGGCAGCACTCGCCTTGATCGTCCCGGTCACACTCGTCACGTTGACGGAACATATCGGTGAACAAAAGGTCACTTCCCGCATCATTGGGCGCGAGACGCTCCTTGATCCGGGAATGCACCGGACAGTGCTTGGAGACGGGATTGCCAAGGCAGTCGCTTCGATGCTCGGTGGACCACCTGTCACGACATACGGCGAAAATAACGGTGTCATGGCGATTACGCGTGTCTACAGCGTGTTTGTCCTTGGTGGCGCAGCATTACTTGCAATCAGCTTCGGATTCCTTGGATACGTCGAAGGCTTCATTAAAACGATTCCGACACCCGTCATGGGCGGCATCAGCATCCTCTTGTTCGGGGTCATCGCCTCGAACGGTCTCCGGACGATCGTCGAAAGTAAGGTCGATTTAGCAGATAAACGAAACTTGACGATCACGGCGGTCATCTTGGTCATCGGCATCGGCGGTGCAGCTTTGAAAGTGGGGAACTTCTCGTTAGAAGGAATGGCGCTCGCCACCATCCTCGGAGTTGTCTTGAACTTGATTTTACCGAAGGCGGCACAGGAAGAAGTCGACATCGAAGAAACACCTTTACAACCGAAACGAGCAGCTAACGACTTTTAAGACGTTCCCGAGAGGACGATAAAGTGGAGGCCCTTGTAGATCGCAGATGTTCATCTGCTTTCTTCAGCGCACCTTCACATCAGAAGGTGCGCTTTTTTGCGGCCGAAAAAGGAGTGAACGAGATGAAAACCCAACCAGTGAGTCCCGATTTCGTCAGTCTCGACCAGCTCTCGATTCTAGAAATCGAGCAGTTGATTGAGCGGGCGCTTGAATTGAAACATGGACAACCGTCAAATACCTTTGCGAATAAAACGATCGCCAACCTGTTCTTTGAAAATTCGACACGGACACGCTGTTCATTCGAGATGGCGGAACATCGCTTAGGAATGCATGTCCTGCCGTTTGAGACGACGACATCGTCCGTCCAAAAAGGAGAAACGTTACTTGATACATGTAAAACACTTGAAGCACTCGGGGTCGAAGCACTTGTCATCCGCCATCACGAGACAGGTTATTACCACGCGCTGATTGAACAGTTGACGATTCCGGTCATCAACGCGGGCGATGGGAGTGGTCAACATCCGTCCCAGTCTTTACTCGATTTAATGACGATGTTCGCTGAATTCGGTCATATTCACGGCAAAACGGTTGTCATCTGTGGGGACCTGCGACACAGCCGGGTCGCCCGGTCGAACGCGGACGTGTTGCAGCGGCTCGGGGCGACCGTCATCGGTTCCGGTCCACCGGAATGGTTTGACGAGACGATGGGGATTGCCTATGTCCCGATTGACGAGGCACTCGAGCAAAGTGACATCATCATGTTACTCCGGGTTCAACAGGAACGGCACAATCAGGCGATGGAGCTCGAAGAAACGTATCACGAACAATATGGTTTGACACTCGACCGGATGCGGCGGATTCGACCGGAAGCAATCATCTTACACCCGGCACCCGTCAATCGCGGGATCGAGATTGCGGACGAACTGGTCGAACATACCCAGTCACGAATCTTCGAGCAGATGAAAAATGGTGTGTTCGCCCGAATGGCGATTTTAGAACGTGCGTTTCATCCTAACTCAACTGAAGGAGAGATTTAATATGACACTACGTATCGATCACGCAACATGGTATCAAAACGGACAATTGCAACAATCAAGCATTCGCATCGAGGATGGCTTGATTACGGATCTCGATGCTGCGCCGCGGGCGGACGAGCAAGTCATCGATGCAAGTAACCGCTTGTTAGCACCAGGCTTCGTCGATATTCATGTCCATCTCCGCGAACCGGGTGGCGAACATAAAGAAACGATTGCAACAGGTACGGCCGCAGCCGCAGCAGGCGGATTCACGACAATCTGTCCGATGCCGAATACGCGTCCTGTTCCGGATGACCGCGAGACGTTAGACGCCTTGTTCAAGAAAATCGAAGAAACGGCGTCTGTCCGGGTTTTGCCTTATGCGGCGATTTCAAAAAATCAGCTAGGACAGGAACTCGTCGCGTTTGAAGAATTAACGGATGCCTTTGCGTTTACAGATGACGGCGTCGGCGTTCAAAGTGCCGCCGTCATGCGGGAAGCGATGCGCCGCGCCGCGAAACTCGGGAAGGCGGTCGTCGCCCATTGTGAGGACGATACGTTGAAAGCCGGCTGTGTCCATGAAGGTGCGTATAGTGAACGGGAAGGACTGCAGGGGATTCCATCACTCGCGGAAAGTATCCACATCGCGCGCGACGTCTTAATCGCAGAAGCGACCGGCTGCCATTATCATGTCTGTCATGTCTCGACAAAAGAATCAGTCCGGGTCATTCGTGACGCCAAACGGGCAGGAATCCGTGTCACGGCAGAAGTGACACCGCACCATCTCGTCCTGACGGAAGATGACATCGAGGGGCAGGATCCGAACTTTAAAATGAATCCGCCCCTTCGGAGTAAGGCAGACCGGGCGGCACTGCTCGAAGGGTTACGCGATGGCACGATTGATTGTATCGCAACGGATCATGCGCCGCACGCAGCCGATGAAAAAGCGCTCGGCATCGAGCGGGCACCATTTGGAATTACGGGCTTCGAGACAGCCTTTCCACTACTTTATACGAAACTTGTTCAAACGAACCAGATGACGCTAAGCGACTTAGTCGATGCCTTGGCACGCAAGCCGGCCGCCTTGTTCGACTTACCGTATGGTCGCTTGGAAGTCGGGGCACCGGCAGATTTCGTGTTGCTTGATTTAGAGACCGTCCGACCGGTTGAACCAGAACGCTTTTATTCAAAAGGAAAAAATACACCGTTCGCGGGGCAGTTACTGACAGGATACCCGGTCATGACACTCGTCGGTGGAAAAATCGTATTCAAGGGGGAAACGGCACATGTCTAAACGGACACTCATTTTAGAAGATGGTATGACGTTCGAAGGGACAGCATTTGGCGCAACACGCGTCACGATGGGGGAGGTCGTCTTCCAGACAGGGATGACGGGATACCAGGAAATGTTATCTGATCCATCCTATTGTGACCAGATGATCGTCTTGACGAATCCCTTGATCGGGAACTATGGCATCAACCGGGAAGATTACGAAACGACGCGACCACTTGCGAAAGCACTCATCGTCCGTGAAGTCTGCCATACTCCGTCGAACTTCCGCTCCCAATCGTCGTTAGCAGAGGCCTTAGAAGAATTCGATATTCCGGGCTTAACCGGCGTCGATACACGTCAACTGACGCGCCACTTACGATCAAAAGGCGTCATGCGCGGATTGCTCGTCGATGGTGAATTTAATCTCGCCGACCAATTAGACCGTTTGCACAACATGCCGCTCGCAACGGATCAGGTGCAACGTGCTTCGACGGAACGGGCGTACATCATCCCGGGTGCCGGTCCGCGGATTGTCCTCGTCGACTTTGGTGCAAAGCTCGGCATCGTCCGTGAACTCGTCCGCCGCGGTTGCGAAGTTGTCGTCGTACCGTACAATGTTACGGCGAAGGACGTCTTGCGTTATAAACCGGACGGCATGATGTTATCGAACGGTCCCGGGAATCCGAAAGACGTTCCAACAGCGATTCCATTGATTCAAGAGTTGGCAGGGAAAATCGTCATCTTCGGCATTTGTCTCGGTCATCAATTGATTGCGCTTGCGCACGGCGCCGATACGTTCAAGTTACCGTTCGGTCATCGCGGTGCCAATCACCCGGTTCAAGATCTTCAAACCGGTCACGTCAGCATCACCTCACAAAATCATGGCTACGCCGTCGACGAACAGTCATTGAAGGGATTCGAGTTAATCGTCACACACGTCGCGATCAATGATGGGACGGTCGAAGGTGTCAGACACCGGACGGAACCTGTCTTCTCTGTTCAATATCATCCGGAAGCATCACCTGGTCCAATGGATGCCAATGATTTATTCGATCAATTTTTAACAGAAATCACGAACCAACAGGAGGTCACTCATGCCTAAACGTCAAGATATCCAGAAGATTCTCGTTATCGGATCAGGTCCAATCGTCATCGGACAAGCAGCAGAGTTTGATTATGCCGGAACCCAAGCGTGCCAAGCACTCAAGGAAGAAGGCTACGAAGTCATCCTCGTGAACTCGAACCCCGCAACGATCATGACAGACCCGACTGTCGCGGACCGGGTTTACATCGAACCGCTCCAAGCGGAGTTCGTGTCCCGGATCATCCGCAAGGAACGTCCGGATGCCTTGCTTGCGACACTCGGTGGGCAGACTGGATTGAATCTAGCGGTCGAACTCGACCGACTCGGCGTTTTGGCTGAATATGGTGTCGAACTGCTCGGAACGAAACTGTCCGCGATTGAAGAGGCAGAAGATCGTGATTTGTTCAGAAAATTGATGTTCAGACTGGGACACGGTGTCCCGGAGAGTGAAATCGTTCATACAGTAGAAGAAGCGGAACAATTTTGCGCGAAAATCGGTCTGCCGATCATCATTCGACCGGCTTACACACTCGGTGGTACAGGCGGCGGGATTGCCGAAACGATGGACGAGTTCGTCCGAATCGTCGAGGGCGGTATCAAAGCGAGTCCGGCGAACCAAGTATTGCTCGAGAAATCAATTGCCGGGATGAAAGAAGTTGAGTTCGAAGTCATGCGTGACGCGACGAACCAAGCGATCATCGTCTGTGCGATGGAAAACTTTGACCCGGTCGGCGTCCATACGGGCGACTCGATTGTCTTTGCTCCAACCCAGACACTGTCCGACCGCGATTATCAAATGATGCGAAATGTTTCACTCGACATCATCCGTGCCCTTGGCATCGAAGGCGGATGTAACATCCAGTTTGCACTTAATCCGCATAGTTTCGACTACTATGTCATCGAAGTGAACCCGCGCGTTTCACGCTCGTCGGCCTTGGCGTCGAAGGCGACAGGCTACCCGATTGCAAAACTTGCGGCAAAAATTGCTGTCGGTTATGCCTTATCGGAACTGAAGAACCCGATCACGGAAACGAGTTTTGCCTCGTTTGAACCGGCACTCGACTATGTCGTCGCGAAGATTCCGCGCTGGCCGTTTGATAAGTTTGAATCGGCAGACCGGACGCTCGGGACGCAAATGAAGGCGACAGGTGAAGTTATGGCGATGGGACGGACGATGGAAGAAGCCTTGCTGAAGGCAGTCCGCTCGCTCGAAATCGGGATGTCGGATCTCCGGATGGACCGTTTCCTCGACATGGATGAAGTGACACTCAACCAGTACATCGTCAAAGCAACGGATGAACGGCTATTCGCCCTTTACGCGGGAATGGAGCGGGGTTATTCGGTCGAACAAATTCACGAATGGACCAGCATCGACCGGCTGTTTTTAGAGAAGTTACACCATATCTTCCGGATTGAACAGGAGTTGGCACGCGAAGAGCTGACACGCGAGCGTTTATTACACGCAAAACGTTACGGCTTCAGCGATGCGATGATTGGCCGGATCACGAAGAAAAGTGAGACCGTGATTCGTCATACGCGAAATCAAGAACAGATTCATCCCGTCTACAAGATGGTCGATACGTGTGCAGCAGAGTTCGCTTCCGATACACCGTATTACTACGGAACGTATGAAGTCGAAAATGAAGCGGCACCGACGACACGCCCGTCGATTCTCGTACTGGGTTCCGGGCCGATCCGAATTGGACAAGGTGTCGAATTCGACTATGCGACGGTCCACTCGATTCAAGCGATTCGCGAAGCGGGTTATGAAGCGATCATCGTCAACAACAACCCGGAAACGGTCTCGACGGACTTCTCGATTTCGGACCGGCTCTACTTTGAACCACTGACGACGGAAGATGTTCTCGAAGTCATCCGAAATGAACAACCGATCGGCGTCATCGTCCAGTTCGGCGGGCAAACTGCCATCAACTTAGCTGAGTCGCTCGCTGACGAAGGGGTCAAGATTCTCGGAACGGCGTTAGAAGATCTTGATATGGCAGAAGACCGGAAACAATTCGAAGCCGCTTTGACAAAACTTGAGATTCCACAACCGCCCGGAAAAACAGCGGTCACGGTCGAAGAAGCGACGGCAGCGGCAGCGGGTCTCGGCTATCCTGTCCTCGTCCGTCCGTCTTATGTCCTCGGTGGACGTGCAATGGAAATCGTCTACGGGCAACAAGAGCTCGAACATTATATGAAACATGCCGTCATCGCCTCGCCGGAACGACCGGTCCTCGTCGACCGTTACTTGACGGGAATGGAGCTTGAAGTGGATGCGATTTGCGACGGTGAAGATGTCGTCATCCCGGGTATCATGGAGCACATCGAACGTGCGGGAGTACACTCCGGGGACTCGATCGGGGTGTATCCCCCGCAACGTGTCGCGCAAGCAATCAAAGATCAAATCGTTGATTACACGACGCGTATCGCAAAAGCATTCCGCATCAAAGGATTGCTCAACATCCAGTTCGTCTTCGCTGACGGGGAACTCTATGTGCTTGAAGTCAACCCGCGGGCGAGTCGGACTGTACCGTTCATCTCAAAAGTAACGGGATTACCGGTCGCACGTCTCGCGACGAACGTCATCTTAGGTGAGACACTCGCGTCTTACGGACTGACAAGCGGTCTCCTGCCGGAAGAGAAGCTCGTGTCCGTCAAAGTACCGGTCTTCTCATTCGCGAAACTGAAGGAAGTGGATCCGTCACTCGGACCGGAAATGAAGTCGACCGGTGAAGTCATCGGAACGGATCGGACGCTCGAGAAAGCACTGTATAAAGGGTTACTCGCTTCCGGAATGGCGATTCCTGAACATGGTCGTATCTTGATGACGGTCGCTGATCAAGATAAACAAGAAATGCTGGGTCTCGCCAAGCGGTTTGCAACACTCGGATTCACATTGCTCGCAACAGCCGGAACAGCAAGCTTCTTGACAGGACATGAGTTAGCCGTCCAGGTTGTCGGAAAAATTGGTTCCGATCAAGGGTCAATGCTCGATTTAATCGAAAAAGCAGAAGTCGAGTATGTCATCAACACGATGAGTCGCGACTCCCAAGTGACGAAAGATGGTTTCATCATTCGCCGGGCAGCCGCAGAAAACAATGTCGTCTGTCTGACATCGCTCGATACGGCAGAAGCGTTACTCCGAGTCATTGAGAGTCTCTCATTCGAAGCGAGTTCGATTCAAGCATTCACGCACATGAAAAAGGCGGTGACGCGATGATTGAACTACTAACGGTCGTCTCAACGAAAAAGGTCGCAGTTAATGCGACAGAATTGATTTGTCGGATGCCGGAGGTAAAAAAGATTGAGCCGGGTCGCTTCATGCACCTGCGTGTCGGCCCGTTATTACGGCGTCCGATTTCAATCGCAAACGTCGAAGGCGATCTAATCACTTTTTTATTCAAAGAGATTGGTCAAGGAACAAAAGAACTCGCTTCCTTACGGCCTGGGGATTTCGTCGATGCCCTCGGACCACTCGGGAACGGTTTCCCGGTGAACTTGATTGAGCCGACGAGTTGCGTTGTCCTCGTTGGTGGGGGAATCGGTGTTCCGCCGCTGTATTATACGATGCGTAAACTCGTCGAACGTGGGGTGACGTGTGAAGCGATTCTAGGGTTTGATACGGCAGACAGTGTGTTTTACGAAGAGGCGTTTAAAAAGCTCGGGCCGACGACGATTACGACGGTCGACGGGACGGCGGGTGTTCAAGGATTTGTGACGGCGGCACTGACACCAGAGCGGTTCGATACGTTACTCGCGTGTGGGCCGGAACCAATGTTACGCTCCTTGCAGACGGTCCCGATTCAAGATCGTTTCCTGTCGATTGAAAACCGGATGGGTTGCGGGATTGGTGCTTGTTTCGCCTGTGTCTGTAAGACACCGGACGGAAACTACGTGAAGACATGCTCCGATGGTCCTGTCTTTCGGGCGGAAGAGGTGATTTTATGAATCGATTAGCGGTCACGTTACCGGGATTGAATTTGAAGAATCCAATTATGCCAGCATCCGGTTGCTTCGGCTTCGGGGAAGAGTTTGCCAAGTTCTACGATTTATCTGTCCTTGGCGGAATCATGATTAAGGCGGCGACAGGCGAGGAACGGTACGGAAACCCAACCCCACGCGTCGCGGAGAGCGGAATGGGGATGTTGAACGCAATCGGGTTGCAAAATCCAGGCGTCGAGGGCATCATCGAAACGAAGTTACCGTTCTTAAGTCAGTTCGATACGGAAATCATCGCGAATGTCGCCGGATCGACACCGGAAGAATACGAAACGGTCACCCGGTTAATCAGTCAAAATCCGGTCGTCAAAGCAATCGAGTTGAATATTTCTTGTCCGAACGTCAAATCCGGCGGACTGCAGTTCGGAACAGACCCACGCATGGCAGCAGAATTGACGCGACGTGTCAAAGCAGTGTCGGATAAACCCGTCTACGTCAAACTGTCACCGAACGTCACGTCAATCGTCGAGATGGCACAGGCCGTCGAACAGGCAGGAGCGGACGGGCTGACGATGATCAACACGCTAGTCGGGATGCGAATTGATGTCCGGACCGGTCAACCGATTCTTGCAAATCGGATTGGCGGTCTATCTGGCCCCGCCATCAAACCCGTTGCAATCCGGATGATTCATGATGTCGCACAAGTCGTCGAGATTCCGATCATCGGGATGGGCGGCGTCATGGAGGTCGATGATGTGCTGGAAATGATTTATGCCGGTGCATCGGCTGTAGCGGTCGGGACGGCGAACTTCGTCAATCCGTTCATTTGCCAAGAGTTGATTGCGGCACTCCCGAAACGGATGGACGAACTCGGGATCGAACATATTTTAGACATTAGGGGGAACGCTTATGGATCAGCTTTACATCGCGCTTGATTTTCCGTCAGGATTACACGTCACTCGATTTTTAGAAAAATTCGGTCCAGTCCGACCTGCCGTCAAAGTCGGCATGGAGCTCTATTACGCCGAAGGGCCGGCGTTCGTCCGACAATTGGTCGAACGGGGACATGCCGTCTTTTTAGACTTGAAGGTCCATGATATCCCGGAAACGGCGCGACGAACACTTCGCGTCATCGGTCAGCTCGGCGTTGAGTTGACGAACGTTCATGCTGCGGGAGGACTCGAAATGATGCGTGCGGCACGGGAAGGATTAGACGAAACAGCTGCCAGCACCCGGTTGATTGCCGTGACACAATTGACGTCGACGGATCAGGCGATGGTCGAACAATTACTGATTCATGAGGAATTGGATACCGTCGTCGTCGCATATGCACAACTAGCCGAACAAGCTGGTTTAGACGGAGTTGTCTGTTCAGCACTCGATGTTGAAAAAATCAAGCCGGGTTGCCGCGATGGATTTCAACTCGTCACACCGGGGATTCGTCCGGCAGGGACAGCGGTGCATGATCAAAAACGAATCGCAACGGTTGGTTTTGCCCGCGATGCGGGAGCGACGGATCTTGTCATCGGACGCGCCATCACGCAGGCGGATGACCCGGCAGCGATGTACGAAGACTTACTGGCACAATGGAAGGGGATCCGACAATGAATCAATTAGCGACTGCATTACTCGAAATCGAAGCCGTCACACTTTCACCAAGTCAACCGTACACATGGGCGAGCGGACTCCGTTCCCCGATCTACTGTGATAATCGTCTGACATTGTCGAGTCCGGATATCCGTTCGATGATTGCCGATTTATTGGCGCAGCAGGTCAAATCGTTACAAGTCGACGTCATCGCAGGGACGGCGACAGCGGGTATTCCACACGCCGCGCTCGTCGCGGACCGACTCAACTTACCGATGGTCTATGTCCGCGGTAGTGCCAAACAACATGGAAAAGGGAATCAAATCGAAGGGCGCATTAAACCGGGCCAACGTGTCGTTGTCATCGAAGATTTGTTATCGACAGGTAAATCATCGATTGAAGCGGCTGAAGCTTTGCAACAGGCAGGGGCGGAAGTCGTGCAGATTCAAGCCATCTTCTCCTATGGCATGAGTCGTTTGCAAGCTAATTTAACGGCAGCGAATCTGAAGGCGACATCGCTACTGAATTTTTCGGAGTTACTCGAAACGGCAGTTGCGACAAGTGCGATCTCGAGAGACGAACAGACACAACTGCTCGCGTGGTCAATTGATCCAGTTGCTTGGAGTGACCGTTTCACAGCGACGATTTGATTGAGTGAATCAAATACCAGAGTGTAAATAGAGGCTCCTTATCCGGACGGGTAAGGAGCCTTGACGATTTTAGATGAATGTTTTTTGACTTGTCGTATGGGGTGGAAACTTTTTTTGTTACACTAGTTGTAGAACAAAGGAGGTCGCTTCAGATGGTAACGCATTATCGGGATTATGAGAGTTTTAAACGCGTGGCTGTTCCTTTCCTTGAACAGCGCAGTGAGGTCCACCAATTGCCGCTCGGTATCTTGGCACGGGGGGATACGCCACTTTTGATGGCGATCGCTGAAGAAGACGACCGAAAAATCATCATCCTACAAACGATTGAAGAACAGGCGATTTTGGCAGGTGAAGCATTTTCGGATCCAAGCATGCGAAAACTTGCCCGGATTTTTGACTGTAAGGGATATGTCGGAGAACATGCGCTCGTCAAGCCGCTTCTTGCTCCGCATACGAAATACCGTGTGAAGATGGATCAAGGAATGTATGCCTTACATCACGTGACGGGACCACCGCAACTTGAATACGCTTTTCGTATCGTTGACGAACAGGCTGTCGACCAAGCCGTCTCGTTCGGATGGGACTTCATTTGCGAGACCGGTGCATTAGCCGTGACGGAGCGGAATCGTCTTCAAAATGAACAGACGATTCGTCGTCATAGTTCAAAGCAGACGTTATTTGGTCTGTTCGACGGGGACCGTCTCATATCCATGACGTCAGCTAGTCGACCGACGACGTCAGGCGTGACCGTCTCTTACGTCTATACGCCGCCGGAACTTAGAGGGCGAGGTCTTGCTTCTGATCTCGTGGCCCGTGTCTGTACCTATTTGCTGGAGCAAGCGTACCCGATGATCACACTCTATACGGACTGGTCGAACCCGACGTCCAATAAAATCTATCAAGCAATCGGCTTTCAACTCGTCGGTCGCTCGTTACAAATCACAAAAACCGATAAATACCGGTAGTCAAGAGTCGGTCTGTTTGTCTTTGACAACGGAACATAAGCTTTTTTCCTGTTTGGTGCGGGCGAAGCGAATGATTTTTTCAACACGGGATGAAAACTGTTGTTGCGGTGTTACAGCTATGCATCAAATCATGATAAATATAAAAACGCCGATGCTGCCGTCTGAAAAATGGAAGCATCGGCGTTTTAATTTCGGGTGTTGCCTACTTAAAACGTCGCGATGATTTTACCGCGGACGTGTCGTTCTGCCAACCGCTTTAGCCCTTCGACCAGTTGATCGGCTGGGATGATATCTGTGACGAGTGGATCGAGTTCATTCTGTTGCACGAGCAGAAGCAACGTCGATGCCATATGACCAAGGTTACGGATGGCGCGGTCATTTTGACTCGCGTAAGCAGCGGCAAGCGCGACTTCATGGATTGACGGTGACAACGTAAACGGTTTGACGATCGACAAATCCGGACCGCCGGCGATATAAGCGAGTTGACCGGAAAAGGCGAGCCGTCCTAAATCGTCCGTCGCTTCAGCTCGGCCGACCGTATTCAAGATTAAATCGACACCACGTCCATCCGTCCAGTCGCGAATCACATCGGTGATGTTCTCCAGTTTATAATCAATCGCTAAGTCCGCCCCTAGTTGTCTGACCCAGTCATGATTTTCAGTCGACGCTGTTGTCGCGACACGTAAGCCAAGACGTTTCGCAAGCTGGATACCGAACCCGCCAACACCACCGGCACCGGCGTGGATGAGAATCGTCTCTTTATCCGTCGTGTTCATCTTTTGATGGATCGCTTCATAAGCCGTCATCCCGGCGCAGAGAATCGCTGCGGCATCGGTAAAGCTGACGTCTTCCGGAATGAGGGCAAGTGCCCGTGCATCGACTGCAGCGTATTCCGCGAACGCTCCATTTTTTTGAAGGTTCGTATGAATCGCCACACGATCTCCAATCGAAAGACCAACTGTTTCTGAACCGACTTGCTCAACGACTCCGGCTAAATCGACACCGGGAATGTGCGGGAACGTCCAATCGGGATTGTTCGTCGCTTTGTAATCGACAGGATTCAGGGCGACGGCTTTAACACGAATCAACGCTTCATGTGCTTTAAGTTGCGGCATCTCGACGTCACGGTACTGCCAATTTTCAATAGATGTTCCCTCTTGATTGAGCCACGCCTTCATGATTAATAGGCGCCTTCGGAGTACGTCAATTCATATGAGTGTGAATAGAGTTCGACGAGGTTACCGAACGGATCTTCACAATATACCATGCGGTACGGTTTTTCACCCGGGTAGTATTCACGAATCGGCATCCGTTGTTTGCCGCCGTGAGCCACAATTTTTTCGACCATGCCTTCAATATCCGGGTCTTGAATCGCGTAATGGAAAATACCTGTTTTCCAGAATTCGAAGTTATTTTCCGGTTGTTCATTGTTCGGGAATTCAAAGAGTTCGATCCCGATCCGGTCGCCTGTCGCCATATGCGCGATGCGGAATTTGCCCCATCCTGCTCCAAATACGTCCGTACACATGACGCCGATTGGGGAATCGTCTTCAACGACATCAGATGGTTCCATGATGACGTACCATCCCATAACCTCCGAATAAAACTTAATAGCTGCCTCTAAATCTGGGACCGAAAGTCCGATGTGTGAAAAATTACGTGGGTAAGTCATGTTTGTTGTCTCCTTTGCTTTTTGATTTACGCTAACGGTAACTTACGATACACTCGATTGCATAGTACGCACTTTGAAGTAACTACTTGAAGGAGAGACGAAAAGTAATGACGACAGAACAATTTCCAGTTAATCGAGCGCTCGAAATCATTGGTGGAAAATGGCGCCCACGGTTATATTGCACGTTAGAGAACGGTCCTAAACGTTTTCTAGAATTGCATCGGTCGATTCCGGGCATCTCAAGGAAGGTGTTGACAGATCAATTAAAGGAACTTGAACGACTTGGCATGGTCGAACGGATTGAATTTGATGAAGCGGTCCTGCATGTCGAATACCGACTGACAGATGCTGCGTTTACGCTTCAACCGGCGATGAAAGGTTTATGTGCTTGGGGAGAGGGGAAAAAATAACTCGTTCCGATTATTTGTTAGGGGAGGTCTTTTAAATGAAAGTGACATATCACGGACAGTCAACGGTAACGATTGAAACGAATGGACAACACATCGTGATTGACCCGTTTTTTAGTGGGAATGACAAAGCGATGACAAAACCGGAAGACGTCAAAGCAGATTTTATTCTTTTGACCCACGCCCATGCCGATCATATGGCGGATGCGGAAACGATTGCGAAGTCGACGGGCGCGACGATTGTCGCAACACATGAACTAGCGACGTATTTAAGTTTTAAAGGGTTGAATGTTCATCCGATGAATATCGGCGGTCAATTTGAATTTCCATTCGGAAAAGTAAAAATGACGCAAGCCTTCCATTCTTCAAGCATCATTGATGAAGAGAAGCAGACCATCATGTACATGGGAATGCCGGCTGGCTTCTTACTGACGATTGAAGATAAGGTACTGTACCATGCAGGAGATACGGCGTTGTTCGGCGATTTAGCATTGTATGGGGCACATCATGACATTGATCTTGCATTTTTACCAATCGGCGACAATTTCACGATGGGACCGGAAGATGCCTTAATCGCTGCCGATATGTTGCAGGCGAACGCGGTTGTACCGATTCATTACGATACATTCGACTTAATCAAACAAGATGCCAAATCTTTTTGTGATGAGCTTGAAGCGCAAGGGCAGACAGGTCATCCTTTAGCGATTGATGAATCGCTTGAACTGTAAAGCAGATTTTGAAAAATTAGCGCTAACTTAAAAGGAAGAAGGAGAATCATTTCAGCTGATTCTTCTTCTTCCTTTTTTTTACCGCCGTTCATTCTTCCGCCCGATGCCAAGACATTTACGATTTTCGTATGATGGAGAGAGGATGTTGACAGGACAATCATAAATTCGGAATAATGGAAGTGAACTGGATGGAGGTAAACGGATGGACGATACAACGAGTAGATCAGAACGAAAACGAAAACAGTCGACGTTTACACGTTTAAAAGAAAAAAGACGAAAACAAAATGATTCTTTTGAAAGAATTGGTCAGCGCAAGCCTGTTCGCCGTCCGTGGATACTATATGCTTCGGTCGGATCAGCCCTTTTTCTTCTATACGCGGTGACACTCTTACTTACGACAGATTCTTTATCTCGTGGTGAGACATTCAAGACGACGAACCGCTATAAAAAATTACAAATCGAAGCACCGAACGCGAGCATCAACTTCGTTAGAAGCACGGATGGGAATGTTCAATTGAAACTGGTCGATAGTGCTTCAAGTAAAAAACGCTTAAAAGTCGGGACGTCAGGAAATACGATTACCGTGACAGGACGTGACGGCTGGCTGGCCCGATTCGGAAATCGACCGAGCTTGAAAACGGGGGATTATGAGATTGAAGTTGGTTTACCCAGCTATATGAATCGGATTGATGTCGATGCGGCCTCGTTAACAGGGATGGGCGTTTTTGCCAAGGTGATTCAGCTTGACGCGGAGACGATTCGTCTGAACAAAATTAACGCAGATGACGTGACATTGATTGGGAGCGGATCTGTTGACATCGAGGATTTGAATGCTGTTCATGCTGATATCACAGGAAAGAGTGTCAAACTCGACGAATATGGTGTGAAACTTGATTTAAGCGTCAAGACGATTGATGGAGCGATTCGATTAAATCCTGCAAAAACCGCTGGGACAATTACGGTTGAAACGGATGGAGACGTGAAAGCTGCAAAACGTTACACGAAATTAAAAGACGACAGTGCAGTTATTTATGAGCTGTCGAAACAAGAAAAGCCGGAAGTGACGGTTGAAAGTGAAGTCGGGCAGGTGACGCTCGAGTGAACATCCAATTTCGAATCGGTCTCCGTACCATTAAGACAGGGATCGCCGTCGCGATTGCGCTCAGCTTCTCTTGGTACGTCTTTGACATCTATTCTGGAATGGGAGCCGTCGCAGCAATCGTTGCGATGCAACCGACGATTCACCGCTCCTTTAAAATGTTCTTTAATCGAGTGTTCGGAACGATTTTAGGCCTTGTCTGTGGTCTCGTAGTCGTTGCGACGTTAGGGGCAAACCCCTTGACGATTGGGTTAGCCGTTATCGTGTCGCTCGTCTTCAACTCGATGATTGGTCGGACGGACATGTCGACGTTTGCTGCCTTTGCCATCGTTTTGATGTTTGAAAGTCCGACTGCCGATTATGTCCATTATGCCTTGACGCGGTCTCTGTTGACGGTCGTTGGTGTTTTATCGGCGGTCGCCGTCAACTATATCGTCTTCCCACCGCACTATGAAAACCGTTTGATGTTGCTCGTTAAAAAAACGACGCAACAATTAATGGAGGACTGGCGGAGTCTCGTTAAGGACGACGCAAAACTGCTGGCAGTCCGTAAGCAAGTGCTAAAACATGAAGAGATGATGTTGATGCTTCAAGAAGATCAAAAATATCCGCTCGTGACGAGTGGACAAAGTGAACCGTTTATTGAACTGAAGCAGCTCGTCGATTTAGAAGATAAATTACTGTTACTGCTTGAGAGTATCGCCAGTCACCGAGATATCCCGATGACGGATGAACAAGAAAAAATGCTCGGTCAAGAGATCGACTTTTTGTTGAGTCATCATTATGATGTGATTTTTTCGCATGAACGGAAACAATCAATGTTCTCGTTTGATGAAGAAGTGAATGAAGCGAAGGATATCATCAATGGGCATCTCCTTGATTACCGTGAACAGCTCGAAAAAATCAAGTAGATGTTCTCTCCGAGCGGGCGTCTCATAATATTTTCGTAAAAGAAGACGAACACGCCAAAAAAGATGGAACGTCACTTCAAAGTGATGTTCCATCTTTTTTAGCGTGTAAATATCATTTTAGGCGAAGCGTTTGTACGAGACTCGCATCCGGAGTGACGTACAACGTCGTTTGATCCGTGTAGATGACGAAACCGGGTTTGGCACCACTTGGCTTCTTGACATGACGGAGTTCCGTGAAATCGACAGGGACTTGACTCGATTCACGTGCTTTTGAATAATAAGCAGCGACGATTGCAGCTTCTTTTAATGTCGTTTCATCCGGTTCATCACTCCGAATGATGACGTGCGAGCCGGGTATGTCTTTCGTATGCAACCAGGTTTCGGAGCGTCGTCCGAATTTGAACGTCGCATAGTCATTTTGTTTGTTATTCTTACCGACGAAGAAGTCGATGCCCGTCGAAGATTGATAAGCTTCAAGTTTTGGGACGAGCGGTTTCTTTTTCTTTTTACTGCGCTCGCGTAAGTAGCCTTCTTCGACGAGTTCTTCGCGCATTTCCCGGATATCATCGGGTGATGCAACCTCGAGTTGGGCGAGTAACGACTCGAAGTAATCGATTTCGAGTTGGTTCTTCGTCAATTGTTTTGCGACTTCAACTTTGGCTGTCTTTAGTTTGTTGTAGCGTTTATAGTAACGCTGTGCATTTTCGTTCGGTGAGAAACGGGGATCGAGTGCAATCGTGATTTCTTTCCCGTCCTCATCATAATAATCGACGACGGTCGCTTCTTTCATCCCGCGTTGTAATTGATACAAGTAGGTCGTCAAGAGCTCACCTTTATGCTTCAGTTCATCCATCTTCTCAGTCGCCGCAAGGTCACGTTCGAGTTTCGTCCGTTTTAAGAGGTTCTTCTCGTATTCACTCTTAATGAAGCGTTCTAAATCCGCGGCCTGTTGTTTGACACGGTCGCGGTTCGATTTTTGATGGAAAAAGGCATCGAGGACGTCACCACTCGTCGTGAACGTTTTTTCATCGACAATCTCGCCATGCTGTAAGGCAACGGGCGAAAACCGTTCTTTCCCACTCGCGAGCCGTTGGAAATAGTACGGTCCTTCCAGTTCGTTCAAGACGGACCGGAGTGCTTCCGCGAGCGAAGTTCGATTGGCAAGTCCTGCACGCAAGACGACTTCTTCAGCGATTTGTGGGGATAGTCCACTGAACAGCCCGAGTAATTGACGGTCAATCTTACCGGCGTTCCAATCGATACGATGTAAGGCTGTTTCAATATCCCCGGTCAATGGATCGACTTTATCCTGTTGCGGGGGGAGTTGATATTGTAGTCCCGGCATGATCGTCCGGAACGTATTTTGACTGAGTGGAAGATGCTTAATCGCATCAAGGATTTTGTCCTGACCATCCGTCAATAGAATGTTCGAGTGACGTCCCATCAATTCGATGTACAATTTTTTAGCTTCTTCGTCACCGAGTTCATTGCGGGAACGAATACGCATCAAAATGACACGGTCCCGTCCTAATTGTTCAATTGATTCGATGAAGCCACCTTCTAGATGCTTCCGGAGCATCATGCAAAACATCGGGGGTTCGCTAGGATTGCTCGTCGATTCGCTCGTCATATGCAAACGTGCATACATTGCGTTCGCAGATGCGAGTAGGGTGACGTTCTTACGATCGGCCCGGATGCTAAAAATTAAATCGAGTGCGTACGGTTGATGAATCTTGTTGATCCGCCCACCGACGAGCATCTGTAGTTCGTTGACGACACGTGTCGTCATCAATCCATCAAAAGCCATGATATTACCTTCTTTCCTGATTTCGTTTCCACTTTCTAAAGGTAACAGAAACGGCTTCGTTATGGTATGATAAAGCAGTCGAGCTAGAAAAAGATTACTTGCGAACTTCCTGTCTATACTGCTAATATGAAACAATGTGAAGTTTGTTAGATGGAGGGGTTCTGAAGTGATTTTCAAAGAGCGTGGCTTATTACTCGTATTATCTGGTCCAAGTGGTGTTGGTAAAGGGACGGTTTGTCGTGCCTTACGTGAAGACGAGGACAATAATTTGCATTATTCGGTGTCATGTACGACACGGAAACCGCGTGAAGGAGAAATTGATGGTGTTCATTATTTCTTCAAAACACGTGATGAGTTCGAGCATATGATTGAAAACAATCAATTACTTGAGCATGCAGAATTTGTTGGGAATTATTACGGTACACCAGTTGACTGGGTGAACAAAATCTTAGATGAAGGTAAAGATGTCATCTTAGAAATCGAAGTACAAGGTGCGATGCAAGTGAAGGAGCACTTCCCGGAAGCGGTCTTCTTGTTCTTGGCGCCTCCGAGTCTTCAAGAATTACGCAATCGTCTCATCGGGCGAGGGACTGAATCAGAAGAAGTCATCAAACAACGTCTCCTCGTTGCAAAAGAAGAGATTGAAATGATGGATGCTTATGATTATGTCGTGACGAATGATGAAATTCACAAAGCGTGTGATCGGATTCAAGCAATCGTCACTGCGGAACATTGTAGTCGGGAACGCGTTGCGTCCCTTTATAAAAAAGCCATGGAGGTTAAATAACATGTTATATCCATCAGTAGATAAGCTACAAAAGAAAGTCCCTTCTAAATACACAATTGTGACGGTCGCTGCTAAACGAGCGCGTCAAATTCAAGACGGAAAACGTGTGAAAGTAGCGAATCCGAAATCACATAAGCCAGTCGGAAAAGCCCTTGAAGAGCTCTACTTCGGAGAGGTATTGGTCACGAACCAACCGCAAGACTAATTTTGAAGCAGCCACTCCTCATTGTGGCTGTTTTTTTCAATAAGGAGGAGTTCAATATGCTAACGAATCGTAATATCTTACTCTGCGTCGGAGGTGGAATTGCCTCCTATAAAGCAGCGGCACTCGCCTCAAAACTTGTTCAGGCAGGGGCGGACGTCCAAGTCGCAATGACGAAAAATGCGCAACAATTCGTCGGGAAGACGACGTTTGAGGCATTGACACGGAAGCCGGTCTATGATGATGTCTTCATCGAACATGATGCTTCGAAAATCGCGCATATCGATTTAGCGGACGAGGCGGATTTGATTGTCGTCGCTCCAGCGACAGCGAATTTGATTGCCAAACTCGCGACAGGCATCGCCGACGATTTCATCACGACGACGATTCTCGCTGCGAAGTGTCCTGTCGTCGTCGCACCGGCGATGAACGTCAATATGCTCGAACATCCGGCGACAGTCCGAAATCTCGATCAATTGATGGCAGACGGCGTCCAGGTGATTGCACCAGGAGTCGGTAATCTTGCTTGTGGATGGGTCGGGAAAGGACGTCTTCCGGAGCCTGAGGATTTAGTCGAGACCATCAAAGGGCTCTTCGAGACGAAACCACTTGCCGGGCGTCATGTATTAGTCAGTGCCGGTCCGACAATCGAACGGATTGATCCGGTCCGTTATCTAACAAATGATTCGTCCGGAAAAATGGGTGTTGCGCTAGCAGAAGCAGCACGTGATTTTGGCGCTACGGTGACACTCGTCCATGGACCGATTAAAGGCGAACTGCCGAGCGGGATGACGACAGTGGCGATTGAATCAGGAGACGAGATGCTCCATGAGATGCTTACGCGTTATGCGGCACAAGATTTAGTCATCATGGCGGCAGCAGTGGCCGATTATCGTCCAACGGTTCAATATACGAAAAAACAGAAAAAAATCGATGGGCCGTTACGGATTGAACTCGAAGAGACGACGGACATTTTACGGACGTTGGGTGAGCAGAAGACGCATCAAGTGCTTGTCGGGTTCGCGGCTGAGACGGAACAAGTCGAAGTTCACGCTCTGAAAAAACTAGAGCGAAAGCATGCTGATTTTATTGTCGCAAATGATGTCTCCCGTCCGGACATCGGATTTTCAAGTGACGAAAACCAAGTGACGGTTTTCGGGAAAAATGGTCCCGCTAGACACTACGGTCAACAACTGAAAACGGATTTAGCGAAAGTTTTACTGGAACAATTCGCTGAGGTCTTACGATGATTGCTGAAGTCATCGTCGATGTAGCAGCAGCGACCGTCGACCGACCGTTCGATTATGAAGTACCGGAATTGTGGCAGAATCTTGTCGTTCCCGGCATGCGAGTCGAAGTACCCTTTGGGCCACGGGCGTTACTTGGCATCGTCGTCGCGACAAAGGAAGAAAGCGATTTGACACGGATTAAACCGATTGTCCGTGTTCTTGATGAAGTTCCGACCTATACGGAGGAACTGTTAGAACTTTCCTCGTATCTGTCGGAGACGACACTTTGTTATCAAGCGACGGCGTTACTCGCGATGTTACCCGCGGCGTTAAAGGTCAGTTATGATAAACTGATTTTGACGGAAACTGCTCGATTTTCGAACTGGAACCGCAAAAAAATCAGTCAGTTCCCGAGTGAAGTCCAACAGGAAATCTTACTCGCCGCACGCCAAGGCGAGATTGAGCTCCAACCGGTCGTCAAAGAAAAAAAGACGACGAAAACGGACAAACGGATTCGCCTGCTCGATCCGTCGATTCCGTTGTCGAGCCAAGCAACGAAACAAGTATTGTTGCGGGACTATTTAATCGAACAGAAAGAGACGATGTGGAGTCACGTCATGCATGAGCTCGATTTGACATTAAGCATCGTCCATACGCTAGAACGTAAAGGTGTCCTCAGTGTCGAAACGGTGGACATCCATCGCAATCCCTACGAACATTTGACGCAGGATATCTTTACGCCTGCGATGCTGACAGCTGATCAACAGGCGGCGGTCGACGCGATTACGGCGCCGGACGAAACGGCGACCTTTTTACTGCATGGTGTGACCGGCAGTGGAAAAACGGAAGTTTACCTCGAGTCGATTCACGCGATGCTTGAACGGGGACGACAGGCGATTTTGCTTGTGCCCGAAATTAGTCTGACACCGATGATGGTCAAACGATTCAAGCGTCGGTTCGGGGAACGGGTCGCCGTCTTGCATAGCGGGTTGTCGCTCGGTGAGAAGTACGATGAATGGCGCAAGATTGCGCAAGGGGAAGTCGATGTCGTCGTCGGGGCACGCTCTGCCGTGTTTGCACCACTGACGAATGTCGGCATCATCATCTTAGATGAAGAACATGAAACAACGTATAAGCAAGAAGAAAATCCAAGGTACCATACGCGAGATGTCGCCACGTGGCGGGCTGCGTTCCATCATTGCCCGGTCGTCCTCGGAAGTGCGACACCGATTCTTGAGACATACGCCCGGTCGCAAAAAGGGGTCTATCAGTATTTACCGCTCAAGGAACGATTCGGTGGCGAGTTGCCTCCGGTCGATATCATCGACATGCGTAAAGAACTCGAGCGCGGGAACCGGACACCGTTTAGCTTGCCGCTGATCGAAGGAATCAAACAACGGATTGAGCGGGGCGAACAGACAGTCCTGCTACTCAATCGACGTGGTTATACGACGTTTGTCCTGTGTCGTGATTGTGGAGAGACGTTGCAGTGTCCGCACTGTGCCGTCAACTTGACGTATCATCAACAAGCCGATCGTCTCAAATGCCATTACTGTGGTTTCGAGGCAGCGATGCCAAAAGAATGTCCATCCTGTTCGTCGAAAAAAATTCGACAGTTCGGGACGGGGACGCAAAAGATTGAAGAAGAACTGGCACATTTGATTCCGGAAGCGAAAATCATTCGAATGGATCAAGATACGACGTCGCGTAAAGGCGCACACGAAAAGCTACTCAATGCCTTTGAACGACGCGAGGGAAACATTTTACTCGGGACGCAGATGATTGCGAAAGGGCTAGATTTTCCGAATGTCACACTCGTCGGTGTCATCGCAGCAGATGCGACACTTGGAATTCCTGATTTTCGGGCGAGTGAACGGACGTTCCAGTTGATTACGCAAGTCTCCGGACGCGCCGGTCGCGGTGAACTGGCTGGGCAATCCATCATCCAAACGTACAATCCCGAGCATTACGTCATCCAAACCGCAAAGCAACATGATTATGAAACGTTTTATAAACGTGAGATGCAATTACGTAAACTAGGTGGGCATCCCCCATTTTGGTTTTTAGGACTCATAACGATTTCAGCGGCGCATCCGCTAGAAGCACAAGCAGAGGCGGAAGCAATTGCGGCACAACTACGACATCTTGAGTCAGACGACCTCGTCGTCAATGGTCCGCTCGATGCACCGCTCGCCCGACTGAAAAACATGTATCGGCAGCAAGTCATTATAAAACACAAAGGTCAAGAAGAGGTGCGGGAGGCACTCCGCGCGATGCTCGCATTACGCATCAAACAAAAGATCCAAGTAACAGTGGATTTAAATCCATTCGTATTTATGTGAGGTGGCAGTATGTATAAAGTAGTAGAAGTTCCAAATGACGTATTGCGTCAGACGTGTCAACGCGTCACGAAGTTTGATAAAAAGTTAGGCAAGATGATCGATCGAATGTTCGACACGATGTACGAGTATGACGGCGTCGGACTCGCAGCACCACAAGTTAATCAGCCGATCCGTGTCGCCGTTGTCCATACCGATGACGAGACAGGTCCGATTGAGTTGATCAACCCGGAAATCCTCGAATCAAGTGGATCGCAAATCGATGACGAAGGGTGTTTGAGTATGCCTGGTGTCTTCGGTCCTGTCGAACGATTCGACCACATCGTCGTCAAAACACAAGACCGCCTTGGACGCAGCGTTAAAATCAAAGCAAGTGGTTTTTTCGCGCGTGCAATCCAGCATGAGATGGATCATCTCGACGGCGTGCTGTTCACGGATAAACTCGTTGAACAGGATGCGGCACCACGTGTCGTTTTCATGGGGACGCCTGAATTTGCAGCGAGTACGCTCCGTGAAGTGATTGATGCTGGGTACAATGTCGTCGGTGTCGTCTCGCAGCCGGATAAACCGGTCGGACGAAAACGCGAAATTAAACCGACACCGGTCAAAGAAGTCGCACTTGCCCACGCGATTCCTGTCTTGCAACCGATGAAGATTCGCGAGGATTACCAAGACTTGCTCGACCTGAACCCGGACATCATCATCACGGCAGCTTACGGACAAATCGTTCCGTCTGCCGTACTTGAGGCTCCGAAATATGGCGCAATCAATGTCCACGCGTCCTTGTTACCAAAGTACCGTGGTGGGGCGCCGATTCATCAAGCCATCATCGATGGTGAGAAGGAGACGGGCGTGACAATCATGTATATGGTCGATCGCTTGGACGCGGGAGACATGTTATCAAAAATCATCGTCCCGATCGAAGAACGGGATACGGTCGGTACGATGTTCGAAAAATTGAGTGACGCTGGAGCACGTTTATTGATTGAAACACTCCCGCAGTTATTTGCTGGCAGACTAACACCAGAAGCGCAACGAGAAGAAGACGTGACATTTTCTCCGAATATCAGTCGGGAACGGGAACGGCTTGACTTCTCTCGCCCGGGGGAAGAACTTTATAACCACATCCGGGGGATGAACCCATTCCCGAGTGCCTATACGCTACTTGGCAAAGATCGACTTAAAGTCTACTTCGCTGAGAAGTGTGAAGGGACCGGAACACCAGGAGAAATCATTGCGCTCGACAGCGATGGTCCGGTCATTGCGACGGGCTCGGATATCGCCTTGAAACTCGTCGATCTCCAACCTGCCGGAAAGAAACGGATGGATGGTGCGACCTTCATGCGTGGGATTGGTCAGACGCTCGAAATCGGACAGAAAGTAGGCGAAGATGCATGAATGTACGCGATGCTGCAGTCACGACGTTATTGAAAATTGGACAAGGTGGTGCATTTTCGACGATCTCCGTCCACCAAATGCTTGAAAAACGGGCGATTTCAAAAGCCGATGTCGGATTATATACAGAACTCGTCTATGGGACACTCAGCCGTGAGTTGACACTCGACTATATCCTCGATCCGTTGCTCGCGTCACAAAAAAAACTCGATCCCTTCATGCGACCGTTACTCCGGATGAGTGTCTATCAGTTATTTTATCTAGACCGGATTCCGGATCACGCCGTCATCAACGAAGCGGTCGAAATCGCGAAAACGCGTGGAAAACCGCATATCGCAAAAGTTGTCAACGGTGTCTTACGTAACGTTTTACGTCAAGGGAAACCAGACTTCTCGGCGATTCCTTCAACGAGCAAACGAATCAGCATTGAGACGAGTCACCCGGAGTGGCTTGTCGAGCGCTGGATTGAATTGTTCGGGGAAGACGAGACGTTGAAGATTTGTCAAATCAACAACGAAGCGGCACCCGTCACGGTCCGCGTCAATCGGAATAAAGCGACCGTCGAAGAAGCCGTCGAATTACTCGAAGCCCAAGGTGTCTTTGCTAAACCAGCCGCCGTCGCCCCGGACGGACTTGAAATCATCAGTGGCAGTGTCCAACAAACGGATTTGCTCGACCGTGGGTATCTCTCGCTTCAAGATGAGAGTTCGATGCTCGTTGCGCGGGCCGTCGGAGCAGAACCGTCTGACCATGTGCTCGACAGTTGTGCAGCACCGGGTGGGAAAGCGATGCATATTGCGGAAGGCTTGACGACAGGTTCGTTGACGGCACTTGATTTACACACACATAAAATTAAATTACTAAAAAAACAGGCAGAACGTCTTGAACTCGATACGGTAGAAGCAGAAGCCCTCGACGCACGAAAAGTCGGCGACCGGTTCGATGCAGAATCGTTTGACCGGATTCTCGTTGATGCACCGTGCTCTGGACTCGGTGTCATCCGCCGGAAACCCGACATTAAATGGACAAAGCAACCAGGAAATTTAACACAGTTACCTGTCATTCAGCGACAAATCATCGAGGCAGTTCTTCCACTCGTCAAGCGCGGAGGGACATTCGTCTATTCGACGTGTACGATTGATCCAGTCGAAAATGAACAACAAACGGAATTTATCTTAAGCCAAGGGTTTGTTTTTGATGAGTCGTTCAAAGGGCGAATGCCAGAAAGCGTGCAGCCGTTGATTTCAGAACGGGCGGAGCTCAAGTTGCTTCCGACGACGCTTGGGACCGACGGATTTTACATCGCAGCCTTTAAAAAGCAAGGATGACACGCACGCTGAATTTTCTTAAATGCATCAACAGTAGGTGAGATAGAAGAGGAGGACGGTCATGGAGTTAGCTTATCTGACGACGACGGGAAAAGTGCGATTGCAAAACGAGGATACGGTGTTACTCGTTGGTGATGAAAAACAAGGGCTTGCCGTCGTCGCTGACGGAATGGGTGGTCACGCGGCAGGTGAGAAGGCAAGCGCGATTGTGCATCAAGTATTTGCTGATGCCTATGCGGACATGCCAAGCCGACCAGCTGAATTATCTTCTTGGATTGAACAGCAAGTGCAGGAAGCCAATTCTAAAATCTTACAGTACTCCAAGACAGAAAACTTGGCCGTCGTCGGAACGACGATGGCGTGTGTCTGTTGGTCGGACGAACTCCTCGTTATCGGTCATGTCGGGGATAGTCGAGTCTATGCGATTGAAGAAGGTCAACTGAAGCAACTGACAGATGATCATTCTTATGTCAATATGCTTAAGCAATTAGGTGAACTGTCGGAAGAAGAAGTCGAAAATCATCCACGTCGAAACGTCATCACGCGCTCGATTGGCTCGAACGAACTCGTCGACGTCGACGTCCAAGTCCGGGATGCACCAGATTATGAAATTGTCCTCGTCTGTAGTGACGGATTAACGGATGAAGTCCCTTATGAAGTAATACAACAGCTGCTACAAGAAGATGCGCCACTCGAGCAAATCGTTGAACGATTAGTTTTTGAGGCGAATGAGCGGGGTGGAGCAGACAACATCACCGTTGCTGCCATCCGTTTCAAAGAAAGAAAGAGGGGCTGAATATGCGATACGGAGATCGATTAAATGACCGCTACCGCATAGAACGGCTAGTTGGAAATGGCGGGATGGCGAATGTCTATCAAGCTTATGATGAAATCTTAAAACGGAATGTCGCAATCAAAATTTTACGGACTGAATTTTCGCATGATGAACAATTCATTCGGCGCTTTGAGCGCGAAGCTCATGCTGCGACAAGTTTGAACCATCCGAATATCGTTGCCGTCTATGATGTCGGTGAAGAGGATTCGATTTACTATATCGTGATGGAGTTCATCGATGGGATGACGTTGAAAACCTACTGTGAAGGACGACCGCTCGCAATCAATAAAGCGGTTGAAATCATCAGTCAGATTTGTGACGCGATTGATCATGCCCATGCCCATCGCATCATCCACAGAGATATAAAACCACAAAATATGCTCGTCCGAGAGGATGGTACGGTCAAGGTGACGGACTTCGGTATTGCCGTCGCGATGTCGAACGCGACATTGACACATACGATGTCCGTTCTTGGTTCAGTGCATTACTTCTCACCTGAGCAGGCAAAAGGAAAATTTGCCGATGAAAAATCGGATATTTATTCGCTCGGTGCTGTCCTTTATGAACTCGTGACAGGACACGTCCCGTTCGAAGGAGATTCACCCGTTGCCGTGGCATTAAAACACTTGCAAGATACAGCGCGGCGGCCATCCCTCTTGAATCCTGCCGTGCCGCAAGCGCTAGAAAACTGTATCATGCAGGCACTAGCGAAGGCCCCGCACGATCGGCAACAATCCGTTGCTGAATTTCGGGAAGATATGGTGACGGCCTTATCTGTTGAACGAGCAGATGAAGGGGTTCGCGGGGAAGATCCGATGGAGCAAACGATGGTGTTGAGTCCAGTCTCGGCTCCGTCCGGGACTCCGGTCAAGGAAGAAGAAGCTACGGTCGCGACAGTTGTACCGAAGCAAAAGAAAAAAAAGCGATGGTGGATTGTGCTCGTATTCCTCCTCCTACTCGGAGGTGCCGCGACAACGTTCGCGATGTGGCCGGATCCGACGGTCGTTGTGCCGGATGTCGCAAAAGAAGATGCGGACGAGGCCGAAAAACAACTTGAGAAACTCGGTTTTATCGTCGAATCGACTGAGCGATCAAGTGATACGATTGATGAAGGACTTGTCATCAGTCAAGCACCGCGGGCAAAAGTGACCGTCAAAAAAGGTTCGACGGTCAATCTTGTTGTCTCGACGGGCAGTGATCCGGTCGAAGTGCCGGATGTAACGGACGAAACAGAGAAAAAAGCGACCTCGATCTTGAAGGATGCTGGGTTCTCAAAAGTAGATGTCGAAAAAGAAGAGTCGGAAGACATCAAACAAGGCAATGTCATCCGGCAATCGATTTCAGCCGGAACAGAAGTGATTGCAAAAGAACAGACGATTACAATCACGGTATCCGAAGGTTCGTCAGCATTTGAATTGAAGGATTTGACGAACATGTCGAGTGCTGAAGCAAAAGCGTACTTGGACGCGACAGGTCTCGATGGTACATTCGAACAAGAATTTTCGAGTGAAGTCGAACTGGACCAAGTCATTCGTCAATTTCCGCAAGCGGGTGTCAAAGTCGAGCCGAACGATTCCGTGACGGTCTTTATTTCAAAAGGGGAGGAAGAACAAACCGTGACGGCGACCTTCCCGGAAAAAGTAGCCTACGATGCTGTAGGTGAAGGGGATGAAGATCCGCCGCGGCAAGTCATTCGAATCGAGACGGATGATGCTAAAGGGAAACGTACGGTGATTGAAGAGTCGATTGACAGTGACGAAACATTTGATGTTCCGGTGACGATTGATCCGGGCGAAGAAGGAAAAATCACGATTTATAAAGATGATGTAGTGTATCGCTCGAAAACGATTACCTATAAACAAGCGAAAGCAGAACAATGAGTGTGCTACGAACCGCAAATTGAAGGAGGGCATGGGATGGCAGAAAATCGTATCGAAGAAAATCGGGACGGGACGATCATTCGTCTACAAGGTGGGTTTTATGATGTCATGACGACGCAGGGCGAGGTGCGATCGCGCGCTCGGGGAAACTTCCGAAAACGTGGTATCAGTCCTGTTGTAGGAGATGAGGTCGTATTGCATATCGAAAGCGAAACTGGATACATTTTAGAAGTGAAGGAACGGCAAAATTTCCTGGTTCGTCCACCGGTCGCAAACATCGATCAAGCGTTGCTTGTCGTCTCAGCAGCAGAACCGGACTTTTCAGCCCATTTGCTCGATCGGTTTTTAGTCTTAATCGAAGCAAAAGAGATTCAACCTATCATTATCTTGACGAAGATGGATTTGTTGCAAGGAACAGCAGAAGCAGAAGTCCGGACGGCGATTGCCGGTTACCGACAAATCGGTTATCAGGTGATTGAGACGTCGAGTGAGACGCTAGAAGGGGTAGAGGAAGTCCGCCCGCTACTCAAGGAAAAAACAAGTGTGCTCGCGGGACAGTCGGGAGTCGGAAAAAGTTCATTGTTGAATGCGCTCGATGCGACGCTCGATCTCGAAACGAGCCACATCTCGAAATCGCTCGGACGCGGACGACATACGACGCGTCATGTGACGTTAATTCCGCTTGCAGAGGGTTTGATTGCTGATACGCCTGGGTTTTCGAACCTCGATTTTCCACACGAGATGGAAATCGAAGAATTACGTTGGTGTTTTCCGGAATTCGTCGCACGGCAAGATACGTGCAAATACCGTGGTTGCCTGCATTTAAACGAACCAGGCTGTGCTGTCAAAAAATCAGTTGAGGCAGAAGAAATCATGTCCTCACGCTATACGAATTATGGTATGTTTGTAGAGGAAATCAAGAATCGAGCGCGGAGGTATTGAAATGATTAAAATCGCACCATCTATTTTATCAGCAGATTTCGCCAACCTAGAACGAGACGTTAAAGCTGTCGAGGCGGCAGGAGCAGATTACATCCATTTCGACGTCATGGACGGCCAGTTCGTCCCGAACATTTCATTTGGTCTACCCGTCCTCAGTAGTCTTCGTCAAAAGACGGACATGGTCCTTGACGTTCATTTAATGATCGATCGACCAGAAAACTTCGTCGAAGCGTTTGTAGCGGCAGGAGCGGATATCGTCACCTTCCATGTCGAAGCGACGAATCATGTCCATCGTGTCTTGCAACAAATTAAAGGGGCTGGAGCAAAGGCCGGCGTCGTGCTGAATCCACACACGTCACTGTCGACGATTGAACATGTCCTAGAAGAAGTCGACATGGTCTTGTTGATGACGGTCAATCCAGGATTTGGCGGACAAGCTTTCTTGCCGAGCGTCATGACGAAGCTGAAGCAATTAGCGATGATCAAAGCAGAGCGCGGTTTGACGTTCGAAATTGAAATCGATGGTGGTGTCAACGCGGAAACGGCAAAACTGTGTATCGACAATGGGGCAAACGTCCTTGTCGCAGGTTCTGCAATCTACAATGCACCAGACTATGCAGAAGCCATCACTAGTATTCGAAACGCGGCTCACGTATAATAGAGCCAAGACAATTAAATTTTGACCGCAAGGGGTGTCGCGTCAAGCGGCTGAGAGAAGTGAGTAGACTTTAACCCTTCGAACCTGTTCCGTTCAGACGGACGTAGGGATGTGGCGCACGCAGGCAGTACGGCGTCCGTCGTACTGCCTTTTTGTTGTCATCATTATTTTATTTTTAGGAGGAACACAGTATGAAACGATTACAAATGTTAATGGAGATTGCGATTTTCGCGAGTCTCGGTGTTGTATTTGATTTATTGATTCCGTTCAAAATGCCACAAGGCGGATCCATCAGCTTAGCGATGTTACCGATTTTCGTCATGGCCTTTCGTCACGGCGTCGTTGGTGGTGTCATCACGGGTGCGCTCGTCGGAACGATTCAATTGATGTTCGCTCCGCAAGTCTTGACGGTCGTCCAACCGCTGCTTGACTATACGCTTGCATATGGTGTCGTCGGTTTGAGTGGAGTGTTTGCAGGCCAAGTCAAAAAAGCAGCAACAGAAGGTCAAAAAAAGCGTCTCATGACGATTGTCTTGTTTGCGACCTTGTTAGGTGCAGGTCTACGTTACATCTGTCATGTCATCAGTGGAATCGTCTTTTTTGCAGAGTATGCCAAAGGACCTGTCGTTCCATACTCGTTCATTTATAACGCGACGTATATGGCTCCGTCGTATGTTTTATGTGGGGTCGTTGCAGGTATTTTGCTTACGACAGCACCACGTCTTTTACGTTACTCCGCTCGCGGTATTTAAAGATGAGAGTTTTAATCGTTGCGGCAGGACCGGCAGAAGACGTCCCGACGCTCGCACCATTCGTGAAAGACAAGACGATGATTATCGGTGTTGACGGCGGGATTGCGACATTAGTGGAGCAAGGACTTGATTTTGATGTGGCAATTGGTGACTTTGATTCGCTCGGATACGTTCCGGATGGTGGATTGCTTCATCCGGCAGAAAAAGATGAAACGGACTTAGAACTAGCGTTACGTTACGCTACCGAACAGGCTGCAGGTGCTGAACTACTCATCTTTGGTGCGACGGGTGGTCGGCTCGACATGACGCTACAGAACGTCTATTTGTTAAAACAATTCCCGACAGCACGACTCGTGACGAAACGTGAGGATGTCCGGTACTGGAAAACCGGTCAGTACGAACTCGCGTCTGAAGGGTATCATTACCTGTCATTCATTCCCCTTGTCCCGTCGAACTTGACGTTACGCGGCGTCAAATACCCTTTGACGGAGCATCCTGTTCCGGTCGGTGGTTCGCTGACGGTCAGCAATGAGTGGGTTGGTGTTGCGCAAGTGACGGTCGTCGAAGGGGAAGTTCTCGTCCTGCGCACGCACGAAAAATAAAAACGTGATAGACGCGACTCCATCATATCCCGCTGAAGCGATCGGGACATGCGTTCTTCAAGTACACGTCATGACGTCATGAACAAAAAGATAGGTATGGCAAACGCCGATGACTCCGTATGTGAAACGGAATCATCGGCGCTTTGATTTTTTAGCAGCTTATTTAGTTAGCCGCCTGTTTGAGATTAACCCGGTGTATCCAGGGTCCGATAACAAGTTACCGATTGTCGTGAAGTGTCGAACTGGCTGCCTGTTGTTCGCTTTTGGCAGCGATATGTTTCCCTTTGACGAAGAGATGGTAACTCGCCCATGTCAGTAGGAAGAAAGGGACGCCGAGATATAAGGCGACGCGTTGATCGGCTTGAAAACCTAAACTGATTAAGACGAGCAGATTGAGTGAGAATGAGAGGATGGGTAAGACTGGGAAGAACGGTGTTTTGAACTTCAGTTCGTCAAGCGTGTGTCCTGCCTTGATGAATTGGCGTCGGAAAGCGATTTGCGAAGCGGAAATCGAGATCCAACCGACTTGTGCTCCGAGACCGGCGATGGATAATAGCCAGATGAAGACGGTATCTTCTGCGAAGAATGCCGTCAATAAGGATAACATCGCGAACAGCATCGTGAACGTTAAGGCGCGCATCGGCACACCCCGCTGATTGACGATGGCGAGTTTCTTTGAAATCATGCCTTCTTGCGACATCGACCAGAGCATGCGTGTCGCAGCATACAGTCCAGAGTTTCCGACGGATAAGAGTGCCGTCAAAACGACGATGTTCATCAAATCTGCAGCATATGGGATGCCGATTGCGTCAAAGACCATGATGAAGGGACTGCTGATGCCGCTCGCTGACTCATACGGAATTAAAGCTCCGATAATTGTAATCGAGAGGACGAAGAAAATAAACGTCCGCCAAACCGTATTACGAATCGCTTTCGGAATCGATTTTTCTGGCTCACTCGATTCCCCGGCAGCGACACCAATCAATTCTGTTCCTTGGAAAGCGAAGTTGACGGCAATCATCGTCGTCAAGACGCCGAGAGCCCCGTTCGGAAACCAGCCGTTCGCCGTGAAGTTCGCGAACAACGTAGCTGGTCGTTCAGCCGCCATATCAATCCATCCGAACCATGCGGCTCCCCCGAGTCCGATGAAGAACAGGATGGCGAGTACTTTAAGACTTGAAAACCAAAATTCTGCTTCCCCGAATGCTTTCGCAGAGATGGCGTTCAATCCGAATAAGATGACGGTAAATAAGGCGCACCAGATGACGACGGGAACCTGTGGAAACCAGCGATCCATCAGACTACCGGCAGCTGTGATTTCAAGAGCGACGGTTACGGCCCATCCGAGCCAATAAATCCAACCGACGGCAAAACCGATGCCTGGACCGATAAAACGTGTCGTATACGTTTGGAATGAACCGGACACAGGCATGTGGACAGCCATCTCTCCTAGACAGAGCATCGTTAAGTACATGATCGTCCCGCCGACGATGTAACTGAGGACCGCCCCGAGTGGTCCTGCTTGCGAAATCGTCAACCCTGAACCGAGAAATAACCCCGTCCCGATAATACCACCAAGCGAAATCATAAATAGATGTCGGCTTGTCATGGCTCTTTTTAACTGCATGATGAATTCCCCCTTGAGCAATAAAGTAACTGCCAACTTATTGTAAGCGTTTTCAAATGCTGCGACAATTACTTTAGGAGAAAAATAAAAAAGACGACAAAAAAACCGGAAGGGAAGATTCCCGTCCGGTTTTTGCGCCTTATACGCGTTCGACTTTACCTGATTTAAGAGCTCGAGCTGAAACCCAAACCTTTTTAGGTTTACCGTCAACGAGGATACGTACTTTTTGTACGTTGACTCCCCAAGTGCGTTTCGTTTTGTTCAATGCGTGTGAACGGTTGTTTCCCGACTTCGGCGATTTTCCAGTAACGTAGCATTTACGTGCCATGCGTTCCGCCTCCTTTTATGTTGTTTTGCGTTCGTCCTAATAGACACTTTGCTATCTTAGCATGGTGTCAGGACGGTTGCAACATAAAAAAAGTAGCTGACAAGAAAAAAACTTGACAGAGAACCTCAAAATTTAAAATAATGGATGAGGATGATGGTAAAAGTTCATTTGACCGCTACTATTTTTCACTTATTCATTGTATAGTCAGTACGGCGACTTTTCAATAGTAGGTCCTTATAGTAGAATTACGAGAAGAACACAATTAGTTAAAGGGGGCTACTCAGGTGGCAATCGAGATGAAAACGACCTATGGAAAGATTGATGTAGATAATGATGTCGTCGCGCAACTGGCGGGCGGAGCAGCAATGGAATGTTTTGGTGTCGTTGGTATGGCATCACAATCACAAATCAAAGATGGGCTAGCTGAATTATTGAAACGTGAGAATTTTGCACGTGGCGTCATCGTTCGACAATCTTCAGAACAAGTTCACATCGATATGCATATCATTGTGAGTTACGGTACGAAAATTTCTGAAGTCGCGAACAATGTTCAAAGCCGTGTTAAATATACGTTGAACCAAGCGTTAGGGTTAGAAGTGACATCTGTAAATATTTTTGTCCAAGGAGTCCGTTTGACGAATGTCTAAGACGGAAATAGAGGAGGAAACTTTAGTGAGTGTAGATCGTTTAACAGGAGCCCAATTAGTCAAGATGATTCAAAATGGCGCGGCAAATCTCTATCAAAATGCAGATTTCGTCGATTCACTGAACGTGTTCCCTGTGCCGGATGGCGATACAGGAACGAACATGAACTTGACGATGACATCTGGATCGAAAGAAGCAACAAACGCAACATCTGATTCTGTCGCAGACGTCGCATCAATATTCGCACGAGGTCTTTTAATGGGGGCACGTGGGAACTCTGGTGTCATCTTAAGTCAATTATTCCGTGGTTTCTCGAAATCGATTGAAGGAAAACAAACAATCGATACGAAGGAATTCGCAGATGCCTTGCAAAAAGGTGTTGATACAGCATACAAGGCCGTCATGAAGCCAGTCGAAGGGACGATTTTAACAGTTGCTCGTGAAACAGCAGTCGCTGCGATCGCACAATCGGAAACAACGACGGACTTACTTGAATTGATGCGCGGGATTGTCGAAGCATCAAAAGTTTCACTTGAAGGAACACCCGATCTTTTACCGGTCTTAAAAGAAGTCGGTGTCGTCGATTCTGGTGGACAGGGACTTGTTTGTATTTATGAAGGGTTCCTTGCGACACTCGAAGGAAAAGAACTTGAAAAACCGCATGCTCCTGTCATGGAAGCACTCGTCGAAGCAGAGCATCATAAATCGGCTCAAAGCTTCATGTCGACAGAGGAAATCCATTACGGTTACTGTACAGAAATCATGGTTCGTTTCCAAGATGATAAGTTAGCGAATGCGCCGTTCAGTGAAGAAGCATTCCGTAACGAATTATCTGAGTTCGGAGATTCACTGCTCGTCGTCGCAGATGAAGAGTTGCTCAAAGTTCATGTCCATGTCGAGACACCAGGTGATGTCATCAACAAAGGACAAAAATTTGGTGAGCTCGTCGCGGTTAAAATCGAAAACATGCGCCAACAACACTCAACGATTTTAGAAGAAGAAGGCGTCAATCACGTAACAGCTCCAGTTGCAACGAAAGCGAAAGCGAAATCTGCACTCGTCACGGTCGCAATGGGCGAAGGGATCAGTGAGCTCTTTAAATCACTCGGTGTCAGCATCGTCATCGAAGGTGGACAGACGATGAATCCATCGACGGAAGATATCGTCAAAGCGATTGAAGACGCGCATGCGGAGCACGTCTATGTGTATCCGAACAACTCGAACATCATCATGGCGGCTGAACAAGCAGCATCTGTTGCATCATGCGGCGTGACGGTCGTGAAATCAAAAACGGTCCCACAAGGACTGGCTGCGACAATCGTCTACAACCCGGAAGCGACAGTCGATGAGAACGAGCGTCACATGATGGATGCGATTGGTGCTGTCAAGTCAGGACAAATCACATATGCTGTCCGTGATACGAGTATCGATGGTGTCGAGATTAAAAAAGATGATCACATGGCGATTGCGGAAAAACAAATCGTCGCAACGGATCACTCGAGTCTCGGTGCAGCGAAGAAACTCATCGATACGCTCGTCACGGAAGATGACGAAATCGTAACGATTTTATTCGGAGAAGGCGTAGCCCAAGATGAAGTCGACGAGTTAGTCGCTTACATCGAATCTGTCAATCCGGACGCTGAAGTCGAAGTTCACGACGGAAAGCAACCGCTCTATTCATATATTCTTAGTGTTGAATAAAGAATAAATGTGAAGTTACCTTTTCACGAATCCCACCATCTGCGATAATAGAGGTGGGATTTTGTTTTGTTTAAAAGAGAGGGGGAAATGAAATGAAGTATCGTAGTGTATTTGATATCATCGGTCCTGTCATGGTAGGACCATCGAGTTCCCATACGGCAGGAGCAGCACGAATCGGTTTGATGGCGGGTAAGTTGTTCGGGGAAACGCCAACAGACATTTATATCACGTTTTATGGATCATTTGCCGATACGTACCGGGGGCACGGAACCGACGTAGCGATCATTGGTGGAGTGCTTGGTTATGATACGTTTGATGATCGGATTCCTGAGTCGATTAAAATCGCCGAAGGGAAAGGGATTCGGATTCATTTTGAAACGAGTGAAGCACTGACGGACCATCCGAACACGGCGCGAGTCCATTTAACTGACGGAGAAAATCAATTTGAACTCGTCGGCATTTCAATTGGCGGAGGAACGATTGAAATTACAGAGTTGAATGGTGTACCGTTGCGCCTCTCAGGTGGCGGGCCGGCACTTGTCGTCCTGCACCACGACCGTTTCGGGGCAATTGCGGCAGTCACAAGTATTCTCGCAGACTATGAAATTAACATTGGTCACATGGAAGTGTCGCGCCACGAAAAAGGACGTCAAGCCTTGATGGCGATTGAAATCGATGATCGGATGCCTAAAGAAGTGCTTGAAGAAATTAACCGGTTACCACAAGTCGAACGATCCGTCATGATGGGAGAGTGAAGAAATGTTTAAATCAGTAAAAGAACTCGTAGCACTCGCTACGGAAAAGAATGTCCCGATTTCGGAAATCATGATTGAACAAGAAATGACGGTCCGCCACTTAGAGCGTGATGAAGTATACGCAATGATGGAACGGAATTTACAAGTCATGGAAGAAGCTGTCGAACGGTCATTGACAGGCGACGGTGTCGAATCGGTCACCGGTTTGACAGGCGGGGATGCAGTCTTACTGCAACGATATCGGGCGTCAGGGAACGGATTATCGGGAGATCTTTTGTTAGATGCCGTCAGCAAAGCCATCGGAACGAATGAAGTCAACGCGGCAATGGGGAAAATCTGTGCGACACCAACAGCAGGGAGCGCGGGCGTCGTCCCAGGGACGTTGTTCGCCGTCAAAGAACGGCTTCAGCCTTCACGCGAGGAGATGCTCCGATACCTTTTCACATCGGGTGCGTTCGGGTTCGTTGTTGCCAATAATGCCTCCATCTCAGGTGCGGCAGGCGGATGCCAAGCGGAAGTAGGTTCGGCGACAGCAATGGCTGCAGCTGCCATCGTCGAAATGGCAGGAGGCACACCGGATCAATCGGCGCATGCGTTTGCAATTGCTTTAAAAAATATGCTTGGTCTCGTCTGTGACCCAGTCGCTGGACTTGTCGAAGTCCCGTGCGTCAAACGAAATGCGATGGGAGGAGCAAATGCGCTCGTCGCAGCAGATATGGCACTGGCTGGAATCACGTCACGTATTCCGTGTGACGAAGTCATCTCGGCAATGTATGAAATCGGTCAAATGATGCCTTCTGCCTTACGTGAAACGGCGAAAGGCGGTCTTGCGAATACACCGACTGGACGCTGGCTCGAGTCGAAGATTTTTGGAGATTTATCGAATGAATCCATCAAGTGAGGTCACGGCACTTAAGGGAGTCGGGCGTGATTTGGCAACTAAGCTTGCAGAAATGGATATCGTAACGATCTCGGACGTGCTGGAGCACGTCCCATTTCGTTACGATGATTTCGTTACGGGGAGTTTGACGGAAGCCATCCATGAAGATAAGGTCAAGTTCACAGGTCAAGTTCAATCAGAACCGCTCGTTCGTTATTACGGAAAAGGTAAGAATCGGCTAACGTTCCGGTTACTTGTCGAAGAACGGTACAGCGTCACGGTGACGATGTTTAACCGTGCCTTCTACAAAGCCCAGTTGAAGTTAGGGGAAGAAGTGACGGTCAGCGGCAAGTGGGATTTGCACCGGATGACGATTTCAGCGACGGAACTTCAATTCGGGGCGATCGAAGGTGAACTGACACCCGTCTATTCCTTAAAAGGTGACATGCGGATGAAGACGTTCCGCCGTGTCGTCGAACTCGCTTTCGCAGCAGTAGAATCAGTCGGGGAGCGGGTGCCCGATTCGATTCGGACGGCGTATCGTCTTCTCGACCGGATGACGATGCTGAAGGCGCTACACTTCCCGACGCATCGAAAAGAATTGACGGCGGCGAGAAGAAGTTATGTGTATGAAGAGTGCCTCTATTTTCAGTTAAAGCTTCAGACATTACGACTTGGAAAGCGGCAGGGACAAGGCATTGCTTTACCGTTACATCAAGCAGCCGTCGACGAGTTCATTGCAGGACTGCCATTTCCGTTGACAGGCGCTCAAAAAAGAGTGACAGAAGAAATTTTGAGTGATATGCATCGAGCAGAGCGAATGAATCGGTTGCTGCAAGGAGATGTCGGAAGTGGGAAGACCGTCATCGCGGCGATTGCCCTGTTCGCGACGATTCGTGCGAACAAGCAAGGTGCCTTGATGGTTCCGACTGAAATACTAGCGGAGCAGCATGCTTCCTCACTTGCCCCGTTACTCGAACCATTCGGGATTAAAGTCGGTCTCTTAACGAGTTCTGTCAAAGGAAAGGCTCGTGTGTTATTGCTAGAAGCCTTACGGCAAGGAGAAATCGACATCCTCGTCGGCACCCATGCCTTGATTCAGGATACAGTCGTCTTCAAGGACTTACATTTAGTGATTACGGACGAACAACATCGGTTTGGTGTCGAACAACGGAAGCGCCTCCGAGCAAAAGCAGCGCAAGCAGATGTCCTCTATATGACGGCGACACCGATTCCGCGAACACTTGCGATTTCTGTGTTTGGCGATATGGATGTTTCGATCATCGACGAGATGCCAGCAGGGCGTAAAGAAATTGAAACGTACTGGGCAAAACCAGAACAGATTGAACGTGTCTTTGGTTTTGTTGAGAAGGAATTACTTCTCGGGCGGCAAGCCTATGTCATCACGCCATTGATCGAGGAATCTGAATCGCTTGATGTTCAAAATGCAATGGAATTGCATGCCGTTCTCGTCGAACGTTTCCGCGATCATCAAGTTGGTTTGATGCACGGACGTCTCGGCTCATCTGAAAAAGACGAGGTCATGCAAGCTTTCAAGGACAATCAGGTCCAAGTCCTCGTCTCGACGACTGTCGTCGAAGTCGGGGTGAACGTCCCGAATGCCTCAATCATCGTCATTTACGATGCAGAACGATTCGGTCTCGCGCAACTGCATCAATTGCGTGGACGTGTCGGACGAGGGGATGCGCAGTCATATTGTATCTTGATTGCTGATCCGTCGTCTGACACCGGGAAAGAGCGAATTAAGACGATGACAGAGACGAACGACGGCTTCAAATTAGCGGAAAAAGACTTAGAACTACGCGGATCGGGTAATTTCTTTGGGACAGAACAAAGTGGATTGCCACGTTTCGTCCTGACAGATCCTGCTCTCGATATTCAAATCATGGAAACAGCCCGGAACGACGCCGTCCGTTTGTTACGTTCGGATGCCTTTTGGCAAACATCGGACTACGACGTGTTACGCTATTATATCGAAGAGCAAGGACTGCTTGACGGAGAAAGAATTGAATAATACTTGAAAGTGAACAACGGGGGATATATACTACTATTAGTACCAGGTGATAATAGTGATTATCCTTCTTGTAGGAGGAACGTACATGCGGGTACCTAAAAAAGAACGGCAAGTAGAACTACAGCATACGATTGAACAAAACCCATTCATCACGGATGAAGCACTTGCGCTTCATTTTAACGTCAGCATTCAGACGATTCGGCTCGATCGAATGGAATTGAAAATCCCTGAATTACGGGAACGGATTAAACACGTCGCGACAGAACGACTCGATGACGTGCGTACTTTGACCGAAAGCGAAGTCATTGGTGATATGATTGACCTGAAACTTGATACATCTGCGATTTCGATTTTAGAAATTTTGCCGGAACACGCTTTTAGCCGGAACGCGATTGCACGCGGGCATATTCTGTTCGCTCAAGCCAATTCGCTCGCCATCGCGTTAATTGATGACGAGTTAGCATTGACGACACGAGCAAACGTGCAATTTACACGATCTGTCCATGTTGGAGAACGCGTCGTCGCGAAAGCGTTCGTCAGTTCCCATCGACAAGATGGACGATCAGACATCAACGTCGAAAGTTATGTCGGTGATGAGTGTGTCTTTATCGGTGAGTTTACGGTGTATCGTAGTAGTAAGGAGGAATCATGATGATTTTAGCAGTAGATGCAATGGGTGGTGACAACGCCCCCCGTGCGATTGTCGAAGGTGTGATCCAGTATTTAGGGGAGCGCCCGAAGGCGGACATTGAAATTCGATTGGTTGGAGATGAATTGAAGTTACGTTCTTACGACATCAAGGATTCCCGTGTGACGATCGTTCACGCGGCGACTGTCATTACTGGAGAAGACGAACCGGTCCGTGCGATTCGACGGAAAAAAGATAGCTCACTCGTTGTGGCTGCAAACCTGGTGAAAACAAAAGAGGCGGATGCCTTGATTTCAGCAGGCAACACGGGAGCACTGATGACTGCCGGATTGTTTGTGATTGGTCGAATCGAAGGGGTTGACCGTCCTGCGCTGGCCCCGACTTTCCCGACAAGAAACGGAAAAGGTGTCGTCATCTTAGATGTCGGTGCTAATCCGGATGCAAAAGCAGAACATTTGCTTGATTATGCCATCATGGGATCAGTCTACGCAGAACAAGTTCGTGGTATCAAACAACCGAAAGTTGGTCTGCTCAATATCGGCTCAGAAGCTGGTAAAGGCAATGCACTGACGAAGGAAACATATCCCTTACTTGAGACTGCCCCTATTCATTTTATTGGGAATGTCGAGGCGAGAGAAGCGATGAGTGGTGATGTGGACGTAATCGTCACAGAAGGATTTGCAGGGAATACGTTGTTGAAAAGTACGGAAGGTGCTGCAAGCATGATTATGGGTGTCATGAAGGAACAGTTCATGAGTTCATTCAGTTCGAAAATCGCGGCGTTAATTTTAAAGCCGAAACTTAAAAAAATGAAGCAATTGCTCGCGTACGAAGAATATGGTGGGGCCGGGTTGTTCGGAATTGCGGCACCTGTCATCAAAGCACACGGCTCGAGCAATGCCTATGCCTTCAGTCGTGCGCTGGCACAGGCTGAAATGATGGTCGAGCAACACGTCGTTGCGAAAATCATTGAAGCGAAGACAAAATAGAGCTAAAGGAGTGAGCGAGATGGGGAAAACGGTATGGATGTTTCCGGGGCAAGGGTCACAAATGCCCGGTATGGGACAGACACTTGTCAGTGAGGAAGAAACTAAACAAACGTTAGTCGATCTCGGAACACGAATCGGCCTAGATTTAACAACGCTGTTAACGACGGGTACAAAAGAAGAACTAAAGGCGACGGAGCTTGCTCAACCCGCAATCGTCGCACATAGTACACTTCTCGCCACTCGTTATGCGGCACTCGGTAACAAACCGGACTATGTCCTTGGGCATAGCGTCGGGGAGTACAGCGCGCTTGTCGCAGCATCGGTCCTTACGCCGAGTGAAGCCGTTTATCTTGTCCATGAACGTGGTAAGTTGATGAACCAGGTTTCAGGTGGAACGATGGCTGCCGTCATCGGATTAAACGATGTCGAAGCGGCACACCATGCCGTCGAATCGATTGCGGCGACAGGTGAAATCGTGCAAATCGCGAACTACAACTGTCCCGGCCAATTTGTCATCTCAGGTCACGTCGCAGCCATCGAATCGGCGACAGCGAAATTAAAAGAGCTCGGTGCAAAGCGTGTCTTACCACTCGATGTCTCCGGTGCGTTCCACTCCTCTTTAATGACACCGTTCGCACCACGTTTCGAAGATTTCCTTGCTTCTTCACCATTCGAAGCGGCGCAAGCGAAGTTTATCTCAAACGTGGACGGATCGTTTCACGATCAACCGGACGACTTGAAACGTCTGCTCGTTCAACAATTGTATTCACCTGTTCGCTTTGAGGCATGTGTCGAGCAATTGATTGAAGAGGGTGTCGATACCTTCATCGAATTCGGACCGTCTTCACCACTTAGTGGGCTTGTCAAACGTATCAAAAAAGACGTTAAAATCATTAGTATCACGACACTTGAACAACTAGAAGCGGAGGGAATTCGTGGATGAGTAAGGTAGCACTCGTAACAGGCGCTTCCCGGGGGATTGGTGCGGCGATCGCAACACGTCTCGCGGCAGATGGTTTTAAAGTCGTCGTCAACTATGCCGGTAGCACTGAAAAAGCAGAAGCCATCGTCGCGGATATCATCGCTTCTGGTGGTGAGGCAATCGCCATCCAAGCAGACGTTGCGAACGCTGATCAAGTCAAGGCGTTGGTTAAACAGACTGTCGATACATTCGGTCAACTGGATTGTGTCGTCAATAATGCTGGTATCACACGCGACGGTTTGTTGATGCGTATGAAAGAAGCCGATTTTGATGCTGTCGTTGATACGAACCTAAAAGGGGCGTTCCTCGTCACACAAGCGGCATCACGCCCGTTGATGAAGGCGGGTGGTCGCATCATCAATATCGCTTCGGTCGTCGGCATCACGGGTAATCCGGGGCAAGCGAACTATGTGGCCGCGAAAGCCGGTTTGATTGGGTTGACGAAATCGGTCGCCCGTGAACTCGCAAGTAAAGGGGTCACAGCGAATGCGATTTGCCCAGGATTCATCGAAACAGATATGACCGATGAATTGACGGACGATCAACGGAATCTGTCACTTGGACAAATTCCATTGAAACGGTTTGGGCAAACGCAAGACATCGCAGCACTCGTCAGCTTCATCGCTTCGGATGAAGCCCGTTACATCACAGGGCAAACGCTCGCAGTTGATGGCGGCATGACAATGTAACTGAACACCGGTAGTACTTTGCCAAATCGGCAATCATCTTATATACTCAACTCATGGAGGGATTTCAAATGACAAAAGAACAAATTTTAGTAGACGTACAAGAGGCAATCGCAGAAAAATTAGGTAAAGAGCAAAGTGAAATCACACTCGATAAATCGTTCAAAGACGATCTCGGTGCAGATTCACTTGAAGTAATGGAACTCGTTATGGATCTCGAAGATAAATTCGAAATCACAATCGAAGACGATCAAGCAGAAAACTTGAAGACTGTCGGCGATGTCGTCAGCTACATCGAAACACAAGTCTAATCATTGACGCTGACCCACCGTTCTTTTGCGGTGGGATTTAGCTGTTTAGGAGGAATTATGACGAATCAAAAAGGACGTCGTGTCCGAAAAGGACCTTACGTAAAACGTCGAAAAGATGCGCGGACGTTTGCTCAAATCGAGCAAAAATTCGAAGAGTTACAAACGCGCCTTTCGATTCATTTTTCAAATGTCGAATTGTTGAAGCAAGCGTTTACCCATTCTTCGTTCGTCAATGAACAACGTGAATCGGATGGGGATAACGAACGACTTGAATTTTTAGGGGATGCGGTCTTAGAATTGACGGTCTCAAGATATTTATTTGAACACTACCCGGAACGTTCCGAGGGGGAATTAACAAAACTGCGAGCAGCTATCGTGTGTGAACCATCGCTCGTCCAGTTTGCCAATCATTATGAATTCTCTGACATGATTTTGCTAGGTAAAGGGGAAGAACTGACAGGCGGACGAAATCGGCCAGCATTACTTGCTGACGTATTTGAAGCGTTTATCGGTGCACTTTATCTTGACCAAGGCATTGAAGCAGCAGAACGATTCCTCGCCGAAGCGGTTTTTCCGAAAGTGGCATCTGGTTTCTTCGAAGAGCAGACAGACTTCAAGAGCCAATTACAAGAAGCGATCCAACGGGTCGGACTCGGACAAATTGAATACGAAATCATCGAAGAGCGTGGTCCCGCACATAGCCGGGAATTCATCTCGCGTGTTCAAGTCCCGGATAAGCTTGAAGGAATCGGGACCGGTCGTTCGAAAAAAGAAGCAGAACAGCAAGCAGCGAAACAAGCCTTGCTTGAGCTGAAAAAACAATTTTAAGTAAAAAAACCATATAAAAAAAGGCGCCCGATTGGGAACGCCTTTTTTTATATGGTTTCTTACACCGTCTTCAGTGATTTTAGTTCATCGACGATTGCATCGACCTCAGCGAGTGATAACGATTCACGCATCATGACGAACTCATAAATTTCTTTTAAGTCGTCATTTTTCGTGCCGTCGAACTGCTCGGCTTTGATGACGCCTTTATTAATAATATTTAATTTATCCAAGATTGCTTCAATCATTTGTTCAATTGTCATATCGTTGAATTCTCCTCTTCACGTCTTTACCGTTAACATTACCATAAAACCTACCATTTTGTAGACCTTTCGGCTATGGTAAACTAAAAGAAAATTAAAAGAAATTTAAACATACGGGTGGTAAAGATGTACTTAAAACGAATTGAAATCAACGGCTTCAAATCTTTTGCGAGCCGGACAGAACTTGACTTCCTACCGGGAGTGACGGCAGTCGTCGGACCGAACGGTAGTGGGAAGTCGAATATATCGGATGCAGTGCGCTGGGTGCTCGGTGAGCAATCGGCTAAATCATTACGCGGCGCGAAGATGGAAGATGTCATCTTCGCCGGCAGTATGTCAGAACATCGAAAGCAGTTCGCAGAAGTAACACTTGTCCTCGATAATGAGTCGGGAACGGTTGCGTTACCTTACCAAGAGTTGAGCGTGACGCGACGCGTCAGTCGAAATGGAGACAGTGATTATTTTCTTAATAAAAAACCATGTCGCTTGAAGGACGTCCTTGATCTCTTCATGGATACGGGACTGTCCCGTGATGCCTTCGCAATCATTGGTCAAGGACGTGTCGAACAAGTCATCTCCGGGAAACCGGAAGAGCGGCGGTCCGTCATCGAAGAGGCGGCGGGTGTCTTAAAATACCGGCACCGGAAAAAACAAGCGGAGCGGAAGTTGAGTGACACGGAAACGAATCTCTCACGTGTCGATGATATTTTATTTGAACTCGGTGGACGAATCGAACCGTTACGAGAACAAGCAGCGCTTGCAAAAGAGTATCTGATTGCCCGCGACCGGTTCGACTTTTTAGAACGTGGCATCATTGCAGAAGAAATTCAAAACTATATGGAACAAATTGCCCGATTGACGACGGAAATCGAAACGTTTGAGCGTGAGTTGTCAAATGAACAGGCACGTCTTGAGAAAACGCAAACCTCGAGAGAAGAACAAGAAACGATGCTTGAAAACATTCGCCGGACAGAGACAGAGATGCAGGAACGGTTACGAACCGTCTCGACGACGCTCGTTGAAATTCAAGGTTCGCTGAACTTGGCAAAAGAACGTGAGAAACATGGGACGCAAATGAAAGAGCGTTTAGAACAAGAAGTGGCGACACTTGAAGCGCGCGTTTCCCTAATTGAGGATGAGGCGAAAAAAGCAGTTCGCTTACGAGACGAAACGAAGCAAACATACGAGGAAACTGTCAAACGTCGTGAACAAGCAGATGCCGCATTAACGTATTCGGACCGTGATTTTGAAAAAGAAGCAGAGCAACTACGGTCTGAAGCGTTTGAAGTAGCGAGTCGGCTGGCGGCGACGAATAACGCCTATAACCGAGCAAAACAAGATTTACAGAGTGCGGAAGAGTTACGCCGGACGTTCGCGGAAGGGACAGGGTCGAAACAATCGGCGCAAACAGCTTATACGGCCGAGGTCGACCGACTAGAAGCGAGCTCTTTCAACGTGCGGCAACAGCTCGATGCTTTAGTGGCGGAAGAGACGCAAGTTGAAACGAAACAACACGAACAGCGAACGATGATGACGCAAGTCGAACGATCCATCGTCGATCTCCATCGCCGGCGTGATAAAACAGAAGACCGGATTGAATTTTTGGAGTCCGTCAAGGCAGATTACAGTGGTTATTTCGGTGCCGTCAAAACGATTTTGAAACAGCGTGATCACATTTCAGGAATATATGGAGCGGTTGCCGAATTGATTTCCGTACCGGCCCGATATGAAGCGGCGATCGAAACGGCACTCGGTGGAGCGATGCAAAACGTCGTCGTCGATACAGACGCGACAGGGCGGAAATTGATTCAGGAATTACGCCGTCTAAATGCGGGACGGGCGACGTTCATGCCGCTCAGTTCGATTCAACGGCGCGATTTGAATCAATCGGTTCGCAATCAACTATCTGCGATGCAAGGATACATCGGCGTTGCGAGTGAACTCGTGACGACGACCGATGAGCTGACGAAATTAAAACAGAACTTGCTCGGGACGACGCTTGTCGTCGAATCGCTTGAACAAGCGAACGCGATTGCCCGTGCAACGGGACATCGGTATCGGCTCGTGACGCTCGACGGAGATGTCGTCAACGTCGGTGGTTCGATGACAGGGGGGAGCCGGAAAAAAGGGACGCCACTCTTTAGTCAATCACGGGAGTTAGACGAACTCCGCGAAGGGCTGACGCAAGGACAGGCGGTCATTCGTGAACAAGAGCGCCGCCTCGCGGAGATGAAAGTAGTAGATGAACAATTGAACGTTACGCTTGAGACGCTTGCGCAAGAAATGAAAACGACGCGAACGACACTTGAATCACTTCGGGATGAATTGACGGAGGCGAAACATGGTCTCGCAATCACAGCTTCGGAACTGTCCGTCCAAGATGGCCAGTTGCAACGGTTGGCGGAGCAAGAACGGGAAGCGAAGGCGACGATTGAACAAGCTGAGCACGATATCGCGAACTTGACGAAGCGGCAACAAGAACTCAGACGTGATCTCGATCAGCTAAAAGAGGCACAGGCACGGGGTGCTGTGACAATCGAAGACTTGAAACAACAACAAGCAGATGCCTTGCTCGAAGAACGGACAATGATCTTGAAGTTAGATCAAGTCAATCGTGAAGTCGAACGAATCGAAGAATCGTTGAATCATGCGAAACTCGAACGGAGTCATAAGCGGCGTGATTTAAAACATGTGCTCGAAGGGTTTGGTGAAGGTCAAATCGAAGCATTGCATGCAGAGCAGGCGCAGATGCTTAAAGAACAAACAACGGTTGAACAAGAATTGAAAGCAATCACGGACCAAATCCAACGTGACGGCGAAAGTTTACGACTTCTACGGATCCGTGAAGCGAAGCTGAAAGAGGAGCAACAGTCGGCGAAACAACAAGTCGATCAAGCGCGCCTCAACCACGGCAGAATCAGTACACGTCTTGAAACACGTCAAGAAATGCTCGACGAGATGGGGCTGATTCTCGAATTGATTGAACCGCTGACGATTCCATTCGAAGAGGCGAAAGAGGAAGTACACCTGCTCAAGCGTCAATTAGAAGAAATCGGAGTTGTTAATATCGGTGCGATTGAAGAGTTCGCTGAAGTCGATCAACGGTTTACGTTCCTCTCGACGCAACGTGATGACTTAGTGACGGCGAAAACGGATTTATATGCCGTCATCGATGAGATGGATCGTGAAGTCGTCCGACTCTTTAAAGAGACGTTTACGGCTGTACGGGAACACTTCCGTGAGACATTCCGCGAATTGTTCGGTGGAGGAGAAGCGGACTTGATTCTTGTCGATCCGAGCGACCTCTTGACGAGCGGGATCGACATCGTCGCGAAACCACCGGGTAAAAAACTACAGAACTTGTCACTCTTATCTGGTGGGGAACGCGCGTTGACGGCGATTGCCTTGTTGTTCGCGATTTTGAAGACGCGTCCCGTCCCGTTTTGTGTCCTTGATGAGGTCGAAGCAGCTCTTGACGAAGCGAACGTTGCCCGGTTCGGTGAGTTCGTTCATCAGTTGGCGCGTGATACACAATTCATCATCATCACACACCGGAAAGGTACGATGGAGTCAGCGGATGTTTTATACGGCGTGACGATGCAACAAAACGGTATTTCGGAAGTGTTATCCGTTAAACTAGAAGAGGCACGGCGAACATTGACTGAAGAAGTAGAATCAAAGGAGCTAAAACAATGAGTTTTTTTAAGAAACTAAAAGACCGGTTGACGACGTCGACACAAGAAGTCACGTCTAAGTTTACGGAAGGGTTGTCGAAGACGCGTGACGGGCTTGCGAGTGCCGTCAATGATCTCGTCTACCGTTTCCGGGAAGTCGATGAAGAATTTTTTGAAGAGTTAGAAGAAGTGCTGATTCAAGCTGACGTCGGTGTGACGACGACGATGGATTTGGTCGAAAAATTAAAGATTGAAGTCAAACGAAAAAATGTTAAAGATACAAAAGAAGTCCGTGATGTACTCGTCGAAGTCGTCGCCAACATGTTGATTGAAGAAGAAGAAACGGAACTTGATTTAGACCACGACCTCAGTGTCATCTTATTCGTGGGTGTCAATGGCGTCGGAAAAACGACGACGATCGGGAAACTTGCGAATCGCCTGAAAAATGAAGGGAAAACGGTCATGCTCGCAGCAGGGGATACATTCCGAGCAGGCGCCATCGATCAGTTGCAAGTCTGGGGCGAGCGCTCCGGCGTACCGGTCATCCGTCAGGGAGAAGGATCAGATCCTGCTGCCGTCGTCTTCGATGCTGTCCAAGCGGCAAAAGCGCGGAAAGTCGATGTCTTGATTTGTGATACGGCAGGACGTCTGCAAAACAAAGTCAATTTGATGAATGAACTCGAGAAAGTCAAACGGGTCATCGAACGTGAAATTCCAGGCGCACCACACGAAGTCCTGCTTGCGCTCGACGCGACGACCGGACAAAATGCGATGGTGCAAGCCAAAGCGTTCAAACAAGCGACGAATGTCAGCGGCATCGTCTTGACGAAGCTTGACGGGACAGCAAAAGGTGGCATCGTTCTCGCGATTAAGAATGAACTGAATCTCCCCGTGAAGTTCGTTGGATTAGGTGAAAAGATTGACGATCTCCAACCGTTTAATGCCGAGCAATTCGTCCACGGTCTCTTCGGTGACGTATTCGAAGAAAAGCAAACGACGGACGAGGCACCGGAAGAGGAATAAGCTAGGTTTGCTTGTAAAGAAAAAAACTTGACAACACACTGTGAGGGCTGTACTATACTATCTGTAAAGGAATTTCACTTAACAACCGTGGAGGTGCTCGGATGACACTTGATAAAACGAACCGGATGAATTATCTGATTGACTTTTATCAGGAGCTTTTGACGCCGAAACAACGAAATTATATGTCACTCTATTATTTAGATGATTTTTCGTTAGGTGAAATCGCCGATGAGTTTGAAGTCAGCCGACAAGCAGTCTACGACAACATAAAACGTACGGAAGCGATGCTTGAGCAATATGAAGAACGACTTTCCTTGTTTCAAAAATATGAGCAGCGAAAGATCCTTCTTGATGAACTGAAGCAGCTCGACCTTCCAAGCGAGGCACTGGTGACGATTGAATCACTGGAGCAATTAGAGTAGGAGGCATCATCAATGGCATTCGAAGGATTATCGGAACGGCTTCAAGCCAGTCTCGCCAAAATGCGAGGTAAAGGTAAAATTTCTGAAGCGGACGTAAAGGAAATGATGCGTGAGGTCCGCCTCGCGTTGTTAGAAGCCGACGTCAACTTCAAAGTAGTGAAACAGTTCGTAAATGATGTGAAGGAGCGCGCCGTCGGTCAAGATGTGATGACGTCTCTAACACCCGGTCAACAAGTCGTCAAAATCGTCCATGACGAATTGACGAAATTGATGGGGGAAGAAGTATCTCCGTTGACGCTCGCTAACCGTCCGCCGACAGTCATTATGATGACTGGTCTTCAAGGGGCAGGTAAAACGACGACAACCGGAAAACTCGCCAATCATTTACGAAAAAAACACAATCGCAGTCCACTGCTCGTCGCAGCGGATATTTACCGTCCGGCTGCGATTAAACAACTTGAGACGCTAGGAAAACAACTTGAATTACCGGTCTTCTCAATGGGAGATCAGGTAAGTCCACAAGAAATCGTAACCGGCGCGCTCGACTATGCAAAAGAGCATCACCACGATATCGTGTTGATCGATACGGCGGGACGCTTACATGTCGATGAGGACCTCATGCAGGAACTTGTCGATGTGAAGGAAATCGCCAAGCCTAACGAAATCTTCCTTGTCGTCGACTCGATGACGGGTCAGGATGCGGTCAATGTCGCACAAAGCTTTAATGAAAAGCTCGGCGTGACAGGGGTCGTCCTGACGAAACTCGACGGAGATACTCGAGGCGGAGCAGCACTCTCCATCAAGGCAGTCACCGGAGCACCGATTAAGTTCGTCGGTCTTGGAGAGAAGCTAGACGCAATCGAGCCATTCTACCCAGAGCGGATGGCGTCACGGATTCTCGGTATGGGAGATATGTTAACGCTGATTGAAAAAGCAGAGTTCCAAATGGACGCAACACGCGCCAAGGAGCTCGAAGGCAAAATGCGCGATGCATCGTTCACGTTTGACGATTTCATCGAGCAGTTGCAGCAAGTGAAACAGATGGGTCCTTTGGATGAGTTGTTAGGAATGATTCCGGGTGCCGGTAAAGGAAAGATGAAGGGCTTGAAAAATGCTCAAATCGATGAGAAGCAACTTGTTTATGTCGAAGCGATTATTCAATCGATGACAAAACGGGAGCGGACTGAACCGGAAATCCTCAATGCGAGTCGCCGGAAACGGATTGCGCGCGGCAGTGGTCGTAGCATTCAAGAAGTGAACCGGTTGATCAAGCAATTTGAAGACATGCGGAAGATGATGAAACAATTCTCCGGCCAAATGGGCAAAGGGAAAAAGAAAGGCGGCTTTGGCCTCCCATTCTTCTAAAAGTCTTTTCTCTTTTGCTGTAACGTTGTATACTAGTGAAGTTGTCAATTTGACTAAACCAAAAAACTATTTAATATCTGGAGGGACTTACGAATGGCAGTTAAAATTCGTCTTAAGCGCATGGGCGCAAACAAATCACCTTTCTACCGTGTGGTAGTAGCAGACTCACGTGCACCACGTGATGGTCGTTTCATCGAGCAAATCGGATACTACAACCCGGTTGCTAAACCAGAAGCAGAAGTAAAACTTAACGAAGAGCTCGCTCTTAAATGGCTCGCTGAAGGTGCTAAACCATCAGACACAGTTCGTAACCTCTTCTCAAAAGCTGGTATCATGGAGAAATTCCACAACGCGAAACTCGCGAAGTAAGACATTTGGAGGTGAGCGAAAGCTTACCTCCTTTTTGTTGCAGAAAAATAGAAGAATGACGATTTTAAAGGAAGGAAGTGAAGAAGATGCAATGGTTAGAAGTCGCGAAAATCGCGAATACACACGGTCTAAAGGGAGAATTGAAGTTACTTGCGAGTACCGATTTTCCGGAAGAACGCTTTAAAGTCGGAAATGACGTATTTCTCGAGACGGAGGGGACGTATGTACCGCTGACGGTGAGCAGTTACCGGAAACATAAACAATTCGTCATGGTGACCTTCAAAGGAATGCATCACATCAACGACGTCGAAAAGTATAAAGGGATGAAACTTTTCGTGCAGCCGGAAGTCTTACAAGAGCTCGGAGAAAATGAATATTACTACCACGAAATCATCGGTTGCGACGTCTATGACGGAGATGAGAAAATCGGGGTCGTCTCGGAAATCTTAGAGACCGGAGCAAACGATGTCTGGACGATTAAACGTCCGGGAAAAAAAGACGTCTTGATTCCGTACATCGAACAAGTCGTCGCGTCGATCGATGTGCAAGAAAAGCGGATTCAAATCACACCATTACCTGGATTGATTGAAGGATGAACATCAAAGTCTTGACGCTTTTTCCAGATATGTTCACAGCACTCGATCATTCAATCGTCGGACGGGCACAAGAAGATGCGCGGATACATCTCGAGTACATTAACTTCCGAGACTATTCGACGAATCGACATGGGCGCGTCGATGATTCTCCTTACGGGGGTGGTGCTGGGATGTTGTTGACGCCGCAACCTGTTTTTGACGCTGTTGCGGCCTTGCCGAAAGCGAACCGTCGCATCGTTGCGATGACACCGACAGGACAGCGGTTTAATCAAGCAGTAGCGGAAGAATGGGCGCAGGAATCGGAACTTGTTTTCTTATGTGGACATTATGAAGGATTTGATCAACGGATTCATGACGAACTGGTGACGGATGAAGTGTCGCTTGGAGACTTCGTTTTGACGGGAGGGGAATTAGCTGCGATGACGATGATTGATGCCGTCGTCCGTTTGTTACCTGATGTCCTCGGCAAGTCGGCCAGTCATGAAGACGATTCATTTTCGACCGGATTGCTCGAATACCCCCATTATACCCGTCCTGCCGACTATAACGGATTAAGGGTACCGGACGTCTTATTATCCGGGAATCATGCAAAAATCGAGCAGTGGCGAAGACAGCAAGCCTTGAAGCGGACGCTCGAGCGACGTCCTGATTTACTCGAGACAGCCGAGCTGTCCGCAAGTGATTTAAAGTACCTTCAGTCAATTTCAGGATTGTCAAAAGAATGAAATTGTGATAAGTTAAAACATGTGGCAAAAGCCACCTATTAACGATGTTCCGCTGTTGGATGCAATAAGCAAATGAAGATAAGAACATTGGTGAAAAAAGGAGAAATCATTCATGAACACACAACAATTGTTCCGTGAAATTACACAAGAACAAATCAAGTCAGACGTCCCTTCGTTCCGTCCTGGGGATACAGTCCGTGTACACGTTAAAGTCGTCGAGGGTACGCGTGAGCGGATCCAGCTTTTCGAAGGCGTAGTCATCAAACGTCACGGTGGCGGCATCAGTGAAACTTTCACAGTCCGTAAGATTTCTTACGGAGTTGGCGTAGAGCGTGCTTTCCCGCTCCACTCACCACGTGTTGCACAAGTTGAAGTCGTTCGTTACGGTAAAGTCCGTCGTGCGAAACTTTACTACCTCCGTAACCTTCGTGGTAAAGCGGCGCGTATTAAAGAAGTTCGTCGTTAATCATGTGAAAAAGTGGCTTGTCCTCGGACAAGCTTCTTTTTTTTATCGTTTATGCGTATACTAAGTCTAGGTTAAAGATTTAATCAAAGGAGTGGAACGCGTGAAGGAGTTATTTAGTTGGGTAAAGGCGCTTGTCGTAGCGCTCGTGATTGCGTTCATCATCCGAACGTTTCTATTCGTCCCGGTCATCGTGGACGGCGAGTCGATGATGCCGACACTGCACAATTCAGACCGAATGGTCGTCAATAAGGTTCCCTATTACTTTAATGAACCAGAGCGTGGCGATATCGTCGTCTTCCATGCGACGGAAACACGTGACTATATTAAACGTGTCATCGCTGTCCCAGGCGATACGCTGTACTACAAGGATGATATGCTGTATATCAACGACAAAAAAGTGGAAGAACCGTATTTAAAAGAATTTAAAGCACAAATGAACGGTGTTCCGTTGACGGAAGACTTTACGTTAGAAGAACGGACTGGCGAAACGAAAGTACCGGCCGGTAAAGTATTCGTCATGGGAGATAACCGTCAAAACTCGAAAGACAGCCGTGACATCGGGTTCGTCGATGAAGATCAAATCGTCGGAACGACAAATTTCGTCTTTTATCCGTTCGGTGATTTACGATCAGTTGATTAAAAAATCATGGGCGCGTAGTAAGGTGAGTCTAGCAGAAACAGCTCCATCAACCGTGCGTTTGATGGAACAAGGTCAGGAATTGAGTAGTGTCCGCACGACACTACTTCTTTTCTTGGCTTTTTTTGCGTATACTAAGGGATGGATCGTTTCTTGAGAACGAAGTGACGGTAACTGAAGCATGTCTTACCGCGTCACACAACATGAAGTTAGCAGTCCAGTAATATGATGAGTTGAGGTGGAATATATGACGATACAATGGTTCCCTGGTCACATGGCGAAAGCACGTCGTGAAGTCCAGGAAAAATTAAAATTAATCGACGTCGTCATCGAATTGGTCGATGCACGTCTCCCGATGTCGAGTCGCAATCCGATGGTCGAGCAAATTACGGCAGGAAAACCGCGGTTAATCGTCTTGAACAAAGCCGATATGGCTGATGCGCGTTTGACGGAGCGCTGGATGAAAGCCCTTCGTAAGGATGGAGTCGATGTCATCGCTGTCGATGCGAAACACAATAAGGGTCTCGGACAAATTCATGAAGGTGCATTACGCCTGATGAAAGAAAAACATGATCGCATGCGTGAAAAGGGACGAAATCCGAGTGCGATTCGAGCGTTGATCATCGGCATCCCGAACGTCGGGAAATCAACATTAATCAATCGCCTTGCCGGACGAAACATTGCCATCACGGGTGACCGCCCGGGTGTGACGAAACGTCAGCAATGGATCAAAATGAAGACAGGTGAGATGGAGTTGCTCGATACACCAGGTATTCTCTGGCCGAAATTCGACGATCAGTTGGTTGGCTATCGTCTAGCAGCAACAGGTGCAATCAAAGATGATATCTTAAACATCGATGACATCGCGCTGTTTGCCATCCGTGAGCTCAAATCGCGTTATCCGGAGCAATTGATGGAACGCTATCGCTTAGACGATGTGTCCGGTGAAGCCGTCGATGTACTAGAAGCAATCGGGAACAAACGAGGGTTCAATTCAGGTGGATACGTCGATTTCGAACGGACGAGCGAGATGTTGTTACATGAGCTACGGACGGAAAAAGTCGGACGTGTGACACTTGAAACAGTCGAAGAATGGGCAACAACAGCAGAATAAGACGAGCTTGGAACCTTCTCTAGAAGGTCCAAGCTTTTTTCGAAATAGGAGTGAACGTCAGATGAAGATTCAAGACTTAAGAGAACGTCTCAAAGGGATTTCACGCGAACAATTCGCAGCCATCGAACAGGATCTGATGCATGATGAACGAAAAGGAATCAGGCTGTTATTGAAACAAACAAGCCGTCGCCTCGATCTCGAAGAACAATTGCGCCTCAGTTTTATTGAACGCTCGCAGTTCGAAGAAGCTTACCGGGCGCAGGGGTGGGAGAAGATTGCTGGTGTCGATGAGGTCGGGCGAGGTCCGCTTGCTGGACCTGTCGTCGCGGCAGCAGTCATCTTACCAAAAGATTTTTATCACCCCGCGTTGACGGACTCAAAACAAATGTCAAAAAAACAACGGCAACTGGCGTATCAGCATATTCGTAAAGTCGCAGAGGTCGCCATCGGCATCATCGAACCAGCAGAAATTGACCGGATCAATATTTACCAAGCCTCGAAACAGGCGATGTTACAAGCGGTGAATGGCGTGTCTGCCGAGGCATTGCTCGTCGATGCGATGGAGCTTGATCTCAATCTACCTCAAACGTCACTGATTAAAGGGGATGCGCGTAGCATCTCAATCGCAGCGGCGAGCGTCATTGCGAAGGAAACGCGTGATGCGATGATGGAGGACTATGCGAAACAGTATCCGGGATACGGGTTTGAGCAACATGCAGGGTACGGGACAGCACAGCATTTGCAGGCACTCGATACATACGGTGTGACACCGATTCATCGCAAAACGTTTAAACCGGTTCTTGATCGACTCTAGGAGGTGAATGCGCGTGCAAATCGAACATCGGGCTTTACTCCCCTTTAAGGTCATCGACCAAGCCAACATGCCGTTACGTGAAGGGGCGAATGTCGTCGGCAAAGTGCTGAAGCTCCTCCCCGATGGTTTGATGGAGTTACAAGTCGGACAACGGGTTTTAACTGCCGGAACGACGGCCGACTTGAAAGAAGGGATGTCGTACCGGTTCGTCGTGACGAGTACGGAAGGGCAACCCGTACTGAAGATTTTGTCGGAAGCTCCACAAACTGCGGCGAAACAAGTCCTGCCTTCGATGCTTGAGAGTCTCTTGCGCCCGACCTCAGAGGGAGTACCGCAGACGACACGTGCGCTGTTACAACAACTCGGTCAACGCGCAACAATGGAGGGCTCGGGTGAGACACTGAAGCAGGCAATTGTCCAGCTTGTTCAGTTAGCACGAAATGCAGAGACGGAAGGGCAAGGGACGCTCGACCGAAAGACGAGTGATCAAATCTTGACGCAACAACTCGTTCAAGCGACGAATGAACCGGGGCGCGGACTCTTTATGTTGCAACTACCACAGTTTGGTCCCTTTGAAGATGTCGATGTGACGATGGAAGCACCGTTCGACAAAAAAGAATTCAACCCGGACCATGCCCGAATCGCTTTTTATCTCAAACTGCCTCAGTTGGGCGAAATTGCGATTGACTTATTAATCACTGATCGAAAGATGGCTGTTTCCGTCTTTCATCCGGATCAACGGATTAGCGCATTCATGGACGCTTATCAACCGATGATGGAACAACGCTTAAAGGAGCAGGGATATGAGTTGATTCGTTTTGAATTGGTCGAACAAACGAAAGAGCGGGTGCCTATCGATTTGACACGTCGGAGTGGAAGGGTGGATTACCAAGCATGAAAAAAGCAATTGCTTTATCTTATGAAGAACAAATGGCAGCTCCAAAAGTCGTCGCCAAAGGTTCCGAAGTCGTCGCCGAGCGGATTTTAGAAGAAGCGATCCGACACAACATTCCGATTCGGCAAGATCAGACATTGGTCACATTACTTGATGCAATCGAGGTGTCTGAGCAAGTTCCGCCGGAGTTATACGGGGTCATCGCCGAGCTGTTTGCCTTTTTATATCAGCTCGATCATGAGGGAATCACGAAAAAATAAATGCTTTCGGTCGATAACGATAGACAGCGCTTCCAATTTTAACTACAATGAAAGAGCCGAAACTAAAGGGGTTAAGGGGGATTTTTTCATGAATGTACATGAATATCAGGCAAAAGAGTTACTTCGTTCATACGGTGTACCTGTACCGAACGGAATCGCAGCATTTACGGTCGAAGAGGCTGTCGATGCAGCAGAACAATTGTCAGGCCCAATTAAAGTTGTCAAAGCACAGATTCACGCAGGGGGACGCGGTAAAGCTGGTGGTGTCAAACTAGCAAAATCGCAAGAAGAAGTAAAAGAATTCGCGACGGAGTTACTCGGCAAAACGCTCGTCACGCATCAAACAGGACCAGAAGGTAAAGTCGTTCAACGTCTTCTCGTCGAAGAAGGTTGTGCGATTGATAAGGAATACTATCTCGGGATTGTCCTTGATCGTGTGACAGGTCGTGTCGTCATCATGGGTTCAAGTGAAGGCGGAATGGATATTGAAGAAGTGGCAGAAGCGACTCCTGAAAAAATCATCAAGGAAATCGTTGATCCAGCAGTCGGACTTCAAGCTTTCCAAGCACGTAAATTAGCGTTCGCAATGGGTGTACCCGTTAAACTCGTTAACAAATTCGTTGGTATGGTGACGAAACTCTACACGTTCTTCGTTGAAAAGGATTGCTCAATCGCTGAAATCAATCCACTCGTCACAACAAAAGACGGTGATGTCGTTGCACTTGACGCGAAGTTGAACTTCGATTCGAATGCGTTGTATCGTCATGCGGACATCGTCGCACTCCGTGATGAAACGGAAGAAGATCCACGTGAAGTCGAAGCTTCAAAAAGCGATTTGAACTACATCGCGCTTGATGGGAATATCGGCTGTCTCGTTAATGGCGCAGGTCTTGCGATGGCAACGATGGACATCATCAAACACTTCAGTGGCGATCCGGCCAACTTCCTCGATGTAGGTGGCGGCGCGACGAAAGAGAAAGTAACAGAAGCGTTCAAATTGATTCTCTCAGATGATAACGTCAAAGGAATTTTTGTCAACATCTTCGGCGGCATCATGAAGTGTGATGTCATCGCGGAAGGGATCGTTGCAGCAACAAAAGAAGTCGGCTTAGAGTTACCACTCGTCGTTCGTCTTGAAGGAACAAACGTTGACGCAGGGAAACAAATTCTCAAAGATTCAGGTCTAGCGATTACAGCAGCTACATCAATGGCAGACGGCGCAGAAAAAATCGCTGCGCTCGTGAAGTAAGGGGGAGCTAAGGATGAGTATTTGGGTAAACGAATCAACAAAAGTGATCATTCAAGGAATTACAGGTAATCAAGGAATGTTCCACGGTGAACAAATGATTGATTACGGAACGAACCTCGTCGGTGGTGTCACACCAGGTAAAGGCGGAACAGAAGTGCTCGGTGGCGTGCCTGTCTTTGATACGGTTGCGCAAGCAGTCGCTAAAACAGGGGCAAATGCATCGATTATCTATGTACCACCAGCATTCGCTGCGGATGCAATCATGGAAGCTGCGGATTCAGACATCGCTCTCATCATCTGTATCACAGAAGGAATTCCCGTTCTTGATATGGTAAAAGTAAAACGTTATCTTGACGGAAAACCAGTTCGTTTGATTGGTCCGAACTGTCCTGGCGTCATCACACCAGGCGTCGCGAAACTTGGCATCATGCCTGGTTACATCCACACACCAGGTCATGTCGGAATCGTTTCACGTTCTGGGACATTGACGTATGAAGCGGTGCACCAATTGACGACGGCTGGAATCGGTCAATCGACTGCTGTCGGTATCGGTGGTGATCCTGTCAACGGGACAGACTTCATCGACACGCTCAAAGCGTTCAATGAAGATCCTGAAACAAAAGCGGTCATCATGCTTGGTGAAATCGGTGGTACGGCAGAAGAAGAAGCGGCTGAGTGGGTCAAAGCCAACATGACGAAGCCGGTCATCGGATTCATCGGTGGACAAACTGCTCCTGAGGGCAAACGTATGGGTCATGCGGGTGCCATCATCTCAGGTGGTAAAGGTACGGCATCGGAAAAAATCAAGACACTTCGTGCAAATGGTATCGAAGTCGCAGACTCTCCGGCAGTCATTGGTGAAACGTTAATTCGTGTCATCAAAGATGCTGGTATCTACGATCAATGTGTCACGGGTTCAACGGTCAAATAAAAACGTCGAGAGCTGTCCTGAAGATTCAGGACGGCTTTCTTCTATATAAAAGGAGTGTATGTTAATGGAGCGAGAATGGTACGTTCGATTTGCAGCATGTCGTGTTCCTTATCCGATTGTCGCCTTAGTAGAACAATATGGTATTTTATCGGTCGCTGATCTTCCGACAAATGCCGAGAGTAAAAAGCGATATCAAGCAGCTCTTTCACTCGAACACCTCCCGTCTCAGTTACTTGTTCCGACCGATCCCGAGTTCCCGCAACAATTACTCCACATACCACGACCGATTTACGGCCTGTATTACGTAGGCGATTCGTCGCTTCTGCGTCATCCTTTAATCAGCATCATCGGTAGCCGAACCCCATCCCCGTCCCATAAAGAACGTCTATCGTTCTTACGCCCGTTTTTTAATTCCCCTTTCGTCACTGTCTCTGGTGGAGCTTACGGGATTGATTCCCTCGTCCATCGCCTTTCCTTGAAGTATGACCAACCAACCATCGCCGTCATGGCAACAGGACTCGATTCTCTTTATCCGAAACAACACGCGGCCCTCTTTGATCGCATCGCACAAGCTGGTTTGTTGCTCTCCGAGTACCCTCCTGAGACCCCCATTCAAAAATTCCAATTTTTAGAACGTAATCGCATCATCGCTGGATTATCATCAGCCCTCGTCATCGTCGAAGCAGCGTTGAAAAGCGGAACGATGAATACAGCAGGACACGCTCTGGACCAAGGAAAAGACGTCTATTGCTTGCCGGGTTGTCCGACTGAAAAAATGTTTTGTGGAACGAATCAATTGATTGCGGAAGGGGCGATTCCGCTCCTGAATCCGGAAGAAGTTTCAAAAAGTATCTTGATGGACGTTGACAAATGGGAATCGAGACTACTATGATAAGTGAGATTAAAATACGAGTACGCCTCTAATAGGGAGCGATTGCAATGGCAAAATATTTAGTAATCGTCGAATCACCTGCAAAGGCAAAAACCATCAAACGTTATCTCGGTTCGAACTATACCGTGAAAGCATCGATGGGGCATGTCATCGATTTGCCAAAAAGCCAAATGGGTGTCGACGTCGAACATGACTATGAACCAAAATATATTACGATTCGTGGTAAAGGTCCGGTCTTGAAAGAATTGAAAACTGCTGCTAAAAAAGCACAAAAAATCTATCTCGCGGCCGACCCTGACCGTGAAGGGGAAGCGATCGCTTGGCATTTAGCGAAAGCCCTCGGTGTCGATGAATCGACAGAGTGTCGGGTCGTCTTCAATGAAATCACAAAAGACGCCATCAAGGATTCGTTCAAGAAACCCCGCAAGATCAACTATGATCTTGTCGACGCGCAACAAGCGCGGCGTATTTTGGACCGTCTTGTTGGGTACAGCATGAGTCCGTTACTTTGGAAGAAAATTAAAAAAGGATTGTCTGCGGGACGTGTTCAATCGGTTGCCGTGAAGATGATTATTGATCGGGAACAAGAAATCAATGCCTTTTTACCAGAAGAGTACTGGACGATTAAACTTGAGCTTGATGCGAACGGTGAAAAACTCGAAGCAAACTTTTATGGCGTCGACGGTAAAAAACGTGAACTCCATTCTGAAGAAGATGTCAACGAGGTGTTGGCAAAACTTTCAGAATCCTTTACGGTCGATTCGGTAACGAAGAAAGAGCGCAAACGTAATCCAGCGTTACCGTTTACAACGAGTTCGCTCCAGCAAGAAGCGGCACGTAAGCTTAACTTCCGGGCGAAGAAAACGATGATGATTGCCCAACAACTCTACGAGGGAATCGAGTTAGGGAAAGAAGGGACAATCGGTTTGATTACGTATATGCGTACCGATTCGACACGAACGTCTGAAACAGCGAACCTCGAAGCGCATGGTTTCATCGAAAATGCGTACGGAAAAGAATACATCGCCAGTGAAAAACGTAAAGAGAAAAAAGCGGCCAATTCACAGGATGCTCACGAAGCAGTTCGTCCGACGTCAACGATGCGTGACCCACAACTCGTTAAATCGTATTTGTCGCGAGACCAGTTCCGACTGTATAAACTCATTTGGGAACGATTCGTCGCCAGTCAAATGGCACCGGCGATTTTAGACACGGTCAAAGTTGATTTGAATTCGAACGATGTCATGTTCCGGGCGAACGGTTCGACGGTCAAATTCCCTGGTTTCATGAAAGTCTACATCGAGGATACAGATGATGAAGCAGTGACGGACGTCAAAGAAGGACTCTTACCACCACTCGAAGACGGTGAAGTCTTGCAACAGGAATCGATTGACCCGAAACAACACTTCACGCAGCCACCGCCACGCTATACAGAGGCACGTTTAGTACGAGCGATGGAAGAACTCGGGATTGGTCGTCCGTCGACATACGCTCCAACACTCGACACGATTCAAAAACGAGGGTACGTGACGCTCGAAGAAAAGAAATTCTTACCGACTGAACTCGGAGAGCTCGTCATTGATATGATTAGTGATTATTTCCAAGAATTCATCACGGTTCAATTCACGGCAGACATGGAAGCGTTGCTTGATGCGATTGAAAAAGGCGACATGCAGTGGACGGAAGTCGTCGATCCGATTTATAAATCATTCGCGAAACGTTTGACGCGGGCGGAAGCAGAAATCGAGAAAATTGAAATCAAAGATGAACCAGCCGGAGAAGATTGCGAAGTATGCGGTCATGCGATGGTCATCAAGATGGGACGGTACGGCAAGTTCATGGCGTGCTCAAACTTCCCGGAATGCCGAAACACGAAGCCAATCCAAGTCGAGATTGGGGTCAAGTGTCCGACATGTGGTACAGGGGACATCGTCGAACGTCGCAGCAAAAAAGGCCGGTTGTTCTATGGGTGTTCAAATTATCCAGAGTGCGAATTCGTCTCATGGGATAAGCCGGTCGAAGAGCCATGTCCCGTCTGTAGCAGTATGATGGTACAAAAGAAAATCAAGAACGGTGTGAAAGTAGAATGTACATCTTGTGGACATCATGAAACGCGCATCGATCAAGAGCAAGAGGAGGAGTGACCGTTGAAACGAGTAACGGTAATTGGTGCCGGGCTCGCAGGTTCTGAAGCAGCATGGCAGCTTGCGAAGCGAGGCGTCCAAGTAGATTTATATGAAATGCGACCGGTGAAGCAGACCCCTGCTCACCATACCGATCAATTTGCAGAGCTCGTCTGTTCGAATTCCTTACGTGCGAATCAATTGACGAATGCAGTTGGTGTATTAAAAGAAGAGATGCGTCAATTAGACTCTCTCATCATGAAAGCGGCTGATTTAGCGAGTGTCCCTGCAGGGGGCGCACTCGCTGTCGATCGGCATGACTTCGCAGGCTATGTGACAGAAACACTGAAGAATCATCCGAACGTCACGGTCCATCATGAAGAGCTTGAAGCGATTCCGGATGGTCCGACGATCGTTGCAACTGGACCACTTACGAGTGCTGCGTTATCTGAATCACTCAAACAGTTCACGGGAGAAGATTATCTGTATTTCTTCGATGCGGCAGCACCGATTCTCGATGGGGATACGATTGATCGAGACAAGGTCTACCTCAAGTCACGCTACGATAAAGGAGAAGCCGCGTACTTGAACTGTCCGATGACAAAAGAAGAGTTTACGCATTTCCATAATGAGCTGATTGCGGCAGAAGTCGTTCCGCTGAAAGAATTTGAAAAAGAAATTTACTTCGAGGGCTGTATGCCATTTGAAGTACTCGCCTCACGCGGACCAAAAACATTGTTGTTCGGACCAATGAAACCGGTCGGTCTTGAAGACCCGAAAACAGGCGAACGTCCTTACGCAGTCGTTCAGCTTCGTCAAGATAACTCGGCTGGAACACTCTTCAACCTCGTCGGTTTCCAAACGCACTTGAAGTGGGGCGAGCAAAAGCGGATCATCCGTTTGATTCCTGGTTTAGAAAATGCCGAAATCGTCCGATATGGTGTCATGCACCGGAATACGTTCGTCAATTCACCGAACTTGTTGCAAGCGACGTATCAAACACGGACACGACATGATTTATTCTTTGCCGGTCAAATGACAGGGGTCGAAGGATACGTCGAGTCAGCAGCATCCGGTTTGACGGCAGGGATCAATGCGGCACGGTTAGTGAATGAAGTAGAACCAATCGCGTTCCCGAAAGAGACGATGATGGGGGCGATGGCGCACTACATCACGACGACGGAAGGAAAGAACTTCCAACCGATGAACGCGAACTTTGGACTTGTTCCCGGGCTCGTCGGTCATCCAGTCCGAATGAAGAAACCTGAGAAATATGCGCTCCTCGCAGAACGAGCGTTAGAAGCCATCAAAGACTTTACCGATATGTAAAGAGGATGGGGGAAAAGCCGCAGAAACAGCGGACTTTTCCCCCATTTCTTAATTTTTCATAAAAGCGTGATAATTTCGTCATTTTTTCGGTTTTTGGTCTATTGTCAGACTACTTGCGGTGTGCTATGCTAAGGTCGATTCGAGAACACATGGTCAGGAGGAGGCTCGGAAATGGGATTAGACTCAGAGTTTGAGCGGCTGCGGAAAGACTTTTTGCGGTACGTGCATATCGAACGTCAACTATCTCCGAATACGGGTCGCTCATATGATCAAACCCTTCGACAATACGCCGCTTTTTGCCTCGATCATCAACTACGATCGATTGAATTGGCAACTGCACGGCGTTATTTGTATGCACTCTACGAGCAACAAGCTTCAAAATCGACAATTGCCCAAAAAGTATCATGCTTGAAGCAATTTGGTCGCTTTTTGACGCGCGACACGGATGCAGTCAACCCGTTTGAAGGATTGAAAGCGCCCAAACGTGCCCAATCGTTACCGACCTTTTTAGTTCCATCTGAATACGAACGATTTTTAGAAGCCTTTCGAACGGAAGATACACTAGGCAACCGAAATGTCGCAATGATTGAACTGCTCTATGCGACCGGGATGCGTGTCAGTGAGTTGGCAGGACTAAATCTTCAAGATTTAGATCAAGACTTAGAGTATGTCCATGTATATGGAAAAGGTCGTAAGGAACGCATCACGCCGATTGGTTCTTTCGCTAGACGGACGTTGCAGGTTTACTTGCAAGAGCGTCGAGGAAAAGATGAAAAGGAACAGGCTGTGTTCGTTTCGAAATCGGGACGACGACTGACGACAGACGGTATTCGTAAAATCTTAAAAAAAGGCGATCATTTGCTTTCGAAACATGTGACGCCGCACGCACTTCGACATAGCTTCGCGACAGACCTGTTAGAGAGAGGGGCGGACCTTCGGGCGGTTCAGGAACTCTTAGGTCATGCCTCTCTATCGACGACGGGACAATATACTCATGTAACGACGGAGCGGTTGCGTCATGTTTATCAGCAAGCGCATCCGCGTGCCTAAGGGAGGAAACGGAATGTTTCATGCAACGACGATTTTTGCGATTCAACATAATGGTCAATCCGCGATGAGTGGAGATGGTCAGGTGACATTTGGTAATCAAGTCATCATGAAGAAAAGTGCAAAGAAAGTAAGACGCCTTTATGGGGGAAAAGTGATTGCAGGATTTGCTGGAAGTGTAGCAGATGCCTTTACGCTGTTTGAGAAGTTTGAAGCGAAGCTAGAGATGTATAATGGTAATCTCCAACGTGCCGCAGTCGAGCTAGCAAAAGAATGGCGCGGCGACAAAATGTTACGTCAACTCGAAGCATTGCTACTCGTCATGGACGGGACACATTTACTGCTCGTTTCCGGAAATGGTGAAGTCATCGAACCGGATGATGGAATTCTTGCAATCGGTTCAGGCGGTAATTACGCGCTTGCTGCTGGTCGAGCATTGGCACGTCACGCTGGACAGATGTCAGCAGAAGAAATCGCACGAGCCGCTCTTGAAACAGCCGGAGAGCTCTGCGTGTTCACGAATGATCAAATTGTTTTAGAGACGATTGGAGGAAGTGCAGATGCATGAATTGACACCAAAACAAATCGTAGCCAAATTAGATGAACACGTCGTTGGACAATCGGATGCGAAACGCGCCGTCGCAATCGCACTTCGTAATCGGTACCGTCGCCAATTACTCGACCCGGCATTACGCGACGAAGTAACACCTAAAAATATTTTGATGATTGGACCGACTGGAGTCGGAAAGACGGAAATCGCAAGACGTCTAGCAAAACTCGTTCGCGCACCATTCGTTAAGATCGAAGCGACGAAATTCACAGAAGTCGGATACGTCGGTCGTGACGTTGAATCAATGGTTCGTGATTTAGTCGAAGCTTCACTCCGTCTTGTCAAAGATGAGAAGAAAGAAGCGTTAAAAGATCGAGCAGAAGCCGTTGCGAACGAACGGATCGTGGATGCGTTAGTCGGAAAAAAATCGACGTCGGGTCTTGGTGGTGGAAGTAATCCATTCGAAATGTTGTTTGGTGGTAATCAAGCACAACCTGAACAAGAAACAGCGAATGATACGGCGGACCGCTCAGTCATTCGTCAACAATTAATCAGTGGTCAACTAGAAGACCGCATGATTGATGTCGACGTCGAAGAGCGCCAAATGGATTTATTTTCGGGACAACAAGGGATGGAAGGCTTATCAAACCTACAAGATATGCTAGGTCAAGTCATGCCGAAGAAAACGAAAAAAAGACAACTGACCGTCAAAGAAGCACGACCGATTTTGACTGCTGAAGAAGCGGAACGTTTACTTGACTTAAACGAAGTCCATGACGAAGCCGTTCGACGTGCGGAGCAAATGGGGATCATCTTCGTCGATGAAATCGATAAAATTGCAACGAAAGGTCAAGATAGCGCCGGCGTTTCACGCGAAGGTGTCCAGCGAGATATCTTACCAATCGTCGAAGGCTCTACCGTCGTGACGAAATACGGCTCGGTCAAAACGGACCATATGTTGTTTATCGCCGCAGGAGCGTTCCATATGGCGAAGCCGTCTGATCTCATTCCAGAGTTACAAGGACGTTTCCCGATTCGAGTCGAGTTGGATAGTTTAACGGAAGAAGACTTCGTCAAGATTTTGACAGAACCGAATCAAGCGTTACTGAAACAATACAAAGCGTTGCTTGGAGCAGAACAGGTCCACGTCACCTTTACCGAGGATGCGATTCGTCAAATCGCGCGGATTGCTGCTCAGGTCAATGATGAAACTGATAATATCGGTGCACGACGTTTATATACAATCATGGAACGGGTGTTAGAGGAACTATCCTTTGAAGCGGCAGATATGCCAGAGTCGGATGTTACGATCACACCACAATATGTAATGGACCGAGTTGGAAAAGTAGCAGATGATCGTGACTTAAGTCAGTTCATCTTATAAGTGGAGGAAGAAAATCATGAATTTATTGGCAAAAACACGAAAGCTTAATACGATGTTACAACAGGAAGCTAGTACACATGTAGACTTTAAAATTATGGCGGAACGGTTAAGTGAAGTCATGGAGTCGAATACATTCATCGTTAGCCGCCGTGGGAAATTACTCGGTATTGCCATCAAGCAACAAATTGAGAATGCACGAATTCGTGGATTCCTCGAAGAACGTCAATTCCCAGAAGACTACACAAAACGTTTATTTAACGTCATGGAAACGACAGCGAATATTACGATTGATAGTGAACATACGGCATTCCCGATTGATAATCGTGATACGTTCGAATCATCAAAAACAACAATCGTTCCAATCATCGGAGGCGGCGAACGCTTAGGGACACTCGTCCTCGGACGAATGGTCGATGATTTCGACGAAGAAGATCTCGTCCTAGCTGAATATGGAGCGACGGTAGTCGGTATGGAGATTCTTCGAGAGAAAGCACATGAAGCTGAGGATAAAGCACGTAAAAAAGCTGTCGTCCAAATGGCAATCAACTCGTTATCATATTCAGAGCTTGAAGCAATCGAGCATATTTTTGAAGAACTCGACGGCAATGAAGGATTACTCGTCGCATCAAAAATTGCAGACCGTGTCGGGATTACACGTTCCGTCATCGTCAATGCACTGCGCAAGCTTGAAAGTGCGGGTGTCATCGAATCGCGTTCACTCGGTATGAAAGGGACGTATATCAAAATCTTAAACGATAATTTCCTTTATGAATTAGAACGGATTAAATCAAACTAAACAACGAAAACTGGAATCAATCAAGAAGACCTAGTAAATACTAGGTCTTCTTTTCTTATATAGGTATTATTTATCATTTTTATAAGAAAAGGTAATAAAAAACAGAAATTTAACATCTCATTACCCTGATTTTCAAAAAACTTCTTTCCAAACATTGACCTATTTGTTTCAATTATTTCAGAAGTGTTACTAATGATTACAAAAAAACTAAATACTCGATATAAAATCAAGTGGAGGTTAAGGGATGAATTGGTTAGGCTCAGATTATTCACTCATGACACAAGCCGTCGATCGGACGGTTGCAGCTCAAAAAGTAATCTCAACGAATATTGCGAATGTGGATACACCCGGATACAAAGCAAAACGCCTCGTTTTTGGTGATGTATTGAATTCAGAGATGAAAATGAGTTTACAACGACATGCGACGATTAATACTTCAGGAACGGTCGTCGAACAAAGCACATCGATGCGAAATGATGGAAATGGCGTCGATATTGACCTTGAGATGTCTGAATTATCACGCAATCAAATTGAATATGAAGCGCTAGTCGAACAATTGAATCGTAAATTCTCTGGTATTCAATCTGTTATTCGAGGAGGGCGATAAAGATGACGATGTTCTCAGGATTCCATACATCCGCTACAGGATTAACAGCGCAGCGGCTCCGACTCGATACGGTATCAGCAAACATCGCCAATGCTCAAACGACACGAGGCGAACTCGTGAATGGAGAATGGCAACCGTATGCACGAAAATTAGCCGTATTAAAAGAAACAGGTAACGGCGTCACAGTCAGTGAAATCCGGAAGGATCAAGAGCCGTTTAAATTAGAGTACAATCCAAACCACCCAGATGCAGACGAACTTGGCTATGTAAAAATGCCGAACGTGGATTTATTGAAGGAAATGGTCGATATGATGGGCGCGACCCGCTCGTATGAAGCAAACGTCACGGCGCTGAATGCGACAAAGGCGATGTTAGTAAAAGCGATGGAAATCGGTAAATAACGAGGAGATGACATCATGGCAATTCAACCTATTCAAGGGATGCAACAAATGGTCTTACCATCACAATCAGTCGCTAAGACGTCCCCAGGAGATTTTAGCGATGTGCTAAGCCAAGCCATTAACGGCTTGAACGACGCGCAACAAGCATCCTCACAAGCACGTGTGGACCTTGCGACAGGGAAGACAACGGATCTACATAACATCATGATTAAAACAGAAGAAGCATCGCTTTCTATGCAACTCGCCATTGAAGTCCGGAATAAAGGGATTGAGGCATACCAAGAAATGATGCGTATGCAACTGTGACTGCTAAGGAAAGCGTGGGAGATGTTTGATGAACGAACGGCTAAAGGCGCGTTTTAGCGCAATCAACACGACATGGAACGAATGGTCACTCGCAAAAAAAGCGACCATCATCGGTATTACCTTAATCATTTTATCAGCTCTTATTGCTGCCATCATTTGGTTGTCGACACCGACAATGACGCCATTGTATTCAAAACTATCACCGCAAGAGGCTGGACAAGTCACTGAAAAATTAAATGAAGATGGCGTTCGTTCGGAAGTTGTGACAGCTTCAGACGGAGTGACGATTCTTGTGCCGGAGGCGAATGCGGAAAATTTGAAAGTAGAGTTGGCTACTGCTGGCATACCGAAGTCCGGTCAAATCGATTATTCATTCTTTAGTGAAAATGCCGGGTTTGGTACGACTGACAAGGAAATGAATATTTTAGAGCGCGATACGATGCAGACTGAACTTGAGAACTTGATTACGCAAGTAAACGGGATTGATGCAGCGAAGGTAATGATTACACTTCCTGAAAAAAGCGTCTTTTTATCAGACGCCGAAGAGACGTCAACCGTATCGGTTGTGTTAACGTCAAGCGCTGGGAGTGATTTGAATCAACAGACTGTACAAGGTCTTTACCACCTAATCGCAAAAAGTATTCCTAATTTGAAAGAAGAAAATATTACAATCATGGATCAGTACTTTACGTACTACGAACCGGGCCAAGGAACACAGACGGCTGGTGGCGCAGATCCGATGCAATTAAAGAAAACAACGGAAAATGATTTACGAAAACAAATTCAACAAATGTTATCCGTCGTTCTCGGACCACAAAAAGCGCTCGTGTCAGTCACGGCAGACGTCGATGTCACACAGCGCCAAGAAGAACAAAAACTAGTCGAACCCGTTGACCCTGATAAAATCGAGGGGATTGTAACTTCGGCAGAAAAGGTTGCCGAAGCCTACACGGGTGCAGCGAATGAAGGAACAGCCGGTACTGGTGAAAATGAGACCATCAACTTCCCGGCCGGTACAGGAACGACAGGTGATACGAGTGAGAAAACGCACGATATCATCAATTATGAAGTAAACCGGATTACGAAACAGATTACGGGAGCACCTTATGAAATACGTGATTTAGGTATTCAAGTCATCGTTGAACCACCAAAAGGTCAAGCTCAAATCGATCCGCAACTTCAAACGGACCTTCAAACGATGCTCTACTCGATTATTCGGACGTCCATCACGAAAACGGATGCAAAAGCGACGTTGACGGATGCCGAATTGACGAACAAGGTCGTCGTCATGTCCCGACCGTTCGCTGAAACACCAACACAAAAAGCGACGACTACAGTCACGCCGATGTGGGTTTGGTTCGCGCTTGGTGCAGCAGCACTGATCGTCATCGGCGCCATCTTCATGATGATGCGAAGACGTCGTACGACGGAAGTCGAAGAATTAGAAGAATGGACACCAATCGAAACAGAGATTCCAGAACTATCGACAGAAGATACGAGTGGCGGAGCAGTCAAACGGAAACAGCTTGAAAAATTAGCATCCTCAAATCCAGATGAATTTGCGAAGTTATTACGCACATGGTTAGCGGAGGATTGATGAGATGAAGAAACTAGATATGAATAGTCGTGAGAAAGCAGCGATCTTGATGATTTCGTTAGGTCCAGAAGTGGCGGCGAACGTCTACAAACATTTGACTGAGGAAGAAATGGAATGGTTGACACTCCAAATTTCGAGCATGAAACGAATTGATCCTGAAGAAAAACTAGAAGTACTCGAAGAATTTCATGAGTTGGCAACGGCGCAAAACTACATTACGCAAGGTGGTATCGGCTTTGCGAAAAATGTGCTTGAAAAAGCATTAGGTGAAGAAAAAGCGATGGAATTGATTCATCGATTAACTTCGACCTTGCAAGTCCGGCCGTTCGAGTTTGCCCGTAAAGCAGATCCGAAGCAATTATTGAACTTCATTCAAAACGAACATCCACAGACGATTGCACTCGTCTTGGCACATCTCGACCCGGGAAAGTCCGGTCAGATTCTTTCGGAGCTTCCAGCTGAGGCGCAATCGGATGTAGCACGACGAATTGCAACGATGGACCGAATGAACCCGGAAATCATCAGCGAAGTCGAACAGATTCTTGAGCGGAACTTATCTCAAGCCGGTATGCAAGATTATGCGCAGTCTGGTGGTATCGAGGCAGTCGTTCAAGTATTGAACGGTGTCGATCGGACGACGGAACGGACAATCCTCGATACGCTCGAAATTCAGGATCCGGAACTCGCCGAAGAAATCAAAAAACGGATGTTTGTTTTCGAAGATATTGTCACACTCGATGCACGAGCAATCCAACGAATCATCCGCGAAGTTTCAAACGAAGATTTGTTGCTTGCGCTTAAAGTCTCTTCGGACGATGTCAAAGAAATGGTGTACCGAAACATGTCTCAGCGAATGGTCGAATCGTTCAAAGAAGATATGGAATTCATGGGACCCGTCAGATTGCGCGATGTCGAAGAAGCTCAAAGCCGAATCGTCGGAATCATTCGTCGCCTAGAGGATATGGGTGAAATCGTCGTCGCACGTGGTGGAGGAGATGATATCGTTGTCTAACGTCATTAAACGACAAATTGTCATCGAAGGTCATCAGCGCACAATTCTTCATCAAGAAGAGCGAGCGATCGAACGGGATGCCGAGCCGAGTATTTCTTATGAGGCGTTGATGGCAAAAGGTCAAAATGAGCTCGACGAGCAACTTCAGCTGATGCGTCAACAAGAAGAAGCGCGTCGACAGGCTTTTGAACAGGAACGTGAAATGGCTTTACAGGAAGCGAAGGAACAAGGCTATCAAGCGGGTTATGAGCGAGGGCAGCAAGACGGACTAGACGCTTATGCACGAAAACTCGAGGAAACGAATCAATTTGCAATGCGTCTTGAGCAGATGCAGACGGACCGCTTGTTAGCGATGGAAGATGAATTATGTGCATTGTCACTTCAAGTGACCCATCATTTTTTAGAAAAATTACATGATACAGATGAGGAGGCACTCTATCAATCGATTCACCAATTGATTATTCAGTTCCGTGACCGTGAAAAGATCATTGTTTACACGTCTGCAGAAGATTTTGAACGGGTTGTATTACTGGATGAACGTCTACATACGATTTTAGGTGGTGCTGCGACAATCAGCTTACGGATTGATCCGGAACTCGCGCCTCGCGATTTCCGTATCGATTCAGAAAATGGAGCGATTACGGGCGGGCTTACTTCTAGTTATGAGGCATTGATTAACCAGGTGACTGAGGTGCTACAAGATGTATAACGTGAAGCAGTTGCAAGCGGCCGTTCGAGATATTCGGACGGATGACTTAGTCCGGCATTCCGGTAAAGTCGTGCAAGTAATCGGTTTAATGATTGAATCACGAGGACCGACGGCAGTCGCAATCGGGGAACGGTGTTTGATTCAACTGCACCGAGGTCAAGAAATCGAAGCAGAGGTTGTCGGCTTCCGAGAAGGGCACGTCTTATTGATGCCTTACGGTGAAACGACAGCAATTGCACCAGGATCAATCGTCATCGCAACAGGAAAACCACTTCACGTACCCGTCGGTGAGGAACTGATCGGGAAAGTATTAGATGGATTAGGTCGAGCACTTGATGGTGAGGAGTTGACTCACCTCCGGACAACATCAATCGTGCGAAAACCACCGAGTCCACTTGAACGACCACGTATCAATGAAGTGTTGTCGACAGGTATCCGCGCCATTGATGGTCTGTTGACAGTCGGTCAAGGGCAACGCGTCGGTTTGTTTGCCGGGTCTGGTGTCGGGAAATCAACACTGCTCGGAATGATTGCAAAACGTTCGACTGCTGACATCAATGTGATCGCCTTGATTGGAGAGCGAGGGCGGGAAGTGAAAGAGTTCATCGAAGCGGAGTTGGGCGAAGAAGGGATGAAGCGTTCCATCATCGTCGTCGCGACGAGTGACCAACCACCGCTTGTCCGTTTAAAAGGAGCCTATACGGCGACAGCAATCGCAGAATACTTTCGGGATCAAGGTAAGAATGTCGTCTTGATGATGGACTCCGTTACGCGGTTCGCGATGGCGCAACGTGAAATCGGTCTGGCGACAGGAGAACCGCCTGCTTCAAAAGGATACACGCCGAGTGTATTCGCTCTACTACCTCAGTTACTCGAACGAAGCGGAAAGACGACAGCCGGGTCGATTACAGCTTTTTATACCGTACTCGTCGATGGAGACGACATGAACGAACCGATTGCGGATGCAGTCCGCGGGATTTTAGATGGTCACTTTGTCCTTGATCGAAGTTTGGCGAACAAAGGGCAGTATCCGGCGATTCATGTTTTACGTTCGATTAGCCGGGTTATGAATCAAATCACATCGACGGAACATAAAGACAGTGCGATCGTCTTTCGGCAATTGCTCTCGACATACTTAGATGCAGAAGACTTGATCAATATCGGTGCATATAAAAGTGGGACAAACCCTGAAATCGATCGTGCCGTCGAAAAATATCCGGAATTAATCGGCTTTTTGAAGCAACGTGTTGAAGAAGGAAGTCAATTTGAAGAAGCCATGAACCGTTTAATCACGACGATTCGCTAAGGAGGAAAAGGCATGAAAACAATATATGAGCGAATCATTCCTTTAGCCGAGGCGGAGAAAGATCGTGTATCGAAACAAACGGCTGAAAAAAAGAAACGCTACGAGATTGAAGTCGAAAAGTTGTATCACCTGCTCGTTCGTTACGAAACATTTTTGAAGGCACAAAATGAGACGGGTACCGTCGAATTACTCGCTTCTCAATACCGTGAACGTGCGCGTGACGTCGTCAAACAGCAAATCGAACGTCAACAATTATATGTCACTCAAGCAAAAAATCAGTATGAACGCGCACAAGTCGATTTAAAAGAAGCGATGATTGAGGAAAAGAAGTTCACGCGTCTTCAGGCGAATCAACTAGAAGAAGCACGGCAAATCAATGCACTACTCGAACAAAATCAATTAGATGAACTGGCACTGTTACAGTTTGGAAGAGGGCGGACATCATAAGTAATTCAAAATCATCGAAACAATGGATTTTACCGTTGTTGATCATTCCCTTGATCTTAATCTTAGGTACAGCCTATCTTGTGCTCAATTATGCTAACGGTCGTCCGATGCTTGCACTCCCGTTTTCGACAGAGGAAACGTCGAAACAAACGAAGGGAACGCCTGGTAAGGAAACGTCTGATTTAGAAAATCGATTAAAAATAGCGAATCAAGAAATTAAAAAATTGCGAAATGAAGCGACGGAACAAGCGGATACACTCAAAGTGAAAGAACAAGAGATTACGCGATTAATCGCGGAGCGCGATCAATTAAAACAAACGCCTTTCCCGGATAAAACAACCGAGGAAGACAAGAAGACAACAAAAACGGCAAGTGTGACCGATGTTTATGCAGAGATGTCGCCTAAGGAAGCAGCGACAATCTTAAATGAACTCAGTCCGACAGAGGTCGTTCCTATCATCGAGACTATCGATGCGGAACAACAAGCAGCCATCATCGCAAAAATGGATGCGAAAAAGGCTGCGGCATTGACGCAACTACTCGCGACGAAATAGAGGTGAGCGAACACGATGAATTTGACAGATGTGCAACAAAATCAAACAGTCAAAGGTACGGCGAAATCAGTCGGTCAAAGTGCTCCTTCGGCTGAAGGCATGGGGAGTTTTGCTTCTTTGCTACAACTGTTCACGACGCCAGAACCAAGTCTTCTGCCTGAGAACACCGTCCCTAGCACGACGATGCCACAATCAAATGAAGGTCAGCTGGTGAAGATGCTCACAGCACAACCCGAACAAGCCTTGCTTTTACTGGATCATCCACAATTAGAAGCACTAGAGCAGGATCCAAAAGGAATGACGGAGCTCGTACAACTCGTAAAAACGATCCAAGAAGGAGATGCGGAACAAGCGACGGCGATGTTGCAACAATTACCGGCGTCCGTCGGTCAATTGATTACGGCGACAATCGTGTCGATTCTTGGTGTTACAAAACCGGTAGCAGGTCAACAGCAACCAGTAGCAGATACGCCCGTCGGAAAAGGTGTTAAGACAGCGGAAGGTGAATTGAAGACGGGGAGGGTCGTGCAGACGGTTCTTCCGGTGACACGACAAGTCGCCATGGCTCAAACCTTACCGGCTTCGATGAAGTTAGGCGAAGGCTTGACGCGTAGTGAGCCGTTGAAAGGAACAGTTGATTCGGAAGGAACGGCGTTACCGCTCGCCTTTTCTTCGACACTGTTCGTGAAAAGCGATCGTACCGTTACGATGCCTCCCCTCGTTCCGCAAAGTAATGTCGATGAACAATTGGCAAAACGAATCGAAGCAGCACTCCAACAAGCCCCGTTCTTAAAAGGAGCAGACGGTTCGACACGAATGTCGATTCGTTTATACCCAGAACAGCTAGGTGAAGTCGTCGTTCAACTCGAGCGAAAAGAAGGTGTGTTGACAGTGAAGTTGTTTGCGGGCACCGAGCAGGCAAAACAACTGATTGAGCAACAGCTAGGTAAATTACAAGGTTCGCTGCAACATCAAGCGCCGCTCGTTAAAATCGAGACGGGATTACTTGCCTCGACCGTAAAAGAGTTTGATACATCGACACCACAAGAGCGGCAAGAGACAGCGCAAGAGGAACAACCGAAACCTCAAGATGAGGAGTTAGAGGAGGAAGAAGATGACTGATTCCATTAATGCGGCATCGTCCTACCAGTTGCCGGATAAAACGACAGCTGTCCCGAATAATTCGATGGACAAAGACATGTTCATGAAAATCTTGATTGCCCAGTTATCGAATCAAGATCCGACTGCACCGATGGAAGATAAAGAGTTCATCTCACAAATGGCACAATTTTCTTCCCTTGAACAAATGCAAGCGATTGGAAAAGGGATGGACACGATGGTCTTGAATCAACATGCGAATTCCTTGCTGACATACAGTAATTTAATCGGGAAATCAGTTAGTTACGAAACAGATGGAACGGTTGAGGATGCGACGGGAACGGCGACGGGCGCGACGGTCAAGGAGACAGCGAATGTTATAAGCGTCAAGCGAGACGGAATTGACGTCATCGCGGAACTCTCGAACGGGAAGCAAGTCAGTGTCTATGAATTAACGGAGATTAAAACAAAGGAGGAAAAATAATGTTACGTTCAATGTATTCAGGAATCAGTGGGTTAAAGAACTTCCAGACAAAGCTTGACGTCGTCGGGAATAACATCGCAAACGTCAATACGTTCGGTTACAAAAAGGGGCGGGTTACCTTTAAAGATCTCGTTAACCAATCAGTCGGTTCAGCTTCAGGAGCAGGTGGCGGTGTCGGTGGTACAAACCCGAAACAAGTCGGACTCGGGGCATCAATGTCGACGGTCGATAACGTCTACAACCAAGGTGCACTTCAAAACACGGGACGGACACTCGATGTCGGGATTTCAGGCGAAGGGTTCTATCAAGTGCTTACAGCAGATGGCGTTCGTTACTCGCGTTCAGGAAACTTTTACACGGACTTGCAAGGGAATATCGTCACGGGAGACGGGAACTACCTCGTCGGACTATCTGATCCGCCACCAGCGAATCCAGGACAGCCACCAGCAGATCAAGCAAACTTGCCAGCAAACACATACGATCCGGCGAATGGCCAAATTACGAATAAAGCACCAAACGGCTACATGAAACTCCAAATTCCGACCGGCGCGCAGAACTTAGCAATCGGAAAAGATGGATTGGTCACATTCGTTGATGCGACAGGTGCGTTGCAACGCGTCGGATACGTCTCGATGGCAAACTTTGCGAACCCGGGTGGACTTGAAAAATCAGGGGTGAACCTCTTTTCTGCCTCACAGAACTCAGGGATTCCAGCAACAGGGACGCCAAGCACGAACGGACTTGGGCAACTGACGTCTGGGACGCTCGAAATGTCGAACGTCGACTTATCAGAAGAGTTTACGGAAATGATTATCGCGCAACGTGGATTCCAGGCAAATACACGGATTATTACGACATCCGACCAAATCTTAGAAGAACTCGTTAACTTGAAACGATGATTACACTGACGACGTTACGTCAAGCACCGCTCGTATTGAATGCTATATTAATCGAATCGATTCGATCGACACCAGATACGACGATTCAACTCGTTGGAGGGCAGACATACATCGTCAAAGAATCGTTAGAAGAGGTAAAAGCGGCAACAATCGATTTTTACCGACAAGTCGGACTAGCGGGCTTGAACAGCATTAGGAGGCTCGAAGATGGCAGAAGAAAAGAAGAAGAGTAAGTTAAAAATACCGTTGATCATGGTTATCGTGGCCCTCATGATGATCGGCGCAGGGTATATGCTCACGAAGTATTGGTTAGTCGGAGATGAGACGGAAGCAAAAGTTGAACAACCGACAGGTGCCGAGCTCGAAGAACGAAGTTTTCAAACAGATGACTTGACGACGAACATCGCAGACGAACGGTTTTTGAATGTTCAGTTTACGATTGTCACGGATGATGTGAAAACGAAGGAAGAGTTAGAACTACGTAAGTTTCAAATCAACAACATCATTCTTGGTGATTTAGCATCGATGAAAAAGCAAGACTTGGATTCAAAACAAGATATGGCAAAGCTTGAAGAAAAATTACGTGGTCAATTCAAAAAACTTCTTCAAGAAGGCGATGTTCAACGCGTCTATACGACGAAAAAAATCATCCAGTGAGGTGGCAGCATGAGCGAAGTATTATCACAACATGAAATTGACGCCTTGCTATCAGCCATTTCGAGCGGAGATATGGAAGTCGAGGAGATACGAAGTCAAGAAGAGGAACGGCGTGTCAAAGTGTATGATTTCAAACGGGCACTTCGTTTCTCAAAAGATCAAATGCGGAACTTGACTCGAATTCATGAGCAATTCGCACGTGTACTGACAACACACTTTTCAGCGCAGCTGAGAACGTACGTCCAGTTCACGGTCAATACGGTCGAACAGTTGCCATACGATGAATTCATCCATTCCATTCCGAACATGACCTTAATCAATCTAGTTAACCTGAAACCGCTCGATGGTAAAGTTATCTTTGAAGTCAACCCGAACATCGCCTATGCAATGCTCGATCGTCTCCTCGGTGGTCCTGGCGAAGGGATGAATAAGATTGAAAATTTGACTGAAATCGAGACACGCATTTTGACACAATTGTTTAAGCGGGCATTCGTACAATATGGCGAAGCTTGGGAGTCAATCACAGAACTAGAAGCAGAGTATGACGATTTAGAAATCAATCCGCAATTCCTTCAACTCGTTTCGCCGAATGAGACGGTAATCCTCGTCTCGATTTATGTGACGGTTGGAGAAGTCAGTGGGACGCTCAATGTCTGTCTTCCGTTCGTCACACTCGAACCGATCATTCCGAAGCTATCGAGTCATTTTTGGATGCAACAAGAAAAACGTAAAGCGGTCGATAACCAAGAATCTGAACAGATGCAAACTCAGTTGATGGGGTCAATCGTCGATTTAAAAGCTGTGCTCGGCCAAACGGAATTGTCGTTTGGAGAATTGTTACACCTCGAGGTAGGCGACTGCCTGTCCCTGAAGACACGTACATCCGACCCGGTTGAATTGTTTGTTGATGATCGGAAAATGTTCAAAGCGCGACCTGGTCTGAATGGGAAGCATCTCGCTTTACAAGTCATACAACGAATTGAGGAGGAATAACATGAGCGATATGCTTTCGCAAGATGAAATCGATGCGTTATTACGCGGGACCCCGTCGGATGATGAGCCGACTGATACAAGTTCGGATGATGGATTAGAAGAATTAGACGAGATGGAAATTGATGCCTTAGGTGAAGTAGGGAATATTTCACTCGGGAATTCAGCAACAGCGTTATCTGCATTACTCAACCAAAAAGTCGAGATTACGACGCCACATGTGCGGATGATCACGATGGACGAATTACGCAGTCGCTATCCAATCCCGCACGTTGCTTTGCGCGTCGGGTACACAGAAGGCTTCAAAGGTGAAAACGTCTTAATCTTGACGCAACGTGACGCGTCTGTCATCGCGAACTTGATGATGGGCGGCGACGGGATGGTCGAGGAAAACCATGAAATGGAGCCAATCGCCCTTTCTGCCGTTCAAGAAGCGATGAACCAAATGATGGGAGCAGCGGCGACGTCGATGTCAACGGTCTTCTCGATGCGAATTGATATTTCGCCACCAGCCGTTGAAATTTTCGACTTTTCGCAAGAGAAAAGTATTGTCGACAGCTTTTCTTTATGGGAAAGCATGGTCATCATCGAATTCGATTTAAAAATCGGGACGTTGATCGATTCGAAAATCGTTCAGCTTGCACCACTCGAATTTTCAAAGCAGTTGATTCAGAAATTATTCAGCGCAAGTACGACGACGACTGAAGAAGCAAAAGGTGCGACGCATGAACCGGTTCAACCGTCGCCACAAGTAGCACCGCAACAAACGCAACAAACGCAACAAACGCAACAAATGCCACAGCAGGAACAACGTTATGAAACGCCTGTTGCACCGAAGAAGGAACCGGTAGGTGTCAGCCCGGTCCAGTTTGGTCAATTTGAAGAAGTGCAACAAGAAGGCGTACCGGGTAACATCGGGATGTTGTATGATGTACCACTGAATGTAACCGTCGAACTTGGCAGAACACGTCGCTCTGTACGCGACATATTGGAATTGACACAAGGTTCAATCATCGAACTCGATAAGTTGGCTGGAGAGCCGGTTGATGTTTTTGTCAACAATACATTGATTGCGACAGGTGAAGTCGTAGTCATTGAAGAAAACTTTGGAGTACGAATTACAGAAATCGTAAATACAAAAGAACGTCTTCGGATGTTCTAAGGAGGAAATAAGATGAGTGCAAAAGTATTGATCGTAGATGATGCAGCTTTCATGCGAATGATGATTAAGGAAATTTTATCGAAGAATGGATATGACGTCGTCGGTGAAGCAGAAAATGGTCGCGAAGCCGTAGCGAAATACAAAGAATTAACACCGGATCTCGTAACGCTCGATATCACGATGCCAGAAATGGACGGCATTTCAGCACTAAAAGAAATCAAAGCCTTTAACCCAGCAGCAAAAGTCATCATGTGTTCGGCAATGGGACAACAGTCGATGGTTATCGATGCGATTCAAGCCGGTGCAAAAGACTTCATCGTTAAACCGTTCCAAGCAGACCGTGTGCTTGAAGCCGTTTCGAAAACTGTTTCGTCATGAAAAGACTGACCTTTTTGACCTGTCTCCTGTTGTTCCTGCTCTCAGCACAAGTTGGGGCAGAAACAGTGGAAGAGAATTTGAATCCATCTAAGAAGAGTGAACCAACAACTCAACAGGTCGATGGGTCGTCGACGATTGTGACGGTCATTAAAGTCATCGTCACGCTCGTGGTCTTAATCGGGGGATTTCTCCTGGCTGTCCGATTAATCAATGATCGGACGCGAGGTGTCCGCCAATCCAATCAACTTTCACATCTCGGAGGTGTGCCGCTCGGAAAAGATCGATCGGTGCAACTCGTACGCGTCCACGATAAAGTTTACGTCGTTGGTGTCGGGCAAAACATTGAGCTACTCGACACGCTCGAAGCGGATACGGAATGGTCGACTGAAGAGTTGCATGACATGAAACAGTCGACGAGCGAATCGCCTTTCTTGGAATCGTTCAAGCAACAACTTGATCAATTCCAGAAGAAACGAGGTCGTTCATGACAACGATTGAAAGTCTGATTTCTTTAGACACACCATCAGGAACAGCGACATCAGTTAAGTTACTTGTCTTGTTGACATTATTATCCTTAGCACCCTCGTTATTGATTTTGATGACATGTTTTACGCGCGTTGTCGTCGTCTTATCTTTTGTACGTTCGGCGCTCGGGACACAACAGACACCACCGAACCAGTTGCTAGTCGGTCTTGCCTTATTTATTACATTATTCGTCATGTCACCGGTGCTGACGGAACTCAACACGACGGCACTTCAACCATACATGGGTGAAAAAATTAGTCAGGACGAAGCGTTTGATCGAGCAGGTGGAACGATGAAACGTTTTATGTCAAAACATACACGTACCAATGACTTAGAATTATTTTTGAAGTATGGAAATTACGACAAGCCGGAAAAAGTCGAAGACATTCCGCTTGTCGCGTTAGTTCCTGCTTATGCCATCAGTGAGTTGAAAACGGCTTTTCAGATTGGGTTCATGATTTTCATTCCATTTCTCGTCATCGACATGGTCGTCTCAAGTGTGTTGATGTCGATGGGGATGATGATGTTACCGCCTGTCATGATTGCTTTACCGTTTAAATTATTACTATTCATCCTCGTCGATGGTTGGCATTTAATTGTCGAGTCATTGCTTGTCAGCATGAAGTAGGGAGGAACGATATGACGCAGGAAATGATTATTCAACTAGCGAGTTCGGCCGTCTGGACCTTGTTAAAGGTATCGGCACCGCTCTTGCTCGTCTCACTCGTTGTAGGTCTGCTCGTCAGTATTTTACAAGCGACGACGCAAATTCAAGAGCAGACCCTCTCGTTCGTCCCGAAAATCGTTGCTGTATTTTTAGCACTCGTCTTTTTCGGACCATGGATCATGGAAGAATTAAAAACGTTTACGATTGAAATCTTTAAACAGATTGCTGAGGTTTCAAGGAAATGACGTTATTGTCTTTTGTCAGCGTATTTTTACTCGTATTTGGTCGCATCGTCGGATTTTTGGTCGCGGCACCGTTGTTTTCATCAAAACAATTGCCGGCCCAACATAAATTAGCCTTAGCTGCCGGTCTTGCCTATTTTGCGAGCTATGCCGTCAAAACGACCGTTGAAGTCGATGATTTCAATTTTTTCTTTCGGATGGGTACGGAAGTCATCGTTGGATTATCGCTTGGCTTGTTAGCTAGCTTCCTTTTATTTGCCCCGCAAATCGCCGGTTCCATCATCGATTTACAGATGGGACTCGCGATGGCATCAGCTTATGATCCGATGTTCGGTGGTCAGTCACCAATCATTGGCCGGTTTTATTACATGTTGACACTACTCGTGTTACTTGCCTCCGACATGCATTTGATTTTACTCGATGGCATTTACACCAGTTTTCAAATCTTTCCACCCGGCAGTTCGATTGCAGTTTCAGGGGAGGCGGGTATGAGTCTTGTCGTTCGAGTCGTCGGTCTGGCGATGTTAACGGCACTTCAAATGGCGATGCCGCTCATCGTGTCCTTGTTCCTGGTCGATCTTGCACTTGGATTTTTAGCAAAGACAGCACCGCAATTCAATATTTTTGCGATTGGTTTTTCAGTCAAATTACTAATGGGCTATGCGATTTTATTTTTACTTGCCGGTTCGACGATTACCGGGATTTCAAAGTTCATTCCGCTACTGCAAGACGTTTTAGCGGATGCCATTCGATTACTGGGAGGTTGAGATGAATACATATCGTTTAAAACTCGACCTCCAGTACTTCGCTGGTGAAAAAACAGAGAAAGCCTCACCGCGTAAGCGGGATGATTCGAGAAAAAAAGGGCAAGTCGCAAAATCCGCTGATTTAACGAGTAGTTTAATGTTATTCGCGATGTTCCTCGTCTTGTTTTTCTTTGGACCGTTTCTCGGCAAACGTTTCGTCTTGGTTTTAGAAAATGGATTGAGTGCAAGGACCGTCCTTGTTTCAGTAGAGGAAGGGCGTGTCGAGCAGATATTAATTGAGATGTTAGGGCAAATGGCGATTCTCGTCGCCCCGTTTTTTTTAACGGCTGTCACCATCGGGATTTTAGGAAACTTCGTCCAGATTGGTGCTTTACTCAGTGCAGAATCGATTCAACCAAAGTTAGATCGAATCAATCCACTCCAAGGGGTCAAGCGCATCGTCAGTATGAAAGCACTGATCGAATTTTTAAAGTCTGTTTTTAAGTTACTTGTCATCGGAATGACGAGCGGGACGATCTTATGGAACAACAAGGTCGAAATCTCACGGTTGACGTCTGAGCCGATTGGAGATGCGTTAGCCATCATTGGTCATTTGACCTTTTTACTGGGTCTCTCGGTCAGCATCGCGTTGATTGCACTTGCCGTTTTAGACTTTGCCTATCAAAAGTTTGATTTTGAAAAATCGATTCGGATGAGTAAACAGGACTTAAAAGACGAACATAAGAACACGGAGGGTGACCCTCAAATCAAAGGTAAAATCAAACAGCAACAACGGGAGATGGCGATGCGGCGGATGATGCAAGAAATACCGAATGCAGACGTCGTCATTACGAACCCGACCCACTATGCAGTTGCCATTCAATACGATGATGGAAAACACGCGGCACCAATCGTCGTCGCAAAAGGTGTGGATGCTGTCGCATTCCGTATTCGGGAGAAGGCGACAGCAGCTGACATCCCAATCATCGAAAATCGTCCGCTCGCGCGGGCCTTGTTCGCAAAATCAGAGATAGGTATGGCAGTGGATGAATCATTTTATCAGGCACTCGCTGAAACACTCGCCTTTGTCTACCAAATGAAACAAGCAAAATGAAAGGATGAAGCATCATGACTATTTCAACAAGAGATCTTTCCGTACTGCTAGGCGTCATCATGATCGTCTTCATGCTGGTCATTCCACTGCCAGGCTTTTTACTCGACTTTTTAATCATCATCAACATCTTGATTGCTTTGATGGTCTTACTCGTTTCGATGAATGCCAAAGAAGCATTGGAATTTTCAGTTTTCCCAACTTTATTGTTAATCGTCACCCTGTTTCGTCTCGCATTAAATGTCTCGACGACCCGCTCGATTCTCTCGAACGGGAATGGGGGCGAAGTGATTGAAGCATTTGGGAGCTTCGTCGTCGGCGGGAACGCACTCGTCGGGTTCGTCGTCTTCTTGATTCTCGTCTTGATCCAGTTTCTCGTCATTACAAAGGGGTCGGAACGGGTTTCGGAAGTATCGGCCCGATTTACACTGGATGCGATGCCAGGGAAACAGATGGCGATTGATGCCGATTTGAACTCTGGCATGATTGATGAACTTCAGGCACGGACACGCCGGCAAAAAATTCAATCCGAAGCCGACTTTTACGGGGCGATGGATGGGGCGTCAAAGTTTGTAAAAGGAGACGCAATCGCCGGCATCATCATCGTCATCATTAACTTGATTTTCGGGATGGTCATCGGAGTCGTCCAACAAGGGTTACCGATGACAGAATCAATCAACTTATATACGCTCTTGACAGTCGGAGATGGATTAGTCAGTCAGATTCCAGCGCTGTTGATTTCTGTCGCAACCGGGATTATCGTCACACGCTCGACGTCGGACGGCAATCTAGGTGAAGACATCATCGGTCAGTTAACGCGGACGCCATTGCTCGTCATGATTGGTGCAGGCGCGATTTTCTTACTCGGTCTGTTCACGGCGATTCCAGACTATGTGACAATTCCTGTCGCAGCAGCAGCCGGCTTCTTTGCTTGGCAACTGAGACGGACGCCAAAAGCGACCACGGAAGAAGTCGCCGTCGAAGAAGAATCGACGGAAAACCTACGCTCAAGTGAATCGGTCATTTCGCTTTTAAATGTCGATACGATTGAGTTTGAATTCGGTTATGGATTGATTCCACTTGCTGACGAAGCACAAGGTGGCGATTTACTCGACCGTGTCGTCATGATTCGTCGCCAGTTAGCATTGGAACTTGGTTTCGTCCTCCCGACCGTTCGGATTCGCGACCACTTACAACTCCCGCCGAATCATTATCGGATTAAGATTCGCGGCAGTGAGATGGCGACGGGCGAACTCTTGCTCGATCATTATTTAGCAATGAGTCCCGGAGTCGATGATCCTGAAATCCAAGGCATCGAAACGGTCGAACCAGCATTTGGAATGCCGGCGCTTTGGATTGATGAAAAGACGAGAAGTCGGGCAGAAATGTCTGGTTATACGGTCGTCGATCCACCATCGGTCGTCGCAACGCATTTAACGGAGCTGCTTAAAAAACATGCTGCAGACTTGCTGGGACGAGAAGAGACGAAGCAACTCGTTGATCACTTGAAAGAAACACATCCAATTTTAGTCGATGAAGTCACGCCGCAACTCTTAACGATTGGAGAACTGCAAAAAGTCTTCGTTCAATTACTAAAAGAAAAAATATCGATTCGCAATTTGCCATTGATTTTTGAAACACTAGCTGATTATGCGGCCGTGACGAAAGATAGCGAATTGCTTGCTGAATACGTCCGCCAAGCCTTATCACGGCAAATTACGGAACAGGTGCTGCAAGGGGATGTCTTACACGTCGTGACGGTATCGAGTGAAATGGAAATCGATATTCAGTCCGCGATTCAAAAAACAGAGTTCGGAAATTATCTTGCGCTTGATCCGGAAAAAGCGACACGGTTCATCGAGTCGTTTAATGAACTGTCGTCAGAGTTCGAACGTTACGGAGTACAACCGATCATCTTGGCCTCACCAAGCATTCGGATGTTTGTTCGTCAGTTGACGGAGCGCTATTTCCCAGATGTACCTGTCCTGTCATACAACGAATTAATTCCGACGATTGAAGTCAAGAGCATTGGGGTGATTTAACACATGATGGTTAAAAAAATTATTGCAAATTCAGTCAGTGAAGCAATGGAACTTGTCAAACGTGATTTAGGCGAAGAGGCGATTATTTTAAACACACGACATATCAAAGTGGGTGGACTCTTCGGATTGTTTGCACAAAAAAAGGTCGAACTCGTTGCTTCTGTTGACGAACATCCAATCATTCATGAAAAAGATGTCCAGCAACCGGCTCCTAAACGGACCCCGCAGCTTAAGAAAACGATTGAAATGCCAGTCCCGAAAATCATTTCGTTTTCCTCTCGACGTTTACCGGAAGAGTTGGGGGCATATGAAGCGATTTTGTCCGAACCGGCTTTACAGGCACGGGTGGAGCAATTGCACGACGTTTTGTTATCGACGTATTACAAAACAGACGATCTTGAACAAGTTCAACAAGCGTTCGCCCAAACGATTGAACATGAGTTACAAGTAACGACCGTGACATCACGTTACGTGATGTTGACAGGACCGACAGGGGTCGGCAAGACGACGACAATCGCTAAACTTGCTGCTTACTACCGATTGACGGAAGGTAAGACGGTTGGATTGATTACAACGGACACGTACCGGATTTCAGCAATCGAACAGTTGCAAACCTATGCTGAAATCATCGATGTTCCGCTACATATCGCCTACGATTTAGCAGAGTTTGAACGAGCGAAAGAACAATTAGCAGATTGTGACATCGTTTTGATTGATACAGCTGGACGGAACTTCTTGGACGCAGGTTATATCACACAGCTTGAATCACGTCATGATTTTTCAAATACGGATGTTTTTCTTGTTTTAAGCTTAACGGCAAAATACCGGGACTTAGAGCAGATTAGACGACGTTTTGAACAAGTTCCACTCAACGGGTTTATCTTTACGAAAGCAGATGAAACGACGGAGTTGTGGTCCATCTACGGTCTAGCCGTCGAAGCGAAGCTGCCGGTGCTCTGCATCACGACGGGTCAAGAAGTACCAGAAGATATCACGTGGGTCGATCAATCCGACATGTCTCGAATGATTGTAGAAAGAGGGGGCAGGTGATGCGAGATGATCAAGCGCGTGTCTTACGTTCAAAAGTGTCAGTCAAAGAAACAAAAACGATTGCGATCGTCAGTGGTAAAGGGGGCGTTGGAAAAACGAACGTCGCCGTAAACCTGGGTGTCGCCTTATCGCTTCAAGAAAAACGTGTCCTCATCATCGATCTTGATATCGGGATGGCGAACGTCGGGGTGCTGTTAGGAAAATCATCGAAGACGTCGCTCATGGATTGTGTCAAGCGTCGTGAATCCTTGGCAGATGCAGTGGTTGAAGTTTCACCAACCTTACATTTCATCCATGGTGGAAGTGGTTTTACTGAATTAACGAATTTAACGGATCCGGATGTTGCGTTCATGATGAAAGAATTTCGTTTTTTCTATGAATACGACTTTGTCATCCTCGACCTGGGTGCTGGAGCAACACACCAGACATTCGATTTCATTAGTAGTGCCGATGAAGCCTGGCTCGTTGTTACACCAGAGCCAACATCGATCATGGATGGTTATGCGTTCGTTAAATTGTCGCACCATCATGCAACGGAGTTACCGATCGGTGTCATCGTCAATCGTGCGATGAACGGTGAAGAGGCACTCGAAACATTTGATCGTCTCGAACTGGTCAGTAAACAATTTTTGAACAAACCTTTACGATTCGCTGGGTTTTTACCAGATGACCCAACAGTCGTCAGAGCCGTCAAAGCACAAAAACCGTTCTATCTTTTTGATCGGACGAGTGATGTTAGCTGGCGACTCGATCATATTACCACCGCATTAACAGGTCTTCGCGTACAGGAACGGAAATTTTTAGATCGATTGGTAAGTCGCTTGAAAAATCGAAACAATCGTGTGCGCTAATCATGAAGGAGGGTATCACCAATGGATTTAAATGAATATTTAGGATTGTTTCTAGACGAATCGATTGAACATTTGCAAGCTATCAATTCAAGTCTGCTCATTTTTGAACAGCGTCTCGATGATGAAGCCGTCATCGATCAGATTTTCCGCTCTGCCCATACATTAAAAGGAATGTCCGGTACGATGGGGTACGATGCTATCGCGGATTTAACACACGAAATGGAGAGTGCGCTTGACTTAGTGCGCTCAAAGACGCAACCTGCTACACAAGAGCTGATTGATGTTTTGTTCATCGCGGCGGAACAACTCGAAACGATGGTTGAGGACATCAGTCAAGGTGGAACCGGAAAGCTCGACGTGAAAGAAACGGTCGTACGATTAAAACGATTCATTCAAGCAGAAGAAACTGCTGTAGAGACGACTGAAGAAGCGACGGCTGTGGCGACGAAACGTAATTTTGAATGTGATGTCTATTCAGAGTCTGTCGTTAAACAATCGATTGCGTCCGGTTACCATGCATACGTCATCACGGTCGAACTATCGGCAGATGTCATTTTAAAAGCGGCGCGTGTCTACATGGTGTTCGACCGTCTTCAAAGTCTAGGCGATGTCATCCTTTCGAATCCGACTTCAGATGAATTAGAGCAAGAACAATTCGAAACAAGTTTCGATGTCTTGTTCGTCACGATGAAATCAGAGGAAGAAGTGACTGAAGGCATCCAGTCAGTGTCGGAAGTGGCACACGTATCGATTCAGCCTTTTGAAACAACGATAGAAGCCGAAGTTGCGACATCCACGTTAGTTGAACCTAAATCAACAGTCGAGTCAGAAACGAAAGTCGTCAGCGAAACAACAGACGTAACAGCACCAGTCGCCTCGAAAACGATTCGTGTCAACTTGGAACGAATTGACCGTTTGATGAACTTATTCGAAGAATTCATCATTGATCGTGGTCGTTTAGAACGAATTGCTGCCGAAGTCGGTTCATCTGAATTGACGGAAACCGTCGAACGCATTAAACGCGGCACGAATGAATTACAATCGCTGGTCTTGACGTTACGCATGATGCCGATTGAACAGGTCTTCAATCGTTTCCCACGGATGGTCCGATCGGTTTCAAAAGATGTCGGTAAAAATATTAAATTGCATATCACGGGTGCAGAGACGGAGCTTGATCGAACAGTGATTGACGAGATTGGTGATCCCCTCGTTCACTTAATCCGTAATGCCGTCGATCATGGCATTGAAAGCAAGACGGATCGAATTTTAGCCGGGAAACCAGTCGAAGGCAATCTGTCGTTACGTGCTTATCATTCTGGAAACCGGGTCTTCATTGAGATTGAAGATGACGGGGCAGGAATCAACCATGAGCGGGTCACACGGATTGCGATTGAGAAAGAGTTGCTAACGGAAGAAGAAGCTGCTGTCTTAACACCGGAAGAAGCGTCGATGCTACTATTTGCACCAGGCTTCTCAACGGCAGAAACAGTAACCGACTTGTCGGGACGTGGCGTAGGTCTTGACGTCGTCAAATCGAAGATTGAGTCGCTCGGTGGCGAAGTTTTCGTCGAGACGAAACGTGGCGAAGGGACAATCTTTAGAATCAGTCTTCCATTGACGCTCTCAATCATTTCCGCGATGCTTGTTGAGCTCGGTCAAGAAACGTATGCGATTCCGCTGACGGCAATCATCGAAACGACATCGCTTCGACAAGATGCCATCTTACAAGCGCATCGTGAAAAGGTGTTTGATTTCCGTGGACAACTCGTTCCATTGATTTCGTTGAATGAAGTGTATGGTCTTCCACAAGTAGAAGCAGAAGCCTACTCAGTTGTCGTCGTTCGAAGTGGTGAAAAATTAGCCGGATTGATGGTCACTGAATTAATTGGTCAACAGGAAATCGTCATGAAGCCGCTCGGAAGTTATTTAGAAGGAATTCGCGCGATTTCTGGCGCGACGATTCTTGGGGACGGTCAAGTCGCGTTAATCATCGATAGCAATGCACTGCTACGAAAGTGAGGGAATAGATAATGGAACAAAAATGGGTCGTTTTTCAACTGGAACAAAATGCTTACGGGATTGATGTTCAATCGGTCCGCTCCATCGAACGCGTGATTCCGATTACACGAATCCCGAACGCTGCACCTTACGTAAAAGGCGTCATCAATTTGCGCGGGGTCGTGACACCGGTGATTGACTTACGGACACGTCTTGGTTTTGAGGAAATCGAAGGAACGGAAGAAACACGAATCATCATCGCGACGCTCGAACATGGAGATGCCGGGTTCATCGTCGATCGGGCGAATGAAGTCGTCGAAGCAATCGATGTCCGGATTGAACCGTTGACTGATCAAAAACAAGAAGAAACCAATTATTTGACAGCAATCGCTAAAGGGGAAGATCAATTGTTCTCCTTACTTGAGCCGAACCGTTTATTCGAGGACATCGTTCATGCTTAATCGGATGGAACAGGACATTTTCAAGGAAGTCGGAAACATCGGGGCAGCGCATGCAGCTACGGCATTATCGACACTTCTTGGACAGCCTGTTGAAATTGAAGTACCGTCAGCAGAACTCGAACACTTTTCGACGATTATTGATCGTGTAGGCGGAGCGGAAGCTTACACTGCCGGAGCCTTACTTCGCTTTACAGGAGATATCAAGGCGTCTCTACTCTTTTTGATGCCGCTCCAAGATGCGGAAAAACTGATTTCTCAGTTGATGCAACAGCCGTTTCAGTTTTTTTCGGAACATCATGCGATCGGTGTTTCCGCTTGGGAAGAAATCGGCAATATCTTAATCGGCGCTTACGCTCGCGCGATTTCTGACTGGCTGGATTTATCCGTTCATGTGACGGTTCCTGCCTCCGCTTTTGATATGGTTGGAGCAATTTTGGAAGTTGCCTTACTTGAGTCGACAAAATTTGGTAACATGGCAGTATACATCGATACGCGTCTTTCAAGTTTAGGCAACGACTTAAACGGTCATTTATTATTATTGCCAGAAGCAGATGCTTTTGCAGCGGTCTTTCAACGATTGGGTGTGGAAGTTGATGGATGAAGTCATTCGGATTGGAATAGCGGAATATGCCGTTAGTCGAAAACCGGTCGTCCTTCGTACTGCAGGATTAGGTTCCTGTGTCGGCGTCATCATTTATGATCAAGAACGTGGTCTATCGAGCATGGCACATGTCATGCTCCCAGACTCGGCAATCAGTCGCGATATCACCGTTGAAGTCGGGAAATTCGCAGATACTGCAGTAACTGAGCTTGTAAAGCGCTTACGACAAGGTGGCGCGATTCGGTTACGGGCAAAGATTGCCGGGGGAGCGCAAATGTTTCAATTCAAATATGAACATGAATCGATGCGTATCGGTGAACGGAACATCGCTGCTGTTAAAGCAGCATTGCAACAAGCGAAAATCCCACTCGTCGCGGAAGATGTTGGTGGAACGAACGGTCGGACGATCGAGTTCCATTCAAGCTCTGGTCGTCTCGTCATTCGGACGGTCAACGTCGGAACGCTGGAAATTTAGAGGAGGAATGGTCATGCGTGAGGAACTACAACAACTTTGGGATAAATGGCTATCGACGCGCGATATAGCGGTAGCTGACCTATTACTTCTGAATTATGAACCTCTAGTTCAATACCACGTTCAACGTCTTAGTGCGACACTTCCGAAAAGTGTCGATCGTGATGAGTTAAAAAGTCTTGGTATGATGGGTCTTTACGACGCACTGCAAAAGTTCGATCAAAATCATAACAATAAATTCGATACATACGCAGCCTTTCGAATTCGTGGAGCCATTTTAGATGGATTAAGAAAAATTGACTGGCTGCCACGCTCTTTGCGTGAAAAATCAAAACGTGTCGAGGCGGCCGTCGAAATTCTCGAGCAGAGCTTACAACGGACGCCGACGCTTGATGAAGTATCGTCTATCGTCGAAATGAGTCCGGACGAAGTCAAGACGGCGCTTGCAGAAAGTTACTTTGCGAATGTCCTCTCGATCGACGAGGCGGTGACGCTCCAAGATGAGGGAAAAGCAATGGCCGTATCGTATCTCGACCCGGAAGCAGCGACGCCGGAAGATACGTTACTGATGCGTGAATTGATTTCGAAGCTTGCAGAAGAAGTCGAGCAACTATCGGAAAAAGAGCAATATGTTGTGTCCCTTTTCTACTTTGAAGAACTGACGTTAACGGAAATCGGAGAAGTGCTAGGACTGTCGACTTCACGTATCTCACAAATCCACTCGAAGGCGTTACGTAAATTAAAGCAAGCGCTAGGAAGTGCCTATTTGTCTGATCGTGTCGCGATGTGAAAGGAACTACTATGACAATTTTTTATATTTTACTGGCCGCGGCCGTTAGTTATGGTCTGTTGCTTCTATTTAAACAACAAGCATTGTTAAAAGATCGTGTGACCGATCTTGAACGTCAAAAACAAGAGACGGAAGAAATCTTGCTTCGCTTCATGGAACAAGTGAACGGATTGGCAGAACGCGAGGAGCAACCGACTGCTGAGGCTGCGCCTGCCCAGTCCTCATATGAAACGGTCGTCAGTCCTGATGTAACAGAACTCCCACAGTTCGAACAGGCGCAGGAAGAATCGGCTGAATCCGTTCAGCCAGTACTGACAGATGTGAAAGATCAACTTGCGGCAGGGGCCGATCTGGATCAACTCGCGCGTTCTTTAAATCGAGGAACGGGTGAAGTGGCATTGATTGCGAAACTTTCTTCAAAAACGAAGGTTGCCCGACGGTAAAGTTTATGCTATATTAGTCTACGGTGTTAATTACGCACGCATGTATCGCCGGCTGCGGTGCCTTTAATAGGTTAGCTGGGACAACGATCATCGCGGAGGACATCCAAAACCCAAAAGGAGGAATTCATCATGGCAGTAATCTCGATGAAACAATTGTTAGAAGCTGGTGTACACTTCGGTCACCAAACACGCCGTTGGAACCCAAAAATGGCAAAATACATCTTCACAGAACGTAACGGAATCTACATCATTGACCTACAAAAAACGGTTAAAAAAGTAGACGAAGCTTACAACTTCATCCGTGAAGTAGCGTCTGAAGGCGGAAACGTTCTTTTCGTTGGTACGAAAAAACAAGCTCAAGACACTGTGAAAGAAGAAGCGATCCGTGCTGGTCAATACTTCATCAACGAACGTTGGTTAGGTGGAACACTCACGAACTTCTCTACAATCAAAAAACGGATTAACCGTTTGAAACAACTCGAAAAAATGGAAGAGAACGGTACGTTCGAAGTTCTTCCTAAAAAAGAAGTCATCATTCTTAAAAAAGAAATGACTCGTCTTGAGAAATTCCTCGGCGGTATCAAAGATATGCCAGGCGTTCCAGATGCACTCTTCATCGTTGACCCACGCAAAGAGCGTATCGCGATTGCAGAAGCACACAAACTCAACATCCCAATCGTTGCGATCGTTGATACTAACTGTGATCCAGACGAAATCGACTACGTCATCCCAGCGAACGACGATGCGATCCGTGCAGTCAAATTGCTCACTGGTAAAATGGCTGACGCAATCCTCGAAGTTAAACAAGGCGAAGATAACGTAGCACCTGAAACTACTGAAGAAGTAGTAGCAGACGCTGAGTAATTCGTGATGCCAGGTGATAAAGGGAATTGACCTTTTATCACCTTTTTTTTGAAAATAAGGACGTTATAAGGAGGAATATCGAATGGCTATTACAGCAGCAATGGTAAAAGAACTTCGTGAAAAAACAGGTGCAGGTATGCTCGACTGCAAAAAAGCGCTCGTTGAAACGGATGGGGATATGAACGCGGCAGTTGATTTCTTGCGTGAAAAAGGGATCGCAAAAGCAGCAGCTAAAGGCGATCGTATCGCAGCAGAAGGTTTGACAGCAGTCGCAGTTGACGGAAACAAAGCAGCACTCGTCGAAATCAACTCAGAAACAGACTTCGTTGCAAAAAACGAACGTTTCCAATCACTCGTTCAAAACATCGCGGATGCAGTTCTCCGTAACGGTTCTGAAACGGCTGAAGCAGCTCTCGCTTCTGAATACGAAGCGGGTAAAACAATCGAAACGTATATTTCTGAAGAAGCTTCTACAATCGGAGAGAAAATTTCACTCCGCCGTGTAGCACTCTTCACGAAAGAAGACAACGCAGCGTTCGGTTCTTACCTCCACATGGGTGGACGTATCGGTTCTGTCGTCGTCATCGAAGGAACAACAGACGAAGCAGTTGCAAAAGATGTTTCGATGCACATCGCAGCGGCACGCCCACTTTACGTCGATCGTTCTTCTGTAACAGAAGAAGAAAAAGCACGTGAAGAAAAAGTCTTGACAGAGCAAGCAATCAACGAAGGCAAACCTGCTAACATCGTTGAAAAAATGATTGCTGGACGTATGAACAAGTACTTCGAGGAAATTTGCCTCGTCGACCAAACATTCGTTAAAGACCCAGACTTCAAAGTTGGTAAATACGTAGAATCTAAAGGCGGAAAAGTCGTTTCATTCGTACGCTTCGAAGTTGGAGAAGGTATGGAAAAACGTGAAGAAAACTTCGCTGAAGAAGTTATGAACCAACTTAAAAAATAAGAATCAGGATTTCCTGATGACAAGAGAAGGAACACGTATGCTTCAATCCACTTTCGTGTGGAAGTGGTTCGTGTTCCTTTTTTACGGAATTTAGCAAGGAGGACGTAGTCATGCAACCGAAATATAACCGGATTGTGTTAAAATTGAGCGGAGAAGCGCTCGCAGGTGATCAAGGGTTCGGAATCAACCCCGCAATCGTCAATTCAATTTCTCAACAGATTCGCGAATTGGTAGAATTGAATGTACAAGTTGCCGTTGTTGTAGGTGCAGGTAACATTTGGCGTGGTAAAACAGGGGCAGAACTTGGAATGGACCGGGCAAATGCCGATTATATGGGGATGCTTGCGACGGTCATGAACTCGCTCGCATTACAAGATAGCTTAGAGTCAGTAGGCGTTGAAACGCGCGTTCAGACTTCAATCGAAATGCGACAAGTTGCTGAACCGTACATTCGTCGTCGTGCGATGCGTCACTTAGAAAAAGGTCGGGTCGTCATTTTTGCGGCCGGAACGGGAAATCCGTACTTCTCGACAGATACGACAGCAGCGCTTCGTGCCGCTGAAATTGAAGCTGAAGTCATCTTGATGGCGAAAAACAATGTCGATGGTGTGTATTCGGCCGATCCGAACGTGGATCCGGATGCGAAAAAATTCGAGACATTGTCTTACCTCGATGTATTAAAAGACGGCTTGCAAGTCATGGATTCGACTGCAACGTCACTCTGCATGGATAATGATATTCCGCTCATCGTTTTCTCATTGATGGAAGAAGGAAATATTAAACGCGTCGTCGTTGGCGACGAAATTGGAACACTCGTAAGGGGGAAATAATATGTCACAGCAAATCATGAAACAAGCCGAAGATCGGATGGAAAAAGCGCATCTTTCACTTAAAAAAGAACTTGCGACACTCCGTGCGGGTCGTGCGAACGTTGCAATCCTTGATCCTGTTCATGTCGATTACTACGGTTCACCGACACCACTTAATCAAGTCGCGAACGTGAATACACCGGAAGCGCGCCTCATCTTAATCACACCTTGGGATAAATCGATGGTTACAGAAATCGAAAAAGCAATCCAACGTGCAGATTTAGGATTAGCCCCATCTTCAGATGGTACGGTCATTCGCTTAGCGATTCCGCCACTTACGGAAGATCGCCGAAAAGAACTTGTTAAGCTCGTCAAGAAGTATACGGAAGAAGGAAAAGTTGCATTACGTAACATTCGCCGTGATACGAATGAGCAACTGAAGAAAGAAGAAAAAGATGGAGCGTTAACAGAGGATGACTTACGTGGTTATACGGAAGATGTCCAAACATTGACGGATAAATTCGTCAAAGCGCTTGATCAAACAGCGACGGATAAAGAAAAAGAAATTATGGAAGTATGACGCGAATCGTCGTCATGTTGGGGACTCTTTGTCACACGAAGAGTCCCCTTCTTCTTATAAATGAATGAGGGGAGGAAGAAGTACATGTTTCAATGGTTAAACCAGACAAAAGAAGTGATCGAACAACACGTACCTGATCACATCGCGATCATCATGGATGGAAATGGACGTTGGGCAAAAAAACGAGGACTTCCCCGCATCATGGGGCATCGTGAAGGGATGAAATCAGTTCGCGAAGTCGTCCGTGTCGCTAATGAGTTAGGGGTAAAGAGTCTGACCTTATACGCTTTCTCGACTGAAAACTGGACGCGTCCTGAAGAAGAAGTCAGTTTCTTGATGAAGTTACCGGCTCAATTTTTAGAGTCGGATTTAAAAGACTTGAATGAACGCAATGTCAAAGTAGAAGTCGCTGGTGAAATATCGCGTTTACCCGTCTATACACGGGAGGCAGTTCAACAAGCGAAACAGGATACAGTTGACAATACTGGACTACGGTTAATTTTTGCATTAAATTATGGCGGGCGAGATGAAATCGTTCAAGTCATGCAAAAGATTGCTGAAAAAGTACAAGCCGGACAACTGCTTCCGACTGAGATTACAAATGAGGTCATCGAACACGAATTGATGACGGGTTCCATGACAGATGTCGATCTCGTCATACGAACGAGCGGAGAACAGCGGTTATCGAATTTCTTGTTATGGCAAGCAGCCTATGCGGAGTTTTACTTCACCGATGTCTTGTGGCCGGAATTTCGACGGGAACAATTTTTGACAGCAATCGAGGATTACAATCAACGGACACGCCGATTCGGCGGCGTCTGACTAAACGAGGACATAGCTTATGAAAACGCGTATTATTACAGGGATTTGGGCAGGTGCCATCTTTTTAGGGTTACTTTACTTGGGTGGTCTTCCATTTCTTGCCTTCATGGCAATCTTAACAGTGGTCGGTTATACAGAACTCGTCAAGATGAGACAACTGAGCTTTTCGTCGATTCCCGTTCTCTTGTTCGGGATTGGGACATTGCTTCCCTTCATTCGTGTCTATGAATTAACGAGTGAACAAACAGTGGTAAGCGGATTATCTCCACTTGCTTGGGGAATGCTGATTATTTTAGTCGGTCTATTTTGGACTGTATTTTCAAAAAATGTGTTCACGTTTGACGACGTGGCTTTTTTGCTACTAACGAGTGTTTATGTCGGTGTTGGTTTTGCATCGTTCGCGTTTATCCGTTTACTGGATAATGGCCTGACGTTATCGCTGTTAATCATTCTTTTGATTTGGTTCACAGATTCAGGTGCCTATTTTGTCGGGAAACGTTTCGGCAAAACAAAACTATGGCCGGCAATCAGTCCAAATAAGACGATTGAAGGGGCGGCAGGCGGAATTTTACTCGCGGTACTTCTTGGTGTGATTTTTGAAGCGATTACACCGACAATCGGGTATGCGGAAGTCGTTTTATTAGCACTGATCGTGGCTGTCGTCGGTCAACTGGGTGATCTCGTACAATCAGCATACAAACGACATTATGGCGTGAAAGATGCCGGAAGTTTACTTCCGGGGCACGGTGGGATTCTTGATCGTTTTGATAGCATGTTAATCGTCTTTACGGTATTGATCACACTCGGCATCTTCAGTTGAGGAGGAAGTTACATGAAGAAAGTCAGTATTATTGGGGGAACAGGTTCGATCGGGACACAGACGCTGGACGTCATTGCCGCCAATCCTGAACAGTTTCAACTCGTCAGTTTTGCGTTCGGGAAAAATATTGACGTTGCAGTTCCATGGTTGAATCGTTTACGTCCGATGCTTGTCTCCGTCATGGACGAAGTGACGCGCGGACAGTTGCAAAAGCTACTCGACTATCGTCCGACAATTTTGACGGGCGATCAAGGCTTGATTGACGTCGCAACAATGGAAGAAGCAGATATTGTCATCACGGCAGTCGTCGGTGCAGTCGGTCTCCGTCCGACGCTCGCAGCGATTGAAGCAGGAAAAACGATTGGTCTCGCGAATAAAGAAACCTTGGTTACTGCTGGACATCTTGTCATGAAAAAAGCACGTGAAAAAGGTGTTGCTATCTTACCTGTCGATAGTGAGCATGCAGCGATTTTCCAATGTTTGAATGGAGAACGACGTGAAGATGTCCGTCAAATTATTTTAACGGCATCTGGCGGTAGTTTCCGTGACATGACGCGCGATCAATTGGCAGATGTTACGGTCGAGCAAGCGCTGAATCATCCGAACTGGTCGATGGGGGCGAAAATTACGATTGATTCTGCAACGATGATGAATAAAGGGTTCGAAGTCATTGAAGCCCACTGGTTGTTTGATGTTGCGTATGAAGAAATCGATGTCGTCATTCACCGAGAGTCAATCATTCACTCGATGGTCGAGTTCAATGATGGTGCCGTCATGGCACAGCTCGGTATACCGGATATGCGTGAACCGATTCAATATGCCCTTACATATCCGTCCCGCCTTGAAATCAAAGGGGGAGAACGGTTAAACTTAAAAGAAATCGGACGCTTGAACTTTGCTGAAGCTTCATTTGAACGCTATCCCTTATTACGCCTCGCTTTTGAAGCGGGTAGTGTGGGGGGTTCGATGCCTTCAGTACTTAATGCCGCGAACGAACAAGCCGTTGACCGCTTTTTAAAAGGGGAAATCAGCTTTTTAGAAATCGAAGTGAGTGTTGAAGCTGCGTTACGGGCGCATGAACTGATCAACGATCCGTCTTTGGATCAAATTTTAGAGGCGGATCGCTGGGCACGTGCGTTTGTCGCGTCACTTTCACTCGCTAACTAAGGATGGGATAGCAATGACGACCTTTATTTCGATCGTATTGATGTTCGGTGTACTTGTTGCCGTACATGAATGGGGTCATCTCGTAATGGCGAAGCGCGCTGGAATCCTTTGCCGGGAGTTCGCGATCGGCTTTGGACCGAAAATCTTCTCGTTTTTCAAAAATGAGACATTGTATACGGTTCGCCTCTTGCCAATTGGCGGATATGTTAAGATGGCTGGCGAAGAACCAGAGTTCGTTGAAGTCAAACCTGGTCAGGCTGTTGGCTTAGGCATGAATGAGGGCCTTGTCGACGCGATCTATTTAGATGCAAGCCATCCGAAGGCAGACCAAGTCGTGACGGTCGAACGGATTGATTTATTGCACAAGTTAGAGCTCGTTGGGTTACAAGACGAAGTCTCGACACGATACGATATTTCAAAAACCGCCTTCCTCGTCGAAGGGCAGACACGAACACAAATTGCGCCGTACGACCGGACATTTGGTTCGAAATCCGTTTTTAAACGGGTACTTGCGATTGCTGCCGGACCAGCGATGAACTTTGTTCTCGCCTTCATCATCTTATTTGGATTAGCGTTGTACAACGGTTCTCCAACAGGTGAAAGTGTCATCGGGACCGTTCAAAAAGATTCGCCGGCGGACCAAGCAGGACTCGTCGAAGGCGACCGGATTGTTTCCGTCAACGGAGACGAGACGACAAAATGGGAAGACCTTCGTGCTGGATTCCAAGATGAAGCTGGAAAAGAAACGACCGTCGTCTATGAGCGGGATGGTCAAGAAACAACAACACAAATCACGCCGAAAATTCAACAACAAGGCGATCAAAAAGTCGGAATCATCGGTGTGACGAATGAGACGGAAAAGTCGTTCGGGACGGCACTCGAAACGGGTGTAACGGAAACATGGCGGATGTCGACGTTAATTGTCGGCGCAGTCGGTGACTTAGTGACAGGGGTCGTTGGTGTCGATCAACTATCAGGTCCTGTCGGAATCGTCAAGATGACGGACCAGGTAGCGGACAGCGGATTTTCGATGCTCTTGACGTGGACAGCTCTATTGTCCGTCAACTTAGCGGTCTTTAACCTATTACCACTACCCGCGCTTGACGGTGGTCGATTACTCTTCCTCTTCCTCGAAGCGTTACGCGGCAAACCGGTCGACCCGCAAAAAGAAGGGCTCGTGCACTTCGTTGGATTTGCACTGCTCATGCTCTTGATGCTCGTCGTCACATGGAATGACATCCAGAAGTTCTTTTAATCTTTCAATCAAAGGGGTTCACGACTCATTATGAAACAATCGAAAATGTTTATGCCAACATTGCGTGAAGTACCATCAGACGCAGATGCTATTAGCCATCAACTATTATTACGTGCGGGTTTTGTCCGTCAAAATGCAGCAGGAATTTACTCATACTTGCCACTTGCGAAACGTGTCTTAGCGAAGATTGAGACGATCATTCGTGAAGAGATGGATGCGGCTGGGGCACAAGAGCTATTGATGCCAGCTATTCAACCGGCAGAGCTATGGGAAGAAACCGGGCGCTGGGACATTTACGGACCTGAATTGATGCGCTTGACAGACCGTCATGATCGACGGTTCGCGCTCGGTGCGACACATGAAGAATTAATTACGTCAATCGTTCGGGATGAGTTGAACTCGTACAAAAAATTACCGGTCAATCTGTTTCAGATTCAAATGAAGTATCGTGACGAACGTCGCCCACGGTTCGGTCTCTTGCGCGGACGTGAGTTCATCATGAAAGATGCGTATTCGTTCCATGCGACACAAGAAAGCCTGGATGACGAATACCAAAACATGTTTGAAACATACAATAAAATCTTTACGCGTGTCGGATTAGAGTTCCGCCCTGTCGTTGCCGATTCGGGTGCGATTGGTGGAAGTGGCACACATGAATTCCATGCACTTGCAGCAATCGGTGAAGATACGATTGTTTATTCCGATCAGTCGGATTACGCAGCAAACCTGGAGATGGCAGAAGCTGTTGACGCGTACGACGTACAAGGCAAAGCACCGGAAGCACTGGAAACCGTTAATACAGGAGAAGCGAAAACGATTGAAGCGGTAGGCGAGTTCCTGCAGGTACCGGCAACCGAATCAATCAAGACGGTCGTCTTCAAGACGGAACAAGGTCTCGTCATGGCCCTCGTCCGGGGTGATCACGAAGTCAATGACATTAAATTGAAAAACTACCTTGGTGCGCTTGATATCACGATGGCTTCTGATGAGGAAATCGAACAAGCACTGCATTCGAAACCGGGCACGCTCGGTCCGATTGGAGCAGACATGCAGGTCGTGGCGGATTATGCTGTCCGCGCTTTGACGAACGCAGTTTGTGGAGCGAATAAAGCGGAAACGCATTACATCCATGTAAATCCAAGTCGTGATTTCGAAGCGGAATATACAGATTTACGCTTCGTCGAAGAAGGCGATGCTTCACCAGACGGCGAGGGGCACGTCAAGTTCGCCCGCGGTATCGAAGTCGGACAAGTCTTCAAACTCGGGACACGCTACTCGCAAGGAATGGGTGCGACGTTCCTTGATGAAGGTGGAAAAGCGCAACCCCTTATCATGGGTTGTTACGGCATCGGTGTTTCACGGACACTTTCTGCCGTCGTCGAACAGCATTATGATGAGCGTGGTATCATTTGGCCGAAAGCGATTGCTCCGTATGATGTGCATTTGATTGCCGTAAATGGGAAAAACGCTGAGCAAATGGAAGTGGCAGAAAACGTCTACCGTCAACTGACGGCTGCTGGATTCTCTGTTCTGTTTGACGATCGGAAAGAACGGGCTGGCGTGAAATTCGCAGATGCTGATTTAGTTGGCTTACCTGTTCGAATCAACGTCGGGAAAAAAGCGGCAGACGGAATCGTTGAGCTGAAAGCACGCCGCGGCGGCGAAGCAGAAGAAATTGAACAAGGAAATCTCGTTCAGGCTGTTCGTTCGCTGTATGAAGGTTTAGAATAAGTAATGGGAACGGTCACTTAAAACGTTTAAGTGACTGTTTTCTTGTCTCACACCCATTCGCCCCTTGGGCAATCTGCAAGAGGAGGAGGAGTTGCTGTCACGGTGTGATGCGATAGGACAGCACAATTGCGAGTGGATACACAACAACGCATGTCGCTTTTAATGAGTGATTTAGATTTACCGACAGGAATTACTGAAGAATATTTTACGGGGGCTACCCTTGAGAAGCTCCGTGTCAATAAAAGCAATTCAACGTGGACGTTCCAAATTCGAATTCCGAAGATTTTGCCGCAAAACGTCTATCAGATGTTTTTCAGTCGTTTGACGAGTCGTTATCAACAATTTGCGGAAGTCAAATTAAACCTCGTTTCGGACGATCGTCCGGAAAGCAAACTTTTCATCGACTATTGGCCATACGTCGTTCAGGATTTAGCTGATGCGTCTGCAGCAATGCGGACCCAGCTCAGTCGTGTTTTGCCAGAGTTTAGGGAAAATAAACTCTTCATCCCTGTTAGGAGTGAACCGGAAGCTGGTTTTTTAAAGAATGATCTGTGTGGAGAGATGCAATTATTATACGGTGCCTATGGATTTCCGAAGTTTGTTTGTGAACCGATTGTCCAGATGGATCAATCGACGCAAGAGGCGTTACGCAATCAAGTCAAACAAGAGGACATCGAGGAAGCGAAACGGATGCTCGAGCTTCAATTCAAACGTGAGCAGTCGCGCGATGATGATGAGGGACCGGTCGACATTCGGATCGGAAAACCGATTCAAGATGAAATCGTGCCGATTAAGACGATTCAAGATGAAGAACGTCGGATTGCGATTCGGGGACTTGTCTTCTCAGCAGAGAGCCGGGAATTACGAAGTGGAAAAACGATCTTTACGTTTAAATTGACCGACTATACCGATTCGCTTGTCGTCAAGATGTTTGCACGAGATGAAACGGACGTCAAAGTCCTATCAGCAATCAAAAAGGGCATGTGGATTCAAGTGGCTGGACGAGTCGAGTTCGACACCTTCCTCCGCGATCTCTGTATGATGATTGCACAATTGTCTGAAGTGAAGGTTGAACTTCCGGGTGACCCTTGGACAGGTGAGAAGCGTGTCGAATTGCACGCGCACTCGCAAATGAGTCAGATGGATGCTGTCATGAACGTGACGAAGTACGTCGAACGTGCTGCTGCTTGGGGACACCCGGCCGTCGCCATCACAGATCACGCGGGAGCGCAAAGCTTCCCGGATGCCTATTATGCCGGAAAGAAAAATGACATTAAGGTATTGTATGGAATCGAAGCGAACGTCGTCAATGATGGTGTCCAAGTTGCCTATAACCCGGTCGATCGCAGTCTTGAGGACGCGACGTTCGTCGTCTTTGACGTCGAGACAACCGGATTATCAGCGATGTATAACAAAATCATCGAATTAGCTGCCGTAAAAATTTATGACGGAGACGTGATTGATAAATTCGAGGCATTCGCTGATCCGAAACACTTATTATCTGCGACGACGATCGATTTGACGGGCATCACCGATGACATGGTCCGTGGGAAACCGGATCCGGAACAAGTCGTCAAGGAATTCATGGACTGGGCGGGGGATTCGATTCTTGTCGCCCATAATGCGGCCTTTGACATCGGGTTTTTGAATGCGACGCTTCGTTCTGGTGAACATGACGAATCGACATTGCCCGTTATCGATACGCTTGAACTGGCACGTGTCTTGATGCCGACACTGAAGAATCACCGTTTGAATACGCTCGCGAAACGGTTTGATATCGAACTGACACAACATCACCGTGCGATTTATGATGCGGAAGCAACCGGCTACTTGATGTTGAAGTTATTGCAAATGGCAGATGAGATGTTCAACATGACAACGCACTTGTCGCTCAACCGGGAAATGGGAAAAGACATTTCTCGGACGCGTCCATATCATGCGACCGTCTATGCTAAAAATCGGACGGGGCTAAAAAATCTCTACCAGCTCATCTCGCTTGCGCATACGAAACACGTTCATCGTGTCGTTCGGACGCCACGTTCGCAGCTCGTTGCGCACCGGGAAGGTTTAATCATCGGCTCTGCGTGTGACAATGGAGAAGTGTTTGATGCGGCGCTCAATAAATCGGATGAAGATTTAGCGAAGGTCATGCAGTTTTATGATTTCATCGAAATTCAGCCGCCGGCGATGTACGGTCATTTAATCGAGCGGGAAATCGTTCAAAATGAACTCGAACTTCGTGAGTTGATCAAAAAAGTCATCCGGGTCGCAGAAGAAAACGACATCCTGCCGGTCGCGACAGGGAACGTACATTATCTCGATCGCCATGACGCGACGTACCGTGAAGTTTTGATTCGGACGCAAGGTGGGGCAAATATGCTCAACATGCGGAAACAGCTTCCCCCGGCTCATTTCCGGACAACGCAGGAAATGATGGAAGACTTCCGGTTCCTTGCACCGGATCTTGCAGAACGTCTTGTCGTCACGAATAGTCAGAAAGTCGCTGAGATGTTCGAAAACATCGATATCATCCCGAAAGATCTCTTTACTCCTAAAATTGACGGTGCTGATGATGAGGTTCGCAATCTGTCCTACGACATGGCACATAAAATTTATGGGGAAACGTTACCGGAAATCGTCGAAGCCCGACTCGAAAAGGAATTGAAATCAATCATCGGCCATGGTTTTGCCGTCATCTATTTGATTTCGCATAAACTCGTAAAAAAATCGCTTGATGATGGGTACCTTGTCGGATCGCGTGGTTCTGTCGGATCGAGTCTCGTCGCGACGATGACGGAGATCACGGAAGTTAATCCATTACCGCCGCATTACGTCTGTCCGAACTGTCAAGAATCCGAGTTCTTTGATGATGGGTCGGTCGGATCCGGATTCGATTTACCGGATAAGGAATGTAAGACGTGTCAAATTCCATTGACGAAAGACGGACACGACATCCCGTTCGAAACGTTCCTTGGGTTCAAGGGGGATAAAGTACCGGATATCGATTTGAATTTTAGTGGGGAGTACCAGCCGAAAGCCCATGCCTATACGAAAGTCTTGTTCGGGGATGATTATGTCTACCGTGCAGGGACGATCGGGACGATCGCCGAAAAAACGGCCTATGGGTATGTGAAGGGGTATCAGTCGGAAAATGATTTAAATTACCGTAACGCGGAAGTCGACCGGCTCGTCAGCGGGGTGACAGGTGTCAAGCGGACGACAGGACAGCACCCCGGCGGTATCATCGTTGTCCCGGACTACATGGACATCTATGATATCAGTCCGATCCAGTTCCCGGCGGACGATATGGGATCGGAATGGAAAACGACACACTTTGACTTCCACTCGATTCACGATAATCTACTGAAACTTGATATTCTCGGACACGATGACCCGACGATGATTCGGATGCTGCAAGATTTATCCGGTCGTGATCCGAAAACGATTCCCGTCGATGACGCCGAGGTCATGAAAATTTTCAGTTCGACGGAATCGATTGGTGTCACACCGGAACAGATTGATTCGAAAACCGGAACGCTCGGGATTCCAGAGTTCGGGACGAAGTTCGTTCGACAGATGCTTGAAGAAACGAAACCGACGACGTTCTCGGAACTCGTCCAGATTTCCGGTCTGTCGCACGGAACGGACGTTTGGCTCGGGAATGCCAGTGAGTTGATTTATAACGGAACCTGTGAACTGAAAGACGTCATCGGCTGCCGGGATGACATCATGGTCTACTTGATTTATGCCGGTCTTGAGCCGTCGCTTTCCTTTAAAATCATGGAATCCGTCCGTAAAGGAAAAGGACTCTCGATTGAGATGGAAGAAGCGATGATTGAAAACAGTGTACCCCTTTGGTACATCGACTCGTGTAAAAAAATCAAGTACATGTTCCCGAAAGCCCACGCTGCAGCTTACGTTTTGATGGCGGTCCGGATTGCCTATTACAAAGTCCACCATCCGATGTACTACTACGCATCGTACTTCACGGTCCGAGCGGGTGACTTTGACATCGGCGCGATGAACAAAGGAACAGCTGCCGTCCGAAAAGTTTTACAAGATATCAAAGATAAAGGATTCGAGGCGACGGCGAAGGATAAAGGACTCTATACGGTTCTTGAAATTGCGCTTGAGATGATTGAACGCGGCTTTACGTTCCAAAAAGTCGATTTGTATAAGTCGAGCGCCAGTGAATTCCTAATTGAAGGTGATTCGCTGTTACCACCGTTCGACGCCGTGACAGGGCTCGGAACAAATGCGGCAAAACAAATCGTCGAGGCCCGAAAAGGTGGCGAGTTCCTGTCGAAAGAAGATTTACAGAAACGTGCCAAATTATCGAAAACGATTATCGAAACGCTCGACAATCTTGGTTGTCTCGAAGGTCTTCCGGACGAGAACCAGCTTTCGTTATTTGACCTGTAAAGCCAGGCGGAGACTTGCTTAGAGCGGTTCATTATGCTATATTGAGTGAGGAAATGTTTTTTATACTACGACTTGGAAGGAGTAGGGGGACCTGCTCCTTTCTTGTTTGTTTTTTGAAGGAGGATGAAGATGACGAACGTAACTGAGAAGGTCGAGGCGCTCGCAAAACCAATCGTGGAACGAGAGGGGATGGAGCTTGTCGACGTCGAATTCGTCAAAGAGGGGGCGGATTGGTTCCTACGTGTCTCCATCGATAAGGAAGGTGGCGTTGACCTTGAAGATTGTGTCAACATCAACGAACAGTTATCGGAAGCATTGAATAATGATGATCCGATTGACGAACCCTATTATCTAGATGTTGCCAGTCCAGGTGCAGAACGACCACTCAAAAAAGCGGAAGATTTCGAAAAGGCGATTGGTAAACATATCTACGTCAAAACGAATGATCCGGTTAAAGATGCTACCGAATTTGAAGGAACGTTACTTGCGTATAACGACGAAATGCTTGAAATCGAAGTCCGCGTAAAAACACGAAAATTGAAAATTGAAATACCGGTGACCAAGATCGCGATGGCGCGACTTGCGGTACTGTTCTAAGGAAAGGAAGAGAACGATGGGACCACAGTTACTCGAAGCAATCGAGCAAATTGCAAAAGAAAAAGAAATCGATAAGAACATCATCATCGATGCGTTAGAACAAGCATTGATTTCAGCTTACCGCCGGAACTTCGGTAAAGAGTCGGAGGCAGTCAAGGTTGAGTTCGACCAAAAAACAGGAGAGATTCGTGTCTTTGCACTGAAGGAAGTCGTCGAACGGTTGACACAACCGGAAGAGCAACTTTCGCTAGAAGAAGCGCATGAAATCGATCCGACCTATGAACTAGGAGACTTCCATAAAGTTGAAGTCACACCGGGAGATTTCGGACGTGTCGCGGCACAGACGGCAAAACAAATCGTCACACAAAAAATGCGTGAAGCAGAGCGCGAGCGCATCTACAATCACTTTGCGGATCGTGAAGATGAAATCATGACGGGGATGGTCGAACGCCAAGACGCACGTAACCTCTATGTTAATCTCGAGGGAATCGAAGCGGTTCTATCAACACATGAACAAATGCCGAATGAACGGTTCGGTATTCGGGAATACATCAAAGTATACGTGACGAAAGTCGACCCAATGGTGAAAGGGTCTGGCGCATCGATTCTTGTATCACGGACACACCCTGGCTTACTCAAACGCTTGTTTGAGATTGAAGTGCCGGAAATCGCTGATGGCGAAGTCGAAGTGAAATCTGTTGCGCGTGAAGCCGGAGATCGCTCAAAAATCGCGGTCGCGTCAGATGATATCGATCCGGTTGGTGCGTGTGTCGGTCAAAAAGGGGCACGTGTTCAAAACATCGTCAACGAATTGAACGGTGAAAAAATTGACATCGTTCGCTATTCCGATGATCCGAAAGAATATGTGGCCAATGCCTTGAGTCCTGCTCAAGTCGTCGGCGTGTATGTCAACGAACCGGCGAAGGCGACAATCGTCGTCGTGCCTGATTTCCAATTGTCACTCGCAATCGGGAAACGCGGACAAAATGCACGTCTTGCGGCGAAACTGACGGGATGGAAAATTGATATCAAGAGTGAGTCAGAAGCAGAATCGATGGGTCTTCGTGATGTGTTCCTTAAAGATGAAGCAGTTGACGTGGAAGCGGTCCAAGTCGAAGGCGAGGAATAATTCGTGCAAAAGAAGGTACCTTTACGTAAATGCGTCATCACACAAGAAATGAAAACCAAAAAAGAGCTAATTCGCGTCGTTCGAACACCTGACAGTGAGGTTGTCATCGATCTTAATGGTAAGATGAATGGGCGAGGTGCCTATTTAACGAAAGATGTAGCTGTCATTACTAAGGCGAAAAAGAAGCGAACGCTCGATCATCATTTAAAAGTCAAGACGACAGATGAATTGTATGATCAATTGCTTGAGATCGCGGGAGGTATACATGAGTAAATGGGAATCGCTACTTGGTCTCGCGAACCGAGCGCGGAAAGTGACGACTGGAGAAGAACTCGTGCTGAAAGAAGTACGGGGAGGACAAGCGAAGCTTGTCCTCTTAGCAGCAGATGCGGGGGCTGCCACGCGTAAAAAGGTTACGGATAAATGTACAAGTTATCATGTCCCATATCTTGAAGTCGGGGATCGTTCGATTCTTGGCCATGCACTAGGAAAAGATGCGCGTGTTGTCGTGTCAGTCAATGAAGCCGGATTTGCGAAAAAGCTAACTGAACTCCTCTCGAACGACTAATTGGAGGTGGATCCTTTGGGTAAACGTGTATACGAATTCGCTAAGGAACAAAACGTAACAAGTAAGCAGGTCATCGCACAGCTTGAAAAGCTTGAGAAACCCGTCAAGAATCATATGGCAGTATTAGATGAACAGACAGTACAGCAACTCGACAAAGTATTTAATCCCGAGAAACATCGGGCTCAAAAAACGGAGGCTCCAAAACAAGTGAAATCAGACAATAAACCGAACAGACCAGGAACTACTACTAATAAACCAGCAGGCAATCAATCACGTAATACAAAAGGCGGACGTCCAGAATTCGGAAACCGCAACAACCGCGGTGGAAAACGTCGTCCGAACCAGAAAAAAGCAGAACCACGCAAGTTAGAAGTCGCTGACCCGAACTCGAAATCAAGTCAACGGAAAGCAGCACGCCGTGCACAAGAAGAAGCGATGGCGAACGTCGTTCAATACGCGGATAACTTGACGGTCGGTGAACTTGCTGAAAAAATGGCGAAAAAACCAAACGAACTCATCATGAAATTGATGGGCATGGGCGTCATGGCGACAATCAACCAAGATCTCGACGATGAGACGGTTGAATTGCTAGCATCAGACTTCGGTTTCGAAGTTGAAAAATCAGTCCAAGTCGACGAAACCGATTTCGATGCGTATGAACTCGACCTTGATAAATACGAACTCTCGGAACGTCCTCCTGTCGTTACGATCATGGGTCACGTTGACCATGGTAAAACAACACTTCTTGACTCGATCCGTAATACGAAAGTAACAGCGGGCGAAGCAGGTGGGATTACGCAGCACATCGGAGCATATCAAGTTGAAATCGATAACAAAAAAATCACATTCCTCGATACACCAGGTCACGCAGCGTTTACAACGATGCGGGCACGTGGTGCAGATGTGACGGATATCGCAATCATCGTCGTTGCAGCAGATGATGGTGTCATGCCACAGACGGAAGAAGCGATTAGTCACGCTAAAGCAGCAGGCGTACCAATCATCGTTGCCGTCAACAAGATGGATAAAGAAGGAGCGAATCCGGACCGCGTCAAGCAAGAATTGACAGAGTTCGAACTCGTTGCGGAAGATTGGGGCGGCGATACGATTTTCGTACCGGTTTCTGCTCTTAAAGGCGAAGGAATCGATGAGTTACTCGAAATGATTCTTCTCGTCTCAGAAGTTCAAGAATACAAATCAACACCAGAAATGCACGGGCGTGGTACGGTCATCGAGGCGAAACTCGATAAAGGTCGTGGACCGGTTGCGACGTTACTCGTCCAGCACGGGACACTTCGCGTTGGAGATCCAGTCGTCGTCGGTCATACGTTCGGTCGTATCCGGGCAATGGTCAACGATATCGGTCGCCGTGTGAAAGAAGTCGGTCCATCAACACCAATCGAAATTACAGGCTTAAACGATGTACCAAAAGCCGGTGATCAATTCTTCGCGTTTGAAGATGAGAAAAAAGCGCGTCAAATCGGTGAAGCACGTTACCAACGTGAAATCGAAGCACAACGTCGCGATTCGGCGAAAGTCAGCCTCGAAGATCTCTTTGATCGTATCAAAGAAGGCGAAGTCAAGGACTTAAACATCATCATCAAAGGTGACGTTCAAGGTTCAGTCGAAGCCCTCGCTGGTTCACTCAAGAAAATTGATGTCGAAGGCGTTAAAATCAACATCGTTCACTCAGGTGTTGGTGCCATCACAGAAGGTGATGTCATCCTCGCTTCAGCAGCGAACGCGATCATCATCGGTTTCAACGTCCGTCCAGACGGCAACGCGAAATCAATGGCAGATCAAGAAAAAGTTGAGATTCGTCTTCACAAAATCATCTACAATGCGATTGAAGAAATCGAACAAGCGATGAAAGGGTTACTTGACCCTGAATTCGTTGAGAAAATCATTGGACAAGCTGAAGTCCGTGACGTCATCAAAGTTTCGAAAGTCGGAACGATTGCTGGTGGTTACGTGACTGAAGGTAAGCTGACACGTGCAGCAGGTGTTCGTGTCGTCCGTGACAGCATCGTTATTTATGAAGGGAAACTTGATACACTACGTCGCTTTAAAGACGACGTCAAAGAAGTCGCAACCGGCTACGAATGTGGAATCAAGATTGAGAAATATGACGACATCAAAGTCGATGACGTTATCGAAGCCTTCATCATGGAAGAAGTAAAACGGAAGTAACAGAACGGAGAATATCCGAACTGGAGGGAATTCACATGAGTGTACGTTCAAATCGTGTTGCAGAACAAGTTCGTAAAGAGATTACGCAAATGCTCATCAAAGACGTCAATGATCCCCGTGTCAAAGCGATTACTGTAACAGGTGTCGAAGTGACGGGTGATTTACAGCAAGCAACGATTTTTTATTCAGTGCTTGGTGACGAGAAAGTACGCGAAGAGGCACGGATCGGTCTTGAAAAATCAAAAGGATTCATGCGTAAAGAAATTGGGTCACGCATCCGGTTACGCAAAACTCCTGAATTGATGTTCGAGATTGATACATCGGTCGAGTATGGATCGCGGATTGATGAGTTGCTCCGGAACTTGAACAAGGATTGACACATGAACAGGGCAACCACAGGCGTGGTTGCCCTTTTTTTAGGAGATGATGAGAGATGGAACCGATTGGTGTACTACCGTTAGACAAACCAGCGGGTATGACGAGTCACGATTGTGTATTTAAATTGCGCCGTTTGTTTCAAACAAAGAAAGTCGGACATACCGGCACGCTTGATCCTGAAGTCACAGGCGTCTTACCGATTTGTTTAGGACGGGCGACAAAACTTGCACGGTTCATCACGGATGAAGGAAAACGGTATGTAGCGGAAGTGACGCTTGGTTTTTCGACGACGACAGAAGATGCCCATGGGGAAACGGTCGAGACGACTGACGTGATGCAAGGGGCAGTGACGGAAGCGCAAATCGATTTAGTTCTCGGGCAATTGACTGGGCAAATCGAACAGACCCCGCCGTACTACTCTGCTGTTAAAGTCAATGGAAGAAAGCTATACGAATATGCACGAAAAGGAATCGAAGTCGAACGACCAACGCGCATCGTTGAGATTCACGAATTAAAACGAACGTCTCCTTTGACGTTCGATCACAACACGTGCCGCTTTCACATGGAGATTGCCTGCGGAAAAGGAACCTATATCCGGACGCTCGCTGTTCAAATCGGAGAGTTGCTCGGTTATGCAGCGCACATGAGTCACTTGCGACGAACGGCGTCGGGTGCGATTGAAGAGGGTGATACGGTCACACTTGCGATGCTCGAAGGCTGTGAGACGGTCGAGGAGCGGATGGCGTACGTTTTACCAATTGAACAAGTCATTCAAAAGTGGCCACGGATGACTGTTGACGCTGAAACGGCAACTCGGGTTTTAAACGGAGCAAAGCTTGCAAGCATTCCGGATGAATTCGAACTGTTTACTGTCTATAATGAAGAGGACGTACCGTTAGCGATTTATCGCCGAGACCCTGAAATCAATATGGGGCGTGTCGAGGTCATGTTACAAATCGATTAAGATCGGAGAGATAGGGATGGAAATCATTCATTTAACATATCCGGAAAAACCGGTAGCGGAGTCGGGAGTCATTGCACTTGGATTCTTTGATGGGGTTCACCTAGGGCATCAACATGTCTTGCAAACGGCAATCGAGAAAGGCGAGGAGCTCAATCTCCCTGTCACTGTGATGACGTTTGACCCGCACCCGAAGCAGGTCCTCGGAAAAAGTGACGATCAAATCCGTTACATCACCCCGCTTGATCGAAAGCTCGAGAAGATGGCGGACCTCGGAATCGACCGGGCTTACGTGATTGAGTTCACGATTGCGTTTTCCGAGTTGTCCCCGCAAGAGTTCGTCGATACGTACTTGATTGCGGCGGGTGCGAAACATATCGTCGCCGGATTTGACTATTCTTACGGACGATTCGGAGCTGGAAAGATGGCAACACTCGATTTCCATAGTCGCGGTCAATTCACACACACGACTGTCGCTGAACAGCAAGCAGATGATGAAAAAGTCAGTTCGACGCGGATTCGAAAGCTGTTAGCGGCTGGTGAAGTCGAAGCGGCAGCGAGTTTACTCGGGGAACCGTATCAAATTAAAGGGACAGTCATTCATGGAGATGCACGAGGAAGACAAATCGGCTTTCCGACTGCTAATATCCGTCCGGAGTTTGCGTATGTCATTCCGAAACTCGGGGTATACGCGACACATGTCCATTTAGAAGATGGACGGACATTCCCCGCGATGACGAACATCGGACGGAGACCGACCTTTTATGAAACAGGAGAAGTCAGTGTGGAAACCCACTTACTTCAGTTTGACGAAGATTTATACGGCCAAGAATTAAAACTGGAGTGGATCGCCTATTTACGTGACGAACGGGCATTCGACGGGATCGAGAGCTTAAAAGCACAACTCGCTCAAGATAAAATCGAAGCGGCACGTCGTTTAAACGTTTGACAGAAGAATAGCGGTTCGTTATGATAAGTCAGTACGATCACGTACAGCCGATTGACTTGGCATCAGGTCTCACCATCCGATGCTCGGCAATACGGTCATTCAAAAGATGGAGGTGGAGTGACAATGGCACTCACTAAAGAACGTAAAAATGAAATTATCGAAGCTTATGCTACGAAACAAGGCGATACTGGTTCGCCGGAAGTACAAGTTGCTGTTTTAACTGAACAGATCACAACTTTGAACGATCACTTACGTACACACAAAAAGGATCACCACTCACGTCGTGGTCTCTTGAAAATGGTCGGTCGTCGCCGTAACTTGCTCACATACCTTCGTAACAAGGATGTTGCTCGTTACCGTTCATTGATCGAGCGTCTTGGTCTTCGTCGCTAATCCGACTAAAAGGACAAGTGGAAGCAGGAGCATTGTCTCCTGTTTCTTTTTTTTGCCGATTCGTGGACATTTGGCGCAAGAACCTACATAATTAGATTTGAATGAAAAAACGGATAGTAGTGAGAGGAGATTTGTGCATGTCACAAACAAAACAGACGTTTTCGACCGAACTCGGTGGACGTACTTTAACAATTGAAATCGGTCAACTGGCCAAACAAGCGAACGGGGCAGCGATGATTCGCTATGGCGAGACAGCCGTCCTCGCAACAGTCGTTGCGTCGAAGCAACCGAAAGACTTGGATTTCTTCCCATTAACAGTGAACTATGAAGAAAAATTATACGCAGCAGGTAAAATTCCAGGAGGTTTTTTAAAACGTGAAGGCCGTCCTGGAGAAAACGCGATTTTAACTTCACGATTAATTGACCGTCCGATTCGTCCACTCTTCCCAGAAGGATTCCGTCATGACATTCAAGTCGCGACGACAGTTCTTTCTTCAGATGCGGACAACTCGTCAGAAGTCGCAGCGATGATTGGTGCTTCGATTGCCCTTTCCATCTCGGATATTCCGTTTGACGGTCCAATCGCTGGTGTGACGATTGGTCGCGTTGATGGAGAGTTCATCATCAACCCAACGGCAAGTCAGTCGGAAGCAAGCGATATCGATTTACAAGTCGCAGGGACAAAACATGCCGTCAACATGGTCGAAGCCGGTGCGAAGGAAGTACCGGAAGAAGCGATGCTCGAAGCGATTCTTCTCGGACATGACGTCATCAAAGAATTGATTGCGTTCCAAGAGGAAATCGTTGCTGCCGTCGGGAAAGAGAAATTTGCCTACACGGTGTCATCATTTGATGAAGCACTTGTTGCGCGTCTGAAGACGGAAGCATTAGCAGAAGTCACGACAGCGGTTCAAGTCGAAGAAAAACAAGCGCGTGACGTCGCGATCAACGAAGTCATCTCAAAATATATTGATCTTTACGCAGCCGACGAGTCGGTCACGGAAGCACAACTTGCTGAAGTTTCTGGTGTATTGAATAAGTTCGTCAAAGCGGAAGTTCGTCGTCTCATCACAGAAGATAAAGTACGTCCGGATGGTCGTGGACTTGCTGAAATTCGTCCGCTCGACTCAGAAATCGGTCTCTTGCCACGTGCTCATGGTTCTGGACTCTTTACACGTGGTCAAACACAAGTCTTGTCTGTCGCGACGCTTGGTGTCGCTGGAGACGCACAAATCATCGATGGACTTGGTTTGAAAGAAGAAAAACGTTTCATGCACCATTACAACTTCCCGCCGTTCTCAGTCGGGGAAGCGCGTCCAATGCGTGCACCAGGTCGTCGTGAAATTGGTCACGGAGCACTTGGAGAGCGTGCCTTACAGCCTGTCTTGCCATCAGAAACAGATTTCCCGTATACGATTCGTCTCGTCTCGGAAGTGCTTGAATCAAATGGATCTTCTTCACAAGCCTCAATCTGTGGATCAATCCTCGCGATGATGGATGCCGGTGTCCCGCTTAAAGCACCAGTTGCAGGAATCGCGATGGGATTAATTAAAGAAGGCGAAAATTATTCAATCTTAACAGACATTCAAGGTATGGAAGATCACCTCGGCGACATGGACTTTAAAGTCGCAGGAACAAAAGATGGTGTAACTGCTTTACAAATGGATATGAAGATTGGCGGCATCACGCGTCAAATTCTTGAAGAGGCGCTCGAACAAGCACGCCTTGGCCGTTTGCACATTCTTGAACACATGAATTCGATCATTGCAGAACCACGTGTCGAGTTGTCGAAATATGCACCGAAAATCGTTACCCTCAAAATCAATCCGGATAAAATCCGTGATGTGATTGGACCCGGCGGTAAAGTCATCAATGCAATCATCGATGAAACAGGCGTCAAGATTGATATCGACCAAGATGGTACGGTCTTTATCGCATCGACAGATCAAGATGGCATTAATCGTGCACGTCAACTCGTCGAGGACATCGTTCGTGAAGTCGTCATCGGTGAAGAGTTTGACGGGACAGTCCGCCGGATTGAGAAATTCGGAGCGTTCGTTGAGTTGTTCAAAGGAAAAGACGCACTCGTCCACATCTCTGAGCTTGCACTTGATCGTGTCGGTCAAACGGAAGATGTCGTCAAACTCGGCGACAAGCTGAAAGTCCGTGTCACAGAAGTTGATGATAAAGGTCGTGTCAACGCCTCACATAAAATCCTTCTCGTTGAAGGAATGAGCGCGGAAGACCGTGCAGCATACGATGAAAAGAAAAAAACAGAGCGTGACAACCGCCCGCCACGTCGGGATACAGGATCTCGCCCACCACGTGACGGACAACGTCCACCACGTCGTAACTAATGAAAACAAGGTGGCTCAACGGTGCGGATGTCGCAACGAGGGCCACCTTGTTTCCGATTCAGGAGGAAACTATTATGGTCGAACGGATACAGCTACAAAACGGAGTACGAATCATCATCGAACGGATGCCGAGCGCGCGGAGCGTAGCAACAGGAATTTTCATCAAGGCCGGCTCACGAACAGAAACGCTTGAGGAACATGGAATCAGTCATTTAATCGAACATATGGTCTTTAAAGGGACAGAACAGTTCTCGGCGAAAGAGATTGCGGTTTACTTCGACCGACTTGGTGGAAATATTAATGCATTCACAAGTAAGGATCAAACGTGTTATTACGTTAAGACATTAGATGAACATGCAGCGACGGCATTTGATGTCCTAGCGGATATGTTCCTCGACTCGACGTTCGACGAAGAAGAACTCGAAAAAGAGAAACGGGTCGTCATCGAAGAAATCAAGATGTACGAAGATACACCAGATGATCTCGTCCATGAACTGCTCGCAATCGCAGCCTATGGCGAGGACGTCATGGCGCGACCAATCCTTGGGACGGAAGAGAGTGTTCTTAAAATCAATCGGCAGATGATTACGGAATACATGAAACAGGCGTATGCACCGGACCAAATCGTCATCTCGATTGCGGGTCACGTATCGGATGCTTTAGTGGAACAAGTGAAGGAGCGGTTCAGTGTCATGACACCGAGTGAAATCTCGCGTCCGATTCAGCTTCCCGAACTAAAAAATGATGTAATCCGTAAGGAAAAGGATACAGAACAGGTCCATCTTTGTTATAATTTCCGTGCAATCGATTCTACGGACGATCGTTTACCGGGACTTGCATTATTGAATAATGCCTTTGGAGCGACGATGTCTAGCCGCTTGTTCCAATCCATTCGTGAAGAACGCGGACTGGCGTACTCTGTCTTTTCGTACTACACGACATTTGACGACCATGGGACGTTCACGATTTACGTCGGTACTTCACACGAAACACTGAAGGAAGTCGAAGATGTCTTAGAAGCAGAAATCAAACTGTTGCTTGCGAATGGTTTGACGGATAAAGAAGTTGAAGATGGCATCGAGCAACTGAAAGGTTCACTCATTCTCGGGAATGAAGGAACATCAAGTCACATGAACCGAAATGCACGAAATGAACTTCATCTGGAAAAACACCCGACGTTAGAAGAAGTCATCGAAGAGGTGGAGCGCGTCACTAAAGAAGATATTCAAGGATTGATCACACATATCTTCGAAGAACCACCAGCAAAAGCGTATATCTTACCGGAAATGGAAGAAGAAACCGTGTGAGAGAAGCTCTCAACTAAAAAAAACCATACAGAAAACATGTTGTCGAGAAAGAAGGAATACCCTTGAATTTAGCTGAATTAATCGAAGCCATCCAAATTCAAAAAATTGAACGGATGGTAGATGCGGAAGTCGTCTCTTTGACGACAGATTCACGTGACGTGAAGCCTGGGACATTATTTGTCGCGATTAAAGGATATACAGTAGATGGACACGATTACGCTCGACAGGCTGAATCGAGCGGAGCAATTGCAATCATCGCTGAACACGCGCTCGATGTGACGATTCCTGTCATTCTTGTCAGAAGTACGACGCGGGCAATCGCTGAACTTGCAGGGAAATTCTATGATTATCCTTCCGAAAAAATGCGGATGATTGGCATTACAGGAACAAACGGAAAAACGACGACGACGACGATTGTTCGTGACGTCTTGGCGCGCCTAGGGCGTAAGACAGGAATCATCGGGACCGTCGAAGTGAAGATTGGTGACCGTGTCGTTCCAAGTCGGAATACGACGCCACAAAGCTCGGAACTGCAAGCATTTTTCCATCAGATGTACCAAGAGGGCGTTGAAGACGTCATTATGGAGGTATCGTCGCATGGATTAGAGCTAGGACGTGTCACGGGCGCAGATTTTGATGTGGCAGGATTTACGAACTTAACGCATGATCATCTCGATTTCCATAAGACGTTCGAAAACTACGCCCGCGCAAAAGGGTTATTGTTTGCACAACTCGGACAGCGCCTATCGGATGAAAAAGTAGCCGTCTTGAATGCAGACGATGCGACAAGTGAATTGTTTGAGATGATGACGGGTGCGCGCGTGTTAACATATGGCATTGATCAGCCCGCGGATTTGCAGGCACACAACATTACACAGACACTTCAAGAGACGACATTTACGATGGATTATCAAGAAGAGTCGATTGAATTGACGGTCCAATTCATTGGTCGTTTTAACGTCTATAACTTGTTGCTCGCAACAGGTATCTTATTATCACTCGGCTATCGTTTACCTGAGATTTCGAACGCGATCACTCAGATTCAGCCAGCCCAAGGGCGGATGCAACGTTTACCGATCGACGGGTATAATGTCTATGTCGATTACGCCCATACACCAGATGGAATCGAGCAATGTCTGAAGGCTCTCGTCGATGTCCCGAAAGAGAAGATTATTTTCTTGATTGGAACAGGTGGAAATCGGGATGTGACGAAACGTCCGATGATGGGACAATTGGCATCGACCTATGCCGGGACGGTCATCGTCACGACGGATGATCCGCGCTTTGAGTCTTATGAGTCGATCACATCAGGGATTGCGTCAGGGATGCTTCATGACCAATTCGTCGAAATTGGCGATCGAGTCGAAGCCGTTCGATATGCAGCGAGTCTTGCACGTCCCGATAATATCGTCATTCTCGCAGGAAAAGGGCATGAAAAATATCAAATCATTGGTGACGAAAAAACACCACTCGACGAAGAACAAATCGTCAAAGAGATGATACGCCAATTGGAGGAAAAGCAGTGAATTATCAACCACTTGAATTAACGACAGAACGATTTGAAGCGTTTGTTAAAACACATCCAAAAGGGGACTTATTACAGTTGCCGGCATGGGGAGACGTCAAACAGGCGACAGGATGGACCCATCAGCGGATTGCTGTTGGAACGCCGGACGGTCAACCAATCGGTGTCGCTTTACTCTTATTTAAGCAAGTGCCGAAACTACCGTTTACGTTATGTTACGCACCGCGCGGATTTGTCGTCGATTATGCAAATAAAGAAGCCGTCACAGCACTGCGTGATCTCGCGATTAAGGTGGCAAAACAACATAAAGCCATCGCCATCAAATTGGATCCGAACATTGATCGTGATGAAGACCCGACACTGCTGACAGAAATGATGGCCCTCGGATTTAAGCATAATGGTTTTGGTGGCGGCTTCGATCATGCGCAACCGCGTTTTACGATGGAGACGAGCCTTGAAGGAACGGAGAAAGAAATCTTTGATCGGTTTCATTCAAAGTTTCGCTACAACGTCCGACTGGCTGAACGAAAAGGAATTGTTTGCTATGAAGCGAGTCGTGAAGAACTGAAAACGTTCGCGAAGTTGATGGTCGAAACGGGCGAACGGGACGGGTTCTCGATCCGTGGTCTTGACTACTTCGAAAATCTCTATGATCATTTGCGTCCGAACGGGGATGCGGCACTCTTTTTAACAAAACTTGATGCGGCGAAGGCACTTGAAAGCACGGAAGCATTATTGTTACAAGCTGATCGCGAATTGGCAAAAATCCACCGACAGCTTGAAAAGGAGACGACGGAGAAAAAAATCAAGAGTCTGAACAATCGTCTCGAACAGACGACAGCACAAATCGACAAGGCTGAGAAATCAAAAACTGAGTTGATGGCAATTGCCGCGAAGCATCCGGACGGCGTCATTCTCTCAGGTGGATTATTGACGCTTGCCGGTCGTCGTTCTTACTATTTATATGGTGCGTCGTCAAATGAGTATCGTGAGTTCATGCCGAATCACTTGATGCAGTGGACGATGATGCAGTATGCCAAAGCGCACGGCGCCGTATCGTATGATTTTGGTGGCGTCAGTGGATCGACGGACCCGGATGATCACTATGCAGGGTTATACGCGTTTAAGTCGGGCTGGGGCAGTACGATGATTGAAAAAATCGGAGAATTTGATTACGTTCTCAACAAACCTCTTTATCTTGTGCTTGAAACAGGTCTACCGATTCTGAAGCGATTACGGAAGAAGTTTCGTCGCTAATGAAGAGAGGGACAATCTTTGCCTGGATCTTGTTTTTATTCGCGATGTTCGCGGTCGGGTTGTTTCTTGCTGCTTCAACAAATCGTTTGCCGTCTGTTCTACTAGACCAACCAGATTTAGGAATTGACAGCTGTCCCCGGGATGTAGCAGGGGAGAACCGTTTGATTAATGCTAGTCGCGACAACCTCAAACAGCTCCACCCAGCCGTCGAAGCAGGGGCAGAGGATTTGATTCGAATTAGCCACTCTTGCTACGATATCGATATTCGAATCACGCAAGGTTATCGCACTGAAAAACAACAGGATGCCCTCTATGCACAAGGTCGTTCAACGTCTGGTGACATCGTAACAAATGCGCGTGGCGGGGAATCAATGCATAACTACGGTCTAGCGATTGACTTCGTACAAATGATTGATGGCGGGATTTCATATGACATTGACTACGATGGCAATCAATCAGGCAAGAGTGATTGGCGAGAGGTCGCCGATGTTGGTAAAGCCCTTGGATTTGAGTGGGGTGGCGACTGGAAGCGTTTTGTTGATTATCCGCATTTCGAGATGAATTTCAATTATTCTTTAAGTGAATTGAAGTCCGGTGCACGACCGAGTAAGCAAGAAAAGGCCAATCGAACTGAGGAAATCGAGCACTTGCTTGAATCCTGATGAAGCGTCATACCGGACATGTTCTGATTCGGTATGACGTTTTTTTTTAATTTTCCTAGTCCCGTTGTTGGCAGGAAGGCAAAGTTCGGCTAGAATAGTGATAGTGATAAGTGGACGGCTCACGAAAAGTGAATACAAATAGGAGGTCATGTTGTGTCAAAGAAAAAGACGGAAAAAGTAAGCGTCTTTGCTCTTGGTGGGGCTGGTGAAATCGGTAAGAACATGTACGTCGTCGAACTCGACGAGGACATCTTCGTAATCGATGCTGGCTTGATGTTCCCAGGAGATGAGATGCTTGGAATTGACAAAGTCATTCCAGACATAAGTTATCTGAAGGAAAACAAAGAACGGATTCAAGGGATTTTCATCACGCACGGTCACGAAGACCATATCGGCGCACTCAGTTACGTCTTACGTGACTTGAAAGTGCCTGTATACGGGACACGCCTGACACTCGGATTGATTGAAATCAAATTAAAAGAAGCCGGTTTATTGAAGAAGGCAGATCTTCGTCCAATTGATGCCAAGACGAAATTAACCGTTGCGGGACATTTCATTACGTTCTTCCGCGTCAACCACTCGATACCGGATGCGGTCGGGGTTTGTATCCAAACATCACAAGGAGCCATCGTTCATACGGGGGATTTCAAGTTTGACTACACACCAGTCGACGGGAAACAAGCAGATTTCGGTAAGATTGCAGCAATCGGGCAACGGGGCGTTTTATGTCTTCTATCTGATTCAACGAATGCAGAGCGGCCAGGGATGTCCGGTTCAGAGTCGACGGTCGGGTCCGAATTGAACGACGTCATCTATGAAGCACCAGGTCGTGTTATCGTTGCATCGTTCGCATCGAACGTTCACCGCTTGCAACAAGTATTCGCAGCGGCCGAAGCGAATAACCGGAAAGTTGCAGTCGTCGGACGAAGTATGGTCAACATCGTCGAAGTCGCGCAACGTTTGAACTATTTACGGTTCAAGCAAAAAACATTGATTGAGTTATCAGAAATCAATCGCCTTGATGATAACCAAGTCGTCATCTTGACGACCGGTTCACAAGGCGAGCCGATGGCGGCATTAACACGGATGGCACGCAATGCACATAAACAAGTCAACATCCGTCTTAACGATACAGTCGTCGTCGCAGCGTCACCAATTCCAGGGAACGAGAAATCGGTTTCGAAAACAATCGATCTGTTGTTCCGTGCCGGGGCGAACGTCATTTATAACCAACGTAAAGTTCACGTGTCTGGTCACGGTCACGCAGAAGACTTGAAGTTGATGCTCAACTTAATCAAACCGAAGTTCTTTATTCCGATTCACGGAGAATTCCGGATGCAAAAAGCGCATAGTCGTCTCGCACAGACGGTAGGTGTCAATGCAAACAACATCTTCATTATTGAAAATGGTGATGTGGTCGAATTTGAAAAACGTAAAGCACGCATGTCACGTAAAGTGAATGCCGGAAATGTGTTGATTGACGGGATTGGTGTAGGAGATGTCGGGAACATCGTCTTACGTGACCGTCGTCTCTTGTCTCAAGATGGTGTCGTTCTCTGCGTCATCACGATTAGTCGGAAGAACAAAACGATCGTGTCAGGCCCAGAAATCATCTCACGTGGATTCGTCTACATGCGTGAGTCAGAAGATATGATCAATGAGGCTAACCGAATCGTCGCGAAACAACTCCAAGGAAAATTAACGGGAGAACTCGATTGGACTGAAATGAAGTCGTTGATCCGAGATAAGCTGAGTTCTTATCTATATGAACAGACAAAACGTCGTCCAATGATTTTGCCGATCATCATGGAGATTTAACAAGAAGAGCGACTCAGATCGACCAATTCCTGGTCAGCTGAGTCGTTTTTTTATCAGGAGGTAGTATAGATGGCGACGACAAAAAAGAAACCTGTTCGCAAACAAACGACGGCACGGAAACGACCGCCGGCTAAAAAACAACGCCCTCCGATTCAATATCGTACATATGTAGGTGTTTTCGCTGTTTTGTTATTACTAGCCTATCTTCTTGCGTTAGGAGAATTTGGACGAGTCGGTGAGAAGTTCGCCGAGTTCGCTTTTGATACGGTCGGTCAATTCGGCTCGTTGCTTTATGGCTTGTCAGGGAGTTTGCTCCTCTTGTTCCTATCGCAACTCGAGCGACAAAAAAAATGGGCGATCAGTTTACTCGCAGTCGGTCTTTTAATTTGGATTGATTTAATATTAGGAGAGCCGAGGGGTACATTAAATGCTTGGCTCTATCAAGGATCGGCCTATTACATTTCGAGTTTTGGTGCTTTCTTGATTGGGTTGTTTTTAATTGGCACAAGCGTGCACCTGCTTCATCCGTTATTCTTCAGTGAACTGGCGCATGGAATGCTCGAGCGGGTGGAAGCGTTTCGAAATCGTGAGCGGTCTTTACCTGAACGCAAGGAGCGTCCTGTCAAAGAGGCTAAAAAACAAAAAGAACGTAAACCACTCGAACGGCAAGCAAAACCAACGACAGCTAAACAGGAGACTGCTGTGCCGTCACTTCCGGAAAACGAACCAGAAGATGCAGTGGAGAGTATTCAAGACGTCCCGATCATCGGGTTCGCGGACCATGTCGAACCGCAGGCGGCTGAACTACAAGGTCCGTTGACGATGACTGAAACACCGGACGGATACCAATTGCCTTCTCTTGAATTATTGATGGAACCGACATCAAAAGATTTATCAGGTGAGAACAAACGCCTCAAGGACAATGCAACGAAATTGATTGCGACTTTAAAGTCGTTCGGGATTGGGGCAAAGGTCTTAAAAATTCATTTAGGTCCAAGTGTCACGAAGTATGAAATTGAACCGCATCAAGGAATCAAGCTCAGTCGGATTACGGGACTCGCAGATGACCTGGCGCTCGCGCTCGCTGCGAAGGACATTCGAATCGAAGCACCGATTCCGGGAAAGGCAGCGGTCGGGATCGAGGTGCCGAATCGTGAAGTGGCGATGGTCTCACTTCGGGAAGTCCTCGGAGCAGAAAGCGTTCAAGCCGATCCTGATCGATTACTTGTCGCTCTTGGACGGAGTATCTCGGGAGAGACCGTGACGGCGAAGTTAAACAAAATGCCACACGTGTTAGTCGCAGGATCGACGGGATCCGGGAAGTCAGTCTGTATCAATGGGATGATCGTCTCGATATTGATGCGGGCACGACCGGATGAAGTCCGTTTGATGATGATCGATCCGAAAATGGTTGAGTTGAATGTCTACAATGGTATTCCGCATCTTCTTGCACCCGTCGTCACCGATCCGAAAAAAGCTGCGCAAGCCTTAAAACAAGTCGTTTCAGAGATGGAACGGCGGTATGAAATCTTCAGTCAGAACGGCGCCCGCAACATCGAAGGCTACAATGCATTGATTGATAAGATGAATGCGGAAGAGAAAGTCCATCAACGCCTACCTTACATCGTCGTCATTGTCGATGAGTTAGCAGATTTGATGATGGTCGCTTCAAACGAAGTCGAAGATGCCATCATGCGTCTTGCTCAGATGGCACGGGCAGCCGGCATTCATATGGTCATCGCAACACAGCGGCCGAGTGTCGATATCATCACGGGTGTCATCAAAGCGAACATACCGTCTCGGATTGCTTTCAGCGTATCAAGTGGAACGGATTCTCGCACCATCCTCGATACGAGCGGGGCAGATAAGCTACTCGGACGAGGGGACATGCTGCTCCTTGGAAATGGGATGAATAAACCTGTTCGTGTCCAAGGGGCGTTCTTATCGGACGAAGAGGTTGAAAAAGTCGTCAACCATGTCATCAGTCAACAAAAAGCACAGTACGTGGAAGCGATGATTCCAAAAGATGTTCCTGAGGGTGAATCTGACGTCGACGATCCGTTGTATGATGAGGTTGTTCAGTTCATCTTAACGCAAGATACAGCCTCGACGTCAATGATACAGCGGAAGTATCGGATTGGTTATAATCGCGCTGCACGACTGATCGATGCATTAGAAGAGAATGGCCTCGTCGGTCCGTCAGAAGGATCGAAACCACGCCGAGTCATCGGACGTTAAGTAATAACAGAGAACCAGCGTTCACATGATGAGCGTTGGTTTTCTTTACGTGTAAGAAAATATAAAAAAAAGTCTAAATGAGAACGATTTCAGGAAAATAGTTGTCAGACGTCTGTTGATTTTATACGCATGTTTTGTCATACTCAGTCATATGAGTTGACCTACCTCTCACAGAGGTAAGTGAGCGACTTTTACACAAATAGATAATGAAAGCGCTCACATAAATGGAAGAGGAGATGAATGACAATGAAGAAAAAACAAGTACTTGTGTCAGCAATGACGGTAGCAACAGTGGGACTCGCAGCATGTGGAGGATCAGATGATAGTGCAAAGGGAAACAAGGACGAGTTTTCTGTCGCAATGGTTGCCGATAAAGGCGGAATCGATGATAAATCGTTTAACCAGTCGGCGTGGGAAGGTCTGCAAGCGTATGGAAAAGAAAACGACCTTCAGAAAAATGAGGGTTACTCGTACCTTCAATCAAAATCGCAACAAGATTACCAACCGAACTTATCGCGTCTTGCACGAGCGGGAGAAGATTTGATTTTTGGGATTGGGAATACGTTTAATGAAGATATCAAAACGGTTGCCGATCAGTTTAAAGATACACAGTTTGCAATTATCGATAACGTCGTCGAAGGAGACAACGTGACATCGATTACGTTTAAAGAAAACGAAGGTGCCTACCTTGCGGGAATCGTTGCCGCGATGGAAACGAAAACAGATCACATCGGCTTTGTCGGTGGAATGAAGATGGATGTAATCGAACGCTTCCGGGCAGGCTTTGAAGCTGGGGCAAAATCCGTTAATCCGAACATCAAAGTCGACGTACAGTACGCAGAAGATTTCGCTGCACCTGAAAAAGGACAAGCAATCGCAGCAGGCATGTATGGTAAAGGGGCAGATATCATTTTCCCGGCAGCCGGTGGAACAGGAAACGGCGTCTTCACAGAAGCGAAAAACCGGAAGAAAAATGGAGAAGAAGTTGCTGTCATCGGTGTCGATCGTGACCAACAAGAAGAAGGCATGCCAGAAGATGTCACGTTGACATCTGTCATCAAACGAGTGGACTTAGCGGTCAAAGATACAGCGAATGAAGCGAAAGCTGGAAAACTCACAGGTGGAGAGACGATTCGTTACGGTTTGAAAGAGCAAGGCGTTGACATCATTGAGTCAGAAAAAATCTCGAAAAAGACACTCGACATGCTCGAACAAGCGAAAGAAAAAGTCATTTCAGGTAAAACAGAAGTACCTGAACAATAAGCGTCAAAGGAAGAGCGGGCATTCTTAGGTAGAACGCCCTATTTTCTTCCAACAATAGATACGATATGAAAAGGGTTACAAAAGCGCCAGAAGTCAGACTTCTAACCTGTTACAAAATGATTGCAGGATTGTGTTCGACGTCATATACTTATCTTGGCTGGAGTTCTCATACGTCAGAAGTCTGAGCACTGGTTACAACTAGATAGAGGATGGAGATGCGTCATGTCGATTAAATTAGATCATCGTTTGCTTTACTTACGAGTGATTGAAAAGATTAAGTCTGACATCGATGACGGCGTTTACAAGGAAGGCGAGAAACTACCTTCAGAGTTTGAACTTTCAAAGCAACTTGGCGTTAGTCGAGCGACTCTTCGGGAGGCTTTACGAATTCTTGAAGATGAGAACATCGTCATCCGTAAACACGGTGTCGGTACGTTTATCAATGCAAGACCACCATTCACGTCGGGGATTGAAGAATTGTACAGTGTGACGGAGATGATTGCGCGCGCTGGGATGATTCCAACGTCTGAAGTCTTATCTTCAGAAATGGTTCAACCGACAGAACGTGACCGAGAACGTTTCCAACTTGGTCCGGATGAACTGGTTTATCGAATCGAACGAATTCGACTTGCAGGAGATGTTCCTGTTGTCTATTGCGTCGATAAGATTCCAAGCCATTATATTAAAAATGAAGAACAGTTTACGTCTTCGACTTCACTGTTCGACGCACTAGAAAAAGAACTAGGTCGTCGGGTCACACATGCGGTGACGCATATCGAACCTCGAATCGATCCGAAAATCGCTGAACAATTACATACGGACCAACCCTTGCTCGCGTTGCGACAAACGCATTATGATGAGCTCGACCGATCCGTTCTTTATTCAGCGAACTATTTCCGTGCGGATAAGTTTGATTTCCATGTCATCCGTAAACGTGTATAATCGATTGTTTTAGGAGTTTTACTGAAAGCGCTTCCGCCAACCTACGTAACGCTCCTCATCACCAGCCTCAGGTGCTTGACGTAGTCAGGAACTTTGTATGACCATATTCGAAAGGGGATTATTTCAGATGAAAAAGAAGTCACTTCTCGCATTAGCAGCAACAGGTTTAGCAATGAGTTCGGTACTCGCAGCATGTGGTAGCAACGATGATTCTAAAGATTCAGGAAGCGGCGAAAAAGACGGCTTCAAAGTAGGTATGGTCACAGATACAGGCGGTGTTGATGATAAATCATTCAACCAATCTGCGTGGGAAGGCATTCAGAAGTTCGGTAAAGATAACGATTTGAAAGAAGGAACTGGTTACAAGTACCTTCAATCAGCAAAACAATCGGATTATCAACCGAACTTACAACAATTAGCACGTGCGAACTACGACTTGATTCTCGGAATCGGGTTCTTGATGGCAGAAGATATCGGTAAAGTAGCGGATCAGTTTGACGACAAGAACTTTGCACTCGTCGATATGGTCGTTGATAAGCCGAACGTCGCGTCAATCGTCTTCAAGGAAAACGAAGGTTCGTTCCTCGTTGGTGTCGTCGCGGGTCTTACTACGAAAACAGATAAAGTCGGATTCGTCGGTGGCGTAAACTCAGACTTAATCAAAAAGTTTGAAAGTGGATTTAAAGCAGGCGTCATGGCTGTCAAACCAGATGCAAAAGTTGAAGTTCAATATGCAGAAGATTTCAATGCTGCTGAAAAAGGACAAGCAATCGCTTCAGGGATGTACGGCAAGAAAGTTGACGTGATTTATCACGCAGCTGGCGGTACAGGACAAGGTGTCTTCACAGAAGCGAAAAACCGTAAGAAAAACGGTGAAGATGTTTGGGTCATCGGTGTTGACCGTGACCAAGTCGAAGAAGGTATGCCAGAAAACGTGACATTGACGTCAATGGTTAAGCGTGTTGATACAGCAGTTGAACAAGTTGCGAAAGATACGAAAGATGGCAACTTCCCAGCAGGTAAAGTCGTAGAATTCGGTCTTAAAGATGGCGGCGTTGATATCGCACCTTCACAAGACAACATTGAAAAAGACGTCTTGACGAAAGTCGAAGACTACAAAAAACAAATCATCGATGGAAAGATCACAGTTCCAGGAACTGACGATGAGTATAAAGAGTACGAAGCATCACTTTAATAAAATGGAAGCGGGGGTCGCTAGCATTGCGGCCTCCCCTTTTAAACTAAACATGGGAGTGGATTTTCTTGGAATACGTCATTGAGATGCTAAACATACGAAAAGAGTTTGGCAGTTTCGTCGCAAATGATAATATCACGCTCCAGCTTCGGAAAGGTGAGATTCACGCTTTACTTGGTGAAAACGGTGCCGGAAAATCGACGCTGATGAACGTCTTATTTGGTTTGTATCAGCCTGAGGCTGGAGAAATTCGCGTACGCGGTGAAAAAGTTAATATTACGAGTCCGAACGTCGCGAATGATCTTGGAATCGGCATGGTGCATCAACACTTCATGCTCGTTCAAAATTTCACCGTCACGGAAAACATCATTTTAGGTGCAGAACCGAAATCGGGTCTTAAAATCGACCGCGCAACTGCCCGGGAGAAAGTACGCCAAATTTCGGAGCAGTATGGTCTTGCGGTAGATCCAGATGCAAAAATTGAAGATATTTCAGTCGGGATGCAACAACGTGTCGAGATTTTAAAGACACTGTATCGTGGAGCTGACATTCTCATCTTCGATGAACCATCGGCTGTATTGACGCCTCAGGAAATCAAAGAATTGATTCAAATCATGAATCGGTTGATTGCTGAAGGTAAGTCGATCATCTTGATCACACATAAATTGAAGGAAATCATGGAAGTCGCAGATCGCTGTACGACGATTCGTCGTGGTAAGTACATTGGTACAGTTGATATCGATGAAACGATGACACAGTCGAGACTCGCTGAAATGATGGTTGGCCGTGAAGTAAACTTTGATGCGGAGTATTCCAAGGCAAATCCACAAGAACTCGTTCTCGATGTAAAAAACCTCGTCGTTAAAGACGGTCGTGGGATTAAAGCAGTCGACGGACTGAACTTAGATGTTCGAGCCGGCGAAATCGTCGGGATTGCAGGGATTGATGGGAATGGTCAAACTGAATTGATTGAAGCAATCACAGGATTAAGAAGAGCCGAAAGCGGAGAAGTATTCTTAAACAACAAATCAATCAAAAACCTGAAGCCGCGGAAAGTGACGGAAGCGGGCATCGGTCATATTCCTCAAGACCGTCATAAACATGGACTCGTTCTTGATTATTCAATCGGTCATAACATGGTCTTACAAACGTACTATCAAAAACCGTATTCAAAAGCAGGCATCATGAACTATAAGCAGGTCATGGAAAAAGCTCAAACGTTAATTGAGAAGTTCGACGTCCGAACTCCAAGTCCTGAAACATTTGCTCGCGCCTTATCGGGCGGGAACCAGCAAAAAGCCATCATCGCGCGTGAAGTCGATCGTTCACCTGACTTATTAATTGCTGCGCAACCAACACGTGGACTCGATGTCGGTGCAATTGAATTCATTCATGAGCAGTTAGTACTTGAACGGGAAAAAGGACGCGCTGTCCTCTTGATTTCGTTTGAACTCGAAGAAATTTTACAAGTCTCAGACCGCATTGCCGTTCTGTATGAAGGACGGACAGTAGCCTTTCTCGATCCTAAGGAAACGAATGAAATTGAACTCGGCTTCCTGATGGCTGGCGGTAAGAAAGAGGAGGTAGGTCGTTCATGAAACTCGAACGTTTTTATGGGATTTTGATTCCAATCTTGTCAATTATCCTCGGGATGGTAGTTGGTGCCATCGTCATGTTGATTGGTGGTTATGACCCAATCGCTGGATTTGATCAACTGTTTTACGGAATCTTTGGTGAACCGTATAGTATCGGAGAAACGTTGCGTGCAGCAGCACCATTGATTTTTGCGGGTCTCGCCGTCGCCTTTGCCTTTCGAACGGGATTATTTAACATCGGGGTTGAAGGTCAAGTTTTAGTCGGTTGGATGGTCGCGGTCTGGATCGGGATTTCTTTCGATCTCCCGACAGCAATCCACTTGCCACTCGCGTTAATCGGAGCGGGTTTAGCGGGGGCACTTTGGGCTGCGGTTCCAGGTATTTTAAAAGCGCGTTTCCATGTCCATGAAGTCATCACGTCAATCATGATGAACTACATCGCGTTGTATGTGACGAATGATATTTTACGTCACGTCATCGGAATCAAAAACGAGCGGACAGATTCAGTCAAAGAAACGGCTTCGTTGGCTTCACCATTCTTGCAAGAGTTAACGGATTTTTCGCGTTTGCACAATGGGATTTTCATTGCCATCGTCGCCGCACTCGTCTTCTGGTTCATTCTTTGGAAGACGACGCTCGGTTACGAGTTACGTGCAGTTGGATTTAATAAAAGTGCTGCAGAGTATGCCGGTATGGGTGTCAATAAGAATATCATTCTCTCATTCGTCATCTCTGGTGTATTCGCTGGATTTGCTGGTGCGATGGAAGGGTTAGGGACATTCCAAAACATGACGCTAAACGCATCCTTTACGGGTGTTGGATTTGACGGAATCGCCGTCGCCTTACTTGGTGCGAACAACCCGATCGGAGTCGTTCTGGCCGCGTTATTATTTGCCGGACTCAACATTGGCGGATTGTCGATGCAACAAATCGGGATTCCACCAGAACTGATTAAAATCATCATCGCCTTCATCATCATCTTCGTCGCTTCCGGTTACGCGATCCGTCTCGTCATCGAAAAGCTGACGGTTAAAAGAGCAGAAGGCAAAAAAGTGAAAGGAGCCGATAAATAATGGGCTTTCTAGATGTACTTTATATTATCGTACCGATCGCGCTTGCCTATTCGGCTCCATTGATCATCGCAGCGCTCGGTGGTATTTTCAGTGAACGTTCTGGTGTCGTCAACATCGCGCTTGAAGGCTTGATGGTCATGGGAGCATTCACGGGTGTTGTTTCAGCCCTGACATTATCGAAGATGGGATTCGGCGCTGCTAGTCCATGGATCGCGATGTTAATCGCTATCGTCATCGGGGCAATCTTCGCTTTATTCCTTGCAGTGCCTGCGATTTTGTTCCGTGCCGACCAAACGGTACTTGGTGTCGCGATCAATATCTTAGCAGTTGGTCTTGCGATTTTCTTAGTCCGTGCCTTTTATGGAAAAGGACAAACAGACTCGATTCCGAACCGGATTTCGAAAGAGAATGTGCCGTTCCTATCTGATATTCCTGTTTTGAAAATGTTTTTTGCAAACGTCTACTATACTTCGTACATTGCGATCATCTTAGCAGTTGTGGCATGGTTCGTCGTCTTTAAGACACCATTCGGTCTTCGTCTCCGTTCTGTCGGAGAACATCCGATGGCAGCAGATACGATGGGGATTAACGTCACGAAGATGCGCTTTATCGGAGTCATGATTTCAGGCGGATTCGGTGGTCTTGCGGGTGCAGTTTATGCAACTTCGATTTCATTGAACTTCAGCGTGACGACGATTCTCGGGCAAGGTTTCCTTGCGATCGCCGCGATGATTTTCGGAAAATGGAATCCGCTCGGTGCAATGGCAGCTGCCTTGTTCTTCGGTTTCGCTCAAGCGATTTCGATTATCGGACAACAGTTACCATTACTCGATCAAATTCCTCAAGTCTATCTTTTGATTGCGCCTTACGTCTTAACGATCCTTGCACTTGCTGGTGTCGTCGGTCGCGCCGATGCACCAAAAGCTGTTGGTGTACCGTACATCAAAGGGAAACGATAACGATCATTCAGGTATTCTTGTTAAAAAAAGCTGTACGGATCGACCGATTGGGTCGAACCGTACAGCTTTTTTGATGTATGGTCATAAAAAAAACAGCATGGCGTGAAGCTACCATACTGTCAAATACTTATTCGTATTTTAATGCGTCGCCTTCGAATGATTCGTCCGCCACTTTAATTGAATCAGTTGGGCAACCTTCGAATGCGTCAATCATGTCATCGAACAATGCTTCCGGGATTTCTGCTGTCCCTTTGTTATCGTCTAGAATGACGTATGCTAAGCCCTCGTCATCATAGTCATAGATATCAGGTGCTGCGGCACCACAAGCGCCACAAGCGATACACGTGTCTTTATCGACAATCGTAAATTTAGCCATTTTGTATTTCTCCTCTCTATTCGAAAACATGATTGATCTAGTATTGTTCTCATCTATATGTCATTGTATCGGACTCATGCATTCTTTTCAATGAGGAAGCGGTAGAAGTATTCAAACAAAGTAACAGGATGCGATGGAAATAGTCGGGTAAGGCGCAGTAGGTGCGTTAATCTAAGAAAGAGGTTTGGAAAGGTCAAGCTAATTATGCTATACATATAAACGAATGAAGACGATACTTTAAATATAATCAAACCGATCGAAGGTGAGGGGGAGTGGATGAAATTGACTGTCGTCAATCAAGTTTTGTTAGAAACCATTAGTCGTCTCCGGGGTGAACGGACAGATCGTAGCCTCTTTCATATCCTTCAAGGAAAACGTTCGGCAACATCACTCCAGGATGCACATTTCTATGAATTAGAAACTGTCTTTGGGGTGCTGCCCTTTCGACGAGAAACATTCGATCGGCTACTGCTTGAGCTGGAACAGCAGGGTTTCATTGAACGAGCGGAAACGTTGCGCATCACGGAGCTTGGTGAATCCTCGATCAAAGTACCGTTTTTAATCGATGACATGGGCGGTGAATTGCGTGGATTTCCAATCATTTTATGGAAACGCTTAAGCCTTTTGATTCAAACCGTCGTTTGTCTCGAACAAAAACGATTTTTCGTACCGGTTCAGCAAGACGTCGCGATAAAGGACTGGGTCCGGCGATACGTCAAAGGGATGCCGCAGCGTACGCAGTGGATTGATCAGGTGTACCATGAATTACGAGAGGCGTTGCGTCAGCTGTCGGTAAAAGAAGCGACGCTCATCAGTTACCGCTTGTCGGGGTTGAAAACAGGTTTGTCTTACCCGCAACTTGAAGAGAAACTTGACAGTGACGTCTTGTCGCTCCGCTTGGAATTTATGATGGCTTGGCGAAAATGTCTGCGTCACTTGGATGAAGCAGGACTGATTTTACGTCTTGGTGAAGATATTGATCAATCGAAGATGACACAATCAGCACAGAAAACGTGGGATATGTTACGTAACGGATTTGCTTTGAATGAAATCTCCGAGCGGCGCCGCCTGAAGAAGAGCACGATGGAAGATCACCTCGTCGAAATTGCGATGTACAGTGACGTATTCCCGCGGAGCCAATTCTTATCGGATGCACAATTTAAAGAAGTGATTGAAGTAGCAAATCGAAACGAGACATTTTCGTTGAAACGAATTAAAGGTGAATTGAAGCTTGAGACCGATTATTTTCAAATTCGTATCGCGTTAGCGCGAAAAAGATGGGAGGAGAGATGATGGAGACTGTCTTAAAACGTTATTTTAAGCATGACCGCTTTCGAGCAGGTCAAAAAGACATCATTGCATCCGTTTTAGCAGGTCGCGATACGGTCGCCATCTTGCCGACCGGGGGAGGGAAGTCGATCTGTTATCAACTTCCGTCCTATTTGTTGCCAGAAGGGTTGACCGTCATCCTTTCGCCGCTCTTATCGTTGATTGAAGATCAAGTCATGCAAATCAAAAGTCGCGGTGAACGTTCCGTTGCTAAATTGACGTCGCACGAAACAAAAGACCAAAAAGAGCAGATTTTACGTCACCTGAGTCAACTTCGGTATTTGTATTTGTCACCGGAACAATTGGCGATGCCGAACGTCAAACAACGGCTTCAGCAAACAAACATTAATTTATTCGTCGTGGATGAAGCGCATTGTATTTCACAATGGGGTCATGAGTTTCGCCCCGAGTACGCGAAGCTTGGAATCGTAAAGAAACAACTCGGAAACCCGACTTGTTTAGCTTTGACGGCAACAGCAACGAAACAAGTGGAACAGGATATGTTAAGAGGCTTAGAGCTGTCGGACCCGACGATTATCCGGCATTCCGTCAATCGACCGGAAATTCAATTTATCGTCGAAGACGTTGAGCCTGATCAAAAAGATCATGTGCTGGTAAACTGGTTAACGAAGGTAGAACGTCCGTGTGTCATCTATACGACGACAAGAAACGAAGCAGAGCGTGTCGCACGTCTAATCACGAAGGCGACATACTACCATGCAGGACTCGAAGCAGAGGATCGTCAATTGATCCAACAACAATTCTTACATGATGAGATTGAGTGTCTCGTCTGTACAAGTGCCTTCGGCATGGGGGTCAATAAAGGGAATGTCCGGACCGTCATCCATTACTCGATGCCGGCGACGATTGAAGCCTATATGCAGGAAGTCGGTCGGGCAGGGCGAGACGGAGCGCCGTCGACAGCGCTACTGCTCTATGCAAAGGGGGATCACCGTCTACAGCAGTTTCTAGTCGAAAAGCAGTATGCCCCTGTGCTTTGGATTGACCAATTGTTAGCGGGCATGGCACGTCAGGAACCGCTTGAAACGATGGAACGGCGTTTAGGGTTAGATGTCGAAGATCCAGCGTATCGTTTATTAAAATCGCAACTCAGTGATCGCTGGTCGCGTGAGGACATCATCGCTTGGCAAGAAGAGCGAAAAAAGATACGTTTACGTGAACTTATGCAAATGATAAATTATATTCAAAGTATAACGTGTCGACGAACGTTCATCTTGAATCATTTTGATGAGCAACCGATCGTCCAGGACCGGTGCTGTGATATTTGTGGTAATACGACAAAACGATCACCGCAAAAAAGGCATACGATTGAAATTTTGGATTGGGAACAACGACTAGAAGAGGTCTTTTTTTCATCAGCCGATTCAGTGTAAACTAGTATTATCCTTATTTTTAGAAAAGGTGATGAATTTGAGTAAATACGATCAACGAAAGAACCGACAAGAAGAACCAAAATCAAGCTTACCACCACGTTCTTCACGAATTGAACATGTGCGGAATGAACGGTTAAAGCAACCCTTTGTCAAAAATCCGTTAGCCATCACGCTGACGATTCTTATGATTACAATCATTATCGCCTTCGTTTCCCTCGGTTTCATGATGTAAGGGCACATTGTGAACAGAGATTATTTTCCTTTACGGGTATACTGAAAAGGAGAAGGAAGGAGGCACGGTGCATGGATCGTGGGAAATATAATATCAAAGCAGTCGCTGCATTAGTAGGGCTCAACCCAACGACCATTCGTGCTTGGGAAAGGCGATATCAAGTGCTTGATCCGGACCGGAGTGAATCTGGGCATCGCATCTATAGTGATAGCGATGTCGCGAAGCTCCGCTGGATTGTAGACAAACAAAAAGAAGGACTATCTGTTTCGAAAGCGATTCAACTGTACGAAATGCCTGTCAGTCGCACGGAGCTTCCACTTGATTATGGTGTTGAACTACGTGAACAACTGTTTGAGGCATTAACGACATTTGAGGAACGACATGCCCATGACATCATGAATAAGGCATTCTCGATGTTTAGTTTCGATAAGGTGATTCAAGATATCGTCGGACCGTTGCTGCACGAAATCGGCTCGAAGTGGGAAAATGGTGAAATTACGATTGCGCATGAACATTTTGCGACAGCCTTTTTACGGGCCCGCCTTTCGACATTATCGTTGCAAATGCCGATCAATCCTTTTTTACCGCGCATTTTATGTGTATGTGCGCCAGAAGAAGAACATGAATTGGGATTGTTATTTTTTACGCTATACTTACGCCAATCCGGCTTCGATGTGATTTTTCTTGGAGCAGGAATTCCCGTGTCAGATCTTGTGACGGTGACGAAACAATTAGTACCGCGTGCTGTCGTCCTTTCGTGTACGATTTCTGACCACCTCAGTCTTTTAGATGAAGCGCTTGTCGAACTACGACAGGCTGTACCGAACGTCGAGATTGGTCTAGGTGGTTATGCCGTCGAACAGCTCCCTGAAAAATACGCGGATCATCTCCTCGGGACGGACGATTCCTCCTGGAAAAGTTGGTTAAGTCGACTCACTCCGACAACTGGTGTATAGTGTGATTCATATTGAACGGAGAAGTTGTTTTTCTCCGGCATTGACTGGAGGAGTCTTAGATGAGATTTGAGACATTTAAACAAGGGCATTTACGTGTGTTTATTACGAAGCAGGAACTATCCGTTCACGACGTTCGACCAGAAACACTGGCAGTTGGAAAAGGACAGGACCTATTACGTAACCTGTTAGAAGAAGCAGAATCAAATTTTGGATTTCATGCGGTCGGGACACTCGAATTTTTTGTGACATTCTTTCCGAATGACGGGATGTTGGTCGATGTACGACGAGAAGGTGAATTACCAGAAGAAACGTTTGATGAATTTGATCAAGTAGAAATTCGGATGACCGTCGATATCGTACATCATGTCCTGTATCAACTCGAAGAATTCGAGGACGTCATTCAAGCGAGCCACGGATTGCTTCGCCACGTTCCGATGACGGAAACGGGTGGTAGGCTGTACTACTTCGAAGGACGGTATTACTTGTATTTCGAGGAACGGATGGCAGAGGCGCTTGAACGGACGATTACGACCGTACTGTCTGAATATGGCGTACCAAGTGCGAAAAGTCCGCTCGCGATGGCGGAATACGGAAAAACACTTCAGCGTTCGGATGCAATCAAAATGATCGCCGGGACATTTTCCGTGTAAATGATGATTTTTAACGAATCGGCACATACGACGATTCTTTTTAAGGCCACTGACCGGTTTCTGACGGAAAGTGGTCTTTTTCATGAGGAATCATCAGTTAACACCATTTTGTATTTTTTCGTTGAAAGAGTGATGGTATGATAAACAGTGAACGTAAGATGAAGGAGTGAAGAGTATGAGAGTGGCAGTATTATATGGTGGGATTTCTGGAGAACGTGAGGTTTCGTTAAGTAGCGGGAAGTCCGTGATTCAAGCATTGGAGGGAAAAGGGCACGAAGTCGTTGCCATCGATTTCCATCCGGAACGTGCTGAAGAAATTTTCAATCTGGATGTTGAAGTCGCCGTCATTGCTCTTCATGGAAAATATGGAGAAGATGGTCGTGTCCAAGCATTACTAGAGTTAGCGGATATTCCGTATACTGGATCAGGTGTGTTGGCTTCCGCATTAGCGATGGATAAAGCACGGTCGAAGTTGCACTTTGAGAAGGCTGGCATTCGGATTGCGCGTGATGTCTTGATTGAACGCGGTGACGACATCGCAGATAAGGTCCGGCAGTGGGGCGGTGAATTCCCTTGTGTCGTCAAACCGGCTCAAGAAGGATCGTCAAATGGATTGACGATTGCGATGGACGACGCGATGTTACGAAGCGGAATCGAACTCGCTTTTCAGGCAGACGATGCGGTTTTGATTGAACAATTCATTAAAGGGCGAGAAGTAACCGTACCGGTGCTCGGCCAAAAAGGTGCTGAAAAAGCGTTGCCCGTCATCGAAATCATTCCTAAAAATGAATTTTATGATTATGAATCAAAATATGCAGTCGGTGGATCAGAGCATATCTGTCCTGCTGATTTTGACGAGGTGACGACACAAAAATTACAAGAGTGGGCAGTCCTCGCCCATCAAGTCCTCGGATGTTCGGGCTATTCCCGTTCTGATTTCCTGGTGCCTGAAATCGGTCATCCCGTTATTTTAGAAACCAATACGCTACCTGGTATGACAGCGACAAGTCTATTCCCGGACGGGGCACGGGCAATCGGGATTGATTATCCAGAGCTAGTCGAATCGTTTATCAATCTAGCGATTACACGTCATCAAGCGACTTCGAACAACATAAAGTAAACGAAAAAGAGTAGATGATAGAAAGCGCTTACAAATATAGTAGGAATCCCTTTCATTACACGTCGGAACAAGGTATACTTTATCCGAACAAGGAAACGGCATAGGGGATGCCACTTATGGGGAGGAACGTTGGAATGATCACTGACCAACAACATGCGAATCATCGGAAAAACGTACTTGAAGCAACACAGGAAATCGTAAAAGAAGCTCTTGAGAAGTTGGGTTACCCGGACGAAATGTATGAATTGTTAAAAGAACCGTTGCGAATGTTAACGGTTCGGATTCCAGTTCGGATGGACGATGGGTCAACAAAAATCTTTACCGGCTACCGGGCGCAACACAATGATGCTGTCGGTCCGACGAAAGGTGGAATCCGTTTCCACCCGAACGTAACGGAAGTCGAAGTCAAAGCGTTATCAGTCTGGATGAGCTTGAAGGCAGGAATCGTCGATTTACCATACGGTGGTGGTAAAGGTGGAATCATTTGCGATCCACGAGAGATGAGTTTCCGGGAAATCGAGCGTCTGAGTCGTGGCTATGTCCGTGCAATCAGTCAAATCGTTGGTCCGACAAAAGATATTCCAGCACCTGATGTCTTCACGAACTCACAAATCATGGCCTGGATGATGGATGAGTACAGCCGGATTGATGAATTCAATTCACCGGGCTTCATTACAGGAAAGCCGTTAGTACTCGGTGGTTCCCACGGGCGTGAGACTGCGACAGCTAAAGGGGTCGCCATCATGATTCGGGAAGCTGCTGCGAAAAAAGGGATTACATTAGAAGGAGCCCGCGTCGTCGTTCAAGGGTTTGGTAATGCAGGGAGCTTCTTATCGAAGTTCATGCATGATTTGGGGGCGAAAGTCATTGCGATCAGTGATGCATATGGCGCTCTCCATGATCCGAACGGACTGGATATCCCATATTTACTTGATCGTCGCGATTCGTTCGGGACGGTGACGACGCTGTTCAAAAATACAATTTCAAATAAAGAACTGCTCGAATTAGAGTGTGACATTCTTGTTCCGGCAGCGATTGAAAATCAAATCACGGAAGATAATGCGCATGACATTAAAGCGCGAATCGTCGTCGAAGCAGCCAACGGTCCGACGACGAATGAAGCGACTAAAATTCTCGCAGATCGTGAAATCTTGATTGTTCCCGATGTCTTGGCTTCAAGTGGTGGCGTAACGGTGTCCTACTTTGAATGGGTTCAAAACAACCAAGGGTATTACTGGACGGAAGAAGAAGTGCATGAAAAGCTTGAAAAAGTACTCGTGAACTCGTTTAATCAAGTGTATCAAACATCGCATACACGAAATGTTGATATGCGCCTCGCTGCCTACATGGTAGGCGTTCGTAAAATGGCGGAAGCCTCACGCTTCCGTGGATGGGTTTAATTTGAAAAAGTTCACTTCTTACAGGAGTGAACTTTTTTCATGTAACTTAAATTCTTTCTTCGTTTGCTCATGTTTGCTAAGATAAAAAAAAAGCACGTGGAAGAGGAGAAAAGATTATGCTGGATTGTCTCATCATTGGTGCAGGACCGTGTGGGTTATCGGCAGCGATCGAGATGCAAGATCGTGGATTAGCTGTCGAAGTCATCGAAAAAGGAAATATCGTCGAAGCGATTTATCAATATCCGACGCATCAAACATTTTTTTCGAGTAGCGAAAAATTAGAAATCGGTGGTGTTCCGTTTATCAACAAGGAACTTAAGCCGAAACGCCAAGATGCACTCGTCTATTACCGTGAAGTCGTTAAACGGAAAGAAATCACGATTCGTCCGTTTGAGACGGTGGAACGAATCAGTAAACGTACGGATGGTGAAGGGTTCGAAGTCGTATCGTCGCGAATGGAGGAGACGGTGACGCGTCAGGCACGGGCACTCGTCTTAGCGACAGGCTATTACGGATTGCCAAATAAAATGGACGTACCAGGTGAGGAATTACCGCACGTTTCTCATTATTTTAAAGAAGGTCATCCTTTCTTCGGACAAGACGTTGTCGTCATTGGTGGAAAAAATTCGAGTGTCGATGCCGCAATTGAACTTGAGAAGGCAGGTGCACATGTCACGCTGTTATACCGTGGTGAAGCGTACAGTCCGTCAATCAAGCCATGGGTCCTCCCGAACTTCGAAGCGCTCGTACGGGCCGAGAAGGTCAAGATGGTGTTTAACGCAACGATCGATTCTATCACACCGACGCACGTCCATTATAAAGAACAAGGAGAAGCGACCTCAATTAAGGCAGATTTTGTTTTTGCGATGACAGGTTACACACCGGACGTTGGTTTGTTCGCGGATGCCGGTATCATGATTGATGGAGAAACGGGAGTTCCGGATTTCAATGAGGAAACGATGGAGTCAAACGTTCCCGGCATTTATATTGCGGGTGTCGTCGCTGCAGGATATGACGCCAACAAAATATTTATCGAAAACGGTCGTTTTCATGGAGAATTGATTGCAACGAGTCTTTCAGATCGACTTGTTCGTGAAACGACGCGATAAGCGCTCTTTTCGATCGCTAAAAAAATAACCGTTTCCCTCCCCGGGAAGCGGTTATTTTTAGTGACAGATCATTCGACTTGAAATGAAGTCTCAAGTTCAGGGTGTGTAGCCTCGATTTCGAGCTCAATCATCAATTTCAAGCGAGCTTTTTGTGAGTTCAGACCATTCGAGAAAATCAGACCAAGTTCTTTTAATTGTTGTCCTCCGCCTGCATATCCGTAGACATCTTGGACGATGCCGTTAAAGCAACGACTGACGATGACGATTGGCATTTGTTCAGTCAGCTGACGAATCGCATCCATCAGACTCGGTGGCACATTTCCTTGCCCGAGTACTTCGAGGACTAGACCATCATAACCAAGTTCACCGACAGCAACTAAAAGGTCGGGGTCCATCCCGGCGTAAACTTTTAGGACGGAGACACGCTTTGTTAGTTTCGTCACCATGTGCGTTGGTTTTAAGACAGGTGTATTGAATAAATAGACATGATCTTTCGTGACCATCCCTAAGTTACCGAAATGAACCGATTTAAAAGTATCGACAGAAGAAGTATGCGTTTTCGTGACGTTAAAAGCAGAGTGGATTTCTCCGTTAAAGACAACGAGAACCCCTTTTCCTCTAGCTGCATCACTGACGGCTACACGCAATGCCGTAATCAAATTGAACTCACCGTCTGAACCGACTTCATTTGATGAACGCATCGCACCTGTCAAGACGATTGGAATTGGAGCACCAATCGTCAACTGTAAGAAATAAGCCGTTTCTTCTAACGTATCCGTTCCGTGCGTGATGACGACGCCATCATACCCTGCCTGCAGTTCTTCTTTGATGAAGTGTGCGAGACGGAGCATGATGTCCGGTGTGATGTGTGGTGAAGGAAGGTTCGCGAAGTGGCGTGTCGTGATGTCCGCGATGTCGGTCGCACGTGGCAATGAAGCATCAAGTGGGTTGATGTCATTCGGCAGAACGTGACCGGAATGATTTTGTGCCATCGCGATCGTGCCTCCGGTATGGACTAATAGTAATTTTTTCATAAAGAGCCTCCTGTCTATTCGTTCGATAGTCAGACACTAAAAGCTGACTATTCATTTTCATCCATAATTGTACCTTTTTTTTTCGGATATACAATGGACTCGGTTTTCTTTTCCAGGAGAAACCTTTATCCTTAAGGAATAGGAAGGGGGCAAAAACGTGTTATCGATCGTTTTCTCAGGAATTGCCCCGGGAATTGCACTACTTACTTATTTTTATCTCCGCCATGAACATGAAGCTGAACCCGTCGGTTATATTTTACGGAGTTTCATTTTTGGCATTTTACTTGTGTTTCCATTGATGTTCATCGACTACGTCGTTCAGACTGAATTTGGGGGAGATGAATCGATTCGTCTGTTTCGAACGGCAATTACGGAAGAATTTGCGAAATGGTTTATCGTTTTTTATACCGTATATATCCATCAACGTTTCAATGATTATTATGATGGTATCATTTACGCAGTCGCCTGTTCGCTCGGCTTTGCGACGCTTGAGAATATTTTATATTTAATGGTCAATGGGACGGTTGAACACATGATATTCAGAGCGTTGCTTCCTGTATCGGGTCATGCACTCTTTGCTGTTCTAATGGGCTTCTTTATGGGGCGTGCAAAATTTTCAATTTACCCGAATCGTTGGCTAAGTCTGTCCTTAATCGTTCCGATGATTGCGCACAGTATGTTTAATTTGTTAATATTGGAAAATGGTGGTATTTCCTTGCTGCCCATTATTTTTATGGTGATTTTATGGGGAGTCGGCCTTTACCAAGTTAAGAGTGCGAATCGCTTGAATCATCGATACAAAAAAAATAGTAATTGAATAGAATGGATTGGGAGAGAGTGACATGATGCAAACAGGTGATTTGATAATGGTACGCAACAGTGAAGATCGACAAGGTCGGACGAAGGTCACGGCTGTGACGAACCGTTTAATCTGGATGGAAGCGCCAAGTGAGGCGGACACGCTAAAGACATTTATTTTATCGGAAGATGAATCGATTCACGTTTACTTTTTTAAAGAAAAGGGACGGTTGTATGGCTTTGAATCGGAAATCGTCGAACGACAAAATGATCCGCTTCGTGGACAACGATATGCAATCAGACGCCCGACCGACCAACAGATTGAGCGTGTTCAACGTCGTCAGTTCGTACGTGTGCCGTTACTTTTGGACGTCGCACTTCATCCACATAAAACTAAATTCGAACCGTTCACGACGGTCTCGCTTGATTTATCAGCAGGTGGAATATTGATCTTAGCGAATCATTTACCGATTGAACTAAAAGACGAGGTTGAATTGACGTTTTTACTACCGGCCGAACATGGAGGAACCCATACACTTGACGTTTTAGGTGAGTTAGTTCGCGTCGATCGACGCGAAGAACGTTACGAACTCGCCTTTCAATTTACACAAATTCATGATCGAAGTCGTGAGCTCGTCTTACGGCACTGTTATCAGGCGCAAATGAAAAATTCGCGGAGTGGCACGAATTCATTCACCTAAGTCTATTTTTTTGCTATGATAACGGTCGATACTATGAACCGCTTAAAAATGGTTCAAACGGAAGGAACGAAAAACATGACTAAAATTCAAATCGCACTTGACGGACCAGCTGGTGCCGGAAAAAGTACAATTGCTAAACAATTAGCAGCACATCTTGACTACGTCTACATCGACACAGGGGCGATGTATCGGGCCGTAACGCTCGCAGCACTTGAGCAAGGAATCGATCTCGAGGATGGGCAACGGTTAGGTGAGTTAATGACATCACTTGATATCCGTTTAACACCGGGTGAAAACGGGCAACGTGTCTTTATTGGCGAGCGCGAAGTAACAGAGTCGATTCGGTCGAGCGAAGTGACGAACAATGTCTCATTCGTCGCAAAACATGCTCAAGTACGTTCGGCACTCGTCGAGATGCAGCGCCGCTTAGCAGAATCGGGCGGTATTGTCATGGATGGGCGTGACATCGGTACAGTCGTCTTACCAGATGCCGAACTGAAAGTCTTCATGACAGCAACAGTCGAAGAACGTGCGAGTCGCCGGCATCGTGAAAACGTGTCTCGGGGGATGGACAGTGACTTAGAAGCACTTCAAGCAGAAATCGCGTTGCGTGATAAACGTGATAGTGAACGGGAAGTGTCTCCGCTCAGACAAGCAGACGATGCCATTTATCTCGATACAACCGTCATGTCGATCGATCAAGTCGTCCTCCGTCTGACAGAGCTTGCGGAAGGGGTATTAAAATGAGTCGAACGGACTCCGTTTATCGACTAGCGCGATTCGTCGTGCTCGTCATCGCCAAAACTGTATTTCGTCTTCGCGTGACAGGGAGAGAAAATCTTCCGAAGGATGGATCCGTTCTTTTATGTGCGAATCATAGCTCGAACTGGGATCCCGTCTTTCTAGTTAGCGCGATTCCGACGAGTCGCTCGGTTCGTTATATGGCAAAAGAGGAACTGTTTAAAGTCCCTGGATTAAAACAATTGATGACGGCAGCGGGGACGTATCCCGTCGGACGCGGACAGGGCGATCGTCAAGCTTTAAAACGAACGATTGAATTATTGAAAACGGACGAAACCGTCGGAATTTTTCCAGAAGGAACACGGTCTGCTCCAGGTGAGTTCACGGCAGCGCAACCAGGTGTCGGTTTTTTTGCACTCCGATCTCCGGCGCAAATCGTTCCTGTCGCGATCATCGGCAACTATCGCCCGTTTAAGCCGATGCGGGTCGTAATCGGAAAACCAGTCGATATTGAAGATTTACGCGATCAACGCGGTGCCGCGAAAGCGATTTCAGAACGAATTCTCGAAGAAATCAAATCGGTCTACTACAATCATGTGTAAAACCTTGACAAATAGTCAGAATTGTAAGAAGTTAAAAGAAGGATAAACGTATTTTATTACGTTTCTTGTACTCATCGTGAGGAGGTTGTGTTGGAATGGTCGAAGAAATGAAAGATATGCCTGATTTTGAAATTCATCGGGACCAGGTAGTTACTGGGATGGTCGTGAAGATTGAAGACAAGCAAGCACTCATTGATATCGGATATAAGACAGAAGCAATCCTGCCGATTAGCGAAGTCTCAAGTCTCCATTTGGATGACATACGAGGTGTGCTAAAAGTCGGTGATGAATTACAAGTAAAGGTGAAGAAGATTACAGACGAAGAAGTCGTCGTCTCAAAACGTGAGATTGATGCCTTGAAAGCATGGGAAGAAGTCGAAGCGAAATATGAATCGGCTGAAATATTTGAAGTTGTCGTCAAAGACATCGTCAAAGGGGGTCTCGTCGTCGACATCGGCGTACGTGGATTCATTCCAGCTTCACTTGTCGAACGTCACTATGTAGAAGATTTTTCTGACTACATCGGCCGGTCGATCGAAGTCAAGGTCGTTGAGCTCGACCAAGAAAAAAATCGTGTCATTCTTTCACATAAAGCGGTCGTCGAAGGCGAGCTTAATGCGAAGAAAAAAGAGACGCTTGAAAACTTGGAAGTGGGTCAAGTCCTTGAAGGAACTGTCCAACGTTTAACGGATTTTGGTGCATTTGTCGATATCGGTGGTGTTGACGGACTCGTCCACATTTCTGAAATGGCGCATCATCGTGTCGAACGACCGTCTGATATCGTAACGGAAGGGCAACAAGTCGAAGTGAAAGTACTTGGTGTCGACCGCGATACAGAAAAGGTCAAGCTATCAATTAAAGAGACGCAACCAGGTCCATGGCAACAGATGGAAGGGAAAATCGAAGCGGGTGACATCGTCAAAGGACGTGTCCGTCGTCTCGTTCAATTCGGAGCATTCGTCGAACTTGCACCGCAAGTCGAAGGTCTCCTCCATATCTCTCAAATCGCTAATCGCCATATTAGTTCGCCGTCGGAAGTGCTTGAAGAGGGACAAGAAATCGAAGCGAAAGTTCTTGAGGTTCACTTAGATGAACACAAGATCTCCCTTTCGACGCGTGTCTTAGAACAAGAAGAGACGGATGAAGATGACTACTCTCAATATACGGATCAAAATGAAGGGTTTTCGGTAGCGGACCTCGCTGATAAAGACTCGGATGCAAAAGAATAAATTTTGACAAAAAGTGGACACGATTCGTGTCTGCTTTTTTTATGTTTCGGTTAGATGTGGTATAAGCGCGCTTGATTTGATACAATAGAACGGCTATGAAGCGAGAGAAGAGAAAGAAGGTGTTGGGATGGCAATTCCAGTAGTGGCGATCGTAGGTCGCCCAAATATCGGAAAGTCGACGATTTTTAACCGGGTGATTGGAGATCGGGTTTCGATCGTAGAAGACAAGCCAGGTGTTACCCGCGACCGTATATACGGAACTGGAGAATGGCTCAATCGTCATTTTCATTTGATTGATACAGGTGGAATCGAAGTCGGGGATGAGCCCCTACTTCAAATGATGCGTCATCAGGCGGAGCTTGCAATCGATGAAGCGGACGTCATTATTTTCATGGTCAATGGACGCGAAGGGATTACGGCTGCCGATGAAGAAGTCGCCGGCATGTTGTTCCGTTCAAATAAACCAGTGGTTATCGCGGTCAATAAAGTCGATAACTTTGAAATGCGTGATTTAATGTATGAATTTTACTCATTAGGATTCGGCGATTTATATCCGATTTCCGGAACGCATGGTCTAGGACTCGGAGACATGCTTGATCGTGTCCTCGAACTAGCGCCAAACAAAGAAGACATCGAATACGACGAAAATACAATTAAGTTTGCCTTGGTTGGTCGTCCAAACGTCGGGAAGTCGAGTATGACGAACTCGATTCTCGGTGAAGAACGTGTCATCGTCTCAAGTGTCGCTGGTACAACCCGTGATGCAATCGATACACCGTTTACACGTGACGATCAAGAATACGTCATCATCGACACAGCAGGTATGCGTAAACGTGGGAAAGTCTACGAATCGACAGAACGCTTTAGTGTCATGCGTGCCCAAAAAGCCATTGAGCGAGCTGACGTCGTTTGTGTCGTCCTCGACGGTGAAGAAGGTATCATCGAACAAGATAAAAAAGTCGCCGGATATGCCCACGAAGCCGGACGTGCGATTGTCATCGTCGTCAATAAATGGGACGCTGTCGAAAAAGATGATAAAACGATGAAGAAAATGGAAGAAGAAATTCGTGAAGAATTCCGCTTCCTCGACTATGCACCAATCGTTTTCGTCTCTGCGAAGACGAAACGTCGTCTTCAAACATTGCTCCCTGTCATCAATCAAGCGGCGAAAAGTCATGCCCAACGCATTCAGACAAGCGTCTTGAACGATGTTATCGTCGACGCAGTCGCGATGAATCCAGCGCCGACGGATAAGGGTGTTCGTCTACGGATTAACTATGCGACACAAGTGGCATCGCGTCCGCCTACATTTGTCTTGTTCGTCAACGATCCAGAGCTCTTGCATTTCTCATACAAACGGTATCTCGATAACCGAATCCGGGAAGCATTTGATTTTACTGGAACACCGATTCGGATTTTGGCACGTCAAAAACAATAAGGCAGGGTGAAAATCATGATGAAAAAAATTGCAGTCATTGGAGCTGGAAGCTGGGGAACTGCGCTTTCACTCGTTTTAGCAGATAATGGTCATGACGTCATTCTTTATGGCCGTGATCAAAAAAATGTTGATGCCATTAATGAAAATCATGAGAATACACAATTTCTGCCTGGTGTGGCATTGCCTTCTTCTTTACGGGCAACGACGAATTTAGATGATGCTGTAGCAGGTGCTTCGCATATTTTGATTGTGACGCCTTCGTCAGCGATTCGTGGCGTCGCACGCCAGTTAAATGAACGATTAACAGAACCCGTCGTCCTCATTCATGCGTCGAAAGGGATTGAACCGAAGACGCACTTACGATTGTCTCAGTTGATTGAAGAAGAAATCGATCCCGCAAAACGTTCGGCGGTCTGTGTTTTGACAGGACCGTCACACGCCGAAGAGGTTGCATTACGTAAACCGACGACGGTGACGATTGCTTCTGAAGGTTTAGAAGAGGCCGGTCGTGTCCAAGAACTCTTCATGAATGAAAACTTCCGGGTGTACTTGAACGCGGATATCATCGGAGCGGAACTTGGTGGCGCCTTGAAGAACATCATTGCCTTAGCTGCAGGAATGACGGACGGTTTAGGGTATGGAGATAATGCGAAAGCAGCATTGATTACGCGTGGAATGGTAGAAATCGCGCGTCTCGGTACATTGCTTGGTGCTAAACCGATGACGTTCACCGGTTTGACGGGGATGGGGGACTTGATCGTGACCTGTACATCAGTCCATAGTCGGAACTGGCGAGCCGGGAATGCCATCGGGCGTGGTGAAAAACTCGAAACCGTATTAGAAAACATGGGGATGGTCGTTGAGGGAGTTCGTGCGACTCAAGCTGCTTACGATTTGGCAGAAACGAAACAGTGCGAGCTTCCAATCACGACGGCACTCTACCATGTCCTTTTCGATGGTCACACACCGGAAGAAGAAGTACGGAAGTTGATGCAACGCCCGCAAAAAAATGAAATTGAACATCTGTTTACGACGAAAGATTAACGGAGTGGGGTGGAAACCTTGAGTCCTGGATTATTAAAAATGTGGATTTCGTTTGGCGGGATCGGGTTATTTGCGATTAGCGTCTTATTCGTCACGATCAGTCGAACGAAATTGACAGGGGTTTGGCAGTTCCTGCTCTCGACCCTTGCCTTCCTATGTTTTATTGTAGCTTCCATTATTATGGTGTTCATCGTCATGGCAGGTCCGAGCGCATGAAGAAGCTAGTCGTTCTTTTCATGTTGGTGCCTGTCATGTTGTTATCGGGATGTCTCTTCCCGGATAGTCAAAAACCTTCGAACCGGATACCCTATCCGCAACAAATCGCAACGGTTCAAGATGCTGTCGACGCGTATCAAAAAGATACCGGTGTCTTACCAATCAAAACAAGAGACGCAGATACGCCTTTGATGGAGCGGTATCAAATTGAACTCGGACGCTTAATTCCTCGTTATATGAGTGATCCTCCACCGAATAGTTTCGAAGGTGGTGGAACGTTCATTTACTTGTTAGTCGATGTGGAAGAGAAACCGACTGTAAAGCTGATGGATTTACTCGTTGCAGAAGAACTCCAAAAGCTACAGGTGCGCATCGATACGTACCGAAAGAAAAATGAAAAATATCCATTTAAAGGTTCGATTGGTAAAAATCAATTCACACTCGACTATAAAAAGTTGTTCATTAAGGAAGAACCGAAGATTCCGAGTCCTTATTCCGATACGGAACTGGACATCTATGTCGACGGTCAAGGGCAGTTGTATGTCAACTATCTTCCTGAATTGAAGAAAGCCGTTGAAACTGCGAAGAAAAAACCAAAAGTCGGTCAAGATATTCGTCATTTACTGTATGATGATCAACCTTTTGTCCCGGCATACTCTCAAAGCTATACAATTAACGAAAAAGGCGAACCTACGTTTTCTGAGGAATCGATCGAAGAATCAGAAAATTGAGAGGGATTATGACGAAAATGTTGTAATAGCAACGTTTATAAGGTATGATTAGCCTCGAAGAAGCGATTGGGAGGGGGTGAAAGTAATGAACAAAACTGAACTCATTCAAGCGGTTGTCGAAAAATCAGGTCTTACAAAAAAAGACGTGACTAAAGTTGTTGAATCAACATTCGAATCAATCACTGAGACACTCCAATCTGGAGAAAAAGTCCAATTGATTGGTTTTGGTAACTTCGAAGTCCGTGAACGTGCCGCTCGTAAAGGTCGCAACCCACGTACGAAAGAAGATATCGAAATCCCAGCAAGCAAAGTGCCTGCCTTCAAACCGGGTAAAGCATTGAAAGATGCAGTCAAGTAATTTGGCTACATAGTCGTTCGAGGAATTCCTCGAACGGCTTTTTTTGTGGGTATTCAAAGGCGTGAAAAAGCGATGATTATGGTATATTAAAAAAGAAGAACATCCATCAACGAGATGGCACTGGAGATCGGGGGGTAAAAGCATGGACCAACGAGAGCTATTCATGACAGAAATCATTACTGCGCTCAACAACAAACAGACGACTCAACTAGCTCGACATGTGGATTTCCCTTCCATCGATCGTGAACAGATCAGTTGGTTGATTGATGTCGCTCAAAACGAGACATTGGATTGGCAGGCGCTCGTAAAGGGCGTACATTTTGCGAAGGTTGCACTTGTCTTACATGAACGAGTAGGTGAAACGAAACGAGGATCAAAAGAAAGACAATTGCTCGTATTGGCGGGAGATCTTTTTTCGACTTACTTTTTTGAAGAGTTAGCGTCGCTTCCCCAAACGGCACTCGTGACGTTAGGACGGACCGTACAGCGTGTGAATGAAGCAAAATGTTCGATCCATGAGCGAAATTATACGTCGACAGAAGATTACGTCTTACTCTGGCTGACGGCGGAATTTGGACTCGTTCAAGGTTTGGCGGCAATCAGCGGTCAAGATTGGTTAACACGAGAAGGGCAACGCATCATTCGGAAACAGGCCGAGTTGCTCGATCATGAAGCGCAACAACTACTATTATCACATTTAGAACAAATGGCAGTAGCGTAATATTCTTGAAAGGGTGAACTGCGTGCAGACACAAGAAAAAGAAAAGAAAGTTTATGAAGTGTTTCAATCAATTTCGACAAATTATGATCAGATGAATTCCATCATCAGTTTCCGCTTGCACAAATTATGGCGAAAAGAAACAATGCGCCGGATGGATGTATTTCCGGGGGCAAAATGTCTTGATTTATGTTGCGGAACGGCTGACTGGACAATTCAACTCGCGAAAGCGGCTGGTCCGACCGGTGTCATCAAAGGACTCGATTTCTCTGAAAACATGCTTAAAGTCGGAGTCGATAAAGTCGAGGCGTTAGGGATGAAAAACGTCGAATTGATTCATGGCAATGCGATGGATTTACCTTTTGGTGATCATTCCTTTGACTACGTGACAATTGGGTTTGGACTACGGAATGTTCCGGACTATCTCCAAGTCATCAAAGAGATGCATCGTGTCTTAAAACCAGGTGGAACAGTCGTATGTCTTGAGACGAGTCAACCGACGGCACCAATTTTCCGTGAGGCCTACTCGTTATACTTTGGTAAAATCATGCCACAAGTCGGTCGTTTGTTTGCAAAATCGTTTGATCAATATAACTGGCTTCAAGAATCGACGGAAGTGTTCCTCGATCGTGTTGAATTAAAGCAATTATTTGAGCAGGCTGGCTTCATGCAGGTCGAAGTAAAGGCGTTTGCAGGTGGGGCGGCTGCAATGCACCTCGGGAAGAAGTGGTGAGATGTCACTGCATTCAATTTATCGAGATGTAACGAAAGAAGTGAATTTAGTCGACCGATTCTTAACAAATCATATTGCGTCCGAAGAACCGACGATTGATGCTGCGGGACAACAACTCTTGAAAGCGGGGGGGAAGCGGATTCGTCCGGCTTTTGTTTTGCTCGCTTCGAAGTTTGGTCAAGCAGACCGGGATGAACTGGTCCGTGTCGCGGCAAGTCTTGAACTGGTCCACATGGCATCACTCGTGCATGATGATGTCATCGATGATGCCGAACTGAGACGTGGAAAGCCGACCGTCATGCAACGTTTTGATGAAGAAGTTGCATTATACTCGGGTAACTATTTGTTTGGTGAGGCAGTCAAATTGATTGGAGAAATCGGGAAACCGGAACTCGTCCAAGTCATGGTCCATGCGATGCGCGAAATTTGTGAGGGTGAAATCGAACAAATTTATGATCAATACGATTGGAATCAATCGATTAAACGATATATTAAACGAATCGAGCGGAAAACGGCGATCTTGATTGAGGCAAGTTGTCATCTAGGAGCCATCGTCGCGAACTGCTCGGAAGCGGATACGAAAGCATTGCGGCAATTTGGGCGTGACATCGGTCTTGCTTTTCAAATTGCGGATGACTTACTGGATTTCACAGCGAACCGGGTCGAGCTTGGTAAACCGGTCGCAGAAGATTTACGACATGGGCATAAGACGTTGCCAGTTTTCTACGCCTCAGAAAATCCAGCTTTTTTCAAGGAACTCGTCAAAATTCAGGAGATGCCCTCCCACGAAGAAGTCGCGCCACTTCTTGACCGTCTGCAAGCGTCTGACGCACTTGAACGGACACAACAGACCGTCGATCTTTACATTAAGCGAGCGATTCGTCGTTTAGAGCATTTACCGAAGTCTTCTGCAAAGCGTTCACTTGAAGAAGTCGCACGTTACGTTGGAAAGCGAAAAGGATAAAAAACTGTCAAAATTTTCTTGCCGCTCGATCCGTTTACGAGTAAACTTACTATGTAAGCGCTTTTCTAAAAGCATTTCATAGGGGGACTCAAAAATGGAACAAACATTTTTAATGGTAAAACCTGATGGTGTCGAACGCGGATTGATTGGGGAAATCATCGGCCGGATCGAACGAAAAGGATTTGTTGTACGTGAAATGAAAATGATGCAAGCGTCTGAAGAATTGGCGAAAGCACATTATGCAGAGCACGCAGAGAAGCCATTCTTTGGAGAGTTGGTCACTTTCTTAACGTCTGGTCCTGTCGTCGCACTTCGTGTCGAAGGAACGGATGTCGTATCTGTTTCACGTTTGATGATTGGAAAAACAAAACCGACAGAAGCACTACCTGGGACGATTCGGGGAGATTTCGCGAACACGATGAGCGAGAACGTCATCCATGGTTCAGACAGCGTCGAGAGTGCGGAGCGTGAACTTGGACTTTGGTTTCAAGGGCAACCGGTAAACGCATAATGAAACGAACGGCAAACAGACGATTGAGCAATTGCTCAATCGTCTGTTTTTGTATTTTGGAAAGGAAATGGCTTTATGCTACTATAGAGAATAAGATAGGGTCATAAAACGTGTATGACCGATGATAGAGAGGACCAGTGAGGTGTACTATGGACGATTACGAGCTTTTCATCCAACGTTTCTTAAAAAAGTCAGGAATTGATTTAGGACAATATAAAGAAGCACAAATGAAACGACGTTTGACGGCTTTGCGCGATAAAAAAGGACATGATACCTTCGCCTCGTATATGCAGGCAATGGAAAAAAGCGAGACCTTATATGAAGAATTCTTGGACCGGATGACGATCAATGTTAGTGAATTCTTCAGAAATCCGATTCGCTGGCAACAGCTCGAACAAGATATTCTTCCGGTGCTGCAAGCACGTGCGCATGGTCGGATTCGGACATGGAGCGCGGCTTGTTCAACGGGGGAAGAGCCCTATTCGCTCGCGATGATTCTTAATGAGATGATGGACCCTGCCCAATTCACGATTCAAGCGACCGATTTAGATGAGATCGTTCTTGAAAAGGCGAAGCAAGGTCGATACGGCATTTCAGCCTTAAACGAAGTCGTCGAATCAAGGAAAAAACGATATTTCATCGAACAGGATCAACAATATGAGGTCGCTCCAGAAATTAAACGGCTCGTCCGTTTCAGTAAACATAATTTGTTAGGAGATCGCTATGACAGTGGATTTGATTTAATCATCTGTCGTAACGTACTTATTTACTTTACAGAAGAAGCAAAAGCGCACGTCTATCGCTCTTTTGTAGATGCGTTAAAACCGGGCGGCATTTTATTCGTCGGCGGAACGGAACAAATCTTTCAACCGGAACGATTTGGTCTAAAAATGAAGCAAAGCTTCTTTTATGAAAAAATTTAACGACGTGAAGGGATGAAGCGTATGCGCTACATGACAGCTGGAGAATCACACGGAAAAGGACTTTCCGTCATCATCGATGGTGTTCCTTCCGGACTAACAATCGATTTCGAAAAAATTCAATCTGAAATGACACGACGTCAAGGCGGTTATGGACGTGGACGGCGGATGCAAATCGAACAGGATGCGATTGATGTTCGGGGTGGAATTCGTCACGGTTACACGACGGGGGCGCCAATCAGTCTGTTTATTGAAAACAAAGACCATACGCACTGGAAACAAGTCATGCAGGCGGAACCGCTCGAGGAAGCGCTTGAACGTCCGCGGACATTGACACGCCCACGCCCAGGACATGCGGATCTTGTAGGTGGCTTGAAGTACGGTCATCGTGATCTCCGTGATGTCCTCGAACGTTCCTCTGCTCGAGAAACGGCGGCCCGAGTTGCAGTTGGGGCAATCGCGAAACAATTGTTGGCACAGCTCGATGTCGATTTGTTTTCCCATGTACGATCAATCGGTGGCGTTGATGCTGAAGCCGTTGATCCGACGACGCGGCGTGAGTTGATTGAAGCTTCTCCAGTCCGTTGTGCAGATGAAGCAGCGACTGAACAGATGATGCGTGCGATCGATCAAGCTAAAAAAGACGGCGACACACTTGGTGGTGAAGTCGAAGTCGTCGTCACGGGACTTGTTCCGGGGATTGGATCATTTACGCAAAATGACATGAAGTTAGACAGTCGGATCGCCCAAGCTGTCATCAGTGTCAATGCGATGAAAGCGGTTGGATTTGGTGATGGTTTTGATTTGGCGCGTCGTCCCGGTAGTACGGTCCAAGATGAAATCATTCATAGTGAAGCAGGTTACTCCCGCAGAACCAATCACCTAGGCGGAATTGAAGGTGGGATGTCGACAGGAATGCCGATTCGGGTTCAAGTTGCGATGAAGCCGATTCCGACATTGTATCAACCCCTGCAATCGGTCGATATTGAAACGAAAGAGCCGTTCACGGCCCAAATTGAACGCAGTGATGCTTGTGCTGTGCCGGCAGCAGCTGTCGTTCTCGAAGCTGTCGTCGCATTCGAAGTCGCAGCCGCGATTCTCGAAATGTTCGGGAGTTCAACGATGGATCGATTAAAACAAACGATAGCTGATTACAAGGAGGAGGTGCGTCTGTTTTGACGCATCTTTGCATCAAAGCGAGTCGCCCGTATTCGGTTCACATCGAGCCGGGTGCGTTGCGACGCCTGGCGGAAGTCGAAGAAGCCCAGGTAGCAGATCGATTTTGGATTATCACCGATCAAACGGTCAGTACCCTTCATTTAGAGACATTGATCAAACACGTCACGACTCTTTTTCCGAAAACAAACTGGATGACGAGTACTGTCGTACCAGGTGAGAGCAGTAAATCGCTCGAAACGTATGCAGACTTGCTTCAAGAAGGCATTGAACGAGGGGTGACCCGTCGTACGGTCATCCTGGCATTTGGTGGTGGAATGATTGGAGATCTCGCCGGTTTCGTTGCAGCAACGATTCTACGAGGCATTCCGTTCATCCAAATTCCGACGACGTTACTCGCGCATGACTCGAGCGTCGGCGGGAAAGTCGGGCTAAATCTATCGCTCGGTAAAAACCTCGTCGGGGCGTTCTATCAACCGAGTGCCGTTCTCTACGATGTATCTTTTCTGAAAACATTACCGGACCGCGAGTGGAGAAGCGGTTTTTTTGAATTGTTGAAACATGGTCTATTGGCAGCGGAACCGTTTGCTGATCAATTGATGGATTTAAAACTGTCCGATATGAAAGAGTTGCCACTCGAATCCTGGATTGCGAAAGGGATTTCCGTCAAACAACGAATCGTCGAACAAGATGAACAAGAACAAGGCATCCGTGCCTTTTTAAATTATGGGCATACATTTGGTCATGCCGTCGAGTATGCGAGTGAGCGTCTCGCGCATGGTGAGGCAGTCGGAATCGGTTTAGTCTTTGCCAAAATGTTAGAGGGACAAGTCGAAGAAGGAAATCAACTGGCTCAATTGTTGACGCGTTTAGGTGTCGAACTACCAAAAAGGCAATCTTTCGAGGTCTATTTCGACTATATGAAACGGGATAAAAAAAATAATCAGTCGATTCGATTCGTCTTAGCAGAAAACGGGAAATTTAATTTAGAGGAAATTCCGGTGGGACGATTGCTGTCCGCCTATGACATGACTGTGAGGTGCTTGAAATGGGATTAAAGGGAAAGGTACGAGTACCCGGCGATAAATCAATGACACACCGTGCTTTTTTATTTGGTGGGATTGCGAACGGGACGACGACGATTTCGAATGCACTCGAAGGAGCGGATTGTCTCGCTTCACTGAAGGCGGTTGAGGCACTTGGTGCGAAAATCGAGCGTTCTGAAAAAACGATTCAGATTACAGGGACGACTGCATTAAACGAAGCAAAAATCGATTGTGGGAATTCCGGAACGACGATTCGACTACTAAGCGGTATTTTAGCTGGTAGCGAGGCGGCGTATGAATTGACAGGCGATGATTCGTTAAAAAAACGACCGATGGATCGGGTGACGATTCCACTCAGTCAGCTTGGTGCGAAAATCGAAGGGAACTACGCTCCGTTACGGATTCAGGGGCAACCGCTCGTCGGAACGACGTATACCTTACCGGTCGCAAGTGCTCAGGTGAAAAGTGCGGTCTTACTAGCGGGGTTATTTGCGACAGGTGAGACAACGGTGATTGAGCCGATCTTATCACGCGATCATACGGAACGGATGTTGCCGCAATTCGGCGTCGATGTGACAATCGATGACTTTGAAGACGGACGGCATATTCGTGTCGAAGGTCCTGTTCAACTTACGGCGACGACAGTCGATATACCGGGCGATCCGTCCTCGGCTGCATTTTGGTGGACGGCGGCGGCGATTGGCGAGGACAGTGTCATCACGACGGAACGCGTACTCATGAACCCGACCCGGATCGGATTTTTACAAGTGTTACGACAAATGGGTGCGAGCGTCAAAATTTCGAACCGGCAGGAAGTGGCAGGGGAGGAAGTCGCGGATGTGACGGTAGAATCGACTACCCTGCAGGCGATGACGATTGAAGGAGAACAAATCCCTTCGTTGATCGACGAGATTCCGCTCCTCGCTTTACTCGCGACGCAAGCGGAAGGAAAGACGATCATCCGGGATGCAGCGGAGTTACGCGTCAAAGAAACGGACCGGATCGAGACGGTCGTCGCGTCACTACGACGACTCGGAGCGTCGATTGAAGCGACGGCAGACGGGATGACAATTGAAGGCCCGACGTCATTAAAAGGGGCGGCGGTCGACAGTGCCGGTGATCACCGTTTGGCGATGATGTTGACGATTGCTAAGACATTGAACGAAGAAATTCAAGTGAACGGGAATGAAGTAGTTGAAGTCAGCTACCCAACGTTCTATGATGATTTAAAGAAACTGCAAGATAACGGGAACGGATAAGTTCCGAATTGAATTTAGAAAGTGAGGCGTTTGCCTTGAACGAACAGGTATTAAAAGAAATCGTCGAAGGGCTAGAACACGGCCATACGTCGGAAGCGTTAGCTTCACTCGAACAACTTGAAAAGACAGGGACCGATGAGGATCGCTTAGCTGTCGCAGATCTTTACATCGAACTCGGACTCTCGGACCGGGCAGTCGATATCTTATCGCCTCTTTACGTCGATTATGCGGGGAATGCTGGCGTCGCTTTATTGCTTGCCGAATGTTATATCGATCTTGATAGAGAAGAAGAAGCAATCACCGTCCTTGAACAAGTCGATAAGACGGATAGCGAAAATGGACCTCGGACATTAGTGTTGTTAGCGGACCTCTATCAATCACAAGGACTCGACGAAGTCGCGCTCGCGAAATTAAAAGAGGCACGGTCACTTGCGCCGGATGAACCGTTGCTCGCTTACGGACTGGCTGAACTCTATATGACACTTGGAGCGTTTGATCAAGCGGTCCCATTGTTCGCTGAAATTGCAGCTGTTCCGGCATTAAGAGAAGAATTGCCACTGGATGCCCTGTACGCCGAGTCGCTCGCAATGATTGGTGAATTCGAAGAAGCGATTCCCTTATATGAACGTGCAGTCGCGGAACGGTCTGACTTGCATACGCTGTTTGGACTTGCGATGACCGCCCACCGCGTCGGACTACACCAAAAAGCGGTCGAAACGTTCCAACAACTGATTGCCCAAGATCCAGACTATACGTCGGCTTACGTGCCTTACGCCGAGAGTCAAGCAGAACTCGGCTTGACGAAGGAAGCGTTGAATGTCATTAAGCAAGGGATGGAGCGAGACGATTATAATGATGAGCTCCGGACGATGGAAGCTTTATTCCTCTTGAAGCTAGGAGACCGCCAAGGGAGTGTCAACGCCTTACGTGAAGCTCTTGCCCTTAACCCGGAATCCTTGCTCGCTGCGGAACGTTTACTTGCGCTCCTCGCTGAAGATGAGGACCATGAGGCGACGATTGAAACGATTTCAGCAATCGAAGAACACGTCACGGCACCAATCTTGACGTGGTACCGTGCTCGATCACTCTATGCGCTGGAAGATTATACGAATGCAATGAAGCAGTATGCTCAAGTTGAATCTGCATTCGCGGATGATGCCCTCTTCTTGAAAGAATATGGTTTCGCATTGGTTGAAGAAGGACGACGTGAAGAGGGGCAAGCATTGTTGCGTCGGGCAGCGATGTTCGCTCGAGAAGATGCTGATCTCGTCGATTATGTCGAACGGATGGATAGTTGATTCGATTGGAGAAGGGAGTAGGATTGAGATGACAGAGAGAAAACAGCGTTTCTTGCGCCGCATCTTGACCTATTACACGTTGAAGCGTCGGGAATCCAAATGGATCCTTGATTATTGGCTTCGTAATGATGCGAAACTGGATCAAGTTCATTTTGTTCAAAATGCGATGTTCGCGCCAAAAGCAATCATCATGACGACATACGGGTTTGACGCTGAACCGTTTCTCTTTAAAAAAGGTGAGGTTAAAACGACTGACCCGGAAAAGGCATATCACGACATCCGATTGACGGACGAACCGATTTATATCGAGTTAAATTTTCAAGGGATGATGATGGATGATGAATACTTGTCCCTACTTGAAGAGAACCCGTTTCGTCCGGAGGTCACTGTTGAACCACGATTAGCGGACGAAGCGATGAATTTCATCGCGGCGACGGTCAATCGGCAAGAGGAAGAGCGATTGATTCGTTTGATTGATGAAGCACTTGATGCACGCGATCGGAGTCGTTTTCAATCACTCTCGGAAGAATTGCGGACGATTCGGAGCCAACTCCAATAACTAAAATACACTTTTCAATCTTCATACGCGTTCGTCTGCAGTCATCCTCTTCGGATAAAGAAGAGGATGATTTTATTTGAGTTTGAAAAAAACCTAAATATGAAGAAAAATAGAATGGAATTTCATAAAACGTTCACATTAAGCGAGCAGTAATAAAAGCGGATATGATACATTAATTGTGACGAAATGTAAGTGAACAGGAAAGGGGGAAATGATTTGCGTTTCAAACCATCCGATGTTCAAAGGACGAGAAACGAACAAGCGTATATCGATACGTTGGTCGTCCCATTGATACCGATCGGATTTGATGAATCGATGCATGCTTTTGCGGAATGTGCTGACATGACATTGACGGTTGCGTCAGAAGTCGAACGGCAACTGTCCGGTCGGGCGATGCTCCTTCCAGCAATGACGTATGTCGGTATACCGTCACTCGATCAATTGAACGGTTGGCGGGAAGCGGCATCTGCCGAGCAATTCCGTTTTGTCACGTTCATTACGGCAGATTTACGCTGGAAAGACACAGCGGTCGACGACATCGTCTATGTTCCACGATTATCGCTCGAGACGATGAGTCGCGACCAGCAAGGTCAGATGGTCGGGAATTTTGTAGGACAAGTTCTCGAACAGTTAGGAAACCGTTGGACCGCGCTATGAAGCGGTTGACGCGATGATTTTATTAAGATACTATTACCATGTGAGAAATTTGTGTGAAGTACAGTGGTCTTGGGGCACGGCGTACATCACAAGGGGGGATCGATATGGCTCAAAACGGGTCTAACGTAACACGTCGTCAATTCTTGACGTATACACTGACTGGAGTCGGTGGCTTTATGGCAGCGACGATGGTCATGCCGATGGTCAACTTCGCAGTTGATCCGGTCCTGAAGAAATCAGGATCAGGCGATAAAGTAAAAGTAATGAAGTTGTCGGACATCACAACAGAACCAAAACGGGTCGACTTCAAGAAGCAAACACAGGATGCTTGGTATGATTTCGAAGAAACATTATCAGCATGGGTCTTCAAAAATGATAAGGGCGAAATTCTCGCACTATCACCGATCTGTAAGCATTTAGGATGCCAAGTCAGTTTCGGAGCAGATCCGACGCACCCAGAGCAATTCTATTGCCCATGTCATTTCGGACGGTACACGAAAGATGGCGTCAACGTACCAGGAACGCCTCCGACGAAGCCGCTTGATGAATATGAAATGCAAGAGAAAGATGGTTTCCTCTACTTAGGTAAACCAGTCGAAAGAGGTGCGTAAGCGATGATGCAAAAAATCTATGATTGGATTGATGAGCGGGTTGATATCACTCCGCTTTGGCGAGATATCGCCGATCATGAAGTTCCAGAACACGTAAACCCTGCCCATAACTTTTCAGCATTCGTTTATTGTTTTGGCGGGTTGACGTTCTTTACAATCGTCATCCAGATTCTTTCAGGGATGTTCTTGACGATGTATTACGTACCAGATATCATCAATGCCCATGCGTCAGTGTACTATCTTCAAAACGAAGTCGCACACGGTCAAATCGTTCGTGGTATGCACCACTGGGGCGCATCAGTCGTCATCGTAATGTTGTTCTTACATACATTACGCGTCTTCTTCACAGGATCATACAAAAAGCCACGTGAATTGAACTGGGTCGTCGGTGTCCTCTTGTTCTTCGTTGTCTTAGCACTTGGTCTAACCGGATACTTGTTGCCTTGGGACATGAAAGCATTGTTCGCGACGAAAGTTACGATTCAAATCGCGGAAAGCATACCGGTCATCGGTGGCATCGCGAAGACGCTCCTCGCGGGTGGAGAAATCGTCGGTGCAAGTACGATTGCTCGATTCTTTGCGATTCACGTCTTCTTCCTTCCTGCGGCATTGTTCGTCTTGCTCGGGGCCCACTTCATGATGATCCGTAAACAAGGGATCTCTGGACCACTTTAAACCGACAATCAACTTAGGCAACCTAAAAGGGGGAGAACACGATGCATCGTGGTAAAGGAATGAAATTCGTCACCGATTCACGGGTGTCGATCAATAACCGGATGCCGAATAAGTCGAAAGACTATTCTGAGTATCCAGGTCGGACGGAAGCGTTCTGGCCAAACTTCTTACTTCGCGAATGGATGGTAGGAGCGGTCTTCTTGATCGGCTTCATGACGCTGACAATCGTTGAAGCAGCACCACTACAAAATATAGCTGACCCGACGAATACGTCGTACATTCCACTTCCGGACTGGTACTTCCTATTCCTCTATCAGCTCTTGAAATATCAATTTGCTGCCGGTCCGTACATTTTGATGGGAACTGTCATTCTTCCAGGTCTTGCTTTTACGGCGTTACTCGTAGCACCGTGGCTCGACCAAGGGATTGAACGTCGCCCGGCAAAACGTCCAGTCGCAGTCAGCATGATGTTACTCGGAATCGTCTCAATCATTTTCTTGACTTGGGAATCTGTTCAAACAACGCACTGGGATACGATCCATAAACAAGGTGAGTTGACGATGAACGAAGGTCCTGAAATCGATACGACGGCGAAAGGGTATGAAATTTACTCGAACCAGTCATGTGTCAACTGTCATGGTAAGAACCTCGAAGGTGGAGCAGCCGCTCCTGCCCTCGTCGGGACACAAAAGACAGAAGATGAAATTTATGAAATCGCAGATAAAGGTGTCGGTGCGATGCCTGCTGGACAGTACAAAGGTTCAGATGCAGATCGTAAAGAACTCGCTAAATTCATCGCTTCTTACGGTGAAGGCGGAGAGAACAATAAATAAGAGAAGAGCCGGGGGAATGATTCCTCCGGCTTTTGTCTATCATGAGGTGAATGAATGTGCCGTTTTTGCAGATTTTAAAACATAAAGCCCTCCTTTGGCCGCTCGGATTAATCAATCTAGCGGGAACGTTATACGGCTATTATTGGTATCAACCGCAACTCGAGACGGCGAAATGGTACTATTATCCGTTCATCCCGGACAGTCCGACGGCGTCGCTATTTTTTACGATCATCGTGTTTTTATGGATCTTCAATCGTCGTTCCCGACTGTTTGAAGCGCTCGCGTTCGTCACGTTGATTAAATACGGTGTCTGGGCCGTCGTCATGAATGCCTTGATGCTTCAAGAACTCGGGACAGGTAACAGTTATTTGACGGCAATGGCACTGATGTTGATGGTCTCGCACGGCGCGATGGCATTCCAGGCACTGCTTTATGTTCCATTCATGACGTTTCGCGTCAAGGAACTTGTCCTTGTCTCGATTTGGGTCATCCATAACGATGTCGTCGACTACGTGCTCGGTCAGTGGCCACGCTATCCGGCACTTGCGGAGCACATCCAGTGGATTGGCTATGGTTCGTTCTGGTTGACGGGATTATGTATTTTGATGGGATATTTCTTTGTCGCACGCGATTCGATTGACAATAAGGTCGCTTGAACGTAAAATAAGGATATAATCTTTTAGGAAAGGACAGATGTTACATGGCTAACTATCTGATTTACCTCGCCATCATCATCATTGTTCCCATCTGGGCACAAATGCGAGTCCGAAAAACGTATAAAAAATACCAAGAAGTTCCGATTCATAGTGGGGTGACAGGCGCTCAAGTCGCTGACTTCATCATGAAACAGAATGGGATTACGGATGTCCGTCTCGAAGCAATCGGCGGAACGATGTCCGATCATTACGATCCGACGAATAAAGTCGTTCGTCTTTCGGAAGATGTGTATCATGGTTCAACGGTTTCTGCCGTTTCGATTGCAGCGCACGAAATCGGGCACGTCATCCAAGATGCGACGGACTATAACATGATGCGTGTCCGTCACCGGATTGCACCGGTTGCGTCAATTACGTCGAATCTGTCATTCCCGTTATTACTCGTTGGTTTCTTCGCTGGGATGACTGGTCTTGCGATGCTTGGTGTCATCTTGATGCTCGGTGCCGTCGTCTTCCAGCTCGTGACGTTGCCGGTTGAGTTCGATGCGTCGAAACGGGCGATGGCTCAGTTAACGGAACACGGAATCATCGATGCGGAAGAAGAGCGTGGCTCACGCCGTGTCTTGAACGCCGCCGCCTGGACTTACGTCGCTGCGACACTCGTCGCTGTCGCCGAATTCCTCCGCCTCGCTTTGATGGTCTTTGCACCGTCTGACGAGTAATTCAAGAGTAACGCGTACAAATTAATAAAAAATAAACACCCGGCTGGTTCGATCTTCTTCTTCAGAATCGAATCATACGGGTGTTTTTTTTGTTTTTACGTTTCCTTGATCGGAACACGATTTTCGTCGAACGTAAATCCTTCGCCGGTTACTTCATACACATCATGGAGTGTGATGAAAGCATGTTGGTCAACTGTTTTGACGAGCGTCTTCAACCGGGTGATTTCATTGCGGGCGACGACGACATACAAGACTTCAAGGTCGCGACCGGAGAATCCACCTTTCGCGAGTAACCGCGTCGTTCCGCGGTTCATCGTCGCGTGAATCCCGTCGGCGATCTCCGTCCGGTGATCACTGATGATCATCGCGGCTTTACCAGCATACGTTCCTTCCTGCATCCAGTCGATGACACGGGCCCCGACGTAGACGGCAAGCAACGTATACATCGCCTGTTTGTAGTCGAGATATGTCAATGAAGCGACGATGACGAAAAAATCAAAAATCATGAACGTCCGACCGATCGACCATCCGAAATACCGCTTCGTCAGTCGGGCGATGATATCGACCCCGCCCGTCGTCCCGCCGTTGTTGAAGATGATGCCGAGGCCGACACCGATGAAGACGCCGGCGAACAACGAAGCGAGCACCATATCATCTTTCAACATGATTTCAAGCGGTGAATATTTGGCGATTAAGCCGTACCAAAGGGAAAAGCTGAACGTGCCGATCAAGGTATAGATGAACGTCGTCCGCCCGAGCATTTTATAGCTGACGAAAAATAACGGGACGTTTAAGACGAGGTTCGTAATCGACGGGGATAAACCGAACAAGCCCTTTAAAATAAGGGTGATTCCCGTGAATCCACCCTCAGCTAACTCATTTTGAACATTAAAATGATAAATGCCGAACGCAAAGATAAATGATCCGATTAAAATCCAAAAAATATTTCGGAAGCGAATCGGAAATTGAAATGGGGGTGCCATATCAGGTTGCTCCTCTCTAACAAGACTCTTTCTCTAGGGTAACGGTAGACGTTGAAAAAGACTAGCTTTTCTACGGAAATCTCCTTGAAAAGTGGTCGATGTAGTTTTTAAGAGGCGTTTTGTTTACAATTGAATCGAGAAGACAAGCTTAACCTAATTAAAGAGAGAGTGATCTTATATGAAAAAGTCGATTGGAATCCTTTGTTACCCGTCCGTAGGCGGAAGTGGTGTCGTCGCGACGGAACTCGGGATGAAACTTGCGGATCGTGGGCATGATGTCCACTTCATTACATCAAGCATGCCGTTTCGCCTGACGGAATATCGTCCGAATATCACGGTTCACCTCGTAGAAGTCAACCAATATTCTGTATTTAAATATCCGCCTTATGATATTACATTGGCTTCGAAAGTCGCAGAAGTCATCGATGTGTTCGATCTCGACATCATCCATGCCCACTACGCCGTCCCGCATGCCGTCTGTGCAGAGCTCGGACGCAATATGGCGAAGAAGAAAGGCGTCGCTGTCGTGACGACTTTACATGGAACGGACATCACGGTCATCGGTCAAGACTTAGAGATGCAGCCAGCCATCCGTTACGGAATCGAAAGTTCGGATGCTGTGACCGCCGTCTCGGAAAGTCTTGCTCTTGAGACGAACATGACGTTGCATGCCGAGTACGATATTGACGTCATTGCGAACTCGATTGATGAGAGTGTGTATTATCCGATGCGCGACGAACGTCTAAAACGACATTATGGGATTGAGCCGGGAGAAGTCGTCGTCATACATATTTCGAACTTCCGCCCCGTCAAACGCATCGATGATACGCTCGTCGCATTTGCAATTGCTGCAAATAATCGTGACATGCGGTTATTACTCGTCGGAGATGGTCCGGAGATGGGGCAGACGCGCCGTCGGGCAAAAGAACTCGGGGTCTATGAAAAAATCATCTTCGCCGGAAAACAAGAACATGTCGCCCAGTTGCTCGCAATCAGTGACATCCATTTATTGTTGTCGGAAAAAGAGGCGTTCGGACTCGTCGTCCTTGAAGCGATGGCGGTCGGAGTCCCAAGTGTCGTCTCGAATGCCGGTGGCTTACCAGAAGTGATCCAAGACGGACAAACCGGATTCATCGTTCCGACGTATGACGTCAAGGCAGCGGCGGAACGAATCGGCCAGTTAGCCGATACGCCCGAGTTACTCGAACAGATGGCGGATGCCGGAATTCGCGATACACGGCAACGGTTCGATTCAAATGAAATCGTCCGAAAGTATGAACAGGTCTATGAACGGGTGTGTGCACGATATGAAAATGTCTGAGCTGGCGAATACGATCATTGAAACAATCGAACGTGCAGGTGGCGAAGCGTATGTCGTCGGTGGAGCTGTTCGCGACACGTTACTCGGACGCGTGCCTGGCGATTATGATTTAGCGACGTCACTCTTACCGGACGAGGTCATCCCGTTGTTTCCGGTCGTCATCCCGACCGGACTCGAGCATGGGACGGTGACGATCGTCTTAGAACACGTACCGTTCGAAGTGACGACGTTTCGTTCTGAGTCAACGTATAGCGACCGCCGTAGACCAGACCACGTGACGCTTGGCGTCTCGCTGGAAGAAGATTTGACACGACGTGATTTTACGATCAACGCGATGGCGTTAAAACCAACCGGGCTCGTCGATCTCTTTGGCGGACAAGCCGACCTTGCAAGCAAAATCATTCGAACGGTCGGCCGGCCAGAAGAGCGCTTCGAAGAAGATGCCTTACGGATGATTCGTGCCTTTCGCTTCATGAGTCAGCTCGAGTTCTCGTTAGACGGTTTGACGGAGCGGGCCATCGCGAAGCAAGCGGAGACGATTCAACACGTCGCAATCGAACGTGTCGCGATTGAGTTCGAAAAACTACTCCTTGGACCGGGGCGTGCTGCAGCGTTACAAGCGATGTTACGCACAGGACTCGCGACCTATCTTCCACACGTCACTTCAGAAGTGATGGGACGATTAGCACAATCATCATTACAGGGTGTCGCGACAGAAAATGTGTGGACGCTGCTGCTCGACGCCGGGTTTCCGCAAGAACGGTTACGTGTCTTTAAACGTTCGAAAAAACAGGAGCAGCGGGCAAAACGACTCGTAGCGCTTGTTCGACTGGAGCAACTAACGGACTGGCAACGGTATACATTGACGGACGAGGAACTGCTCGTTTTAAATCAAATGACAGGTCGGAGTCACGCAGACCGGACAACTTTAGCGATCCGTTCGTTAAAAGATTTACAAGTCGGCGGACGCGACATGATTGCTGCCGGGCTGAAAAAACAAGAAATCAAAGAAGCACTCCACTATTTGGAACAGCATGTCGTAAACGGACACCTTGAAAATCAACGTTCGATTCTGTTAGAGGAAGTGAGCAATTGGAAAAATCAACACGAGACGTAATCTTGCAACGATTGATGCAGACGGATTGGATTTCAGGTCAAGATTTAGCTGACCAGTTAAATATTTCACGTACCGCTATTTGGAAACAAATTGCGTCTTTAAAAGAAGCAGGGTACGCGATTGAATCGAATAAAAAAAACGGGTACCACCTCATCGATCGTGGTGATCATTTAACGGCACTTGCAATCGAACAGTACTTACAGACGAAATTTTTCGGACGCGATATTTTTCATGTCGAGGAGACGGAGACGACGCAACGGATTGCGCATGATTTAGCACAACAGCAGGTCAAAGAAGGGAAACTCGTCGTCTGTGACTACCAGACGAGTGGGCGCGGACAGCTCGGTCGTGTTTGGCACGAGACGAAAGGAAACGGAATTGCGATGAGTTTGATAGTAAGACCAGACGTCCCGCTCGATCAAGCAGGACAATTAACACTCGTGTCTGGCATTGCCCTAGCGACATCTTTACGTGAGTTCGACGTGCCAGTGACAATCAAATGGCCGAATGATTTATTGATTGATGGTCGAAAGGTCGCAGGGATTTTGACGGAAATGCAGACGGAAGCAAACCGGATCAGTTCGGTCATCATTGGAATTGGAATCAATGTCCACCATGACGTCTTCAGTACGGCAATCGCTGATCGGGCGACGTCCCTTAAACTCGCGACCAATCGAACGTTTCGGCGGGCAGAAATCGTTGCATCCTTCTTAAATCAGTTTGAGCAGATGTACGAACGATGGTTGGTCGATGGATTCGGCTCTTTTGTCGAAGCGTGGGAACATCTTGCGGATAAGCTCAATCAACCCGTTACACTACGCTCGCGTCAACAAACCTTGTCTGGTTATTTGCGCGGAATTCGCGCCGATGGAACGCTGATGGTCGAAACGGACCAAGGAATGGAAGCATTCCATTCGGCGGAACTCGTCTACTGGACAGAAAACTAAAATCCCGACGTTTGCAGTTGCCAATTTGAATCATGTATAATAAAGCGAAGGATGATAGCCGTTAGGAGTCATACCGGTAGAAAACTTTTTTTATCGCTAGTACGACCTGCCTTGATCCTATTTCGGACAGGGACAGAAGGACGATGTTGCACTTATTCACGCCTTCTTTCCTATGGGTATTTTTAGGAAGGAAGGCGTTTCCTTTTGTCCTCTCTACACTAACGAAGGAGAGAACACACATGCACACAATGACACCTTTACTAAAAAAACAAGCAACGGGAGAAAAACTCGTTATGTTGACGGCGTATGATTATCCGTCAGCGAAATTAGCAGAAGCAGGAGCCGTCGATCTCTTACTCGTCGGTGATTCGCTTGGAAACGTAATTTTAGGATATGATTCGACGATTGCCGTGACGGTTGAGGACATGATTCATCATGCACGGGCGGTCCGCCGTGGGGCACCGAAGACATTCATGGTCGTTGACATGCCATTCGCAAGTTACCACGGTTCGTTCGACCGGACGCTTGATGCTGCGGCACGTATTTTTCAAGAAAGTCAGGCCGATGCCTTAAAACTTGAAGGTGCAGGGGACATTTTGACGACGATTCGTCGCTTGACGGACGCAGGGATGCCTTGTGTCGCACATCTTGGATTGACACCCCAATCGGTTGGCGTACTCGAAGGTTTTAAAGTACAAGGAAAATCGCTTGCAGCAGCGGAACAGTTGATTGCAGACAGTTTAGCAGCGGAACAAGCCGGTGCGAAGATGCTCGTCCTGGAATGTGTCCCGCACCAACTTGCGAAACGAGTCAGCGAATTACTTCAGATTCCTGTCATCGGGATTGGTGCCGGCGTTGATGTTGATGGACAAGTCCTCGTCTACCATGACATCCTGACATATGGTGTCGGACGTCTACCGAAGTTTGTTAAAGCGTATACGGACTGGAATACGTCAGGGACAGCAGCGATTGCTAGCTACGTCGAAGAAGTAAAACAAGGTGTATTCCCATCTATTGAACATACGTTCACGATGGATGAAGAATTGATCGATTCGCTTTATGGAGGCGGTAAAGAATGAAAGTCATTCAAGACATCGACGAACTACGGCAAGAATTAGCAGCCTATGACTCGATTGGTTTTGTACCGACAATGGGGTTTTTGCATGAAGGTCATGGTTCGTTACTCGAACAAGCACGACGTGAAAATGAGATTGTCGTGTTGAGTATTTTTGTCAATCCGACGCAGTTCGGACCCAACGAAGATTTAGAACGGTATCCACGTGACGAACATCGCGATCAACAACTGGCGCGTGCGGCAGGCGTCGATTATGTATTTTATCCGACGAATGAAACGATGTATCCGCTCGATATGGCGCGCGTGACGGTCCGAACGGGCGACGACGTCCTTTGTGGTGCATCACGTCCAGGACATTTCGATGGCGTCTTGACGGTCGTCAGTAAATTATTGAACATCGTCCACCCGACACGTGCCTATTTCGGACTGAAAGATGCTCAGCAGTTAGCCTTGATTGAAGGATATGTCGCAGATTATTTTGTCCCGGTCGAGATTAAACGGTGTCCGATTATCCGGGAAGCTGACGGTCTCGCAAAGTCCTCACGAAATGTCTATCTGTCTGAGCAAGAACGCAGTCAAGCACCGCGTTTGCAACAAGCTCTACAGCAAGCTAACGCGTTACTTGAAGCAGGAACAGCCGTCGAGGAAGTCGTCGAACGGACGAAAGATGCCTTGCGTCTTGAGGGAACGGCGCTTGATTATGTCGAAGCGGTCGACTATCCGACGCTCGGACCGGTTACATCAGAAACGAAAACGATTTTATTAGCCGTCGCGGTTCAGTTTGAATCAGCACGCTTGATTGATAATTTACTTTATACGAGAGGAGCATGATTTATGTTACGGACATTCATGCACGCTAAACTACACAAAGCTCGAGTGACGGAGGCGAACCTCCATTACGTTGGTTCCATCACGGTTGATGAAGATTTGCTTGATGCGGTCGGAATCTTTGAAAATGAAAAAGTTCAAGTGACGAACAATCAAAACGGTGCCCGAATCGAAACATATGCGATCAAGGGTGAACGTGGCTCCGGTGTCATTTGTTTAAATGGTGCGGCAGCTCGCCATTTCCAAGTTGGAGACGAAGTCATCATCATGGCATATGCACAATTGACGAATGAAGAAATCCTCGTTCACGAGCCGAAGGTGGCTGTTCTCGATGAAACGAATAACATCAAACAGATGCTTTCTCAAGAAATCGCGCATACGATCTTATGAAATTCAGAGACCCGGAACACATTCGGGTCTCTATTTTTGTTAAGATGAAACATGAGAAGTTCGATACGTAACAGATGGATGGTTAAAGGTGGAGATAAGTCGTGGAGAAGAAGTATGTGGTGATCGACCTAGAGACGACAGGTCATTCGATTAAAGCTGGAGATGAGATGATTGAAATCGGCGTAGCGGTCGTCGAACAAGGGCAAGTGACGGAACGTCTGTCGGCTTTCGTTCGACCGAAAAATCCGATTCCGCCGTTCATCTCGCAATTGACAGGAATATCCGATTTAGATGTAAGGGACGCAGACACATTTGATGTCATTGCACCGCGCGTCCTCTCGATGTTAGATGGCGGAGTGTTTGTCGCGCACAATGTCCAATTCGATTTAACATTTTTAAATGAAGCGCTTGAAGAAGAAGGCTACTTACCGTACACGGGTCCCGTCATCGATACGGTCGAACTGGCACGGATTCTATTACCGACGGCAGAGAGTCACTCCTTATCGCACCTGACGGAAAGTTTACAGTTGACGCATCAAGAAGCTCACCGGGCGGGCAGCGATGCAGAAGCGACGGCAGAATTATTACTCGAACTGTTAAGTCGACTTCGCGAGCTACCGCTCGATACATTAAAACAGTTGCGTCGCTTAGCCCCAAAATTATTCAGCGCGATGGAAGAAGAGATTGATTTTGCGATTCAAGCCGTCGGCATCGAGACAGACGATCGGTTCGATTCGTTCCGAAAGATTGCGCTGAAAAAACGTCTTGATCCGGAACTGATGCCGTACCGGTCGGAACTCCAGCCATTCGGACCGTTCGTTGATCACTTGAATCAAGAGATCTTTCCGAAGCTGTTCAGGGGCTATGAGCAACGAACCGGTCAACTTGAGATGATGCGCCATGTCTATCAATCACTTGATCAAGAAGTACCATTGCTCGTCGAAGCTGGGACGGGTACCGGAAAATCTCTTGGCTATCTTGTTCCGGCGACACATTATGCGATTGAACACGAGACGCCGATTATCGTCAGTACACATACGATTCAACTGCAAGAGCAACTGTTCGCCCGTGATTTACCGCTGTTGCGTCAACTGTTCGATGCCCCAGTCGACATTACATTGCTCAAAGGGCGGAACAATTATATTGATTTACGTAAATTCGAGTTTTTCCTGAATGAAACAGAAGAACCGTATAATTTTACGTTAGCGAAAGCAACATTGCTCGTTTGGTTGACTGAAACGACGACGGGAGACTTGGAAGAAGTCAGTCTTCCCGGTGGAGCAGCACAAGGGAACATCGCCATCAAACAGTTGATCCAGTCGGATAGCCAGTCGCAACTCGGGCGATTCGATCCGTGGTTTAGCCGTGACTTTTTCCAACATGCCGTCCGTAGAGCGAAGGACGCGACGATCATCGTCACGAACCACGCCTTATTGTTTAGTGATATTCAGTATGAGGCGGGTGTCTTACCGAAAGGCTGTCCGTTGATTTTAGATGAGGCCCATCAAATCGAGGAAGTCGCGAGCCACCATTTCGGACTCGTCTTCGACGGGCATTCATTCGACCGGATTTTTAGACAACTCGGATTCTCCGCGGATAAAAAATTGTTGACACGTCTCGTCAACCTCTCCGATCAGTTTGATTTGACGGAGATGGTCGAAGCACATAGTGAAGTGATTGATGAGACGATGACGGAGCTAATCGAAGAGGCAGATAACCTGTTGATGATCATCCAAGCCTATGGACTTGATCTCTCTTCCCGGAAAGAGCGACGGGAAGGACGTGTCACGGTCCGCTTCAAACGACTCGATCATTCGATGCGGGCCGTTCAGGAAAGTGCGAAACGGGTCGAATTGGTCTTACGTCGATTACGACAAGCGATTCGGGCGATTCATAAATTATTCCACGATCAACGCGAACACATGAGTTACCGGGAACGGTCCGTCGTCGCGGATCTCAAATCCGTGATTGGTCAAATCGAGGATGTCGAGAATGCGATTTTTGAGACGATGCTCGCGCCTCATGATGAAACAGTATCCTGGATTGAGACGACTGCAAAAAATCGGAAGTTGACACGGATTTATACGCAACCAATCGATATTTCAGAACGCTTATACCGGGATGTTTTCTCGAAACGGACGAGCATTTTGACATCCGCGACGTTGACGGTCTCGAATAAGTTTCAATTCATTGAAAAGCGGCTTGGTTTAAGCGAACTCGAGACACGGCGGTTCATTGTCCCGTCACCATTCGGGTACGCGGAAAAAGTCCGGCTGATGGTTCCGACGGACTTGCCGTTACTGCAGGACGTCCCACCTGCGAAATATGCCGAAACGATTGCGGAAGTAATCATCGAAATCGCTGAAGTGACGGAAGGGCGGATGCTCGTTTTGTTCACATCCAATGACATGTTGCGACAAACGCATGATGCGACGAAGCAGGCACTTCCGGCACGATTTACGTTGCTGTCGCAAGGAATCACACAAGGATCCCGGCAGCGCTTGATGAAACAGTTTAAGCAACTCGATGCCTGCATTCTTTTTGGGACTGCGAGTTTTTGGGAAGGGATCGATGTTCCGGGTGACGACTTAAGTTGTCTTGTCATCGTTCGTCTACCCTTCGCACCGCCTGACCAACCGATCGTTCAGGCACGATCGGAACAAATCGAACAACAAGGTAAATCTTCGTTTTTTGAATACAGCTTACCGCAAGCGATCATTCGTTTTAAACAAGGGTTCGGTCGTTTGATTCGAACGACGAATGACCGTGGTGTCGTGTTCGTGTTTGACCGTCGAATTGAGACGACACGTTACGGAAAACGTTTTGTTTCAAGTTTGCCAAATGTGCCTGTTTTATCAAAACCACTTCAAGAATTGACGGCAGAACTCGAATTGTTCTTGAATGATACGGATTGAGTCTATTAAAATAACCATTATCGCATTATAATAGGTTAAGAAAAATGAGGGAGGATATAAGATGGATTCGAAAATCGAGACACTCGCAACGGTCAAGGTCAATCGCCATGACGATACGTACAAAATCGTAGACTTATTGAATCGCACGTTAAAAACGGAGGACTTAATGTTTGGTTTAGCTCTAGATGAGAAAGACAAGGAGCAGATGGTCTTCACCATCTACCGCACATGAAGTGGAAAATCGCCATCGGTTTGATTTCGGTCGTTCTTTTGATTACGCTAATCGGTACAGGAATCTACCAGTTAACGGTTGGTGAAGCAAAGGGGCGAGAACAAGAAGTCGTCAAGCGGGCAGAAAAACGTTTAACACAAGAAATGGCCCCGGACGCCGTGACATTCGAAAATGTCTTTAACGGAAAAGACCAGTACACCGTCTTCTCGATTAAAAAAGAGGGAGAGGCGTTACGCGCTTTTGTCCCGTCAAAAGGTAAGATTGAGACACGCCCGGTTAAAGACGGCATTAAGGTGGATGAAGTCATTCGTCAAAGTGGAGATCAAGGAAAAATCGTTTCCACGAAATATGGTTTCGAAGATCGCGCCTTAATTGAGATCGTCGCGGAAACCGAGACGGGCTATGAATATTCGTACTATACGTATCAAGAGGGATCTTTCATCAAACGACTACGGATTAACTAAAAGGAGTGTGCGACATGTTATCAAAACGCGTACAACAATTGACGCCTTCTACAACGCTTGCCATCACGGCGAAAGCGAAGGAACTGCGGGCATCCGGTCAAGATATCATCGGTCTTGGGGCTGGTGAACCGGATTTCAACACGCCGGAGTTCATCATTCAAGCGGCGTTTGCGGCAGCAGAAGCAGGCGATACAAAGTATACGCCTTCAGGCGGAACGGTTGCGTTGAAAGACGCGATTATCGAGAAGACACGTCGCGATTTATGGGTATCGTATGATCGCTCGGAAGTCATGGTTGCGTCTGGTGCGAAACATGCTTTATCGACACTCTTCCAAGCCATTCTCGACCCGGAAGATGAAGTCATCGTTCCTGCTCCGTACTGGGTCAGCTACCCTGAGCAAATCAAGTTGAGTGACGGCGTACCGGTCGTTTTAGAGACGACGGAAGCGTCACGTTTCAAGGTGACACGTGAGTTGCTCGAGCAACACATCACACCGAAAACGAAAGCAATCGTCTTGAACTCACCTTCGAACCCGACAGGTATGGTCTACACGAAAGAAGAGTTAGAGATGGTAGCAGAGATGGCGATTCAACATGACATTCTCGTCATCAGCGATGAAATTTATGAGAAATTACTGTATAACGGTGTGACGCACTTATCGATTGCGACACTTCCAGGAATGCGGGAACGGACAATCATCATCAATGGTGTCTCGAAATCGCATGCGATGACGGGCTGGCGGATTGGTTATGCGATCGGACCGAAAGCAATCATCGGCGCAATGACAAACCTTGCGAGCCATTCGACGTCGAACCCGACGTCAATCGCGCAAGCTGCTTCTGTCGCGGCCTACGAAGAAGGGGATGCCCCGGTCGAAGCGATGCGTGTCGTGTTCGAAGAACGGCTCGAACAAATTTACGATCGGTTGATTCAGATTCCTGGTTTGACGTGCTTGAAGCCGGAAGGTGCCTTCTACTTGTTCCCACATGCCTTAGAGGCAGCGAAGATGTGTGGTTATGCAAACGTCGATGACTGGTGTACAGCTGTCTTGTCAGAAGCAAAAGTAGCCTTGATTCCAGGTTCAGGATTTGGTGCGCCGGAATATGTACGTCTATCGTACGCAACAGACCCGAAGCGTGTCCTAGAAGCGCTCGATCGGATTGAAGGATTTATCGCGGCTCGTACAGCCGTTTAACTTAGAGAGGATGTTGACTTTTGAAAGCAATGATTCGAGATGTAGCAAAACATGTGGGAGAGGAAATCACGATTGGCTGTTGGTTAGCGAACAAACGTTCAAGCGGTAAAATCGCCTTCCTTCAGTTACGTGACGGTTCCGGCTTTATGCAAGGTGTCGTCGTCAAAGAAACGGTCGGAGAAGACTTATTCAAAACAGCGAAAGGTCTAACGCAAGAATCATCACTTTGGGTGACGGGAGTCATCAAATCAGATGGTGAGCGGACAGCACTTGGTCATGAGATGGAGATCACGTCAATCGAAATCATCCATGAAGCAATCGACTACCCGATTACACCAAAAGCACATGGAACAGATTTCTTGATGGATAACCGTCACCTCTGGTTGCGGTCAAAACGCCAGCATGCCGTCATGGTCGTTCGAAATGAATTGATCCGTGCGACATATGAGTTCTTTAACCAAGAAGGGTTCATCAAAGTCGACCCACCAATCTTGACGGGCAGTGCACCGGAAGGAACAACCGAATTGTTCCAGACGAAATACTTCGACGAAGATGCATACTTGTCACAATCGGGTCAACTCTACATGGAAGCGGCAGCGATGGCGCTCGGGAAAGTCTTTTCATTCGGTCCGACATTCCGTGCTGAAAAATCAAAAACACGTCGCCACTTGATTGAGTTTTGGATGATGGAGCCGGAGATGGCGTTCTACGACCACGAGATGAACCTCGAAGTCCAAGAAAACTATGTCTCGCATCTCGTTCAGTCCGCCTTGAAGAACTGTAAAGCGGAACTCGAGTTGCTCGGGCGTGACTTGACGGTTCTTGAAACGATTCAAGCACCATTCCCACGCGTCCGGTATACGGAAGCAATCGATATGTTGAAAGAGCAAGGATTCGATGACATCGAATTCGGAGATGATTTTGGTGCACCACATGAAACAGCAATCGCAAATAGTTTTGCCCGCCCGGTCTTCATCACGCACTGGCCGAAAGCCATCAAACCGTTCTACATGAAAGAAGATCCGGAAAACCCGGGATTCGTTCTGTGTGACGACTTGATTGCACCGGAAGGATACGGCGAAATCGTCGGTGGTTCGCAACGTGAAGAAGATTACGACAAACTGCTTGCTGATATGAAAGAACATAACTTGGATGAGACAGGCGCCTATAAATGGTATCTTGAAACACGCAAGTATGGTTCAGTACCGCACAGTGGCTTTGGTTTAGGACTTGAACGGACTGTCGCTTGGATCACGGGCGTCGAGCACGTTCGGGAGACGATTCCATTCCCACGTCTACTCAACCGGTTGTATCCGTAATTTAGACTGAAATCGACCCATCGTTTAGACGGGTCGATTTCTTGCTTAGACTAAAGAATCGAGGAAGTGTCATGAATCATAATTTAATCCAACTTTTCGAAGAAGGGACCGTCGTGCTTCCGAAACGATTGTTCACGGAAGCGAAGCGGCTTGGAATCAGCTTCGTCGAGTTTACGTTAATCGGTCAACTGTTCGCTTGCCGTGCGGAAGGGATGGAGATGCCTTCACCGGAAGAATTGAGCAATCGTCTCGGGCTGTCCGAGACGGAAACGATTGAGACGACGCTCGGTTTGTTACAGAAGGGGTTGCTGGCGATGGAAAACGTCGCCGGATCGGAACGCTATTCGTTAGTTCCACTCTATGAAAAATTAATGGCACCACCGGAACAAGAGGCGCCGAATTTCGATACGATCAATCCATCGGTCTTCCAACAATTTGAGCGGGAACTCGGAATGATGTCGCCGTTTCAAATGGAACAAATCATTCAGTGGCTGACGATTGAAAACATCGCGGAAGAGCTAGTCCTTGCTGCGCTTCGCGAAGCCGTCTACCATAACGTCCGGAAGATGACCTATATCAATCAAATTTTGCGGACGTGGGAACGCGAGGGTATTAAAACACTCGAAGATCTTGCGACGAGAGGAGGGTGAATCATGTTACGAGTAGCTGAAATCGACCGGATTGAATTGACCCTCGAAGAGATGTTTCCGGACGCTTTTTGTGAACTGATTCATAAAAATCCGTTTGAACTCGTCGTCGCCGTCGCCTTGAGTGCGCAAGCGACGGACGTGCTCGTCAATCAAGTCACGCCGGGATTGTTTGCCGCGTATCCGACGCCAAGCGACCTAGCCACTGCACCGGTCGCTGCCATCGAAGAGAAAATCAAACGACTCGGTCTCTATCGCAATAAAGCGAAAAATATCAAAGCACTCGCGGAACGCCTCATCACGTTGCATGAAGGCGAAGTACCAACGGACCGCGCCGGACTCGAAGCGTTACCCGGCGTCGGGCGAAAAACAGCGAACGTCGTGTTATCGGTTGCATTCGATGTCCCGGCATTCGCAGTCGATACGCATGTCGAACGGGTCTCGAAACGCCTCGGTATCTGTCGCTGGAAAGATAATGTCACACAAGTCGAAGCGACGTTGATGAAACGATTCAAGCGGGAACGCTGGTCGAAGCTTCATCATCAATTCATTTTTTTCGGACGGTATCACTGCAAGGCGCAACGTCCGCACTGCCTTGAATGCCCATTACTCGACATGTGTCGGGAAGGAAAAAAACGGACGAAAGGGACAATCATCCCTGTCGATTAACGAAGAATTATTTAAATGATGCTTGAAAGCAAAAAAAGGATAGCGCGTTTCCGGAAGAAACCCCGGAAGCGTGCTATCCTTTATTCGTGTGAAATAAAATGTCTCTTGTCCATCATACGCGCGTATGTTTAACCATTCCAAGGCGTATCGGACCATTCCCGACGCTTTTTCGTGATCGGAACTTTTTTGAATCCCCAGTTTCGGAAATCTTGATCGGGACTATCGCGACGAATGTAAATTTTTTCTTTGATTGCTTTAAAGATTCGGTTTTCGTCCCCGTAATGGACAAACCGTGGTTTCACCTCAATCACGCCACGACGTACGCGTGAAAGGGGAAGACAGACGAGGTCAGCAATCTCAAGACCGGATTGGTAGAGGTCGCTATCCTTTTCAGCAAAGATGAAGCCTTTAATTTTTTGACGACTTTTTTCGACGTCAAGGTGGACCGTCCCCGAGTTAAAGATATCGAAGAACGCTTTTTGAATTAATAAGTTTTGATAATCATCACGACTTTCGAGGACGACACGAGCACTCGTCGCTTCCGTCTCCTCTAAAAAAGCGTAAAAAGATTTCATCAAGTGGGCAAAGGCGACGACGTAAGGATCTTTTGGTGTCGAATAAAAATCTTGCAGCTTCTGTTTATCGACTTCGACACTGACAATCGTACAGTCGATATCGACTAGGAAGTCAGGTAATGCGACCCAAAAATGACGTAACATATCAATCGTGATCCCGTCTTCTTTGCCGTAAGGATGCTCCGCCTTTAAAATTTCTTTTAAATGGAGTGGAATGTGTGGATCTTCAAACACACTCGACTTAAATTCCATCAAGCGTTTCCGTAAAGGGCTCGGTTCACCCGTTTCGTCCGAATCGATGGCATATTTGTATTCCATCAAGACACCTGTCAAATTAAATTGCGTATTCCCTTTAGGTGTCCCCGTCTCATCGACGAACATGACGTATTTTTTCGCCGTGGTGTTTGTAGCCCTAGGAAATCCTTTGACATCAACGTTTTTCACGTTTTTTGGTTCTCTTTTGTTCAACAGAATCTCCTCCAATTGCACATTTATTGCACACTTTTATTGAAAACGAGCACATCGGCTGCCTCTTTATGCAACTTTACACTGACATGGCTATATAAATCCATGGTTATTGCATAACTTGCATGACCTAATCTTTCCTGGACGACTTTCGGATGCACCCCTTGTTCGAGCAACAGGGTGGCATGCGTATGACGTAGATCGTGAATCCGGATTCGTGGTACGCCGGCGAGCTCCGACAGCCAGTTGAACGCCCGGTGTGTGATGCTGGTCCCTAAAGGTCTTCCCATCGTATTCAAGCAGACGTAGTCACTATCATTCCGATATCCATGGCTTAGCTGATGAGCAGATTGTAGCCGTTTCATGCTCTTGAGGTAATCGATAGCGGTCTCGTTCAACACGATGAGGCGAGAACGGCCGTTTTTAGGAGCTTTCTCGTTTTCGAAGGCCGAGCGGTTATGGTCCGCAATGGAGCGCTTGACGAGGATCGTCTGTTGCTCAAAATCGATGTCAGACCAACGTAAGGTAATGACTTCACCGATGCGCATCCCGGTATGCAAGATCAGGATGATGGGAAGGGCACGCAGTTCCTTCTCATGCGTCTGGATGAATAGTTCACATTCTTGTTTCGACCAGACCTGATGGTTCTTGACAGCCCGACGTCGGTCCTGAGCAAGTCCGTTACTCGGATCTTCCCGAAGGTACTCCATTTCGACCGCATAACGGAAGAAGGCACGAACTTGCTGCATCATCGTGTTATAACTGTTTGCACTCCATTCCCGTAGCTCAGCATGCTTCGTCAAGACATCCGATAGATGATGCGTCCGGACGTTCTCGAGCTTCATTTTCCCCAGTTCGATTTCTAACAGTGACGATATTTTTCGGCGGTTGTAAAGCGTCGCTTTCGCGAGCTGCGGAGCACGACGTTCATAATAGACCGCAATCAGATCTGCTACCGTCATCTGAGACTTTTGCCGCTTGATGGACCCGTCCTCGCGTTCCTTGAGTAAGTTGGCCATCCAATACTCCAATTCCCGTTTCGTATCCGCTCGTTTATACTTCTGGATCCGTTTGCCTCGTTCATCGAATCCAAGACTGATCCTGGCTTCCCATTTCCCCGTAGTGGCATTCTTTTTTATATTCGTCATCTCAATTGCTCCTTCCTCCAAAAATAAAAGGAATCGTTTCATCAATCTTATCAAAACTTTAAGTGTATAGGTTACGATCTTTTATTTTATAGATGTAAGGTGATTAATAAACTTTGTATAATATATGTAAAACAAGAGCGCTTGTTTGTGTTTTATATATAAATATGTAAAAAAAAGTATTTTTCTCGGATTTCTATTAACTTTTTGTCATCATAAGCCGATGGGGGATTGATATGTAAAAAAGGTGGGGAATAATATGAAATATATAAACGAAGAGTCAATGCCCGAAAAATGTCCTCCAGCGACTGCTAAAAGTGAAGATGTTGAGAATGTATTTAGATTTTTAGAAGAAGCAGATCCTCAAGAATTAGACTTTGATAACCACTTAAAAAGAAATTTATTTTATACAAAAGACCGATTATGTGAAGCGATAGCTTTATCATTTTTCACTACTGACAAAAAAGTAGCGGAAATGAGAATTAGGTTTCCAGAAAAATTCGAATCTGCGACAATATTAAAAGGAAATATACGCGAAAATGCGGGAGTACATAAAACTAAAAGGCAACATTTAAATTTATGGGTATTCCATGGAGTAAAAATGTTTGAAGAATTTACAAGAAAAGAGGAAGTGGGGAGATGATAAAAAACTATAGAGAATTTAAAGACTTAAATCCTATAATAATTTTCGAGTATTATGATTTTCCAATGTTTTATGTGGCAGAGTCTTCTAAAAGTGAATTGTATATGCATCACTATGTAAATGAAGTTAAGAATGGTGTAGATAAGTGGTTGGTAGCAAGAATCACGAAAAAAGAATATCGAAAATTAGTTAATCAACAAACGGGAGTTTTAGAGTTTTTAAATAAGCTTAGAACTAACGAACGACTATATCATCTATGCTTTGATATACACGAAGAAAATTTAGAAAAAGAATTGATTGCAGAATTGATTACAAAAGAGAATTTTAAGCCAAAATCTTTTCCAAGTGAAAATTATTTTGTAGATTATGATTACCTTGAGGATCAACCAATCGAAAAAATAACCGAAAAAGTGACTAATTTAAAATCTTTTAAATTAGTTTTAAAAGATCGCACAAACAAACACGACATTGAACTAAGTTATTTTAATAACGTAATGGGGAAATTTCAAAGTTCTTTAGATAGCTTAGCAACGCATAATATCAGTAAGTTGATTGATCAAAAAAATGAACAATCGATTCATCTAAACTTACTTGCACTCGAAGCTTCTTCGTTTGGAGTTACTATGATGATTGATCCCAACAACATAGACATCTTCAATACTTCTGAGGAAGCGGTTCTTGATTTTATGCATTTAATTGATGACGTATCGAATGGAACGACCCAGGATATTAATGATCAAATATACATTGACGAGTCATACTCTGTTGAGACGGTAAAGCACGTTAAGACATTTTTAAAAACGATATCGGATAAAAAGTACTCATTTATAGTCGAAGCTAAAGATGAGCAGAACGAAGTCTTCAAAAACGTTTCGTTTAGAGAAGATGCATATCAAAATATTGAGATTTTGGATAAGATTTTGGAAGAACAAAGTAGCGAAATGACTGAAACGTTTACTATTAGTGGAAATTTAACGATGGTAAGCATGCAACGGAACCGCTTTAGAATTGAAGACGTTAAGTCTGATGACAAAGAAATTATAGTAGAACCTACTATTACAGGTAAGATCTCCAAAGAAGTCATAAAAAGAATAAATGATAATAACTTGAAGTTTTATGTTCCAAGTAAAATTTCAGCAACAATTGAAAGAAGGACGATTACTGATTATGTAAAGGATGAACACTCAAATAAAAATACATTAATTAAATACGAACAGCCTGAAGAAAGTTCTCAAGATATTCCTATGTTGAAACAATAAGTGAAAATTAGTTGGGGCTTGGTAGAACAGGGTGTGGTCCCTTTTCAACCAAGCTTTTTTATACAATTTTTTAGAAAAAAAAGCACCAGCGAGGGTGCTTGAATGATTTTATCTAAAAACGCGTTTACACCATCGAGGTGTTTAAATTCTTCCGGATAAAAGCTTTTCTTGTTCCTCTTTAAAGACTCCATTAAAAATTTCAGTATTCGTATCTAAATTAAATATTTCGAAAAAATCATTAGAGGCCTTAATTGCCAACTCTGAACTCTCTGTAATCAACTGTTCGATACTCATATCTTTTTTAATTTCGATTTTATCTTCAAGTTTGGAAACATATTGAGTATATAGAGCTCTTGCATCGTAGAAAAACAATTGACGATCTTTAATATCGAATGCTTCGATATTTACAGTAATATGACTTCCCATATCTTCTTGAGCAAACATCCGAGAAGCAAATTCAAATATCTCAGTGAATAATAGAAGGGTGCTTATTATTTCTAAGCCCTTTCCATTGACTTTAGATTGATAGTAATCCTCCATTGATTCTTCGTACATTGCTTTATAATACACGAATTGCCCGCTCTTAAAAAATCTGAAAAATTCATTATAATGCATAAATTTCTCTGACGTTTGTACAAATCTATTTCCATTTTCAAGAGTCGAAATATGTGGAAAGTCCCATCCTCTAAGACTTAACTTATTTTTATACAGTCGATTTGCACATTCAGATAAAGTATTTATTCTATTTTCTTTATAGTGTGTTGGTTTAATTGTGATTTTCCAGTAACCAGCTTTCTGAATAATGCTGAATATTTCGTTGTTCTCGATTCCATCTAACTCAGCTTCATACTTACTTGAAGAGTTATCATCAGTTATTTGTAATCCACTATCTCGTACTCTTGTATAGAATTCCTTTATTCCTTTATTTATTGCTGTATTAATTAATTCTCTCATTTCAGACTGAGATCTAATGATTGCAGACTCTGGTTTTGACTTAGAACGAGAAAAAATAGCGCCCTCGGTCAAGTTTTCATCACCATTTTTCTTACAAATAATCGGTATTTCTTCGAATTCTGGTATTCTGAATAACCAAAAATTTGTTCCTTTCTCTTCAACGGGATGCATTTGAAATGATATAGGAGGGTCTGCAAACTTATTTACTTGTACTACAACATCATCATAGTTAATTTTTTTATAGTGTTCTAAGTCCATTCCGCAGAGTTTTTCTTCTTGTAGTGTTTTATTGTCATCAATGCCTAGAACTAAATAGCCGCCGTCTTTTGTATTACTCATAGAAAGAATGCATTTTACAATCTTTGCTTTGTGTTTAGGGTCTGCCCAATCATAGCTTTTTTTAAATTCAATATTTCTTGTTTCTCCTCCAACGTTTAATAGCTCTAGTATTGTCTCGTACAAGTTTAGTTCCCTCCATTTTGTGAATCATCATTGGCTTGCTGGTAACAAATTCTTAGCTTTGTTCACACGCAAAAGCATCGTTATCCCGGTCCATCTTATCTTGATAAGCGGGATGAGTACTCGGAACACCATCGGGATAAACGGTTCTGAGATCTGTACAATTCGCAAAATCTGTCTCGACAGCTTCTGCAGCAGCGGCTTCTTCTTCTTGTGCAATACGTTCTTCTTCCGCTTTCTTGTCTGCTTCTTTTTGTGCAGCAAGTTCAGCGGCTCTTTTCTCCTCTGCCTTTTTCGCCGCGGCTTGTTTGGCAGCTTCCTTTTCTTCGGCTTTCTTTTGAGCAGCTAGTTCTTCTTTGCGTTCACGTTCTTTTTCTGCTTTTTCTTTTTCAGCAGCTTCTTGTTGGGCCTTTTCGTCATCAGCTATTTCTTTATCTTCAGTGTCTTCTGCTTTTATTGTATTGATTTGCTCTGTTTTCACTGGCTGAGCTTTATCGTCATCGCCATCAACCATTCCAGATAGTAATGAGAAGTAGACGAGGGAAGCAAGAAGCATCTTCCAAACGGTGCCGCTTCGATAGCCCGGGATTTTTCTATACCATGGACGGACAAGCAACAAGATCTTCTTGCGACGTTCGATTAGCTTCGCAACCTCTTTACCTTCGTCATCGCCGATAAAAATAGTCAGGATAACAGTCTTTTTATGCCGATAGGTACGATCATTTTTACGATCACTTTTAAATAATTCATCGGGAATCTGATTCCAATGATAGTAAACTAAAAGTTCAACGGATTGTTGATGACGAACGTAAAAATAAAGCCCTTCTTTTTCAGTGGCAACAACGTAGAAGGGTTCACTATATGTAGCAGATTTTGCTTTACCTAACGTTACGAATCCATTTGGATGAAGTCGATCGAGTTCATTTAGTGGGAACGGACGACTTGTAGACATAATTTTTCCTCCCTTAATATACATTCCCCTTCATTTTACCAATTTTAAGATGCATGAAAGTCTTTCCTTTTAAGAAAAAGGGAAGGTTTGACAACAACCGTCCGACAGGTTTCGACAATTCTAATCTAAGTAAATAAAAAAGTGTTCGACAAAAATCTGTATCAGTCACGTTTCACTATTTTGAAAAACAGATTTATAAATAAATTGCAAATGTCATAAAATGTCGAATCGTTGAGATTGTAAAGAACAGGGTGATACTTGAAAATAAGGCTTGCATAAGGCATACTGAAAAAATAACATACAGAACGCTAGTTCGCATTTGGAGGGTTCATTTTGCGTATGAAGTCAACGCTCAATTTAAAATCAAACGAATCAATGTTATTAAAAGAGCGACAAGTGACTGTAAGGAAAGATGGACTAACTATTCGAATGGTCTTCACACTGGATGAAGTATTCGATAGAGATAAATGGGAGACAATAAAAATTGAGTATGAAAAAGGCGACTGAAATCATTCAGCCGCCTTTTTGCTTCTTTCGATTTGGAATTCGATAAACGCATAAATTTCTTCTATCTGTTTGCGAGACAGACTTTCTAGCTCTTCATCGGTAAGTTTAAGCAGTTTTCTGACACGATCATCTGCTTCATAATGAACATCTGATTCTTTCATGATAGGATCAGCAGAAGCATTTCGTTTCGAAGTCAAACCAAGTAGATAGTCTGCACTACAACCAAATAGCAATGAGAGTTTAGCTATCGAAGATGCATTAGGTCCCATTGATCCATCTGCATACCTTGTGATTGTAGATTTACTAACTCCGATTTTATCTGCAATCGTAGCTTTAGATAGACCGCTTCTCTTCATTTCTTCTTCAAATCTATCTGTAAATGTTGTTGAAGAATTTTTCATTTATACATCACCGCCATTTAGTAAATTAAATAATACGACTTCACAAATAGTATAACCGACATATCAACTATTGTTGCATATATGCAATGCAAAAAAGGAAAATGTGAAAACTTATAGTTGCGTTTAAGCAACATATAGCTTATATTTGGTTTTAGGGTAGCAAATACGCAACAGAAAGGAGGGATAGTATGAACGATGCCTTTCTTGCTCTTATTGAGTTTAGAAGAAAGAAAAGCAAACTCACTCGTAGTGATGTAGCCAAAGAATTAGAAGTTAATACCTTAACTTACTATAGAAAAGAATCAGGTAAAACAGAATTCACGGCTACAGAAATTTTTAGAGTAATTAATCTTTTAGGAATGGAAAAAGATGTGGAGCAACAAATTTTTTTGAATGAAGGTTGCGTAAAAGCAACTAAAAAATAATATTTTTTGATTTACTGTTTTTTATACCCGAAATTAGGAGGAAAAATTATGAATCAACTCACAAAAATTTTTGAAGGTAACGAAATTCGAATGATTCAGAAGAACAAGATTCCATTATTCGTCGCCTCTGATGTCGCAAAAGTACTCGGATACAAAGAACCTCATAAGGCAGTCAGTCGTCACTGCAAGGGTGGGATGAAACATCCCGTCCTTACAAATGGTGGTACACAAGACATGATCGTCATTCTGACTATGCCGTTTTGACATAGATTAATTGAAACCAAAAGGAGAGAGGATAATGAGCCTTATGTATAACTTTGCTTTAAAAATGTGGAAAGAACGTCGTGTTGATGAAGCCTATATCCAGTATCAAGTCGAAGTGAAGCGGTTGACACAAGAAGAAGTGGATGCAATCTTAGCAACCCCGCAAAACCCGATTATTTAATTAAATGTTCACTATTTGGAAACGTCAGAAATGAAGACGTTTTTTTATTTTTCAAAATTGTACAGAAGAAAGCGAGTGGTTGAATTGAAGACTCATTATCTATTCGAAGGGGCAATTGCTGTTATTGGAACAGTCATAACAGCATTGATGGGAGGGTGGGATACTGCGCTGAAGATTTTAGTGGTTCTTATGGTAGTCGATTACATGAGCGGCTTCTTGGCAGCTTATAAGTTGAAGAAAGTTAATTTCGATGTCATGTTTTGGGGCGGCGTCCGAAAGGGCGTCGTTTTTATTGTGGTCATCATTGCGGTGCTGGTCGACGAACTGGTCAATAACGGATTACCGATCATGCGGACGCTTGTCCTCTATTACTACATCGCACGAGAAGCATTGTCCGTCACCGAAAACTTTGCACTGCTTGGTGTCCCGTTGCCGCAACAGCTTATCGATGTATTGACGCAGCTCCAAGAAGAGAAACAACCGCGCACGATTGATTCAATCATCGAGAATGCAGCAGCGGAAGAAGAACAAGTTACGCCGATTTCGAGTGAAGTAAGTATTGCAGAAGTAAAGTCTGATGAAAAACAAAAGGAGGCAAAATAATGTATTACGATAAACGAAACCGCGCAACTTTAAGTGAACTGGCTCCCAACACAAAACGATTCGCACTCAAATGGTACGAGTATCTCGTTAAGAACGGGATTGAAGTACTGGTGTACGATGCACGTCGCACGGTAGCGGAACAAAAAGCCAACGTAGCGTCTGGTGCATCACAGACGATGTACTCGTATCATATCGTTGGCCAGGCACTTGATTTCGTACCGGTCAAGGACGGCAAAGCATTGTGGGGTGGTTACAATGCCGCGAATATCCAAAAAGCGATCAAGGAAGCACAGCGTCTCGGATTCACATGGGGAGGGGACTGGGACTCGGACGGTAGCCAACGTGATGAAACATTTATCGATTCGCCGCACCTTCAGTACGAATACAAAGGGTATGGCACGGATAAAGTACTCGGATCCGCACCAGCTTCAAAACCTGCAGCTAAACCGAAGCAGGCGCAAGGTGACGGGAAAGCAATCGTCCCATATCCGGGTAACCCACTGTACAAAGGGGCAAAAGGCATGATTAAAAAGGACATCGAGCGTATCCAGCGGGCTGTTGGAGCTTCCGTAACTGGAAAGTACGACATGGCCACTGAAAAAGCTGTTGTGGCGTACCAGAAACGTAAGAAACTCGATGCAGACGGCGTTGTCGGACTAGCTACCTGGAATATTTTGTTTTGATTAAAGCCTACCTTAGTGGGTAGGCTTTTTTATTTTGAAAGTTCAATGTATTTGAAATCAGTCCATGTATTAAAAATTGATTCGTTGTAAGAGATTTGTTTATTGCTCAGGACCATCAAGTACCGATCAGTATGTTCAGTTTCAATTTGATCCTTGTAATGTATTGTAAGTATTACCTTGTATTTATGAAATGTGACTGGTGGATTTAAATATTCTTTTAAATAAATATTGTTAAGGATAATAAAAAATTTAGGCATATAAATTTTGCTACTTTTATCATTTTGTATTAATGGGAAAAATTGAGTGCAAGATTCAACTTTAACATTTTGTGTTTCATTTCTCTGATTATAACCTGGGAAAATTGTAGTAACATTAAATTCAAAATAATCTTCATCTTGTGTAGAACTACCATCAGGACGTTCTAACTTAACCCGCTCTGATTCATAATTTTCCTGAAATGCGTATATCCCCCGTTGTAACTTGAATGAGCACCTTACATCAAAAGCATGTGTATTTCCAGTATTAATTAACGGTACATAAAAACGACTCATTTCGTTATCTTCTTCAAATTTTCGTATCTCTCTATCTTCATTTGTTTGCCAGTCAGTAAAAAAACTTGAAATTTCTGTAGAAATCACGTGGTTTAAGGGCACTAACCGTGGTCTATCGATACGTCTCTTTTCCTCAATTTGATTATTTAACTGTATGTTACTGATTTTTGCCGATTTTCTAGCAGAAAGTGCTGCCAATAACGTACCGAATGCAGCTAATAACTCTAAAAACCCTTTGAACCACTCATTCATTTAATACACCCCTTAAATTTTCAATCTACTTACAAAAGTAAAGAAAAAACTGGGGAAATACAACTTTTTTAATGTGGGTAAATATGGATAATTAATGATATAATTTAGATTTCCCATAAGGGAATCTGGGGGAGATCTAGCGGTCCTACGATTGAAGTTGAATCGGGCGAACGCGAAAGGGGATCTTCCCCTTTCCCGTTGTATGGTGGTTAATCCAGATTAAGCACTAATTGTTCATATATTGGAACGGATGCTTCTTTAGTACGGGACAATACGACATTTATTTTGGTCATGCATTCCGTGCGCAGCAATAAGTCAACTTGGTTTCCGGTCGTCAATTGTTCCATCACCCGTTTGATCTCGAACATGTCCCCAGTGATTGCTAATTGATTATCTCCCATTAATAATATTTTCATCACTTGCCAACCTCCCGTTCCCACGACGAGCAGCTGCACATTCACTAATTTATGAGTATTTACCACGTATAATTCACTTAGAAACGCAATGAGGTGTGCAATTTTAAATTGCACACCTCATTTCACACTATGATGAATTTCTTCGATTACACACTCAATTTCACCTTAAAGATATATCAGAAAACGATAGGACAACACCATCAAAAACCAAAGGCATCACGTATCTTCCTATTATATAGTAGGAGTGTGACGAATCACCGTCTCATCGACGAACATGACGTATTTTTTCGCAGTGTTGTTCGACGCTCTAGGAATCATTTTTGATTCATGGCGCGAATTCGATTTAGGTGTTGCCAATCAGATTCCTCCTCGCGCGGTTCTACAGGACCAGTTGTAACTGTCTCCCACACTATACTGTGTACGACAAGTATACCAAGATTTCCTGCTAAAAAAAGTAAAACCTGAAGTGAGAGAAATCACTGCATCAGTTGATCGATATAGCGAACAGACTTAATCGTTTCATTGAAACGTTTTAAACTTGTTTTTGGTTGGAACGCCTGGACTGATAGTTGTTTCAGTTGATCGACGGCACTTTCGACCATCGCCGGGCGTAAATAAGGGCTGTTCTGCGCGTTGCGTTGCCAGTCAGCGATGAGCACGTCTGCTTGTTCGACGAACGGAATGACATCTTCGTTGAAGTCATATTCTGTTCCGGCGCGTCCTGCTTGATAAATTTTTTCGATTTCTTGAAGTAACGGTTCAATTGTCATTTGTTTTTAACTACTCCTCTCGGCCGATACGATACAATCACATATCATGGTACAATAAACGCGATAGGAGGGGAATCGTTTTGAATTATCCGAACGGTAAAAAATTTCAAAAGCCTCTCGAACCTCATGGAACGACGATGAAAAACCCACGGGCGAATGCATCGACATTTTCTAATCGGGGGATGAAGCTTGAAAAATTGATTAATGAAAGCAATACGTTTTACTTGACGCATAATCGGGCAATTATTCACAAGAAGCCAACCCCCCTTCAAATCGTTCAAGTCGATTACCCGAAACGTTCTGCGGCTGTCGTGAAAGAAGCCTATTTCAAACAACCGTCGACGACCGATTATAATGGTGTCTATCGGGGGAAATATATTGATTTTGAAGCGAAGGAAACGAATCATAAAACCTCTTTTCCACTCAAGAACTTCCACCCCCACCAAATCGAACACATGCGACAATGCGTAGCACATGGAGGAATTTGTTTTGTCATCATTCGATTCAGTATGTATAATGTGCAATATGTGCTTTCAGTCGAGCACGTGTTCCCTTGGTGGGAGCAATTGGAAACGGGTCGTAAATCAATTCCGCTCGACCAAATCGAGCAACATGGTATAAAAATCAAGACAGGTGCGTTCCCTGCGATTGATTATCTCGAAGCAGTGGACGAATTATATTTCACTTGAGAAACTTACGGATTGAAGGAGAAGGATAGCATATGGAAAGAAGTCGTGTCGCACGTCGTGAAGAAACGAAGACGTCAACTAAAAAATCGAATCGGACGAAACGTCCGAAAAAAAAGAAGTCCGGTGGTTCAGGTGGATCTGGAAAAGGTCCACTTTTTAAAAAGCTATTAATGATTGCAACCGGCTTATTCATCATCATGATGCTTGTCGGAGGTGGGTTTGCTGCGTATGCGATTGCCACTGCTCCGGAACTCGATGAGACGAAACTACGGGATGCGCTCCCGCTGAAAATTTATGCGAGCAACAAAGAGGAAATCAAACAGGGTGGAACGAGTCGCGAGTACGTCTCGATTAAAGAAGTTCCTGAAGTCGTCAAAGACGCCTTCATCGCGATTGAAGATCGACGTTTTTACCAACACAAAGGGATTGACTTCCGTCGTCTCGGTGGAGCGATCATCGCGAACATCACCGATGGATTCGGCTCGGAAGGGGCATCAACAATCACGCAACAGGTCATCAAACAATCGTTTTTAAGTTCTGAAAAAACAATCACACGGAAAGTACAAGAACAGTGGTTAGCGATTCGTCTAGAACAAGACTACACGAAAGATCAAATTTTAGAAATGTACTTGAATAAAAACTACTATGGTCAGAATTCGTTCGGAATTCAGACGGCTTCAAAAGCCTATTTCAATAAGACAGTCGATAAATTAGATTATGCAGAAGCAGCGATGCTTGCCGGATTGCCACAGCGTCCGACAGCATATGACCCGATTAAAGGGGATCCGAAGTTAACGAAGGGGCGTCAAACACAAGTATTAGATGCGATGTTGACGACAGGCGTCATCACGCAAAAACAACGTGACCAAGGAGTCGATCAACCGATTTCTAAATTGATTGATCCCGCTCCAAAATCGACGACAGATGCTTCGTACGATAGCGTCATCTTTGATATGGTCTCAAAAGAATTAGAAGATGTCTTTGGTCTTGAAGGAAAAGACATCTATGGCCAAGGACTCAAAATTTATACATCGATTGATAAACCGATGCATGATTATATGAATGAAGCCATTAAAGAAGACAAAGTCGTACAATTACCAGATTATGCCGAAGCTGCGGCCTCTGCCGTCAACACAAAAACGGGTGAAGTCTTAGCCGTCGTCGATGGAAAAAATCCAGGGGAAGACACGGCACGCCGTAACTACGCGAATGAACCGCACCAACCGGGTTCTTCTGCGAAACCCTTCTTCGCGTATGGTCCAGCGATTGAAAATGAAAAATGGTCGACAGCAAAACAAATCACGGACCAAGAAACGAAGATTAACGGCAAGACGATTCAAAACTATTACGACGGTTACAAAGGAACAAACACGATTCGAAACTGGTTGAAGATTTCAGCCAATACGCCGGCAATCCAAACGTTCCAAGAGATTGGTGGCGATGCGGTCGAATCGTTTGCTGCTAAATCTGGTTTGGCATTAGAAAAAGATGAATCAATTTCTCCAGCGTACGCAATCGGTGGGATGAAACACGGATTCAACACGACTGAGATGGCGGGCGCTTATGCGACACTCGGAAACGGTGGCGATTATGTGGAGCCACACATCATCAAGTCAATTGAGTACAGTGATGGATCAAAAATCAAATCACCAATCAAATCGAAAAAAGCGATGGAAGACTATACAGCCTATATGTTGACGGACATGCTTCGTGATGTTCTGAAGCCGGGCGGTACGTTCCCGACGGCTGGACTTTCATTTGATGCAGCAGGAAAAACCGGAACGACGAATGCCTATAAGGATGTTTGGTTCGTTGGTTATACTTCTGATGTCTCCATTAGTGTTTGGACAGGAACGACGACATCTGGAAATAATAACGGGATCGGCCTCGAAGGGCAAACCGAGAGTAGAATGGCACAAAACCTATGGAAAGATTTTGTGACCAAAACACGTGACCGGACACCAGCGCCGTTCGAACAACCAAGCTCGGTCCTCAGTATCGGTGACGAACTGTATGTGAAAGGAACGAAGGAGCCGGTCGTCGAAAAAAAGGCCGTACCAGCTCCGACTGGATTGCAAGCTTCTTACGATGAAGAAGCGCAGTCAGGTGAGCTGACTTGGAATTACAACGATTCAGCGTTGCGGACGAACGGATACGATAGCGTAACATTTGAAGTATCGATGAAAGATCCGGATGGCAATACATCGGTTCTTGGGACGAGTTCGACGAATCGAATTGGTATCAATGGTCTAAAACCAGGACGAACAGAGTTCACACTCGTCGCGAAAGCATCAGGAGAAGAGTCAGGTCCTGTTGCGACGTCAGTCACAGTCGCTGAACCAGAGACTGAGGAACCAGTGACGGATGAACCGACGACGGATGAACCGGCAACAGATGAACCGGCAACAGATGAACCGGCAACGGATGAACCGACGACAGACGAACCGACGACCGATGAACCGGCAACGGACGAACCGACGACCGATGAACCGGCAACGGACGAACCGGCAACGGATGAACCAGCGACGGATGAACCGGCAACGGACGAACCGGCAACGGATGAGTCAGTCTCTACACAATCAACGGATGAAAAAGCAAAAGAAAATGATAAGAAAAAACAATCCGATAAAGAAAAGACGGACAAAAAAGAGGATTCCCAAAGCACGGAATAAGAAACAGAGGAATGAATTGAAGGTCAAGACTGAAGTGGCGAACCTGTCGCTACAGTCTTACCTCTTTTTTTTTGTATAATGAGTGAAGAAGGAAGGAAGTGAGTCGATGGAACCGAGACAATCACTCGTTACCTATTTAGAGGAATTAAAAGCTGATCGCGCCTTTATGGAGCGCGTCACATATATGAAGACGATGGAAGCTACAGCAGGACGGTACTCACCTTTTCCGGAACAGATGCCAAAACGATTACAACAAGCCATCAAAGCACGTGGCATCGATGCCTTATACCGGCATCAAGCATTAGCATTTGATCAAGTCATGGCAGGGAAATCGACGGTCATCGTCACGCCGACGGCTTCCGGGAAAACATATTGCTTTAATTTACCGATTCTCTCGCATCTACTGGAGCATCCGAACGACCGGGCACTGTATCTCTATCCGACGAAAGCTCTCGCACAAGATCAAAACAGTGAACTGCTCGAGTTGATTGATGAGCTCGAAGCACCGATTCGTTGTTTTACGTATGACGGAGATACGTCACCGACGATTCGGACGAAAGTCCGCAAAGCGGGGAACATTGTCATTACAAATCCAGATATGCTTCACTCGGGCATTTTGCCGCATCATACGAAGTGGATTGAACTGTTCGAAAACCTGAAGTATATCGTCATCGATGAGTTGCATACGTACCGTGGCGTCTTCGGGAGTCACGTCGCGAATGTCATCCGACGGTTACGCCGGATTTGTCACTATTACGGGAGTGACCCTGTCTTCATCATGACGAGCGCGACGATTGCCAACCCACAAGAACTGGCGGAACGGCTGATTGAGAAGCAGGTCAGTCTGATCGATGACAACGGTGCTCCGACCGGGCGAAAACATTTCATCGTCTATCAACCACCAATCGTCAATGCCCAACTCGGAATTCGACGTTCGGCGACACTCGAAACCAAACAACTGGCATCCCGATTCATCAAAAAGAAGTTTCAGACGATCGTCTTTGCCCGTTCACGTGTCCGCGTCGAGGTGTTGCTGACGTATCTACGCAGTTTGGTTCGCCATGAACTCGGTCCGAAATCGATTGAAGGATACCGTGGTGGTTATTTACCGACGGAGCGACGTGATATCGAACGGCGTCTAAGAAAAGGTGAAATCACCGGCATCGTCTCGACGAATGCGTTAGAACTGGGCGTCGATATCGGTCAATTGCAAGTCTGTATCATGAATGGTTATCCGGGAACGATTGCTTCGCTTTGGCAACAGGCCGGGCGTGCCGGAAGACGGCAAGATGATGCTTTAATCATCCTCGTCGCCTCGTCCGGGATGCTCGATCAATACGTGGCAGAACGACCGGAGTTATTTTTAAATCAATCACCAGAGGCGGCACGACTCGATCCCGATAATTTAATCATCGCCGTCGACCATATAAAATGTGCCGCATTCGAACTTCCGTTTCGGCAAAGTGAAAGATTCGGCACACTCGAGACGGAAGATATTCTCGAGTATTTAGTTGAAGAACGTGTCCTGCATCAGCGGGGAGAGCGTTTCTATTGGATGAATGATGCGTTTCCGGCACATGAGATCTCGTTACGCTCAAGTGATCAAGAAAACGTCGTCATCGTCGATCAGACGGAAGTCCCGAATCGGGTCATCGGTGAGATGGATACATTTAGTGCAATGACGTTACTTCACGATGAAGCGATTTACTTGCATGGGGCGGATCAATATCAAGTCGAGACACTCGATTTTGAGGAGAAAAAAGCGTTCGTCCGTGCCGTTGATGTCGATTATTATACCGATGCTAATTTTTCAGTCGATTTGTCTGTCCTTGAAGAAGATGAAAGCTATTCGAATGATCTGTTTAGTGTGGCCCGTGGTGATGTCAGTGTTCGTGGGATGGCGACGATGTTCAAAAAAATTAAGTTCGGTACCCACGAAAACATCGGGTCTGGTCCGATTCATTTACCTGAACGGGAAATCCATACGACAGGCGTCTGGTTTACGTTGCCTGCTACATCTGCTTCCAGTACGGAGCTCGAACAAGTACTGGAAGGGGTCGCGAACAGCCTACGGCGTGTGGCACCTCTTTATTTAATGTGTGACGCGAGTGATGTTTTCGTCGTGCCGCAAGTCAAGGCGACACACACGCAGAAACCGACCATCTATTTGTATGACCGGTATCCTGGAGGGGTCGGCTTAGCTTCTTCAATCTATAAACAACGGAGCATCATGTTACGGGCAGCACGCGACTCGATTGAGACATGTCCCTGCCTTGACGGTTGCCCGGCCTGTATCGGCATGGTCGGTCTCGCAGACGAAAAGGAGCGGACGATTCAGATGTTGACTGAGATGGAAAGGGAGTTAACATGAAAAATAAATTAAGACGAATGTTAAAACCGACGAATCAGGAGAGTGGACAACGGCAAACGATAGAAAAGACTTCGACGCACGTCGTCGATCCGAAGATTGCGAATGAACAAGCCGCCTGGGTGGAGAAGGGGGCGGAAATTTTAACGTTCGAAGATGAGTGGATCGTTCGAATCGATCAGCGCTATCCACTGACAGAAAGCCATGGACACCGGACGTTTGGTGCCGGGTACGAATCACTCCAACTACCGCATCCACCACTCGCGCTCGATGTCCCGCTCGAACAGATCATCTTTTTCGATACGGAAACGACCGGTTTACGTGGAACGGGGACAACGATTTTTTTGATGGGGTTCGCCCGTTTTGAACAAGGCGAGCTATTGATGCGGCAATACTTCCTGCCGCATCCGCACTATGAAGCAGCTTTTTATCATCACTTTTTGACTGATATCGGAGAAGACGTCCGATTCGTCACCTATAACGGAAAAAGCTTTGATTGGCCGCAAATCAAGACGCGACATGTCTTCGTCCGTGAACGTGTACCGCGTCTGCCGAAAGTCGGTCACCTGGATTTACTCCATGTCTGTCGGCGGATTTTTAAAGGGTTATCCGATTCGTACCGTCTGACAGCGATGGAAGAGCAAATCGGATTTGAACGAGCGGGTGATTTGCCAGGATTTTTAGCCCCGATGCATTACTTTCAATACGTCGAACATCAAAATCCGTCCATCATGGATGGCGTCCTTGAACATCACCTGCATGACTGTCTGACACTTGTCAGTCTGTACGATGAATGCAATCATCTCGTGACCCATCGAAAAGAGGTATCACCTCGAATTGGGGAAAACATTGCCGTCTGGTTAGCCGATTTAGGCATCAATGAGCAATCGGTCGAGCATTTTCATCAGGCAAACGATCTATCGGCAGAAGGTTGGTTACGGCAAGGACTTCTGCACAAAAAAATGAAACGGCATCAGGAAGCAGTCAACTGCTTTGAAAAGAGTGAGACATTCCGCGGATACATCGAGTTGGCGAAATGGGCGGAGCACATTGCAAAAGAGCCACAGCTTGCTTATGATTATACTGAGCAAGCAAAACAACTGTTAGAAGGACAGGTGTTACTAACAACACGGCGGGAACGTTTGACCGCTGAACTTACACATCGGAGCAATCGGTTACAAAGGAAGTGTCAAGAATGAAAGTCGTTGCCATCACGGGTTATAAGCCAACTGAACTAGGAATTTTTGATCAAAAACATCCTGGTATTCCGGTTATCAAAGCGGCGTACCGCGAACGCTTGATTCGACTCATTGAAGACATGGGGACGACATGGTTCGTAACAAGCGCGACTCCAGGCTGTGAACTGTGGGCCTGTGAAGTCATCTTAGAACTAAAAGCAGACTATCCGGACATTCGTCTCGGGATTTTATTGCCCTTTTTAGAGCAAGAGGCTAAATGGAAGGAACCTGTACAAGCTCAGTATTTAGCGGTACTGAACCAGGCGGACTTCGTCGATGCAATCAGCCAAAAGCCTTATGAGAATCCGAGTCAGCTTCGTAACAAAACGGAATTCATGATTGAAAAAAGCCAAGGTCTGTTATCCGTTTTTGATGAAGAACACGGTGGCTCAGCGAAGTATCTTGTCGAGCGTGCTAGAATAGAGATGGAACGGACCGATTATCAACTGTTCTTAATCACACAAGATGATTTATCGATGATGGAACAGGAACTGAACTATAATGATCAGTGGGAGTGAAGACGATGTATAAACCCTTATTGACAGCAGATGATATTTACAAAAAAGAATTTAAGACGGGCCTACGCGGTTACGTGATTGAAGAAGTGGATGGATATTTGGATCAAGTCATCAAAGATTACGAAGGATTCGAGCGCGAAATCGAGCGTTTGAAGAAAGAACTAGAAGCAGCAAAAGCGACGGCGCCGAAACCCGAAGAGCGAATCGTTGAGGCGGAAGCCCCAGTGTCTAATCCATCGAATTATGACATGCTACGCCGGATTTCAAATCTTGAAAAAGCTGTTTTTGGACGTCCTCACCAAGAAAATCAATAAACGTCAAGACATCTACTTAAAAAGAAGTGGATGTCTTTTTTTGTTACGAAATTCCCCTGATTTTGAAAGCGCACACCGCTTGTGCAAAAGGATGGTAAACTAACTAATAATACATAGACGTAAGGGGAGACAATATGTTACAGGTGATGGCAAAAAAAATGACACCTCTAGAAGAGCGGCGTTTCTTTTCCTTTAAACGTTCAGTTCCAAGTAAGGTGAACGACTTAGAACTCGTCTGTGATCAAGTGCGACATATTTGTCGGTACGATTGGATGTTATTTGAAAACGTCGAGCTCGACCGCCGCATGAAGATTGAATTTGCCTTAATCGGGCCAAAAGGATTGTTTTTAGTCCTTGTCAATCAAGAGGCTGCTGTATTGCTAAGTGATCAAACCTATCACGTCGAAGACGAGCAACGTGTTCAACGGGTTGAACAACGGCACCCAGTAATAGAGGCACAACGCCTCACGAAACATGTCAGATCACTTTTAAAGGCGGAAGGCGTGTCGATTCCTGTTCACACGATGATAGTATTCAAACAAGCGCCAAAGTTGCGTATGACGCGGGTTAAGTTTCCGATTGGCCAGTCCTTTGCCGCCATCAAGCCATGGATCGCAAGACGACAAGGAACTCCTGTCACGGAGAAAGATCGTAAACAGGTTGCTTTTATACTGGCAAACCATCAAAAATAAGCAACCTCTCAACTTACGGAGAGGCTGCTTATTTTTTAACGTCTTTTTTTAGGTTGAGTGAGAAAACGTTCGACACGGTCGATATCTTCTTTAAGTGCATAAATTGCAACACGATCGGCTAAATCTTTACTGAACCTTCGGAAAAAGATAGAGGTTTTAACACCTCGTTCGAGCCGAACTTCAAAACCGGCATCCGCTAGTAGCTCGTAATCTCGATGAAGCTGTTCGCCTTTTTCTCCAAATTCTTCACCGACGAGGACCCAACGCAAAGACTCTTTTGTGCGACGGGCGACGATGATGATGAACAGAACAACTAGAACGATGATCAAAAAGTATCGTATATTCATAAACTCCATGGATCTTATCACCTCATACCTATCATACGTGCTTACCGGGCATAAAGTAAACGTTCAAGGTAGCGAGAGAAAGGTTTAATCTTCAAGCCTTGCTGACGATAAGCGATGTAGCCGTCTGGACGAATCAAATACAGACCACATTGCTTAATCCCGAACTTCCGTGCGAGTTCTCCCCCCTGGTCGACGACCCCGTCTTCTTTTAGCTCTTGATGAATCGAGACGGTCTCAAACAGGTCCGGATAGGAGTAGGCGAGTTCTTTATAAGGGGTCAGTTCTGATTCATCGGACTGACGCGGTAAAAAGAGCAGCAATAAGAAATTTCGATCAGCGCGACGTAGCAGTAACTCATTTTTTTTCGTCCGCGGATTTACAACTTCGCTGTACGGCATCGGTTCACCCGGTTTCGGTGCAAGTAAGCCAAATCTCCCTTGCGTGACAAACGTATCGGATGGATGATAGTTACTATTCAATTGAGCAATCCGGTTCGTCACGTAATGATGAAGCGGTGTGATTTTTAAACTGTTCCGAATGACTTTTTCTTGCAGAGGTAGTAAAAATGGCACATTGATTTGCAACAATTCAGTCGCAAGGTTCGTCGAACGTAAAATTCCACGTGCCGCTTCCCGCCGTTCCGTACTATAAGAGTCGAGCAACGGGAAACTTGCTTTAAACTCATGTACACACCAAAGCTTCCAGGCTAGATTCATCGCGTCTGCGATTCCCGTATTCATCCCTTGTCCGCCGACAGGCGAGTTGATATGCGCTGCATCACCGATTAAGTAAATCCGGTGGTGACCAAACTTTTCGATGATTCGATTGTGGACACGGAACATGGAATACCAATGGACTTTTTTAAGTTTAAAGGGTACTTTCGCCCGATTTTTAAGAAAGTCTTCAATCGCCGCATGATCCGTCGGCACGACACCGTCCGTTAAATTGCCCGTAATTCGAAATAAGTTTGATTGTAATGGGAACGACTCGATTACTCCATGATCGGAAAAGAAAATATGGACTTCTTCTGACGAAAGCGGCCAGTCGACTTCAATATCAGCAAGCGCCCAAGATTCCTTAAACGACTTGCCACTGAAGGGAAGTCCTAGTTCACGCCGGACGAAGCTGTTCGCACCGTCTGCGCCGACTACGAACGAGGCATCGACTGTCTCGACGACATTGTTTTTTCGAATCGATGCCGTGACGAATGTTGGAAATTGAGCGAAGCCGGTCAACTCGGTATCCCGTTCGACACGATGTCCGTAATCAAGTAGGCGTTGTTCAAGAATTCGTTCCGTTTCACTTTGAGGTAAGAGTGTTACAAATGGGAATGGTGTATTCAAATCCGTAAAATCAAGTTTTGCTTGCCAAGCTCCATTCACATAGAGATTTCCTTGATTAATCTTAATCGCTTCTGCCATCAGTTCCTCGGCAACACCGAGACGGGCAAACAATTCAAGTGAGCGTGCTTGAATACCGATTGCCTTTGAGACGACAGATGGTCCGCTCGCTCGCTCGATGATCCGGAATGTTAAGCCATACCGTGAGAGCGCGAGTGCAAGTGTCAATCCGGTCGGTCCGGCCCCGATAATCAATACATCTATGTTTTTCTTCACGAATAAGCCCCCCTTATTTTACTTCTTAGCCAAAAGTAGCTACCATTAAACTATACACCTAGCGGCTAACCGCAAGAGAGGATGAGTCGGTTGAACGAACAGTTATTTACAGCAGACCGTTTAGTAGCGAATTTCAAAGAGTATATTCGACAAAATGAGGCATATATGACAAAGACACAAGCATTGAATGCGTATTATAAAGTAGTTTCGGGCTCGATTCTTGCAGACCGAATCGCGAAGAACGCCGATTTGATTGTTCGGATGCGTCACTTAGAGGAAGCGTATCAGAGAGTTTCGCAGGAAGGACGATGAATAATCCCGTATTCGATCAAATCAAAGATGTATTCAAATCGACAAGGGACAGCCTTCCGCGGCAAGCAGCAGCAGTTCTTGTCCCGTTAGTCGAACGCGATGGGGAAATCTGCCTCCTCTTTCAAGTGCGGGCAAAAACGTTACGTTCGCAACCCGGAGAGATTTCTTTTCCGGGTGGACGAATCGATGCCGGAGAACAACCGAAAGAAGCGGCAATCCGGGAAACGCGAGAAGAACTCAATGTGACAGTGGAAGAAATTGAAGTCATCGGGACGTTAGAACCGCTCGTGACACCGAACCGCTCCATCATCTATCCATACGTCGGAATCATACAAGCGAATCAAATCGATCCCTCTCCGGATGAAGTCGATCATATTTTTTATGTCCCGTTAAACGCACTGTTGAAAGCGCGTCCGATTGAAGGAGAGATGGAATGGCGAATTCGCCCGGGAAAAGCGGTTCCGACAAGTCGGATGGCGAATCGGGAAGCTTATCTTGATCGGACGTACAAAGTCGTCGAACATTTTTATGAACATGAGGACTACTTGATTTGGGGATTGACGGCAAAGATTCTTCGCCAAGTGTTGAGTATGATTTCACGATACTAGCTTTTTTGTGAGTTCTTTTATATGATTAGTACTATCTGAACGTGTCAGGAGATGATTGAGATGGAAGAAACAGAAGAGTTATTTGATTATATCGTGGGTGATATGGTCAAAACGAAAGAAGGATGGGTCGCGGAAGTTACGGCTGTATTAACAAATACGGTTGTCGGTGATCTCTCGCATACAAAAAACTTTGAATCACTTGGATTCGAATTTGAAAAACAAGTTCTCCTCAAATCAGAGATTGAATTGTTAGAACGTAAAACAAAATAACACGGGACCCGACAACATATTGTCGGGTTTTTTGTTTGATTGAACCACCTCCACCTCCGCTTCGCTTAGAGGTGGAGGCTTCCTGAGCTATTCAATCTATCGGTCGAAAATTGATCAGGCTAACCCCGTCGTCCCGACGGTTGAACGTTAATCTTGCCCGAAGACGATTCATCTCCCATTTACACGAGGAGTTCACCCTGAACGTTTAGAAGTGGGAGATGAATCGTTTGATTTTGAATAAATATTCAAAGCGTGGGTGAAAAGTTATAAACAAATCAGTCATTTGATCGCTGAATCGATTGGATGACCTCAATTTTAAGAATAAATTAACAGAATTTCATGAACAATCGTAATCATTACAAAGACGTTACAAGAATAAAAAGATGACAGAACGGTAACAATCATAGAAATGGCTTGATATCAACGATAAGAGCATATTTTGAAAGCGTGTAACCATTTCGTTACTTTTTGACAGATATATTTCAAATGACCTTTTAGGGTTTTCATCCGCAAATTCATCATGGTAAGGTGTTCGAGCCGTTAAAGGCCGGAAAGGTTGTTTTGAAAGATGAAACTAAAACAGATCGTACTTACAATCATTTTTACTTTTACAGGACTTATTCTTTTACCACATATGCATACGGAAGCCGCACAAATTGGAATCGGGACGGAAAAGAAAATCGTCCAAAATCCGCTCCAGATGAAACGAGAGGCTATTCGATTGGAAAAAGAGAAGCAAGCAGCAAAACGAGCTGAAGAACAGGCGAAACAACGTGCTGCAGAACAGGCAGCGCAACAAGAACGTGAACGCCAGGCGAAAGCCGAGCAGGAAGCAAAGCAAAAAAAGGAAACATTAGAAAAGGCAGAAGCACAGAAAAAACAACAAGCAGAAGACGAAGCGAAACGTAAACAACAGGAAAATCAAAAAGAAGCGGCATCGACTGTCGAACCAAAAAAAGTAGCTGCCAAAAATGAAACTGGTGGGCGCCAAGAGACATTTGAGACGACGGCTTATACGAATGATGCAGCGCTGAATGGTTCATATGATGGAAAAGTTTTAACGGCTTCAGGCTATGATGTTACACATACGATTCATTTTGAAGGCCGACGGATTGTTGCGGTTGATCCAAACGTCATCCCCCTCGGTACGAAAGTGCATGTTGAAGGATTTGGAGATGCGATTGCTCTCGATACGGGAGGCGTCATCCATGGGAAAATCATGGATTTAATGATGGAAACGGAACAAGAAGCAATCAACTGGGGCCGACGTTCGGTCCAAGTTACGATTTACGAATCAGACTAAAAGAGTCATCTCGACCGAACGTTTCGGTCGAGATGGCTCTTTTTTAATGAAATTGCTAAAAAATCAGGTTTTGGAAACACTGATTAAGGGAAATTTTACAAAGATAATAAAACAAATAGGAAACGGAGGGATCATCTGTGATTGAATTTAAAGAAGTCGGAAAAACTTATGCCGACGGAACAAAAGCGGTCCAAAATTTGAATTTTACAGTGGAAGAAGGCGAAATCTTTTGTTTGATTGGTCCATCTGGTTGTGGAAAGACGACGACGATGAAGATGGTCAACCGATTGATTAATCATACAGCAGGTCAGATATGGATTAATGGAGAGCCGATCATGTCGATTGATGAACATGAACTTCGCCGGAAAATCGGCTATGTTCTGCAACAAATTGCACTTTTTCCCCATATGACGATTGAAGAAAATGTCGCTGTCGTTCCGCAGTTGTTAAAGTGGGACAAGAAAAAAGTTGCGAAGCGCGTCGACACATTATTCGAGTTGACGGGTCTTAATGAAAATTTAAAAAAGAAATATCCAAGTGAACTATCGGGTGGACAACAACAACGCGTCGGCGTCATGCGTGCGCTCGCTGCAGAGCAAGATGTCATTCTGATGGATGAACCATTTTCAGCCCTTGATCCGATTTCTCGAGACCAACTTCAAAATGACTTGATTCGATTGAACGGTGAACTCGGTAAAACGATTTTGTTCGTCACCCATGACATGAATGAAGCGTTGAAGCTCGGCAGTCGCATCTGCTTGATGAATGAGGGCGAAATCGTATTTATCGGAACAAAAGAGGAAGTCTTAGCGAGTGACGATCCCTTCATCAAAGAGTTCATGGGACAAGTCAGGGGGACGATATGATGAACGGTTTAGTCGAAACGTTTCAAAATCGAAAAGAAGAATTACTGCAGGCATTAATCGAACATATTCAACTTTCGGTCATTTCGTTATTAATCGCATGTTTGATTGCCATTCCTTTAGGCGTTTACTTATCACGAAATAAAAAAATTAGTGAATGGTCGATTGGTGTGACATCCGTCATCCAAACGATTCCTTCGCTCGCACTACTCGGACTGATGATTCCGCTTGTTGGAATCGGCACACTCCCGTCTGTCATTGCACTTGTTCTATATGCTCTTTTACCAATCGTCCGTAACACGTTTACGGGATTAGCAGAAGTCGACCCTTCAATTAAAGAAGCGGCCCGTGCCTGCGGAATGACACCGACGCAAAGTTTGTTGAAGGTTGAGTTACCGCTCGCTTTACCGGTCATGATGGCTGGTGTTCGGACAGCGATGGTTCTTATCATCGGGACGGCGACGATTGCTGCTTTGATTGGGGCAGGGGGACTCGGATCGATCATCTTGCTCGGAATCGACCGAAATGATAACAATCTCTTATTATTAGGAGCTATCCCGGCAGCCTTACTCGCGTTATTGTTCGATTTTTTATTACGTCAGACGGAAGTCGCCACAAAAAAACGGCAAACGAGCCGGATGGTCGTCGCCCTGGTCTTGATTGCGACACTGATTATCACGCCGTTCGCACTCGGACGGACGGAACAACCTGACTTGGTCGTCGCCGGGAAATTAGGGGTCGAACCAGAAATCTTAATGAACATGTATAAAATCGTCATCGAGGATGAAACGGACTTAAACGTCCAAGTCAAACCGAACTTCGGAAAGACGACGTTCGTCTATAAAGCCTTGCAATCGGGTGATATCGATCTGTACCCGGAATTCACAGGGACGGTCCTTGCTAGCTTAACGAATGAAAAACCGGTCTCAAATGATGCACAAGCGGTTTACGAGCAAGCACGAGATGGATTGGTCAAACAGGACCTCGCGCTTTTACCGCCGATGGACTACAATAACACCTACGCCATCGCAGTTCCGAAAAAAATCGCGGAACGGTATGACTTAAAAACGATTTCCGACATCAAGCGGGTTGCGAGTCAATTAACGGCAGGCTTCACGTTAGAGTTTAAAGATCGTCAAGATGGTTACAAAGGGATTCAAGAAAAATATGGTGTCAATTTTAAAGAAGTCGTGACGATGGAACCGAAATTACGATACAAGGCAATCGAATCAGGAGACATCGAAGTCATCGATGCCTATTCGACCGATCCGGAAATCGCGAAATATGACATGGTCGTCTTGAAAGACGATCAACAACTGTTCCCTCCGTATGAAGGGGCACCTCTGTTGCGCCAAGAGACGCTTGATGAGTACCCGGAAGTCGGGCAAGCATTAAAGAAATTAGATGGAAAAATCACGGATGAAGAAATGTCTAAAATGAATGAAGAAGTCGCCTATGGTGGTAAAACTGCCAACGAAGTGGCAAATAATTATTTGAAGAAAGAAGGAATCATTCAATGAAACTATTGATGATTAGTAACCCTTCCGCCGGGACGAACCGGAGTGGTCTTCTAGAAGATGTTATTAGTCCACTTGCGGAACAATTCAATGAAATCGTCATTAAGCAAACGAGTCGGGCAGGAGATGCACAGGAGTTTGCAGAAGAAGCGGGAGACTTCGATGCCCTTGTCGTCCTCGGTGGTGATGGAACCGTATTTGAAGTCATTAATGGATTAGCCAAACTGGAGACGCGTCCGATTCTTGGCATCGTGCCAGGGGGAACGTGTAACGATTTTGCACGGACACTCGGTTTACCGATGGTGCCGCGTCTTGCTGCAGAGATGATTGCGACCCAACAAATCGTCGAAGTCGATCTTGGACAAGTCAACGATACGTACTTCCTTAATTTTTTGGGTCTCGGATTAATTGCTGAAGCATCAATTGGCATTGATACAGAAGAAAAAGTCCGACTTGGGAAAATGGGGTATTATCTGTCAACCATCCGCTCAAGCTTGGATGCAAAACCGTTTGCCTACGAACTTGAATTAAATGAAGGGCAAAAAATGACAGGAGAAGCCGTTTTGATTTTAGCAGCGAACGGCGAGTCGCTTGGGGGAATTGAAACGAATCTATCGAACGGTGCATACAATGATGGAAAACTGGATTTAGTGATTGTCGATGAAGTCAACTTAGCGACAATCCGTGACGTGATCCTTCAAAAAATCGGACTAGCAAACGACCCATCTTTCACGCACATCTTAACGAGTGGTTTTACCTTAAAAACGGATTCTCCGAAAGTCATCGATACGGATGGTGAGAAGGCGCTGAACTCGCCTGTCGAGGTGAAGGTCTTACCGGAATTCTTAAAAATGTACGCTGGACAAAATCGTAAACTAAATCGAACTTAACAAGATTGTATCAGGAGAGACAAAAAAGATTCGAAGAAGAATCCATGTCTCTCCTTTTTTAGTGTATAAGCTTTTTGTTTTAATACAAACATGCGAATATGCGGTTATGCTTTGACGCTTTAAAGAAAATGTTTGATAAAGGATGACTTCTTGATTTAACTTTTGTACAATAAGGAAGTATTTTTGAAAAGGAGGTGGAGTACCATGAAAAGCAATGCATGGGCTTCAAAAGTTGGGTTTATCTTAGCAGCAGCAGGATCAGCGATTGGACTCGGTGCGATATGGAAGTTTCCATATACGACAGGAACGAATGGTGGAGGCGCTTTTTTACTACTATTTTTAGTGTTCACCTTGCTCCTCGGTCTCCCGGTATTGATTGCAGAATTTTTAATCGGTCGAACGAGTGGAAAAACGGCGTTGCGCGCTTTCGAAGAGTTGGGTCATAAGAAATTCACCTTTATTGGCGTGTTAGGTGTCATCACCTGTTTCTTACTCTTATCCTTTTACAGCGTCATCGGGGGATGGGTATTAATTTATACGGTTCTTGGTTTTTCCGGAAATTTGACTTCCATGAGTGGGGATCAGTTAGGAGAACTCTTCGGAACGATATCCGCCTCTCCACTCTATGCGATTTTAGGCCAAGTCGTATTCCTCATCATTACGGGATTAATCGTCTTGCGAGGTGTTCAGTCGGGAATTGAAAAAATGAGTAAAATCTTGATGCCATTATTATTCCTTTGTTTCATTATATTAGTGAGTCGGTCATTGACCCTTGAAGGTGCAAGTGAAGGGGTTCGTTTCTTCATCGAACCGGATTTCTCAGCACTGAACCGGACATCGGTCCTGAGTGCGCTCGGACAAGCCTTCTTTTCATTATCGCTCGGCGTCTCCGCAATGTTGACGTATGCCTCGTATATGAAAGAGCGTGGTCAAATCAATCGGTCAGCAGGATGGATCGTCTCTTTAAACATCGTCGTATCACTACTAGCCGGATTCGCGATCTTCCCAGCGGTCTTCGCTTCAGGTCTTGATCCTGCTGAAGGTCCTTCACTCTTATTCATCGTGTTACCAACAGTATTCAGCCAAGTCCAATTTGGAACAGTCTTCTTAACGTTGTTTTTCTTACTCTTTGCTTTCGCGTCGATCACTTCTTCAATCGCGATGCTAGAAGTTGTGGTTTCATCGATTACTGATCGAAAAGAAGATGCGACCGTCCAAAATAAGAAACGTAATACGATTATTACGACAATCCTTGTCGCAATAGTAGGTGTTCCATCAGCACTCTCCTTTGGAGTCGCGAGCGACATCATGTGGTTCGATAAGACAATTTTTGATTGGATGGATTTCCTCGTATCGAATATTTTGATGCCAATCGGTGCACTCTTGATTTCAATATTTGCTGGATTTAAACTTGATCGGGCGATTGTCGAACGTGAGCTAGCGACAGGTCCCCTGTTAAAACGAATGATTCCATTTTGGCGCTTTAGTGTATGCTACTTGAGTCCGCTCGCCATTTTAATCATTCTGATTTGGCCACTCGTATTCTCTTAAATGTTTGATTGAATCAGAATATGATTACGAGCACTAGCTTTCGTTTTGATTAACGGAAGCTAGTTTTTTTGATGAAAGTGATTTTTGAATAATCGAAAAATCTTATGCGTATATGTTACTCAAGAAAAGTAAAAAGTAAAAAGTAGATGCAATCCATTCAGCATCGTACATCTAGAGACGGATGCGGCCGGTGAAAGATTATGGTGAAATAAAGAGTAGAGAGGACTAACATTTATCGAAAACGGGAAACTTTTTGTTAAGACATCCGTAATGGTAAGATATAAGAAACAGTAGATTCATTCATGACACAAATAGATGGAGTCAATAGAAAGAGGGGATGACATGAAATCTTCTACATGGTGGATTTTCGGATCGATTGGTTTGATGTTCGTATTTCTTCAGATAGCAGATACGTTAAACTTTTCCGGAATCTTCGTAGCACTCGGTTTATGGTTCATTTGGAGCGGTTACCGGGCGAAACCCGGGAAGCGGTACCGGACAGAACGAAAATCAACAGAGATAAAACGACAAAATGTCAAAAAGAAATTGTTACTCGATGATGATGATCAATTTGTCGGAAGCGTCATCTTAAAGCCTGAACAAGCGACGCGCAGATTTGATGAAACGGATGATTTGGAGTTGCAAGTCTTGCAACGGACCGTCGAAGAAGGTTTCGTAAAGTTACAGGCATTCGATGGCATTATCCCATCGATCCGAGACAGCGAAGTACGTTCAGATATGCGAATCGTCTCGCGCGAAGCACATGTTTTATTTGAAGAATTATTTAATGCACCACGTGAAGTAAAAAAAGTACGCGACTTCTTCACGTTTTATCTCGATTCCTTATTATCGATTTCAGAAAAATTCGCAGATTTAGAACGACGTGGGGCTCAAGTGCAATTTGATACACGCGAACAACTGCAAGCGAACTTGAAGATGATTGCTCAAAAATTAAAACAACACCAATCCTTGTTGTTAGAAGGAGATACGGTCGACTTAGAGCGTGAACTTTTAACGATTGAAAAAGTTTTGGCACAAGAATCGGAACAAAGAAAACAGGAGGAGAGTTATAAACATGACCCATTCTGATAACAATTCATGGCAAGAGTGGCCGGACGAATCCAAAACAGAGGAACAGGCACAACCAACGATTTCTGATCCATCAGTTGACCTGAATCTTGCGGAAACACCAAAACACCGGACGCCAGTTCGTCCGGTTGAAGAAATGATTCCAAGTGACGTTCCAGCTGAACAGCGTCAAAAAATCGAACGTTTACTTCAAGTGATTGATTTGAATAAATCCGATGCCGTCATGCAATTTGGAGCACCGGTTCAACGGGAACTCTCGCAATTTTCAGATCAAGTGTTAAGCGAAGTCAAAATGAAAGATGGTGGCGACGCCGGAAAACTGTTGTCGGATTTAATGCAACGTGTCCGTCAAATGGACCCGGATTCGTTACAAGAAAAGAAAAGCTTTTGGTCAAACGTTCCCGTCATCGGACGGGCGAAGAAAAAAGCGGAGACCTACTTCTTACAATATGAAAAGATGAGTGCTTATTTAGAAGAGGTCGTTCATAATTTAGATCGTTCGAAGTTCGGCTTAATGAAAGACATTACGTTACTTGATCAAATGTATCAAAAAAATCGACGTTACTTCGAGGAACTAAATCTTTACATCGCAGCGGGTGAGACGAAGATTGCACACGTCAGAGAAAATGAGATCGAACCGCTTCGGACAGAAGTCGAGGTTTCACGTGACCAGACGAAACTACAAGAATTAAATGATTTGATTCAATTGACGGACCGGTTCGAGAAAAAAATTCACGACTTAAAGTTATCACGTACGATCAGTCTTCAAATGGCACCGCAAATCCGTGTCATTCAGCAGAATAACCAGATTCTTGCTGAAAAAATTGAATCTGCAGTCGTCAATACGATTCCACTTTGGAAAAACCAAGTCGTCCTCTCACTCAGTCTGTCTAGGCAAAAGAGTGCTTTGCAGATGCAAAAGGATGTTACAAGTACGACGAATCAATTGCTCGAACAAAATTCACGTCTCTTAAAAGATTCATCGATTGAAATCGCAGAAGAGAATGAAAAAGGAATCGTATCGGTCGAATCGTTAAAAGTTGCGCATCAAAATTTAATCGAGACGCTTGATGAGACACTGCGGATTCAACAAGATGGGAAGCAGAAACGTCGCGATGCAGAGCATGAGTTAGAGCGGATGGAAAATGAATTAAAACAAAAAGTCATTGAAGTCGCTTCGAAAAGTCGCGAATTACCAAATCAACGATACTAAGGGACACGTTTACGTGTTCCTTCGTATTGTTTAAGGAGTGAACGTTATGGATCCGAAACAAGAGAAATGGGATACGACCTGGTTACTGTTTGCGCAGATGATGGCAGAACGTCATTCGAAATGTGCCTCGAAGTCTGTCGCATGCGTCATCGTCAAGGATGAAAAGCCAATTTCGATTGGAATCAATGGAACACCGAGTCAGCATGTGAACTGCAACGAAATTTTTTTAAAGCAACACGGGGTTTTCTATAAATCAATCAATGAAAATGTGTTGGAATCTGATACTACTATACATAATGGCGAAGTTTTTTATCGTTGTAATAACCAACAAGAACATCATGAATGGTCAAAGCAACATGAAATTCATGCGGAGATTAATGCGTTAGGAAAACTTGCTGCGGATTCGACGAGTGCGCGTCATGCGACGGCTTATGTCACGCATAGTCCGTGTCACGCATGTAGTTTAGCTTTAATCGCTTCAAAAATTGATCGCGTCGTCTATACGACGGGTTATGAATACGGCGATGGATTAAACTTGATGCGCCAAAGCGGGATTGAAGTCGTACATTTGCCATTAACAGAACAATATTTTCTTGAGAAAATTTTAGATAAAGGCTTGTAAACGCTTCCATTGCATTGTATGATGAAATCAAGCATTGCCATGGTAATTATTCACTCTTCCATTCGGGTTGATTTCTAACGAGATCAACCCACTTTTTTTGAAAATCAATTGACAGAACCTCCAATATCTGTGATGATGATTATAGAATATGACGAAGCGGAATGCCGCATTTTCATAATATACACCTTTCAAGGAGCTGGAATGCCAGGTCGTTGAAAAAAAGTCCTGACTCACTCGAGTCAGGACTTTTTTTAATGAGAGTAGGTGACGCGGGTTGACTCTTGTAGTCGACGTGCCCGAATCGAACACTTTTGTGCTGCTGCACCACGCAGAACACGTTGTAGCCGTTGGCAAATGATATCGACTTGGGTCTGATGGAGAAAAAGTTTTTGGATGAGACGCGCGAAGATGGCATCGTATGAAGACAATTGTCTTTTGATTGCATTTGGTGTCATACTGTTCAGTTCTGCGGTGCTAAATCCCGCATCACTACTGAAAGCGGACAAGACGAGTAACTTGACGAGGTTGGATTGAACGTCGAGTCCGGCATGCTGTACTTGAATACAACATAAGTGGAGCTCCTGTTCGATTAAAGCCTGTAAAGGTGATTCATCTTTAGCCGTTATGCCATAGGCGACGACGGCCTGCCTCAGTTGAGCACGTGTTGCTGGATCGACTGTATCTCGCGCTGTGCGCATCACGACATCATAACTTGAAGAGAGTGAGCGAAGCATCATGAAAGTCCTCCTTAATTGGAAGTATTGTACATATGCATTCATCATAGCTGATTAAGTAAACGCTTACAATCATTCTTTTGTTTTGTACAGGTGGTGAGCGACTTTGATATGATGGACAATAGAGATGAGAGGAGTGATTCGGAAATGATTCGCTTATTTAAAGCAATTCCAGAGCAACAGATGCCACCTTACCTTGGGGATGAATTTGTGGTTGACGTATCAAATGCGTCAGGCGGCTTTTTGATTGAACGTCACGTTCCGGGAGAACAAATCGAAGAGACACTTTTAGTCGCTTCTGCGGAAATCAGAACGAGTCAGACAGGGCGTGAATGGTTACAGTTTACATTCAATTCATCGAGTGGTTCTTGTAAAGGAAAACAATGGTTGAATCAAGGAACGGCGGAAGAGGCGATGCGTCCTTATCTAGAGACGCGGATCGTCCACGTTACTGCCAAGGTCGAGGAATATCCCGTCGACTCAGGTAATAAGTCGTTGACTGTTCAACGCGTCAAGGCCGTCCATGATGTCGCTGGAACGACATTGTTACCTCAGATGCCGATGGAAGAGTCTGCGAGCGATTATCGGGATCAATTGATTGGCCTAGTCGAGCAAATGCAACAACCTTACCGCCAGATTGCCCTGCGTTGTCTAAACTTGTATTGGGATGATTTTTCGACGAGACCAGCGGCATTGTTCCATCACCATGCCTATATTGGTGGGTTGATGAAGCACACTGCTTGTATGATGACGATCGCGGCAGGAATCTGTCAATCGGAGCGACCTTATTTGACGTTACTCCAGTGTATTCAAGAAGCAGAAGCTGATCATAAAAACGATTTATTTCAAGCTCCTGAGCGAGCGACACGTCAATTTGCCTGGGACGATAGCTTCGATTCTCTTTATCAGGCGGCACGGTCGATTACGCTTCTCGATCAAGAACCGAATCAGGATGAACTCTTGTTAGGTGTCTTGTTGCATGACATCGGAAAGATTTGGGAGTATAATCATCTCGGCGCAACACCAAGTCGCTTCACGGACTTACTGCAAGTCGATGCGGCAGAGGAAACGTTATCCGGTATTGCGATTGATCCGCTTGGAAGTCTAGTCGGACATATGCCATTCGGCTGTTTTGTGTTCGAACGCGCGTTGCGTGACGAGGCACTCCGGATTCCGTTAGACATGCATCATCGGATGATGCATCTCATCTTATCGCATCATGGAAAAAAAGAATGGGGTTCAAGTGTCACACCACAAACAACGGAAGCCTGGTATTTGCATGCGATTGATTTACTGGACGCACGAAAAGAGAAATGGCGAACGGCACAACTGCTGTAAGGAGTGAAAGTTATGCAAGAACGAATTAAAACGACATTGATTACGGGTTTTTTAGGAGCGGGAAAAACGACACTGTTGAATCATATTGTCTCCCATCCAACCGAAAAGGTGGCGCTGCTCGTCAATGAGGTAGGATCAGTCCATATCGATGAAGCTTTGATTGAACGAAGTGACGAAGAGATGATTGAATTGACGAATGGATGCATCTGCTGTTCGATTCGTGGCGATTTACGAGAGGCGTTATTACGGATTGCTAAAAAACGACGCGCAGGTGAGATGGTGTTCAATCGTTTATTGATTGAAACGACAGGAATTGCTGATCCGGGCCCAATCCTCCAAACATTCTACTTTGAACCGGCAATTGAACAACAATATCAACTCTCGAGCGTCATCACGGTCGTCGACGCGTACCATCTCGAACGAGAATTGACGTTTGAAGAGAATGTCAGACAAATTGGATTTGCCGATGTTTTGTTACTGAATAAAGTGGATTTGGTACCGGATGCTGCACGAACCGACATCATCGCCCGGCTCGAAGTCTTGAATCCAACGGCACATATCATTCCGACAGTCGAGTCACGTGTCGAGGTAGCAAATTTATTTGAAACGTTCCATTTTCCAAAAGCGGAAGAAGAACGTTTATTACAACAAGATGATCGCTTCGAACGAGCGGCAGATTCGTTCACGGCATTGACGATTACGGAAGTGCAGCCGTTGAATCGGAATCGTTTCGGCGCCGTTTTGCGTGAAGTACTCGAAGCCTATGCGGAAGATTTATACCGCTATAAAGGAATCATTCATTTCGCGGATACGGATCAAAAGACGATTCTTCAAGGCACCGGAATGATTTACGGAACAGCAGTACGTGGAATGTTCGAGCAAGAGAAACAAACGACGCTAGTTTTCATTGGAAAAAATTTAGATGAACAAGCAATCCGAAAAGGTGTAAAGGCGGCGATTGAACATGGTTGAAATGTATTTTGATGGGGCTGTTCGGCCATCGAATGATGACGCGACGGTAGGAATCTTCTGTAAGAATTCCGCAGGAGAAGTCATCGAACGAACGTTTCGGATTACCGCGGTCAACAATCATGAAGCGGAATTCCAGGCGTTTGCACGAGCGGTCGAATTAGCGGAAGAGTTATTGAACGCAGGAGAAAGTGTCTTTTCGTTCCGGACGGACTCGGAAGCAGTTTCGTTAGCGGTCGAACGCGAGTTCGCCAAGAACAAGCGCATTCAAGTTTATTTTGATCCGGCATTCGAACGGTATTCACAATTACCACTGGCATTCGTCAAGTGGATTCCGCGGTCTGAAAATAAAGCGGACCGCGTGGCACGTGAAGCATTAAATGAGTTTTAATTTAAAAACGACCTGTTTGTCCGAGTAACTCGGTGCAATCAGGTCGTTTTTCTGATATTACAAATCAGGAGCGGCTTTTTCGATTAAGACTTGATCGATGCGACGTCCATCCAAATCAACGACTTCAAAACGATAATCGGCGATCATGACGTGACTGCCACGCTGTGGAAATTCGCCGAGTGTATATAAAATCAGTCCAGCTACCGTATGATACGCATTCTGGACTTCACCCGGGAGTGGTGTCGTCAAACCGAGCGTTCGTTTCAAATCATCGATATGCAACAATCCGTCTGCTAAATAGGAGCCATCACTTCGCATGATCAGCTCTGGTTCTTCCTCGATCGTTGAAATTTCTCCGACGAAGGCTTCCAATATATCAAATAATGTTATCATTCCTAAAAAACCACCGTATTCATCGAGGACAAAGGCAATCGAGACGGTTTCTTTCCGCATCCGCTCGAGTAAGTCTGTTGCTTTAAGCTGTCGAGGGACAATAAGCGGTGTCTGGATGTAGCGTTCAATCGTCAAGGCGGGAGTATCGGATGCTAAGACTTCTTTCGCATCGATATAGCCCACAAAATGATCCAAATCATCGTGTCCGACGGGCAAATTCCGGTGCTTCGCCCGACGTAAATCATTTAAGATTTGTTCAGGTGAATCGTTTAAATCAATCCACTCCGTGACGGTCCGGGGTTCCATTAATTCATAGGCGTATTGATCGTGGAACGCAAAGACACGAGAGACTTGTTCGGCTTCCGAATCTGCAAAGATTCCTTCCTGAGCACCACGAATCAACAACTGTTTCACTTCATCTTCTGTCTCATCTTCGCTTTCGAGACGATCGAGGCCAATCAATCGGAAAATGCCACTCGTCGACTTACTCAAAATGTAGATGAACGGACGAAGGAGTGTTGAAAAAAAACGCATCGGTTGGGCGAGCCACATCGTGACACGTTCCGGACTGACGAGAGCAATCCGTTTCGGGACCAATTCACCGATGACAAGTGAAATATACGTGATGATTGTGACGACGAAAATATATCCGAGCGTACTGGCATAGGCTTCAAGCCAAGAAAATTGACCGAGCCAGCGGATGACAGGTTGCGATAAAGCGGCACCGCCAAACGCGCCGTTGACGATTCCAATCAAAGTGATGCCGACTTGGACCGTCGATAGTAAATCCGTCGGACGATCTAAAAAATCAAGTGCGATTTGGGCTGATTTTTTTCCTTCATCCGCATACTGTTGCAGTTTCTGGCGTTTTGAAGACAACAGCGCAAGTTCGGTCATTGCAAAAATCCCGTTTGCGACGATTAAAAGTAAGACAATCGTCAGATTGATAAACCACATACTGCATTCACTCCTTTTCGATTAACAAACTATTCCCCAAACAACGCTCTATCATTCCCATTCAACGTTTTTTCCGTTAAACTGATAAGGTGTAAGATGAAAAAAAGGGGGAAACAACAATGGAATATCGTTTAGAGCGAGACACGATGGGGGAAATTCGTGTTCTGGATTCAAAGGAATGGGGCGCACAAACACAACGGAGTTTAGAGAACTTTAAAATCGGTACAGAAAAGATGCCAATCGAAATTATTCGTGCCTTTGCCGTCTTAAAAAAAGGCGCAGCGTTAGCCAATCGAGACCTCGGTGTACTCGACCGGGAAAAGGCAGACGTGATTGCAGAAGTTTGTGACGAGATCATCGCGGGGCAATTCGATGAGGAGTTTCCACTGGTCGTGTGGCAGACGGGGTCCGGCACACAATCGAACATGAACGTCAACGAAGTGATTGCACGCGTTGGGACACGTAAGTTACAAGAACGTGGCAGCGACTTGACGATTCATCCGAATGATGACGTCAATAAATCACAAAGTTCAAATGATACATATCCGACGGCCATGCACATCGCAGCCAAAACGGTCGTCATTGATGACTTGTTCCCGGCGATTGAAGCCATTCATGCGACGCTTGACGAAAAAGCGAAGGCATTTTCGGACATCGTCAAGATTGGACGGACACATTTACAAGACGCGACACCGATTACACTCGGTCAGGAAATCAGCGGTTGGGTCCGCATGCTCGACTTATCGAAAAAAATGATTACGTTGACGCTTGATCCATTGACGGAACTCGCGATTGGAGGAACGGCTGTCGGGACAGGGATCAATGCGCACCCAGAGTTCGGGGACCGGGCTGCTGAAAAAATGAGTCAAGAGACAGGAAAAGCATTCGTCAGCGCTGAGAACAAATTTCATGCCTTGACGAGCCATGACCAGCTTGTCTTCGCGCATGGTGCCATTAAAGCGCTCGCGATGGACGCGATGAAAATCGCCAATGATGTCCGCTGGCTCGCGTCAGGTCCACGAGCAGGAATTGGTGAAATCACGATTCCTGAAAATGAGCCGGGTAGTTCAATCATGCCAGGGAAAGTCAATCCGACACAGAGTGAAGCGTTGACGATGGTCGCGGCACAAGTGCTTGGAAATGATGCGACGATTGGATTTGCTGCGAGCCAGGGAAACTTTGAGCTGAATGTCTTCAAACCGGTCATTATGTATAATTTCATTCAGTCCGTTCGTCTGTTGACGGACGCGCTCCATTCATTCAACGACCACTGCGCAGTTGGTATCGAGCCGGAACGAGCAGTCATCGATGAAAATGTAGAGCGCTCGCTCATGCTCGTCACAGCCTTAAATCCACACATCGGGTATGAAAATGCAGCGAAGATTGCAAAAGCTGCACATAAGAATGGAACGACGTTAAAAGAAGCGGCATTGGCGACAGGATTATTGACAGAAGAACAATATGACTCCTGGATTGTTCCAGCCGATATGATTAGTCCGAATTTAAAGGCTTAATTTGAAAGTGAGGGTGCCTCCCTCGCTTTCTCTTCACTCGAAGCAACACTGCTTCGGTTGTAGAGAAAGAGGGGGAGGATGTTTTGAGAAATAAACAAATGCAGTTGGAGAAACAAATCAATCAGACGATTCTGATGGTAGAACGTTTATTGCGGATGGAATCCGTCCCGACAGCGGAATTACTAGTGTTCGCCAGTTGGCTTGAGCGGCTCGGTCAACAAGAAAGCATGGAGTTCTTTGCGCGACAAGCGACGCGGCTTGAACAAGAACTTCCTTCAGAAGAAAAGACGATTGGTCATGAGGTGGTAAAACTTCAATTACGACCTGTCATCGACTATTTATCTGCATATGGTCGTAAAAAAATGGTCCGAAAAGAATTAATCGTCTCAATCACGAAACGGTTTCTTGATAATGTCCAGTGGAAAAAGGCGTTAGAAAACGAACGTTACATGACCCGTTTTTTTGGATCAGTCGAAGATATGCTTGAGGTCGGTTACGATTTACCGACGGATGCATTGTTGATTGACTATGAACTTATCCGGGCTTCAAAAAAGGTACAGCTAGATAAGTTAATCAAAAAATTAGAGGCGACGTTCACCCCTTTGATTATTATCGGAGAGGAAAATCAACAGACGCGTCAATATTGTTACCAGCTCGGAGCAGATGATTACTGGGATGAAACGGTGACGCTCATCGAACGACAAATCCGGTTGAAACGGCTACTACATAAGCTGCGAATTGTCTCATCTACGATTCTTGTTGATGAACTGACCGGGGCGTTCAATCGTAAATACTTACAGAATGCTTTTCAACGGCGTGTGTCACGCCTTGCGCGTGACGGTCAATTATTTGCACTGGCAATCTTTGATCTCGATCATTTTAAGCGGATTAACGATTTACACGGACATCCGACAGGGGATCTCGTGCTATCTGAGCTTGCATCTTTAACGAAACAAGCAATTCGCCAAGAGGATGAAATGATTCGATTTGGTGGAGAGGAATTCATGTTGCTCTTTAGTACAGAGCATGTGGAAGCTGCCTGTGTAACGATGGGGAAAGTTCGGGAACGAATCGAACGGCATACATTTCCTAACGGTCTAAAGGTCACTGTTTCAATCGGTGTAACGCTTGTCTCTCAACCATCGTTCGACCTTGAAGAGATGACATCCGAAGCAGATGAAGCACTTTATCAAGCTAAACGAAAAGGACGGAACCGTGTCGTGGCGTACTCGGTCGCAACGGAAAAAGAAAAGATTGAAGGCTTGATAAAAATTGACGGAATGCCTTTGCAGAACTTGAGTCAGCTTGACGTACCGGAGCATCCAAAATATCATTTCCGTGTGTTACCATACGAGGATCCGGCAGAGGCTGTAATGCAACTTAACTTTGTTCCGTTATCTATGATTGCGGAAGCGGATTTCCGTCTGCTCGATCAATGGAAACACGAACGCGAACATACGATTGAAACGATTGTTACTGTCATGGAGGAAAGTACGTTGCTTGGAGAAGCATTACAACGGGGTGTCGTCGATTACTGTCTACTTCCCCTTGAATCGAATCAAATCGAAGAACAGATTCGGCAATGGGTGCTTCGTTTATCATGATGAATAGTGTAAAAAAAACGTCCTCTTCCTTAGTTTAAGGAGGAGGACGTTGGAGTTTACAGACCTAAGTTACTTTATTTAAAGACTGACGATTAAAAGAATCCTGTTATCATTCCTGTTCATAACATTTTATCGAGAATGCGAATGTATTTTCTTTGTTAGCCGGATAAAATGCTTCTTCTAATAAAGTGAAGTGCGAAGGGATGGAGGGATAAAAAACATCCCCGTCGATCTCGGCTTCAATTTCGGTCACGTAGAGACGTTTCGCAACTGGCAAGGTTTGACGGAACAGTTCGCCGCCCCCAATCAAAAAGACTTCTTCTTCTGAATTAATCATGGCAGGGAGTGAATCGAGATTGTACCAAATCGTGACACCGTCTGCTTGAAACTGTTCATCCCGCGTAACGACGATATTTTGTCGCCCGGGTAACGGACGTCCGATTGATTCAAAAGTCTTTCGCCCCATGATGATCGGTTTGCCAAGTGTCACGCGTTTAAAATGAGCGAGGTCAGCTGGAAGATGCCAAGGCATCTCATTGTCACGACCGATGACACGATTTTTCGTATAGGCGACGATATGTGAAATCATACGGCGACGACTCCTTTAATGTGTGGATCAGGATCATACCCTTCGATGATGATATCTTCGAAACGGAAGTCCTCAATTCGAGTCACTTCGCGGGCGAAACGGAGCCGTGGGAGTGGTTTGGGCGTCCGACTCAATTGAAGATTGACTTGATCCATGTGATTGGAGTAGATATGTGCATCTCCTAACGTATGGACAAAATCCCCGACTTCGAGTTTGCAGACATGTGCGACCATATGTGTCAATAAGGCGTATGACGCGATATTAAACGGTACTCCTAAAAAGACGTCTGCCGAACGCTGGTAGAGCTGACAAGAAAGTTTGCCGTCGGCGACGTAGAATTGAAACAAGAGGTGGCACGGCGGTAACGCCATCTCGTCTACTTGTCCCGGATTCCAGGCGCTGACGATGAGGCGGCGAGAATCTGGATTTGTTTTGATTTGCTCGATGACATTTGCGAGTTGATCAACTGTCGTTCCGTCTGGCTTAGGAAAGGAACGCCATTGTGCTCCGTAAACCGGGCCTAGATTCCCGTCTTCGTCTGCCCACTCATTCCAAATTCGAACTCCGTTTTCTTGTAGGTAAGCAATGTTCGTGTTCCCAGAAATGAACCAAATCAATTCATGGATGATTGATTTCATATGTAATTTCTTCGTCGTGACCATCGGAAACCCGTCCTTAAGCGGGAACCGCATTTGATGACCGAAGATGCTCGTCGTCCCGGTTCCCGTCCGATCTTCTTTTTTTGTCCCGTTCGTTAGAATTTCATGGCATAGGTCGTGATATTGTTTCATTTGCAAAACTCCCCCTCTAACTCTCTATTCCCTTATTGTATCTGAAATCAGGAAGATGAGCTAGAGACGTGACGGCGAAAGAGATAGCTGAACAGTCCGAATAGCGGGAGGAAATCGCGCCACATCAACTTTTTTTCATCGCGTGAGCGAATGCGGTATAACATAAAAATTTGTAAAATATAAAACATCACGAGGTCGACGGCCATCGTTCGGACGAACTGATTCGTCATGAAGTAAAGCAAGAAAATCGACCAGTCGGAACGGGCTAACGCAATCCAGATGATGCACGCTGAAAGGACAGCTAACAGAGGAACGGCAATCAATATCCAAGTGCGCCGACGAAACGGAAGAAATGTCTGTCGCGGAATGGCGAGTGCGAGGTAAGGCATCAAAACAAACGATCCGAGGACGAAGGCGCCGATACTTGCTAACATCGGTGAAGGTTTTAAAAATCGTTTTTCGTCTAAGAACATCATAAAGAATGCAAGCGGATAAATGCCTAGCAGTGTAAACAGGCTCAGGGCTGACGTATCAAATTGACTTTGATCAAACCGAAGAAAAGAAAATAAAAAACCGTCCGGAAAAACACGATTGTTTCCGAAGGATAAAATAAAGACGATAGCGACAATCCAAATTAAAAATAAAAAATAACGACGATACACGATGAAACGCCTCCCTTCTCAAATTATTTTCCTCAATCAGTATACTTTAAACATCAAAAGTCTGTGGAAACGGATGTAAAGGTACTGTTTAAAATATTGGAATTCACTTGTTTTAAGTCAAAATGACATGGTACGATGGCGATGAAGTCGTTGGAAGCGCTTAACCGAAATGTGCAAGCGTTTGCCTAAAGCAATCATGGAGGAGTGATGACAAAGTATGGAACAAAAATGGTGGCATGATAGTGTTGTCTATCAAATTTATCCGCGTAGCTTTAATGATTCGAATGGGGATGGAATCGGGGACCTCGTCGGAATCATTGAAAAACTGGATTACTTAAAATTACTCGGGATTGACGTCATCTGGTTGAGCCCGGTCTATGATTCGCCGAATGATGACAATGGATATGATATTCGTGATTATGAAGCGATCATGAATGAGTTCGGGACGATGAATGATTTTGATCAATTGCTTGATCAAGCGCACGCACGTGGAATTAAGATTGTCATGGATTTAGTCGTCAATCATTCTTCAGATGAGCACGCTTGGTTCGCAGAATCACGAAAAAGTAAAGACAATCCGTATCGGGACTATTATATTTGGCGGGCAGCGAATGACGATGGTACATTGCCGAACAATTGGGGCTCAATCTTCTCCGGCCCAGCGTGGGAGTTAGATGAAGCGACGAATGAACATTACTTACACCTCTTCTCGAAGAAACAACCGGATCTGAACTGGGAAAATGAACAATTGCGTCATGAAATTTATGCGATGATTACGCGCTGGTTAGACCGTGGAATCGATGGGTTCCGAATGGATGTCATCAACTTGATTTCGAAAACTCCAGGCCTGCCGGATGCGGATGTTGCACCGGGGGCATTGTATGGCGACGGGGGACAACACTACGTCAATGGTCCGCGGATTCATGAATACTTAAAAGAGATGAACGATGCGTCGTTCGGGAATTATGATGTCCTGACCGTCGGGGAAATGCCAGGGGCGACGACGGAAGATGCGATTTTATATACGGATCCAGCGCGTGATGAGGTCAACATGGTCTTTACGTTTGAACACATGGATTTAGATTCAGGTCCAGGTGGAAAGTGGGACGTCTTACCGTTCGACTTACAAAAATTAAAGGACAATTTCACGAAATGGCAAGTCGCGTTACACGACAAAGGCTGGAACTCACTCTATTGGAACAATCATGATCAACCGCGTGTTGTCAGTCGCTTCGGAAATGATACGACGTACCGGGTCGAGTCGGCGAAGATGCTCGCGACGTTGTTACACTTGTTAAAAGGAACACCGTACATCTATCAAGGAGAAGAAATCGGGATGACCAATGTCGCCTTCGAGACAATTGAAGAGTATGAAGACATCGAGATTCGGAACATGTGGAAGGAACGGATGGCCCAAGGAGCAAATCCTGAAGCATTACTGCAGGCAGTCCACCAAAAAGGACGCGATAATGCACGGACACCAATCCAGTGGAATGCAGAGCAGCATGGAGGCTTTACGACAGGAACACCGTGGTTGAAAGTCAATCCAAATTATCGTGAAATTAATGTCGAACGGGCGTTAGAAGATCCGAATTCGATTTTTTATTACTATAAGAAGCTGATTCAATTGCGTCATGAACACGATTTGGTCGTCTACGGGAAGTATGCGTTGCTCGAAACGGCTAATGATATCTATGCGTATTCGCGGACTTATGAAGGAGAAACGTGGTACGTGTACTGTTCGTTTGCAGAAGAGGAGACAACAGTCGAGGTCGCGCACGATACCACGGATATCATAATTGGAAACTATGCCACTGCCCCAACGAATACAGATCAAGAAGTCGTTTTGCGTCCATATGAAGCGGTTGTCTATCGAACGGAATAAAAAAACAGCCCTTTTCTCATTGAGAAAGGGGCTGTTTCATCACACTTAACGTTCATTTTTAGCGATATGTTTGACAGCTTGAACAATCGATTCACGGTCTTGTTTAGTCGTGTGTAGATGTAGTCCGTATAACCGCTCCGTTCCAATCCACTTTTCGTGTAACAGTTGCCCTTCAATTTTTAAAGGTTCCGTATTGGCAAGCAACGAAAACTCGACGATGATTGTTGTCGTTTTCTGTAAAGGTAACTTGAGTGGGGTCGTGATGGCGATACCACTTGGAGAAATATTATGGATGTGCATCAATCCAGCTGGTGTGCGGCGTCCGTCTTTAACGAGGTAAAACTCACCTGTGATCGGTTCTTTAAAGGTATAGCGAAAAGGTTCATTCCGTTTGATTTTCAATCATACCACCTCCCACTTACCATTATCCGTTAATTCAATAAAATCTTCCATCCTCGGTTTGATGAATGAAGTCATTGGATTTTTTGATGTCAGGCTGCGAGATCCGTCGAATCAGCAGGCGGATTCATCCGTTTCGCGATATACATAAATGGTGTCGCGAGCCATGCGATGACGAACTTCGCAACATACGTCGTCAAAAAGATTTGCCACCAAATATCGAACGGGAGACTGTGAAAAGCAATCGCGCAAAACGTCAACGTATCGAGCAATTGGCTGATGACTGTTGAACCAGTTGTTCGGAGCCATAATTTTTTTTCACCCGTCTTTTGACGAATCTTTGAATACATGAAGACATCAAATAGTTGTGAGACCAAATAAGCAGAAAGACTACCGAGTGCAATCCAAGGTAATAAACCGAATAATAAGTTCATCGATGAAGACATGTCCTTCGCGAAAGCATCATTTAGAGGTGAGTAAAGGAGACTGTATTGCATGAGGATGGTCGTAGCAATCAAAGAGAAGAATCCTAAGAAAACACCTTGACGCGCAACTTTTTTACCGTATTTTTCATTCAAAATGTCCGTGGCAAGATAACAACTTCCATACACGACATTTCCTAATGTGAAAATGTACGAGTAGATATCGACTTGTTGGGTTACTTGGATATTGGCGATGATTGTCGCGATCGCAATCCAGACCATCAATCCCGTTCTACCAAAAAAACGATAACTGAGTAATAATAATCCCATCGTTAAGATAATCGAGGGGAACCATAACCATTCATTCATAAATAGTGTGCTCCTTTCTAGGTCATACAGAGCAGAATTTTACGCGTAATTTTAAAATATGTCAAAAAAAAGACGCTCGAGAGCGTCGGTGGTCAATCGGGACGTTGAAGCGAATAACGTTTTCGACGGCCTTTGACGAAGTACCCGTCTGATTCCTGAAAGTCATTGGAAAGGAAAATTTTCCGTGCAATCTGTTCATGAGGTGATGTCGGTAAGACGCGAGCACGTACTTCGTATACTTCAAGGACGTTCGATGTATGCAAGGCGGACTGAACAGCCTTTGTTCCATAACCGTTCCCGCTGTATGAATCAAAAATCATCAAATCGAGCTGGAAGTAATGACCCATTTTTAATAACAAGACACGACCGACGACTTGGTCTTCGACGATAATGTCAAAATAGAAATCCTCCGGGTAACTGTGTTCGAGTGAATCAAAGGCACGAGTGGTCCCGAGTTCCTGATCGTAGCCTCGAATTTCTTGTTTCGTCAGTCCGTAGGCCGGCTCGCCATATTTTACGAAATGTTCGAATTCCACTTGGTCTACATGTCGTAGTGTTCGACGTTTTAAATCCATGACGTTATCCTCCTCTGATAGCAATTACCTGTGCATGTTCATTATAGCGAGTAAAAGAACGAAAAAGCAAAAGATAGCCGATGGGAAGGGAGGAAGGACATCTTTAAAAAAGTATTCGGAAGCACCTGTAAACGGAATGTCGTTGTATCATTTGACGTCGAATATGGTAAAGTAATGATGTAGACATATATGTATTGGAAGGAGATGGAAAAATGTTCACTGAACGAGATGGTATTAAATTACGCCTCGAGCAAATCGAACGATTGTATGCTGATTTGAATCGTGAGGCAAAACAATTGACAGAACGCTTACGTCAGTTGGATGAGCAAGGTGATGATGTACGACATGATGTTGCGTTAAATAAAGAAGATCGGGATCATTTGAAATCAAGTATCGATGAGACGTTGCAGGCATTATTGCAACGGACGACAGTCGACGCAAAAGTCGAGCAAGAAAAACAGGAAGATTTGATTTCTAAAAAAGCACTCATCGAAGATATCGAAGGGTTATTGAAGAAAAAAAAATAAGCTGGCCTGGGCTAGCTTATTTTTTATCTAAATTAGGCGAGAATACGCCCACTTCTAAACGATCAGGGTGAAGATCGAGTGAAGGTGGGAGATGAATCGCCACCCTCTCTTTCAGGTATATCCGTTGTAGGGAGGTGAACGTCATGTTGACACACAAGGCCTACACATTCAGAATATACCCGACAAAAGAGCAGGAAATCCTGATTGCGAAGACAATCGGTTGTTCGCGCTTCGTCTTCAACCACTTCTTAGCGAAGTCGGATGAGACGTATAAAGCGACAGGGAAGGGACTGTCCTACGGTTCTTGTTCGAAAGAACTCCCGTCGTTGAAGCAGGCGTTCGACTGGCTGAAGGAAGTCGATAGCACGTCTGTGCAGACGAGCGTCAAACATCTTGGCTTGCGTGAATGGACATGCCCGAGTTGCGGCATCCACCACGACCTTGATGTGAACGCAGGACTGAACCTCAAACAAGAAGCAGAACGCATCCTAGCTTCTTCAACCGTCGGGACGACGGGGTTAGCCTGATCAATTTTCGACCGTTAGGTCGGGTAACTCAGGAATCCTACACCTCTAAGCGAAGCGTAGGTGGAGGTAGTTCAAGGGAGTGAATCAAGTGAAGAAAGAACAGGTGTTGTTGACAACATGTTTAAGACCGACCGCTGCCGTCGAAACACGCTTACATCAGTTGATGCAAGAGGGAGCGCTAGACTTTCAGGTTGTCGAACGTAAAAAACACAGCATTCAGTCGTTACAACAAACCCACCGCTTACCCCTTTTAGTCGTCGACAAGCAACGGTTGGAATATTATCCGTTAGATGAAGAAGCCTCGTTTTTCTTTCATCCGTCTAGTGCGGTCTTTCGGATAAAACAATTTGATGCATCGGGTCATGATCCATTAATTGCAATCGCCAAGCTTAAGCCGGGAATGACCGTTCTTGATTGCACGCTAGGATTAGGAGCGGATGCAATCGTCATGAGCCATGCTGTGGGTGCGAGTGGACAGATTACTGCGCTAGAAAGTAAAAGAGAGACGGCCTTGATTGTAGCTGAAGGTATGAAGCATTGGAAGGAAGACTATCCGCCAATCAATGAAGCGATGTGTCGGATAGAGGTCCTTCAACAACAGCATAGTACCTATCTTATAGCGTTGCCGGACAATGCGGTTGATGTCATTTATTTTGATCCGATGTTTGAAAAGACTGTGACAGAGTCAACACACTTAAACGGACTGCGGACGCTCGCTGATTATGAACAATTGTCAAGCGTAGCAGTAACGGAAGCACAACGAGTCGCCCGTCAACGAGTCGTCGTCAAGGCGCATTTCGAAAGCGAACTTTTCGAGCGGTTCGGCTTCGAGCGTGTTAAACGGAAATCATCGAAACTGCATTATGGTGTCATTGAACTGACGTGACCGTAGATGCAGAAAAAGCCTACCGTGATTTATGGTTAAAACCAAAATCACGGTAGGCTTTTTATTTTTATTGTTGTACTTCTTTTAATTCTTCTTCCATATCATCAAACTTGTCTTGTACAGAGTCAACAGGTTGTTTCGTAAGAAGGCTGACGACGACTGTAAAGAGAAGACTTGTAAAGAATCCTGGAACCATCTCATAAAGCGTATCGCTAAAGTTGAGTTGGACCCATAGAATGACTGTGACGGCACCAGAGATAATTCCGGCAAGTGCCCCTTGTTTCGTCATCCGTTTCCAGTAAAGGGAAAGCAAGATGATTGGTCCGAATGCAGAACCGAAACCAGCCCATGCGTAACCGACAAGTGAAAGAATCGTTGCTGAAGGATTCCAGGCAAGGAATGTTCCGATCACTGCGATGGCTAAAACTGCACCACGACCGATTAATACAAGTTGTTTGTCTGACGCTTCTTTATGCAAGAACGTCTTATAGAAGTCTTCCGTCAGCGCACTTGATGTAACGAGCAGCTGAGAAGAAATCGTCGACATGATTGCTGCCAAGATGGCTGCCATCAAGAAGCCGGTGATATACGGGTGGAACAAGACATCAGCGAAACGAATAAAGACCGTTTCTGGGTCACCGAGTCCATTACCTTGTCCTTCAAAGTAGGCAATCCCGACAAGACCTGTCAACATCGCACCTAAAATTGAGAAGAACATCCAACCAATCCCGATACGACGGGCTTTTTTCAAGTCCTTAACAGAACGAATTGCCATAAAGCGGACGATGATGTGAGGTTGACCGAAGTAACCAAGTCCCCAAGCGAGGAATCCGATGATTCCGAGGACAGTCGTTCCTTTGAACGGATCAAATAGTGTAGGATCTAAGTTGTCCGCATAGTTGAATGCGCCGTCGACACCACCAACATCCGTCAATGCGACGATTGGTACGAGGATGAGAGCGACGAACATGATACAACCCTGGACGAAGTCGGTCCAACTGACTGCGAGAAAACCGCCAAAGAGTGTATAGGCGACAACGACCGCGATCGTCAAGAGCATACCATAATGATAATCAAAGCCAAATGAACTTTCGAACAATTTACCACCCGATACAATACCGGCTGAAGTATAGAACGTAAAGAAGACGATGATGACGATCGCAGAGACCGTCCGTAAGATACGTGATGTATCTTTAAAACGATTCTCCAAGAAGTCTGGAATCGTAATCGAATCGTTTGCCATTTCCGTATAGAGACGAAAACGTGGAGCGAGGACGATATAGTTGATGTAACATCCGATCAATAAACCGAGTGCGAGCCAAAGAGCCGAGACGCCAGTTGCATACATGGCACCAGGAAGACCCATTAACATCCAACCACTCATGTCGGAAGCACCAGCAGATAATGCTGTTACGCCTGGTCCTAAGTTACGACCACCTAACATATAATCTTCCGTGTTTGTCGTTCGTTTATACGCGATGTAACCGATGGCAAGCATCATAAGCAGATACAAGCCAATTGAAATCCATTCTTGCGACATAAAAATAAATCCTCCCATGCATGTAGTTGTCATCGTTTGTTGTCTGTTCAGATATAAAAAAGTTAAAAAGTGAACGCCGATGACTGATTTGTTCCCAACCTTACAGGGGCTAAAACCACATTGCAAGTCCTTGCAAACAGGTGAAAAATGGCTTCAAGCCTAGTCTATCAAGGGATTGGGACACTTTTCGTCCCTGTTAAAGTTCTAATTTTCTGATTTTCGTCACTTTATTGTAATGTTTAAATCAGATAAACGTATTTCAGTATTCGTAAAAATGAAGTATAATGCGAAAAATTAAAAAACAGACTAGCCTGTGCTAATCTGTTTACAGAAAAATCATTTACATCAAGCTGAGGTATGCGGCATGCAGCCGGTCGAGTGCTTCGTCTAGTTGGCGCCGCGGGCATCCGAAATTTAAACGTTCGAATGTCACGCCGTTCGTTCCGAATGCTTTTCCATGGGTTAAGGCGAGGGATGCTTGTTCAACGAGCCAAGTCGCACGGTCATCTTCGGTCAATCCGAGGCGCTCAAAATCAATCCAAAGTAAAAAGGTTGCATCGGGTTTGACGACAGATAGTAGCGGCATCTCCGTTTCGATTCGTCTGAGAGCATGGTCACGATTTTGCTCTAAATATAAGAGGAGTTGGTCAAGCCATTGTTCGCTCGCTTTATCCTCATAGGCAGCGATGATTGCCGTTGAGGCAAGCGCGTTCGGATGAACAAAGTTTGCTTGCTGGACACGTTCGATTTTCAAACGAATGGTTTCGTTCGGAACAACCAGATAAGAAGCATAAAGTCCTGGAATGTTGAATGTTTTTGAAGGTGCACTGACGAGAATTGCCTTCTCATATGAAAATGCTGAAATCGGATGGTGTTTGTTACCGGAAAAAATCAAATCAGCATGGATTTCATCGGACAGAAGATAAACGTCATATTTCTTGGCCAAATCAACAATCGTTTCAAGTTCATTCCGATTAAACACCCGACCAGTTGGATTATGGGGACTGCATAAAATCATCATTTTCGCAGTTTTCATCTGTGCTTCAAGACTCAAGAAATCAATTTCATAACGTCCTGCAATCAAGCGGAGCGGATTTTCAATGAGCGTCCGATTGTTCGATTGAATGATTTGGTGAAACGGGGGATAAACAGGAGTTTGAATGATGACCTCATCATGCTCATCGGTCAGTGCCAGGAGACTGTGTACTAGAGCAGGGACGACGCCACTTGAATAAAGGAGCGATGATTGTTCAATCTGTTGATCATAACGTTTCAAAAACCAGTTTTGAATGGCTTGTTTGGCTCGATCTTCGAATAGGGAATAGCCGAAATGACCGTGTGCAATCCGTTTTGTTAATGCCCCGACGATTGAATCCGCTGGTCGGACATCCATATCGGCGACCCACATCGGAATTAATTCTTCTGCTCCATATAAATCTTTTAAGCCGTCCCATTTGACCGAACCCGTCATTTTTTTATCAATGATTTCATCAAACATGTCATCTTTCATATGCCTCGACTCCTTCGTAAAATATGATTCATATCTTCACCTTAGCGAACAGATTGAAATTCAGCAAGTTGAAAAAATGTAGGTTTTAGAGTGTACGCTTTTGGGAAAAACCATAATCGTACACAAAAAATAGACGGGGTGAATAAGATGTTGCATTCAAAAGTATTGGTAGGACGTACGCCTGAGGAGTTAGAAGAACGAATGAATCATTTCTTCGAAGAAAACGGAGTCGGTTCAAATTCAATCATTACACTTAAGTTTTCTACATTCGTTGCATCAAAAGCAGACGAACATTATTCAGTTCTTATCGTGTTCGATAATTCGCTAACAAAAACCGTATTATAAGTAAATAATTCTTCTAAATTGGCAGACTTGGCAACGTCTGTCAGTTTTTTTATTGAAGAAATGTTTCATCTAAGCTATACTGATATCAGAAATATGTACGCTTCCGTAGGTTAATGGCAGACCTCAGCAATGGTAATGCTGCAGTGCGAGTTCGATTCTCGCCGGAAGCATCGAATAAATAAGTCTTCCGTAACAAGTAAAATTAACTTGGACGGGGGACTTTTTTTTATCAAATTAGGCGAGAATACGCCCACTTCTAAACGATACGGGTGAAGCCCTAGTGAAAGTGGGAGATGAATCGCCAACCTCTCTTTCGGGTATATGCTTTGCAAGAAGGTGAACATCATGTTGACACACAAGGCCTACAAATTCAGAATATATTCGACAAAAGAGTAGGAAATCCTGATCGCGAAGACCATTGGTTGTTCGCGTTTCGTCTTCAACCACTTCTAAGCGAAGTGTAGATGGAGCCAGTTCAAGAATATCTGGAAGGGGATCTGAGAGAAAAAGTTATGAAGACATCACATCATTCAGTTGGAAAAAGAATAAAACAAAAACGGATTGAAAAAAAATTAACGCAAAGTGAGTTAAGTGATAATATTTGTAGTCAAGCGGAGTTAAGTAAGATAGAAAACGGTCTAAATTCACCAACGGTTCAGTTGCTAGGCTTAATCGCGAAACGACTAGGTACTTCAATGACTACTTTACTTGAAGATTATGAAATGACTGATCGTTTTCAAAGTATTGATCATCAGCTTCTTAGTTTAATGAGAGAAGAACAATATTTAGAACTGTTATTATTGATAGAAAATCGCTTCTCCCTGGAGAGTGATGATGAAATCAAGCTATTACTTAGGTATCATCAAGTAATAGCCGAATATAGATTGCAACGAATTGATTTTCGAACAGCATCAGTGATTTTATTGCAGTTGGCTAACTCTAAAGATTTGGTATATGACGCACCGATGATGTATATAAGAATAAAAATGGCGATTTCGATTTTTTATGCGGAAAACAAACAATTTACACAAGCTGAAAAAATATATAAAGAATTAGAAACTACCGATTTCTTATCTGTAACAATGAAAGTACAACAACTAAAAGTTCTGTATAATCACGCCAAATTAGTATATAAAATCAAGGGATTTAAAAAAGGCGTTTTGATTTGTACCACGGGAATTGAACAAAGTGTGCAGTTAAATCACTTATCGTATATCGCCCATTTCTATTATCAACGTGCAGAATGTTATGAAGAGATGTATGGTTTCGATAATCGTACCCGAAATGATTACACGATGGCTTACGAATTGTTTAAAGCATTAGAAATGAAGCGTTATGTAAAAATTGTTGAAGATACAAAAAAACAATTTTTAAAACAGTTTCATCATAAACCAAAATAAAAAGAGGACGATGATCATATGGCTTCTTTTTCGAAATTAGTAGGAAGGCAACTTAAGTTATTGCGATTTGAGAAAAATATGACACAACAGGAACTATGCGATGGAATTTGCAGTCAGGCTGTAATCAGTAAGATTGAACATGGGAAAATTTCAACTACGATCGAATTGTTGCAAGAATTAGCAAAGCGTTTAAATGTTCCAATTTCTAGATTGTTTGATCGTGATGCTGAGTCTATTTCTTTTCAGAAATATGATCGGGAATTAACGCACCTTTTTCGTACTCATCAATTTGATGAGTTAATTTCACGCTCGAAAAAACTCATTGAATTAAATGAAAATAAGGACATTGTGTTATTAGCTAAGTACTTTGATTTAGTTGCCTTAGAGGGAAAGAAAAACATTGATTATCGTACTTGTATTTCAGAATTATCATATTTGACCGAACAAGAAGCGATTTGGTATGAGTCACCTTTCATGTATTTGAGAATTAAAATGGCGATCGCAAACTATTATTACTTAAATCAACAATTTGTTCATTCTAAGAAGGTATACGTTCAACTATTGGAAATGGATTTTAATACGACTGAATTAAAGAAATTACGAATAAAAATTCTTTACAATCACGCGCAACAACTTTTTTTTCAAGGTGATTATAAAGAAGGTAAGTTAGTGACAGAAAGAGGAATCAATGAAAGTGTGCAATTATTTGACACTTCATTTTTAGGTCATTTCTATTATCAGAAAGCAAATTTCGATGAAAAGCTAGAGAATGATGTAGCGCAAATTGAATATGATTATACAATGTCTTATACACTTTTTTCTGCAGTAGAACTATCGAACTACGTAAAAATTGTGGAAGATGGAAGAAAACATTTTTTGTTATTTACGTTTTAACTTAATAGAAATAGATTTTGTTAGCTAGGGGAGTAGGTAGATGGATACTACATTACCAAAATCAATCGGAAACGAAATTAAACGAATAAGAAAAGAAAAAAAAATGACACAAGCAGCTTTATGTGACGGAATTTGTAGTCAAGCAGAAATCAGTAAAATTGAAAATGGACGAAATTCTCCAACTATCGATTTATTACAACAAATTGCGAAGCGTCTTCGTGTACCGATATCATTATTGTTTCAAGATCAACATCAAAGCGAACAGTTCCGAGAAGTTGATCGTCGTCTAACTGAATTATTTCGTGATCAAAATTTTGACGGACTGTTAATCGAGATAGATAAAATCAAACAAACAGTTTTTAATAATGAGATTGTGCTCTTAGCAAGGTACTTTGAAATAGTAAGTGCTGAACGGTCAAAAAAGGTGGACTATCGCTCGAGTATTTCGCAACTCGCACATTTAACGGATAAAGAAGACATCTGGTTTGAGTCTCCCAAAATGTTTCTTCGAATCAAAATGGCGATTGCAAATTTTTATTTTGAAAATGATCAATTCATTCACTCTGAAAATGTATACGAGGAAATTTTAGGGTTAAATTATGATACGATAGAATTGAAAAAAACTCGCCTCAAAATTATTTATAACCATGCGCAACAGTTATCTTTTCAAGGGAATTATAGAAAGGGATTTAAAACAGCGAACGTAGGAATAAAGGAAAGTCTCGCATTGGATGATGGATCATTTTTAGGTCATTTTTATTACCAACGTGGTTATTTCAATAAAAAAATGGGTGGTAATATTGACGAAATAAAGAAAGACTTTACACTTTCTTATACGATATTTAAAGCATTCAACATGCCTAACTATGAACAGCTAGTCATTGATAGCCATGTCGAATACTTGCTCTATCGCATCTAAAAATCCATCCCAGCCTTCTCACATGCAAAGAGGGCTTTTTGAATCCGTTCTTCGGCTTGATTCGGATATTGTTGGTGCCCTTCTAGAATGATGGATCCGACATCCGTGATTCCGAAAAATTGCAGAATGTCCTGCATATACCGTACGGCATGATCGGATTCGATTTTATCAGGCGTTGAATAGTCACCTCCACGAGAATGTAAGAGTAGTACACGTTTACCAGTCACAAGTCCGACGGATCCTTCCGCAGTGTAATGAAACGTTTGCCCGGATTGCGCGAGATAATCCATATAGTTATGCAAGGGGGCAGGAACACTTAAATTCCACATCGGAAAAGAAAAAACGATTTTTTCTGATTCTAAGAAACGATTTAAATATTCTTGTAATCGTTCCGCCTGTTCGGCTTCCTCTTGATCGAGCGTTTCCCCTCGAAATAGTTTCGCGGCAGATTTAGCGAGACGTAAATCAAAAAAAGGCAGGCGTTCTTCAAATAAGTTTAGGATGGTAATCTCATCTTTTGGATGTTCCTTGCGATAGGAAGCAAGAAATGCGTTATTCATCTGTGAACTAAGACTTTTCGATTGATGTGTACTATCATTGGCTTCGATAAACAGCAGATGGCTCATCGTTAAGCTCCTTTCTTAGCATATAATCAACACTTCTTTTAATGAATACCCGTTTCTCTTTTCATTTAGACGTTTCCAACTAAATCATTATTTTAGGAAAAATTAGGTTTTATAAGTATGATCTAAAGGAAAAAGACAATTGGATAGAACAGAAAAGAGGGATTCCTATGAAAAATCAGCAGCGACCTTCTTCCGCCAGTCTTCAGTATAATCGAGAAGCAAAAGCGAACTATCAATTGTTTGGCTCCATCATTTTAGTTCTGACGAGCTCGGGTGCGATTTTGTATGTGCTTGCTAGTTTACTCAGTACATCCGGCTTGAACAGGTATGACCTTTTACGTGCAGGTCTTATTTTTCTCGTAGGCATTTGTCAATTTCTGCTTGGGAAAAGTAATTTGCCGGATCGTCTTAAACCCCACGTGATGTCGAGTGTTTTTTTACTAATTCCATTCATCTATTATCCCTTCCTCGAAAGTGGTGCTCAGACCGTTTGGGCAGCTGCGATTCTTTTTTTACTGAGTTCTCTTGTCGTCATTAATCGAACGATGCTCGTCTATGCCACGGGGACGACGATCATTTCGCTCTTATACATTTGGTTTAATGCACCGAACGTCACGTCCGTTACTAATACAGCAGATTGTATCGCACGAATCGGCTTAGTCATCATTGCTGCGCTGATCAGTTTATTGATTCATCGTCAGTACGTGACACGATTAGAACGTAATATCGAGTATCTTTCACGCTTACAAGAGCAAGCCTTTCTTGATCCGGTAACAAAACTCGCTAATCGATCTTATTTCGTTCTTGAAGTCGAAAAAATTGCAAGCGAAGGAGATGCAATTTGTTTAATTGATTTAGATGACTTCAAAACGGTCAATGATGCCTTCGGTTACCGGACGGGAGATCGCACGTTGCATATGGTTGGGAGTAGACTCATGAATCGTTTTCCCGATTGTTTAATTGCCAAAGCAAGCGGAAGTGCTTTTTTACTTCATGCGAAAGGTCATGCTGGTATTGAACTGCTATGCGAGGAGGTTTTAACATGTGTCGCTGAACGCGTACAAATTGATTTCAAACAAATCAATGTCACAGCGAGCATCGGTGTTTCTTTTATTTATGACGAATCCATTGATCATGTCATCAATGATGCAGAAATTGCATTGTTCACAGCTAAATCAAACCGAAAAAACACGTATGCGATTACGGATGCAGAGACTCAAAATCAGCGTAAGCGAGCGCTTCAGCTGACACGCGATTTGTACGATGCAGAACTCGATCGAGATTTTTTTGTACTGTTTCAACCGCAAGTAGAAGCAGACAGTCACAAAATTACTGGAGCGGAAGCGCTTGTGCGTTGGAATCATCCCCAGTATGGAATGATTTCCCCTTTAGAGTTCATTCCGATTGCGGAGCGGATGCGTTTTATTGAAACGCTAGGAGGATGGGTGATGCGCCGCGCTTGCGCGCAAGGAAAGACGTGGTTGGATCAAGGACATGGAGCGATTACGATTGCAGTCAATGTCTCCCCGTGGCAATTAAGGCAACCCGACTTTACCGAAAGAGTACTGACGATTCTTGAAGAGACACATTTTCCGGCATATTTGCTTGAAATTGAAATGACAGAACACATTTTTATCGAAGGAACGAATCAGATTATCGAGACCTTAAACGAACTTCACCTTCATGGGATTCGGATTGCACTCGATGATTTCGGAACAGGTTTTTCTTCAATGCAAACACTCGTAGAATTACCGTTCGACCAGTTAAAGATTCCTAAAGAAATCGTTCAAGAAGCAATTCGTTCAGATGAGAAGCGTGCAATCGTCGAGATGATTATTCAGTTAGGAAGACGGTTAAACATGACGATTGTTGCTGAAGGGGTCGAGTTAGTCGAAGAAGCAAGGTTATTAAATCAGTTAGGGTGCCATACGTTGCAAGGTTATTTGTTCCATAAACCTCTCCAAGCTATACAAATCGAACCCTTTTTAGCTAAGAATTATAGATAAGGCTAAAGCACCGCCTGCTTGACGAGGAAAGTCGACTCGTCAAGCAGGCGGTGCTTTTTCGGTTAAAGATAACGAGCAAAATGACGCTCTAGGACTTCTTGTACAGCTGCAATCAAGGCGCAAATTCCCCAATAGATGAAGGCGATTACGAAATAGACCGTCATGTAATCGAATTCGCGTCCACCGACGATTTTTGCACGTTGAAAGATTTCTGGGACGGTAATCATCGCAGCTAAAGAAGACGCTTTGACTAAATCGAGTAAAACGTTCGATAAAGGTGGGATTGCCAAACGAATCGCTTGCGGGAGAATGATTCCGACTAGGACGCGATAAGGAGAGAGGCCGAGAGACTGGGCAGCCTCTCTTTGTCCTTTGTCGACAGACACAATGGCGGAGCGAATGATTTCTGCCATGTACGCAGCACTGTTGAGACTGAAGCCCGTTATCGCTGCTGTTAACGCATCGAGTTCGATATTGATCACAGGTAACCCGAAGTACAGCATGAAAAGAATCACGAGGATCGGTACACCGCGCATGAATGAAATATAGAGCGTCGCAGTCAGGCGTAAAAAACGAGACGTTGATAAACGAGCAAGTGCAAGCAACAAGCCGAATATCAGACCAAATCCCATGCTTGCGAATGCAATCCATAATGTATGTCCAAGTCCTCCTAAGATATAGGGAAACGCATCAACCGCTAACTCAGGATTAAACACGGAGCGCCAGTCGACATTGCTCAATTCACATCCACGATCGTCGTTTTGACGTCAGGCATTTTTGAAACATCTTTGTTGGCGTAATATTGTTTTGATAATTTTGCGAGCGTACCGTCTTTTTTCATCGCCTCGATTTGAGCGTTAATGTTTGATTGGAGCTCTTTATTATCAAGATCCATGATGAGACCGACTTGACTCGGATTATAGGCGATGTCCGGGTGGATCGTGATGTCGAAGTCTTTGAAGAAATCGACGGCAAGGCTTTGAAGATAATAGTCGTTCAAGATGACATCCGTTCGACCATTCGAGACGTCGCGGAGGTATTGATCGTTCGTTGCATTATCATATGTGACTTCTTTTGCACCATATTTTTTAGCGATTTGCATGTAAGTCGTCGTTGCCTCGCCGGCTGCTTTTTTACCTTTTAAATCCTCAAGAGATTGTATGTCAGATAAATCACTTTTACGAACGATGGCCGTTCCATACGTATACTTGTAAGGTTTTGAAAATGCGAATTTTGCTTTCCGTTCTTTTGTGATCGTAATATCGTTTGCGGCGAGATCGACTTGTCCAGTATTGACGCTCGTCAACATACCATCGAATGACATCTCTTTGAAGTTTACTTTTAGATCGAGTCGTTTTGCGACTTCTTTAACGACTTCGACATCAAAGCCAGTCAACTTGTTGCTCTCTTCATCATGAAACGACGTTGGGTAAAGTGTTCCAGCAGTAGCTACTGTCAACGTCCCCTCCTTAACGATTTTGTCATATGCTGTCGTCTTCTCTTCTTCCTGACCACAAGCGCTAAGGAACAGGGTAGTTCCTGCAATCAAGAGCCCTGTCCACTTTACTGAATTTTTCATAACGTACTTCCTCTCTAATCAAAATAATAGATTTCTCTTTATTAAAAATACCACGCTTGAAACACTCGTTGCAAAAAATAAAATTTAAACGAAAATAATTCTTCTGAAAAAATAAATAGAAGGATTATTCATCTCTATGTAAGCGTTATCATTGTCTAACCTTAGGGAATCATAAGTAATTTAGATATAGTAGTTTCGTTTATACATAGTGGCGAATAATCATAAAAGAGTGTAAAGTATATTTTAACTGAATATACAGAAAATTTAGAACGTGTTAAGGAGAGTGAAATTATGTCATTTCATCAATTGCCTGAACGGCAAGGTTTATATGATCCGAAGCAAGAACATGATGCGTGTGGAATCGGAGTCTATGCGCACCGAACCGGGAGACCGAGCCATGAAATCGTCGAAAATGCACTCGCGATGCTCTGTCAGATGGAGCATCGAGGCGGACAGGGGAGCGATGCGAAAACAGGGGATGGTGCCGGTGTCTTGACTCAAATTCCCGACCGTCTCTTTCGGGAGACATTTCGGAATGTAACCTTACCGAAAAAAGGAGATTATGGTGTCATGATGATGTTCCTGCCTCGGGAGGAACGGTCGAGACAGCGACTCGAACGCGCTTTAGAATCAATTATTTTATCAGAAGGACAACGGGTGATCGAGTGGAGAACGGTACCAGTCTCGAATACAGTGATTGGTGAAAAAGCACGTCAAACAGAACCGGTCATTCGCCAATGCTTCATTGAAGCGAAGGACATTGAAGGGTTGGCCTTCGAACGAACGTTATTCATGATTCGTCGTTCTTTTGAACGAGAAGCAAATCGTCTCGGAATCGAACAGTACGTGCTCAGTAGTTCAAGTGAGACTATCGTCTATAAAGGACTTGTCACTACAGATCAGCTCGGTCAGTATTTTGATGATTTACGTGATGAACGGTACCAATCAGGGTTTGCGATTGTTCACTCACGTTTTAGCACGAACACCTTCCCGAGTTGGAAACGAGCTCACCCGAACCGCTATTTGATTCATAATGGAGAAATCAATACGTTACAAGGCAATATTCAAGCGATGCGTGGACGCGAAAAAAGTCTTGCGAAAACGACGTATGGTCGCCGTGCAGATGATGTGCTCCCAATCCTCGATGAATCAGGAAGTGACTCGTCGATGCTCGATAATGCGTTTGAATTTTTATACTTGTCTGGTTTGACGTTAGCGGAAACGGCTTTAATGCTGGTTCCAGAGCCATTCGAGCATGCGGAAGTACGACCGGCGAAACGTGCTTATTATGAGTATCACAGCAGTATGATGGAACCATGGGACGGTCCGTCTGCCATCGTATTTACGAATGGGAAACAAATCGGCGCGACACTTGACCGAAATGGACTCAGACCTGCCCGTTATATCATGATGCGCGATGGTCACTTTATGTTGTCTTCAGAATCAGGTGTCCTCCCGATTCCGGAAAAAGAGATTTTGTATAAGAAACGTCTGATTCCTGGTGAGCTCCTCTTGCTTGATTTTGCTTCCGGTCAGCTGATTTCTGACGAAGAAGTGAAACGGGATCTTGCGATGCGTCATCCTTATGCCGAATGGTTATCAGAAGAACAGATTCAATTACCGACGTTAATGCACTCAGAAACGATTGAGGAATTAGGTACGACGCAACGTCTGTTTGGATACACGCGAGAAGATATCGAGCAATACTTGATTCCTCTCGTCGAGGAAAAAAAAGATCCGCTTGGTGCGATGGGAACGGACATCCCGCTCGCTGTATTAAGTGAGCGACCACAATCGTTGTTCCGTTACTTCAAACAATTGTTTGCGCAAGTCACCAATCCGCCGATCGATGCGTTACGTGAACAAATCGTCACGTCAACGATGACCTGGCTCGGGCGTCAAGGTGAACTATTGACCCCGAACCGGAAAAACTGTCGTCGGGTCCGCTTGAACTCACCGGTGCTAGTTCCGGCTGAAGCGCATGCGCTCAGTCAAACAAAATTGAAACAAAAAACGTTATCAACATTGTTTACGAATCAAATGGAAGAAACACTTGAAACGCTCCTCGAAGAAGCGGTTCATGCCGTCGAATCGGGTTGTGAGTTGTTGATTCTTTCTGACCGGAACATTCGACCTGGGGCCATACCGATGCCAATCCTGCTCGTGACGAGTGCCGTTCATCACCATTTAATCCGTAAAGGGCTTCGGACGAACGTCAGTTTAATCATCGAAGGGGGAGAAGTCCGGGAGGTGCATCACTTCGCGGCGCTGCTCGGTTACGGAGCTGACGCAATCTACCCGTACCTTGTATATGCGACACTCGATGAAGCGATTGGTGAAAAACACGCGGACAATGCCGTTCGTTATCGTGACGCCGTGACGGAGGGGGTCGTCAAAGTCATGTCGAAGATGGGGATTTCGACCGTGTTCAGTTATCGGGGGGCTCAGATTTTCGAAGCCGTCGGGATTTCGACGGACGTCATCGATCGCTACTTTACGGGAACAGTCTCTCAGCTCAGTGGTCTGTCGCTCGCTTTGATTGAAAAAGAAGCGAAGCGTCAACATGAGGAAGGGACGAAACGGACGTTCTTGGAATCAGGTAGTGTCTTCCGGTACCGTAATGACGGAGAACATCATGCGTTCAATCCGGCGACGATTCATTTGTTACAACATGCTTGCCGAACTGGGGACTATCAGTTATTTAAACGGTACTCAAATCAAATTGCAGAAGAACCCGCAACCTTCCTGCGTCATTTGTTGACGTTCAAGGAAACGACACCGATTCCGCTCGAGGAAGTCGAACCCGCGAGTGAAATCGTCAAATTCTTTAAGACCGGTGCGATGTCGTACGGTTCACTATCGAAGGAGGCTCATGAAACACTAGCGATTGCGATGAATCGTCTAGGTGGTAAGAGTAACAGTGGTGAAGGTGGCGAAGAAGAGGAACGGTATCAACTCGACGAAAATGGTGACTCACGGATGAGTCGGATTAAACAGATTGCATCAGGTCGGTTCGGCGTGACGAGTCATTACTTGACCCATGCGGACGAACTCCAGATTAAAGTCGCACAAGGCGCGAAGCCAGGCGAAGGGGGACAACTCCCAGGCGAAAAAGTGTATCCGTGGATTGCGCGGGTCCGTGCTTCGACACCGGGTGTCGGTCTGATTTCACCACCACCACATCATGACATTTATTCAATCGAAGACTTGGCTCAATTGATTCACGATCTAAAGCGGGCAAATGACGAGGCGCGGATCAGTGTTAAGCTTGTCGCAAAAGGAGGCGTCGGAACGATTGCTGCCGGTGTCGCCAAAGGACTTGCCGATGTCATCGTCATCAGTGGGCATGATGGAGGAACGGGGGCTTCCCCGAAGACGAGTATCCAACATACGGGCTTACCGTGGGAACTGGGACTCGCTGAGACGCATCAAACGCTAGCCTTGAATGGTCTGCGGGAACGGGTCAGCTTAGAAACGGACGGTAAGTTACTAACTGGACGCGATGTCGTCATCGCAGCGATGCTCGGGGCGAATGAATATGGATTTGCGACAGCACCATTGATTGCCGTCGGTTGCATCATGATGCGTGCCTGTCATTTAGATACGTGCCCGGTCGGTGTCGCGACACAGGATCCGAAGTTGCGTGAAAAATTCACCGGATCTGCCGATCACGTCGTCCATTTCATGACGTTCGTTGCGGAAGAAGTTCGTGAATATTTAGCTCAACTCGGCGTCCGTAGTCTAGCGGAACTCGTCGGACGGACGGATCTTTTAGTGACATCGGATCGTTTGACGAATCACTGGAAAGCAGCCAGTCTCGACTTTTCTCGACTACTTGTTCAAGCAACATATGATTCGACGTCGACACAAGCACAAGATCATGCTGTCGCGAAGTCATTTGACCACCGTGAAATCGCTCCGTTGCTTGATCATGATGCGTTTACGGAAAAACAAACATTTGCGCTTGCAATTACGAATACAGACCGGGCAATCGGTACGAATACCGGATCACGTCTGACACGGATGTTCGGAGAAATGGGCTTACCATCCGATCGGCTAACATTGAACCTGACGGGATCAGCCGGACAAAGCTTAGGTGCATACGTACCTCGCGGAATGACGTTGAACGTCGTCGGGGATGCTAATGATTACGTTGGAAAGGGATTATCTGGAGGAATTCTTTCGGTTCGTCCTGATATGAAGACGAGTTTTGTTTCTTCAGAGCAAGTCATCATCGGTAACGTCGCGCTTTATGGTGCGACGAGTGGGGAACTGTATGTCAATGGACAGGCAGGCGAACGGTTCGCCGTCCGAAACAGTGGTGCGACGGCAGTCGTCGAAGGAATCGGGAATCACGGCTTGGAGTATATGACGGGCGGGAGTGTCGTCATTCTCGGTGACGTCGGAAAGAACTTTGCTGCCGGTATGTCAGGTGGTGTCGCCTACGTCTTACCGAAAGACATCGCGTTGTTCCGCTCGCGCGTCAATCTCGAGCTCGTCACGATGGGTGCAGTAACAGACACGGAAGAAGCGGCACGCTTAAAAACATTTATCGAACGTCATGTCGCACGGACGAACAGTGAACAAGGACATGCGATTCTTTCAAACTGGGATCATGTTTTGAGTTCGTTTATTCGTGTCATTCCGACGACCTATCAAGTCGTCACGACATTGATGGCTGATTATGCGAAAAAAGGACACAACACGGAAGAAGCGATGTTGTTAGCGTTTGAGACACACCTCGGACGCGGAACGGGAGGTCAATAATGAAAAGACGCGATAAATTCATGAGTGTTCCTCGCCAGTCCGGACGAGAGCGCGCCAGTACAGAACGGATTCAAGACTTTAATGAATATAAAGAAGCATTTTCTGAAAGTGAGGCGTCGGAACAAGCCAGCCGCTGTATGGATTGCGGAACCCCGTTTTGTCATGTCGGCGAGACCTATGGACATGTCAAAATCGGTTGTCCGGTCTACAATTTGATACCCGAGTGGAATCTCCTCGTCGAAGAGGGAGACTTTAAAGGAGCGCTCGAGCGCCTGCATCAAACGAACAACTTCCCGGAGTTCACGGGACGTGTTTGTCCCGCACCGTGCGAAGGTTCATGTACGTTATCGATTAATGAACCGGCCGTCGCGATCAAACAGATCGAGCGTACAATCATCGATATCGGCTTTGAAAAAGGATGGGTCGTTCCGCGGATGCCATTGAACCGGACGTCCCATCATGTGGCAGTCGTCGGTTCTGGTCCGGCAGGGCTAGCCGCGGCCGATCAATTGAACCAAGCAGGGCATCAAGTCACCGTTTTTGAACGGGAAGATCGTATCGGAGGTCTGTTGACGTACGGGATTCCGGCGATGAAGTTATCAAAAGATATCGTCGAGCGTCGTGTCAATCTGCTCAAAGCAGAAGGCATTCTCTTTAAGACCGGCGTAACGATCGGTCTTGATGTGACGCTGGACGAGCTTGAACAAGCGTTTGATGCCGTCATTCTTTGTGTCGGTGCAACGGAACCAAGAACGCTTCCAAATCTTCCGACGAGCGGTGTCGGTTACGCGATGGACTATTTAACAAGCGTGACGCGCCATCTGTTGTCGAATCAATCCCTGCTTGAGCAACACGATACGCGAGGTAAAGATGTGCTCGTCATCGGTGGCGGAGACACGGGAGCGGACTGTGTCGCGACGGCACTCAGACAGGGTTGCCGTTCTGTCGTCCAGTTCGGGAAGCATGAAATGCCAGGTCAGGTCCGGGCGAACGACAACATGTGGCCGGATACACCGAACCTCTTTACACTTGATTACGGCTATGCAGAAGCATTCGATCAATTCGGACGTGATCCTCGCGAATATTTGATCGCGATCACACGTTACACGACAAGTGATTCCGGTCGCTTGACAGGGGTTTGGACGATTCATAATGAAAAAGTAAAGCAAGCAGACGGGACAGTTGAATTCCGAGCAATTGAAGGAACAGAAAAATACTATCCGGTCGACTTGATGCTGATTGCAATCGGCTTCAGCGGAGTCGAGCAGACGGTCTTGAATCAACTCATCGTTGAATCAGAGCGAGGGAAAATCAAGACGAAGGGATATGCAACAAATCGGAAAGGTGTCTTCGCTGCAGGGGACGCACGGCGCGGACAGTCCTTGATTGTCTGGGCGATTCGCGAAGGGCGAGAAGTAGCGGAAGCAGTCGAACAACATCTGTCACTGATGACTCGAACGGGATAAATGACTAAAGGTCGAACAGGGAAACATTTAAGTTTTCCTGTTTGACTTCAGGCTGTAGATAACGTGCTATCGGGAGATCAAGCGTCTTTTTTCGTTGCTTTCCTCGGTAGAGGCGCAAGCCGTTGCTCCTTGATCCTCACGGACAACGAGCAGGGTCTTGCCCGCCTCTGAAAGTGCGTTAAAAACGCACTTTTTCCCGTAGGAGTCAACGAAATGTGACGCGTTTTATAGGAATACCGTGACGGTAAGCCGGGCATGCAGACGATTTAGAGTGCAATCCGTCTCGAATCGCTTAGAACCGCGAAAAGCAATCGGTCGCGACCCGACAGCTCTGCTGTAGCGGCGTGACTGATTGCCGCTCGATATCGCATGTTCACTCTTCATAAGAGTTTGTCTACACGCTGAAGTCACACAGGGAAACATTCAAGTTTCCCTGTGTGACTTTTTTTGTTGATAATTTTTTTTCTGTCCATCACTTGGGACAATTATCAAAAAAGAACTGTCGAAAAAGTCTTGCGAAGTTAACACACACAAGAGGACATCGGCTAGGATAAAAGAAAAGGGGTGGGTAATGACGTGAAACGTTTTGAAATCGGATTTGTCTGTGATTCTGGGTTAGTAGGAAGCGTCCTAGGAGCGAACGTGCTACGAAAGCGTCTGCGACAGGAGCAGTTGCAAGTCGATGTCCGGAGTTATCGTCTGAAGGATGTACCTACTGAAATACGTCTGATTGTCGGACCTGAGAAGATCGTCCGCCAAGTGACGTGGGTGACGGATTGTCGCGTATGCATCGTCAATCATCTATTGTCTGAAGCGGCTTACGATGAAGTGATCACTGTATTAAGAAAAGAGTTGATTGAGGGTGATTGAATTTTCGACACGAGAACGTGAAGTCTTATTTTATTTGTTGACAAAAACAGAGCCTGTTCAAGTCCAAGAAATCGCAGAAACGCTTGGAACGTCCGAACGGACCATTCAGCGCGAACGAGAACCGATTGCTCAAACAATTGCTTCTTTTCAGTTAGGACTGGATTATATTCGAGGAAGAGGATTAGTGATCGTTGGAGATGAAAGTGACAAACGGAAGCTCCGAGAGGCCTTGTTATTATCACATAAGTCACTACCTTCGACGGATGACCGGCAAGTTGAGCTCACTTATCGTCTCTTACAAGAACCGGGCATGATTAAATTACAGGCACTCGCACATGCGATGTACATCGCACCGAGTACGATCAGTCAAGATTTAGAGCGGATTGATGAATGGTTTCAACAATATGATTTAGAGCTGAAACGGAAGAAGGGAATCGGAGCCGAAGTCATCGGCGAAGAAATCAATAAGCGTCGTTTATTGCTTTCGCTTATTTTCACGCAATGGGATGTATTGTCCTTTTACCGGTTGCTTCAAGGGGATCTTAATCAATTACCCGATCTTTTGCATCCGGCGCGTAATCAGTGGGTCGAAGCAATCAATCAATCCTATGCAGTAATCGCTCCCGTAATAAAGCAACAGGAACTGAGCGACCGGTCAATTATGCGAGCCACACTTAGTTTAGCGCTCCAAGCGATGCGGATGGAAATGTTTCCAATGCGCTATGAATTGAAAACGTACCCGGTCGAAGTGCTTCAACGGGTCGATGTCATCGGACGACGTCTACCCTATGTGTTGACAGTTGCGGAGCGTCAATGGATTTCAGAAGAACTACGCAATTTTCAACAAGATCAACTAGACAGTTCCGAAGAATTGGTCATTCGATTGCGCGTCAAGCGATTGATTGAGGAAGTCTCTCTTTTATATGGAGAGCCGTTTACAGAAGACAGTGCCCTTGAGCGGGGACTCGTTTCCCATATCATGTCCTATACGCGACAAAACGTCATCAATCCGTCTTATGTCATCAAGCAGATTGAAAGGGAGTATCCACGGCTGTTCGATTCGGTTAAACAGGTGGCGCAAACCGTCTTTTCGGATCAAGCGTTTGCTGATCATGATTTAGCATTTTGGGTGATGCATTTTGGAGCGGTATTGAGTAGACCTGTCGTAAAAGTTCCGTATCGCGTTCTGGTCGTTTGTTCAGCAGGACTTGGCTCTTCCAAATTATTAATGAACCGGTTGCGACAAGAATTTTTAGAACTTGATCAAATCGAAAATTCTTCCTTGTTCGGGATTGATCGTTTGAATTTAACTGATTACGACTTTGTATTATCGACGGTTCCGTTGCCGGATATCAGTCAACCACATTTACTCGTCAACCCCTTACTTCCGCAAGATGAAGTCGATCGCGTCAGAAAACTGCTTGTCTCGCTTCCGAAATCATTTAAACAACCCGCCCGAAAAGAGGTACAGGGGTGGTTAGATTTAAAACGATTAGAACAACTTGTGAAAACGGCACGTGAATTGACAGAACTTTTTTCGATTGAGTCGATTGCTTCACAGTCAGAAGGCCTAGAAGAGCTGCTTCTTGAAGTAAGTAATGTGATGGTTATAAAAGATATCGCGCATTCAGCGGTCCAGCTGTCGACACAATTGTTGCGGCGGCATGAAATGTCAGGTCTTGGAATTCCGGGAACACGGCTCGCATTATTCCATGGACGTGACAGTTCAATCAAACAGGGTGCCTTTTTAATTTTCGAGCTGAATCAAGCTATCGATTTGCTCGGAATGGATCAAGTCATCCATCCGGTTGAGCGGATTTTAGTACTTGTCGCGCCCGAACAAGCACCGGATGAACTTCTTCAATTGCTGAGTTCAATCAGTGGTGCAATCATTGAAAGTGAAGAACGGACGACTCAGTTTGAATATGGCGATGAACAACAATTGGACAACGTCCTCAATGAAACGTTCCGCAAAGTCATTGAACGGGAGTTGAACGTTACGGAAGTTTGATGTGATGAATGAATCGAATAGACAATGAAAAATGGAATTCGTCATGAGACGAATTCCATTTTTCATTGTCTGCCATACTATCTTTTTTACTTGTCCAACTACCTTGCCAAAACGCGAACTAGGTAAGATTGAGTAAGCGTTTGCAATCAATATACAATAAACATGTAGCAAAGAACGGCTAATTGAATTTATTGAAAATGGAGGCTATAGAGATGGCAACTGCAACTAAAGGAATCCGTGGATTACGGGTACAAGTACAACGATTCGGGAGTTTTTTAAGTGGGATGGTCATGCCGAATATCGGTGCATTCATCGCTTGGGGAATCATTACAGCACTATTCATTCCAACCGGTTGGGCTCCAAACGCAAGTTTAGCGGAGTTGGTAGGTCCGACAATCACGTATCTCTTACCGCTCTTAATTGGTTTTACTGGTGGTAAATTAATGCATGACGTTCGAGGGGGTGTCGTCGGGGCGCTCGCAACGATGGGTGTCATCGTCGGGACGGAAATTCCGATGTTCCTTGGAGCAATGATCATGGGGCCTCTCGGTGGATTCGTCATCAAGAAATTTGATCATTTCATCGAAGGAAAAGTGAAACCAGGTTTAGAAATGCTCGTTAACAACTTCTCTGTCGGCATCATCGGTGGTTTGTTGATGATTGGAGGATTTGAAATCTTCGGTCCGATCATGACTGGGTTGGATGATGTCATGGCGGCGGCAGTTGGTGCAATCGTCAGCGCACAATTATTACCACTTGCGAGTCTCTTCATCGAACCCGCAAAAATCTTATTTTTAAATAACGCCATTAACCACGGAATTTTAAGTCCACTTGGTCTCGATCAAGTCAGTGAAGCAGGAAAATCCGTTTTGTTCTTACTTGAAGCGAATCCGGGTCCAGGGCTTGGATTATTACTCGCATACTCAGTCTTTGGTTCAGGTGCAGCGAAAAAAACAGCGCCAGGTGCTGCATTCATCCAGTTCATCGGTGGGATTCATGAAATTTACTTCCCGTACGTACTAATGAAGCCAGTTCTTCTTCTCGGTATGATCGCGGGTGGAATGAGTGGGATTTTGACATTTGTTATATTTGATGTCGGTCTTGTCGCTCCGGCTTCACCAGGTAGTATCATCGCTGTTCTTGCGATGGCAGCACGTGGATCATATGTCGGCTTGATTGCGGGTGTTCTCATCTCTGCAACGGTAACGTTCGTAATTTCTGCTGTCTTACTCAAAACGAGCAAAGCGAAGGAAACGTCACTTGAAGAAGCAACGGCGAATGTCGGTGCAATGAAAGGTAAGAGTTCAATCACGTCATCACTTGTCGCAGCAGATTCTAAAAAATCACTCGCTGAAGTCGAACACATTATCTTTGCGTGTGATGCTGGAATGGGTTCGAGTGCGATGGGAGCTTCCGTTCTCCGGAATAAGATCAACAAGGCTGGCTTGCCGATTAAGGTGACGAACACGTCAATCAGTAACCTGCCAGCAGACGCAGAGTTCGTCATTACGCACCAAGATTTGACGGAACGTGCAGTCGAACAAGTTCCAGATGCAGAACATCGCTCGGTCGAAAACTTCTTGAATGCTGCCTATTACGATCAGCTCGTTCAAGAAATTGAAAAGGCACGCAATAAAATTTCTTAAAAATTAGAGGGGGATTTACAATGGCGACAGCAATGAAACTAACAGAAGATATGATTTTACTCGATCAGCAATTCGATTCAGAAGAAGCGGCAATTCGTGCGGCGGGGAAACTCCTCGTCGATCACGGTTTTGTTCGCCCGGCCTATGTGGACTCGATGTTAGCACGAAACGAAATGTCGAGTGTATATATCGGAAATCATGTGGCGATTCCACACGGTACGGAAGAAGCAAAAAGTGAAGTCGAAAAATCAGGATTATCGATTCTTCAAGTCCCGGGCGGTGTAACGTTCGGTACTGAACCAGCAAAATTAATCATTGGGATTGCTGGTGTCGGTGATGAGCATTTGGAGATTTTGTCAAATATCGCAGTAATTTGCTCAGATGAAGACAATGTCGAGCAGTTGATTCAAGCGAAAACGAAGCAAGAAATCATCGAACTGTTATCGATGGAGGTGTAAAAATGAAAGCCGTTCATTTTGGAGCAGGTAATATTGGACGTGGCTTCATCGGATTACAACTTGTGAAGTCAAACTACGAAGTTTGTTTTGTTGACGTCAACACGACCGTGGTAGACGAGTTAAAGTCTCGAGGCACATATGAAGTCGGCTATGCAGCTGAAGGAATGGCAAATGAGACCGTGACTGGTGTTACGGCACTCAATAGTATGACGGAAGCAAACGATGTCATCGCAGCAATTGCAGACGCAGAAATTGTCACGACGGCTGTCGGACCAGCACTGCTTTCGAAAATTGCACCCCTGATTGCTAAAGGGTTAAAAAAACGAACAAAAAATCACCCCATTTATGTCGTCGCTTGTGAAAACATGATTGGTGGATCGACACACTTACAAACAGAAGTGGCGCGTCATACGACGTTAACTGAAGCTACAAGTTATTTTCCAAATGCAGCGGTCGACCGTATCGTACCGCTTCAGCGTCATGAAGATCCGTTGTATGTTGAAGTCGAACCATTTTTTGAATGGGTGATTGAAACGAAACGATTGCCGGCAGATTATCCAGTTTTAGAAGGCGTAACATATGTCGAGGAAATTACACCATTCATCGAACGAAAGCTGTTCACTGTCAACACAGGTCATGCACTCACATCGTATCTAGGTGCATTATTCGAAAATGAAACGATTGCCCAAAGCCTGCAAGATCATCGTGTCCGACGTGGGGTCCAGGCGGCTCTTTACGAAACAGGATGGTTGTTACTAGAAAAATACGGGTTTGACGCGAAAGAGCATAGTGCTTATATCCAAAAGAATATTCAACGGTTCGAAAATCCGCGGATTCATGACGAAATCGTTCGTGTTGCCCGTTCGCCAATCCGTAAACTCAGTCCGAATGATCGCCTTGTCAAACCAGCGCGCGAATTGATGGAGCGTGGCATCGAAGCGAACGGACTAGCACTCGGAATCGCAGCGGCCTTAACGTATTTTGACCCGAATGATTCGGAATCTGTTGAATTGAAAACATTTATCGAAACAAAGGGGATCGAAGAGACTTTAGTGACGTATCTTGGCCTTCAGCCGAATGAGCGTCTCGGTCAATTAATCATCAGCCAATATAATCAAATCAATGATTCAATCAATTCGCTTGCTTAAGTAGTTAGGGAAGGGTAAAGAAATCTGGCGTGCATCACTGAGGATGCACGCCAGATTTCTTTTTAATGATGTCTATTCCTAACATAAATGAACTAGAATTTGTATACGAGATTTGGAATATTCGAAAACGAATATTATTTCCATCAAATAGATTGTACGCTATAGAAACGGAACCTGTCTGTTTCGATTTTTACTATAAGAAGGTGGAAACATGCTGAATTATAAAGTGAACGTCTATATGATCAATGGTTCTCGACCAAAGAATGGGAAATCAGGTAGTTTTAAAAACTTGATTTATACGAGTCAGTTTCTTTCCTACACACCTGTCGACTTATTGCATCAATTGATTTTAAATCGATTGATGATTGAACAAGATAAAAATACAGGATTGATGTATACACTTGAAGTCAATACCGTGATTGATCAATATGTCGTCGATGTCCGTGTTTATGCAGAAAAGACGGTTGATCCGCAAATCGAGCGTGATTTGATTGAAATCATTGAACGTGAAGAAGTCAGACACATCCCATCCCTTGAAATCGGAAAACCAGACTTTGCGGAATTCGCGCATCTCGTTCTTCATGTTAAAGAGTCAAGTTTACGGTTTACCCAAGACCGTGTACAAAGCATCTTCGACGAGTCTGGCGTTCGTGGAAGAATCATTCTTCAAAAGGAACGGATCGATAGCCATGAACCTTCGCATTCAATCCAATTGTTGATCGGTGGTTCGGAAAAAAGTTTATATAGTTTATCGCAGTACCAACTCGATCCGTTGTTCCGGAAATATGGTCTCGTGATTCAATCATTGAATTTATTGCCGTTTGACTTATTTTCGATTCGGGAAAAAGTAGCGATGTTATCTTCAGCAGACGAATCACGACTATGGATTGATGATATCACGACTTCTAAGAATGGCAGAAGCCATCAAATTTGTTTTCATGATGGGCAGGAATGCATGACCGTCATCTGTGATTATCGTGGGTCGATTCGTTCGTACAAGTGTTCATAAACGGCAACTAAACGTTTAAGATACCTCTGATTCGGCTAAAACATAATTAGAGCAGAATAGAGAATTGGAGATGATGAACATGTTGTCAGCGAAACAAATCGAGGAATTCAAAGAACGTCTACTTAAGGAAAAAGATAAAACGGAATCGAACATCGAGAACCGTGAAACAGATTACGACGAAGGCGCACTTTCAAGTTATGATAATCATCCTGGAGATTCAGGTGACGAATTATTCTTACGGGAACGGGATCAAGCGATCACGGATTTAGAAACAGACATGTTATCTGACGTCGATCTTGCCCTAAAAGCAATCGAAGAAGGCACGTACGGAATCTGTAAGGTATGTGGAAAAGAAATCGAGCTAGAGCGTCTCGATATCATTCCTGAAACACTCTTATGCATTGATGATGCGAAAGAAGAAGCTGAAAAAAATAGCTTGAATGAGCAACAACGTCCGGTCGAAGAGGATGTACTCGATCCATCTGTTACAGCGACGGGAAAAGATATTGATGGAGATACGGATGGCTTTAGTAAAGTCAGTGACTTCGGAAACTCAGACTCGCCGTCAGATAATGAAGATGGCATCGACACGACGCGTTCATAAGAGGTTGATTAAGAGATGCAAGACAGGGGGCGATAATCGTTTCCTGTCTTGCATTTTTTCAATCAAAAAAGTTAACGGAAAATTTTGACTTTTCATACTTATTTGTTAGTATGTACATGAGGGGTTTTTTACGGGGGACCAAAATGAAAGCGCATACAAAAACTTCTCGGATTGACCATTTTATTTGAGGGAGGAAAACAGTCATGATTTACGAGATTCCAAACACACAAGGGTCAAAAGTACAGTACAGAGATCGTTATGAAAATTTCATCAACGGGAAATGGACGGCACCCGTCAATGGAGAATATTTTGATGACATCACACCGGTCACCGGGAAGGTATTATGCCAAGTCGCGCGTTCGACAAAAGAAGATATCGAATTAGCACTCGATGCCGCACACGCAGCCAAAGAGGCGTGGGGAAAAACATCGGTCACGGAACGGTCGAACATCTTAAATAAAATCGCCAATCGGATGGAAGAAAATTTAGAACTTTTAGCCTACGCCGAGACGCTAGAAAACGGGAAAGCCGTCCGCGAGACGTTAAACGCAGATTTACCACTGGCGATTGATCATTTCCGTTATTTCGCCGGTGTCATCCGGGCGCAAGAAGGATCTGTCGGGGAACTTGATAACGATACCGTCGCCTATCATTTTCATGAGCCGCTCGGCGTCGTCGGTCAAATCATTCCGTGGAACTTCCCGATTCTGATGGCAGTCTGGAAACTAGCACCGGCATTAGCTGCCGGAAACTGTGTCGTCTTAAAACCGGCAGAACAGACACCGGCAAGTATTTTACTCTTGACTGAAATGATTGAAGACTTGCTCCCGGCAGGCGTCTTGAATATCGTCAACGGGTTTGGTTTAGAGGCAGGGAAACCACTTGCGTCGAGCAAACGGATTGCGAAAATCGCCTTCACGGGTGAAACGACGACAGGTCGCTTAATCATGCAGTATGCGTCACAAAACATTATTCCCGTCACACTTGAATTAGGTGGAAAATCTCCGAACATCTTCTTTGAAGATATTATGGACGCCGATGACGCCTTTTTCGATAAAGCAATCGAAGGGTTACTAATGTTTGCCTTGAATCAAGGGGAAGTCTGTACCTGTCCATCGCGGGCGTTGATTCAGGAGTCGATTTATGAACCGTTCATGGAGCGGGTACTTGAACGCGTCAAAGCAATCAAACTCGGAAATCCACTTGACGGCGACGTCATGATGGGTGCACAAGCATCGAATGAACAAATGGAAAAAATTCTATCTTATCTAGAAATCGGTAAATCAGAAGGCGCAGAATGCCTGATTGGTGGAGAACGCAATCAGATGGACGGCGATCTTGCGGACGGTTTCTACATCCAGCCGACGATCTTTAAAGGGCACAACAAGATGCGGATTTTCCAAGAAGAAATTTTTGGACCGGTTCTGTCCGTCACGACGTTCAAAACGGATGACGAAGCGCTTGAGATTGCGAACGATACGTTATATGGTCTCGGTGCCGGTGTATGGACGCGCGACATGAACCGTGCCTATCGCTTCGGACGGGCGATTGAAGCAGGACGTGTCTGGACGAACTGTTACCATCAGTACCCTGCCCATGCGGCATTCGGCGGTTACAAGATGTCCGGGATTGGTCGAGAAAATCATAAAATGATGCTCAATCATTACCAGCGGACGAAAAACCTTCTCGTCAGCTATAGCCCGAACAAACTCGGTTTCTTCTAAGCGAAGAAAGGAAGTGTCCGTATGGTTGAACGTGTCCTTGCTACAGCGGCGACGCTCGAGTTGATTGACAAGTTACGAGCAAAGCATGGACCCCTCATCTTTCATCAATCCGGGGGGTGTTGTGATGGCAGTTCACCGATGTGCTTTGCGGAAGGGGATTTATTTCTCGCAGATCACGATTTATTGATTGGGACGATTGGCGGCTGTCCATTTTATATTCATGAAGATCAGTATACGTATTGGAAACACACGCAACTCCTCATCGATGTTGTCGATGGGCGCGGTGGCATGTTTTCGCTTGAAGGGGTCGAAGGGAAACGTTTTCTGACCCGATCCCGTGCCTTTACGGATGAAGAGTACGCTACACTTCAGACTGACACTAGATGACCCCCTTTAAAACATCTGAAATTGCTTCGCGTGAGAGATGTCACCGAAGCAGTTTTAGGTGTTTTTTCATTTGCTGTGTCACGGGAACGCTAGCACGAAATTTGGTTTCTCTATGCGAAGAGCGGTATAATAAGAGCAACATTTTTTAAAAGGAGGTCTTGTTGATGGTTGAGTTTACACGATTGACGTCCATTGATGCCGTGCAGTCCTGGTATTCGGTTCAGGGTGCTAGTTTTTTATACGTCTCAAGCCCGAATTGTTCCGTCTGTGAATCCTTGTTCCCACAAATCGAACCCATCATGTTGGAACACCCAGAAATTCGATCGGCGCGTGTCGATGTATCGGACGTTCCCGAAATTGCAGGAGCGTTATCCATTTTCACCGCCCCTGTCTTACTTTTGTTTTTAGACGGAAAAGAGATGCACCGCGAGGCACGAATCGTCCCAATCGAACGATTCCGTCGACGTGTGGAGCAGATTGGTGAATTTGTAAAATCAGAAATCATCATTTAGAAAATTAATCGTTAATTGAAGGAGGAAGAAGATGAGGTATCCATTTTTCGGCTGGACAGGGCAAACGATTGGTATAACAGCATTATCTTCCGGCTTACCTGATGCGCTCCATCCTTTACTCGAAGAATCCAAGTTACGTTTAGAGGATCGGCAGATGGAGACGATGATTGGTGATACGGTTTGGACACAAAAGAAAGCACAGAGTACAACAGCATCGGTTCGGGCATCTGAATTGATGCAAATGTTCCAAAACCCAAATATCGATGCGATCCTGCCGCCGTTTGGTGGCGAACGTGCCCTGGATATATTACCGCATCTAGACTTTTATGAGCTGCCGGTGAAATGGTTACTCGGATATTCAGATACGAGTACGGTCTTGTTCGCAATTACCGTAAAAACGGGGATTGCGACAGCACATGGTCCGAACGTGCTTGAGTTGAGAAGTGAAGAATGGGACGAGACGACAGCTGCTTGGCGTCGCGTGCTTGCAACACCGCGTGATGGTTCCGTGACCCAGTGGATGTCGACAAGGTTTCAGACAGCCTGGAATCACAACGTGCGCCCTGAGCGCTTTATGTTCCATTTCGATCAACCGACGGAATGGAAAACCCTGAATCCATCCATCACTCAGGTGACGGGTCGACTTCTCGGAGGATGCCTCGAAACCGTCCGTCATTTAATCGGTACGCCTTATGGCGATGTCCGTGCATTTCAAGAACAACAACTCGGGGGTGAACCGATTCTTTGGTACTTCGAAGCCTGTGAAGCCAGCGCGACTGATCTTCACCGTTCCTTGATGCAGATGCATCTTGCCGGCTGGTTTGATAACGCAACTGGTATTTTGTTTGGTCGAACAAGCGCAGGGCAGGCAATCGAAGATTATGCATTATTGGATGTCTACCAAATGATTGCAACAGAGACAGGACTGCCGATTTTTTATGATTTAGACATCGGTCATCAGCCGCCCCAATTGACACTCGTCAACGGTGCGACGGCAACAGTGACGCTTCAAGGAAAAGATTCACGGCTTGATATGACATTCAACTAAGGAGATTTCATATGGCGACACGACATTTTCAATCGCTTGGTGCATATAAGCGAATCTACATCAATCCGGAAACACGCCGGATGACGTTACCAGAACCTTTTTATGATGCACTCGGACTGACGGATGAAGTAATGATTGCGCAAGTCGGACAAGTCCTCGTCATGCGCAATCCAGACGAGATGGTCGAGATGGAGACCGAATTATTAGCGCAAATCGTTGAAGAAGGATTTGCGGGGCAAGAGCTCATTCGCGAATTCGCTTACCGGAAGGCGCAGCATGAACAACGGTTGCGCCAGCACATATTACAAGATGATCATCCAGAGTCGTCAGCTCAACTAGAAATCGAACTATAACAACAAGGAGTGAGGACCGGATGCGAACAGGTACAAAAATTGGTTTAGGCGTGATTGGTTCAGGGATGCTTGCAGCAAGCTATTACTTTTACGAAATGGCGATCGCAACGAATCCGAAACCCTTCTTGACGAACAACCGTGATTTAAGTGATGAGATGGTCCGATTGATGCAACCGGGTCAGACATGGATTAAGGAACAACCGTTAGAACTCGTCGCGACGCAAGCACATGATGGATTAACCCTTCGCGCACATTACTTACCGCCACTCGTTGCGTCCGATCGAGTCGTCATTCTCGTACATGGTTACGGTGGTGTCGGAACGGACTTAGCAGGATTCGCCTATCTGTATCATCAAGCGGGTTTTCATGTGTTGATGCCGGACAATCGTGGTCACGGAAAAAGTGACGGAAATTACATCGGTTTCGGTTGGCATGACCGGCAAGACTGTCTGCGCTGGATCGACTATTTAGTCGGACGTGTTGGAACGGATTCTTCCATCTTTTTACATGGTGTATCGATGGGGGGGGCGACGGTTTTGATGACGAGCGGAGAAACATTACCTGCTCAAGTCAAAGGCATCATCTCCGACTGTGCTTATACATCAGTCAACGCAGTCCTCGCCTATCAGATGAAACGGATGTATCGTTTGCCGCACTTTCCGTTCCTTGCGATGACGAGTTTATTGACGAAATTAAAGGCTGGTTACTTCTTCAGTGAAGCTTCCGCACTAAAACAAGTCAAAAAGGCGGCGGTACCGATCTTATTCATTCATGGGGATGCAGATACGTTCGTTCCGACATCGATGGTCTATGAACTGTATGATGCTTGCCAAACGAAGAAGGAACTCGTCGTCATTCCGAATGCGGCACATGCAATGGCTTATTTTGAAGCACCCGATCGATACGATGAAGTCGTCGAGGCATTTGTTCGGCGCGTATTGTCAGCATGACAAATGAAAGTGTATGAAGCGGAAGGAATGGATTGACAAAAATCAGTCCATTTCGTATTCTACAATCATATAAGTCATGTCGTCGTGGCGGAATCGGTAGACGCGCTAGACTCAGAATCTAGTGGTGGCAACACTGTGGAGGTTCAAGTCCTCTCGGCGGCATTTCCATAAGTTGAAGACCTGTTAGTAGGTCACAGACTATAGACAAACTAGATGGAAGGTCACTTGCATGTGATTTTCCATCTTTTTTTGTTCTCTCTTTCCTTCCTAAGCGTCTTCCTGTGGCAAACATCGCGCCGCTACAGCGAAGCTGCAGGGTCGCTCCTGTTTGCTTTCCGCTAGGAAGCAGTTAGATCGAAAATCGCGACTTTTTTAGTTTTCTTTCAGATAATTCAGTTTTTTTACCAAAACATGTTTCAAAGGGACCATTATTAAGGAAAATATCCTAATAGAGGGCCGTGCCTTCAAAAGAAGGGGGTAAAAAGGATGAATAAACGTTTTTCTATCTTATTTTTATTGATGGGATGTCTGTTCGTATTAAGTGCGTGTAGCATCGGTTCAAATGATGATTCATCGTCAGAGGACAAAACGTACAAAGTCGGGATCGACGTCACCTATCCACCATTCGAGTACAAGGACGGGGATACGTACAAAGGAATCGATATCGATTTGATTCAAGCGATTGCAGACGACCAAAACTTCAAGATTGAATTTGAAGCGATGGACTTTAGCGGAATCATTCCTGCTCTGCAGGCGGATCAACTCGACATCGCGATTGCCGGGATGAGTATCACACCGGAACGTGAAAAAGTCGTTACCTTCTCTGACCCATATTTTGAAGCCGGACTGATTCTTGTCGTCAAAGACAACAATGATGACATCAAGTCGGTTGATGATTTAAAAGGGGAACGCGTGGCAGTTAAAAAAGGGACGACGGGGGCAAAGTATGCAACGGATAACGCGGATAAGCTAGGCATTAAAGTTACACAATTCAATGATAGTCCAGCGATGTTCCAGGAAGTCAAAAATGGGAATGCAGCAGCCTTGATTGAAGACTATCCAGTCATCTCGTATGCCAACAAACAACAAAACCTTGGTCTGAAACTCGTGGGAGATCGTTTAAATGGAGATAATTACGGGATTGCCGTCCTTAAAGGGGAAAACGAAGACTTGATGAAAAAAATCAATACAGGTTTAGCGAATTTAAAAGACAGTGGCGAGTACGACGAAATCGTTGATCGTTATTTAAAATAATCACCCGATTGAGTGAATGATAAGGGAGTTGAGCTGCTGATGGAAGTAGCAAAAGCTGCATTTCCGTTTTTCTTAGATGGGTTACAAGTTACCTTATATATCTTTATCATCGCCGTCATCGCAGGATTCTTGATTGGTCTCATCGTTGCCTTGATGCGCTTGTCTCCATTAAAACTTTTAAATGGGATTGCGATCGTTTATATCGATGTGATTCGTGGGACACCGTTCATCGTTCAACTGTTCTTCATTTATTTTGGTTTGAACTCACTCGAATGGTTATCGATGGACCGGATGTACGCGGGGATTTTGACGGTCGCGATCAATGCAGGGGCCTATTTTGCAGAAATCATCCGGGCCGGCATCCAGTCGATTGACAAAGGTCAAACCGAAGCCGCACGATCGCTCGGGATGACGGGCCGTCAAACGATGGTCCAAATCATTTTACCGCAAGCTTTTCGGAGAATGTTGCCGACCATTACGAACCAATCGATCATTAGTTTAAAGGATACTTCGTTGCTCTCGATTATCGGCATCGCCGATTTGACGCAACAAGGACAAGTCCAGCAAGCGACGACGTTTGAACCGTTCATCGTCTGGTCCGTCGTCGGCTTAATGTATTTCGTCATCATCTATCTGCTGTCGATGTTAGCGAAATTCTTGGAACGGAGGTTTACGCTACGATGAGTATCATTCAAGTAGATAACTTAAAAAAGTCATTCGGAAAAAATGAAGTCCTAAAGGATATCTCCGTTGAAGTAGAAGAGAAAGAAGTCGTTTGCGTCATTGGGCCATCTGGTTCCGGGAAAAGTACGTTTCTTCGTTGTCTGAATCGTCTGGAAGACATTACAGGTGGGACAGTCATCATCGATAAGCACAATATCACGGACCCGAAAGTCGACATCAATAAAGTCCGAGAAGAAGTCGGGATGGTCTTTCAACACTTTAATCTCTTTCCGCATAAGACGGTTTTAGATAATGTCATGCTCGCACCGATTAAAGTCCGTAAAACGGAAAAGGGACAAGCAAAGGAACGTGCGCTTGCATTACTTGATAAGGTAGGGCTCCGCGAAAAAGCGGACAACTATCCTGGTGAACTCTCGGGAGGTCAGAAACAACGGGTCGCGATTGCCCGTGCACTCGCGATGAATCCGAAAATCATGTTGTTCGACGAACCGACATCGGCACTTGATCCGGAGATGGTCGGGGATGTCCTTGAAGTCATGAAACAATTGGCGATCGAAGGGATGACGATGATTGTCGTGACACATGAAATGAGCTTCGCCCGTGAGGTCGGGGATCGCGTACTCTTTATGGACGGCGGCTATATCGTCGAAGAGAATGTTCCGAGTGAACTGTTTGATTCTCCGCAACATGAACGGACCCAATCTTTTTTAAGTAAAGTCTTATGAATACAGAACACAAGTGTCTCTAACGGGGATACTTGTGTTCTTTGTCATGGGATAAAAAAGAAATGCTTGTATCATAAATTACTGAAGGTGACATCATAAGAAAAACTTATACATTTACCACAGAGAAATTGGGAATTCGAAACGCACTGAGGGCTCAGAAGTAGTAAGATAATAACTAAGGCAAACACTTTGGTTTGAACTACCTCCACCTACGCTATGCTAAGAGGTGAAAGATTCCTGAGTTATCCGACCTATCGGTCGAAACTTTATCAGGCTAACCCCGTCGTCCCGACGGTTGAGAGTTAATCTTGTCAGTTTCTTTTACGCAGATGCCTACTTTGCTTGGTTTTCGCTACTTCGGTCATCCGCAAGGTGAACGTTGAAGATTTTACGTGACAGACGAACTCCCTGTCACAACCCTATATCTTCAGTTTTCAAAGAACATGACATTGATTTTATTCCTGATTTTGAGTGTTTTTAAACCAAGAATGTCGTGCAATTGACGTGTCTCAAGGCACGTCTTGCCCGAAGGCGATTCATCTCCCACCTGCGCTGGGCTTCGCCCTGAGACGCTTAGAGGTGGGCGTATTCTCGCCTGATTTTGATAAACGCCTTCAAACGTGGTCATCCTACTTATTCATAGAGGACGTGCCACTGTCGATTTTTTATGCCATTATGTTTGAAAGCGCTAACAGGTAGAGAGCTGGGAACGGGCTGTGTTGAGCAGCTCAAAGGGTGAAATGAATGAAACGGGGGGAACCGTACATGGCAAGCCGGGAACAGGAGCAACAAGCATTTTATGGACCGAACCTTGGGTACATCATCGAGATGTACGAACGATTTTTAGAAGATGCTTCTTCGATTGACGAAGAGACGCGTGCTTATTTTGAGACACACGGTGCTCCGGTCACAGAAACTGTCACACCAGTGCACGTAGAAACAGGGGATTTCGAAAAATATTTAGCCGCGCATCGTCTCGCAGAACGCATTCGGGCGAAGGGTCACCTTGCGGCAGATATTTATCCGTTGAAAGATCATCCGCGTGAGAACGAATTGCTTGAATTAGAGCAGTTCGGATTAACGGAGGCAGATTTACGGACGATGCCGATCTCACTCGTTTGTCCAGATCCACCTGCAGGTCTTTCGGACGCATTCGAAGCGATTGAGCACTTAAAAGCGCAATATACGGGAGCGGCGGCAGTCGAACTCCAACACGTTGATGATTTAGACGAAAAGAAATGGTTACGTCAAAAAGTCGAACAAGGCGCATTGACGGCGAAACTGACGAATGACCAAAAGAAACAATTGTTCAAACGACTAGCTGAAACGGAGTTGTTCGAGAAGTTTCTTCATAAAACATATGTCGGACAAAAACGTTTTTCAATCGAAGGACTCGACGCGATGGTTCCATTGCTTGATACGATTATCGGTCACTTGATTGCGAACGGTTCAGAAACGATCAATATCGGGATGGCTCACCGTGGACGCTTGAACGTGCTCGCTCACGTGCTCGGGAAACCGTACGAAATGATTTTCGCAGAGTTCCAGCACGCGCCAAATCATGACCTTGTCCCGTCAGAAGGGTCAATCGGAATTACGTATGGTTGGACAGGCGATGTTAAGTATCACCTCGGGCTCAATCGCAAAATGGAACAACAATCGACGAACGTCCGCGTGACACTTGCGAACAACCCGTCACACCTCGAGTTCGTCGATCCTGTCGTCGAAGGGTTCACGCGGGCGGCGCAAGACGATCGCTCCGGCAAGGGGATGCCGACGCAAAGTCAAAATAAAGCAGCCGCGATTTTAATTCATGGTGATGCTGCCTTCCCTGGTCAAGGAATTGTCGCAGAGACCTTGAACATGACGAACTTGAAGGGGTACAACACGGGCGGTACGATTCACATCATCGCCAACAATACGATTGGCTTCACGACAGAGCCAACCGATTCACGGTCGACACGTTATTCGAGTGACTTAGCGAAAGGTTATGAGATTCCGATTTTCCACGTCAATGCGGATCAGCCGGAAAGCTGTTTAGCAGTCGCGCTCTTAGCAAGCGAATACCGTGCGAAGTTCAACAAGGATGTCTTGATTGATTTAATCGGATATCGCCGGTTTGGTCACAATGAGATGGATGAGCCGATGAATACGAACCCGGTCCTGTATGAGTTGATCCATAACCATGACACAGCGCGTGTCCTCTATGCAAAAGATCTTGTCGAACGCGGGGAAGTATCGCAAGAGGAAGTCAAAACGATCGAAGCTGAGATTAGTGATGTGATGAAAGCGGCGCGCGAAAAAGTACCAAACGTCGAAAAAGAATACGGGGGCATCATGCCGGATGTCGTATTCAAAGGGGTTCCGTCGATTGAGACGGGGGTCGAGAAGGATAAATTGATTCATTACAATGACCAGCTACTCGCATGGCCGAGTGGGTTCACGGTCTTCCATAAGCTTGAAAAAGTCTTAAAACGGCGAACGGATGCTTTAACGACGAACAAGGGAATTGACTGGGGACATGCCGAAACGCTTGCCTTTGCTTCAATCCTGTCAGATGGCACACCAATCCGTCTCAGCGGTCAAGATTCGGAGCGGGGAACGTTTGCACAACGTAACATTAACTTGAATGACGTGAAAACAGGGAAATCGTTCTCACCGATGCATGAGTTAGAATCAGCGCAAGCATCATTCGCCGTCTATAACAGTCCGTTATCGGAAGCTGGCGTACTCGGGTTTGAATATGGATATAACGTCTTTGCGCCAGAGACACTTGTCTTGTGGGAAGCGCAATACGGTGACTTTGCAAACTCGGGGCAAGTCATCTTTGATCAATTCATCGCCGCAAGTCGCGCGAAGTGGGGTCAAACATCAGGTCTTGTCATGCTGTTGCCACACGGGTACGAAGGGCAAGGTCCAGAACACTCAAGTGGTCGCTTGGAACGTTTCCTGACATTGTCCGGTGAAAAGAACTGGACAGTCGCAAACGTCACGAGTGCAGCACAGTACTTCCACTTATTGCGTCGTCAAGCCGCCATTCTCGGCAAAGACGAAGTTCGTCCGCTTGTCGTGATGACGCCGAAAAGTTTACTTCGTCATCCACTTGCGACATCCGATTTATCAGAGTTGACATCCGGTTCGTTCAAGCGAATCGTCGAACAAGAGGGATTAGGTCAATCACCGGAACGCGTCGAACGTCTTGTGTTCGCAACGGGGAAAGTCGCGATTGATTTAGCGGATGCACTCGCGAAGTCGGACGAGTCATATGACTGGCTGCATATCGTCCGCGTCGAAGAAATCTATCCGTTCCCGGCGAAACAGTTGAAGGAGTTAGTCGCGCGTTATCCGAATGTGACAGAAGTCGTATGGGTCCAAGAAGAACCGAAGAACATGGGCGCGTGGTCTTATATCGAACCACGCCTTGAGTCCGTCGCACCTAACGGAATCACACAAGTCCGTTATATTGGTCGCAGACGCCGGTCGAGTACAGCTGAAGGAGATCCGACCGGTCACAAAGTCGAACAAGCGCGTATCATTCATGATGCGTTGACTCGGACAGCAGCACGGATGGAGAACGAACAACAAACATCGAATACGAACGCGTAACGAAAGCGATTTAGCAGAGATTGAACCATAGTCATAGGGGGACAAAAACGATGGAAATCAAAGTACCAGAACTTGCCGAATCAATTACAGAGGGGACGGTCGCTTCGTGGTTGAAACAACCGGGCGATCACGTAGAAAAAGGGGAAGCAATCGTTGAACTGGAAACGGACAAAGTAAACATCGAAGTACCGTCAGACGAAGCGGGAACATTATCAGAAGTGATGGCAGCAGAAGGGGATACGGTACGTGTCGGGGAAACAATCGCCATCATCACGGTTGGTGGAGAAGCGGAAGCGCCGAAACAAGCAGAAGCGCCAAAAGCAGAACCGAAACAAGAAGAAGCGAAGCAACCTGAAAAAGAACAACCGGTCGCAGTCGCAGCAACTGAAAAAACATCAGCGGCTGATCGTCCGATCGCTTCTCCAGCGGCTCGGAAATTGGCACGGGAAAAAGGAATCGATCTCGCGCAAGTGGCGACACAAGACCCACTCGGTCGGATTCGTGTTCAAGATGTCGCGACGTTCGAAGTTTCACCTCGTGAGCAAGCACCTGTAAAGGAAAAACAAGCAGCACCGGCACCGAAAGCACCAGCACAAGCAGCTCCAGGTAAACCGGAAGAGCGGATTAAAATGTCACGTCGTCGTAAGACGATTGCCAACCGTCTCGTCGAAGTGCAACAGACGGCAGCGATGTTGACGACATTCAACGAAATCGATATGTCGGCCGTGATGGCATTACGGAAACGACGCCAAGAAAAATTCGTGAAAGACAACGACGTCAAACTTGGTTTCATGTCCTTCTTTACGAAAGCAGCCGTCGCAGCACTGAAAAAAATGCCGTACTTGAATGCTGAAATCCAAGGCGACGAAATCGTCCTTAAGAAATTCTATGATATCGGCATCGCCGTGTCTGCTCCAGACGGACTCGTCGTTCCGGTCGTCCGTGACGCGGACAAAAAGAACTTTGGTGAGATTGAAAAAGATATCATCAGTCTGGCTGTTAAAGCACGCGACAATAAATTAGGTCTGTCTGACCTAACGGGTGGGACGTTTACGATCACGAATGGTGGGACATTCGGTTCATTGATGTCGACACCTATCTTGAATGGTCCTCAAGTTGCGATTCTCGGGATGCATGCAATCAACTTACGCCCCGTCGCAATCGATGCAGAACGGATGGCAAACCGCCCGATGATGTATGTCGCACTTTCATACGATCACCGGATTGTGGATGGAAAAGAAGCCGTGACGTTCTTGAAACACATCAAAGATTTACTTGAAGATCCAGAATCATTGATTTTTGAAGCGTAAACCTTAAAAATAACAGGCATTCTCCTAGGGAATAGGGGAATGCCTGTTTTTTAGACTAAATCATGTCATCCGAAGAAAGATTCATTCTTCCCGTACTGCCCTCAGACACGAGGAGCAGGGTCGGCACGGTTCGAACATTTCATAGCTCGCCGCTCAGTTCAACTAGGATTTTAGCTTGAGACTTGTCATTGCTTAAGGTCTCGAACCCTTTTTCGACAATCTCTTCTAATTGAATCTGATCCGTCACTATACCTTGTGGTTTAAGTTGACCTGTCCCCATCAAATCGACGGTTTGTTGGAAAGTAGTTGGGGAGTAAGCGATGGTTGAAGTGATTTTAACGCCACTTCCGGTCAGTTGCATCGGATTCCATTCGATAGGACCTGCAAAAATCGAGACGATCACCATAGTGCCTCTCGCTTTTGTCGCATCAATCGCCTGTTTGAAAGTGGGACCAACTCCTGCTACTTCAAAAGTAATAGCGACACCCTCTTTTTCTAAGCCCTTAATCGCTTCGATTGCATCTACTTCACCTGGATTAATTGTATCTGTTGCCCCCATCTCTTTCGCTTTTTCTAGACGAGTTTCTGAAAGGTCAAGAGCAATGATTCTGCTTGCTCCAGCAGCTTTTGCAGCTACGATCGTTACTAAACCAATCGGACCAGCTCCAAATACTGCAACTGTATCACCAAATTGTAAACCAGATTCTTTCACAGCTTGCACGGCAACGGCCATCGGTTCTACTAAAGCGCCATCTTGAAGGGATAACGATTTAGGCAAGATATACACGTTATCTTGTGGGACGTTCGCAAACCGAGTAAATCCGCCATTTCCATGTAATCCAATAAAACTGAACCCATCATATATATCTACATCTTCATGTTTGTTGCCGTGTGTCAAAGTCGGATTAATCGCAACACGGTCACCTGGATTGATTCCAGAGACTTTTGCGCCGACTTTTTCGACTACTCCAGCGAACTCATGTCCCATGGTTAATGGAGTCTTCTGACCCGTCAACATATCTTCTGTTTGACTAGGCATGAAAACGGGACCCTCTTCATACTCATGCAAGTCACTTCCGCAAATCCCAGCCCATGCGACCCTTACTTGAACTTCGTTGTCTTTCATTTCTGCTAATTCAACTTCTTCTACTCGTAAGTCTTTTCGCCCGTACCATACTGCTGCTTTCATACTGGAGCCCTCCTTGAGTGATGTTGAAGTTACAGGGAATAATTCCCTATTCAAAGTGTACCATACAAGAAGAGCACGATTAGAAGTGCGCTTAATAATTGACAGAGATATTGTTTTTTAGTATTACATCGTTGTCATCGTTTCTAAAAGCTTCTTCATCCGCACTACATGTTTCCTTCACAGTCACAGCGTAAGATTCAGTCTGTAAGTTACTTTTAAGGGGGAAATACAACATGATGAAACAGATTGGCGTTACCGTACTTACAGGAGCACTCGTTGCAACAAGTTTTGGAAGCATCGATGCTTCGGCACATCAACAGAAACACGGGTTACTCGATCCGGATCGAGTCGTCAATATCGCCCACCGCGGTGCTTCTGGTTATGCACCAGAACATACGATGATGGCGTATCAATTAAGTCATAAAAAATTAAAAGCTGACTACATCGAAATCGATTTACAGATGACGAAAGATGGTAAGCTGATTGCGATGCACGATGAGACGGTCGACCGGACGACAAACGGAACAGGTGCCGTCAAAGACAAGACATTAGCAGAAATCAAGCGACTTGATGCAGGAAGCTGGTTTAATACGGCGAATCCTGAATACGCGAAGGCTGAATATAAGGGACTTCAAGTCCCGACACTCGATGAGATTTTTGATACGTATGGCAAACATGCGAACTATTATATTGAAACAAAATCACCTGAAGTTTACCCGGGCATGGAAGAAAAATTACTGAAAACGTTACAACGTCATGGTCTATCAAGCGATCGCGTCAAACCGGGGCAAGTCATGATTCAATCATTCAGTCAAGAAAGTTTGTTGAAAGTCAAACAGCTGGATGCACGTCTTCCGCTCGTTCAATTGATGGACGCGGCGACGGTCAAAGCGATGACGCCTGAGGCACTCGACGAGCTACAGACGTACGCAGTCGGACTCGGACCGTCCTTTAAAGGATTGACGCGGGAAAATACAGCGATGATTCGGGAACGCGGGTTGTTGCTCCACCCCTATACAGTCAACGAAAAAGTCGACATGGAGCGGATGCTTGATTACGGGGTGACGGGTGTCTTTACGAACTATGCCGATCGATTTAATGAAGTGTTGCACGCTCTGAATAAAAAAAATAAATGAATACAAGAAAAATCAGTTGTCTCCCATTATGGAAGGAGGTAGCTGATTTTTTTTATCATTCATAAAAAAACGATCCAAGAGCGATGTGCTTACGTATGCTTGTATGAAAAAACGGTTTATTCGCCGAAACGCGTGAGATGGAAAAATTTAAATCGGACATTTGATTTTCAGATTCTATCTAAAAAATAGTACGCTAGGCATAGAAAATTCGGATGAATTAAAATTGTTTTAAGACGCTTGAGAAAGGACGGGTTGGATGCGCATCACACAATATACGGATTATGGATTACGGGTCCTGATTTATCTCGGTGTTCATCGAGATAAAATTACGCCGATGCCGATGATCGCGAGCCATTATGGAATTTCAGCGAATCATTTGATGAAAGTCACGCAACAGTTGACGAAACTCGGTTACGTGGAATCGACGCGTGGACGGACAGGTGGATTACGATTGATAAAGGATCCAGCAAACATCAATATCGGACAAGTTGTCCGTGAGATGGAACCGATGGAAATCGTTGAATGTTTTTCTGAAGAAGGCCGGTGCATCATTGAGCCGAATTGTCACTTAAAAGGGATTCTTGGACGCGCTTTGCGTGCGTTTCTTAAAGAACTCGAACAACACACACTAGCAGAGCTCGTTGAAAATAAAGAGGAGTTAACCTTTTTATTTGCATCAGAAACGACATCAATTCAATCGTAAACACGTGACGACGTTCACGAAAAAGGACATCATCTCCCGTAAAAAATCGGAGGATGATGTCCTTTTTGCGTTGAATTAACGAGAATTAGTTGTCTCGGTTGATGCGTTTTTTCGGCATGACATGTTCTTTGTTTTTCGAGAGGTCGTCTTGAACGGATCCTTTCCATAAGGGAACGTCACTGTAGTAGGCAGCACGGGCGATTAAATGACTTCCGATTGGTGCTGTCGTCAGAACGAACAGGATACCTAAAAATGTTCGTGATGAAAAGAGTCCTTCTTCTGTCACGAAGAAAATGATGACGCTGATTAGAATACTCATGACGCCGAGTGTGGCGCTCTTAGAGGCTGCGTGTGCGCGTGTATAGATATCGGGTAGACGAATCAGCCCGAGAGCCGCGACGATGCTGAAAAAGGCTCCAATTAAAGCAAAGGCGACTACGAAGATTTCATTTATTGCGATCACGTTCGATGATCTCTCCTTTCTCAATGAATTTCGAGAAGGCGACAGTCCCGATGAAAGCTAAAATACCGATTAACAAGATGACTTCTAAATAGTCACTTGTCCGTAAGAGAACGGATACTAAACCGACGATGGAGATTAAACTGATGCCGATTGAATCAAGTGCGATGACGCGATCAGCAATCGAGGGTCCTTTGATGACGCGGTAAAACAAACCGAGCATGGAAATGAAGACGCCTCCGAGTGCGATATAGATCAGCATTTCGAACATTATCGACTCACCTCCAGAATCGCTTTTTCAAAACTATTCCGGATGGCAGCGACAGCTTCATCCGCTTCTGGCATATGAAGCGCGTGGATATACAGTGTTTTATTATCATCTGAGATATCGACGACGAGTGTTCCGGGTGTCAACGTAATCAACATAGAAAGTAACGTAATTTCCCAGTTTTTCTTTAACGTCGTCTCGTACGCAAAGATACCGGGCTGAATATCGAGTCGCGGTTTTAAGATGACGGCCAGAACTTCGATATTCGCGACGACCAATTCATAAAGAAACCGAATCGAGAGGCGAACTAGAGCGATGACCGGACCGAGGTAAAACCGGCTACTGAAACCGCGACGCATCGCGAACATCGCAATCAACCCGAGTAGATAACCGACGATGAATGACGAAGTCGTGAAGGAGTTCGAGAGAAACATCCATAAGATGGCTAAAAAAGCATTGAGCATTAATTGAAATGGCATCGATTAGCCCTCCTTCAGTACAGCTTGAATATAGAGTGATGGATCGACGAGCGGATCAACGGCTTGGGTGATGAACGGACGAACGGCTTCTGCCCCGATCCCATACGCGACGGTAATCATTACTAAAAGAATTGATGGAGCGAGCAATTGTTTGACGAGATGACGTCGTGAACCCGTATACGTCTTCGGTGTACCCCAAAATCCGCGAATGAAGATTTGCATGACGGAATAGAGGACAAGCAAACTTGACGCAAGGACGATGAACGGTCCGACGAGATCACCCGCTTCAATCCCGCCACGGACGATCAATAGTTTACCGATGAACCCGCTGAACGGCGGGATACCAGCCAAGGACAAGGCAGCGATGAAATACGTCCAACCGAGCAACGGATAGGCTTTAATCATCCCGCCCATGCTTTTGAGACGGCTCGAGCCCGCAATTCCGACCATGATACCGACGAGCAAGAAGAGAGCTGCTTTGATTAACATATCATGTAACAGGTAGAAGACGGCTCCTTCGAGCGACTGACGAGTCATGACGGAAACGCCGTAAAGGATGACGCCGACGGCAACGATGATGTTGTAGATTAAGATTTGTTTCGCATCTTTTGTCGCGAGGGCGCCGATGACACCGATGATGATTGTCGCCAGTGCCAATCCACCAAGAAGCGAGTGGATGATTCCGATTTCGTTCGAAAAGAACAAACTATACGTCCGCAAGATGCCGTAGACGCCGACTTTCGTCAAGAGAGCGCCGAACAAGGCGAGGACGGGTGTCGGTGGCACTTGGTACGAGCCAGGTAACCAAAAATAAAGCGGGAAAATCGCTCCTTTTAAGCCGAAGACGACTAAAAATAAAATCGCGATGACACTCAAGATTCCGGGCTGATTGATTTCAGAAATCTTTTGCGAGATATCTGCCATATTGAGCGTGCCGATGATGCCGTATAAAAAAGCGACCGTCATGACGAACAAAGCAGATGAAATGACATTGACCAACAGATACTTCAACGACTCGCGTAACTGCGCTGGTTTACCACCGAGCACGATCAAGACATACGATGAAATCAAGAAGACTTCAAAGAAGACGAACATGTTAAAAATATCACCGGTCGTAAAGGCGCCATTGACACCGACGAGCAAAAACTGAACGGCGATGTAGTAATAAAAACGTTGATGCTGCTCCGACAGATACGTCATCGAATACCAAATGACGAAGAAAACGAGCACGCTCGTCGTCAAAACGAGTAAGGCGGATAACATATCTGAAACGAGTGTGATGCCGAACGGTGCCGGCCAACTGCCGAGTGTGACCGTCAAAATCCCGTTTGCCTTGACTTGAGAGACGAGGTAAAGCGAGACACCAATCGTCAACAGCGTCGACAAGAAGGATACGATACGTTGCATCCACAGACGTTTCGTGAAAAACATCAACAAGACACCAGTCAGCAGTGGAATTAAAATCGGTAATAGCGGTAAATTAATCATTCGTATCGGTTCCTTTCATTTCCTCGATATTATCGGTCCCAAGCTCTTGATACGCTCGGTAGGCAAGAACGAGGAAAAATGCTGTTACCCCGAAACTAATGACGATTGCGGTCAAGACAAGCGCTTGCGGGAGTGGGTCGGTATATTTCGTCACTCCGTCTTCAAGGACAGGCGCAGCACCAGTCTTCAGTCCACCCATCGTCATGACGATTAAGTGGGCAGCGTGACTGAGTAAGCCGGTTCCGATGATGATGCGTAAAATACTTTTTGAAAGAATGAGATAGACGGCACACATCGTCAAGATGCCTGCAGCTATCGCCATGATAATCTCCATCTGTTAATCACTCTCCCCAATCGTTTGAATGATCGTCATCGTGACGCCGACGACGACGAAGTAGACACCTAGGTCAAATAACATGGCCGTATGCAAAGACGTTTTTCCGAACAATGGTAAATCAAAGTACCCATGGGCGTGGGTGAAGAACGGTACATTAAACAGTAAGGCACCGGACGCCGTCAAAACAGCGATCAACATCCCGACGGCTGTCACCATCTTGTAGTCGAACGGCAGGATTTGCCGAAGCGTCTTGATGTCGAAGGCAAGCAAAATCAACACGAGAGCAGACGCAGTGACTAGTCCACCGATGAATCCGCCACCTGGCGTATAATGTCCAGCGAAAAACAAGTAGACGGCAAACAAGAAAATAATGAAGGTGATGAACGTCGTCGCCGACTCTAGAATGACGTCATTCGTATTCTTTTTCATTGGTTTTTTCATTTGTCGATGCCTCCTGTCTTTCTGAAGTGAATCATCGCGTAGATGCCAAGACCAGCAATGGCAAGCACGCTGATTTCGAACAGTGTATCAAAACCACGGAAATCAACGAGGATGACATTGACCATGTTTCCGCCAGCTGCCAATTCATACACGTTATCAATATAGTATTTAGCAATTGAGGCAAACGAGCGTTGACTGAGCGATGACAGGGCGACGAGCGTCACGCTGAGACCGACCAATGCTGAAATCGCAGCATTTCCAAGTTTAAATTTAATTCGTTCTTCTTTACGACTGATTTCCGGCATGTGGTAGAACACTAGCAGGAACAGTGCGACAGAAACTGTCTCGATGACGAGTTGCGTCAAAGCGAGATCGGGCGCACGGAACAAGACGAAGAACAAAGCGACCGAATAACCGGCAACACCAAGCAAAATGATTGATGTCAAACGCGACCGAGCGAACGTGATCGAGAGCGCACTGCTGACGAGGACGAGTACTAAGATGATTTCGTAAGCGGAAATCGAGCTTAGGGGATCGACGTCGAAGGCAAAGGCATCGAAGAAAAACAGGCTCGATAATACGAGGAGGACAATGAATCCGAAAATATAAACGAGATAAGACCGCATATATCCGGTCATGACCGCATCGTGAATCGCCGTCGAAACTTTTTCCCCGCGGCGTAACAAGCCATCATATTGATGGTTCAGCGAGAAACTTTTCGGCATCCGATTATAGAGTGACTGCCATTTCGGGAAAGTCTTGAACAAGATGAACCCGACCGTAATGATGATGACGGTGAAGAGAAGTTCAAGATTCAATCCGTGCCAAAGCTTAATGTGGACATCAATTTCACCACCAGCAGCTAGGACTTGCGGTAAGATCGCTTCGGCTGCCGGACGGATGATCGTTTCCGACAACATATTCGGGAAAAGACCGATCAAGATGACGAGTGAAGCCAAAATGATAGGTGAGATCAGCATCCCGATTGGTGCTTCGTGTGGTTTTTTTGGTAACTGATCATGCTGTTTTGGTCCAAGGAACGTCCGGTAGACGATCAGTAAACTGTAAACAAACGTAAAGATACTTCCGACGACGGCGAAAAGTGGGAATAAGAAGCCGAACGTTTCGAGATGGAATAAGCCGGATTCAGATACTTCGTTGACTCCAGTCAAGAACATCTCTTTACTCAGGAAACCGTTGAATGGTGGGACACCTGCCATCGACAATGTTCCAATCATCGCAATTGTAAACGTGACCGGCATCAATTGTGATAGACCACCGAGCTTACGTAAATCGCGTGTTCCGGTTTCGTGGTCAACGATTCCCGCCATCATGAACAAGCTTCCTTTAAAGGTCGCGTGATTAATCAAGTGGAAGACGGCCGCGACGGTCGCGATCGTATATAAACTGTCAGGCAATGCCTCGACCTGCAAAGCGGCAGCTCCTAAACCGAGGAGCGACATGATGAGACCGAGCTGAGAAATCGTCGAGTACGCTAAGATTGCTTTTAAATCGACTTGTTTGACAGCGTTGAGAGATCCCCAGAATAGCGTGAACATTCCGACGCCAGAGACAAGATAGAACCAAAGTGGCGTCTCGGCAAAGATCGGACTCATCCGAGCGACGAGATAGAGACCGGCTTTGACCATTGTTGCCGAGTGGAGGTAAGCACTGACCGGTGTCGGCGCTTCCATCGCATCCGGTAACCAAATATGAAACGGGAATTGAGCCGATTTCGTAAAGGCTGCCAATAAAAAGAGGACGAGTGCAACAAGAAACATCGGATCATTACTGTACGTACCGAGTGTACTGAATGACTCCCGGATACTAAAGGAGCCGGATAGTAACGAAAGAATCGAGATCCCACCGAGCATTGAAAGTCCACCAAAGACGGTGATCAACATTGATTTTTGAGCACCGTAGCGGGAACGTTCCCTTTCATACCAATACCCGATCAACAGGAATGAAGAAATCGAAGTCATCTCCCAGAACATGTACATGACAATCATGTTGTCAGAGAGGACGATTCCGAGCATCGCCGTCATGAAAAGAAGCAAGTAGACATAAAAATTATGCAGCGCCTCTTTTTTTGCGTCGAGATAATAGACGGAATAGAGAACGACGAGCGTCCCGATTCCTGTGATCAACAGGGCGAACAATAGTCCGAGACCATCGATGTAAGCGACGAAGTTGATTCCGAGTGACGGGATCCACTGCATCGACTGCGTGACAGTCTCCCCAGCCATCGTCTGACTGATGTATTGACTAAAGTAAAGAACGAGCGAAAGAGGGACGAGCAAGACGAACCATCCCGTATGCACGGAGCGAAACTGTTTGTACAAGAATGGGATGAAGATACTAGCAAGTAATGGCAACAAGATGGCCAAATGAAGCAATGACACAAGATTCCCTCCTTTGAAATGAACCGAATAAATGAAAGAAGGACTTCGTACGCAAGCGTTTGTTCTGCTTGGGACTTGTCCTCTCAGCCATATTCATTCGATTTTATGATTGAGCACCTGTTAAAAGTATAGCGTACATTTGCCGTCTCTGCATGACTAGAACCCTCATGAAGCAAAGGAGACCAGTGTTTTTAGATTAAATTATTAAATATGTAGAAACACGGGTGAAAAGGATTGAAAAAAATTTTTAGCCTTGGTTAGAAAGTGATTAATCTGCAATCATTGAGGGAACATTATTCAAGTAAGATCATTTACTATGGAAAGCAGGGGGAACCAAATCATGAATACTACATTAAAGCGCAGTCTGTTTGTAGGTAGCTTAGCCGCAGTGTCTGTTTTCGGAATCAAGCAATATAAACGTTCATGCGCGAAACAAAATCAAAGCATCAGTGATTCAGCTGAGCTCGATCGTCGTCCGAGTGTCGATCAAGGTCAAGATGAATCGGAAGTTGGCTTAACACAACTCGATTCCATCCAAAAAGCAGAGTGGCAAGCGAATGGTTTCCCGCAAACACATGCGGAACGTGAGCGTCTAGAAAACGAAGAAGTGTAAAAAAACAGCGCGTCCTGTAATGGGAGGCGCTGTTGACATGTATTAGAAAACCACTTAAGCACTCGTACTTTCGAGGGCTCGAATTCGTTCGCTATGGGCAGTATAGGATGAAAGATGTTCGAACTGATGTAACGTCAGTGTCGTCATCCGGCGTTGACCGGTGCTTGATTCGAGGAGTAAATACGCCTCGTTTTGATCTTCACCACCACCGTCGAAACGGATGTGGGCAGTAATTAGGCGACCATCGTTCGTCTGCATATAAATATCGTAACCACCAAAGTCGACCCGATTAAAGCGAGTAGCCTCGTTGACGATGTGTTTAAAAGTTTCAATGACTGCATATGACATGATTATTCCTCCTTCTTCTCTTACAAAACTAACGGGCTATTCCAAAGATTAACCGTTCCGATTAATAATTTTCCCATTAAATTGAAGAACTAAACATAAAAAAAGAATCTTTTTTTTTCAGGCTGTAGACAAAGTGCCGTCGGGAGATCAAGCGTCTTTTTTCGTTGCTTTCCTCGGGCGAGGCGCAAGCCGTTGCTCCTTGATCCTAACGGACAAGAAGCAGGGTCTTGCCTGCCTCTAAAAGTGCGTTAAAAACGTACTTTTCCCCGCAGGAGTCAACGAAACGTGACGCTTTTTAGGTAACGCTATGACGGAAATCCAGTCATGCAGACGGTTTAGGGCGCAATCCGTCTCGAATCGCTTTTAAAGCGAAAAGCAATCGGTCGCGACCCTGCAGCTTTGCTGTAGCGGCGCGGAAGATTGCCGCTTTGAAGACGAGGCGAGACAGGGAAGCGCGACCGGATTGTCTCTCGTTATCGCATGTTGACGCTTCATAAGAGTTTGTCTACACGCTGAAAAAAAGAATCTTTTTTTTGCTTGTCATGAAACGCGTTTCATAATGTATTTTGTAAATAAGGTAGCGCGTAATTGGAAGCATAGTTAAACCAAGCGTCAGCTAAAAAAAGGAAAAAGCAGCCAAAAGGCTGCTTTTTTATCGTTTAAAGTTCAACGTTATGATAGACCTGTTGCACATCTTCTAAATCTTCGAGTGCATCGACCATTTTTTCGAATTGCTGAACATCTTCTTCAGATAAAACGACTTCGTTTTGAGCGAGCATAACGAGTTCGGCAACTGAAAATTCCGTCACACCGGCATTTTTTAATGTTTCCTGGACCGTGTGGAACTGATCGGGTTCAGCATAGATGATAACGGCTTCCTCTTCTTCTAGGATGTCACGGACGTCGATATCCGCTTCCATCATCAATTCAAGAACATCATCCGCCGATTTTCCTTCAAAAGCAAAAATGGCAGTCGCGTCAAACATATAGGCAACGGAACCACTGACACCCATGTTGCCTCCATTTTTCCCAAAGGCAGCCCGCACGTCTGAGGCCGTCCGGTTGACGTTGTTCGTTAATGTCTCGACGATGACCATCGAGCCGCTTGGTCCGAATCCTTCATAACGGAGAACATCGAAGTTCTCTTCCGCGCCGCCTTTTGCTTTTTCAATCGCCCGATCGACGATTGCCCGTGGCACGTTATACGTCTTCGCACGCTCGAGAACAACTTTAAGTGCTTGGTTTGATTCAGGATCCGGTTCACCTTGTTTCGCAGCGACATAAATTTCACGACCGAATTTCGCATAAATCCGGCTGGTGTTTTTGTCTTTCGATGCCTTTTTTTCTTTAATGTTATTCCATTTACGACCCATCAGAATCCACTCTCTCTTTCACATGACTTCGATTTTAGTTGGAAACCAGACGGCTTCCTCTGCGTTATCAGTATACATCAAAAACAGCCAGATATTGAATCAAAATGGTGAGGGAATAGCTGACTTTTTGCGGAAAACGTTTATAAGGGGTACGAAGTCGGGAACAGGAATTAAATCTACAGCTATTCTGAAGGGGTGACGGATCATTAATAAGCAGGCCGTTTTTCACCGGGCGATGTCGCCATATGTCTACAAGTACGATCAAGAAACAGTCCATATCAGGTTGACGACCGCAAAAGGGGATGTCGACCGTATCCGTCTGATTCATGGCGATCCATACGAATGGGATGCAGAACGAGAAGAGGATCGGGACTGGAACTTTGATCCGGATAAAGAAAAGTTTTGGAAAACGCAACAAACACCGATGATTCGGACAGGTGCTGACGCGACGCACGACTATTGGTTCGTCGCCATAAAACCGAGTCGAAGACGCGTCCGTTATGGATTCGAGTTGTCGACTGCTGAGGAAACGGCAATCTACACGGAACGGGGATGGTACGACGAGATTCCGCTTGACCACCCCGGTTATTATTTTGCCGTTCCGTACATCAATGCAGTTGACGTATTCGATGCACCGGCATGGGTCAAAGAGACGGTCTGGTATCAAATTTTCCCTGATCGGTTTGCGAATGGAGACGTTACGAACGACCGACAAGGAACGGTCCCGTGGGCGTCGGAAGCACCGGCTTACGAGAATCACTTTGGTGGCGATTTTCAAGGTGTGATTGACAACATCGGTTATTTGAAAAACTTGGGGATCAACGGGATTTATTTCTGTCCGGTTTTCGCTGCACCCTCCAATCATAAGTACGACACGCTTGACTATTTGAAACTCGATCCTGCATTCGGGACGGAAGAGAAGTTTCGTGAGATGGTCAAATTGTTACATGCGAGCGGGATTCGCGTATTACTCGACGCCGTCTTTAATCATGTCAGTGTCGACCACCCGACGTTCCAGGATGTCATCAAGCGGGGGGCTGATTCAGAATATGCCGATTGGTTCATGATTGATTCGTTTCCGATCGAGATGGACCCGCCGAACTATGAAGTATTTGCTTTTGAAGCCAACATGCCGAAGTTGAACACGGCGAATGCAGATGTCAAAGCCTATCTGTTGAAAGTCGGGCGATACTGGGTCGAAGAGTTTGGAATTGACGGCTGGCGGCTCGATGTCGCGAGCGAAGTCGATCATGCCTTTTGGCGTGACTTCAGAAAAGAAGTACGTACGGCAAATCCGGAAGCCTATATCGTTGGAGAATGCTGGACGGATTCGCAAGAGTGGTTGTTTGGAGATCAATTTGATGCCGTCATGAACTACGGACTGACGGAAGCGTTCTTGACCTTCTTTGCGACGCGAGAAACGACAGCCTCTGAATTTAGTTATGCCGTCGTCCGGAACTTGAACGGAAACGCGATGAACGTCAACGAGGTGATGTTTAACTTAGTTGGCTCTCACGACACACCACGTGCATTGACACGAGCGGGTGGCGATAAGGAACGGATGCGACTGCTTTTATTATCGCTCTTAACCTTCACGGGAAGTCCTGTCATCTATTATGGTGATGAGATCGGTATGACCGGTGGGCAGGATCCGGCAAACCGGAAATGTATGGAGTGGGATCAAGAAAAACAAGACACAGAACTGCTTAGCTACGTAACGGAATTGATTGCGATTCGAAAAGCCCATCCGGCGCTCGCGAATGAAGCATCGTATGTCTTTGAGCAAATCGATGACGAAAAAAATCAGTTCGTTATCCGGCGCTCCTCACCACATGGGGACTATCTAATCCTCATCAACAATGGGGAGAAAGAAGCGCGGTTCGAATTTTCAGGACGTGCAGTCGACTTACTGGACGGAACGGAGTGGGCTGGTGAAATCAACGTAGGGCCAATCCATGGGACGATCTTACAAATAAAGAATGGATAAGAAAAAGGATTGGCGCAATTTTTGCGCCAATCCTTTTATATTGTCAGCTGAAAAAGCGATGAATCAGTAAACCGCTACGCAGTTTTGGTTCGAACCACGTCGATTTTGGCGGCATGACTTGATTTGCATCCGCGACTTGCATCAAATCCGTCAAGTCGGTCGGATGTAAGTGAAAGGCAACTGCCATCGTCCCGTGATCAACGAGTTGTTCTAGTCCGGCATACCCACGGATGCCACCGACGAATTGAATCCGTGCATCGGTCCGAGGATCTTCAATTCCTAAAAAGGGTGTCAAAAGTTCATGTTGAAGGATAGAGACGTCAAGATTGTCTTTGACAGTCGTCTGTTGCGCCGTGTAATCGAGCGTATACCATTGTTGCTTAAGATACATCTCAAACCGGTGTTTTTGCGTCGTCTCAGCACGACCAACCGTCACGGTGAAGCGTTGACTGATCCGTTCGAGTAATTCGTCGACCGATTGTCCGTAAAGATCTTCGACAGCGCGATGATACCCCATGATCTTTAATTGATCACTTGAGAAGGAGACAGCAAGGAACAGTTGTGCCTCTTCGTTGTCCGGATGTAATTTTGCAACTTTTGATGCCGCTTCTGCCCGGTGATGTCCGTCCGCGATGTACAGTGCGTCATGACGAGCGAACTGACTCCCAATCGTCAGCATGTCAGAGCGATTTGTAATTTTAAAGATTGTATGTTCAATCCCGTCCTCGGTGGTGAACTGATAGAGCGGGACATTCGTACTCTGTTCTGCAACGATTCGATTGAGTTCATCATCCGGTTGATGGGCGAGTAGGATGGGACCGGTATGTGCCTCTAACGCATCGATTTGACGGACGCGATCTCGCTCCTTATCAGGACGCGTAAATTCGTGTTTACGGATGAAGCCGTCGTCGTAATCAGATACGGACACGCAACCGACAAAACCTGTTTGGACATGTTCGCCATCACGGAGACGATAGAGGTAATAGCATTCGTCTTCGTCAAGCTTTAGGATTTGACTATCGCGTGCATCCTTGAAGTGGAGGGCAGCTTGTTGATAAACACGCATGTCGTGCTCATCGATTAGATCAGGTAGCGTCACTTCAGCTTTGTCGATCCGAAGGAAGGATAAAGGGCGACGGCGTACCTCGACCCGTCCTTCAGCCCGGTTGAAGACATCATAAGGTAGCGAAGAGAACGTTTCTGCATATTTGCTTTGTGGTCGTAGTGCCTGGAAAGGTTCGAATGTTGGCATGAGATCACTCCTTTAAAGTAGTCGCGTTTTTAAGATGCCGGGAATCGCATCGAGCTGTGTCAAGGAAATCGTTTCGTCAAGATGGTTATCGATGTCGATGATCGTATAGGCAATCGGCCCTTTGCTACCGTTAATCATGTTCGCGATGTTAATACGCTCCGTCGCGAGGACAGAAGCAATCTGACCGACCATGTTCGGAATATTTTGATGGGCAATCGTCAAGCGACGTTTACCTGAATCGGCGAGTTCAACTGACGGGAAGTTGACGGAATGACGGATGTTGCCGGTCTCAAGAAACGTTTTCAGTTGATCGACGGCCATGATGGCGCAATTTTCCTCCGCTTCAGCCGTCGATGCCCCGATATGCGGCAACGGGATGACGCGCGGTAATGATAAAATGAAGGCATTCGGGAAATCGGTCACGTAGTTCGCGAGGCGACCAGATTTCAGGACGGTTGCGAGTGCAGCTTCATCAATCAACTCACCACGCGAAAAATTAAGTAGCGTCGCACCTTGCTTGACTTTCGACAACAAGCGTTCATCGAGCAGGTGATGTGTTGCATCGACGAGTGGAAGGTGAAGCGTGACATAGTCACTCGTCGCAAGAAGTTCTTCAAGATTCGTCACCCGATGAATTTGATTTGAGACCCGCCATGCGGATTCAATCGACATATGCGGATCGTAACCGGAAACGGTCATCCCTAACTCATGCAGCGTATTAGCAAGATTTGCCCCGATTGCCCCGAGGCCAACGATGCCGATTCGTTTACCTAACAGCTCTGTCCCGACAAATTGCCGCTTGTTGGCTTCGATCCGTTCCGGGATGTCTGGTCCGCGTAAATTATTCGTCCAAAGGATACTCGGTATCAATTTTCGGGCTGTTAAAAAAAGACTGGCGATGACGAGTTCCTTAACGGCATTCGCATTCGCACCGGGCGTCGAAAAGACGGGGATCCCACGATTTGCGAGTTGGTCGAGCGGGATCGTGTTGACACCGACGCCAGCACGGGCGACCGCCTTCAAGGAGTCGGCGAACTGCATCCCGTGTAAGTCCTTGCTTCGAACGAGGAAAGCATCTGGTGCCTCAACTTGGCGATGGACGTGGTAATCGTCCGTAAAGCGACTCAGTCCTTTTTCAGACAAATCATTCCACAACTGGATTTGGTACATTTAACGTTCCCCCTGTTCAAATTTACGTAAGACGGATAGTAAAGCTTCGACACCAGTGGTCGGCATCGCGTTATAAAGGCTAGCCCGCATACCGCCGACAGAACGATGTCCTTGTAGGTTCACTAAGCCGTGTCGTTCGGCGTATGCGATAAAGGCATCGTCTAAGGCTTGTTGTCCTGTCGAAAACGGGATGTTCATCAAACTTCGATCTGCGTGAGCGACTTGATTCGAAAACAGGTTGGAGTGGTCGAGCGCATCATAAAACGAGGCGGCTTGAGCACGGTTGCGTGCCGTGATTGTCTGTAATCCGCCCTCTTGTTTTATCCATTCGAGAACGAGTTTCGTTAAATAAATACTATACGTAGGTGGTGTATTGTAGAGTGAATGGTGTTTCGCATGAACGTCATAACGTAAGTATGAACCGAGAGCAGAAGGTGTCTGCTCGACTAAACTTTTTTTGATGATGACAAGTGTCATACCGGCAGCACCGAGGTTTTTTTGGGCGCCTGCATAGATGACGTCGAACGCGCTGACATCAATCGGTTCTGATAAAATTGATGAAGAAAAATCAGCGACGAGCGGGACGTTGACACGTGGAGCTTCCTGAAAAGTCGTCCCTTCAAGCGTGTTGTTCCATGTCACGTGTAGATAATCGGCATCCGAAGTAAAAGGACCGGCCGGAATCGACCGATAGTGATCGTCTCGGGAAGAGGCGATGATGCGTGTCGATGCATAAGGAGCAGCATCGGCAATCGCCTTTTGCGACCAGCCGCCCGTATCGATGAAGTCGACACGATGAGTCGTCGCAAGGTTCAGTGGCAACATAGAGAATTGGAGCGTTGCGCCACCCTGTAAGAACAAGACATCATAGTCTGACGGCACTTCAAGCAGTTCGCGGACGAGCGACGTTGCATCGTCTAAGATTGCTTCGAATAGGGCGGAGCGATGACTGAGCTCGAGGACAGACTGATGGGACCCTCGATAATTCAATAATTCCGATTGTGCTTTACGTAAGACAGGTTCAGGTAAAACGGCTGGACCTGCGGAAAAGTTAAAAACAGTCATCCAATTCCTTCTTTCTCGTTAATTTTCAGAAAATACATGCAACTTCAGTGTAACGGAATGAAAACGGATTTTCAAATTGCTTTCAGATAGATTTCAAGTACCGAATTCGAATAAACAAAGACGCTGACTCAAAAGTCGCTCCAAAACCAATTGTAGTGACGGACGGTTCCGGTTTCACACGGCTATACAGAATAAAACGGAAGAGCTCGCACCGTCAGATACAAATAGGCCCGTTTCCCTGTCCATAGTGAGCAGGGAAACGGGCTTTTGTCTCACCCGAGAAAAGTGAGAGAGCCATTCCTTGTTAAGGCCGTTGATCGTCATCGCAGTAAATGAGAGGAGTGAATCCATGTCATTTAATTTTGATCAAGCGACGTCGCTTGCGAAAAATGCCACTTCCAGCCTGTGTCCGTCAGTTGATAAAGGGAGACGATACGAAAACGTCCTACATAAGACGTCGTCCCGTATTGAAACTGGTCTTCTGTCAATGTTTGTACCAAGGCAGTCGTCTCAAAAAGCTCGACAGTCATCGATTCATCTATAGAAGAAACCCATTTTATCAAATCAACGTCAACATAGTGGTCTAAATAAGTTTCTGCGTCGAATTGTCGTCCAAGTCCATCGATGAACGAGAAACTAGGAGTTAAAAGTTCGTTCATCGCTTCTCGGTTTCCAGCCATCAAATGGTCGTGTCTTGCTTGTAAGACATGTTGCAGTTGTTCTTGTGTTGAGAGTTGCATGGAAGTTCTCCTTTCCTTTCTATACGTATGAAGTTTATCATGAATGAAATTAAAAAAAAGACCTTGCATCAGCAAGGTCTTAAAAAAATTAAAGTTTAGTAACGTTAGTTGCTTGTGGTCCGCGTTGGCCTTCTTCAACTTCGAAAGAAACCTCTTGACCTTCGTCAAGTGATTTGAAGCCATCAGTTTGGATAGCTGAGAAGTGAACGAAAACGTCGTCGCCGCTTTCACGTTCGATGAAGCCAAAACCTTTTTCTGCGTTAAACCATTTTACTTTACCTTGTTCCATGTGTGTTGCCTCCTGCGTGTGACTGAGTCACACTGATTATTACTACCGTGATCAATTTCATCGAGTTAAAAGTGTAACCTTCTTATCTCCACCGAACAACAATAATTACTTAATAATATACCATGGATCGATTGAAAAAGAAAGGGGAGATAAAAAAGAATTAAAAAAGAGGATTTGCATCAGCAAATCCTCTAAGGAAATTAAAGTTTAGTAACGTTAGTTGCTTGCGGTCCGCGTTGGCCTTCTTCAACTTCGAAAGAAACCTCTTGACCTTCGTCAAGTGATTTGAAGCCATCAGTTTGGATAGCTGAGAAGTGAACGAAAACGTCGTCGCCGCTTTCACGTTCGATAAAGCCAAAACCTTTTTCTGCGTTAAACCATTTTACTGTACCTTGTTCCATGTGTGTTGCCTCCTGCGTGCGACTGAGTCACACTGATTATTACTACCGTGATCAATTTCATCGAGTTAAAGCGTAAACTTTGTATCTCCACCGAACAACAATAATTACTTAATAATATACCATGCTCATCGGAAGAAAGAAAGGGTAATTTCAAAAAAAATAAAAAAAGAGGATTTGCATCAGCAAATCCTCTAAGGAAATTAAAGTTTAGTAACGTTAGTTGCTTGCGGTCCGCGTTGACCTTCTTCAACTTCGAAAGAAACCTCTTGACCTTCGTCAAGTGATTTGAAGCCATCAGTTTGGATAGCTGAGAAGTGAACGAAAACGTCGTCGCCGCTTTCACGTTCGATGAAGCCAAAACCTTTTTCTGCGTTAAACCATTTTACTGTACCTTGTTCCATGTGTGTTGCCTCCTGCGTGCGACTGAGTCACACTGTTTATTACTACCGTGATCAATTTCATCGAGTTAAAGCGTAAACTTTGTATCTCCACCGAACAACAATAATTACTTAATAATATAGCATGCCTTCGAAAAAAAAGGAAGGAATAAACAGAAATATCATTAACTTTTGTTAAAAAACTTGAAATGACTTCAGATGTACTTAAATTTTAAAGGGTTCGGCGTCGACCTAACGAATAAAAGTGGCAAGGTCTGTTTGTAGTCAATGGACAGGCTGATGAGGGTGTCGGACGTGCTTAATTGCTGCCATGACATAACCGTGAATGGAAGCATGCCGGCGTGGCTCCGTCCAAACGGCTTTAAAAATATGTGTCAACGTCCGTTGAATCCGTGTTTCATCCGTTGTCACGCGTCTAAGTAGAAGGTAAAGAGAAGTTTCATACCGATCGTAAAGTAACTCGAGGGCATGACTATTTCTTAATTCGATTTGTTCGAATAGTTCTTGGTCTGTCTTCATGCTCTCCTCCTTAATGTCATGTAGTTAAATGATTGTCATTGAATTGTCATCTGTTCTGCTTAGGTTGTTTTCCCCAAGACATAATAATCAAACGTTTAAACTGTTTAATTTCAAGATATTTATAGGGCGTGTTACTTAAAAAGGAGCTGTTTAAGGATGAGTCGTGTTTTTATTAGACCTTATATAGAAGAAGATGCATTAGAATTGCTGGAACTGAACGTACGAAACCGGGGGCACTTTGAATTTTGGATGCCACTTAAGCCGAAAGAAGATCAATATTCACTTGGAGCCCACCAAGAACGGATTCGTCAAACATTACAAAAGATGCAAGATGATCGTTACTATGCGTTTGGTGTTTTCCTGAAGGAGAACAATACATTAATCGGCGAAGTATCTGCTTCTTTCATTGAACGGTTTCCGGCTGAAACATGTATGATCGGCTATCAACTTGATCGAAATTACAATGGTCAAGGATTGATGGCTGAAGCGGTCAGTCAAGCAGTTGCACTGCTCTTTGACAAGTATGCATTTCATCGGTTACGAGCGGAAGTGATGCCTGAGAACATTGGATCGATCCGTGTTCTCGAAAAAGTAGGCTTTCGAAGAGAGGGACTTGCTAGGAAAAGTCTATATATAAATGGAAACTGGGAAGACTTCACGATGTTCGCACTATTAAAAGAAGAATTTTTAGAGTGAGGAGAAAATGATTGTTGTCGATGTCGACGTATTATAGTGCATGGTGCAAAAAACTAAAACGCCATTACTTTTTAGTCTTTTGTCGTCGCGATCATCCGCGGGTACAATCGAATAAGGTGAACCTTCTGTGTATGCAGTCATTTGCACATTATATGAAGAAACTGGATTATTCATTCGACTAACACGCCTGATTGGCTGTTTTAATGGTGAATCGCTTGAATGGACGTACTTTCATCTTGAAGAACGACTATCATTCGCCAGACTGTGGACAACGAGCAGGGTCTTGCCTGCCTCTGAACGTGCGTTAAAAACGCACTTTGCCCCGTAGGAGTCAACGAAACATGACGCTTTTCAGGTAATACCGTGACAGAAATCCAGTCATGCAGACAGTTTAGAGCGCAATCCGTCTCGAATCGCTTTAGACCGCGAAAAGCAATCGGTTGAAGCTTTGAAGACGAGGCGAGACAGGGAAGCGCGAACGGATTGCCTCTCGTTATAGCCTGTTCACGCTTCATAAGAGTTTGTCTACACGCTCATTCGCACTGCATGATCTAACATCGATTTTCATCCGAAAGTCAAAATTAAGATATTTTGACTGTTGAAAAAACTGATTAGAGCAATTGAAGCATAAAAATGAGTGAAAAAACGAACGATAAATCATTTTTAAGATAAAAATATTTGTTTTTAGATGATAAATTACTCTAAATCCTTTGACATGACATTCTGCATTCGATATAGTGTTCAAGTACGAACGATTATAAACAATAGTTTAAAAAATATTCGTTATTTGGAGTGTTGGAAATGGATGTAGTATTTGATTATGAAGATATTCAATTGATTCCCGCAAAGTCAATCGTTGGCAGTCGATCTGAGTGTGATACGACGGTCGAGTTTGGTGGAAGACGATTCAAACTACCGGTCGTCCCGGCGAACATGCAAACCATCATCGATGAATCGATTGCGACGTACTTAGCCGAAAATGGTTACTTCTATATTATGCATCGCTTTGAACCAGAAAAACGACGGATGTTCGTTGAGACGATGCAAGCGAAAAACTTAATCGCGTCGATTAGTGTCGGCGTCAAGATCGAAGAGTACGCGTTCATCGAAGAACTCGCACAGGCAGGGCTCGTACCGGAGTATATTACGATTGACATCGCGCATGGTCATTCAGACGCAGTCATTCAAATGATTCAGCACATTAAACGATTTTTACCGAACAGTTTCGTCATCGCTGGAAATGTCGGAACGCCGGAAGCTGTCCGTGAACTTGAGAATGCAGGTGCGGATGCGACGAAAGTCGGAATCGGACCCGGGAAAGTCTGCATCACGAAGATTAAAACAGGATTCGGCACAGGCGGTTGGCAACTGGCAGCACTTCGCTGGTGCGCTAAAGCTGCGAGCAAGCCGATCATCGCGGATGGAGGAATTCGGACACACGGTGATATTGCGAAATCCGTCCGTTTTGGTGCGACGATGGTCATGATCGGTTCATTGTTTGCCGGGCACGAAGAATCGCCTGGTGAGACGCATGAAGTCGATGGTGTCCGCGTCAAAGAATACTTTGGTTCGGCATCAGAGTTCCAAAAAGGTGAAAAAAAGAACGTCGAAGGGAAAAAGATGTTTGTTGAGCATAAAGGGAGCTTAGCCGATACATTGACGGAGATGGAGCAAGATTTGCAATCGTCGATCTCGTACGCCGGAGGAAATAAACTGCAAGCGATTCGGACGGTCGACTATGTCGTCGTCAAGAACTCAATCTTTAATGGGGATAAAGTATTTTAAGGCAATTAAAAGTAGAAAAAGCAGACGGTCTCGACGACGTCTGCTTTTTTTTTGCATACTTCCTATAAAACTAGGGTAATAGTTAAATGGTTATTTTTTCAGAAAATTCCATCAAAAGGGGTGTCATAGCATATGAACACAGAAACGACAACGTACTTAATCGAAAAGTTTACGCGAGTCCGTGATAAGACAATTGAATTGATTGATCCACTTGAACCGGAAGATTTCGTAATCCAAGCAAGTGCTGATGTAAGTCCGGCTAAATGGCATATCGCGCATACGACATGGTTTTTCGAACGGATGATTTTACAGGAATACGATGCAGCGTATCAAGTGTTTAATCCACAGTTCAATTATCTGTTCAATTCGTATTACAACTCAATCGGTCCGTATCAACCGCGCCATCAACGAGGTGTCTTGTCGCGGCCGACTGTAAGTGAAATCATCGCCTACCGCTCGTACGTCGATGCGGCAATCGATACGTTCTTGAGACAAGATCGCGACGCGGCGAGTCAAGATAAAATTGAAGGTTTGATTGAGATGGGATTACAACATGAACAGCAACATCAGGAACTTATTTTGATGGATATGAAATTTAACTTGTTCGTCAATCCCTTGTTACCGGCCTATCAAAATAAAGCGGTCGTGCCGACTGCTGAAACCAATGTCAGTCCTACTTACAAAACATTCGATGGAGGATTGATTGAAATCGGTCATGATGGGACCGGCTTTGCGTTTGACAACGAAAGTCCTGTCCATAAAGTATGGTTGAATCCATTTGAACTGGCAACTGCGCCCGTGACGAACGGGGAATACTTAGCTTTCATCGAAGCTGGAGGTTATGAGACGTCTGAATATTGGCTTTCTGACGGGTACCAAGTCATCAAGCAACTCGGCTGGAAAGCACCGCTCTACTGGATGAAGAATGAGTCCGGGGACTGGTCTGTCTTCACATTAAATGGTGTCGAACCACTCGCACTCGAAGAACCGGTTTGTCACGTCAGCTTTTATGAGGCGGATGCTTATAGTCGCTGGAAAGGAAAACGTCTCCCGACGGAAGCGGAGTGGGAGCATGCGGCAAAAATGGTCGCAAGACAAGGGAACATGATGGGACGCGGAACGTATCATCCGGCATCGGTTGTACGGGCCGAGCACGAATTGACAGGAATGTTTGGTGACGTTTGGGAATGGACGGCCAGTGCCTATTCATCATATCCGGGCAGTCGACCGCTTGAAGGAGCACTAGGTGAATACAATGCAAAGTTCATGTCTAACCAGATGGTGTTACGGGGGGGCGCGTGTGTGACGCCGGACGATCACATCCGTGAGACGTACCGTAATTTCTTCCCGCCGGATAAACGGTGGCAATTCAGTGGGTTCCGTTTGGCAGGTGACCTGTAAGATGAGTCAGCAGGTAAAAAGCTTTGATTTATATACGACGCAGCAAAATATGTTAGAAGAAGTCATAGCTGGTTTATCGAAACCGGCTAAAACACTTCACGCCAAGTATTTTTACGATCAAACGGGGTCGGAACTGTTCGAGCAGATTACGCAACAACCGGAATATTATCCGACGCGCACTGAACTCGAGATTTTGACGACGCACCAAACGACGATTGCAGATAAAATTGGTCCTGTCCATACATTGATTGAGTATGGGAGTGGCAGTAGTCGGAAAATCAAAAGTCTGCTCAGTTCGCTGCACGGGTTGGAAGAATATGTCCCAATCGATATCTCGAAGGACTATTTACTACAGTCGGCGGCGGAGTTGTCAAAAGATTATCCGAATCTCTCGATTAAAGCAGTTTGTGGCGACTATTCGACACCGATCACACTACCGATTGACCGCGCACTGAAAAAAGTTATCTTCTTCCCGGGATCGACGATTGGTAACTTTGATCCGGCGGAGGCGATGGAGTTCTTGCGCCATTCATCTCATTTACTCGAAGTGGGAGACGGCTTTTTAATCGGTGTCGATACGAAAAAAAATCCGGACATTCTTCATCGGGCGTATAACGACATGGCCGGCGTCACGGAAGCGTTCAACTTAAACATCCTGACCCACATCAATCGTGTATTAGATGGAACATTTGATCAAACAAGGTTTGAGCATGTAGCATTTTATAATGAGGCGCAAGGTCGAATCGAGATGCACATCCGCAGTCGGATTGACCAGATCGTACAAATCAACGGTCAGCCGTTTACGTTCCAGGAAGGTGAAACGATTCATACAGAAAATTCGTACAAATATAGCATCGAAGAATTTCAGCAGTTGGCAGGTAAAAGTGGCTTTCGGGCCGTCACTTACTGGACGGACGCCAATCATCACTTCAGCGTCCATTACCTTGAGAAGACGAACGGCTAACGCGATCATGACGATGGAAGAAGGGCTGACACACCGCTAACTGATGACAAAATAGAAGGGATTACCATCTTAAAGTTGATGGGCAATCCCTTCTATTTGCGTGTAGATAAAGTTGCATTGGATTTTCCGCTTGAAACTGTTTAACCGAAAAGACGCGGCATGCAGAACTATCAGGCGAAATCTCAGCTGACGCGACTTCCGTCCGGAATTGGATGTTCCGGACATACGAGGACGGGCATCAGTTGATCGAGCGGACCGAGTTCAAGGATACGACCTGTGAAACCGGCACGTACGCCCTCGACGTTCAGGATCGCGATGGCTTGTTTCCCTAAAATTTCTTCATAGTCGAACCGGGTTTCGACCCAGTCGAGTAAAAAAGAGTGATCGTGTCCATCGAAGTCGATCGTCACGTTGAGAAGGTGTGTTTCATTCTCGTCACGGATGAGAGAACGAATCGTCCCGACACGGATATCTAACGCGGTAAAGGTTTCGACGGGTACAAATGGTTTAATCGGATCCATGGGTCATCTCCTATCGTCAAACAAATTAGTTGTGATAAGTCGGAACGTAATCACTTAACGGAATCTCGAACGGTTGATTTAACGCCAGTTCTGCGAGCTCGCGTCCGAGATAAGGGCCGATCGTCAATCCGGATGCACCGAGGCCGTTCGCGATGAAAACGTTCGGGTGAGCATCGAGTGAGGCGATGACCGGTAACGAATTACTCGTGTAGGGACGTAGACCAACCCGCATTTCATGGATGTTCGTTTCTTCGAGTCGTGGTGCGACAGGGAGGGCACGCGTTAAGAGCGCATGCATCCCTTTGACGGTCGGTTGTAAGTTGTAATCAAGTTGTTTTTCATGGGTCGAACCTAAAGCAAGGCGACCATCTTCCGTCGACACGAGATAGAGTCCACGTTGCCCCATGATGACGGGCCAATGTTTCGTTTTCATTTCCTCTAAATCAAGATGAAGGATTTGTCCTTTTTCCGTCCGGATATCGAGTTCGAGCTTGAGCGGACGTAACAATTCATTAATCCAGACCCCAGCTGTCAAAATCACGTGCTTCGCGTAATGCGGTTGTCCATCGATTGAAATACCTTTCACTTGTCCTGTTTCGATGAGTAATTCAGCATCCGCATCAATAACGGTCGCCCCGTAATGGATTGCCGCCCGCTCGAGTGCACCACGCAAGGCACGACCATCGACGCGAGCCCCGCCGGAGACGAACAACGCGTCTTCGACAGTATCGATCAATGGAAATAGAGATTTGACCTGAGAAGCGTCGAGTCGTTCGATGCGTCCGATGCCTGGGGCTTCCGGGAATCGATTTTCAGCAATCGTATTCATCTTCTCGATTTTTGATGATTCATGTAGCGCGATCGTGCCCACTTTTCGGTACCCGGTCGCGGTTTCGCCAAGCGCTTCCAGTTCTTCGATTAACGTATCGTAATAGTGAGCGCCATTATTTGCTAAGCGGTACCAGGCTTTGTTGCGACGTTGTGTCATCCAGGGGCAGATGATGCCGGCTGCTGCATCGGTTGCGCGTCCGCTTTCTTTTCGGTCAATCAAAAGCACGGTCGCCCCTTGTTTTGATAGGTGATAGGCTGTCGATGCACCGAGAATACCGGCGCCGACGATGATGTGTGTGTACATGTCAATTCAACTCTTTTCTAATGACGGTCTTTCTTTAGTCTAAAGAAAAAAGGGCAAAGCGACAAATCTAAATTCAAATGTGTCATTGAAGTGTGGGGAATGATGGGAAATCGAATCTTTTTTTCGGAATATTTCGTATACTTTACATACGGACGCGTATAATTGCAAAATAGACGATTAGAAACCGTCCAATCAGGAAAGATACCCTTATAGGCATCATGTCCCGACATCAATGGCTTAGCACTCAGTCACTTTTGAAGGAGGGGAAGGCAATGAACATTAGTCAAACCATCGTACGCAAACGCTACACGGACCACACTTTGTTTTATTCCGCCATCCTGATCTGGAAGTTGCTCTTCTTCTTACCCTTATTGATGTTCATGAATAGTGGCTCCGACAATGTGTTCCAACTTTATTTCGTACCGTACTTGACCGTGATCGTTTTGTTTCGGGTCATGACATATTACGCGACGTATAAAGCTTCCTTCATGGAGATGACGGAGATGGGGCTGTCTGTTTTCCTCATCATCGCCGATCTTTATATCATCGCGCTCTTCCAAATCCCGCTTCCATTCGGAATGATCATCATGTTATTGTCGATTCTCCACTTTAGCGCCGCATTTAGCCGTTTTCGTTGGTTTCGGCGCCGTATGTGGTTGAACCGCCATCTTGAAATTCTCAATTACTTGACGGATCATGGTGAAACGCCGATCAAGATCGCTGTCGTTTCGGAAGATGAGATGCTCGTGACAACGAAAAGTGGGAAAGAATTCACATATCGCCAAGTCTATTGGAGTGGCTTTTATTTTGAACGCGGGTGAACGATCAAGGACTGTGTTGCTAATTGGCGCAAGTCCTTTTTTTGATGATGGCTATTTAAGATTGGTTTTGCCATACTAAAGTGAGAAAATAGCAAGGAAGGTGTTCATTGGTGATTCGTTCTCTCATTGTCACACAGGACAATCAAGTTTTTATCGATAGCAATCTCGAGCGACTGGACCGTTCGGACATTAAGTGGTATTTCGTTGATTTCGACCAACCGACAGAACAGGAGAAACAGTTACTCGTTTCCGAGTTTACCTTCCACCCGCTCGCAATAGAAGATTGTTTTCAATACTTACAGCGACCGAAACTCGAATATTATGACGGCTACAGCTTTTTTGTATTGCATGCGGTTGAAGAACCTTCGTTAAAAGGGAAAGAAATCAATCTATTTGCGAGTGAACAATACGTCATTTCGTATCATGAGCAGGCGTCACGGGAAGTGGACTTCGTGTTTCGGGCATTTCAAAAATTGACAGGGCATGAAGAACATCTAACGGTCGAAGTTGTCCATAAAATCATGGATAAAATCGTCGACGGGTATTTCCCGATCGTCCATAATCTGGAAGACCGCATTTTTTCACTCGAAAGTCGATATGAACAAGCAGGCAATGACAAACAAATCATGGAAGATATCTTTGACATCCGCTCAGACTTACTTGAACTCGCACGGACGGTCTTACCGATGCGGGATTTACTGTACCGGGTCATCGAATCGAAACGACTGGCGATTCATCCGAACAAACAAGCATTTTTCCGTGACATCTACGACCATTTGCTGAAGTTAAACGACATGATTGAATACAATCGGGCGATGACGTCGGAATTCCGGGAAAACTTCATATCTTTGAACTCCTACCGCATGAATAACATCATGAAGACGTTGACGATCTTTACGACGATTTTCATGCCGTTGACGTTCATCGCCGGCATCTACGGGATGAACTTTCAATATATGCCCGAGCTGACGGTCCGCTATGGTTACTTCATTACGCTTGGCGTGATGGCGCTCGTCGCAATCGGGATGACGGTTTATTTTATCCGAAATCACTGGTTTGAAGAGTAGGCGTGGGAAATCGTCGTTCCTTTCCCACCGGTCACACAAAAAAACGCCGATGTTTCCGTTTTACACACGGGGACAGCGGCGTTTTCCATTGTATAATCTTCTCATTCATGACGGATACCTGAACAAATCTTAAAGCGTCAGCCCACTGTTTTAGTGAACCGATTGCTCAAATACGTCATGCAGTTTCGCTTGGGCAGCCTTGAATGAGTCCAGTGGATGCGCATCCGTCAAAGTCGAACGTTCCGTCTCAATTTGGCTCAATAATGTCTCTGTCCATTCGGCATAGAGTGTCGCGAAGACCTCGTCGAGATGTTGCTCCGTTAGATGACGAAGGCGCGACTCTTCGCCTTCGAGATAACTAACGGCATCCGGTTTCGTCAACGCGACCAGCGCGTCTTTTAAGTGCTCCTTCTCGTTCCGTTCGAAGAAAGCCTTTGCGTTCCGGAAGTAGCTTTTGACGGAACGGTATTTCGTGTCATCTTGGAACGGACCGCTGAACGTCATCGGAGGTAGCGTTGGCGGATCGAGTGGTGATAGTTGGAACGACGGGTTCAGTTTCGCAGCATACATCGCCTCTTCGTCAAGACGCTTTGCGATGGCACGTTGGATCCAGCTATCGATCCGGAAATGGGTGACACGTAATTCTTGTTCAAAATCATACCGCAAAAATCCGAGTAATTCGATGAGTGCTTGTTGCAAAGCGACTGCTTTCGTCGCGTTCGCAAACCGGACCGGATGATAGGCTTCCTTGAAAAAGTCTGGGAAGCGGTAATAGATGCGTTGGTTGACGTGATGTAACAATTCATGAATCTCAGCAAATAGCTCATGGTGAACGAGTTCGACCCGACCGTTCGAGAAGTGTGCCGTGATTTCTTGTTCGAGCGCATCGAGTTCCGTCAATCGGGCATCTTTTCTGGCGATGTTCCGTTCTGTCTGATCAATCAATTGATTGAGGCGGTGGATTGTCTTGTCCGTCTCTTCCGTCAAGGATTGAAGCGCGAGCCCTTTCAAATCATGGTTCAAGAAGTGATGGAAGGCTTGTTCGAACGAATCGATGCCGGATTGTTCATCAATCCCTTGTTGTTTCTCGGCAAGGGCGTTGAGGCTCGAGACGCCGAACAGACGTGGTGCACGGATGCCGAACCGTTTTAGTTCCGTGCCGACATAGTGTAGGACATCTTGCTGTTCCGCTGTCGAAGTTGCGAGATCAATCGCATTGACGACGAAAAACATTTTGTCGAGCTCGAATGCATCCTTAACCCGGCCGAGTTGAATCAAAAATTCACGATCGGCTCGGGCGAAGGCGTGATTGTAGTAGGTGACGAACAGGATCGCATCCGCATTTTTAATGTATTCAAATGCGACGTCCGTATGCCGGGCATTGATGGAATCGGCACCCGGTGTATCGACGAGCGTGATTCCGAGACGTGTCAACGGGCTGTCGAAATACAGGTCGATTACATCGACGAAACAACTGAGGTGTTCCTGCGCGACATACTCCTCGAATGCCGATTGATCGACGGTCTGTTCTGTACCGATGAAAGGTTCGACCGTCGGATATCCTTTTAGGAACGCGCGTAAGAAAGAGGCATCTTTCAAGTCGCTTGTCGTCCGTTCGCGCAACCATGTGACGACGGCAGTGACTGACGGCATCGTTGCGTCAAACGTTTGCAGGGCTTCGTTCAAGTCGTTGAGAAGGTCAGTCTCCGATTTAAACCGGATCGTTGCGGTCCCGTGGACATGCGTCGCCGTGACCGGTTTAATCCGATTGATGGATGCCGTCGTCGGGTTCGGTGAGACCGGTAGGACACGCTGACCGAGCAAAGCATTACAAAACGAAGATTTGCCGGCGCTGAAAGCACCGAATAAGGCAATCGTAAAGTCGCTTGTCGTCACGCGCGCAAGCTTTTGTTGCAAATACTTCGTAGCGTCCTCGAACCCGCGAACACCGGAGAGAATGGTCTGGATTTGCTGCATCTCTTCTAATGTATAACGGGATGGGACAGCTTGAAGCGTTTCTTCATGCGTAGTCTCCATCTCTTGTGTCACGACTGGATTGATCCCTGTAAACGTCTCAATGTCGAGCGTCGCCTGCGTAAGCTGCGTACGCCACTGTTCTAGTTGCTCACGTGCCGCTGTCATATCGTCAGTGGTCGGTTCGTTCGCTCGTTCGAGGTAGCTTATTAACACCTGTTCCGCATTCTTGAACGTTGTCATCACGTCACATTTTTGTTCGAGCGTTTCAAATTCAGCTTGAAGCGTCGCTTTCGCAGGGATGTTTTCATGCGTCAACTCCTGGCGGACCGCTTCTCGCCAATGGTTCGTTTCCTTGACGTACCAAGCACTGACCGATGCAACGACCCGATTCGTGAATTGCAAGACCGATTCCCCGGTAATCGTGATGCCGTCTTGAAGTGCTTCCTCAATGACGGCTAACGGTGGATCAAGTGGGAGTTGATCGATTCGTAACGAGTGCTCGTCAGACAGCAAATCAATTTCCGCTAGCGATTGTTTCATAAGTTTTCGAAGGTGAAGCGCAATTTCAGAAGCAGTGACAGACTGGAGAGCGCGCAGGACATCGTCAGCGATGACTTGTTGCGCCGCCTGTGTTTTTTTAGCGCTCCGGAACAATCCGACCTTGAATGCAGGTTGCCGAGATTCGAGGAACGTTTTCATCTTTTCGCGCAATTCAAACGGCATCAGCGTCGCATTGCGAAGTAAACTTTCCCGGTGTGCCGAAAAACGGCTGCTCCATTGTTCAGGAGCAAACAGGGTCAATTGATGTTTGACTTGTGCATGCCGGTCAAACACACGCTCCGCTTCTGCGCGTTCGGTCGCCGAGACCGTATCCCGCATCGCGTCAGATGCTTCTTCAATCATGTCTTCTAAATAGTTGATGTGTTCCTGGTGTAAGACCTCGAGCGTCGTTTGAGCGGATTCGATCAATTTCGGCTGGGCGTCACGAATGCTTTGGTCGACCAATCGCTTGACGGCAGAAAAGTCGTTCCCCGCGAATTCCGGCTCACGCAGGCTCGTGAAGAAAATGCCTTTCGGCTGAACACCATGCTCAGTAAACGATTTTTCGACGGATCGTTTAAAGGCATCGAATGACAGCTCGGATGTTTGGTGTTTGTCGATTTGATTGACGATTAAATAGAGTTCAGGAACAGAAGCGAGCAAGTCTTTTGTGACGCTGAAGTTCAGTTCAGATTGGACATGGTTATAGTCCATGACATAAAAGATTAAGTCGGCGACATGTAACGCCGATTCAGTCGAAATCCGGTGGGCGTCATCAACGGAGTCGACGCCTGGCGTATCCATCAGGACGAGACCAGGTGGTAAAGTGGATGTCGCATGGGTGATGTCGATTTGTTGGACGGTGCCGTCACGGCCGAAATGGCGTAAGTGTTGCAAATCATCTTCCGAGGCTAGACGGACTGCTTTTCGATCATGGAAGGAAACAATCGCTTCGTCGGTCTCGCCTTGACGAAGCGTGACGATATTTGCACTCGTCGGAATGGGACTCGTCGGGAGAATGGATTCGCCCGTCAAGGCATTGATCATACTGGATTTACCGGCAGAAAAATGACCGGCGAAGGCAATCGTATAGTCGCGTCGTAATAACTTCTTTGAAAATGTATCTAATTTATCGAGTCGGAGCTGATCGCGTGAAGGTTGAATCAGTGTCGCGAGAAGCGCCGTCGCTTCCAGGTGGTTCGTCAATCGTTCTTCAAATGAGCGCATGCAAATTGTAACCCCTTTCTTACAGTCAATTGTAAGTGTATCATGTTTATTTTGCTTTCGTCATCTTACGGTTGCACACGAAAAAAGAGGCGCTCACGAATCGTGAGAAGCCTCTAAAAACAGTGCTGATTCAGTTCGGTTCCGGAACGATCATGTCTGATTCGTCGGGCTGTTCTTCTGTCGTCTGCATCAAGCGTAGCAGGTGCAGTTTAAAGAGATACATGACGATGAGATGGACATTCGCCTGGGTCGTTTTATAGAGCAACCATGGTAATGCGGGAACATATTCATGAATCGCGATGATACACTCTTGCGAACCCGGGATTTGCCGGAACTCGATGCGTCCATTGCTATCTTCTTTAACTTGAGCAAACAAGCCGCCCGTAATTCGGTACGTTGCCTGTTGATCGTCTTCGAATGGTTCTTTCGTCAGTTCAAGCAACGGGGCGTCAAGCAACGGAACATGAATCCGAACGACTGTTTCTTCCGCTGTCTTCGATGTAAGAAAAGGTTTCGCGAACGTCGATAACCAATCGACATAATTGTCGGCAGCCCAGTTCGCGTTCCGGTCGTCTGGAAGACGGACACGTTGGACGGACCGGACATCAAGCGTTTGTGATTTCTGGTGCGATGAAGAGCTTCCTGATTTTTTTGATTTCGACTCTTCTTCTTCTTCGATCGCCATCCGTACGGATTGCTCGAATGAAATTTTTCCGTCACTGATGCCCTCGACCATCTTGTCGGGATCCGCCACCATCTCATGGACCATACTTTCGACGAGCGGATAAACGGTTTCTTTCGGTTCTCCAGAGATGAGTGTCACCCAAAGCCGCGACAATTTGACGGTCATCAACGGTAAGTCGAAGGTCGGTTGTTTTTTGTCCATTACTTCCGCCGTCTTCAAAATCATTTCCTTGTACGTCATCGCTTCCGGACCGCCGATATCGATGGCACGATCCTTGAGGTCCTCGCGGTCGACGCTAGATCCGAGCGCATGAATGACGTCCGGTAGCGCGACGGGGTGGGTTTTGTTACGCGTCCAGCGCGGGAGTAGCATGACGGGAAGTCGTTTGACGAGTTTTGACAGAATCGGGAACGAAGACCCTTTCGGACCGACGATGAGCGCAGCGCGGATCGTCGTGACCGGTGTACCGTATGCACCGAGGACGCGCTCGACCTCAAGGCGACTTTTAAGATGACGTGATAAATTTTCCGTCTCGTCCGGAATGATGCCACTTAAGTAAACAATCTGCTGGATGCCGTTTGCTTTTGCAGCGCGTGCGTAATTGTCGGCTAAAATCAAGTCCATGTCTTCAAATGAGCCTTGCGTCAACTTTGCTGACGGCATCATCGAATGGACGAGGTAGATGGCGATGTCTGCTCCTTTTAATCCGGCTGTCGTATCCGCTAACGAAAAAAGGTCACACGAACGCCATTCGACATTCGCTTCATCTTCCTTATCGTCACCATTGCGTGACAAGGCAATGACGTCGTACTTTTTCTTCAACTCATTTAGTAGGTTATGTCCGATATAGCCTGTCGCACCGGCAAGTGCCAGGCGTTTACGTGGTTGCGTCATGTCAATTCCTCCTCATTAACTGCTTACTACAAAGATTTACCCAAACGACCTGCGATTTAATCAAACGAATGTTATAGTTAAAAACAAATACTTCATCTTTTTAAAACAGGGAAAACAAATAAAGAAGATTTGCGCACTGTTTTGGAGGGATGGACAGTATCATTTTTTAGGGGAGGGAGACGGATATGAATGCTGTCTGTTTTTTGGACGAACGTCATCATACACGTTACCAAATGATATTGAAGCGATTGAATGCACGAAACCGTAAAAAGTATTCTTTTCAATCAATCTTATTTTTAGCGACGGGTAATCTAGCACTTATGCAATTGTTCAGTGACTATTTTTTTCCGGAGACGGGTGAATTTTTTTACCAAGAATTATTAGCGGAACCTGTCGAAGATTTAACCGTCGATGTCGAACGTCAATTACTCGTTCAGTTGTATAACGGCAGGACGACGTTGACGATCATGGAGATCATCGATCAGTTAGAAGAAACGGAGTTAGAGCTCGTCCTCGGAGCCATCCAAATCCGGTCATTCGGAAATCAAAACATGCAAGTACACTAAAGAAGGTAGCCGTTGTCAGATGGACTTCGGTTATCTTTTTTTGTCATTTCAAGGACCGTTAACTTACATTTGTGAACTGAAGTTATTAATGTAAAACAGCATCTAAATAAAAGCTAAGCTTATGCCTTAAGATTTGGTTGTCTAGCGGCAGGACTGGAAATAAGATGTAAGTAACAGGGAAGGTGTGGCGACTGCTGACAGGTCGCGCGTCGAATGATGAGGAAGGGGAGTGAACATATGCAACTCAAAGAATCGATTTATTTCCATTCACCGATTTTCATTCAGAATATCCTAACGACGCTTTACGGACGGGTCTTGTACCAGGAACGTTACGGGTCCGCCTACCGTAATCGGTTAGAAGAATTGAAGCGGAAAGAACGGCAATCGATTGATCCCGAGCAGGAGCAATTATCCCGCCTGAATCAGTTTTTACTGTTTTGTCAGGCCTATAGCCCGTACTACAAAGAGTTGTTCGATAAGAAGCGGATTGAGCTTCCGCTTGCGCAGTTGTCAGAGTTAAAACAAATTCCCTTGCTCGATAAGGAGACGCTACGGACAAGGAATGCCGACGTCCATGCGCGGATTCATGCGCCGATTCTTGGAAAGACGGGCGGGACGACCGGGAAATCGATCCAAGTCCATTATACGAGAGAGGACATGCAAATCCGCATGGCGCACCTCGACTATTTCAAATGGACGCATGGAATTGAACAGGGAATGCGCCGGGCGAGTTTTACGGGACAGACATTAGCGGCAGAACAACAAAAGTCACCCGTCTATTGGCGGATGAATAAGGCGATCAATCAAATGCTTTTTTCAATTAAGAATATTAACCCGTTGACAATTCCCGCTTACATCGAACAATTGAACCGATTTAATCCAGTGTCGATTGATGGTTTACCGTCGGGAATGATTGAAGTTGCACGATACGCCAAAAAACATGCTGTCGACTGTACATTCCGTCCGAAGGCGATTTTTCCGACGGCTGAAATGTTGACACGGGACGAACGTGCTTTAATCGAGGAAGTATTTCATGCACCGATCTTTGATCAGTACGCCTCGTCGGAAGGGGCACCGATTGTCGCCGAATGCCGCTACGGTAAAAAACATCTCCATTATGAGATGGGTATCATCGAAGTCGAAGCAGACGGTCAAATTCTCGTGACGAGTTTTGATACACATGGTACGCCCCTTGTCCGTTACCGGATTGGTGACCGGATGACGCTTAGTCACGAGACGTGTCCATGTGGGCATGGTGGTCCGATCATCGCATCGATTGACGGACGCGGACGAAGTTATATCCAGTTGAAAAATGGGCATCGAATCTTTGAAGGGGAACTCGCTGGAATCGTGCGGCGGTTCCCGAATTGTATCGAACGAGTCCAGTACATCCAAGAAGAAGCGGATGAAGTTGTGATGTTGTACGTACCGGACGAACGTTGGTTTAAACAAGAGCATGAAAAGGAGTTATACTTCGTGTTAGAGCGTTTGTTCGGTGGACAAATGGATGTCCTCTTAAAAGCGGTCCCGGAAATTCCGAAAGAAATCAGTGGGAAGACGTTGTTGATTAAACAATTGATTCCAGAGAACGAACGAGCCAATTGATTGGACTAGCCGAAATCAGAGCTAGTCTTTTTTGTGACGAATTGTAATATTAAGTGCAACACCTAGGAGAAAACAAAAAAAGCTCATGACGACCTCGTGTAAAATCTAATGGTCGAATAGTGACTGTAGGGAGTATGGGGTACGATGTGGGGATTAAAACTATCAAATTTGATGACATGAATTGGGATAAGGGTTATCAAGGAAATAATGTGTATAGTCAAAGTAAACTGGCGCAAATTATGAGTATCTATGAATTGCAAGACCGCCTGAAAAAAGCAGGTAAAACCAATGTTAAGGCATATGCCTGTCATCCCGGTTCGTCTTCTACGTCATTAATAACAACAAGCGGCAGCTTAGGTTTGAGAATCGTATTTGGTTTAATGAAATTGTCACCTATGGTTCAATCAGCAGAAAAAGGTGCATACCCTGAACTCATGTGTGCAACAGAGGGCAATCTAGATGAGAGTGGATTTTATGGTCCTACAGGAAGAGCCAACTGGGTAGGTCCTGTTGGCAACTGTGGTATTAAAGATCACGCCTTAGATAAGAAAGTATCAAAAAGACTATGGGAAGTCTCGGAAAAGGAAACGGGAGTTAGTTGGAATTTATAATTCAAAAAATTACTTTACTAGAGTATGGATCAATACTAGAAAAATTTATATTCAGCAGGTTTTTTAGAAGAAGTTCAAGCGAGAGCTTCCAGACTGTAGAAAGGAGCGATGTAATTGATTATAAAGTATCAATTAACGTTCGAGGATTTAATGTCTTTACAGAAAGACCTGATTGAAAACACAAAGTATCATAAAAAAAGACGCAAATTTTTGTTGATCTATACGGAGATTTTAGCATTCTTCTATGGATTTACATCGATCTTGTATTTTTTACCTAGAACGATCCCCTTTGCAATTTTCTGCTCCATTGCTGTAACAGTAGGGATTTTGTTCGCTATTCTACTGAGGCCTCTTTTGAAAAAAATGTATCTGGCAATCGCTATGAGACAAGGCAGGTACTTCTTGAAAAAAAATAGTAGTTGGCCGAGAAATGTGACGTTGAATCTTCATGAAGCGGGTATTGATTGGAATTCTGACGATGGGAAATTGAATCGAACACTTAAACTTGCTTGGGAATCGATTGAAAAAGTAAATGAAGATGAAAATCATATTTATCTGTATTATCAAAAATCTGAAGCATTAATTATCTCAAAGAACATACGTGTATTAAGTTTGACAGAGAAAAATGAGTTCAAACAGCTCATACGAAATCACTTAAATATTTCTCTATAAGTAAGAGATAGATTTGTTCCAAACAAGAAGGATATAGAATCTAATATAGTTCAATTGTAATTCAATCTTAAAAAGAGAAGAAATCTTGCAAGTTCATGTGTGAGATTGAAAGTTGTATGGTGGCAAAGTTCTTATAGAACCGGTGTTTTTTTGTAAGGGTGATAACGAAAATTGCGATTAACTGTTGTGAGGTAGCTTTATATTTCTAATGCTTACGACGAAGGGTACGAAGCATACGAAGCGTGATAAAATCAGAAAAAGTCTAATACTTCAAATCTAAAATCTATAAAAAAATCGGGGGGGCTTTATGAAATTCAAGTCATAAAAGATGGATTCATTTTGAAAACTTTAAAAATATCAATAAGCTCCTGAGACTAACTGAATTTTGACGTACTTCCTTTTTTAATTCCTTTAAATTCACTGAGCTGACATGAATCGGTTCAGTTTTTCTACCGGATTTAATCTTTCGGCAAGTGTATGGATTCTGCATCGCAGTTCGTCTTCTCCTTCTACTTGGAGGGAAGTCAGGTCGAGTCGCCTCTGACAATCAGCGAGAGGTCTATTTTAAAGAAACCGACTAGGATTAGCCTCCTGTTTACAGTAAAATGGAAATAGTAGAAGGGAGAGGTATCGATGGCACAACGCGCAACCGTATTACTCGTCGGGACCGTTCATCTGGACCGTCCTGACAACGGGGACTTGTTTCGTCCGCGCATCTTTGATGTGTTTTCAGACGAACGGCAGCGGGAAATTCAACAGGTCGCCGAGGTCCTGCAAACATTTGATCCGACAGAAGTCGCGCTAGAGACTTTGCCTGAGCAGGCGGGTGCACTGAATGCCGACTATGCCGCTTACCTCAAGCAAAGCTTTACGCTGACGGCGAATGAACGCCATCAACTCGGGTTTCGAGTAGCGCGCTTGGCAGGTCTGGCCGGTCTGCAGGCGGTGGACTGGAATCAGACGGTGGAAGGTGTCCCGAATCTTGCGGAACTCGAACAGCTCGACCCGGTCGCGTTTGACCGCTTGATGCGTGCCGAACAACAAAAATCCGAGTCACTCGAAGCGACATTGCTCGGGCAGACCTACCTCTCATTTCTTGAACAACTAAATGACAAACAGGCGGTCGAAGCAAGTCACCGGACGTACCGGCAACTCGCCCGGCTTGATCCGGCGACGCACGTCGGGGCGAGGTGGGTCATCCAGTACTGGTACTACCGCAATCTGTTGATCGCGAACCGGATTCTTGATTTGGCGGAACCGGGGGAACGGATTCTCGTCCTGTACGGTGCCGCCCATTTACCGCTATTAAAACAATTTTTAGACGACAGCGGGGGCGTCGATGTGATGACGTTCCCTGAACTGATCGCGAAGGGGAGTAACGCCGATGTTGTTTCATTATCATCTTTGGACGCCGAACGTTGAGGCGACGGAGCAGTTTTATGAAAAATTAGGCTTTGCGGTCACGCAACGGATCGGAAAGACCGACGGCGCGTTTACCGCGTTTGATCCGCCGTTGACATGGGATGACTTCCGGGACGACGGGATCCGCTTTCGAATCATCGAGATGAAACGCGGCGCCATCAACGTCACGTTCGGTCACGGGAAAGCCGTCCGCTTCGACCATCTCGGTTTTCTCGTGACACCCGAACAACGGACGCTGCTTCTCGAACGTGCACAACAGATGGACTGGACAGTCCAAGCGAACGAACGGCGGACATTCATCCAGACCCCGTACGCCTGTCGGATTGAACTGCAGACGCATCACGATGCGATTTTATCGGACGGTCCTCATCTGAAACGGCTTGAGCTCTCAACGAAGCAAGTCGGCTTCGAACAGGAGTTGAAGCGGTTGTTCGGCCGTGCAATCGATGAAGTGACGACGGTGCCTGGTGATCATACCGTCTTACAGCAAGTCATTTTTACGGGGGAAGACAGGGAAGCCGTCGATCCGAACGGCGTGTCTGTCAGACAAACACGGTCACCGGTCGTAGCTGACAAACACTTTTAACGGTTTTGCACCTGCCTGTAAAGCCTCGAAACATGGAATCAAGTCCGACCAATCGACCGACTGTTCAAACAGCTTGAGTAAGGCAGGTGTCTTTCGGGCGACCGGCAAAAACCAGTCCGCATGGGCGCGGTAATCGAGCCCGTCACTCGATCCGACGATCCGTAACTCTTTTGCATAGAAGCTCGGGCAGAGCGACAAGACGTCGTAATTGCCGTCAGAGAGAATACAGAGCTGACCGTTTGGAGCGAGTGCCTCCTGAAGATGCGCAAACGCGGTTTGCCGTCCCGAACATTCGAGGGCAGCGGCATAGGTATTCAGCTCGAGGTCGTTTCCGGACGTAACCGTCCGGGTTGCCCCGAGCTGTTTTGCGAGTTGGTGGCGTGTCTCGTCCGGGTCGACGGCGTCAATGCGCGAGAGACCGAAGTAGTGACGTAAGTAAAAGACGGTCAATAATCCGATCGTCCCGAGCCCGGTCACGACGACGGCATCCGACGGACGGGGATTAAGTTTATGGACGCCTTTTGCGGCGTCACACGATAAAATCGTCAACAAGGCGAGTTGCGGCGGCAGGTCGCGCGGGACGGGAATGACTTTTGCTGCGCGGACGATGGCGATGTCGTGATGACCGTAAAAAGCGACGACACGGTCGCCGACACGGATATTTGAGACATCCTCTCCGATCGCCAGCACTTCCCCGTAACTCTCGTATCCCGTTTCCTTCGGATAGGTCGGGGCGAGCTCTGACCGGTCAGTCGCCATGACTTGCGGCAATTCCGCGCCGATGCTGATCGCTCCATGTAATGTCTGGATGAGTAGTTCATCTGCTTGCAAGGGCGCTAAGGGTTGCTCGACCCACTGGAGCGTCCGGGGGGCCGTCAATTGCAGTCTGTGTGGCATGCGTTCAGTTCCTCCGTTTTCTTAATATGAATATCCTGATAATGGAATTATAACATGAAGATAAATCAGTATATGACAATTTTGTAAGGTTGAAAGAAACATCGATTGCCCGATTTTAAAGTGTTTTCTGCTATGCTGAAAAGGTAGAGCGGAGCTCACGAGTATCTAAAAAGGAAGTGGCGAACATCGAGCAGATTGAGATGTCGATCCATCGTGGATTAGTGGAATTGAAAATGTTAGATAAACGGATTAAAAAAGGTCAGCTTGGTCACTTTATCGGACTGCATACGGGAGACAAACCGCCTGTCGGTTTTCCGAACGTCGAACAGTTCGCGACGGAAGCGGCGGCAAATCTCCAGTCGATTCGCGCATTGATTGAGCGTCGAAATCAAATCAAAGCAGCGATTACCGCATCGAATGCCGTGACGCGTGTCCGAATCGCCGGGACCGAGATGACGGTCGCGGAAGCGATTGATCGTCGCGATACGGGTCTTGATTACGATCGCCAATTGTTACAAACGCTCAAAACACAACTGCATGAAGTGGAGCAGACGATTGAACAGGAACGTATCGAGATCGAGCGGCGTGCAGAAAATCATATCGAAGCGACATACGGTGCGCGTGAAAAAGGGGACGCGGAAGAAATTGAAAAAACGCGTCGTCTGTTCATCCAACGATTAGAACCGAAATTGATTGACCCCTCCGGTCTTCGGCAAGTCATTCAACAGTTAGACGAGTCAATCGACGCATTTGATGCCGAAGTCGATTTCAGTCTATCTGAAAGTAATACACTTACGAAAATATTAATCTAAACCTACCATCCTGTTTGTCTGATGATTTCATAACCGAACACGCGTCGTCCGTGCGATAACGGACATCTTCTAATCGGTTGACCGATTAGCATCCAAGATGGTCCTTGCGACCGTCCGGTCAAAGCTGAATGTTCAACGATCAAAGGACAACGCTGACGCTTCAACACTCAGACAGATTACTGTTCAAACATCAACGGTCACCGTTCGATTAAATCCATGAGAAAACGGGAAAAGAGAGGGGATGTTCGTTGCCTCTGAAATCACCGCATGGCTGGGCAGACAGGACGTTTCATCGTTTTGCATGACGCCACTTCTTTCTTCAGAAAGAGAAGTGGCATTTTTTTAATTCAAATCGAGAAAGGATGATTTAAATGGAATCTCTCACAAAACGAAGAGTCGGAGCGGCTGTCGTTAACTTGATGGTGAACGCTGTCATTGTAAATGTCCTTGAAGAAACAGTTCTCAAACGGGTCAAACGTCCCGTCATCCGTGGCATCGTCACCCAGTCGGTCGTCGATGTCGTCATGGAAACGGTTCAATTACGCTTGACGGATGGCCGAACGGTCGGCAGTCGTGTCATGGGACTCCGTGTCGTCAGTCAAGACAACCAACCGTTGAAAACGACACAAATCCTTAAACGGATTGCTTACCGTGAAGTATTCACAGCAGGGAAATTCTTTAAGGACCGTCAGCGTTATCTGGAGGATGCCTCCGTTTTACCGGAAGATGAGTTTGCGAAAACACGTGTCATTCGTGAAGGACGGTAAAATCGCTTGTTTCATTGATCCATGCACGCTATAACCCGTATCGCGCTTAGTCTGTTGAAGCGATGCGGGATTTGTTCGTGTCTTGAGCAGGCTGTAGATCTTACAAGAACGCAGAGGAGGTGAATGGCCAATGAATCCTTTCATGACGATCGAAGACATTAATGACGCGAATCTGGCCGCGGTTCTCGGATTAAAAGTCGCAGCCGCGCAGCGCGCATATATCGAAACGAACGCGCAGTCGATTCAGGAAGCGATGAACGATCACGACCACGACCACGACCACGACTGGCGTTGTTATGCCTTATGCGAAAACAGGCAGCCGGTCGGGTTCATGATGATTGGTGCGGAAAACCGGACGGACAAGTACATCTGGCTTGACCGGTTCATGATCGGTCAGCAGTATCAAGGACAAGGGCTAGGAACGCAGTTTTTAAAACGAGCAATCGGTTTCATCGAAGACCATTTCGAAGTCGATGAAATCGTGTTGAGCTTACACACAGAAAATACGCATGCCAAGTATTTTTACGGGCAAGCGGGCTTTACTGATATCAAACGGATCGATGAAACGAACGGCGAAGAAATTTGGGTCTATCGTCTGACGTGATATCAACGATTCGTTAACTTTCGCTAAGCCTTGGGCATCTGTCGAACCTTCTCGCTGTCCGCGCGGCAACCGTCCCTGCTACACTAGAAAAAACGACCAAAAAGGTGAGGTGGAGTGGTGTGGCAGTCATTGAATTTAAGGATGTCCAGTACAAATCGATACTCAAAGGGATCTCCGGGACGTTTCGGGAAGGAAAAATCACGACGCTCGTCGGACCGAGCGGTGCCGGGAAAACGACGTGTCTGAAACAAATCAACGGATTACTTTCCCCGGACGCCGGGACGATTTATTTTAAGGGGACCGATTTAAAAGACATCGATATGATGGAGCTTCGAAAAAAGATTGGCATGGCCTTTCAAAGTGCCCCGATGATTGCGGGGACTGTTTACGACAATTTGAATCTTCCGAAAGCGATCTTCAATCAGACATTGGAACAGGAAGAGGCAAAACGACTGTTGGAGCGGGTCGACTTGAAAGAGGTCCCGTTGACACAAAACGTCAAGGAACTGTCGGGTGGCGAAAAAAGCCGCATCGCGATCGCGCGGACACTCGTCAACCGACCGGATATCCTGCTGCTCGACGAGATCACGGCCAGTCTCGATTACCGGATGGTCAAGGAAATCGAGGCGCTCGTCCAAAAGGTTCAACGGGAATTCAACGTGACGGTGATCTGGATTACGCATGATCTCGAACAGGCGCGCCGTGTCAGTGATGACATGTGGTTCTTAAAAGACGGGCAATTGATTGAACAGGGAACGATTGAATTGATTGAGGGCTCGGATAATCCCGCCATCGAAGCGTTCGTCAAGGGGGTCGACCAATGAGTTACGTGCAACTCGCTTCCGCCTTAGTCTTCATCTTGATTCCGTTAGTGCTGACATATACGTTAAAGCTTGGACTTGGCAACGACATTTTGATAGCGACGGTCCGGTCGATCGTCCAGTTGCTGATTGTCGGTTATATCTTGACGTTCGTTTTCGAAAGTGACAGTAAAATTTACATCGGGTTGATGATTCTGTTGATGATTGTCGCGGCAACGCTCAACATCATCAAAAAAGGTGACGGAATTCCCGGGATTACGGGCATTATTTTACTGACGTTAGTCAGTGTCGAAGTCTTGACGATGGGCATCATGCTCGGTCTTCAAATCATTCCGTTCGAAGCGCAGGAAGTCATTCCGATCAGCGGGATGGTGATCGGCAACTGTATGATTTTGTCGCTCCTGTTCCTGAATAAGTTCAAGGATGAGGTCGAGCGGGGCGATGAGGTCATTGAGCTGATTTTAGCGCTCGGAGGTACTCCGAAAACAGCGATTGACCGAAGTTTGAAAAGCGCTATCCGGACGAGTATGATTCCGACGATCGAGGCCCAGAAAACGATGGGACTCGTCCAGCTTCCCGGCATGATGAGCGGTTTGATCATCGGTGGGGCCGATCCGATGGAAGCTGTCATGTACCAGTTATTAATCCTGTTCCTGATTTTGACGAATGCTGCCGTGTCTTCCGTCATGGTCGGCTACCTGTCCTACCGGAAACTGTTTAATCAAAAAGCCCAGTTCCTTGGGTTGACCAATCGAAACGACTAAGCTACCCTAGAAAAATACGTAATGACGCTAACAGATTTCGGGAGTTTCCGAAGTCTGTTTTTGTTTACTAACATAAAGAAGCATCGAACTGAAGATGAAACAGCGACGTGCTCCTAAAAGGGATGTGAAGAAGAAGTGATGACGATTGAACAAGTAATGGCGATGTTACCGGTTGAGGAAGAAGAAATACGATTGACAGATGTCGATGGATTGCCACGTTATGCATGTGTTCATCCGGTTGATCTGTTTGAGGAATCACAAGCGATTTTTCGGAGTATCATTGAAGTCGAACACCATCAAGCGGATCGATTAAAATCATGGTACATCATCGGATACGAAGACATGGATGGGGACCTGTTATGTGTGGATCTCGTAACGAGTGAAGTGATGGTCGTCGGTCATGAAACACTGGAACGCGAAGAAGTCGTCGCTCCGTCCTTGACTCAATTTTTGCAAGGATGACGTCTGATTTGAATGAAACGCAAATAAAGTAAAAAGGTCACGGGACAATCGGATTGTCTCGTGACCTTTTTCGTTCTCTTGAAGAGAAATGGCTCGATTATTGACGGATGAAGCCACCTTCCGAATGCAGAATTTGCCCGGTGATCCAGGCACCTTCGTCACTGACGAGAAATGAAATCAGGCGGGCGACGTCGTTTGGTGCCCCGATGCGGCCAAAGGGAAATTTCGGTAGCAGGGCGGAGCGGATCTCATCCGTCATCCAAGTCGAGTCGGTCGGACCGGGGTTGACGGCGTTGACCGTCACGCCGAACGGTGCAACTTCCTGCGCGAACGTCTGCGTAAAAGCAGAAATCGCACCTTTCGTCGCGACATAAGCAAGTTCACCCGGCATCGGTCCGCGTTCCTGGCCGGATGTCATATTGATGATCCGTCCTGAAAGTAACGGTGACGCTTGCAGCTGGCGGGCGAACTCGACCGATAATAGTAACGTCGAGCGGATATTGACTGCATAATGAGTGTCGAGCGCTGCGGCGTCGAGCGACAAATAGTCGGTCTGCGTCGAGTGAGCGGCGTTGTTGATTAAAATCGACGGTTGGCCGAGCGTCTCAACGACGGTTCGATGGACAGTTGCCGCCGCCGTCGGATTGGCTAAGTCAATCCGGAATCCTCTTGCCCGGACACCGAATGTTGCTAACTCCGCTTCAAATGATGGGATCCAGTCGGCTTCCGCTTGCCAGGCGGTGAAAAAAATCTCGATGCCTCGTGCTGCAAGCGTCCGACAGATCGCTGCCCCGATATCCCGTTCGTGACTGGCACCGGTCACGAGTGCGATTTGTCGTTGTTCAATCATGCTGCATCTCCTCCTCGAATTTCACGTATTAACATATTTTAACTCATTTAGATAATCCTTACTAACGTAATCGTGCTAGTGTACACTAAAACCAGGATTAACGAGCGGGTATTAAAAGGAGGTAAGAATGACGATGGGTGAAATGCTGTTATTGTATGGGTTATTCACGATTGGGATGGTCATCCGCTTCCTCTTAACCGGCATGTTCAGTTGGCTGGAATTTGGTTTGATTTCGTTGTTGTTGTTCGCATCACTCGTGTTCGGTCTTCTCGACAACTGGCAAATCAGACGCGACATGCGGTACGGGGGACGTGCGAACACGTTAACGACACGGTGCGTCGAACGGACGACACGGCGACCGAAATACGTGCTGGAAGGTGCACAGCAAATCGGGTCCTATCGACGGAGCTATCAAAAAGGATGGCAGTTTTTATTCGTTCAGCTCTCGGCAAAACTGCGGGGGTGGTTTTTGAATCTGAACTTCAGTTTTTCGGACCGTACTGTTTCTTACGTCGAACAACGGAGTTCTCTCCTAGCGCGGAATCAAAAGTGGCTCGTCTACGAAAACGGTGAAGTCGTCGGAACGGTCCGGACCGACGCGTCACTGAAACGGATGAGTACGTTTAAAGAAGTCATGCTCCTGTCCTATCAAGACGTCGAGTACGAAGTCACGTCCTCGACGTTATCTTCGAAAATAGAAGTGCGGCGGGGGGCTGAGGTGATTGCGACGAGTAAAGCAAACTTGCGGTCCGACGTAACGTTTCAAGTCAAGGAACAGCAAAATCGGTCCCTGATCTTGTCGGTGCTCGTATTGTTCCATTATCATTTTCAATCGTAAGTAAAGGCACAAAAAAAGTGTTCATGAAGCACATGATCATTCATTGGTGTATGATTTAGGAACACTTCAGTGAAAGACGGGAGGCGCCAAGATGGATAAAACAGATGGCTGGATCATCGTCAGCGTATTGGTCGGACTGTATTTCGGATTATTCGCTAAACCGAAACGCGTGAGCGGAAAAAAAGCAAAGTGACAAAAAACCATGGAGGTCGTCCTCCATGGTTTTTTGTCAGGTGCACATCAGGGCTCACGTTGCTACGTTTTTTTTATATAGCAGAGGTCCATTATCGTGCTTTTTTTGAAACACTGCCGTCCACAGTCCAGTACGACCGAAAGTCGTCGCGGACGCCGGCATCATCAGCATCGGTCTGATTTCAATCACGTCGAAGTCAGCGAAAACCAACCGTAACTTCTCTTCCGTGAATCCTAAGCCACCGTTTAAGCTGCGTGTCCGGTACACTTCCCAGTCGGAGATGTCGGATCCGCCGAGCTCACCGCCTTCGATAAAACAAGTCAGGGCGAAATGTCCGCCATCCTTTAAGGAATCGGTGACGAGCGTAAGATAATCGCGTCGGCGGTGTGGGGCGATATGATGGAAGCAACCGGAATCGTATACGATGTCATACGCCTCTTTAACAAGGGGGAAATCAAAGATGTTCCGTTCGATGAAGTCGACGTCGAGCTGCTCCTCCTGCGCCCGTTCGCGTGCCCAGTCAAGCGACTCGCGCGACAAATCGACGGCGGTCACGGTACATCCCTGCCTTGCAAAATACAGCGCGTTGCGTCCCGGCCCGCAACCGAGTTCCAAAACGTGACCCGGCGCGAAGAGGCCGCGCTCAAAATACTGGACGAGATTTTCGTCCGGTTTATTGACGAAAAAAGGAATCCGTCTGTCCCGGTCGGCGTAAAAGCCGTTCCAGAATGCTGTCGGTTCACGCAGTAAATCGTCAAGCATGTCAAGTAAATCATCGTGCGTTTGAATCATTTCTTTCATCTGTCGACCTACTTTCAAACAGGGTATGAATTGCTTTTCATCTATCTTAATTATACCAAAAAATGTATAACGAAAACGGATGGATTTTCCTGTTTCAGTAGTCGAGTTATGAAGTGAATCAGGAAAAACGCTACCGTATCTCATCGTTAATAAGATACGTTACCGCTTCATCTATCTGCGTCACCCGGTATTACGGTGTGACTCGAACATCCGCCGCTTATAAATATCCGCCACCGTATTCAAAAAGGACTCGGGCAGCTTTTTCGGAAAATACGATTTGCTATAAAAGTAATCGTATGCCCGTTTTAAGTCGTCCCACTGCGAACACGGTGCTGTCTGACGGAACCGTGCGACATCGATGATCCTTGTCCCGTCGTTCGTCAGCATGATGTTGCGCAAATGGATGTCGGACGGATTCAAGCCGACCGATCGTGCTTCCGCCAAGGCGTAATCGACAACACGGATGACGTCACGTGAAATCATTGTCCCGCTGACGAGACAGTCGAACAACGTCTGTCCTTCGATGTATTCGATGACGAGATAATCCGTCCCGTAGGCGTATTGTTTGGCGTACGTCGGAAAGGGGGCCAACTGTTCATAAATCGACCCTTCGAGTGCAGCGAGATGACGATGGCTCGGGAAAAACTTTTTGATGACGCGGTCCGTTCCTTGAATCCGAAAGACGAACGCACTCCGTCCTGTGCCGATCCATTCTAATTCGTTTGGTTGATTAATAATCGTATACGTTTGTCCGTCCGATCCGATGTCGATAGCAGACGCCAGTTCTTGATCTGTTTTCACGTATGCCCCATCCTTTCTTTGATAGCTTGATTATACAATTTATACGTTCAAATGACCACAAAGGTTTCGAAGGGTATTCCTGTATGAATGTTTTGAACATTTTGTGATATGCTAAAAAACGTATACCACTACATACTTCAAGGGGGATTTTAGAATGAATACATTACAACAATGGCGCGACCACTTTGACGCACTCGGTGCCTATGAGGAAGCAGTCGCTTTACTCTACTGGGACATGCGGACATACATGCCGGAACAATCGGCAGCGAACCGTTCGAAATCACTCGGTTTCTTATCGACGGAAAGTTTCCGTCGCCGGACAGGCACACAGTATCAGTCGCTGTTAGAAGCGATGGGGCAAGAATCGTTGACGGGACTCGATGCGATTTCGTACGAAAAGGCGAAACAGGCATTTGACCGGGACTCAAAAATTCCGGAAGCGGAATATCAAGCCTTTGTGACATTGATTTCGGAAGCGGAAAGTGTTTGGGAAAAAGCGAAGGATGCCAATGACTGGGCGATATTCGAACCATTCTTAGAAAAAATCGTCGCGACAGAGCGGAAATTCGTCGAGTACTGGGGATACGACAATCACCCATACGATGCATTGCTCCATGACTATGAGCCAGGAATGACGGTCGCTCAGCTCGATCCATTGTTCGCGGAGCTCCGTCAAGCAATCATCACGTTGCTCGCCGATCTTGATGGAAAAACATTCCCGAAACTCGATTGGTCAGCAGACCGGGAGACACAAATCAAACTCAATCACGAGTGGTTGCATGATATCGGTTATGATTTTACAGCCGGTCGCTTGGACGAGACGGTCCACCCGTTCCAAACGACAATCAACCGCAAAGATGCCCGTGTCACGACGAAATATGATGAAGCGGATTACCGGAACTCTGTTTTCGGGACGATGCACGAAGCCGGTCACGCGACGTACGAACAGGGTATCGATCCGGAACTCGACTCGCTTGGTCTTGGTGAAGGGGCGTCGATGGGGATTCATGAATCACAATCGTTATTCTTTGAGAACTTCATCGGACGCAACCGTGGTTTCCTCGAAGCACGTTATACAGGGTTGCAAGCTGCGATTCCTTCATTGACGGACGTTCCATTCGAAACATTTTATGCTGCCGTTAATGAAGTCAAACCATCGTTGATCCGGATCGAGGCGGACGAACTGACATACGCGATGCATATCATCATCCGCTACGAACTTGAAAAACGTCTCATCACAGGTGAACTCGAAGTCAAGGCACTGCCAGAGGAATGGAACCGCCTCTACAAAGAATACCTTGGAGTCGATGTCCCATCGAACGCACAAGGTGTCTTACAAGACGTTCACTGGTCAGGTGGTTCGTTCGGTTACTTCCCGAGCTATGCGCTCGGACTCGTCTACAGTGCCCAGTTGAACGAAGCGATGCGTCGGGATGTTAAAGACATCGACGAACTGATTGCAAGCGGTTCGTTTACACCGATCAAAAATTGGTTAAAGGAAAATATCCATCAACACGGAAAAGCGAAGACGCCGGCCGAATTGATTGAAGCAGCGACCGGACAATCGATTACGGTCCAGCCGTTGATTGATTACTTGACGAAGAAATATACACGCGTCGTCGAAACGCTGTGATGCAATGGTTTGCCCACCGCGGCGCAAGTGACGCGTTTCCGGAAAATACGCTCGAGGCGTTCGAAGCAGCTTTACCGGACGTCGATGGCATCGAATTCGATGTCCATTTCTCAAAAGACGGCGTCGGAATCGTCATTCATGACGAAACGGTCGACCGGACGACGGACGGAACAGGGCGCGTCGTTGATCTTACGCTTGCAGAACTCAAACAATTGAATGCGGGAGCGCGCTTTAAAGATACGGGACCGCAGCGTGCGATGATTCCGACACTTGACGAAGTCTTAGAGCTCGTGGCGCCAACGCAAATCGTCCTCAACATCGAACTGAAGACGGATACGATCCGTTATGAAGGTCTCGAGGCCTACGTCGTCGAACGGTGCCGTGCCCATCAGCTTGCACCAGATCGATTAATCTTCAGTTCCTTCAATCATTACTCGATTGATACGATTCGTCAGCTTGATCCGTCGCTCGAGACAGCACTGCTCTATCCGTATCCCTTGTTTCACCCGGAGCAACAAGCGAAGCAGCTCGGGGCGAAGGGCATTCATCCGGATTATCGTCGCGTGACGGCAGAAGACGTCGCACTGGCTCACGCAGCAGGAATTTCCGTCCGTGTCTATACTCCGAAATCGGCAGAGGATGTCAGATGGATGGAGGCAATCGGCATTGATGCCGTCATCGTCAATGATCCAAAAGGATTCAAAGCGCGCCTGTCGATCGACTAAGGAGGAAGCGTCATGCGGAAGGGGTATGTGTTGACAATCATAGCTTCACTGATTGCGCTTGGCATCGGTCTCGAGATTGGTTTTCAAAAAATACCACAACCGCAACCGAAACAAGTTGCACAGTCAGCGACACGACCGGATGACTTCCAAGCAGGACTTCAAGACGCAAAAACCGAATTAGAGACCGTACAACGTTTTTCTTTAAAGAGTACGATTGAACATGACCTGAAAAGCGAGACGTGGATTTATGCGACACCGACACCGGAACGTATTGCCGTCGACTGGTACTACGTCGCAAGCTATCCGGAACAACGTGTCCAGATGACCCGAAATGATGTCGCGCGCATCATTGAATACGATCGGTATCTCGTCGTCATCCGTTCGATTTACGGGGTCGTCGACGATAGCGAACTCGAACAATTCGCGCTGCGTGTTTCGGGGTATTTCATGACTAGGCAACAACAAAAGGAGGATGACAATGTCAGGTAAAATCATTCTATTGATTGGTGGATCGGGCAGCGGGAAGTCGTCCTTAATCAAACGATTACGACACGAGTATGAACATGTCCGGTTCATTCCCTCCGTGACGACACGACCGAAACGCCCGACCGAACAAGACGGGGAAAGTTATCATTTCGTCGACGTGAAAACGTTCCAACAATTGATTCAAGAGACGGGGTTCATCGAGTACGCCCATGTCCACCGGGCGTGGTACGGAACACCCCGACAAGCGTATGAGGACGTCCTGACGACGAACGGAATCGTCATCAAAGACATCGATCCGAAAGGTGCGGCAGCATTCAAGGAATTGTTCGAAGACCGTGTCATCACGATTTTCGTGTCCGTTCCACCTGATCTGATGAAAGAACGTCTGTTGATGCGCGGGGATACACCGGAGTTCGAGGCACGGCTCATCGATTACTCGGAAGCTTGGAAAGACCGGGACCACTATGACTATATGATTGAAAACATTGATTTTGAACAGGCCTACGCGGAGTTACTCGGGATCATCTCGGAGTATATCCCAGGACAGCCATCATCGTAAAAAAGCAGGGAGGCACGGGCTTCCCTGCTTTTTACTTTGTCTAATCTCAGGACTAGCCATGCAAGGGAGGAAACAGGATGGACCGGGAAGAGATCAAACAAAACATCGGCTGGTTAAGGAGTGCGACACGCATCGAGCCATTGACGATTGGTTATTCGTCTTACCCGAAATTCTACGTCATCAACGGGCAAAGGGAGTACGTGTTACAGCTCATGGATGGAACACGGTTCGCTTGGCAACGGGAGTTGGCGGAAAACGTCCAAACGATGAGTGCAGACGGACTGCCGGTCGTGCCTTTTGTTGAGGTGGGACGGCTCTCAGCACATTCAGCTTACAGCATCAGACCGTATTTTAGGGGAAACGATGCAAGGACGGAGCTCGCGACGGCAGACGAGGCGACAGCGTACAAGCTAGGTATCGAGGCGGGACGGGTACTGGCAGCGCTCCACGGATATGTTGCACCTGCTTCGGTCGCACCTTGGGCAGAGCGGTGCCAAGCAAAACATGAGCGGTACGTCACCGGCTACAGGAGCAGCGGAGTGGAGTTTGAACAGGCGGAACAAATCAATGCATGGGTCGAGCAACAGATACCGCGACTCGCCAATCGTCCGAACCGATTTCAACATGATGACTTTCATCCAGGCAACCTGATCGTCCGGGACGGATCACTTGTAGGTGTGATTGATTTTGATCAAGCGGATTATGGTGACCCGTGGCATGATTTCGTCAAGCTCGGGTTGTTTACTGTCGAGCAGAGCATTCCGTTCGCACGGGGGCAGCTCAGAGGCTATTTTGACGGCCCAGTCCCGGATGTGTTTTGGGATGTCTACGGTGTCTATATGGCGATGGCCCTGTTCTCAGCCCTCGTCTGGACGGTTCGGAATCATACGGAGGAAGTCGCTGAGATGACCAATCGCCTGACGCGTATTCTTGCGGCGCACGACAACTTCTCGCGACGGATTCCGGTATGGTATACGGGCTGAGCGGAGTGATAGTGAGGACAACAGTAGTTAAACCAAACAAAAAGCCGAGTGATGGATGTGACAAACAATCTACATCAGCGGCTTTTTGGATTGTTTAAAAAGATTGACGCTCTAGTCTAGATTCATCTGATGACTCTCTTCATACGGGGTACGGGAGACGGATTGTGACAGTCTGGTCACCTGTTGCGCAAGAAACCCGTCGAACGGAAACCGTCCCTCGGTCACGCGTTTAATCAAGTCCGTCAAGGCAGCTTCCGCTTGTTCAATCAGTCGGGCAGGATAGGCGGACGTCCGTTGATTGACGAGGAACTCGTTCCGGTCGACGACCTGCCAGGTACCTGCTTGATTGCGGACATAATCGAGGTCGAGGTCGACGAAGGAAAGGGTATCCCCGTCGAGCCGTGGGGGCAGGCAGACGTTGCAGTGATAGGAGGCACCGTGTGCATCGAAGTCGATATTGACCGTGAACGGCGCATTCAGGGGATAATACTCAAGCGACTGTGTCGCGTAGGTAAAGGTCTGTCCCCGTGTGTGATGGACCAGTCTTCTGCCCACTTGTCCATGGACGAGCACGTAGTCGTCTGTTTTTACGAGCATGTTGCCAGTCCACTCGTAATGGGGGCGGTCGGGATACTTATAGGCAATGATCGTCAGGACTGACGGTTGTGCCTCTGCTGGTCGTTTCATGAACAAGCTCCTTTCGCGCTAAAAGAGGAAGAGAAGGAATCATTGAACGGTTAAGCGGGCAGCCGGTTATGTCTCGGACACGTCATGTAAATGGTCGCGGTAATAACGGAGGGCTTGTCTGTAAGTATGGACGTCGGAGTCCGGCGTCATCGTCGTGATGACGTCAAGTAACTGTTGCATCGCTTCCTCATGCTGCTTGAGATTAAACAATGTCAAGGCTAAAAACGTCTTCAATCCCGTGCTGTCGGGGAAACGTGCTAAGCCTTCCGTAAAGGTGTCATGCGCAGCAGCGTATTGTCCGAGCGCCCGGTATGTACTGCCGAGCCCGATGAAGGCGTCCGTCAAAAACCGTGTGTCGAGGCCGTTTGCGATCGCAAACTCATAATGCGGAACGGCAGCCTGCTCCTCGCCGAGGTTATCGAAGCACCAGGCCATCTGGAAATGGTAGTAAGGGTTCGTACGATCGGTTTCTAACAGCTCACGCATCATCTGTTTTGCTTGCTCGTATTGTTTCGACTGACGGAGCGCCGTCACCTGCTCTAAAGTAGCATGCGTCATCTCATCATCCTCCAATTCGGTTGCTGGTACAAAAACCCCTCCAGCTCAGTCAGCTAGAGGGGGAAATGTTAATCCTGTTGCTCGAGTTTCGTCAAGAGTGTCCGGAACGTATCAAGTTCTGCATCCGAAAACGTGGAGAAAACGTCCGACAGGTACTCCATCTTCATCGCTTCAAGTTTTCCGTAGAGTTCGATCCCGTCCGGTGTTGCCCGGAGCTCGACGACACGGCGGTCGAGTTCACTGCGTTCGCGTGAAATCAAGCCTTTTTTTGTCAATTCGTCAGCAAGTGCGGTAATCATACTTGCAGAGAACTGGAATTCATTCGACAGGGCGGATGCGATTTGTGGACTTTGCCCGCAAAGCGACTTCAAAATGAAGAATTCATTCCGTGTCAAATAGGTCGTGAACATGCTGCGAACATCTTTTTTGATGGCGCGGTAGTTCATGCGGAGTCCTTTTTCTGTATCGACGATCAATTGATCGCGTTGTGCTACTTCGATTGTCGTTGCCATGTTTAGCTTCACTCTTTCCATACGATAGTTTCGTTACCCGCCATTTAGTATAGTGAAAAATTTTAGTTTAATCAATATTTTTCTCTTGAATCATCTCATCATGCGACGGCTGAACTTTTGTAATGATTTCCGTGACGTTCCGAAGTTCCGGATAGAAACGACGGAAAAAGTAATCGATCCGGTGTGTGTCGTTCCCGGCAATCGTCACGGCCATGCAGATGTAGGCGATACCGATGCCTTGGCGCGGCAAAAAAGGATTCGGCATGACTTGAGCGCATTTTAAGGCGAGTGTGCTGTGACTCGAGACGGCATCGATCAGTTCACCGTAATTGCGGATGTCGACGTAATGGAACATCCGGATCAACTCATTAATCAGTTGCTGGTCGGAATCGAGCATCATTTGTGACGTGACGAGTCGCTTGTCGAGCTCGCTGATGACAGGGGAGTGGTCAATGAAATAGTTTAAGTTATCGGACGTGATCCGGACTTTATACGGGTCCGATAAAATCTGTTGGACGGTCTCATCCTCGAATTGTTTGAGTTGCTTTTTGATGTTGACGAATTCTTGATCGGCAATCTCAAGCAGTCCGGCGACGCGGCTGAAACTGCGCCGGACTTCTGCCGGGACGCTGTTCGGATTTTTATACCCTAAGTCATGTTCAATCTCTGCCCAGGCGTGTTGCAAAATCGAACGGATTTGAATTTCTGCCGTATGCGACTTGAAACGGCCGTATTCACTTAAGGCCAGGCGTTGCTCACTCAGGGCGGCGACGAAGTGGACGGACAAGTAGCCGAACTCCGTCGTATCGAGCAACGTCGATTTATCGACCGATTGATCACGGTCGATCGAGAATTCATTTTCAATGATACGGGCAGCTTCCCGAACGTCGTCGTGGAAATAGGTGACGATCCGGATTCCCGTCAAATCATGGACGTCCTTGAGCGATCGGTATTTGTTCGGTTGCCGTAAGACTTTTTGGTAGAGGCTTTCCGAATCTTTCGTCCGTGAGACGATCGAATGGTATTTGATTCCGGCCGCGTCGAGCAGCTCGGATAATAGAATTTTTAGTTTATCTGCGAATGCGTCATAATCTTCCTTATCATTGACGTATTCGAGCATCATCGTATTCAAGTCTTGTGCGTGCAAGCGAATCACCTTCCTCATCGTGGTATTATCTAGCTGTATTGTATCATTCGTATTCCGTAGACGCACGAAATGACCTTGTTTCAAGCGGGACCAATCGTGGGAAAAGAACAGTAGAACATGCTTAGGAGGGGTGCACAAGATGGAAATACTAGACGCGCGTGCGTTACCAGCGGATCACTCGGACATACTTCATGTCTCGCCATCTTCGATTTACTTCAGACGAAAAGTCAACGCCGAACAGTACCATATCAGCCGGTTTGACCTCGAAGATCAAGAACAAGTTGATTTGTCGCAAGACGTTTTGACGGATCACGGACCGACCCGTCCGTTCGTCAAACACCAGAAAGTCTATTGCTTGAACGAACACGACCGGGCGAACGGGGGAGCGACGGAGTTATTGACGATTGATCTCTTATCCGGGAAGACGGAACAGGTCGCGACGTTCAACGTCCCGGGTGATTTGTCACTGTACTGGGTCCTCAATGAACGCTACATGGTACTGCTCCACGTCGACCGTGTGACGTCTGCCTTTTTATATGACACGAAGACGAAGCAGCAACACTTGATCCATGATCAACGGCTGTACGGGATGACGGAAAATTACCGGGAACTGTACTTTTTCCTCGTCACACTCCAAGACGTCGATTATATCGTCTGCAACACGCGCCTCGACGAATTTTCCTTTTATGATGCCCTCGAAAGCGGCTTGATTTCTCCGGAAGATCCAATTGATCACTCGGAAGGGTTATTAATCGCTTCACTTGAGACGATCGTTTCGGAAATCGAACTAGGGACAGAAGTCCTGTCCTTCAAGACACTCTTACGCCTTGACGGGGAAGGGGATACGGTGCAGTACCTCGGGGAACAAGCCGGGTTTTTGATTTTCAGTGCCTATACGGACCGTTTGAACGAAGAAGTGTTTTATCAAATCCGTGACGAAACGGACGTGACGGAGCTTGAACGGATCCGCTGGAGTGATTATGAAGCATTTGATTTTACGTATGATGACGTCGAATCGACGATCTTTATCGTCAACGACCGGTCGGAGCAACACCATGAAGTGATTAATTTACGGACGGGAGCCCGTTTTTTAGACCGGGATCCGTTCGAACGCGTCTTGCGTGATCGCTTTTATGTACATGAAACGATCGGAGAAGATGCCGAGCCGATGGTGACGATTTTTGACGCCGAGCGGTATGTCCGGCACCGGTTCGATGATGCCTATTACATGATTGTCTCCGGCGAGTTGGTCATTTTATCCGTCAACCAACTGTAAAGCGAACAGCGAACAAACGAAGAAAACACACTGTTAATAGAAGTGTGTTTTCTAAAATAACGGACTATTTATTTCATTTACCGTAATTACTTATTAAATTTTTGATACAAAAAACGAACGATACCTCAAAATACGTCGCATTGACAATAAAAAAGTACCCCTTTCTAGTAGATATCACTAGAAAAGGGCAGACAATGTTATGCTTATGCTGCATCAGTCGTACGTGTGAAAACATCGACTTGGATGTTTCCAGCTGTCGCACGTGAGTAAGGGCAAACTGTGTGTGCGATTTTTGCAAGTTCGGCAGCTTGTTCTTCCGATACACCACGGACGAGAACATCAAGTTCAACAGATAAAGCAAATCCGTCTGCTGCTTCGTTCAACGTAACGTGTGCCGTTACTTCGCTTCCATCATGTTTGATGCCTTGTTTACGTGCAACAAGATTTAATGCAGAATCAAAGCAAGCAGAGTATCCAGCAGCAAACAATTGCTCCGGATTTGTCGCTGATTTTTTAGATCCTGGGACTGGCATTGCGAGAGCGACGTCTAAAACGCCATCTTCTGAAACGACGCGTCCGTCGCGTCCTCCGACTGCTGTAGCTGATGATGTGAACATTGGTTTCATAATCAATAACTCCCTTTCGTTGATTCCTTATTATTAAGTAGCTTACAATTAGATTGTATACAATTTAAAAAAGAAAGCAAGTACTTTGCTCCCGAGGAGGACTATCATGTCAAACCCATTATCGTTAGATGAACAACTTTGTTTTCCCTTTTATTCGATTTCGCGGGAAATCACGAGACGATATCGTCCGTTGCTCGAACCACTTGGACTGACGTATCCGCAATATTTAGTCATGCTCGTTTTATGGGAAGAAGATCAACAATCCTTGAAAGCCGTCGGTGAACGGTTGCATTTGGATTCGGGGACGCTAACCCCGTTATTGAAAAAGCTCGAAGCATCAGAGTTAATTCGACGCGTCCGCAATAAGAAAGATGAACGACATATCCAAATCACGTTGACAGACAAAGGGCATATGTTGCGCGAGCAAGCGGAACAAGTTCCGCTCGCCTTAAAAGAGACACTCGGCGTGTCGGAGGAGGATTTAGAACGTGTCAAACAAACGTTAAATCAATTGGTTATAAAAATGAACGGAACTGAATGATTCAGTTCCGTTCATGTTCGTTATTTACGGCGGAAACCTTCTTCTTCAAGATAGTTTGCCGCTTCTTTGTATGAATTGAAGGCACCATCGAGCAGGTCGCCTGCATAGACGAGCCATGTATCGAGGTCTTCATTCAAAAGTGTGAGTTCGAACTGGTTATCGTTGACCCACGTTTCTTCGAGCGTTTCGACCGTCTCGACCGTCGATAACGATTTGATTGCATCTTCAAGCAAAAGAATCAAGGCAGGAGCAGAAAACTCACGGATGTTGACGAGTCCTTTGTTATCGACTTCGTAGCCCGGTAATCCGGCGGCATAGACGAATCCGTTCCCGTTCGGATGAAGGTGATAGACGACGATTTTTTTCTCAAACTGACTTTCAGGAAAGTGGAAATTGACACGGTTCAGTGAAACATCTTTTCGGACGAGTTGTGGAAACGACTCAATGATGTTTAATTTTTCTTCAAATGTTAGCATGGTACCTCCTAGAATTACATTTCTACTCTTCTATATATGCGATGATTTCGGGTCAAATGTCAATGTTCGATTTAAGCCGAGTGAAACTTATTGACGATGGACTCCGTAGTTTTAAGAGAAAGGAAGTGGGAACAGATGCAATCTTCAACCTTAGAAAGTGGCTGGCAACGGTTATCACTCGACTCCGTCAAAGTCGAACGGCAATATGTGGCGATACGGTTTAGTTTGTATGCGCTTTTGATTGCCGTCATGACAACCGTCCAAATTGTGTGGCTCGACTTATCTCCGTGGTGGATGTGGATCGTGACAGGACTCGTGACCGCGTTATTCATCTTAAAGTTTTATTACATACCGCGTCTGCGTTACGACTATTTCCGTTATCAGGTCGATGAAGAATTTTTAGGCGTCAAGTCAGGCGTCATCTTCCGTAAAATCGAAATCATACCACTCGTCAAAGTTCAGTTCATCGATACATCGACCGGTCCCTTGTTACGTCGCGCCGGCTTGATGAACATCAAAGTCAATACGGCATCCGGATTTGCGGAAATCCAGCGTCTCGAGGAACGACGCACACTCGAATTAAGACGCCATATCGAACGCTTCGCGAAACTCGAGGAGCAAGAGGAGGAATCCTTATGACACGTCGCGTCCACCCGTTATTCATCTTGATGTCGACGCTGACGCATCTCCGGTCGACGGTCATCCCGCTCGCTTTTTTATTGTTCAATGATTTAAAGAACGATGGATTCGGTTGGTATACAATCATCGGCTTTAGTGTTTTTTGTCTCGTTCTTCTCATTTCTGGAATCACTTCTTGGTATTTTTATACGTTTACGATTGATGACCAAGCGATTCGTGTTAACAAAGGCGTCTTCCGTAAAAGTGAACGGACGACACAACGGCGGCGGATTGAATCCGTCGGCATCAACCAAAACCTGCTCGAGCGTCTGCTCGGTTTAGCGACGCTGTCCGTCGAAACGTCTTCTGAAGGCGGTGAACCGGAAGTCGAATTAAAAGGTGTCCGGCTCGCGTTCGCTACTTCCTTGAAGTCGACGATTAAAGAAGAGGACGAACAGATAGAACAAACAGAGACGACGGACTCGTTTCGTGTCAGCTTGTCCGACCTGTTTTTTGCCGGCGCCTTGTCCGGTCGTCTCGGACTGGCGCTAGTCGGTTTCTTTGCAGGGTATCAACTGATTGATCAATATATCGAAAAGTATGTTGATCGTGTCTTTAATGAATTGGCGCATTTATCACTCATCCTCCTGATTGGAATCGGATTGCTTGTCTTGCTCCTCGCCTACATCGGATCGATTGTCGTCTACGTCGTTCGTTACGGTTCGTTCGAAGCGACACTTAAAGATGAACGGCTGACCATCCGTTACGGATTAGTGAACCGGACGGAAGTCATCTTTCACCAGGATAAGGTCCAAGCCTTATTCATCGAGGAAAACTGGATCAAACGACGGTTCAAGCGTGCCCACCTGTCACTCAACGTCATATCGGCGAACGGGAAGGAAGAGCAGATGTTGTTCCACCCCTTCATCCGGGAATCGGAAATCGACGCCTTCCTCGACCGGTTTCTGCCGCGCTTCAAACGTGTCAAACCGATGCATCATGCGACCGACCGCGGATTCTTCTATGTCATCCGTTGGCGGCTCGTCCGGTATATTGTCTTGTTTTCAGCAGTCAATGCCGGACTCGTCTATTTTTTGACGAGCCCGCTTAAATGGATCGGCATGCTGTTGTACCTGGTTTTACCGCTCTATTACGTTGTTGCCCGGACGGGGTACCGCAATACGTGTTACGGGTTCGAACAGGAGTTGTTCGTCTTACGTCGCCAACTCGTCAACCGGGAAACGATTTATGCACCGCGTTTAAAAATCGAGGCTTTGTCGGGGCACGTCTCCCGTTTTCTCGAACAAAAGGACTTGCTGAAGTTTGAAATCAATCTGCGTGGTAAAGGACATTTGAACGCAGGTTATTTTACACATAAGCAATTTGAGGACGTCCGGACCTGGTACCAACGCTCTTTTCTGAAAACAGACCGTGCAGAAGCAGGGGACATACGGTATGATAACGAATAACGCGTTATATAGGAAAAGAGAGGAGTTCATGTTGTGCGAAAAGGACTAGCAATCGTACTCGCGATACTACTCGTATTCATCGGATTAATCAGTTTTGATGGATACCGCATTCAAAAAACATTAGTCGGCGAGTCGGAAGCGTCACCGATTCTTGCGGGTAAACCGGCTGATGAATCAAGTGACGCCGTGACCAAGGCAACTGAATGGTCTGCTGCCCAACCGTTCGAACAGAAGACGTTCGAGACGGATGGACGCGTTCATCACGCAGACTATCTACCTGCAACAGAATCAACAAACAAATCGGTCATTCTCGTCCCGGACGAGGAACAAGCGACGCCGGACGGAGTTGCACCACTCGTGCAGCTGTATCATGAACAATTCGGCTACAATGTCTTAGTCGTCGAACGACGGGGGCAGCCTGAAAACGGTGGGAAAAAGAATTACGGCTGGCTCGATCGGCTTGATTTGATTGAATGGACGAAACGACTTCTCGAGGAAACAGGGGACGAGAGTCACATCGCCTATCACGGGCTTGGTGTCGGCGGGTCGACCGCATTACTCGCAGCTGGAGAAGAAATGTTACCGACACAAGTCAAAGTCGTCATCTCTGAAGGTGCCTACGCCCGATTTGATGACTGGCTCAATCATTTAGCGGATCTACAGATCAGTTATCCTGCAGGACCGTCACTCGCAATGGCGAGCACGTTCAATAAATTCGAACAGGACTTCTTTTACGGTGACGTGTCAGTGACACGACAAACGAGCAAAATCATGATTCCGACGCTGTTCATCCATGGGACGGACGATCAACTCATGCCATCGCGGATGGTTTATGAACTGTATCAAGCAAAACCTGGATTGAAGCAGTTGTATCCGGTCCGAGGAGCGGGTCATGGTCAAACGTATCTCGAAGATCAAGTCAACTATCAAAAACGCTTAAAATTATTCATCCAGCCATTCATGACAACGAATTAAGCCGCATCCCTCACGTCACTACAGCCGTAGTCGAAGTGAGGGACTTTTTTTTGGATTAATGAAAGGGAAAATGTTCCAAATGACAGCAGGTGTGGTATTCTCGATAGAACAGACAGAATAGGGGGAGTCAGGCATGTTTAGCTGGGTCGGAAGTGAAGAAGCGTATGTCGATCAAATCGACATACGGCAGGTGGGTCCGGTCGTTCTCGGACGGTTCGGTGGCTGCTCGACGGCGGGTCAAACAAAAAACGAAGATGGTTGTCTCGTCATGACGGGGAAGGACTGGGAGTTGACCGTCTTACTCGATGCCCATAATTCGGCAGAAAGTGCCGAACTCGTGGCGGAGCAATTTTTGACGTATCAAGAGCGGTTGCATCAGCAACTCGAACAAGCAGCCGAGTCAGTCCTTCCGACGTTCGAACACATCATCCTCGAACTGTTGACGGAAGACACATTTCGCGCACGATGCGAGACGTGTCGGGGGGAGACGGCTTGTTTAGTCGTCGTCCGGAAAGGAAACTATGTTTTTTGGTTGTCGGTTGGAGATTGCATCGCGCATCTGTTTCATCCGGAGCTTGCCGGGTTAGGTCAACACAGTCTCAATCAACGGCAATTCTTTGAATGGATCGGACAAGTCAATACGTTTGCGTTACCTGTCCCGTGTTATACCCGCGGCATCCGTGAACTGCGTCAGGGACACAACCGGATCTTTTTGACGACGGACGGACTCGTCGAATGTCCCGGTGAACCGTTCAGCGATGCGACGGACATCGGTCGCGCGTTTCGCGATACGGAGGCGCAGGATGCCGTTTTGACCTTGTTGACGACGATCAAGCACCATGCTGTCCGGGACAGTACGACGATCTTGACGTGGTCGATCGATGTTACAGGTGACGTGACACAACCGAGTAATGCTTAGGCATGAACAATTACGTTCGAAAGGAATGAATACAAATGGGTTTTTACATCATGTTGCTGTCATTCATACTAGGAATCTACTTGACAATTTTCAGCATTTCGCGCAGGAAACGGAAGCGTTCCTACATATTGTTTCTCGTCCCGGGGATCCTCCTGGTCATCTTTGCCGTGTATCTCGCAAGACCGCATTAAAAAAAGGGAGATGGATTTCCGGGGCGAACACCAGAGAACCGTCTTCCTTGTTTTTTGTTAATCGAGAGACGTGCTCCCGTTTGAGTCAACACCGCTTAGGGGGTTTGCTCATCATGCGGTTCGATTTGTTCCGTTTCGACAGGTGGATCCAGTTCATCTGCTTCGTTCGTCAAAGGAAACGCGATCCCGGCACTGGTCAATAGCGTGATGAGTGCGGCATTCGTTAGTGTTTGGCGCATCGTTGCTCACTCCTTCTTTTGTTATCCTACGAAATTGAAAAAAGAAAAGTTACACTTTTTGATTATTCTGAACATTTAAGTGGGATTCGTCAAGTAATCGTCATCTTCACCTAAGTATTTTTCCCGATAAACCGTTATACTTAAACATGGAAAAGAGGGATGTCGCTTGAAATTAACGAAAGCTAACACACGCATTTTTGAATCATTGTTACCCCGTTTGAACGTTAACGCGGAAGAACCGGAGCGAACGGACATCGAACGTCAACTGCAGGCTGATTTGTATGAAGCGCAGCGGCAACAACGACCGTTCGAAGAAGTCCATGGGCAAACACCGGAAGCGCGACTCGACACGATGATCGCAGCGATTCCGGAACAGCGTCGTGCTGAGACACAAAAACGCTGGACACGGAACTATGTCTCAAGCATCTTGATGTATATTTTCATCGAGGGAATCGATGGCGTCTTTCAGTTCGCACTCGCCGACTATTTGTTGTTCTCGATCATCGCCTTGTTCTTGATTGACGCGATGTCGATCTTAATCACGTCACCGAAAATACGTGACGTCAAAGGACGTATCTGGGGACAGTTCATCATCAGTTTCGTTTTATTTGCAACGTATAAAGCGGTCTTGATTACATTCGTCCCGAATCCCGATGTCATCTTCCAAGTCAGCGGGACACCCTCTTACATCATCGGAGTCGGTGGTCTGATTGCGTTATACCTCTACTGGTCGAAGAACCCGCTACGAAAACGCGCCTAAACGAATCGAGAGAGGAGTGGACGGATCATGGAATTTACGCACTGGAAAAGACGCTTACAGGATCACTTCGAACGAATGGGCTTTAACTTACGGATTGAACGCCTGGCCATGCAAGACATCATTAAGCTCGAGGCGACTCACGGAGCCTTTTTGTTTTTCCCCGTGACGATCAACTTATATGAACGGATGGGCTGGAAAATGATTGCGATTGAATCGCACCATCCGGATACGGTCGAGGATGCGTTCGCCGAAGCACAAATCGAATCGTTGTTCCAACTGACGATGGTGACATTCGAAGAAGAAGAGCGTGAGTTTTTACTCGGCTTCTATAGCAATACCGGTCGTTATTTGACAGACCGTCAATCTCCGACGGGGCAGTTGCTCGCGGCAATCGAACGGGAGTGGTATGACGGAGAAACGATCCGGATTGAAACGTTCGAGGAATTTCCTGGACTGTTCGTGGCACCACCGTTCGCACACCAAGCGTACGCATTCGCCGCAGCGGAAGGCAAATGGCACATGTTCGTCGGGCGGACGGGACGCCCGGCGAACGATTACCGGTTCGATGGAGCAGTCCTGATGCCGCACCGGATTGCCGATAATGAACTGTTCACGATGACGCCGCTTGCGGTTGCGATTGATGATACGGCAGGATTGCGCGACCAATTGCATGAGGAACGGTCAGAAATCAAACGATTCCACACACAAGCGATGGAGACGATTCGTGACTACGATCCGTCGTTCGGCTTCGCTTGGCGCGGGACGGTCACATTCTTTCATGGCATTCCCGTCGACCCTTTTGCACAGCGGTTATGGCTGGAAGACGGACAAAAACGGTTCCGGATCATGCAAAAAGCATCCCAACGGATTTTAGCACTCGGCGACACGTGTACCGAAGCGATTCATGCGCTTGACGAGGCCGTCAGCGCCGGTGAAACGGACGGGACACCCGTCAGTGCTGTCGGACAACTCATCCTCGGGATTTGGCAACAGTTTGAGTCCGATGAACGGACCTACTTGACAGAGGTCGTCTGTACCGGGATTTCACGGACACAGGCGGAGAACCGGATCCGGCATGGCTTAGCGCGCCAAGAGGCAGTCAATTGGATTGAACGTGCACAAAACGGACGTGACCACTTCCAGTTCGCAGGACTATCCATTACATTACCGCACCGCCCACCCGGAACGATCGAGATTAGACGAGAAGAGGAACAACGATGAACGTCAGCTACACTCGCGAAACTGTCTGATACGACTTCACGCATCAGACAGTTGACGGACCACTTCGATGTCTGGTGTATTCGTCAGCAGGAACAAACGTTGGTAGAAAACAAGTAAATTCTATTGAATGAGGATCGAACCCCCGATGTCTTCGCCCTGCGAAAAAACGTCGGGGGTTTTTTCGCATAAGTTAACAGTTCAATCGATTCTGGCGCCTGTCAAGGCGAAAAAGTTCGTAAAAAATAACGGAGATAACAGGAGAAACAAATGGAGTCATACCGATTTGATCAGATTTGTGTATTGTTTGATTTAGGCGAACGGACAGAAGACCCACGCCCCCTTTCCGGCGGTTTCATCCATGACATGTATGGACTGAGGACGACAAAAGGACATTATGCTGTAAAATGCTTGAATCCGCAGATTATGAGACGACCTGACGCGTTTGCGAACTTCAAAAACGCGGAAGATTTTGCATTGCTTGTAGGTCGGCACCTTTCCGCTCTTCCGGCAAAACGGATACGGGGGGAAGCGGTGCAACAGATAGCTGACGAGTACTTTCTTATTTTTGACTGGGTCGACGGCAACCTGCTTTCCTTGAAGGAGATCCAGCCATCCCATTGTAATACCATCGGGACCTATCTCGCAGGCTTACACCAACTTGATGCTGGCATGGTCCCCGCAGTGGTTGGAACGATTAGCCACGAATGGACAACTCATCTCATAAGAGGCCAAGCAATCGACGCCGAGTGGAGTGTTGCCCTAAGCGAAATCACCGAGGCGTTAAAAGTGTGGAACGAGCGAGCAGTGCGAGCAGAAGCGTTCCTATCCAACGCTTGGGTCATGAGTCACCGCGACTTGGATCCTAAAAATGTCTTATGGACGAAAAACGACCTGGTCGTCATTGACTGGGAATCGGCGGGTCCGATTCATCCTGTCCTTGATGTCCTTGAGACGGCGCTTTACTGGTCAGAGGATGAGACGGGGCATCTGAACAAGCAGAAGTTTCAAGCATTTTTTAGTGGTTACACAACGAAAAATAACCTAGGGGATGCGAAATGGTCGGCTGTAATCGCCTGTAGCTATTCGAGCAAACTTGATTGGCTCGCTTATAATATCAGCCGGACATTCAGTGCGGATAAAACGGAGCGACGAATCGGTACAGAACAGGTGAAACAGACGATCCTCGACTTAAAACGCCACACGGACCGGATGGAGACGCTGAAAGGCTGGCTGACTTAAACGTCGCAACAACATCCATCTGGGATAGGACTCTTACGTCTGAACAAAGTACCGGACATCCCGTCCAACATCCATCACAGGACCGATGATCCCGCTTTTTTCACGGAATCATCGGTCCTTTTTAACTTTAAAGACCAAGCGAGGCAATCAGCTTTCGAATCCGTTCTTCCGATTGTTTCGGCGTCAGAATCAGGAGTTGATCGCCACCAATCAATCGTGTCTGACCGCGGGGGGTAATGATGGCATCGTCACGAATGACGGCGACGACGAGCAGATCCTGCGGCATCTCAATCTCTTGCAATGTTTTCCCGTCAATCCGACAGAACGACGGGACACTGACCTCGACGATTTCAGCATTCGGATTTGCGACCGTCATGAATTGAATCAACGGCTCAATCCCGATCGTTGGTTTCACTTCGAGCTTCATGACACGGACAATCCACGGTAAGGCCGTTCCCTGCAGTAAAGCCGATGTCATGACAGTGAAGAAGACGATGTTGAACAAGAGATAGGAGTTCGCAAGTCCGCTCGAAAGCGGATAGGTCGCAAGGATGATTGGTACGGCGCCGCGTAGTCCGGCAGCCGTGATGACACTTTGCTCCCGGTAATTGTAGTGAAAGGGAAGAAGTGAGATGAAAACAGCGAGTGGTCGTGCGACGAGAATCAGCGTCACGACGATGATGCCTGAAATGAGCAGCATCTGCGGATCGAGCAGTTGGCGCGGGAAGACGAGCAGTCCGAGCATGATGAACATCCCGACTTCTGCCAGATGCGACAAGCTGCCGCTGAAACGAATCAAGATGTCGCGGTAAATCATGTCGTGGTTACTGATCCAAATGCCTGTCACGTAGACGGCGAGGAAGCCACTCGCATGGATACTCGTCGCGATCCCGTAAGACAGTAAGGCGCCGCTGATCAAGAGTGTCGGATACAGGGCCGATGCTTGAAGCTGAATCCGGTTCATCAATTGTGTCAAGAACCAGCCGATACAGAGACCGACGAGTAAACCGATTCCCATTTCGTAGAATAAAGACAGGACGCCACTGATAATCGAGAAACTTTCCGGATCGAGCGCAAGTTCTGTAAAGAGAATCGTCAAAAAGACAGCCATCGGATCATTTGTTCCGGACTCCGCTTCCAGTGTATGTTTGACCTTCTCATCGACAGGACGTCCGCTCAGTAAGGAAAAGACAGCCGCTGCATCGGTCGAGCCGACGAGGGCGCCGACGAGTAACGCCATCGGCCAGCTGAAATCAAGAATGAAGTGGGCGACGAGTGCAATCAAGCCAGTCGTGATGACGACGCCGACCGTCGCAAGCGAAAGGGCAGCAGGGAGGACTTGCCTGAAATCGCCCCATTTCGTGTTGAGACCGCCATCGAACAAAATGATGACGAGGGCGATTGTTCCGAATAGACGCGCTTGTTCAAAGTCAGAAAAAGCAATCCATCCTGCGACATCCGTTCCTGCAAGAATGCCGACGAACACGAATAAAATCAAGGTCGGGACGTTGAGACGAAAGGAGAACTTGGTCGTGATGATTGCGAGTAGTAACAAAATACCGGCAAGTAGTAAGACGGTTCCTTCATGCACATGCATACCTCCTCGAATCGGGGCAGGGTTCTCTTCTGTTACGTTTAGTATACGCTATTCACCTCTTTTGCAGGCGGAGAAGTCTTTTTTTGAAATGATGTGTATAAATCGACGGAAAAAGGAAAACACTCAATATATATGCATGTAAACGAAGAAAGCGTAATTAGAGGAGGAAAATGGAAATGAACATATGTATCGTGACAGGCGCAAACTCGGGGATGGGAATGGTGACAATCCAAGCGTTGCTTGAACGGGGGGACCGCGTCATTGCGACCGTCCGCTCAGAGAAGAAAGCAACACTGCTCGTCCAAATGTTACGTGAACATGGGGTGTCGCATACGAATCTTGAAATCGAAATCGTTCAACTTGACCAACTGGAATCCGTCCGCCGGTTTGCAGACCACTTGTTTGAGCAGATTGGTCGCATCGATCGCCTGATTTTAAATGCCGGGGTCATGGTCCCGCCGTATCATTTGACGAAAGACGGCTTCGAATCCCAGTTCCAAGTCAACTACCTGAGTCACTTCTATTTGATTGAACGCTTGCTGCCGCTCCTTCAACACGGAAACGATCCACGGGTCATCTCGATTTCATCGCTCGCCGGGGAAGGTGGACTCGTCCGAACAGATATCGAACTGGAATCGATTGCCCATGTTAAAAAAGAACAATACAACCCGATGCGGTCGTACCGCGAATCGAAATTGCTACAGATGGTCCACATGCGTGAACTCGCGGACAAGTATGGGGACGATGTGACATTCGTCAGCGTCCATCCCGGCATCGTCAATACCGACTTGTTCTATCGTGGCAAGTACGGCAAAGCGATGAAGGTGCTTTTAAAGCCGATCGCTCAAATCGGTTACTGGACCGGGAAACTGTATACGCCGGAGTACGGGGCGAAAACCGCACTGTACCTCGCGACGACGAATGACCGGCTCGACAATGGCGGCTATTACGCCGATTCCGCACCACGTCTCAGTAACCCGGTCGTCGAGGATACGCGCTACCGTGAAGATGCGCGCCGTCTATCGAAAAAATGGGTCGGACTCGACTGAAGACAAAAAAAGGCCTACCGGCTCGTGGGAAGCCGGTAGATCCACGTTGTGAAGACTGGGGGTCTGATCACACTTTTAGAATACGATATTTAAAAATAAAATTGTAGAATATGAAAAAAATCACAAAATGATGCGTTTTTATGATTTTTTTTTAGCGATGCGAGCAAAACGGTTTTCTTCTGGTGCAGTTTTCGTTAGGATAAAGAAGAATTTTTGCTTACAGGAGGTACAACATGATACGACTAGCTACATCACAAGACGTTCGAAACATCGCAACACTACTCGAGCACAAGGCGCTCGCACTCCAAGCGACGGGCAGCACACAGTGGTCTGCTTACCTTGAACAAGACATCGAAACACTCGTCCAAGAGGATCTTGATGCCGGAAGACTGTTTGTTTTTGAAGAAAACGACCAGTTGCTCGGTTCCGTTGCCCTGCTTCCTTCGATGGAATGGGATCGCTCGTTATGGGCAGATACAGAAGGTCTTTATATCCACCGGATTGTCGTCAGTGATTTGGCGAAAGGACGCCGCGTCGGAAAACAACTTCTTGATTATGTAATCGAGTTGACGGATTACGAAGGGGAAACACTTCGCCTCGACTGCGTGGCGTCAAATGCATTTTTAAACAACTATTATACGTCGGTCGGTTTTACGTACCAAGGAACATATGACGGATTTTCGACATATGAGTACGAACGAATCGAAGCGACGGCATAATCGGTCATTTGTTCAAGACAAGTCGTAGCCGCTTTGTTAAGGTAAAAGAAAAGTAATTGCGAGGAGTGATAGGATGCGACTTCAGATTGGCTTCATCGGCTTCGGTAAGAGCACGACCCGTTATCATCTGCCTTATGTCATGATTGATCCCCATTTCGAGGTGACGTGGATTTATAATCGGACGGCAAAACCGGAGTTAGAGGAAAAATATATGGACAAGCTTCCCGCAGTCCAGTTCACGACGGACCTCGACAAGATGTTGTCGGACGAGAAGCTTCAAGTCGTCGTCATCAACACACCGCCTGCGACGCATTTTGCCTATGCCTTGAAGGCGTTGCAACAGCAGAAGCACGTCCTCGTCGAAAAACCTTTTACCGTCACAGAACAAGAAGCGGTGCAACTGTTTGAGGAAGCACGTAAGCAAGGCGTCAAGCTACTCGCCTATCAAAATCGGCGTTTCGATAGCGACTTTCAAGCCGTCGCCCAAGTCATTGCGTCCGGAAAGCTCGGTCGCATCGTCGAAGTCGTCTCGCATTTCGACTTGTATCGCCCGGATGCGAAGCCGGCGAATACGGCGAATGAGAACGGTGCGCTCTATAGTCTCGGCGTCCATACGATTGATCAAATCATTGCCTTGTTCGGAAGACCGAACCAAGTCGCTTATGACATCCGAACCGTCCGGGGTACTGCGATTCCGGACGATACGTTTGCGCTTGATTTTTATTATGACGATTTCAAGGCGAGTGTCCGAACGAGTCATGTCGCACTGGCACCCGCTCCGCGCTGGATGATTCATGGGACGAACGGGACGTTCATCAAACAGCATGTCGATCGGCAAGAGCTTGACTTAAAAGCAGACTACTTCCCAGGGGAAGAAGGATTCGGGGAAGATTCGGAAGATGATTTCGGTCGGTTACTCTATCATGATAACCACAATCATCTTCAAAATGTCCGGATTCCGAGTCCGATTGGTGACTACGGTAAATTATATCGGGCATTTTACCGGAGTATCGTTGAAGATGCCCCTCTTCCAGTGACGGAAGAAGAGACGACGTTCGTCGCCCATGTGCTCGAGCAGGCGTTCACTCAACCGTCACCGTTTATCGTCAATATTAAAAATTGAATTTCATATAAAAAGCTACAGGGTCGCGACCGATTACTTTTCGTGCTTTAAAAGCGATTCAAGACGGATTGCGCTTTAAAACGTCTCCATGCCCGGCTTTTTGGTCACGGTATTAGCTAAAAAGCGTCATGTTTCGTTGACTCCTACGGGAAAAAGTGCGTTTTTAACGCACGTTCAGAGGCAGGCAAGACCCTGCGCGTTGGCCGCTAGGATCCAAGGAGCAACGGCTTGCGCCTCGCCCGAGGAACGCAACGAACAAAGACGCTTGATCTCCCGATAGAACTTTGTCTACAGTCTGAATCTTCTTGTTGTGCATATACAACAGGAGGATTTTTTTTGTTACAAAGAATGAAGATATTTCTATTTTTTCAGAATTTTCTTTTGAAATCATGATTATTATTTCAATAACTTGGGAAAAATGGTGTATATCATCGTATTGTCATTCTGTTAAGGGGGTCTATCATGAAGAAGTTTTTTTCAAGTGTCATCGTCGCTGGTGTTCTGTTTGGCGTATTCAGTCCGTCGCTCGTCGCACATGCCGCCACGAAGCTGACCATCACGACCGCAGTCTTACGTGTCCGTGAAAAGCCGACGACCTCAAGCAAGATTCTCGGGAATGTCGTCAAAGGAAACGTCTATACGTTAAAAGGAACATCGGGAAGTTGGTACAAAATCACCTATAAATCACGGACGGGGTACATACACAAAGATTATGTGAAGACATCGACGACGTCCTCGAAATACACATCGACCGGCACGAAGTATACGACGGTCGGGACGTTAAACGTCAGAACGGGCCCGAGCACAAAATACAAATCCGTCACCCAGCTCGGTAAAGGGGTCAAAGTCGCAACGTATGGCACGTCAGGGAGCTTTACACGTATTTTGTATAGCGGGAGCTACCGCTATGTCTCGACACAGTACTTAACGAAAACGAAGCCAACGAGCAGTACGACTAAAAAATTAAATGTCCCGTACTACAATCAATACACGTTAGGCTACCCGTCAGGTTGCGAGTTCGTCTCGTTGAAGATGGCGCTCGCCTACAAGAAAAAGTCTGTTTCGGCTGCGTCGCTCTATAAACAACTACCGAAAAGCATCAGCAATGCGACCTACAAAAATGGGAAATACTACTGGGCCGATCCAGAAAAAATGTTTACGGGTGATCCGGCCGGGACGCTCTCTTACTACAAAAACTGGGGCGTCTATCCAAAAGGCATTCTCCCGCTCGCTAAAAAATACCGGAGTGGCGCCGTCGATATCTCCAAACAAGGTGTCAGTAAGATTGAACGTGAAATCCGGAGCGGGAATCCCGTCATCGTCTGGGCGACCGTTGATTTCAAAAATCCATATGGCTACTTCTCTTGGATCAAGCCGGACGGCAAAACGTTCACCGGGTACCGGAACTATCACGTCATGCTCGTGACGGGTGTTTCAAGCAGTTCGTTCTACGTGTCTGATCCGTACCGTGGGAAATACGCCGTCAGTCGCGCACAGTTCACATCTGTTTATAACACGACGGGACAATATGCGTTATCCGTTCGTTAACCGGTCTCCTGACAAACGACTTTCACCTTTTCCAAAAGGGCGGAAGTCGTTTTTTTTCGTTGAATCGTCACCTAACGTTTCCTTATTTTTGAAAAAATAAGAAAAAGGCAGAAGAAACAGGTACACTAGTACCATCTAAAATAAAGAAAGGGTGGAATGATGGAAGAACAACGAATCACCCAACTGGAACAGGAACTCGAGGCGTTGAAGTTACGTGTCGCGCAACTCGAACAGCTGCATCCTGTTCCGCATCCAACGTCGACTCCGGAGCAAAGTACGGTCGCGACACCGAAAAAAAGACCCGCCTTCGTCAAAAAAGACGACACGTTTTCACCAAAAATCAAACAAATCCGGACGCGCGATGAGTGGGAACACATGATTGCGACCATCTGGTTACCGCGCATCGCCGCAATTTTTGCCGCGATTGGGGCAATTTTCTTATTTTCTTACGCCTCGATCTCCGGCTGGGTCAATCCAGCGGTCCGAGTCGGCAGCGGAGTGCTCATCGGATTGCTCTTAATCGGAGTAGGCGAGTATCAGTATGAGAAAAAGCGACGAGAACTCGGCGTCGGGCTCGTCGCGACGGGGACCATCGTTTCTTTAGCCGCCTTGTTCGCTGGCATGGCGTTGTATCAATTCTATTCGCCAGGTCTTGCCTTCTCGCTCGAACTCGTCATTTTATTCATTACGTTCGGATTAATGTTATGGATGGCGTCACGTGTCCTCCTGATTCTCGTCTCAATCACCGGATTTTTACTCCCGTTTCTGCAACTGGCGGACGAAGCGAACGTTTCGTTGTTTTTACTGTATGAAGTGATATTGTTCGCCGCCTTGTTCTATGCCGCGGTTCGCTTAAAAACGATTCTCGGTTTCGTCGTCAGCTGGGGATTCCTGACGATCGCTCTTGTTACAGCGATGAGCATGGTCGGCTTTTCACCACCGTCCACGTCTGACGAAATCTCACTGCTTGCTGCGTCGCTCGTCAGCTACATCGGGACCGCCTTCACTGGGCAACGTCTCCGGATGAAGTGGAATTATCCGAGTTACGGGGCCGGTCTTATTGTGATTGCGAGTCTAGCCGTCATCGATTGGCAGTGGGGGACACTGATTGCCCTCGCGCTGGCAGGGCTTGCCTATAGCATCGCTAACTACTCAAAAGATGCCTGGCACAATGCAGTCGGTCACGCGACGGTGTTCTACGCGATCACGCAAATTCCCTATGACATACTCCGACTGAGCGAGCAGTTCGAAACCCTGTTGTTCGCCTGCATCCTGATCGGCCTTTGGTTCGTCAAACGCCAGCACATGCCGTACCAACGGATGATCGCTCTCGCTTTGTATGTCTACTTCATCTTCGACCAGATTACGCAGTCGGGTATGTACGCGGCAATGAACGACTCGTTTCGTCTTTCGGTCGTCGCCTTAGTACTTGCGACGAGTGGTTTAATTTATTTACTCGTGCAACAACACCGCGCGATGGTCGAGGACGGGACGTTCCAGATCAGTCTAGTTGTCGCAGCCGTCGGCGTCCTGACGACGTATACGTTACTCGTCATGGAACTGCCGTTTTATGACGGACTCGACGAAACGAATCGCAGTACGACATTATCGGTTGCCTACATTTTACTTGCCTTGCTTCTCGTCACGATTGGTCGGATCCGTAATTTGTCCGTCTGGCGATTATCCGGTCTGCTGCTACTTAGCGTCAGTGCGATTAAGCTGTTAGTGTTTGATTTATCGTTCTTGACGCTCGTCCAAAAAGCGTTTGTCTTTATCGGGTTTGCGATCGTGGCGTTCATCATTTCACGGACGTATTTTAAAAAGCGAAAAAACAACTAAATGAGCAAAAACCCGTCCTGATGACGCTCGTCAGGACGGGTTTTTCATGTTAGCTCTAAATTTATATTGATAACGATTATCATTATCGTCTATACTAACAACTGAACTTACTTAACGATTTGGGGGAAATGAATCATGTCACATAAAAAAATCCTTACGGCGAGTGCCTTGTCGCTCGCGACCTTGTTAGCTGCTTGCGGGGAACAAGAAACAACGACAAAAGCGACACCGAAAACAGCGGACGGCCAATTCGATCAGGTCGTCGCCGATTACCGCGATTATGCGATCAATGAACTCGATGCCTTCACGAATAAAACTGAAGCCTTTACGACGGCCGTCAAGGAAGGGGACCTTGAAAAGGCGAAAGCGCTCTATGCACCGGCGCGGATGCACTATGAACGGGCGGAACCGATCGCGGAAGTTTTCGGTGACCTCGATCCGAAAATCGATGCCCGTGCAGGTGACGTCAAGGAATCCGAGTGGGGCGGTTATCACCGGATCGAACAAGGCTTGTTCGAAAAGGGAACAACAAAAGGGTATGAGCAATACGCGGAGCAATTGATGCAGGACGTCCACCTCTTGCGTGCAAAAGTCGAAACAGTCGACGTGACACCGGAGCTTCTCGTGACGGGGGCGACGGATCTATTGAATGAAGTCTCGACTTCGAAAGTGACAGGCGAAGAAGACCGCTATTCACATACCGATCTTTATGATTTTGCAGCGAACGTCCAAGGGGCGGAAAAGATTTACCAGTTATTGAACCCGAGCCTGATGAAACAAGACGAAGCGTTGTCAAAAGAGATCGCAGCGCGCTTTGAGGACGTCAATGCCTTATTAGAAGCGAAGAAAACGGAAAAGGGGTACGTCCTCTACACGGACTTATCAAAAACCGACGTTAAACAGTTGAGTCAAGCCATTAACGAACTGGCAGAACCGCTGTCGAAGATGGGCATCGTACTGGAGGGATAATCATGACACGACCAACATTAGAGGCTGGCATGACGCGACGTGATGTCTTAAAAGTCGCCGGCCTGACCGGTCTCGGTGCAGCTTTTTATGCAAGTGGTGTCGAACGCTTCTTACCGCGCGCCTTGACGGCTAAGGCGTCCGATCAAGTCCCGTTTTACGGCACCTATCAAGCGGGCATCATGACGCCGGCCCAAAATCATGTCCAACTCGTCGCTTTTGACGTCAAGACGGATCGCCGCGACGAGCTGATTGATTTATTGAAGCGCTGGACGCGGGCTTGCGCGCGCTTATCAGCAGGACTATCGCTCGGCGAAACAGATAGCGCCTACATCCCACCGGACGACACCGGTGAAGCAGAGGGGTTATCTGCAAGTCACTTGACGTTCACGTTCGGTTGCGGAATTAGTTTATTTGAAGGGGATCGTTTCGGCATCGGCCATAAACGCCCGGCACTCTTACGAGATTTACCGACATTTGATTTGGACCAGCTCGATGAGAAATGGTCCGGCGGTGACTTGATTGTCCAAATTTGTGCGGACGACCAGCAAGTCGTCTTCCACGCGTTACGCAACTTGACCCGAATCGGACGGGGTGTCGTCAAGATTCGCTGGACGCAAGCCGGTTTCCAGCGGTCGAAAGTGGCAGATGCGACGGGCGGGACACCGCGGAACTTGTTCGGATTCAAAGATGGGACAGGCAATCCTGACGTGACGAAAGCAGCGACGCGGGAGAATACGCTGTTTTATCAATGGCGTGATGGTTCACCTTGGCTGACGAACGGGACGTTTCTCGTCGTTCGCCGGATTCAGATGCACCTTGAAGTCTGGGACCGGACGATTTTGAAGGAGCAGGAGCGGACATTCGGGCGTGAACGGGCGTCCGGGGCACCACTCGGTTCAAAAGATGAGTTCGCGTCCGTTACACCGACGAAACGGATTGCACGGGGGGAAGCAGAACTACCGGCAGACTCGCATACAGCAGTCGCGCATGGTGAAGGAAAGGTGCAACTGCTCCGACGCTCCTACTCCTACCAGGATGGCGTTGATGAGACGACAGGCGCATTAGACGCCGGTCTGTTGTTCCTCTCGTATCAGCGTTCGCCGGAGCAGTTCATCACGATTCAAGAACGGCTCGCAACTTCTGACCGGATGAATGAATACATTACTCATCGTGGAAGCGCGCTGTTCGCGTGTTTCGGCGGCATTCAAAAAGGAGGTTACATCGGTGATGCGCTCTTTGCTTAAAGCTGCCTTACTCGTGTTCCTTATATGTAGCACGCTCATCCCCCATGCGGGTGCAGAGGCGAAAACCGATGCCCTTTACGTGTCGATTGGTCAAGCCATCTCAGCCGTGAAGGCGGAAGATCGCGATGCACTTTCAAAACGAATCGCGACGTTAGCTAAACAATCAAAGGAACTGGCTGACTCAGATGAAAAAGCCGTCATCTTAAAGCGTTTATCGACGCTGAATCAACATCAGGATGCGTCGTTCGCGACGATCAGTGCGGACTTGACGGCACTGTCGACGGCCGTCCGGACGCTCGAAGACACAATGCGTCCCGCGCAGGATGCGGCGGCCCGGACCCGTCTGCTTGATTTGCATGAAGTGACCAAGCAAATGCGGCAAGCGGATGCGGGTGAGCGAAAGACACTCGAACAGACCTTGTTAAAGGAATGGACGGCCCGTGAGAGCGTCGTCCGGGAAGAAAGCATCGGTCACTACGGAAAAGTCGAGATGGCGTTATCTGCGATTCGCATTGCACAAGCACGTCAGACATTCGACCAGACGGAATGGAACGAGGCCCTCGACCAGTTTGATACAAGCATCGACTCATTCGTCGAAGGGGACATCGTCAAGACGGCATCAGTCGAATTGACCGATTTGATCCATTTACTCGATCAGGCGTCGGATGCGCTCGTTGCAAAAGACCTCGACGGGGCGCGGTCGACTTTGACGACGTTCATCGCCCAGTGGCCGAGCGGAGAAGGGGCGGTCCGGACACGAGACAGTGCTTTATATACGCAAGTCGAGACGGACGTCCCCTTATTGCTCGCCCGCTTAAATGAGGAGACGCGGAACGCGACAATCACTTCGTTACAGGAATTAAGCGCATCGCTCGGACAACTGACCGACCAGACGAGCTATACGTTCGTCGACGCGATGCTCGTCATGGTCCGGGAAGGACTTGAAGCGTTGCTGATTATCAGTGCGCTCGTCGCCTTGACACGTAAAGCGAATTTACGGGGGGAACGGCACATCTGGTTCGGAGCCGTCCTCGGGCTTTTAGCGAGTGGTCTGCTTGCGCTAATCATTCAATTTTTCTTCTCGACCGCGCTCGCAAGTGTCGGACGAGAGCAAATTGAAGGATGGACCGGCTTGTTCGCCGTTCTCGTGATGTTACTGGTCGGAAATTGGTTACATTCGAAAACGGCCATCACTTCCCGTCAAACGCAACTCGTGTCCGACCTATCGCGGACTTCACTCTTCATCGTCAGTTTCTTGACGATTTTCCGGGAAGGTGCGGAGACGTTACTCTTTTATGTCGGGATGGCACCGGCGATGACGCCACTCGCCTTAGGTGGAGGCATTTTGGCAGCGATTCTCTTGATTGGACTCGTGTCAATTGCAGTCATCTATTTCGGTGTCCGTTTGCCGATTCGCCGTCTATTCTTAGGCGCGACCATCTTAATCTATGTGATGGCCTTTAAGATACTCGGTGTAAGTCTGCACGCGCTCCAACTGACAGGTGTATTGCCTGTCCATCCACTTGCGTTGCCGCCCGTCGCCTGGATCGGATTTTATCCGACGATTGAAACCGTGGTGCCGCAAGTGCTGGTAGGCCTCATCATCATCCTGACGGTACTTCGTAAACAACGACGCGGCACGTCACTAAAGAAAGTTTCATAAGCAGTTTTTGAAATCCATGTTTTATTCATTATGTTTCGGGAATAACTTTATATTGAGACAGCCAACTGAGGCTTAGTATGAAGGAGATGAACGAACATGATTGAAACACGTATTGTCCGTGACATGACTGGCGTCGATGCAGAAATAACGAGTTTAAAGTCAGGCGGGTATTCAAATAAACAAATTTATATTTTTGCAAAAGACGAGGAATTGGCAGAACGGATTGCGAACGATACACAGACGCTTGCTTACCGCGTCACGAAAAAATCTTTTTTTGAAACATTGATGGCGACCGTCCGTAGTAATCGAAAAGATCGTATCGCCCAACTATCTGAACTTGGCATGACGAAAGATGTTGCAGAAAGTTTGGAAGATGAAGTCCGCCATGGCCATATCGTCATTGTCGGATCGAAGTCAGACTTAATCAACCCGGCCTATGCCGCATCTTACGTCGCAGATGAATCGAAAGATTATGGAGCGGGTGTACCGAAGCTTGAAGAAGAGGAAACGACGACAACCTTGCCTGCCGACCAAAATGTGAAGCTCAAAAACGACTAAACAGTCAAAAGACGCATTTGCGATTGCAAATGCGTCTTTTTTTGTCCTATACGACTTAACGAGAAGGCTCGATCGGATTTAAGGGAGTGGAGTGAGAATCAAGTCGTGGTCGCACGACCCGTATTTCTTCATACGTTTGAAATAGCTGTTCTAGTAAAACGATATGGTTGCGTGTCTTAAGTCGTTTCCACTTGCGTTCATTGCGTTTTTTCGACTGTAACATCTATCGCCACCTCCGATTAGTCTGACTACAGAATGGAACTAATCAAAGGATTCCCTTACATAACTTTCCTTAAACGTACGCTTTTGACATTTTTTCTCGGAACGCATTAATCTCTGCAAGGGCGACCGTATCGCGTTCGACGTCCCCTGGTGCATTCCCTTCCGCGAGGATCGCCGTTTCAAGACGGGCTCCTAAAAAGGTCGCGATATGGTCGAACTGTGTCACAAGGGCGCGTCCTTTTTCTTTTGGATCATCGCCGCCGACAGCAATCAGGTGGAATCGCTTGCCTTGCATCCGCTCACGGAAACGTAAGTCTTCATCACGCAACGATTCACTGAAGCGGTCGATGAAGAGCTTCATCTTCGTGGACATCGAATACCAGTAGATCGGCGTGATGAACACGATGTCGTCATGCTCGAGCATTTCTTCCACGATCCGCCGGTAATCATCGCCAATCGGTAAGAACCCACCATGATGCCGCCGGTCTTCCACAGGTTGAATCATCGTGTTGGCTAAATCGACCGATACATGAGGAATGCCCTCGAATGCGCGGACACCGAGCCATTCACTGTTCCCTTTTCTAGAACTGCCGTAAATCGTATACATCTTCGTTCCATCTCCTTTATTAATCGCTATTTGTCCATTGTAAGACAAAGGAAACGTTGAAATAAACTGATTTGCTTCTAAGAATGGTTTTGAAAACCGGGATTGCGGAAAAAGACTATCAGCACACCAGGAAAAGAGGAGGAAACGTCTGATGGAAAGAAGTATTTTGATTGCTTTAGAAAAACACCTTTATGCGATGCACCATGATTTAGACGGTCTCGCTCGTCTCATCACGAAAAAGTTCGTTCAGCTCAGTCAAGTCGCAGCGTCCGTCGAACATTTTCGTCGGATGAGCTTTGATATCTATAAATCACGGGAATCGTTGGCTCAAATTTCGCCGCAAGTCCTCTATGAGACGGCACTTGATTATGAGGATTGGCTTGAAGAGGAGTTTGATCAAATCCCACCGAGCTGGATGCTCAGCCGTGATGAGGAACACGCCCTTGATCAACTTTGGTGGTTTGAATTTTTCCGGATTCAAGCTGAACTCGAGGAATGGCTCAGCCTGTACTTAATTCGTCGGATCCGTGAAGACATTCGGTATGTACCCCCTGTCATTGAAAAGAACGCCTATGCATTATCGGACGACGCCCGTCATGTCTTTTGGCGTTTGTTGCAACGGTCCGTTGCCAAACCTTCGTCGAAAATCAAAGCGAATCAACTGTCCTGTCGAATGGGCATCGCAGAAATCGCCCGCTGTGCCCGCTTGAACGAAGAACGGACGGAGCAGGCGATCGACGAATTGACGGCCCGGGGAATCATCTCGATTGTCGAGGAAAATGAAAAAATGAAGCTACATGTTCGTTTACAGGTGATTTAATGTGATGAAGCGTTCAATCATTCGTTCATCTCGTCGTGCTGAAGGACCAATCCAAATCAAATGACCCGGACTTTTCGATTCGATGAACTGGGCATGGGGGATCAGACGCTGCGTATAGCGGGCATGCTCGAACGGGACAGCGCGATCGGCTTGTGAATGGACGATTAGGACTGGGCAGCTGACCGTTTCGAGTGTCTGTCGCTCAAGCTGCTGAGTGATGTCGAACAAGACGCCGCGCCCGGGACCGTTCTGTAGTCCGACGGCATACAATAAGCGTTCATCCTCATGCGTCAAGAGTGACCGAATGTCACTACGTTGCAACAGGCTCGTCATTTCGACCATCCGGACGGACGCCTCTTCAGGAAATTTTTTTAACTTATCTTTGACATACGTCCATAATACCCACTGAATGAAGTGGAGTGGACGTTGCAAGAGCGGTTGAATCAATACGTTCTGGTATGGAAGTGAAATTTGATGAGACATCGCACACGCTAAAACGAGTGAGCAAGCGGCATCGTTTTGGCTCGCTAGGGCGATTGCTGTCGGACCGCCTGCTGAGATGCCGTAGATGGTATAGCGCGTAAAACCACGTGCCTGCATCCAACCTTTATAGAACGCAGCTAGCTCGACAGGGGACTCCGCTAACCGCAGCGGGGTTTTTCCGTATCCGGGACGTGACGGGACAATCACGCGGTACCCGGCGTGAATTAATTTTTCGACATGATAAATCTCCCGGTAATCGGACTGTGTACCGTGGATTAACAGAATGATGGGACCTGTTCCGCTATCTCGGTAATCAAATTGTTGTTCCTTCCATTCAGCAATCAAATGCATCCAAATTCTCCTAACGATATAAATTTTACCAATTTATTGTTAATATTATTATTTATTTACGGTATACTCGAAGTATAATCAAATACCGTAACGATAGGAAATGAGGATGTACCGTGCCTACTGAAAAATTATCAAACCGTGATCGCTTACTGGCTGTTCGGGATATTTTTGAAAAATACTCGGACGAAGAGGAGACCTTGACGTTAGAAGACTTGAGTATCGCTTTATCAAAACGAGGATTGATTGAAAAATTATCACGAAAATCGCTGAAGGACGATATCGAGGCCCTTGCGAAATCAGGGTTTGATGTCGTCAAAGAAGAGACGAAAAATGGACTGGCGACGCCATATCATCTCGTCAGCCGGCGGTTTGAGCACCACCAGTTGCGTTTACTCGTCGACGCGATCGCAAGTGCGAAATTCATTTCGGAAAGTGAGACGAAGGCGCTTGTTCGAACGATTCAATCATTGACGAGCGAGCGGTTGGCGAAGACGTTGAACCCCGTCATCCATACGGTCAAAAAACCAAAAGGAGTGATTCCGTTCTCGATCGATACGATTCAAAAGGCGATTACGGAACAAGAAATCATCAGCTTCCAGTACCAAGGGAAGTTTAATGAACGGACGCGGAAGTTCGAGCTCCGCCGAGATGGTGATTTTTATCTCGTCACACCAGCGCACCTAATTGTCGATAACGGGAACTATTACTTAATCGGTCGTGATGAACGTGTCCAGCAGATTCGGACATATCGTGTCGACCGGATCGTCCAGTGCAGTGTATTCGAACCGGCAGAGACTCCGGTCGAGGTGGATCCTTCCTACTTGAGTAACATGTTCAACATGTACGGAGGGGAAGATGAGCAACTGACGTTAAAATTTCACGAAAGCGTCATGCCGACGGTCGTCGATCGATTCGGGACGGATATCCGCTGTCGACGAATCGACGAGGACTGGTTCGAGGTTAAAGTCAGTGCCCTCTTCTCGGAAGGCTTCATGATATGGTTGATTCAATTTGCTAACCAAGCTGAAATCATCGAACCGAGCATCCGTCGTGAAACCTTTAAAGAGAAGGTCCTTCAGTTGGCACGAATCTATCAGGAAAGTTCTGTTGTAAACTAATGCTGCGAAAAGTGTCCTTGCAAGGGAAAGGACACTTTTTGTCGTTTTTTGTCGTATATTCATATTTGAATATTTTCGCGTATCTTTTCCGTCTACTATTAAGGGTATCTGATACTTATGTAGGAGGAACGTCATGCAACAGATGGAAAATCGCCGTACACGGGGCTGGATGGATGGACTATTGTATCTATTCTTCGTCTGTCTATCCTATACTTCCTGGTACTTATTGTTTATTTTTGCTTTTAACTTACTTTTTGCGGAAGAATTATTAGAAACGATGGATATCGTCATTTTTGGTTTTAGTCCACTCTTTGCACTAGCCATTACAATTTTTTCGATTCGTCTCTTTAAACGTCGTGGTCAACTCAAACATATCCCGGTAATTCTTGTCGTCTATTCGCTTGCAACAAGTATTTTACTGTATTATTCAATCGCTTATTCGGTCTTACCGCGGCTGTAACGAGACTTGCATCATCCCGTTATTTGGAATATGCTACGCTTATAGCTCATGCCAATAAGGGGGGATACCATGAACACACAGTATATCCTCGACTGGATGCCGTTAGTGCTTCCTGTCGGTGCGATCGTCTTTATCGTCGTCATCGCACGTAAAGCATCGAAAATTGATTCAACTAAATGAAAAATCTCCATTCTCTGTTACAGAGATGGAGATTTTTTTATTGTTCAATACGTTCCCGAACCTGACGACGGAAAACTTGCAAATCATAGGCGGGTTCACTTTGACTAAACTCGATTCCGTCAATCAAGCGGGCATTGCGCTCGACTTCCGGGAAGGCGATCCGCTCAAGCCATTCGTATGTCGTCTCATCGCGTTTGCGTGGAAAGGCTTGCTCCAGTTGCGAGGCGAGTTGGAGCAACGGATGCTGACTGTGCTTTTTCGCGGCCTTCGTCCGCTTTTTGGCGGTTGGTCGGACGATCTCGTCCTGCTCCACCGTGACGACGCGTCGTTTACGGAGGAAATAGAACATCAGTCCGACGACGAGGAGAGCCAGTCCGAGGGCGGCATAATTAAACACCTGGATCGTCGCGGCGTTCATTGCCCCTTGTTTGATGGGTTCGACCGCTTCCATGTTGCCGAGGGTTGCACCAGTCTGCGTCTTTTCATCGACCTTTTCCGAAAGCGGAATCGTCCACGTAAAGAGTGAACCGAATGCCTCGAAGGCGGGGCGCATTAAATTTGCGACGGATCCGAACAATGCTTCCTTCATCAGGCGAAGAAGGAAGACGAGCAAAAAGCTAAGTCCGAAGGCGAGCGTGACGCTCGTCAAAATCCGGCGCCACTCGACGAGATGTCGTTTTAAGAACGGCGTCAGGACGAGTAGACCAAGCAAGACATAGGCGAGGAGCGGTGGTGTCAGTCCGGGGTACAAGAAACAAATTCCGACGAAGACAGCACCCGTCAAAGCAAAGCGGTACTCGAGTTCGATCGTCTCGAGGAAAGCACCGATCGCAGTCGCCAACAATAAGAAGATGCTGATCAATGGTGATACATAAAACAGGGCGAGCGCAGCGATCACTTGCAGAAGAATCCGGACTTTCCGAACGGGTAGGACGGCAAGCAGCGCAAAGGCAAGCAACGGGAGTGCCATCGTCTGTAAGAGACTGATGATGAGTAACCACCAGAGCAACATCATGCGCCCACCTCCTTTTGCCGATGACCGAGGTGGATTGCGGCAGTCGTCGACGGGACGGCCCGTTGGAGACGTTTCATGAAGTATCGGCGTTCAAGCGGTAAGTCGTACTCTGACAGGCGCGCCAAACACTCCATCGTCCGTAAAAACTGTTCCTTTCCTTTTCCGGACGGAACATGGTACCACTGACCATCCCGATTGACCATCGAAATCCAAAGACTGTAAGAGGCACCTTGTTTTTCAAGTTCCCGGATGATTGTCGCACCACGGGACAGCAGTTTTTCAAAGTCACTCCGCAAGGACAATCCGTCACCGGACAGACCGTCGATGATGACGGCATAATCATGATTCCGGACACGGTCGTATTGATAGGAATAGAGTTCGCTCGTCTTCGCATATGCTGACCAGTAAATTGTCTTGGCGTCTCCCGCATAAGGGACGACGGAATGAAAGCTCGACCGGTCCGTGAACGGGCTCGACCGATCAACCGTCTCACCAGGGATTTGCCGTTCGTTCCATTCGACGGAAGCAGGGGCGAAGTCCGGGAAGACATGCCCGAGTTGTTGAATCGGTAATGTCAAGTAGAGCGTCATCGTATGGAACGGATCTGAAATCATCACATCGAACGACTGAATCCGAATCGTTCCGCGATGTGCGGCGATGACGTCAATTTCGAACGGAACGATTTGATTTTTACCGACGAACAGGTGATGCCGCCAAAATTGACTGCCTGCACCATCGATTCGGACCTGGTCCCCGAGCAATCCGGATACAGTGACTTTACCGAGCGAAAACCTTGCCCGGTTTTCTAAAGCAAACGGGATGGCGAGTTCATCGTCACGAAAGGCACGTGTCGTTTCGACCAGTCGGACGTCGATCTGATTAGCTAAGTATTCGAGGCACTTCGGCATATACCAGCCGTAGAGGACATAGGCGACGAATAGACTGGCGAGGACGAGTGAACCATATAGGGCGCAAAAGACACCACTTACCCCGACGAGAAATAAGAAGATGGGATGGAATGCTTTAGGTGTAATCAATTGCATGGTTACACCTCAGTCGGTACAGTCAAAGATTCAAGTGTTTGTTTGACGAGTCGTTCATTCGTCATCTTCAACGTCGCTTCAAGGGTCAAGACGAGACGGTGGGCGAGCAAGGGGGTGGCCAAGCTCTTGATATCCTCCGGCGTCACGTAATTCCGCTCATGCATCCAGGCGCGTGCTTTTGCCGCTTTCAGCAAGGCGAGCGTCGCCCGCGGACTTGGACCGATTTCGATGTCACGGTGCGCTCGTAGGGCGTCACATACATCAAGGAGGTAGTCCTCGACCGTATCTTCGATGGTTACGGCTGCGACTTCCTGTTTCCAGGCGTTCAATTGCTCGAGTGGGAGATGAAGATCCATCGCCTCGAGATGTGCGCCTCGCAAAAGTGCTTTTTCAGCAGTCCGGTCGAGTGGTGTGAACGAAAGTTTGAAAAGAAAACGATCGAGCTGAGCTTGAGGCAACGGGAACGTTCCTTGTCCATCGAACGGATTTTGTGTCGCGATGACAAAAAAGTGTTGCGGTAACGTATAGGACGTGTCACCGATTGTGACTTGTGCTTCCGCCATCGCTTCAAGGAGCGCTGACTGGGTGCGCGGGGTCGTCCGGTTGATTTCATCGACGAGGACGATGTTGGCGAACAGAGGGCCGAATCGTTGTTCGAATGAGCCGGTCAACGGATTGAACAACTCCATTCCGAGTAAATCGGTCGGTAGCGTATCAGCTGTACACTGGACACGGGAAAACTTCGCATCGAGCGACTGCGCCAATGCCTTAGCGAGTGTCGTCTTGCCGGTACCCGGTCGATCTTCCAGTAAGACATGTCCTTCGGCGAGCATGCCGATCAACAGATGATCGATGACATGGTCCTGCCCGAGGACGGATTGTTTTAAGGATGTACGTAGTTGTTGAAACATAAAATAATTCCCCCTTGTTTTCTTCTTCTCACTAAAGTGTACGAAAATTCAGATAAAACCGCCAGTAATTCTCGATGTTTCTTCTAATTAATTCCATTAATCCGTAAAAAAAGCAGACACGCTGTGTCTGCTTCCTGCGTCAATCCTCAAACAGTTCATCCATCAACTGGTCGATTTCCTGGCGACGCGCCACCGTCTCGGTACGTAAAATCCGGATCGAGCGCCCTTGCCATTCCAGCCGATCGCCGACTTCTGCTGCGACCGGCAGTCGTTCTCGCGGGAGTTGAATCGTTTCCCGTGCTTCCGTCTCACACAAGGCGAATGCCTCCTCGAAAGCTGTGACCGTCATCTTCATCGTCATGCCTCCTTAGTTCGGACGGAAGTCTTTGCGACTTGTGACGGTAATTGCCGTCCCATCCGATGTGTATTCAATCGTCCCCATCCGGTCCGTCCGGTCGATTGCGATGCTCTCTGCTGCTAAGGCATTCATGACTGTCGGCCGGGGATGGTTGTAGGCATTTCCTTCTCCCGCTGAAATCAAGGCACGTTCAGGGTGGACGGCTTGAAGAAATGGAATCGACGACGATGTATCGGCACCGTGATGACCAATCTTTAAGACATCTGCCTTGACGTCAATTCCGGCTGTTAGTAATTGTTGCTCCGTCCGAATTGGCGCGTCCCCCATGAAGAGGAACGTATTCTCCTCGTGCGTCATCTTCAGGACGGCACTCCAACTGTTTAAATCACGGGTCCCGTCCGTCAAAGGAGCGATGATCTCAAAATCGGCTGATTCACTCGGGATGACGACGCCGGCTTTCGCCGTCTTGATTGTCACCCCTTCATTTTTGACAGCAAGCAAAAAGTCACGATAGGTATCGGTCGTGTGATTGACACGCGGGGCGTAGACTTGGTCGACATCAAATGCTTCAAGGACGGTGTCGAGTCCGCCGATGTGATCGGCGTCAGGGTGGGTCGCGATGACGGCTGTTATGCGTGTCACCCCAAGCGCTTTTAAGTAGCGGACAACGTCATCTCCTTTCCCATTGTTGCCACCATCAATCAAAATCGCGTCCGTCTTCGTCCGGATGAAGGTGCTGTCACCTTGTCCGACATCAAATCCGTATACCGAGACCGTCGTTTCGGCGCGGTCGGTGCGTAGCGCTTCGTCCTCCCGCGTCATATAGAAAATGATGATCAGACCGAGGGCGAGCAGAATCGTCGAAGCCCATTTCATCGTCTAACCTCACTCTTTTCAAATTGATAGAGCATCCCGTTGCGCGGGTGACGGAAGCGGGGGCCGGTGTAACCACGTTTTTTCAGTGCCGTCCGCATCAATAACATCATTCCGCCGTGGCCGACGAGGAGAACGCGTTCATTATTCTCGAACGCCAATTGATTCAACAACACTTCAATGCGTTGGTTGGCATCTTTAATCTGCGCCTGAATCCGTTTGCTGAACGGAGCGACGAGCCGACCGATGATCGCCCAGGCGAGGAAGGGGAGGCGAATCCGGGAATTGATCGTCGGGAACGGCACTTCTCGTAAGAGATCGGTCACGATGATCTCATCCTCATAGACACTCTCTGCTGTCTGGATCGCCCGCGGCATACTGCTCGCATAACAGATCGTCCAGTCCGTCTGTCCGAGTTCGACCGGTTTGACATCAATTGCCGAGCTGTCGTACCGTTCAATCCAAGCTTCGATGTCGGAAGCGCTAATCCAACCTTTCGTCGGATATCCTTCTGTGACCCGGTGGTGTCTGACTAATCCAATCGTTTTCATTTTTGTTCGACGGTCTTTCTGGTAAAGCCAGGAAACCGTCTCACCTCACTTTCTTTCTCGTTCTATAATACGAAGCGAATGGCGATTCCGCAGAGGAGTGCGCTCAAAATACTAAGTAAACTGCCAATGATATAATATTCCGCAAAACGGCGGTCTTCAAACTGCTTGAACCGCGCCAATGCTTTGAGAGCGATGATGAAGCCGATTGCACCAACCGCATTGACGGCGACGAGAATAACGATGATGGCCCGCTCGACGAGACCGATATAGCGACCAACGCCATTAATCTCTGTCGTGTAACTGCGGGCCGAATCCTCAACCTCGTGGGTGACGGAACGGCTGATCCCGTTCAATTGTTCCTTACGAGTCACTTTCCGCTCGAAATGGGATTCAATCAATCGGGGAGCGAACGGTAGCAGCAAGGGGGCGATGCCGCGTCCGACCAGTTCCGTCGCAACCAGGCTCCACATGATGATCCAAAGCACTTGGAAGGAGAGGGTGATATCACTTGGCCAACTGATCGGGAACATCACCGCAATCAGACCAATGATGATGCCGATATGTAACAGTTGATCAATCCAAAAAGCCGGTGCCGGTTTGATGATCCGCTTGAGTTGCGAGCGGTCAATGACGGCGTGTGATCCGATAATCGCACTGAAGAGATACAGGGCACTTACGAGCTCGATTTGTCCGGTCAGGTAAAAATAACTTAAGACAGCCGCTGTACAGAGGCTATGTATCCCGAGATGGACGAGCAGGGGGCGAAGCTTCCGGTGCTTGTGCTCCGCGATCCGTTTACCTTGCAGCGGGAAATCGGCAATGAGATGGGCAATCAGGAGGCTCAACAGTAAATTCATCCAATCGCCTCCCAGACCTGGAGTTGCTCGAGCGCTTGTATAAAAGCCGTTTCGAGTTGCTTCCGTTGTTTACGTTGCGAGCGGGCAACAAGTTTCGCGACGTTAATTCGGGCATCTTTTTCTTGAAAACCCATTTTTAGTCCGATTTCTTCATACGTTGCGTCCGGGAATCGGTCCATCAGTGTATGGAGCTCGACTTGACGATCTGTTTTCCCAAAATAAGCGGGATACAGCATATCGACATAGCCTGTTAGTAAAGCAGCCGGGAAATAAGGGGGGCCGGCGAAAACGATTTGATTGTCTGATTTTTTGGCCGCCTCTTGCGCTTCGAAGGCAAAAATGATGGCGCTACCGTTCGCTTCGTCGGCTTCTGTCGTCGAAAGCGTTTCATATTGACCAAATCCGACGCCGACATAACCGTCGAGCGGACCATTAACGAGTTCGAGTAAAACGGGATAACAGACTGGGTAGCTTTGGAAAACACCGAGTAAGCTGTCTCCAGACTTGATTTGAAATGGGACGAGTGCGTCTTTAAACTGGTCATTTAATTGCTCCGCCAACGTCCGGAGTGTCTGCAATAATTCTTCTTTGTGCGGAAAAGTGCGTGAATTTTTGACGTCAAATGAAATGGCGACGGCTTGCATCAAATTCCTCCTTTGTTACTGATATTTCGGTTACAACCGAAATGTTACCGTTATAAAGGTAACAAATGATTTGTTACTGTATTTAGAGTAACAGGGGTGGAAGTAAAAAACAAAGGGGCAAACTGACTATTTTTTATGGGGGACATGCAAAAAAATTATTTTTCTTTACTAGTTAACATAACATATATTATCAATAGTTAAATAATCTTGTCTCATAAGTAAGGTAAACTCAATATAGTGAGACAAAACAAAAAAAACACGACATTAGCCGTGTTTGCGACAATCATATGGTTGATTACGTTCCAACCGATGAATGAGCCGATCAAGAAAAATATGATGCCGGCGTTCGAGCTGTGTGATGCGATCAAGCGGCAACCAGGCGAAATGGAAAAAATCACCGCAATCTTGACCGTCACCCGCAACACAATGCGTCCATCTGTTTTCTTGGCATTCGATATGGGCATGATAGAAATATGTGTAATGGACCCGCATCCGCTCTGGGTAACGCATCTCTTCTTCGCCAACGTATTGAACGGTCGCAAGTGATAGACCACTTTCTTCCAGCGTCTCGCGGACGGCTGCTTCCTTGGCGATTTCTGCGTCTTCAATCGTCCCGGCAGGAATCTGCCAGTCACTATCTGGAGCTGATTGTGGATGAAAAACAAGTAGTTCCCATCCCTCTGGTTGTTCCCGTGTGATATAGATTGCTACTTTTTCGCGTCGTCTGAATTTCATCTTCATCACCTCTCCAGTTAGGCAGATGGCACAAAAGCAGCTAAGGACGGATCCGTAGCTGCTTGAGAAATACATATAAGCTACGCTTCGAACCGCTTCGCGTCTGATGTGACATGCTTGACCTGACCATTTTCTTTTATTGTAGCGGTTATTGGTCACTCTTTCAATTTGTAAACTAAAGATTCACCGATAATTTGTGGAAATAATCTAAAAAAATGATTAAAAAGACGACATTTCCTACAAAAAGACAGAAAAAAAGACGTCCCCCACGCTTCATCGTGAGGGACGTCTGACCGTCAAACGGTATACCAGTCAACGAGTGGACCGAATTTTTCTTCATCATACGCAAACGAACCATTCGATAACCGATCGAGATAAGACAAGGAACCGATTTGAATCGATTTTGCCTGCTCTTTTCCAATCAAAACGAGTTCTTTTTGATTCGTTACATCAAGTAATGCCGCCACCTGGTGCGGTTTTGATTTTAAATCACGCAACAATTGCTGACCGCGTAAGGCACGATTCGTGATTTGGAACTGATCCGAAAGGCGCATCTTCTTCAAGGCACCCCGCTGTGTCAGTAAGACGATATTCGGTGCTTGCATAAAGGCGATCGCCCCTGCGACGACATCATCATCCTTCAGGTTGATGGCTTTGACACCTGCCGCCCGAACGCCGACGACCGGCACATCGTCTTCCGTGAACCAAAGACCAAAGCCGTTTTGCGTTGCGAGGAACAATTGTTTCTCGCCAGTCGAGACCGCAGCATAGAGGACCTCGTCATCTGCTTTTAAGCGGACGCCTTGCAATGGTTTCGACTTCCGCTGGGCATTGTAATCGCTCAGTTTCGATCGTTTGACCATTCCTTGGCGAGTCACGAACAGACAATGTGACGTTTCATCAAACGTCCGGACGAGATCAATCGAGAGGACACGGTCGCCCGGTTCGAGTGGTACGAGATTGGCGACATGTTGCCCACCATCCTTCCATTTCGTATCTGGGAGCTGATGAACGGGAATCAATAAGTAATTACCGCGTATCGTCCAGACGATGACGTGATCGGTCGTCATCGCTTGCCCTTGATAGAGCAGACGATCTTGTTCTTTCATCTCCGGAAGGTCGTTCGAGGCACCAAATGAACGGAGCGACGAGCGTTTGATGTAGCCGTTTTTCGACATGAAGACCATCGTTTCTTCGACGGCGATCATGACTTCCGTCTTCAGCTTCAGTTCTTCGACTTCGGCTTCGACGGTCGAACGGCGTTCATCCGCGACTTGATCCTTTAAGATGCTCAATTCTTTAATGATGAGGCGGTTCCGCGTCTTCTCATCGTTCAAGATTTTCTCGAGACGCGTGACTTCCTTCTCGAGTTTTTCAGCCTCTTCCTGCAATTCGACGATGTCCGTATTTGTCAGGCGATACAGTTGGAGCATGACGACAGCTTCTGCTTGTCGGTCCGAGAAGGCGAAGCGTTCAATCAGATTCTCTTTTGCTTCCGCTTTGTTCGTCGCAGCCCGAATCAGACGGAGTGTCTCATCGAGGACGGAAATCGCAGTCATTAAGGCAGAGACGACTTCCTGGCGGCGTTTCGCTTGATCGAGATCAAACGTTGTCCGGCGGATGACGACTTCCTTGACGTGGCTTAAATAAGCATCCAGTAAGGCGAGCACACCCATTTGACGCGGTGTCCGCTCATGGATGGCGACCATATTGTAGTTATAGGCGACTTGGAGGTCGGTTTGTTTGAGGTAAAAATGTAAAATCCCCTCTGCATCAGCCTCTTTTTTCAGTTCGATGACGACACGCAGTCCATCCCGGTCCGTTTCATCGCGGACTTCAGCCACTCCTTCGACTTTACGGTCGAGGCGTAATTCTTCCATCCGTTTGACGAGATTTGCTTTGTTGACTTCGTACGGCAGTTCCGTGATGACGATTTGCTGACGTCCCCCGCGGAGTGTCTCGATTGTCGCCCGCGACCGGATGATGACTTTCCCGCGTCCTGTTTCGAACGCTTTTTTGATCCCGTCGAGCCCTTGCACGACGCCACCAGTCGGGAAATCAGGTCCTTGCATGTGTGTCAGCAGGTCGTTGACGTCATTGACCGTGCCTGAGATGCGACCGATTGCCGCGTCGAGGACTTCGCCCGCGTGGTGCGGAGGAATCTCTGTCGCGTATCCGGCAGAAATCCCGGTCGAGCCGTTCATCAACAAGTTCGGTAACAACGACGGTAAAACGAGTGGTTCTTCCGTCGTATCATCGAAGTTGAGGGTATAGTCGACCGTCTGTTTATTGATGCCGTCTAGAATCAAGCTTGAGACTTTCGAGAGACGCGCTTCCGTATACCGCATCGCGGCCGCGCTATCGCCGTCGATCGATCCATTATTCCCTTGCATGTCGACGAGCGGGTACCGTAACTTCCACTCCTGACTCAAGCGGACCATCGCCTCATAGACAGACGAGTCGCCGTGAGGATGGTAATTGCCGATGACGACCCCGACCGTCTTGGCAGACTTCCGGTACGCACGGTCAAACAGATTCCCTTCCGTATGCATTGCATAGAGAATACGCCGCTGGACGGGTTTGAGCCCGTCGCGCGCATCCGGTAAAGCCCGGTCTTGAATGATGTATTTCGAATAACGTCCGAACCGGTCACCGACGACCTGTTCGAGCGATAAATTTAAGATGTTTTGTAGATTAGACATGCTTTGTCACACTCGCTTTCGTCACGTGTTCATTTTCAATGATTGAGATGTCTTCCGCGAGTCCGAACGCGACGTTATCTTCAATCCATGACCGGCGGTGGCCGACGTTATCGCCCATCAAGACGGAAACACGTTTTTCAGCAACGGCGGCGTCGTCGATCGTGACGCGAATCAATGTCCGGGTCTCAGGATCCATCGTCGTTTCCCAAAGTTGAGGAGCATTCATCTCACCAAGTCCTTTGTAGCGTTGGATCATATAGCCTTTACCATACTTTTTCGTTGTTTTCGCCAGTGTGTCTTCATCCCAGACATACTCGAACTTCTCCGTTTTTCCCTTACCTTTCGAGACACGATACAGCGGCGGTAAAGCGACGAAGACTTTCCCGGCGTCAATCAACGGACGCATGTACCGGAAGAAGAACGTCAGCAGGAGGACTTGAATGTGGGCGCCATCGGTATCGGCATCGGTCATGATGATGACCTTGTCGAAATTACAGTCGGACAGGTCGAAATCTGCCCCGACCCCGGCTCCAATCGCATGGATGATCATGTTGATTTCTTCATTCTTCATGATGTCCGCGAGTTTCGCTTTTTCCGTATTGAGGACTTTCCCGCGTAACGGTAAAATCGCTTGGAACGTCCGGTTCCGTCCTTGTTTTGCAGAACCTCCGGCAGAATCTCCCTCGACGAGGAACAATTCATTTTTGTCGGCGTTTTTTGAAGCGGCCGGTGTCAATTTCCCGTTTAAGATGCTGGAACGTTTCTTTTTCTTGCCGTTGCGCGCTTCTTCCCGGGCTTTGCGGGCTGCTTCGCGCGCTTGTGCCGCACGAATGGCTTTTTTAATGAGCAAAGTCGCCGTTTGCGGGTTTTCTTCAAGGTACGTCGACAGACGGCGGCTGATGACGGCGTCACAACTCGTCCGTGCTTCAGGAGAACCGAGTTTTGACTTCGTTTGTCCTTCGAACTGGAGGAATTCTTCCGGAATCCGAATCGAGACGATCATCGTCAAGCCTTCCCGGATATCATTGCCGTCGAGATTTTTATCTTTTTCTTTTAATAAGCTATTTTTACGGGCATATTCGTTCATGACGCGGGTCATTGCCGTTTTCGAACCGACTTCATGGGTTCCACCGTCACGCGTCCGGACGTTATTAACGAACGACAGGACGTTTTCCGAGTAGGCGTCCGTGAATTGGAACGCGATATCGACTTCGATTTCGTTTTCGACGCCTTCAAACGCGACCGTCGGATGCAGGACATCCTTGTCGTCGTTCAAATAACCGACGAACTCGCTAACCCCTTCTTCGTATTGGAAGACATCTGCTTTGTCGGACCGTTCGTCCGTCAACGTGATTTTCAAGCCTTTTAAGAGGAAAGCGGATTCACGAAGACGTTCAGCGAGCGTTTCGTAGTTGTACGTCAAGGTACTGAAAATTTTCGCATCCGGCTTAAAATAGACGCCTGTTCCTTTTTGACGCGTCGCTCCCGTCTCAAGTAACGTCGTTTTAGGCATTCCGCCATTTTCAAACGTTTGCTCGAACTGTTTTCCGTCACGATAAATCGTCACCTTCAAGTCTGTTGATAAGGCATTGACGACGGAGGCACCGACACCATGCAATCCACCAGACGTCTTATAACCGCCTTGCCCGAATTTTCCGCCGGCGTGGAGAACGGTGAAGATGACTTCTGCCGTCGGTTTCCCCGACGCGTGCATTCCCGTCGGCATCCCGCGCCCGTGGTCACGGACCGTGATGGCGTTATCTTTATGGATCGTGACATCGATCTGTTCCCCGAACCCGGCAAGGGCTTCATCGATCGCGTTATCGACGATCTCATACACCAAGTGGTGGAGACCACGGTGGTCAGTCGAGCCGATATACATACCTGGGCGCTTCCGGACAGCTTCGAGTCCTTCGAGCACCTGGATGGCATCGTCATTATAATTGTTTAAATCTGTCGCCATAGTTTTCACCTCATATAGAAAAACGTCGATTTTCCAAACATTCGTTCGTTTTTCTAGTAGTCTGTATCTAATTGTAGGCATCTTCTTGCTATCTGACAAGGGGGAACGTAAAAAAGACACTCACTCGCGCTTGAGTAAGTGTCTTAATTTGATCCGAAATCATAAGTATTGGTGTTCGATTTTGATGCATCGATTTTCGATATACGGGATTCCTGCCCCGAGCGCTAAACTTTCCGCTTCGACGCTCGACAGACCGAGCTGGTTCCAAATCATCCCTACGTCGCCATGGGCAACCGCTTCTTTTGCAGCGTCCGCTAAAAACTCGGAGCGACGGAACACGTCGACGATATCGATATGACCCGGGATGCTATCGACCGTCGGATAAACTTTTAATCCGTTCCATTCGTCAAGCGTCGGATTGACGGGAACGACCTCGTACCCGTGCTGCACAAGGTAATCGGCGATCCAGTTCGCAGTTTTCCCGGAATCACTTGAAATCCCGACGACGGCAATCCGTTTCGCTTCTTTTAGTAATTGGCGTGCTTGTTGATCAGAAATCATTCATTTCTCCCCCTATACGTAATTGAGTCAATCTTCTTGTCTATACCCGAATCACTTTCGGTTAAGCCGTGTTTCTAAAAGTTCGCGACAATTTCGAGAAAAAACGAAAAACGTTCTGTACGAAAATGAGACGACCAACCACCTGTCGAAGTCATGTTCGATGCAACTGAGAGCGAAATTGGTTTTCAAGAATATTTTTCTGAATTCGTTCTGTCAAGGTGACATAATATAATTATTGTTCTCTTTGATGTAAGGAATTACACCTTTCGTTGATTTGCATCGAGTTGACCAGTCGCCCGTGAGTCGGAAAGTCGATGCAACTGAGGGCTCCCTGTCTGACAATTTAACATTGCGTGAAATAACTATTTCACGCAAACTAGTGTGCCGTCTACCAACGTTTGGTATAGTAAGGTCAGAGGGGGAATAGACTGATGAGTTTATTTAAAAATCTAGGAAAAACCGTTAAAACCGTCCAAATTCCAGCCCATACTGTTGATCTACCAGGCTATCACCGAATGCCGGAATTTATTCGCGATTACATCGACCACTTAGCTTCAAAAAATTTCTCAAAAGCAACGATGCGTCGGTATGTGTATGACTTTGATTCGTTTTTTAGTTTTGTCGCTGCAGCGTCAGGTCAAGATGTCCGGGCGATTGATATCACGCAAGAGGCATTTCTTGAGATTGACGGCGCGGGAATTGCGGCTTACGCCGAATACTTAGCCTTGACGAAGGGCAATGCCCCGAGTGTCATCAACCGGAAGTTGTCGGCGTTACAATCGTTATTTCGCCATTTGATCGACATCGGCGTCCTGTCGGAAAACCCGGTCGCAAAAATCAACCGTCCGAAACAGGCAAAACGTGATCCGGTCTACTTAACGAAACGTGAATGGGATGAATTGATTCAATTGCTGCCGTCGAACATTGAGATGAATCCGCGGGAGGCGGCCCATTATGAGCGTGACCGCGTCCGTGACGTGACGTTGTTCCAGCTACTCGGCTATAGCGGGATGCGTCTCAGCGAGATGACACAATTGACGTGGAACGATCTCGATTTTCATGAAGGGACGATTCGGGTGATTGGTAAAGGCAACAAGGAGCGGGTCATCCCACTTGCGCAACCGGCACGCGTCGCCCTCAGAAAGTATGCCGCGCACTATCAGTTGTCGATGCGTGGGAAAGATGCTGTATTCGAAAAACAAGGGAAACCGCTCAGCCCGCGGGCGGTCCAACATATATTAAAGCGGCATACCGATCGGTTACGATCGGTCTTACCGTTTTTGGAACGAAAACAAATCACACCGCACAAGTTACGGCATACGTTTGCGACGCGTCTCGCGACAGGCGGCGTCGATGTCTTGACGATTCAGCAACTCCTTGGGCACGAGTCCGTCGCGACGACTCAAGTCTATGCCCATATCGGCGATCAGGAGAAAAAACGGGCGATTGAATTATTTGATGGTGAACGATAATAGTATTATGTCACCTTATAGTAAAGGAGACCACAGATGAATTTTGGATTAAGTGAACGAAAAATCAAACAAATGTCAGATACCTATGCCTTTCGCCGCGGAAAACGGTATGTGACGGCAAAAAAAGTGACCTTACGCAACTACACACCGGGTGATGTATTCGTCGAGGCGGAAGTTGCCGGTGAAACACGTTTTCATGTCCACGTCCACCTCCGGGAAACGGGTGTTGACGCCGGATGCAACTGTCCCTCACTCGCCATGGATGCCTCGTTTTGCGGGCATATCGTCGCGGTGCTGTTAGCCTTACAACAAATTCAAGCCTACGGGACGCCCGGACCGAATCGTCCGGCCATCACACCGTTTTCAGCGCAACCGACAATTGAAGATGCCTCAGCTGCAACCTATCTTGCGGCATTGACGCGCGAAAATAAAGCGCAGCTCCGGTTTGACGTCCGCGACGGCGGGGTTGCACTCGAAAGCCTGACGACACAACGCAGTTATCTCTTGTCCCTGCCCTACTTCGACCGTTTACTGAACGACCGCGACTGGTTACGGGAACGGGCGGACATCTGGATGAGTGCCGCTGTCCGGGGCCGACTCGTCAGCGGGTCCCCTCGCGTCAAACTGGCTCTCGACCGGATCAATACCCGGCTGGAAGTCGTCGTCACGTTTGATTACGACGGCAAAACCGTCAACCCGTTGACTCCGACACGCTGGATCGGGCGTGACTTATCGACGGAGCGGGCGGTGACGCGTTACTTGAAAGCGACAGGACTCCGCGCGGATCAAGCCCGTTATGTAGTAGAAGGAGAAAGTAATCACTACGTTGTCTTAAAAGGTTTACTTGACCCGATGGTTGCCCTCGGTCAACTCGAGTTATACGCGACGGCGAGTATCAAAACGGCATTGCTCCCCGGTCCATTCCATCCGAAAATTGAAGTCAATGTGACGAAGCGACTCGATTGGTTGACATTCAAGTTTTCGATGGACGGGATTTCAGAACAAGAACTGTCGGCGGTCCTTGCGTCACTCGTGACGCAAAAGACGTACCACCGTTTACGTTCAGGACAATTGCTGTCGCTTGAAGACCGTGCCTTCACGCAAATCAAACGACTGTTACAGGAAGTCGAAGCGACGGAACAGACGTTACTTGAAGCGGAATTGACCGTTCCTGCCGTGCCGAACTTGGCCCTGTTGACCCCGGCTGCCTTCTTGACGGTCCACAGTCAACTGAAGGAACGATTGCTCGAGATGAAAGCCGGAAAAACAGAGCGACTGGCGTTACCGGAACCGCTCGCGACACAACTTTTGCCGTATCAGCAAGACGGCGTCCGCTTCTTCAAGAGTCTTGCGGCACACGACTGTCATGGCATCTTAGCGGACGAGATGGGACTCGGCAAAACGATTCAAGCCATCGGTTATATCGAAACGCTCCCGAGTTCACGTGTCTTGATCGTCGCCCCGGCGTCACTCCTCTACAACTGGGCAGCAGAGCTGCACCGCTTTGCCCCGACACGCACCGTTCGTGTGCTCAGCGGGAGTCGTGCGTCGCGCTTACGACAGCTCGAAGACTTGCCGGACGACGTCATTCTCATCATCTCCTACCCGTCGCTCCGGCTCGACATCAAAAATCATCAAACGATCCATTACGATTGTATCTTTTTTGATGAAGCACAACATCTGAAGAATCCACGGTCGCAGACGACGGTCAGCTTAAAACAACTGTGGGCGACGCGGCGGTTTGCCTTGACGGGGACGCCGCTCGAAAACAAGACGCTTGATCTCTGGTCAATCTTTGACGTCGTCTTCCCGGCACTCTTGCCGGACCGGCAACGGTTTCTCGACTGGTCAGCACGGGACGTTCAACAATTCGTCGAACCGTTTTTGCTGCGCCGGACGAAAAAAGATGTTTTGCAACAGTTGCCGGCGAAACAAGTCGTCCATCAGTACACGGAACTGACGGCGGCACAGAAAAAACTCTATGCCGCCCACTTGGCAAAGTTACAGCTCGAGACGTTACAGCATCTCGATCAGTCAAAACCGGAAGAACGGATGAAGTTACTCGCCGGATTGACCCGGCTCCGGCAAATCTGTTGCGATCCCCGGTTGTTCGTCGAAAACTACCGTGGTCGGTCGGCGAAACGGGACCGGTTGCTCGCCTTGATTCAAGAAAAACGGGCAGCAGGCAAACGGATCTTAATTTTTTCACAGTTTACAAAAATGCTCGATTTGATTCGGGACGACCTGCATGAGTTGCACCTCCCTCATTTCGAACTGCGCGGGGATACACCGATTGCGGAGCGTCTCGAACGCTGCGACCGTTTTAATGCAGGCGAAGTCGATCTGTTTTTGATTTCACTGAAGGCGGGCGGCACCGGACTGAACCTGGCGACGGCGGATACTGTCATCTTATATGACAGTTGGTGGAATCCGGCTGTCGAACAGCAAGCGGCTGACCGGGCACACCGGATGGGACAAACACAGACGGTCGAAGTCATTAAATTAATCACGAAAGGCACGATCGAAGAAAAAATCATCGAGCTGCAGGAACGGAAAGCGACACTCGTGACGGACATACTTGAACAACCGGCGTCACTTGCGTTATCGGTCGATGAGATGGTTCAATTGCTTGAATAAGAGGAAAGGCACCGATTTCTTAATAGGATGTAAACCGTTGCTGCTCTAGGGAGAACAGGTTTCTGGCTATCGTTTTTTCGCCGGTTGATGTTTAGCTTTTAATGTTACGGGGGTATAACTATCATAGCACCGCATCAGCGAGTTGCTTTTACAACCACATGTTTCTCAATATCAGCGTAATGACCTGGGAGAGAAATGCTAACCACTCACTTCGATCTTCATTTTTATGAAATCAATTTGAAATAGCATTCGATGCACCGTCTTGATCCGGAACGATTCGTTCCACTCCTTTCTTCATTACCTTTTGAGGGCTATACCAAATTCAAGGGGGAAATGAACATGTCAGTAACATTAAAAGTAGAAGAACGCGAAGTACGCCCACGCTCACTTAGAAAGCAATTACGTCATGAAGGAAAAGCTCTTGGTGTTGTGTATGGTTACAAAGTGGAAAGTACACCGATTGCCTTTGACGAAAAAGCATTGATCAAAGTCGTTCGCGAACATGGTGAGAATGCACTTGTTGCACTTCAAATCGGTGGTAAAAAAGTCAACACACTGATCAATAAACTCGATATGGATATCTTCACACCAACAATCAAGCACGTTGAATTCATCGCTGTTAAAATGGATGAAGAAACAGAAGTCGAAACAGATATCGTCCTCGTCGGCGAAGCGGCTGGTGCAAAACTTGGTGGATATCTTTCACAAACACTCTTTAAAGTAACAGTTGCAGCTACACCAGATAAATTACCGGAACGCGTCGAAGTCGATGTGACAAATCTTAACCTCGGTGATTCTCTATCGGTTTCGGATTTACCGGAAGAAAAAGAATACCGTATCGTTACGGAAGGTGACATTCAAGTCGTTGCCGTCGTCGAATCGACACTTGAAGCGGATCTCGAAGAAGCAGATGCTGAAGAATCAGCTGAAGCGACAGAAGAGGTTTCTACTGAAGAACACACGGAAGAAAAAGAATAATTTTTCTTACCCTCCCCTCGCGGAGGGTTTTTTTATCTGTATTGACAACTGTCAGTAGAGTCGGTACAGTAAATAGCGTACACATTATATGCACATCCACTAGGGGAGCCCATTGGCTGAGACGATTCACTTCGGACCCTTTGAACCTGATCTAGTTCATACTAGCGTAGGAAAGTGGAGCGGTAATTCGTTCAATTTTTCTGCATGTTTGCAGATTCAGCGACCGCTCTCTTTCATAGAGGGCGGTCTTTTTGTTTGTCTGGTGGTTGTGCCAAAGGGAGATAGGAACATGAACAGTTGGAAAATGAAAGAAATCATTGTCATGATGATGTTGTCGGTTGCTTGCGGGGTACTCTACTTAGGGTGGTCGACATTGTGGTTACCGATTTCCGCGATCTTCGGACCGGTCGGATCGAACTGGATGTTCGGGATTTGGGTCATCGCGAGTCCGCTTGTCGCCTACATCATTCAAAAGCCCGGGGCAGCACTGATTGCAGAAGTCGTCGCCGCGGCTGTCGAATTATTCACGGGGAGTCACTTCGGATTATCGGCCTTATTGATTGGTTTCGCTCAAGGAATCGGTGCCGAAATCGCTTTTGCCCTCTTCGGATACCGGAAGTTCAACACAATGACGTTAGTTCTATCCGGAATGTTCGCCGCAATCGGTAGTATGGTCTATAGTCTTGTCGTCAATGGTTTCGCCTACTATACGACGACGACACTTCTGTTGACGTTTTCCCTTCAACTCGTCAGCGGTGCATTGCTCGGTGGATTACTTGCGAAAGTCATCGTCGATGCGCTCGTCAAGACAGGGACGTTGAACGGTTATGCGATCGGGCGTAAGCGGCGGAAGCCGGATGCAGCATGATTCATTGTAACGACTTGTCTGTCCGCTATCCGGGGCAACATGACAACGTCCTGCACAAGGTGACGGTGACGCTACACGAAGGGGAAACGACGTTGCTCGTCGGACCGAGCGGCAGTGGGAAAACGACGTTTTTACATGTTCTCGCCGGTTTATTACCTGACGCGATTGAAGCCGATGTCAGCGGCCACTGCAAAACGAATGGGACGGTCGGAATCCTTTTTCAAAATCCGGACGACCAGTTCTGCATGCAGACCGTCGGAGCGGAAGTTGCCTTTAGTCTTGAAAATCGCTCAGTCGACCGCAGTCAGATGGATGACCGGGTTGACGCCGTACTGGCACATGTCGGCCTTGATGTGCCGCTGACGACACCGATTATGCAACTGTCAGGAGGGATGAAACAACGACTCGCCCTCGCCTGCGTCCTAGCCCTTGAGCCGGATATTCTATTGCTTGACGAACCGACGGCGCAACTCGATCCGGCAGGACATCGGGTTTTGATGCAGCTGATTGAGGAACTCCATCACGACCGGACGTTGACGCTCGTTCTGATTGAACATCAGCTTGACCGCTGTGTGACGTTCAGTGACCGGGTGCTCGTCTTCGATCACGGCGGAACGATTTTACGTGATGGTCCGCCGCTTGATGTCTTCGGTCAGCATCGCGCTGAACTCGAACGACGCGGCATTGCAACACCGCTCCTCTACCCGTATGAACTGGAAACCGTGCCCCCCGCTTCTTCCCAGGCGGGGCGGTTACGAAAAACGAATAACATCCGTCCTCCGGTTCGGCACGACACGACGTTCGCGCTGACGCGCACCGCGATTAGCCGGCGTAAGCAAGTGATTGTCGATAACCTGTCGCTTGCAACACACGCCGGAGAATGGATCATGGTCGTCGGATCGAACGGTGCCGGGAAAAGCACGTTGCTCGAAACACTGGCGAAATTGATTCCGGCGCAAGGCGGTACGGTCCGCTTGTTCGAAAAAGAACTGCGGACATGGAAAAGTCGGAGCTATTACCGACACGTCGGATTCGTCTTTCAACAGCCAGAGCTCCAATTTCTCAAGCAGACGGTCGAAGACGAGCTCGTAATCAGCATGGATGCACCGACGCCGGAGCGGATTGAAACGGCGTTGCAATCCTACCGGTTAACCCATGTCGCCCGTCAGTCGCCCCTCGCCCTGAGCATGGGTCAAAAGCGACGGCTCAGCGTCGCAACGATGTTGTTAGAACCAAAAGACGTCCTGTTACTCGATGAACCGACGTTCGGTCAAGATGCCGAGACGACAAGTCAACTCATCGAGATGTTCGAGCAGGCGCGATTAAACGGGACGACGCTGATCATGGTGACGCATGACATGGAGCTGGTCCACCAGTATGCCGACCGGGTCCTCGTCCTTGGTGACGGGCGACTTCAGTTCGACGGCACACCGGACACTTTGTTTAAAGACGAGACGTTACTCGAGCATAACCAACTCTCTCGTCCGTTATCGTATTTGTATCAGCAACTCGAGGAGGTGAAACGTCGTGCAGGAAAACGACTCCCCGCTCGCACGTATTAATCCGGCACTCAAGCTCGGTGCCCTCCTGTACGTGATGGTGCTCTTGATTGCGGCACCGACGTTACGCGAAACGATAGCCTTACTTTTACTCGCTGCGGTCGGATTGGGCTGCTCCGGTTGGTCACTGTTGACGCTCGCCAAACGGGTCTCCCCCTACCTCGTCTTGTTCTTGCTGACATTTTGGATGATGGCAGCCTTCGGAAAAGGCAGTACGGAAGTTTGGTCATTCGGTTGGTTTCGCGTCACGGAAGAAAGTATCGGTCACGCCTGGTTGATCGCACTGCGGATGCTCGCCTTCGTCTTCCTCAGTTTGACGTTCATCGCGACGACCGACCAAACCCGGTTCGTCATGAGCCTGATTCATCAGTGCCGCCTTCCAGACCGTCTCGCATACGGCTTTTTAGCAGGGATTCGTTTTATTCCGATCTTCCAGCAGGAAATAAGAACAATCCGTCAAGCACGGCGTGTCCGCCAACAGCACTCGATTTGGCCATGGCAGACGTTTTTCGCCATCAGTTTACCGCTTTTTACGAACAGTATCATCCGTTCGGAACAAATCGCGATTGCGATGGAAGCGCGTCGGTTTCAGGCCGAGCGGACGTATTATGTCCGTCCGGTCGTGACGCGTCACGATCAAGTGTTTTTTGCTCTCGTTTGTCTCGTGGCGAGCTCGCTTCGGATTGTCCTATGACATTCATTAGATTAACGCAGACGGATTCAGGGAATCATAGTTTCGGAAGCAGTTAATTTAAAGAAGTAGGTGAAGGTTTGAAACGAATCGTATTAGTCGGGGCAGGTCATGCCCATTTAGAATGTATCAAGGAAGGAACGCATCCGGATGTTGAATGGATCGTCATCAACCCGTCCCGTTATCAGTATTATTCAGGAATGTTCTCCGGTCTTGCGGACGGCACGTATCGACTCGAGGAGACCCGGGTCGATGTCAAAGCACTCTGTTCTCTTCACGGAAAGACATTGATGGAGGACCGTGTCACGCGAATCGATCCGCAAACGAAACAAGTTTTCTGTCAGTCAGGCGAAATCATTTCTTACGACGTCGTATCGTGTAACATCGGTTCGAATGACTGGAATGTCTCAGATGCGACGTCACGCGTCACGATCAAGCCGAATTATCAAATCGATCAGGCGCTCCGTCAGTTTAAAGAGGCATCGTCGCCCGTCATCGTCGGGAGCGGTGCTGCTGCAATCGAGATGGCCGCCTCATTCCAATCGGACGGTTGTTCGGTCACACTCGTCCATGATGAACCGCTCCTCGCAGGACACCCGGCAGAAGCAAGCATCCTTGACCGGTTGGATACGCTGGGCGTGACACGCATCGTCGACCGGTTCCTCTCTCTTGATGAGCAAACCGTCCGGCTCCAGTCGGGTCAATCATTCAAAGCGGATGCCGTCCTGTTTTTAGGTGGCGCGTCAGCACTGGATCTGTTCAAGGCATCCGGCCTCTATTGTGACGACCGCGGATTTTTGCTCGTCCACGAGACGTTCCAGTCGCTAGAGGACCCTTCTCTGTTTGCCGTCGGCGACTGTGCGACGCTCGCCGCATATCCGAACACACCGAAGAACGGTGTAACCGCCGTCCGGCAAGCACCGGTCTTGCATGAGAACCTTCTTCGTTTCATCAATCAGGAACGTTTGCGGACGTTCCGGCCGCAAGCGCGTTACTTGACGATTCTTTCGATGGGACATCAGCAAGGGACCTTGCTTTACGGACGACACTATCAGACGAATCATTTGAGCTGGCGTTTGAAACAATGGATCGATCGCCGGTTCATCAAAAGTTATACAACATAAGAACTCGAATTTCGAATGAACTGGGTGTTCGGTTCAAGGCGGAACGTGCACTAAGGTGTCTGCATGTGGAACCTCCTAAAACAGAGAGGTATTCATTCCTCAATCTAGACACAAAAACAGCCATCACATACTTGCGATGGCTGTTTCAGACTGTAGACAACGTGCTATCAGGAAATCAAGCGTCTTTTTTCGTTACTTTCCTCGGGCGAGGCGCAAGCCGTTGCTCCTTGATCCTAACGGACAACGAGCAGGGTCTTGCCTGCCTCTGAAAGTGCGTTAAAAACGCACTTTTTCCCGTAGGAGTCAACGAAACGTGACGCTTTTTAGGGAATACCGTGAGATAAATCCAAATATGCAGACGGTTTAGAGCGTAATCTGTCTTGAATCGCTTAGAACTGCGAACGATTGCCGCTTTGAATACGAGGTGAGACAGGAAAGCGCATCTCGATATAGCATTTTCAGGCTTCATAACCGTTTAGCTACAGCTTTAACAGCCATCGCATACTTGCGATGGCTGTTTTTCGTGTCTTTGATTATTTTAAGAAAGCAAGTAACGTATCGTTGAATTTTTCGCGTTCATCGAGTACCGTCCCGTGCCCACTCTCTTCAAATGGTTCAATCCGTGAGTTCGGGATTCCTTTTTGCATCTCTTCCGCAAATTCAAACGGACAGACTTTATCTTTTTTGCCATGAATGATTAACGTCTCGACGTCAATCTGCGGCAATTCATTCCGTAAGTCTTCGTCGCGCAAGGCGATTGCCGATAAAATCGTGCCGTGAGAAGAGGCTGCGACACTTAAGTTGTGGAACCATTGTGTCAGCGGTTCTGAATGGTCTTGTTCAAAGAAGATTTTTCCGAATCCTTCAAGCATCGCCGGACGGTCTTTTCTCGTATCGGCAATCAAGTCATCGACTTCGTCTTTTGTCATCCCGTACGGGTACCCTTCCCGTTGCGTGAAGACCGGAGCTGCAGCACCCGCAAGAATCAATTTCGAGATTTTGCTCGATCCGTGGTTGAGCAGATAGCGTAACGCAATCCCGCCCCCCATTGAAAAGCCGAGTAACGCTGCGTCTTTCAGTTCGAGCTGCGTGATGACTTGATCGATGTCAGATGCCATCGTTGCATAATCATATCCGCTGGCTGGAGCATCCGATTTGCCATAGCCGCGGTAATCAACTCCGATGTAACGGTAGCCGGCGTCGAGCAAGGCATTCTTTTGATATTCGAACATGTTGTTATTCGCTGGCCATCCGTGTAACATGACGACCGGTTGTCCTGAACCGACATCTTCGACATAAATTTTAGTTCCGTCAACTGCTTGAATGAATGTACCCATTTGAATAACCCCCGTGTAGTAGTGAAATTCATGATGATTGAGTATTACCCGTTCTGATAGATTATTAACATCTTAAGGTTAAAGTGAAATGAAAAATAGATAAAATATGGAAAAATATATGGTAAAATAAGTAGAAAACGACGGGGAGGGATTGTCATTAAATCATGGTCACTGGCATTAGGACTGGCCTGCAGTCTCGTCTTGACCGGGTGCGGTCAAGAACGTTTATTGAAGCTTGAGTCCGTACCGGCGTACTGGTCAGTCGAACGTTTTACCGATCATCAATTCGTAGACGATGTATCGACGAAAGAGAAAAAACAATTGTTAAAAACGTGCAAGAATAAAAAGACGACGGCACTGCCCTCATCCTACCGGATCCTTAATACATATGAGATGTACTTTTCCTTAAAAACGCTTGAAATGTATGGAGCTCAAACCGAGGTCTTTTATCTCGCTGAAAAAGAAAACCTGTACCTCGCCTGCCGGTCGCGGGATACGCATCAATTAAAAATTCATCCGGTCGAAGCGAAAGACCATCCGTGGGTGAAGGTAGAACAAGGAACGGACAAAACGCCCTTGCAGACGCCGACATTTTTCCCGGTGACGGAAAAACAACGGACACGCCATGCGGATCAAAATCGTGAAGCGAAAACAGAGGGTGATTTCAGCCGTCGTCTCGCACCCTTCCATAACTTACATATGCCGATTGCAGGACAAATACTCGTCATCCTGACAGAGAACAACAAAGAGCACGTGCTCGTCGATGTCCCGACTTCGTTCATCAACCAGACGACAGACTTTTATTTGACGACGCGTCCGAGCGGGAACGGAGCAAATGCGACATATCATTCGATTACTTTCGAAAGTCCCGGTTGGTACCTGCAGGACCGGATCGTAATGACGACATATGATCAGGAAAAAGTCGACATGACGTATCATCCCTTACCGGAGACACTTACGGCGAACCAAACGATTCCGTATGTCACGTTACGCGCAAAAAATGACCTGGATGATATGGAAGAAAAAACGTTGTCCTTACGGTATCAGCCGGTCTATCAGAAGGTGAAGTTATTTGAAATGGATGATGAAGAACGCAATGACGGAATCAAAGGTTTCCTCCACCCGACGATCGAGTCCCTGCAAGAAGGCAACATCCGCAAAATTGGGATCATGCCGGATGAATTATCACTTGCCCTCGCGAACGAACTGAAACAGGTCACCCTCGAGCAACCGCAAGGAAATAAACCGTCGCTTCAGTATTTTACACTCGTCGACAAGGGGAAAACACAAACGTTCACCGTGTATTTAAAAAAGCGTGCCCAGAAAACAGATGTCTACCTGCAAGACACAACCTCGAAAAAAGGTACAAAATTGTCAGGTGAGCTGGCTGCACAGCTCGCGGAACAGATTGAGGGGGAATGAGATATGCGCATACGGTTCGTGTTGGCCCTCTGCCTCGTATTCTTAAGTGGCTGTGCTGAAGATCCGGAACCGGTTCAGTTCAGCTATGTACCGGACCTTTACGATACGTTAAACGTCAGCGACTTTAAAAGTGCCGATCCGAAACTGGGGAGCCTGATTCAAGAAGTCTGTCATCAGAAAAAGGTCAAGCCACCAAAACAGTATACGGTGGGTGACCATTATTACGTCTCGCTCGTCAACATCGGACTGTTCATCGAAGGCATGCGGGCGACGTACATCGAGTCGGACGGTCAACCATACCTTTATTGTGAAGATATGCGGCATCTGCCGACGTTCCATTCGCTAACGAAAAAACAAAATTCGTTTTCAACTTCAGCCTTGACGAAACCGGTGAAAAAGATCGAAATCAAGACCATTGATCCGAAAAATCGTCAACTGTACAGCCATCTGGTCGATCACGTTCGCAAGTCGCAAATGCAGTTGACACTTCCGACGACGGGATACCTCGTCATCCGGGCGACGAATGATCAGACGAAAGAAACAACCGTCACGAATGTGATGGAATTGACGCCGTTTGCTCACGGGATACCGCACTTCGTATTTATTGATAAGACGTACATGGACGACCGACATCAGATTCGTCCGCACCTGCTGACGGATGGGATCAATCTTCTTTTTGAAGCGCCGATTATCGAGGCGGAAAAACCAGTCAAGGTACGCTTTACACCGGCAGAACCGAACAGTCGGGGTGAGTATGGATTGCTACAGGTAACAACGACATCAGGAGAACGGTCGCGCTATACGTTGACCGTCAGACAGGAGTCCGAGCTACCGCCAGGCATCAAGCTGCTACCGGATGACGACGACAGTTCGGAGTCCCCCCGCCATGCCGTTTTTCATGACCGTCCGTTTCCAAAGGTCGACTACACACAAAAAACGCCATATGACGAATTGAGCGAGCAGGAATTCCTGATGACATCCGTCGAGGAAATGAAGACGTTGACAGGATTGATCAAGCAAAGTCAGGTCGCGGAGAAAAAGGGAAAACTCGCAGAGCGGTCCTATTTGACGCTCTTCAACGGAGATCAAGCACAACAGTATCGGATTTATCTCGATCGACGTGTCAAAAAGACGGATATCTACCTTGAAGACCGGACGCGGAAAATCAGCTTTAAATTGACGCCGGAAGCACGGGACTTACTGCTCGATTCCTATCAGATCAACTGATTAGAATAAAAAATGCTGGGTGACATAAATGAGACAACATACGAGGATGAAGACAATGCCTTCTTGCAACCATTCTGCACGGGACAGCGGTTCCCGCAAAAACGAGGCACAACCGATCAGGATGGCAAAGAAATAAAGATAGACGAATCCACCTGACAGTAAAAAACCGAGAATCAATACCATGCCGAATACTACGGTCATACCGGATACAATCAGTTTCCGTCGCGTCATGCTGTCTCACCTCTGTTGTCCGTTTTAACTCTTTTACCCATTTCTGCGAAAGAACATGTAAAATGCCTGACATCCGAAGAACGGGTGTCAGGCATTTCAGACTGTAGACAAACCCTCATATCCACTTGGAAATGAGGGTTTGTCTTATGTATGCGTAAAAAATATGACACTCCATTAGGATTCCGACTGGAATCCCATGACCAATTGGCCAATTTTTTGAGGTTCAGGGCAGCAAAAGTGAGCATGGTCTGCATCGTTACTTTTTTTAACCCGCGGTAGCGAGTCCAACGCATGCCATGCTTTTCTTTCGCGTCCGCAAAGACACGTTCGATTGTCTCTTTTCGTCGGGCATACAGCTGCCTATTAACCGGTGTGTGGCGAAGGCGCTCGACTTCGTCGATTGCATCTTGCCAGACATGCCGATGAATCACTTTCTGCATCGTCTGACTTTTCGTACACCGTTCTAGAAATGGACAAGTTTCACAGATTTTTGGATCTGATACATACTCCCGTCTCCCTTCCCGTGTAGTTGTTCGATAGACAAGCTGCTGATTATTTTCACAGAGATAGCAGTCGTAATACGCATCATTATAAAAGGCATTCGTTTTGAACATACCTTTCACCCCTTTGGGGCGAGTGTAGGGGAAGACTGGCAAAATACGCTGTCTGAGAAGTAAATGTACGATGGGGGCGGTTTTATAGGCGGAGTCTGCGACGACTGCAAACGGGACGGTAAAACGGTGGATGATGAGCTCGAGCAAGGGATTTAAAATGATACTATCGTGAATATTACCTGGTGTGACAATTGTCCCGAGGACAAAACCATTCCGATCACATGCTGTATGAAAGGAATAGGCGAATTGCTTTTCACGCTCCCCCTTCACGTAATATCCTGACTCAGAATCCGTGGTACTCTCCTTCGTCAAACGTCGATCATTCTCGTCCTTCTTCTTGGGGGTAAAACGCTTTTATCCGTGCGCCTCACGATCATCATTGATTTCTTGTTCCAGTTCATCTTGATAAAAACGTGCTGCACGACGAACATGTTTCTTTTTATATTTCCGCTTATTCGCATTTGCTTTGACGTGTGTCGAATCGATAATCAGGACCACTGGGTCCACGAATCCAGCATCGACGCCTTGGGTCAGAATTTTGTAGAAGATATCTTCAAAAATCGTCGTGTCTTGGAAGCGTCGGACATAGTTTTTTCCGAAGGTTGAAAAATGAGGAACCTTTTCATCCAATCCAAGTCCTAGAAACCAACGATAGGCGACGTTCGTTTCGATTTCTTCGTCTTCCGCATAGAAGGAATACCGAATAAATATTGAAGGAGAGCCATCTTGATTAAGAGAACAGAATCCACGCTAGGTCTTCCGTTATTTTCACAGTATAACTTTTCAACCAATGGATAGATGAATTGAAAGTCCATCACCTGATCGACCTTGCGGACCAAGTGGTCCGCAGGAACCAATTGTTCGAGTGTGACCGTGATGTTTTCAGAACGATGGGGTTGATTTCGTTTTCCCATCATGGGAAACCCTCCTTCGTGGTATATTTCTTTTACTTTATAATATGAAAGAAAGCTAAAAAAGCCTCGATTTCCGATCTAATCGCTTCCTAGTAGAAAGCAAACAGGAGCGACCCTGCAGCGAAGCGAAGCGGCGCGATGTTTGCCACAGGAAGACGATTAGGGAGGAAAGAGAGAGCAAAAAAAGATGGGAGATCACATTCAAGTGACCTTCCATCTAGTTTGTCTACACGCTGAAACCCTCATTTCAAGAGGAAATAAGGGTTAACGTTTCTTTTTGAGTAATTTGAAAATTTTTCGTTTTACCCTCACATTGGATTTAAAATGACACCTGCATTATTCTCTTTGAACAGTGACTTATGGATTTCTAGAATTTCTTCTTTTTTTAACTCGATTGTATATTGTTTAGCTCCCTCAAATGAGTACCCTTTAAGTATACTACGTTTTTTAGATAAGATTTGTATCAGTGGCTTTTCAATCATGCTACTTTGTGATTCATATGTAAGCATATACTTACCTGCAGGTATCTGATTGCCAATTTCATAGTAGCCAGAATTCGAGATTTCATATTTTCCCGTATCGTCAGTTTTTAAAGGCTTCCGCTTAGAGGGTGTAAGTATAAAGGTTCCCTTCAAAGGAATTGACTCACCGTCACTAAATGAAATTCCCATCCACTTGTCATTGTTGCTCATTTTTTTCTGCATAAACATGGCGTCATCACTAGTAGATTGAATATCGTATTGACCTTCGGGAAAATCTTCTCCGACTTTATACTCACCAGACTTTAAAGTAACTTGCTGCAGTGCATCTTGCTCTTTATGTGTGAAAAAGTTAGATACATATGGATACGTAATAGAGGCGATACACACGCACATTAGTAGTACAAATATCACTTTCTTATTCTTATTCATTTACGATTCGTCCCTGGTCGACTACAATACGTCCTTCATCCATATAAATTACGTGGTCACATATTTTTTCGATGTCTTCTTTTTGATGACTCGACACGAGAATAGTTGCGCCTCTTTGCTTTTCACGAACCAATAACTCTTGAATCAAGTTGACACCACTCTGATCGATAGCATTGGTCGGTTCATCTAACAAGATAATGTCCGGCTTTTCAAAAATTGCTTGTGCAATGTTCAATCTTTGTTTCATTCCTAAAGAATACTTCTTCACCTTCAACTTTGATGTCGGATCTAAACCTACTGCTTCGATTGCCTCAATCATATCTTGTTCGGTCGCTACTTTTCTAATTTTCGCGAGAATTTTTAAATTTGTCATTGCATCATACTGTGGTAACAGTTCCATGTTTTCAATAATGATGCCTAAACTTGGTGGAAACGATATTTCCTCATGAAGTACTTCGTCGTTAATCTTTACTGTGCCGGCAGTAGGTACGATTAATCCGGCAATAGATCGGAGTAACATCGTTTTACCCGAGCCGTTTCTTCCAAATACGCCATAAATTTGACCTGGTAAAAATTCAACAGTGATGTCTTTCAAGACAGCTTTTCTTTTTATCTCTTTACTTACATTCTCTACTTTAATCATTATCTTCACCTACATTATGTCTAATTTTTTAAATCGTTGAATTGACAGCCATACCAATAAAATTTCTAGTAACATGATACCAATCATTCCATATGAACTATTGACGATGTTACTCGAGAGGAAATCCCAGTCATTTAAACCGTTGCGCAACCCCATTGCATAGTTCGATAAAAAGAAATAGTTTGAAAGCATAGCTGTCTTTTGAAACTCGGCGCTCAGTAAGGTTGGAACAAGAATATAAATGCTTACGATGAGCTGAGCGATTTCCGATTTAAACAAAAGCTCCATGTACATTTGTATCGAAAACATTACGACTAAGCTGCCAACATAGATTACCATCATATACGTATATGTATCGACCGATAAATCATAAGTATTGACTTTAAACAATCGAAATATAAGAAATTGAAAAGAGATAAAGAATACTAAAGACAAGAACATGGACAGGAATTGCTTCATCATGAACATATTCTTGCTATATCTTCTAGTAATATAGGGGATTCCTTTAAATCGAATTGCTTCTCTTAGGTTTCCTGAAAAATAGAAACTCATGACGATTACCGGGAAGTACCAATAGAGTAAGTACTGGTACGTCAACATTCTACTCGATGTCAATGGTACCCCATCCAAGAAAGGAAATCGGGACATCTCTAAGCTCGAAAAATTTAAGAAGATCATTTGAACAATAATCGAAAGAAGTACTAATACAAATAAACGTTTGTTTTTTATCATTATTTGTACATATCCTTTCTAACAAAGGCAGCAAGACCGAGACTAGAGGCAAATGCAGCAAAGAAAAATTGTCGGATAAAGATAAGCGCAATATCTAAGACGCCCCATTCTCCCTCAAGCATTTTGTTGTACATTGATAAATCTTTTAGCGGACCCCATATTTGACTTAACAATAATTTTTCCATAAAGAAAAGCAGACCAATAGTAAAGACTACGATGAAGAAGGACTTGGTCGAGGAATTTACAAGATCTTTTACCAATTCATACAGAATCCCCACGAAGCTATAGAATAAGAAAAGACTGATCGTGTTTAAAAAGACAATCTTCAAAAAATGATTACTTTCTAAGACTTCACTCGGAAAATGTTGATAGGACATTCCTAAATTGATCACGGAGTGCGTAAGTGAAAAGAGAAACGCAGTGAGCAAAATCTGTCTAACTCTTAGGAAGAAGTATTGTTGACGAGACTTGAACCGTGTAATAGACCATTTAGCTTCTCGCGAAAAGAAACTATTCAGTAATATCAAAAACGGTGCTACATAGAATAAGGAATATGCTTGGATCGAACTAAATTCGAAAGCACTGTTGTTGGCAATTAATAAGATATCGTCATATGTAAGGTCACCTGTCTTTAAATAGGGGTTACTTAAACTAGCCTTCGTTTGAGTATTCCAAATAAAGATTAAAAACAGGACCACACCCACTACTGCACTGATTTTTTTAGTCTTCATTGAATTTTACTCCATACACATAAATAGTCAGCGGGAACAGACATAAAACTAATAAAGACAGGAAAAAGATATTCGTCAAGTCAGCAAATCCATACTCAGTAAAGGGTTGAAGCAACAATAAGATAGAGTCTTTCTTTAAAACGAGTAAGAACCAGACAAAGAATGTTGCAGCGTATGCTATTTTTTTATCCAAGAAAAACAAACTAATACTCGTTCCAAGCATTCCTACTAATCCTGCAATGAGTGAAAAGAAGAAAATGTATAAAAGAGCTGTGGTTAATGGGTTAGCGATACTAAAATTAAACAGCGGATTGTCATCAAACTTGAGTTCAGTTTTACCGCCCGATAATGTGCCACCCCAAAAAACAATATGTACTAACACCAAATTCAGCATTAAAGAAGTCAAAATCGTACAGAAAGAAGTTACAAAAGAAATAAATAATTTTTGAGCAAAGTAAGCTTTTCGACCAATTTTACTAATCAGTATTTTTCGATATCCTGTTTTATAGTCTTGAATCGCATTGTCTCCACCTAATAACAGTAAGTAAATAGGCAAAAACCATAATAAAATAATTTGAGGTGCATGACCAATACTTGACCCAGTTAAAAAAGAAGCAAATACAGGCTGATAAACTTCATCCGACAACTGTTGTTGTCTCGTCAATAAAAAGATTTCAACCATTGGAATGCATACAATGATCAAGAATAAGATTCTACTCATACGATTTTTATACAGATTCAACAATTGACTTTTAATCATAAAACCATCGTCCCTTCTTTCACTTTAAAAAATGAATAAATCAAACACATGATAGTGTTTGATTTATTCATCATCTTTAAAAATTAATCAGTTTCTTCGTCCCAGTAACCACTTACAGTATAAGTGTTAGAAGTATAGTTATTATTTTCTGCTGCTAAACGTACATACGATTTACTCGCTGTTTGGTATGCAGATCGATAATAACTGCCTCCGCCTTGTTTAACATCAACTGTATTAGAAACTTGTGTTCCTGATTTATCCAACCAGTATGTAGCGATTTTTCCTGTTCCTTCAGAAGTATAACTCATATTGACTTTCCATTTGTTAGCTGTGTTTTCCGTTTGACGGTATCGCTCGCTACTGTAAGTATTACCATAATTGGCTTTTAAAGTAAAGCTATACCCAACGTTATCATTAGAAGCCAATGCAACTGACGATGTTCCTAGGACACCAAGTCCTAGTGCTAAAGCCATTCCTGTGTTTACTAATTTCTTTTGTACTTTCATTGTTCTTTTTCCCACTAAAATTTTATTGGTAATTCCATGAAAATATACCACATATTTTACTGATATTACTTTACATTAATAATATTTATTTTATCATTTAAAAGAATTTTATTACTTAAATTTCCTTTATGAAAATATTTAAAATTTATTTTTCAATAAAACATTAATTTGAACATAATTATTTTATAAAAAAATAAAAAAACTAATATTTATCAATTAAAATTACAACTTGAAAATATTGACTTACATTTCGGATTTAACAAATTGTGTAGTGCTTAAATCCTTTAATTTTCTCTCAAGAGCTTTTGAGAGTTACAGATAGTTTTACTTATATCAAATAGATTTACTGTCCACCTTTTAAAAATTAAGCCTTTTATCTTACTTTTGTCAGGTGAATATTTATTTCCATCGAGTGATTGAACATTTTGAACAACACGATGTATAGCGTTTCAAATAAAATAAATAAGTTTTATACTGATTCATAATTGATTTTGTTGTTTATAAAACCTTAAATATTGATGACTTTCTTTTTCTTGTTTCATTCTAATAAAAAAGTGATGTTCTCGATTTCGAAAACACCACTTTTTTTATGTTTTATTTAAAAACGAAAGATTGACTAAAATGAACGGTTTTTTCTTCCTATTGCCGCAAAGACCATCAAGGGATTTGAAGATAGAATCGTCTTCAGTGGCTTTACATATTTTTGTAGAAGATACAGGAACACACTCATGATACAAATGGATAGATGAATTGAAAGTCCATCACCTGATCGACCTTGCGGACCAAGTGGTCCGCAGGAACCAATTGTTCGAGTGTGACCGTGATGTTTTCAGAACGATGGGGTTGATTTCGTTTTCCCATCATGGGAAACCCTCCTTCGTGGTATATTTCTTTTACTTTATAATATGAAAGAAAGCTAAAAAAGCCTCGATTTCCGATCTAATCGCTTCCTAGTAGAAAGCAAACAGGAGCGACCCTGCAGCGAAGCGAAGCGGCGCGATGTTTGCCACAGGAAGACGATTAGGGAGGAAAGAGAGAGCAAAAAAAGATGGGAGATCACATTCAAGTGACCTTCCATCTAGTTTGTCTACACGCTGAAATGCCTGACATCCGAAGAACAGGTGTCAGGCATTTTTTAGAGATGCGGATGATCGGCGACGACGGCATATTCCGTCACGGCATTCGACAGGACGAGCGGTTTGACTTCAGAAGTCCCCGCGTCGCGTTTTTTATGGACGCCTTTATACGCCTGGCTCGCTTGCCAGGCGTGGAAATCTGCTTGTTTTCCCCATGTCGTCATAATTGTCACGACATCATGTTCGTCCTGACTAATATCGACGAGCACTTGCATCCGGATGAATCCTTCCATCTGCTCAATCCCTTTTGTCGTCTTAAAGCGCGCCGCAACTTGATCGGACTTCCCTTTGACAACGCGTAGTTGATTCATTACAATCCACATACCGATTCCTCCCTTGTTCACTGCAACTAGTATACCGAACGAGAAGACGAGTGCCCACTCTTGATGCTTCAGTCGATGCTGTTCGACAGGAAGCGGAACCGTTCTGCGCCTGAGGCGTCGACCGCGTGGAGATCAAAGAACAGTGATTTCGAAAAAGCTTGCGGGAGCTTTTGCACCGTATGGAACCGTTCCTTCGTTGCGACGTCAAATGTACGCGTCATCGCTTCGATGGCACGGGTCTCTTCTGCGCCGTTCGTCAACGAGACCTTATAAGGCGCGATCGTCAAATGATCAATCAGGCGACGGTGATTTTCACCGATAACAATCAAGAAGCGGCCGGCGTCCGTTTCGATGACATCCGCTTCCGCCCACTCTTGTCCGTCGTGTACGGTACGGCGTGTGACGTGGGTGACGGCGTACGTTGCCTCGTTGCGCCGTAACACAATCAAATAGCGCGTCGTCTGCGTCTCTGCATAAGCGATCGCTTGCGTGTCGCTTAATGTTTCTGTCCAGTAGACCTCTTTCGTCGTAAGCTGAATGGTCGGATCTTTGTTGAAACTCGCGACGACCGCTTGCGGTGTCAGTTCTGGGGCCGAATCCTGGAACGCAGCGGAATGGTTGTCGTGTTGTAAAAATAAGAAACAACCGATCCCGACGAGGAAACTGCTGATGAGCCATACAAGTTGTTTCTTCATGCGATTCTCTCCTTGTGTAAGCGACGGTCCGTTCAACCGATTGATGGTTTCGTCTAGTTCTTTAGCATAACAAAGACCTGCTCGTCGCAACAAGAGCAGGTCTTATGTCCCGATGGAAAATCCATCAAAGTGTCGTCCGCCATGTTGTGTTAGCCACGTCTCGATCAACTGAATGACCGGTTGTTTCTCATCATGACGGAAATAACGTTCGAAAGCATCCGTGAATCGGTCAGCATCTGCTTGACTGAGGGCGGCGAGTTCACGCGGCAACCATTTTCCTTGACCGAGCCAGCGTCCGGATGCCGTTAAGTGAAAGGCAGCTGCTTGATCGAAAAGACGTGTTGCGATGGCGAGTCCTTCCGTCCGATCCTCTACCCCGATGAAGTCATCGAGCAGATCCGTCAAAAAATAGCGATTCTGATTTAATTGTTCAACCGTCCATCGCGTTGGTCCAGCAAGCAATTGGCGCGACGCTTCCGTTTTCAACCGGTCGACGAGTGGATGCACCCGGACCGGCACCGCTTCCGCTACCATCCGTTGCAGCGACGGACGACGACGCGCACGGTCAGCGTCGAAAAAATCACCAATCGTCGCTTCCGTATAAATGAATGCTTCGACGGGGTGTCCTTCATACAGAAACGACTCCCGGTAGGTGCGTGATCCTGTTGGCATGAGGACAATCAGGTCGATGTCAGACGTTGTTGTCGCCCGTCCGCGGACATGACTGCCGGCAATCATTGCAGCTAAGGATTCAGGGAATCGTTCAGCCACCAGTTCATTCGTAAGTGTAAGAATTTCTGGATTCATATCAATCCATGACTCGATCTTGATCTTGGAATAAGGCGTTATCACTGGAGAAAACGGCCACTTCATCTCCCGGTACAGCGACGATTGAGGCCGTCGCTTCGGCGTTCAACCGTAAATCGACCGTCCAGGATTCGTAATACGTATCCGAGCCGTTGACGACGAGTGTCTTCCCGGAACTGAACGTCAGAAAAAGGTGCGGAATCGTTTTTCCGATGCGTACACCGGTAATCCGTTCTGTATGTAAAGTCACAATCAGATGCAACATCTCTTCTTTCGTCATATGGCGGACGACCCAGTCTTTTGACGATTCGACGTCCCCGTAATAGAGGCGATCGGTTTCAATCCGTAACGAAATTTCCGGGTTCATCGTATCGTAGAGATTAATGAAATCCAGGCTGACGAAACTAGCCAAGTGAATCGTCGCGAGTTGGGTTCCGGTTAAGTAGGTCGTTAAAAGTTTTCTCGCAAGTTGATGGTCTTCTTTGTTCATCTGTACACACCTCTTCATGTAAGTTTTAAGTCAGTTCAAGATGATTTCCAGTCCATACATCACCGTCATGAGTCCGGTCATCGTAAGCAGCAGACACACTAACACGATTTGCAGGATGCCGGTATACACGTGTCGCATTTGACTGAGTAGTACGATCGAACAGGCCGACAGCAAAATTCCCAAGTAAAACAGCAAACTGAACGGATCGGCGACGGCGATTCGGAAATAGCCGCTCAAGACGAGACTCGAGACAATCAAATAGAGGATCGAGGAGCTGACGACGACAGGGATCGACCGACGCAATACATGATTCAAGAGCGTACCTCCTCTTAAAAAGAATCTTTCTTCCAACAAATTTACCACATATTAGTAAGTCACGGGAGTCCTAAAGAAAAAAGGAATCCTATCGGTAACGATAGAACCCCCCCTTCAGACCGACTCAGTCTGCTTTCTTTAAGATGTTGAGTAACCATTTTTGCAGGTCTTTTCCACCTTCGTAAAAAGAGCTGTCACGTAATTCAATCGTGTGTCCACCTTGCTTGATCGCTTCGTTAAACGTATCACCAAGATCGCGGTTTTCCCACTTGCGTTCATCATTCAAATATTTAAAGCCGAAATTACATTCGACATTAAAAATGATATGGAATGGTTCTTTAAATGAATTGACGGCCCGAATCATCTCGAGCAAAATCATCCGCTTCGGTGTCGATTGTTTGATGGTGTCGATCGTCGTCGTCCGACGCCCGTGAAACTCGACGACGCGGACGGCACGTCCCTGGTCTGCTTTAAAATCATAACTTGTCCGGATGGAGACGATAATTTCTCTCATGCTTTCTGTCATACGCTCTCACTGCCTTTCTCTCGCTTTCGAGTATACCACCCCACTCCACCTTCCTTGAAGAAAAAATTTTAGTATTCCGTCCTGAGACGGATTGAATACTACCATATTTTGTATTAAAATGAAGTAAATGACGAAAGGAGCCTTGTTTTGAAACCGTTATTTTCCATTATCCTGACTGTTTGTTTAGTCTTCACAGGGTGTTACTGTTCCCTTGAAGCACGAACAGACGACCCGCACTTCAAATCACGGACACGTTCGATTTCGACGTATCATACATTCGCTATTGAATTTTCACATGGACTCCGCGCTGATCAAGTTTCGAACCGAACCGTTACCGTCACGGATTCGACGGGGGAACGGATGCAAAATGAACTCGTTGTCATCGATGGGAAAGAGTTGCGGATTAAACCGCCTCGCTCTGGGTATCGGAAAGGACGACAATACATTATACATATCCGTGACTCGATTGATGCCCGGAAACAATTGAAAACAACGACTGTCCGCGAACGGATTTTTACTGTTGATCGTTAACAGTGAGATTCGTTTTTCTTATGTATTTTATTAAAAAATCGGACTGAACAAGCGTTATTTGCTTTCGGACAAATTAAAAGATGACGGGGATGTCCGTCATCTTGATTACGCTACAGCCTATTGCCCTATTATAGTATATGCTCTCGTCTTATCAGCCTAATAGGCACTCCATCCCCCGTCTGCAACGACGATTGCCCCATTGATGAAACTCGCGTCGTCTGATGCAAGAAACAAAGCGAGCTGTGCGATTTCGTCAGGTTGTCCGGTTCTGGGGTTCAAGCCCATCCCGAGCATCGTCCGTCCCATCCCGAACTCACTGATGTTCGTCATCGATTGTCCGATGTTCGTCTCGACGGCACCGGGCGCGATTCCGTTACAGCGAATCCCTTCTTGTGCATACATGAACGCCGTGTTTTTTGTCAGACCGACAACGGCGTGTTTGGAGGCGGCGTACGCAGCACCGGCACGCGCTCCGTTTAGTCCACCGATTGAGATGTTGTTGATGATGTTTCCGGAACCTTGTGCACGAAATAAGGGAATCGCGAGCCGTATCGTCCGCATGACGGCCGTCGTATTGATGGCGAGAACGCGGTCCCAGCGTTCATCGGTCAGCTCGTCGACCCCTTCCATCCCGTCCATGATTCCGGCATTGTTGACAAGGATATCAAGTTGTCCGTAAGCCGTTAACGTCTCGTCAAACAGTTGTTTGATCGCTTCAGCAGACGTGACATCCGTTTTGATGGCGGTCGCCGTCCCACCGGCTGCTTCAATCGCCGCGACTACTGCGTTTGCCCCGTCCAGCTGAATGTCAGACACGATGACACGTGCTCCTTCTGCTGCAAACCGCTCCGCGATGCTCTTGCCCATTCCGGACGCCGCCCCGGTCACGATGGCCACTTTGTTTTCGAGTCTCATGTTTTTTCATCCTCTCTGCTTAAACACGACGACCTTACTCGTCTTTACCCGTTTCGACGTGTCATTTCACTTCAATCACGAAAGCCGAGTTCCCGTCCCCTTGCTCCCAATCAGCAAGGACATGATACACATAGATTCCGCGCACATCAGGTGCTTTGAGTTGTTCGCCTTGCAGCGGAACCGTCTGTCTTGTCCCTGCATCTTGCCACTGTTCGATTTTTAAATCGTCCGGCGCAGGGCCGTCATGAAAGGCAATCGTAATCGGTGACTCCGGTCGGACCACGGTCGGCTTCAATTTTTCTGTCATTTCGAGCGGGTTCGTGTAGATATAGTCGACACATTGTCCCCGTATGAGACCATGCCAGCAATAGGACCCTTGCTGCGTCGGGATCGTTTGGTTTCCGACCGACACGTCAGGAAGCGGCGGTTGATTTCGGAATGGTTCGATGATGAAAATCAATCCAATCACAAGTAAGATGACGATTAAACGAATCGTCCGTCGTTTCATACGAACCAGCTCCTTTTTTTCATAAGTGTCATCCGAAGGTTTGTCCTGCAGCAAAACAGGCAATAACTCAACAGTGAGCATAAATCAGTGAAGCAACTACTACAGGAGGTTATCAATCATGGCTGAAAACAAAGTCGTCATCATTACAGGTGCATCAAGTGGTATCGGGGAAGCCACAGCGAAGTTACTTGCGAAGAATGGTGCAAAACTTGTCCTCGCAGCACGTCGTGAAGAGCGGTTGCAAGCATTAAAAGAAGAAATCGAGCAGCTCGGTGGTCAAGCGGTCTATCAAGTGACGGACGTGACAAAGACGGAGCAACTCGAACAACTCGCGAAACTGGCACAGGAGACGTACGGATCAGTCGACGTCCTCGTCAACAATGCCGGTCTGATGCCGTTGTCGCAACTCCATAAAAACAAGCAGGATGAATGGGATACGATGGTTGACGTCAACATCAAAGGGGTTCTTTACGGAATCGGGGCTGTCCTTCCGTACATGCGAAAACAAAAATCAGGGCATATCATCAACATCTCGTCCGTCGCAGGTCACGAAGTCATGCCGTCAAGCGCTGTCTACAGCGGAACGAAGTTTGCCGTTCGTGCGATTACGGAAGGTCTCCGGAAGGAAGAATCAGTCGACAATAACATTCGCGCGACAATCATTTCACCGGGAGCCGTCGATACGGAGTTAAAAGACCACATCACGGATGAAGACATCAAACAAGGAATCGGCAACATGCAGGCGATTGATGCCGACGCGATTGCTCGGGCAATCAACTATGCGGTCAGTGAACCGGATGATGTTTCGATCAATGAAATCCTGATCCGTCCGACATCACAAAAATAAGGAGTATACAAGAACGGCCGACACATCGTCGGCCGTTTTTTAGTGCTGTATCATCTGTTCGGCGATCAACCGGTACGATTCGAGCCGTTTGTCTTGGTCGTAAGCATTGTTGATTAACAAAAATTGATTCGTCCCGTACCGGGTTGCCAACTGTTCGAGTGCTGCTTCGACTTCCGTCGCCGTCCCGACGATAGTCCGGCGCCGGTCATGTTGGATCCGTTTTAATTGTTCCGGGTTCCAGTCCTTCGTCCCGACGGTATCAAACGACGGGACGATCGAGTTTCCGAGCCGGATCCCTTGAATCCAAGCATCTTGTGTCGTCGCCAACTGTTCTGCTTCTGTTGTCGTTTCGGCACAGATCGCAAACACACAGACGATGACCGTCGGCTCCTTGAACTGCGCACTCGGAATGAACTGCTCGCGGTATGTCCGTAATGTCTCTTCCCAGCGGTCCGGATTGATGAAATGACCGAAGACAAGCCCCATCCCCCGCTCTGCCGCGAGCCTTGCACTGTTCGGTGACAGACCGAGCAAATAGAGGGGAGCCGTTTGCGTGAGGCGCGGCGTCGACTTGACGATCCGAAACGGATGCTTTGCGGACAACGAATCAGTTAAAAAACCGGACAATTCATCCATCAAGCGTGGGAACTCAGAATACTTATTCGCTTCCCCGTCCGTCAAGGCACTTCGTGTCCGCTCGCTCCCGCCTGGTGAACTGCCGATTCCGAGTTCGATCCGTCCCGGATAAAAGGCTTCGAGCGTCGAAAAGTTTTCCGCGACTTTTAATGGGCGGTACTGCGGCAACAGGACGCCGCCTGTCCCGAGCTTAATCGTTTTTGTCTCACTCCCCATCCGGGCAATGAATAATTCAGGCGCCGCGCTAAGTAAACCATTCGTATTATGGTGTTCGGCGAACCAGTAGCGCTCATAACCAAGCTGTTCTGCTGCTTCGACGAGTCGTTTTGTTCGCATCATCGTGTGTTCGATCGTATCCCCTTCGTGGAGCGGGACTTGATCGAGTATGCCAAGTCGCATCGTGCGTCGCCTCCTTTACTGATAAGTGTAAAGGGTCAGCCGTCCGAAAACAAAATCGGTGCTCCGTCAGACCGTGACGAGTCGCGAGTCCGCGATGACGAGTCCGTCCTTCATCTCGATTTTTCGATTGGCGCGGTCAGCAAGCTCCGGGTCATGGGTGACAAATAAGACGCCACATCCTTTTTCAGCGTTCAACCGTTTTAAAAGTTGAAAGATGATTTCCCCGGTTTCCGTATCGAGGTTCCCCGTCGGTTCATCCGCGAGGAGCCACTTCGGCTCATGGACGAGTGCCCGGGCGACGGCGACACGCTGCTGTTGTCCGCCGGAGAGCTGGGACGGCAACGAGCTGGCTTTTTCTGCAAGACCGACTTGGTCGAGTAAGGCAAGTGCCCGCTCCTTCTTATCATAGGAAACTTTGCGTCCGAACAATGGAGCCATCACATTTTCAAGTGCCGTCAACGTCGGAATCAAATGAAACTGTTGGAAGATAAATCCGACGTTCTCGAACCGGAAATCAGACAGTTCTTTGCTCTTCAACTGATTGATCGGTTGGTCACCGTACAGCAGTTGCCCCGTCGTCGGACGGTCGAGTGTCCCGATCAGACTAAGCAATGTCGATTTTCCTGATCCAGACGGTCCGATGATTGAGATGAAATCACCTGCGTCGAGCGTCAGATTGACGGCGTCAAGTGCCTTCGTTTCGATACCGTCCCCTGAAAATGATTTACCGATGTCCTGACACTGAAATGTATCCTTCATCTGATTTCCTCCTTAAATTCATCTTGTCCTGAATGGAATTCGTGATATATTTGGAAATTCCTGCAAAACAAAAACGACCTTTAAAAAAAGATCGTTTTACGTCGAGACAGAGGGACGTTTAACCCGTTTTGCACAGACTTCATACGGAATCACATAAAACAGACAGGCGATGACGGCAAAGCGAACGATTCCGAGCACGTTCAGTTGGATATCGATGGATGATTGACCAAACGCTTGATAACCACCGATAAACAAGAGAATGGCGAAGGTCAACGTCGTCAGATAAATCAGGAGACGTAACGGTAAAGGGTACCGCCCGGCAATCCATAACATGGGAATCCCGAACAAAAATGAAAAAAGTGTCACGGCAAACGTTCCAAATTGATAAAGAAATTCATTTTCTAAGTTGTTTAACAGCGCATAACCCGTAAAACATAAAAACGATAAAAGGACACTCACAGCAGAGTAACTGACTAAGCGCATCGTTTATCCTCCTTTGAATCCGTTTACAAATCTAGACACGACCACCATCATCTCGGAATGAGACGATGGACGACATCAGCTAACGTTTCTGCTGCGAGTTCTGCTTCTAACGCCTGTTGAGCCCGGCTGAACGTCGTCTCGAGCGCGCCTTGAATCTCGCGGCCGATCGGACAATTCGGATTCGGGGACTCATGCATCATGAATAAGTCTTCTTTCGGCTCAACAGCACGATAGACCATCAGCAATGTGATGTCTTCCGGCTTTAGTGTCAGGATTGCACCGGTCCGTCCCGCCTGTGTCTTGAGCAGTCCTGCTTTTCGCAGGAGACCGGTCAGGCGACGGATGACGACAGGGTTCGTATTGACACTCCCGGCAATGATTTCGGAAGACATCGGTTGTTCTTCACTTGAACTGATTAAAGCGAGTATATGCACTGCGACCGCTAGTCGACTATTGATCATTGTTTTCACCACCAATATCTTCAGTTTAGTGAGGGGATGTTTTTTTGTCAATTTCCTTGACAGAATAAATTTTTGTAACTAAAATGATTACAAGTATCATGCTACATAAACTTAAAAGGAGGAGATGTTAGATGAAAGTTGCGATCATCGGTGCAAGTGGGAAAGCAGGACGAACCATTTTAAAAGAATTAGCAGAAAGAGGTCATGCCTTGACGGCCATTGTCCGAAATGTAACCCGGACGACGCACGATGCTGTCCTCGAAAAAGACGCGTTTGCATTGACGAAGGACGACCTGTCGGGATTCGATGTCGTCATCAATGCCTTTGGCGCGGCGCCTGGAGATGAACTGCAGCACGTCGAACTCGGTCGCCATTTGATGGAGGCATTGTCCGGAACGGCAACGCGTTTAATCGTCGTCGGTGGCGCCGGCAGCCTGTTCGTCGACCAGGAACAAACGACACGTTTGGCAGATACACCGGATTTCCCGGAAGCATACCTTCCGACGGCGAAAAGTCAGACGCTTAACCTGATTGATTTGGAACAGACGACCGATTTACATTGGACGTTCGTCAGTCCGGCAGCCTTCTTCGATCCGGAAGGTGAACGGACAGGAACGTACCAACTCGCTTCAGACGTCTTGACCGTTAATGCAGCAGGTGACAGTTACATCAGTTACGCCGATTATGCCGTCGCCATTGCGGATGAGGTCGAACACAATCGCCATGATAAAGAGCGCATTTCAGTTGTCTCGAAGTAACAGATAACGCCCGATGTCCTGTTCAAAAGGACGTCGGGCGCTTTTTCTGTCATGCTTGGTTTAATTCTTTACTTCAAAGGAGTTACGTAATGCCCAAATCGTGGTACCTAACTCCTCCAGTAAGGCATGTGCCCGTTTTTCGATTTTTTCCGGGAGCGCATCTTGACTGAAGTATGCCAAGTCAAAACTTTCGTCATCATTGATTTGTAATGTCCCCGTGACTTCGTGCGCGTGGAACAGGTTGATCACACTATCCGTCTCGTCTCCGTTCGGATATGTGAACTGGTAGCGTGGTCCGGAAAAGACACCAATGAGTTTGACCTTGTCCGTCACAAGTCCCGTTTCTTCATATAATTCCCGGATTGCGACTTCTTCTAATGTTTCCCCGAGTTCCATCGAGCCGCCCGGTAATCCCCAATCGTTTGTATCGGAACGGTGTTGGAACAAAAGTTGTCCTTGTTCATTGATGACGAGGATTGTCGCACCGACGCTGATGATCGGTCGACTGCCGATGAATTTTCTTAATTCTGTTATGTATCCCACGTGTTGTCCTCCTTTGTTACGATTGCTTCCAATTTCACTGTACCCTCTTTTGTAAAATACTGTATGATATGAAAGTCAGTTCATTTTACCAAAAGAGTGGATTTTCGTGAAGTCGTTTCCTGAAGAACTAGACCTGTTGTCCTTATTTTCAGTAAACCCGGGTGAACCGGTTCCACTCTTCTATTACGACGAATCGACGTACCGCTTTCAAAATGCCGTCGAACAGTTCATCGTTCGCCTGACACCGGCAAGCGGTCAGTTTTTCCTTCAAGTCAATCAGCGTTCCGACGGTCGACTGCTGTCGAGTATGTACTTAGAGGCCCTTTCGTCATTTGAAATCATTCAAGACGACCGGGAGGCTGCACGGATTTTACTGACCTTGGAACAAGACGAAGTCGTCCAAACCATCGAAATCGACGTTCGTCCGAAGTTTCGTCTCATCTTTCAAGAACAATTAACGCGTTAAAAGGAGCAGATCATGTCGTATTTCGTATTATTGGGGACTTTTTTGCTGGCGACGCTCCTCCATGAACTCGGACACGTCGCAGGTGCCAAGCTCGTCCGGATACAGGTCCGCACCCTGTCAGTTGGGTTCGGTCCCGTTCTCGCGCGGGCGACATACCGTGGAGTCACCTACCAGCTTTGTTTGCTGTTACTCGGAGGTTATGTCTTACCGGCTGACGCTGCTGTCACTCGCGGTAGACGGATCGTCTTTGTCGCTTCGGGACTAATCATGAGCATCGTCCTCGTCCCGCTTGCTTGTCTCTCGGTCCTGCAAATCATGAATCCGGCACAATCTCTAGTGGCCGGGTGGTATCACCTGATAACACCGTGGGTCACGTATCCGGTTCACTTCCTGTTTGATAGTCTGCCGTCTCTTTTGCCGGACGGTCCTTACACCGTGACGGTCCTGCTTCAGTTACTCGCTGCGACGAGTCTCTTTCTCGGATTGACGAACTGTCTTCCGCTGATCATGCTCGACGGCGGACAACTGCTTTTGCTGCTGTTTGAAGGTTGGTTCCCCGTGTTGCGGCAACAAGAGCGCAGATTACTCAAAATCAGTTATGTCCTGCTCGGCCTATTGATTGCCGTCCCGATTCTCATTGTATTCGTCAAACACATCGAGACGACGTATCCGATTCTGTTGGTCGGTGCCTTCATACTTTACCGCGTCGTCAAACTGTCTCCGGGCATGCGCCTTTAAAATCAAAAAACAGACCACTTTGTGTGCAACGGCAACAAAGTGGTCTGTTTTTTGTATAGAGAATATCCCCTCGTCCGGTCATTTGACGATCATGACGGGGCTTTTAACGCGTTTCGCGACTTTATGGCTGACGCTGCCGAGGACCATTTCCTGAAGCGAGTTCAACCCGCGGCTACCGATGATCGTCATATCCGTCGGCTGTTGATTCGCATGCTCGACAATGGCCGGCCCCGGTTCCCCGCGGAGGATTGTAACGTAATAGGACACCCCTGCCGCTTCGAGCTTTTCTTCGACCGGTCCGAGCTTTCGTCGCCGTGCGACTTCTAGCGCTCCGCTCCCCTCCGAATGCAAGACTTCTTCGCGTGCTTTCGCGAAGTCCGCGACGAAGACGACCTCAATCTTGCTCGATTCGTTCAAGCGTGCGAGTTTAATCGCCTCTTCCGCTGCACGGACAGAATGGTCAGAACCGTCGACGGCTAATAGAATATGATTGTACATACAAATCACTCCTTCAGGTTAATGGGGTGAGGACTTCGAATCCGGTCGGTTATGAATCGCCAAGCGATCGACGAGACGTTTACTTTCCGGATTCAATCCAAGGATCGTGATACTATTCTGATTCGACATCAAGCGTAACATTACCTTGTCGATGGCACCGACTCCTGAATCATCCCAGATTTGTGTCGATGAGAAATCAATGATGATCACAGTATCGTGGACCTCATAATCAAAAGATGCGATGAAGTGATCGACGGAAGCGAAGAAGAGTGGTCCCTGGACGGTATAAATCGTCTGATCCTTCTCCTGTCGTTTGACGACGTTGATTTTTGAGACTTTCGCGACAAAGAACAAGGCGCTCAAGATGACTCCAGTGATGACTCCGATTGATAAATCATGTGTTGCGACGACCGTGATGACCGTCGTCAACATAACGATTGCATCGGCTTTCGGCGCCTTTCGGATATAGGTGAAGGACGACCAATCAAATGTTCCGATTGAAACCATGATCATAATCCCGACAAGAACCGGCATCGGAATTTGAATGACCCAGTTGCCGAGGACGATGATTAAGAACATTAAGAACAGTCCCGCGACGAGCGTCGAAAGTCGACCACGTCCCCCGGATTTAACGTTGATGACGGATTGTCCGATCATCGCACATCCAGCCATCCCTCCGAAAAAACCGGTGACGAAGTTCGCGATCCCCTGCCCCCGTGCTTCGCGGTTCTTTTCGCTCTCCGTTCCCGTCATGTCGTCGACAATCGTTGCTGTCAGCAACGATTCGAGCAATCCGACGATCGACAAGGCGAGTGCGTACGGGAAGATGATGCCGAGCGTCTCGAATGTGAGCGGGACGTCCGGTAAGAAGAACGATGGCAATGACCGCTCAATCGTTCCAAGATCTCCGACCGTCCGTAAGTCGAAGCCGAAGTAAATCGTCAGTCCCGTCAAGACGATGATGGCAACGAGCGGTGCCGGAACCGCGTTGAACAAGCGCGGCAACAAATAGATGATGGCGAGTGTGATGCCGACAATGACATACGTCAACGTTGAAATCCCGACGAAGTGCGGGACTTGTGCCATAAAAATCAAGATTGCCAGTGCGTTGACGAAACCAATCATGACGGCTCTCGGGATGAACCGCATGAAGCGGGCAACCTTCAAGATACCGAATACGAGTTGAATGACACCGGTTAAAATCGTTGCCGCTAATAGATAATCCAGTCCGTGTTCCTTGACGAGCGGGACCATCAGGAGTGCCATCGCACCGGTCGCTGCCGATATCATTCCCGGACGTCCGCCGACGAAAGCGATGATGACGGCGATACAGAACGAGGCATACAAGCCAACCATCGGATCGACACCGGCAATGATCGAGAAGGCGATCGCTTCCGGAATCAATGCGAGGGCGACGACGATTCCCGCTAAAATATCACCGCGGATGTTTGAGAACCACTGTTCCCGGAGTGTCAAATTCATCAATTTCGTTCCACCTTTCCTTTCACCCCTACAGGGTTTCCCGTATACTAAGGATGACCCGAATGGGTGGTTTCGTTGAATGTCCGTTAAGCGTACCACTTAAAGTATCATAATGGAACTGTTTTGGGACGATTGATTTTACGACTAGTGTACGATGTGAGGAGAATTTTATGATTATCAGTTATATGCGTCCGTTTTATGAAGATCCGGAATGTATCCTTCAAATGGAAGCCGTTCAAGCCTTCAAACCCGAACGCCAAGTCATCGAAGAACACGCTTCGTCCAAACGACGGGAAGCGCTCGAACAGTTAATCGCTTCACTGGCGACGGGGGATGTGGTTGTCGTCTCGCAACTTTATGTCTTGGCTGACTCATCGCGCCATTTGATTGAATTGCTTGAACAAATCGAACAAAAGCAAGCATACCTCGTGACGATCCGGGAACAAATCGATACCCGCGAACCGCTCACGCACTCGTTTCGAGAACTCGTCGAACATCTTGTCGCCCTGCAAAGCGATGTCGTCAGTATGACGACACGACAAGGGTTGACGAAAGCGAAGGCGGACGGGAAACAGACGGGCCGCCCGCGTAAAGCAGATGCCAATGTCAAACGGGCAATCGAAATGTATCAAAGCAAACAGTACAACCTCGCTGAAATCCGTCAGGAAACGGGGATTAGCAAAAGTACGCTCTACCGCTATTTGGAGCAATGACTAGAGAGCTGTTAATCAAATCCGTGTTTCCTTCCGAAGTGACAGGAAACACGGATTTTTCATATCTTACAGTGAAAGTGGGTATACTGACTGTAACGAGTAGTAGATGAAGAATGGAGGTATTACCCATGACTGCAACGGAAGAAGAACAGACATTACTGAAACAACTCGAAACCCGCTTCAAGGAACAGATGCACCGGCACCCGAATGTCGACTGGGCTAATGTCGAAAGACGCTTACAGCAACAGCCTGATGCCTTAGCGGTTCTCAAACGAATGGAACAGACCGGTGGTGAACCGGATCTCGTCACGGACCCGGACGCACCCGATGACTTAACCTTTTTTGATTGCGTCAAGGAAAGTCCGACGGGTCGCCGCAGTTGCTGTTATGACCAGGCTGCCCGCGAGAAACGTAAAAAAAATCCACCTGCGACGAGTGCGCTCGAACTGGCAACGGAGATGGGGGTCAGCTTATTGACAGAAGCGCAATACCGAATGCTGCAAGCACTCGAACCGATGGACCTCAAAACATCAAGTTGGATTGCAACGCCATCATCGATTCGTGACCAAGGTGGTGCGCTTTATTGCGATCGCCGGTATGATACGGTATTCGTTTATCACAATGGAGCGGATTCCTATTATGCGAGTCGTGGCTTTCGCGGCTGCTTGACGCTGTGACGTGAAACAGAGATAAACCAAGAGTTACTCCGTGCTTACGTTGGAGTGTGTCTTGGTTTTTTGTTTACCGTCTAGTCAAGGTGTGGTCACTTGCATCAATCGCTCGTTCAAGGAGTTGGACCTGTTGATGCATCGTATCTCCATGACGTTTTAACTGTTCCTGCCGCGCGATGTTCACATTCATTTGATCACCCAGCGTCTTGCCGTACGTTTGTAACGTCAGTAAGGTGTGCTGGATGGTCTTGAGGTGCGAGGCGACTGCTGGATTCACCGTATTGACCGCATGGCGTTCCAGCTCGACGTGTCGTAATGCTTCTTCAATCCGGGATGAACCGGAAAATAGCTGGGTCATCCCGTCCGTCGCTTGACCTAACTGTTGGAACGTGTCATTGATGTGGGTCGTCATCTGGCTTAAATCGCCTTCCATCGTCGTGACACTCGCTGTCAATTCGTCGTTGGCTTGATTGATGCTCCGAATCAAGTGCGTCACGTCAAGCGATAGCAGTTCGACTTCTTTTGCGACGATTGCGAAACCACGCCCCGCTTCACCGGCGCGCGAGGCTTCTATCAAGGCATTAAGCGATAACCGTCGTGTCGCCTCAGCGACGCGTTGAATCTGCTGAATGGAGTGGTTCATCGAATCATTTTTCTCACGTGTGCTGTGTAGTGACCGCAAGACGACGTCGGACGACGTATGTAACGTCTGCGTTCTGATTTTCAACGCATCAAGAATGGTTTCTTCCTGTGCGATCTCCGACTGGAACTGGACGAGCGTCCGTTGACTCTCTTGTAGTGATTGATTCATCCGTTCTAACGCTAACGAGGAGGTGTGCAGGAGTTGATCCGTTTCTTCGACGACAGATTCCACTTCCCGTGAATGGGTGGTCAAGGAAGTGGCGACTTCTGAGATGGCGGTCACCGACTCCTCGGTTGCCGATAGCTGAGTCATGAATTCCGGTTGCATCCGTTTGAGCTGGTTACTCGTGTTGCCCAGTTCATCCGTCAAGCTTGTGATTTGGTTCATCAATTGATTGTACTGGAACACTAACTGTTCGACTTCAAACGTGGTGGTCTTAAGTGAAAGCGGCCGATAGTTCCGTTTCGCGTGGGCCTCTTCAATCTTCAGCGAGAGGACGGATAACGGGGCCAGCTGTTGTTTAATCCGGAAGCGGATCAGCAGACTGACGAAAAATAGGACCGCGAGGCTTAAGGTCCCGAGTTCGAATGCCAGTGCCTTGGCCGGACCGATCAGTTGATCCCGGTCGACCGATAAGAAGACGATCGTATCGAGTTCCTGAATCGCTTTTGCCAGGATGAACCGGTCTCCATGTGTTACCGTCGTGACGGTTTTCGTGTTTAAGTCGCGCCGGACGGTGGTTTGCTCGGTGTTCGTTAATGCAATTGCCGGGAAAACCTGATCTTTCGTACGGAACGTTTCGAACGCAGCTTCATAATCATCTTGCGCAAGATCCGCCAACTGTTGATTTTTCGTCCGTTTCACCGCTTGATCCCGCGCTTTATTCGCTTCCGGATAGGTCAGCGCAATCGCTTTGACGCTTGTATCGAGCATCGTCAACTCCCGTTCGAGCCGTTCCGTCACTGACTTCGTCGATGTCTGATATACTTCATAGACGCTCAGTAAACTAATCGTCAGTAAGCTGATTCCGACTAACGGAATTAACCACCCGTTCAATTGTTCACTCAGCAATCGTTTTCTTTTTCTAGGTCTCATGGCGTATCATCTCCTCGTCGAGTCTATCGGAGATGTCGACCGTTTCATTTATGAAGGGCGTGTAACGATTCGGTAAACTTCTGGTGCGGGCTGCCGCTACACGACTTCGAAAGGAGAAATGACATGACAAACTGGCAAATCTGGATGGACCATTATGGGTATCTCGGTGTCTTTCTCGCCCTGTTCGCCCACTTTATCCCGACCGAACTGATCATGAGTTATGCCGGCTTTTTAGTAGCGACGAATCAGCTGTCCTACGTCGTGATGCTCGCGACGGGCGTCATCGGATTCGTCCTGTCGCAACTCGTTTTGTATGGTCTCGGCTACTTCGGCGGTGAACGGCTGCTACGCGTGCTGACGAAGTGGCTTCACGTACGTCCGGACCGCTTGCAACGCGCCGAACACAACTTACGCCAGTATGGTGGCTGGTACCTGCTCTTGCCCCCGCTCTGGAAAACGGTTTTTGCGTTTGGTGCCGGGACGGTCCGGATTCGCTTGACGACATTTTTACTTTCAACGGCACTGTCCTTTACGGTCTGGTCCTTGCTTTTCATGACGAGCGGTTACTATCTAAAGGAACGCTGGGATCTCGTTGCCACATTTGCCATGAAACACGTCTCCTGGATGGTCGTGTTCGTCGTGCTTTCTGTGCTCGTGATTCGTTGCTGGAGCAGGAAAAGAGATTGATTGAAGAAATCAAGGACCGCATGACTCGTCTGACGTTTACTTGATACTTCCTTCGATTCGAATCGAGATTTGTTTAATCAAGATTGCGACGAATAAGATGAACGGGAAGAATTGAAGTGGGAACAAAAATAATAACAACGTCGCCGTGACGAAAGGTTGTTTCAAAATGACGGTACAGCTCGCAGCAACGGCGACGGCGACGAGTAACCCGGGTGTATACGGAAACAAGACAGCAAACGCGAAGCCGATGGAGGTACTCGAGAAAATCGCCGGAAAGATTTTCCCGCCCCGCCATCCGAATGAAAAACAGATATTCGTCAGCAAAGCTTTTCCGAGCGCAAGCAAGACTAAAAAGAGAATGGATTGATCGAGCGCTTCTTTTGAGAAGTCTAATAGTTCATGTTCACCGGAAAATAAAAAATACGGTGACCAGATACCAAACAAACCGATGGCGAGTCCGGCGCTGATCGCGAGTCCGAGCGGTGATGGATATTTGATTGCAAGCTGGTCCGTCCATCGACCAAGAAGAAGAAACACTGCTCCGAAACCTGCCCCGATGAGGATTGCCGGGACTATGAAGTAAAGGACTTCCCGCGTCCAATTGACTTCGGGGGTACTGATACCGAATACGGAAGCACTCGGGAAGAGGCGGTTCAACAACGTAAACGCTAAAATCCCGCACGCTGTCGTAATCCCGTACAAGAGGGCTTTCGTCAGTTTTGATTGAAAACGACGTTCTGCGATTCCCTCTTCGATCGCTTCACTGACACCGACGAATGGTGCATAAAATATCGTCGCTAACATCGCCCCGATCCCGAGTTCAAGCAATTGTTCCTTTTTATGAATCGTCCACGTCATCCGGTCGCCGATCCACGTCATCAATCCTCCCAAAATACTGACGAGCGCCGCTTCCGGACCAAGACTTGCCCCGAACGTCAAGACAAGTAATGCCGCGCTACTGTTTTTGATAATCGCCCCTTCATACGTAACCCGTCCGGTTTCTTGAAATTCATGTAACGTTTCGTGCATCGTCTTCGGATAATCCCCGATGTATTTCTGGAACAGTCCAATCAACACCCCACCCGTCGCTCCCATCCAAAGCGGGTACCAGGTGCTGTCAAACGTTTCCGGTAATGTCGTCCACACGAGATGAATCAATGCGTTGACGACGCCTAAAAAAAGTGACGCGACTACACCGACGAGAATCCCGAGTAAGCAACTGTAGAAGATAAAAACCAGATTGAACTTCACATCATTCCCCTCCTCCTTTAGACCTCATTTCGGCTTCCGTTTCGTTTGATGAAATTCTTTTAACGCCCGATTGAAGTTGGCAATGACGGCACTGAGGACCCCGATGCCAAGCAACACGTAGACCATCGAAAAGATTTTTCCGAGTGGCGTGATCGGATGAACGTCACCATAGCCGACCGTCGTCAATGTCATGACCGCTAAGTAGACGGAATCGAGATACGTCAATTTTTCGACGCTATGATAGAAGAACATTCCGACCGCGAGTAAGAAGACGACGGAAAACATGACCGCTTTCTGTTCTTCTTGGCGAAACAGGATTCGGACGACATGAAACATGTTTCGCATCAATATGAAAAAGGCAATCATCGAATCAGTCCTTTAATTGGAATGGAAGTTCATCAAGATTGAATGACCGGTTGCTGAACCAGCTGGATTGACGCAACCGTTCTTCGAGATAACGGTTCAGGACGGCTGCTGCTTGTTCGCCCGTCAAGGCGTTGATGTCCGGGACCTGATTGATTACCAAGTCTGTATCCGCTAATCCATAGTCCGGTAAGCTCGATTCGATTGCCGTCACCTCTTCTTGAGACAGGCGTTTCCCGGTGACCGTCACCGTCAATTGTTCTTTTTGTTCATCATAGGACTGGTCAATCACCACGTTTTCCGCGAACTGCTCATCGATTAACGACGTGATCCCGGTACTGATGACACTTTCCTGGACTAATGTCACGGCAGAAAAAATACTGGGGATCGTAATCAGGATGGACAGGACGGCAAGTGCAATGTTAATGCGAGGGTTTTGACGTTTATTAGCATTCACTGCAGAAGCAATGCCCATGAACCGAATACCGATGAACGTCGCAATCGTGATGAAGCCGCAATTGATGACGAATAAATAACTCGATCCTAAAAAATAGTCCAAATTCATCGTCGCAATCGAATAGCCGACCGTACAAAGAGGCGGCATTAAAGCGGTCGCAATCGCGACACCGGGGACGATGTTATTGCTGACTTTTTTTCGCGCACCGATGATGCCTGCCGTCCCGCCGGCAAACGCAATCACCACATCCCAAATCGTCGGTGACGTTCTTGCAATGATCTCATTACTTGCATACGTGATGGGTGAAATGGAAAAGTATAACGTTGCCACAATCAGACTGACGGACACTTGGACAATCAATAATTTCGTCGCACGTTTGAGGAGTGTTAAATCGGATACGGATAATGCAAATCCGACACCTAAAATAGGGGTCATCAACGGCGAGACGAGCATCGCGCCGATGATGATTGGAATGGAGTTCATGTTCAGACCGATTGAGGCAATGAAGATTGAACACATGAGAATAACGGAGTCGCTCGGTGTTACTTTTAAATCGGCATACATCTTATCTTTAAATTCACTTGGCGAATAATGATGATCCATTATTTAATCAACTCCTTTAAAACAAAAGGACAGCTGTCGTGAACGATGCATGATGTTGATCCATTTAATTAATGGTGATGCGAATGAGGTGCGGCACGCCCCTCGAGTTCACAAAGTAAGGCATCACTATGCTCGTGATTCGCAGTCTCGATTTGAATCGTCGCATGATGGATATGTTGATCTTCAAGCTTATGCTTGATTTCCTGAAGTAACGCCTCCCCTTCAGCAATCGACATGTCCCCGTCCGTGACGACGTGACACGACAGGGCATTCAATCCACTCGTGATCGCCCAGACATGTAAGTCATGGACGTCGTTGACACCCTCTGTCCCTTGAATCGTCGCGGTGATTTCTTCGAGATTGACGTTCTCAGGGACACCTTCCATCAAAATATTGACGGCTGATTTCGTCACGAAGTAACCACTTCGTAAGACGAGCAGCGCTACGATGATACTTGCGAGCGGATCGGCCCAGTTCCAACCGAAAAACATGATGAGCAAGGCTGCTGCAATCGCACCAATCGAGCCGAGTGTGTCACTCAAGACATGGAGATAGGCACCTTTCATGTTCAGGTTTTCTTTGACGTCGCCTCCGCGTAGCATGATCCAAGCGACAAGCAGATTGACGAGAAGACCGATGACACTGACGATCAGCATCCCTGTCGAGGCAATCGACGTCGGCTCTGTAAAACGACGAATCGCTTCATAAAAGATATAGAGCGAAATCGCGATTAAAGCGACACCGTTGATGACGGCAGCCAGGATTTCGAAACGTCTGTAACCGAATGTCTTACTGCCGCTCGCTGCCCGTTCCCCGAGCTTAAACGCGACGAGCGAAATCGCGAGTGACGCCGAGTCACTTAACATATGTCCGGCGTCAGCGAGAAGTGCCAAACTATTCGTCAAGTATCCGCCAATCACTTCAACGATCATAAATAGTGTGATGATGGAAAAAGCAATCAATAATACACGTTTGTTTCCAGTGTGTGCATGGTCGTGCCCGTGGTCATGTCCCATTTCATTCTCTCCTTTAAGTGTTGTCTGCAACTCGGACAGTCGATCGTCCGTAGATGCACGCGGAAAGGATGAAGCAGCTTCTTGTTTAAAGCAGATCGCAACCCGTTCAATTCCTCGTATATTGCAAGTAGTTCCTATCCACTCGATACCCGAAAAAGACAGGAACAATTCATCCGGTTCAAAAAAGGAATTACAGTTCTGGATGGAAGCAGAACGGAAACCTAAAAAATCGTCGTGTAAAAAAGTGAAATAATTCAAAAAACATGGTATTATATAGGTTATATAGAATACAAGAAGGTGAATCCGCATGCTTGTTTTAGGAATGAGTATTGGTATTATCATGGCATTAATCTTTACCAAACTTCAAAAACCCGATGAAGCTTCTCAATTATCAGTTGAACTGATCGGACATCATACGAAAGATGTTATTTATGTTTACGAAGTGAAACCAATCCAACGCTTTCGGTACATCAGCCCGTCGCTTGATGAACATATTGGTGATGGCGTCGTCGACGCGAGCTACGCCGATCCGGCTGTCTGTTTTGACCGTATTCATCCGGATGACTTTGATATTTTGATTGCAAAGATATCAGGTACGGGAAATTATGATACCGCCTTTTTACAACGGTGGCGGACGAATGATGGACGATATGTCTGGTTTGAGGAGTATACAACTCCGATTTATGAAAATGATGAACTTGTCGCAATCCAAGGAATCATACGTAATGTTGAACAAGCGATAACTGAAAAAAATGAATTAGAGAAACGGTGCAGGACCGATGCTTTGACAGGACTTTATAACCGTTATCAATTTGATAATATGATATCGGAACTTATGCCGTGTCAAAACGTTCCACTCGCTATCTTATTATTTGATTTAAACGACTTAAAGATTCAAAATGATCATCACGGTCATGCTGCCGGAGATGAATTGCTCAAATTGACCGCGTTCGCTCTAAAGCAGCATAGCCAAAATGTTTACCGCATTGGCGGTGACGAGTTTGCCATTATCGAATCACACTTGACGCTTGAAGAAATCGAAACACTAAGAGCAGGCATTCATGCTGAAATGGACAAGATGCATATCGCTCTCGCTTCGGGCTTCGCGAACGGAATGGCACAAGATGTCGAGCAGCTCATCATGCAAGCTGATGCTGCCATGTACATTGATAAATCAACAAAAAAAATCCGTACATCTTCCACACTTTAAAACGCGGAAGATGTACGGATTTTTTATATAAGCGAATGAAAGGTGCTTCGTCTTACCGACTGATTTCGTCATGCTCAGGAGCACCGTCTGAACGAATCAATTTCTCTAAAATCTGAACAAGCCTTGCACGTTTGACCTGACTGGATGCATCTTGATGCGGATTTACGAACTGGCAACTATCGTTATCGTAATATTTTCCGGAAGCATTTTTGAACTCGTCTGAAAGTGCGGCGTCCACTAAAATTTTTGCGCCAATTTTCACATCATGACCTTCAATGCCAAATGCAGACTTGACCATTTTACTTCCTAATAGTGATTTAGGGTTAATTGCGATAAAGGCAGGTGCTTGCTGTTTCGCCATTTCGATGGTCCACATTGTAAGTGCTAACTTGCTTTGAGCGTATGCATCCCCGTTAGGCAATACTTTTTTTCCGAGAAGGGCATCGACCTCTACTTCTTGTTGAGCTGCTGACGAAACGTTAATGACGCGACTACTTAAAGACATCAATGGCAGAAGCGCTTTTGTCAGCATATAAGGAGCAATTGTATTTACGGCAAACCGAATGTCTAAACCTTCAGCAGTAACCGTTTCGGGTGCACCGTAGACGCCGGCATTGTTAATGAGCACATCGATTCTGGAAACCTCATGAGAGAGTTGCTCCGCCAATCGCTTAACCTCGATTAACCTAGACAAATCTGCTACAAAAGGTACGATTGTCGAGTTTTTTAAAGTTTTACACACAGCGGTTAATTTCTTTTTGTTCCGTCCATGTAACAATATCGTATGACCTTGTTCGGCTAGCATCTTTGCTGTCTCAAGTCCGATTCCGTCTGTAGCACCGGTGATTAGGATATTCATCAGAATTCTTCGATGATTTCAGATTGCTCGAGTCGCGATTTTGGCAAGGATGCATTAAAATCAGAAGCAGCCCGATAGCCTAATGAAACGACGACACTTGAAGTGAAGCCTTGCTCGCGTAAGTTAAATTCTTCATCTAATACTTTCATGTCTAGTCCTTCCATTGGGACAGCATCGATTCCTAAATCCGCGACGCCGAGAAGGAACGACCCTAAGTTCAAGTACACCTGCTTTTCCGTCCAGTGTTGAAGATCTTTAAAGTCGTATTTGTGTAAATCAACGAAAATTTTTCGCCCCCCATGATTTGCCTGCTTAAATTCTTCTTTAGCAAACCGGCCATCCGCATCTTCTTTTTCCGTCAGATGAAGTAAATATTCGTCCGAAATGTCGCTTTTCGCGGCAAAGATCACGACAGCTGCTGCACCGGTGATTTTTGATTCGTTGAATCCGAAAAAGCCTTGTGCCGCCTTTGCAATCCGTTCTTTCCCTGCTTCACTTGATGCGATGACAAAGTGCCACGGTTGGACATTTGTTGACGAAGGTGCTAGTTGAAGGAGTGATTTAATTGTTGCCATATCTTCTTGTGAAATTTTTTTTTCCTGATCAAACTCTTTTGTAGAGTAGCGTGTTTGTAATGTGTTGATCAATGTCATATTGCCACGTCCTTTGTATGTTTAATGTGTAAAGTACTTCGTCAGTATATATCCCGGAAAATCGGCAAACAAGTACTGACATTTTTATCCGTACGGACATTAAAGTACAAAAAACGTGAACCGTTCACCCCTTAGTAAAAGGCGCACAGTTCACGTTTTTATGTTTTTTACTCGTATTCCTCGCTAAAAGAAATTTCACCATACTCATACGTTTCGTGGTAGGTTTTTCCCCAAGTGCCCAACTCTTTCAAAATCGGCAGTAATGCTTGTCCCAAGTCCTCTAACGCATATTCGACTTTCAATGGCAATTCGTCATATACTGTTCTTTTTACAAGCCCCGCATCTACCAGCTCTTTTAGTTGTCTTGAAAGGACACGTTCATTCACATTCGGTATTTTTCGTTTCAATTCGCCGAACCGGAGGATTTTTGCTCCGCCGATATGATAAATAATCAAAGGCTTCCATTTACCGCCCATGACATCTAAAGAAAGTTCAACATTACAATAAAAGTGCTTCTTGTTTTGATTCACCATCTTAATCTCCTTTCTATCATTCCCTTTTTGAGTTTATGCTTTTTGAATGAAAGAAACTAGGAAAATGCTGATTGATGGTAATACCAACTTGATTCGAAAGGATTTTTAAACAACTGTTTACAGCTTGATTGATGTAGCTAGTAATTTCTTGATTGTGATTTTTATAAAATTCCAGCTTCTCGGTTTCTAATGAGGCATCAAGTTGAAAATCCAATGCCAACTCGTCAATTAAAGTAGGCAGATAAGTCTGATCATAGCCTTCGATTTCAAACAAAGGAACCGTTAGCGGAGAGAGTTTGAGTTCATATAATTTAATAATCCGACCATTTAAACGGTTGAAATCCCTGTAAGATTTTTCTAAATCCGCCTGCCATTGCTCGCGTGAGACGTACGCGACCTTCTCGAGGTAAAACGCTAACCATACCTGATCGGATATCAAATGACAGAGGTAACCGAGGTAAAACGGTTCCGCTAATCGTGTTTCATATGTATGCAAAAAGCGGTCCAGGTTAATCCGGTTCTTCCCGTTCTCATCCAGGTCCTTGAAGTGGGTTTTCCCTTTCGGCACGCCCATCAGACCGTGGATATCCGGTGCAATCCCGCCTAACAGAAAATCACTCCGGGGCTCCGGTTTCAGCTTGTCCGCGAGCAATGACGCAATACAATAATGCATGATCCGCGATCCCATATGTCTTCGCTCCTTTTAGTTTAATCGTTCGCGCGTTCATCGATTCGGCGGACGGCATCAAGGACGGCGTCCGGTCGGTCCAGATGAATCGCATGACTTGCCTGCTCCACAAAAAGTAGTTCGCTTTGAGTCGATAAGTCGGCCTGTTCGCAAATCAATCGTTTCCATGTGTCCTCAAGCAAGCGTAGCTCCGCTTCCGGCAACCCCTCTTCGATTCCGCTGTTCACGGCCAGTTCCTTGTCGCGTCCGAGCACAATAAGTGGAAGATCAGCGAGTCGACCGCGCCGTTCCAACGTAACAGCGTCGTTCTGCCACTGTTCGATGGCGGTGGCCATTTCGCCGTACAGCAACGGATCGGTTTGGAAATCGAGCAGCTCTCGTTGGACGCTTACCGGTAACTGCCGTTGCTCGTGTGTCAGTTCTGGTCGAATGGCCTCGCATAAGGCGTGACGTGTCATTTCCGCGTAACTTCGGCACTTGTCAAGCCAGACCTGATCCGTCGACAGTTCATCGAGGACCGGTAACGTCAAGGAATCGAGTTGCCGTAAGCGAACGGATGTCGAGTCGACGAGAACGAGTCCACGGACGGTTTCCGGGTAATCATGCGCCATCTGTTGGGCACACAGCCCACCGTAAGAGTGTCCGACAAGCAGGACCGGCTCCGTGACGTCTAAAGTTTTCAGTAATTCCTGCAATTGCAAAGCGACCGCAACTGTTCCGGTTTGAGTTGTGTTCATCAGTTCATGGCGGTGAAATGAAATCACGCGAAATGTTTGTTTTAATGATTCAATGACTGGATACCATTCATGATAGGTGCAGCCAAGACCGGGCAGAATGACGAGTGGTCGTCCCGGCGTTTTCGTATCGAAATGGGACATGTATATCCTCCGTTTTCTACAGTATAAACATTTTTTCCTATAGTCATCATTTTTCCATTATAATGAAATTATGTTTTGATTTTATTATAGGAATAGCGGTAATTGAAATTAAAAATATTCAAGCTGTTATCTTTGATTTAGACGGTACCCTTCTGAATCGTCAGTTGTCCTTACAAAGATTCATCACGGGACAATACCAGCGTTTTTTAAACGACTTACAACCTGTTTCACTGCCGGACTATTCGCGTCGCTTCATCACATTAGATCACGATGGTTACGTTTCAAAAGATGTTGTCTATCAACAATTACTTCAAGAGTTCGAGATCACGACGGTAACGTGGCGTCAATTATTCGACGATTACCTCGTTTTTTTTCCAGACCATTGCCTCGCGTATCCTGATACGACGGTCATGTTAAACAACTTAAATAAACAAGGTTATCTGATTGGCCTCATTTCAAACGGCGCATCTGACTTCCAGCGCGCCAATTTAGAAGCTTTAGGGATTGTACATTATTTCAATCACATCCTCATTTCGGAAGACATTGGAATCAAAAAGCCGGACCCGCTTATTTTTAACTACTTTTTAGAAAAGTGTGCCCTTGACGCACATGCGACCGTCTACATCGGCGACCATCCCGTAAACGACGTCTACGGTGCGCAGCAAGTCGGGATGAACGTGATTTGGAAAAGAAACGGCTCCACGCGTCGGCCCCCGTGTACGGACTGGATCGACGACTGGTCCGAATTAGGCACATTGCTTCAGAACGACTAACAAAAAGGAGTTTTTACCATGTCAGAACTGCAATACCAAATCCGCCCCTACGCGGACCACGATTTCGAGGCGATTCAACGGTTGAATGTGGCTGAAGGCTGGAGTAATCTCGTCGCCCGTGCTGACGAAACAAAACGCGCCTTTGCGGCGTCTAACGTTGCTTACGTTGTCGTCATCGACGGAACCGTTTCCGGCTACATCCGTGGCATGACGGATACGGCGATCACGCTCTACATCTGTGAGCTGTTGATCGCGGACAGTGCCCGCGGACAGGGACTCGGACAAGCCTTGCTCGGACACGTCCACGCCCTCTATCCGGCGACACGGCTCGAGATTCTTGCGAGCGCTTCCTCCCACTCGTTTTACGAACAACTCGGCTATCGTCCGTTTTATGGTTTTCGAAAGACGATCGATGCCACCGTCACAACGCCTCCCACATCGCTTTGAAGACGACCGGGTCGACCTTAAAGAAGACACCCAGTTGGTGATAGACGACGTAGCCGCCTGCAATCAGCCGCAGCGACACCGTGATCCCGTCCGCTTGCGTCACGCGTAAGACCTTCATTGTTTTGTAATCCGTGACTTCTGGCGGGACTTCTTCGCGTGTCATCGCACGGGCCTCGTACAAGGCATCAATGAAAGCCCGGTACCGATTGTCCGCTGTCATCGGTTGTGCCGTTTCGTCGTCGTTCCACTGGTCAAATGTTTGATAGGCGAGGCGTCTGACCGGCGCGTCGAGGTTTAAATCCCGGAAAAAATCGTTGCCTGTTTTCAGCACGAAGCCTGTCTGGCGCTCGAGTAGCCAGACTTTTTTTATGCCTTCTTCCTCCCCTACAGCGAACAGGAGCACGGACGGCTTATAGCCGTCGACCCGATACAAAGTGACCGGTCCGAGGTTCGAGCCACTTTCCAGTGTTTCAGGGGTAGTATCACCCGTTTCCTCAAGTGTTGCCGTCACGCGCCCCAGTCTCTTCCCTTGCAGGGCACGGACGTCATCCGTCAGCGGTGTCTCCATCGCAAGATAAAGCTCATTTTGATAGACGAGCCCGGGGAGCATACTGCCTGCGGTCGAACTGCCCTCCACTTGTTCGTCCTGCGCCCAGTTCGGGACGACGACGGCACCGTCTGTCCGAACGATTTCTGCCGCAGGCGGTGTCTCTTCCAGTAGCATGCCGCCACCGACCGCCAACAGGAGTGCTGCTGCAACCAGTCCTGTCGCGGTCTTACGTCCGACGAAGCGCGGACGGCGTGCCTGCTGAACGCCGGCGAGCAAATGACTGCGAACCTGTCCGCGGGGCACATCGATTGAATCCACTGCGCGTTTGACCTGCTCTTTCATTTTGCCCCGCCCCCTTTCACCTGTTTGGCCTGAACCTTTTGAATGGCCCGGTAGAGTGTACTTTTGACCGTTCTGACCGGTATTTGCAGGAGATCGGCGACGTGCTGCAGTGTGTAGTCCTCGTAATACCGTAAAAACAGGATCGTCCGTTCCGCTACGGTGAGCACTTCGAGCAGCTCCTGCAAGTAAAGATCATTGACGAGTCGCTCCTCGAAAATAACTGGTTCGGCGACATCCGTTGCCGCCGTCGCATAATCGACCCGGATTCCTTGGGTTTTCTTTAGCATGTCGAGCGCACAATTGATCGCGATCCGCGTCAACCAGGTTTTGGCGATCGTCGCGTCCAATAACGTATGGCGGTGTTTCCAGGCGCGATAGGCAACTTCCTGCACATTTTCGAGTGCATCCTGGTCATTTTTTAAGTACAGGTAGGACATCTTGTAAAGATAGGTATCATGACGCGTCAAAAACATCAGAAACGTGTCATCGTCAAACGCGGGTTGTCGCTTGTTTCGCCGACCGATCATCGCCCGTTCTCCCCTTTCTGTCTGTCACTACCTATTAGACCGCGTAATCGACGAATTTCGTTTCAACGATTTAAATTTTTTTCACTCAAGTTGATTCATTCTCCGCTTCATGGACACCCGGCCAGTTCTTTCCCCACTGTTTTTCCGTCAGCCGTTGCCGGTAAATCAAATGCCGTGCCGTCGCCTGGAACAGCGGCGTCGGCCGCAGCCGTTGTTGCAACAGATCACCAACGCCGTAGGCCGTGAAAAATTCGAGCTGGTCCGCTTGTAGCGTCAGACCGATCGCCGTCACCGTCTCCGGAAACTGTGCCATTGCGTCGCGGGACGACCGGTATGGCGGTAAGTCATTTTTGGTATGCATCCGTGCCTGATTTTTGACGGACCAGGGGTAGTCCGGCAACTGTTCGTTCAGTCGGGCTTCCAGCATTTGGTCAGTCGCTTCCGTCGTGTCGGATGTATCAAAATAGATGACGTCGATGTCCGCCACCGCTGTCGCTTCCTTTTGCTCTAAAACATCCCAAACCTTTGCCCGGACATACCCGGCACAAATCCACCAGTCCGGTAAGTCGAGTGTCGCGACCGCCTCAAGAAGTATTCTTGTCTCCCGGTCCCGTTCAAACATCTGGACGATATCTGTTTCCGTCTTCATTTGCACCATCGCTCCTTTTTAATCGAACCACGTCACGCCATGCTGCTTGATAAAGGCAAGTTCTTGCTCATAATGCGTCGCATGCCCCTCCTCAATCATCCGCTGAAACGCCTCCTCCCCGTCGGCTGCTTTCCGATGAATCGTCAACAGGAGGGCTTCAATCCGCAGCAGTAACGTATCAAACAATTGCGTTTTTAATTCCGGCATCCCGTAGGCCGCTAAAAAGATGTCGATGCGCCGTTTGATCCGGTCTGGTCCCGTAACGGGGTCATAGTCGACTTGTCGCCCGTGTCCATCGTGATGATGGCGGCTGAGCGGGACGAACGTATACAACGTGTAGGCGATGTCCCAAATCCGTGGTCCGGGTGCCGCTAAATCAAAGTCGATGACGCCGATCGGTTTTTCGTCCTTAAAAATGACATTGTAGACGGCAAAATCATTGTGACAGATGACTGCATACGGCAGCGGCGTATTGTCGAGCGGCTCCCATGACGCGGGTACTTCGAAGTCTGCCGTGGCATCATGAAACTGACGGAGTAACCGGGCCGTCTCTTCTAACACGGCCTCCGACCACATGTAGGCCTTGAGGGGATAGTTTCCCGCCTCCCCGTCAAGATACGACAGGATTTCCCGATTTTGTAGATCGATTCCGAGAAACCGTGGACTTGCCGGATACTCTTTTTTCTCGAGGTGCACGAGCAGCCGGTGAATCCGCGGGCTGTCCGGCGTTTGTTCCCGCCGGACCGTGTCGCCTGCGCGACTGACGGCAGAAACGTTTCCCCCTGTTAGCGGTTGTTCCTGTTCATCTTCCTTTGACATGATGTAACCTCCCTATCGTTTCGAATCAAATTTGGGTAAAAAGACGATGATACCCGCACCAATCAAACACATGATGACATCACTGAACGTAACCGACGCTACATCAAAATCAAACATCGTCCTGACAAGCTGCCAGACGAGAACGAGCGTGATTGCTAAAGGAACGGTCCGTTTCATCCAGCGGGGTATGCGAATCCATTCTTGTAATAACCGTGCTCCCCATTTCTTCAACACGTCCCCACCTTTCACGATTGGTTAATCCCATATTTTCCCTATCCAATTTCAGTATAGCATTATCGGAAGGCGTGATACACTGGTTAAAAAGACTTGTCAGAGAGGCTGGATGTTCGGTGAAAGCAATGACGATTGAAAAATATGGAAACGTACCACTCGAACTAACGGAACAGCCTCTTCCCGTTGTCTCCGCACATGATGTCTTAGTCGAAATTCATGCCGCGAGCATCAATCCGGTTGACTTTAAGATTCGGGACGGCAAGGTCAAACTGTTGATTCCCTTCCAGTTCCCGTTGATTCTCGGCAACGATTTTGCCGGCATCGTCACGAGGGTCGGTTCCGCGGTAACACAGTTTCAAGTCGGCGACGCCGTCTACGGACGGGCCGAAAAACAGCGGATCGGGACGTTCGCGGAATTCATCGCCATTCATGAAGACCTCGTCGCACGAAAACCGGATGCGTTATCGTTCGAAGAGGCGGCGGCGATTCCGCTCGTCGGTTTGACGTCCTATCAGGCACTCCACGACGTCTTACAAGCGACACCGGGTCAAAAAATCTTGATCCAGGCCGGTGCCGGCGGTGTCGGGACGTTCGCCATCCAACTGGCGAAGGCGATGGGACTGTATGTCGCGACGACCGCCAGTCCTGCCGGCCATGATTTGGTCAAAGCACTCGGTGCCGACGAAATCATCGATTACCGGACCGTCGCCTTCGATGAGGTCTTACATGACTTCGACGGCGTCTACGATACGATTGGCGACGACACGCTCAGACGGGCCTTTAAAATCGTCCGGCCCGGTGGACAAATCGTCTCGATTTCCGGATTGCCGAATGGTCGGTTCGGCAAAGCGTACGGGTCCGGGGTTTTAAAAACGATGTTATTTCGTCTCTTGACGGTCCGCGAGGCCTTTCTCGAGCGGAAATACCGCGTCACATACACGTTTTTGTTCATGAAACCGAGCGGACGACAACTGCAGCACATCACGGAATGGATTGAGACGGGGCAAATCAAACCGGTCATCGATCGCGTCTATCCGTTTGAAGCGGCACAGGAGGCGCTCGCCTATTCAGAATCCGGTCATGCGAAAGGGAAAGTCATCTTGAAGGTGAAGGAAGCGAATTAAATGTTTTTGACAACCCATGCTGAAAGGAGCAGACGGATGCAGTTTTATATCGGATCAAGCTTTGCCAATATCACGAACGTCCGTACATTACGGGATAAACTGATCGATCGCGGATTTACGCTGACGTACGACTGGACCCAAAACGAACGGGCGACGAGTAAAGCGGCACTGCAAACGATTGGTCATGCTGAAAAGCAGGCCATCACGCTCTCGGACTGCGTCATCATTTTGCTGCCGGCAGGTAAAGGAAGCCATATCGAACTCGGAATCGCCCTAGGACAAGACAAGCCGATTTTTCTCCATTGCGTTGATCAGACATACGACCGGTTCGAGACGACGAGTACGTTCTATCATTTGCCGGAAATCATCCCCTGCAGCGGGACGCTTGAAGAATTGACCGAATTGATCGTGCATCATCACCAACAGATGTTTACGCGTGGATTGTAGAGGGTTCTCCTCTGCAATCTTTTTTTGTATCGTAAACTAACCGAACCTGGATTTTTTTTTAAGTTGCACTAGCTATTTAAGTCAGTCGATCCGCTTACTGCTTCTACTGATTGGCGGATTAGGAATCGGGTTAGCCGCACTGGGTCAAATCTCAACGGTCTTTCAAGGTGTCGTCCTGTTGCTTACAATGGGGTTACTGTCCGCTGTCATCAACGTCTTACTCTTGACGACCATTCAAGCGAAGAGCCAACAGCCGATGATGGGACGTGTCATGAGTTTAGTGAATGCGGCGTCGAACGGCTTAGTCCCGCTGTCGTATGCGTTAATCTCACTTTCGCTCTACTTCCATTTCACCATCACATGGATTCTCTTGTATTGCGGCATCATGATCGTGACCACTTCCTGTTTTTTCTTCATCCGTTCAATGAAAAAAGATTGATGAAGCTTAAAGATTTTACGTACAGATGCCGTTTTGTCGAGACGGAATACGCTTTAATACGTTTAGATGACGCATCTTTTTTTGGCATCTTCTAAATAAGGACAGATGCTTTTATCACTCAATATGACTTTGGCTACATATTGAACTATATGTACGAATTAATGATTTCAGTTGGAAAAACCGCTTGAATTGGATAAAATTAGAAATAGAAACATAGGACAATAATTCATTCGGCAATGCCCATACATTTTAGTAATTCAGAACATGAGAGGATACAACAGATGCTAACATTACAAAACATTTCGAAAACGTTTGGTGATCGGCTTGTCTTATCAGATATGTCGTTCACGATTCCGCGTGGAAAAGTAGTCGGCTTGATCGGTCCGAACGGTGCCGGGAAAACAACACTGATTCGAATCATGAACGGTGTGATCTCCCCGACGCATGGCACGGTCCATTATGATGATCAGCCGATTGAAGCCCTTCGTACGAAAGCTGGCATCGTCACCGAAAGTGCGGGATTGTACCCTGATATGACGGCGCTTGAAAATTTAACTTTTTATGCATCTTTATATGGTGTCAGAAATAAAAATCATCTGCTTGAACTGTTGAACCAGTTTGATTTGACCCATGTCCGCGATGTCTATGTCCATACGTTTAGTACCGGTATGAAAAAAAGACTCGCGCTCGCTAAAGCAATGCTGCATGACCCGGAAATTTTATTTTTGGATGAACCGACGAATGGACTGGACCCCGACGGCATTCGCCAGGTCCTGGATATGATTCGGTCCGTGAATCAAACGAAGGGAACGACCATCATCATCACGTCGCACCTCCTCTACCAATTGGAGAGTGTCTGTGACTCCTACATCTTCATCGAACAAGGCCGCTTCATCGATCAAGGGACACTCGCGGACTTACTGAAGCGTCACCAAACTGCGATTCGCGTCAGAATCCGGACAAACCTTCCACCAGGTTCCGTCCACACGATGTTCGAAACAGCTGTTGCACCTGTTGCTTCTGACGTGATTGAAGTATCGTTTAAAGACGAAACGTGCATCAGTCCTTTTTTGAAACAAATCATTGATCAGGGCTACGCGGTGTATGAGTGTCAAGTAATCGACCGTGATTTAGAAGGTGTCTATTTTAAGTTAAGGGGTGAAACGAAATGAATTTACCACTCGTGCTTGCCGTGATTAAAAAAGACAGCATCCAACTCTTTCGAAAAAAGATCTTGCTGTTTACGTTGATTATCATCCCGGTCTTGATGGGGCTCGTTCTTCCGATCGGATTCTCCTGGTTCATCATCGAGCTTGATCCGTCCACGTTAACCGACCCGGAAGTGCTCGATTTACTGAATCGTTTTTTGGCGACTACGGCCAGTCCGGATGTCCTGACACTGACGTTTAATGAACAATTGCTTTATTTGTTCCTAAACTATCCGCTCGTGACGTTATTTTTGTTAGTTCCGGTCATTACATGTTCCGTCATCGCTGCCAATAGTTTCGTCAGTGAAAAGGAACAGCATACATTAGAAAGCCTACTGTTTTCGCCAATCACCATCCGTGATTTGTTTTACGGCAAGCTGCTGATCTCGATTGCCTCATCCTACCTGATTTCCGCCGTCTGCTTTTTGATAAATCTGCTCGTCATCAACACTTTGATTTCCGTCAACGGCTTTTCAGTCAGCTTTCCCTCGACCCAGTGGTGGGTGTTACTCTTCTTGCTGTTACCGATTCTTTTATTGACGACGGCGTTAATTAATTTATTGATCTCGACTCGGGTCAGTACGTACCAGGAAGCACAAAACTTGAGCGGTATCATCATCTTACCGTTCATCGGATTAATCATCGGTCAAATCAGCGGATTATTCTTCATCAATACGCTGTTCCTGATTCTGTTATCGATCGGTTTACTGATTCTAAACGTTTTCCTGTTAAAACTCGCGTTGCGCTTCGGGACACGCGACCAGCTATTTAATTCCCAAATGTCATGAATCGGGTAACTTATGAAAAAATCGGTCTTGTTGAAGTTTTGCGTCACGGTTTTAATGCAGGTGTCTGTGTAAGGAAGTAACAAAAAACGCCTTTTGGGATTCAAAAGAATCTCGAAAGGCGTTTACTTTATAGTCGGATCAGAACAATTCCGCCGATCATCACGAGCAAGCTGAGAATTTGAACGCCGGTAACCGGCGTCCGGGCTGCCCCGAACCAACCGAACCGGTCAATCAAGAGACTCCCCGTCAACAGACCGATCGTCACGATGATGATGGCGACGCCGGTGCCGACGAGCGGGACGATGAACGCATTTCCGGCAATGAACGTCGCACCAATCAGACCGCCGATGAACATCCACCACGGTTTTGGCGCCGTCCGGTCCACTTGGAGCTTCGGTCGCACGAGCAACAACACGAGCAGCAACGTCAGCGTCCCGATGACGAAGGAAATCAATGCCCCTTTAATCGCTGAATCGAGGACACTTCCGAGATGCCCGTTAATCGCTGCTTGCATCGCACTCATCGTCCCCGTTACGATGCCGAGTAAACGCCAACCGGTCAGGTTGACTTCCGCAAGGTTCTTCGTTTCCTGTTGTCCGCGTTGCCGGCGTTTCGCTAACCAATCGCCTAAGGCGACAGTACCGACGACACCAAGCAGGACGAGCACGGCCCCGATTAACCGGGTCGGCGACAACCGGTTGACCGCTGAATCAAACCATCCGAAATGGTCAATCAACAGCCCCATGATGACTTGTCCGAAGATGGGCATGATGACCGTCTGGACCCCGCCTAGTTTTGGAAAGAGTAAGATGTTTCCCGTCAAGAAGATGACCCCAAGAACACCACCGAACCAAATCCAGCGGGGTTCCGTCGTCCAGAGGGCTTCGTTCAATGTGAAGTCCCCTTCGACGATCAGGGTCAAGAGGACTAAAAAGACCGTCCCGATACTAAACGAGATGAAGGATGCCGTAAACGGTGATCCGACAACTCCACGCAGCCGCGTGTTGACGCTCGTCTGCACCGGAACGATGATGCCGATCGCTAAACCAATGATAATTGCTAACATGACGTGCCTCCTCTAACTACAAACAGATTCCGTCTCATCATACGGCAACTGTTTGCGAAAAGGCGACTCCTCTGCCTATATGTTCAGACGAACTCATGATGAGGTAGCACGACATGTCCCGTTAAACGATTTTCGTAATCGCCAGCAGGTCATCGACGATATACTCGGCCGTCGCGAGCTCCACTTCCTGTGCAAAATCGAACCGGCAGCCGATCGCCGGCCAGCCGTTTTCTTTCGCTGCCGTAAAGTCCGACTGTCGGTCGCCGACGACGACACCCGACTGTAATCCGTGTTTCGTCCGAATCATCCGGACGAGTTCGGATTTGTTGAGCGAATCGACGTCTTCGATACTATAAACGCCGGTCAGGTAACGGTCTAACGCAAACTGCTCGACGATCGCCGCTAAATATGCCGGCAATCCGTTACTCGCGACATACAGGTCGTGTCCGGCAGCGCGGAGTGTTTGCAATACCGTCACCGCTTCCGGATACAAGGCACCTTGTCCTGCTTGAATCCGCTCAATCAAGGCCTGTTGAAACCAGTCGTCCATCAGCTTTCGGTCCGCCTCCGGATGGTTCGGCAAGAGCGTCGCCCAGACTTGCGGTAACGGGACACCCATGATCGCTTCGTATGTATCAAGCGGTGTTGCGTCATGCCATTTCCCTGCTTGCCGTAACCGGGTGAACGCCACGTCTAAAGCCGGTCCTAAAATCCGGTGCGTCTGAAATAACGTTCCGTCCATATCAAAGATGATTGCTTGTTTCATCGGTCTCCTCCTCTGCTTGAGCGTTCATATATAACCAGTCGCTCCAGTACATCGTACCCGTGATCCGGTGCGGATTGTCGACCGGGCAGATGAACTCGAGGCTGTTCCCGTCCGGATCATTGAAATGAATCTTCGCGTGCGCGTGGTGCGCCAGTGCCATGACGAATGGTTCCGTCGGTTCGAACCCGAACGCTTTTCGTGGCGTGTAACCGCGCGCCGTCAGCCAATCGACGGCATCCGTCAATGCCTCCAGTTCGACATGAAAGGCGATATGCCGGATGGACGGGTGGTAGTCGAGTTCGACTTGATCCGCGACCCAGAGGCCAAGCCAACTTTCTTCTTTGACAATCCAGAGGAACGCCAACCGGTCGTCGACGATATGATCGAGCGTCAGCCCGAGCCCTTCGTAAAAGGCAATCGATTGTTTTAAATTCCGGACCGGGAGATGGGCTTCGTACAGGCCGTTAATCATCCGTGCCGCCTAACGCGTCGATGTAGCGCGCGGCCGACCGCGCGACCGCACCTGCCGCGTCGGTCTCGACGATGCGGTGAAAGGCATCATACAACTGGTTGAACGAAAGCGGGCTGAGTTGCGACGCCATCTGCGCTACCGTCGTTGCCGGCAGCGGAATCAGGTTCGGGTAACTGTACATGAAGCTGACCCATGCCCGGTCGGCGACGACACGGACGATATCGCCCGTCAACAGGACACCCCGTCCCGCGTCTCCCTGCGTCCACTCAAGGACCGTCGCTCCGTCAAAATGACCACCGACCCGGTGCAGGACGAGGTCTTCTGCCAGTTCCAGCCGGTCGCCGGACCAGAAAATAATCCGATCGCTCGGTCGCGTCACCCACTGTTCGTCCGCCTGGTGGATATAAATCGGAACGTCAAACGCTTCCGCCCAGTCGACTTGTGTCGCATAGTAGTGCGGATGCGACAAGGCGATTGCGTCGAGTCCCCCCTGTTGGTTGATTTCATCAATCACGGTCTGATCGAGATAAGTAATGCAGTCCCACAACAGCCGTTTTGCCCCGGCGACCAGATACGCCGTTTGTCCGATTCCGAATTGTGGTGATGTCACGAGGCTCATCAGACCCGGCTGCTCCGGTGTCACCGTCGTCCGGTAGTTCTTGGACGCGACCATCGCCTCACGCGTCGTCCACGATTGTCCGTCCGGATTGACGTATTGCCGTTCATCACTGCAAATCCGGCAGGTCGTTGGTTGAACCGCCTCCTCATCCGTCTGCACCCCGCAGGTCGTACAAATCCAATAACTCATTTCTTTTCCCCCTTATTTTAACCAGTTACGCGTGCCGCTTCTTACGGGCCACTACGGCACTGATGCCCCCTAACAGGAGTGCTCCGCCGACGAATCCGAGAAAAACACTCCAGTTGAACTCTCCTTGTACGCTGTACATGATTGTTACTCCAATCAAGGCGCCGATTGTGATCGCGATCAGTCGCGCTGCTAAGGATGACGCGCGGTTCTGTTTGTTCATCTTGGTTGCCTCCCTTTTAGTTAAAACTCGTGTCATAACGTCCGTGGTGGACTCGCCATCGCATTCGCAAGAATCATGTAGATGATGACGTTGACGGGCAGTGGAATAAAGATAAAAATCAAGCGGACGGCGAATGACGACAACCCAAGCTGTTCCGCAAGTCCGCCGCAGACACCCTGGATTGATTTGTCCGTCGCTGATTTCCGTAATGTTCTTGCCATTTCGATGCACTCCTTGCTGAATGTAAATATTCGATTTACCTGAACCTCCAGAAAAAAATTGGATAAACCGTCCATCTGTTACAATAATTAGGTACTCCACCAGTCTACACGTTTTGGTATCGTTTTTCATCTGATTGACAATTTTCACTCTACTAAAAAAAGGAGACACTGGTCTCGGTCGGTACGAAGCATTCATACAACCTGTCGCCTTTTCTTGTCGGGCAGACGGTCCAGGTTGCCACGGAGTATCTGTATGAACACGATATTTACTACACGCACTTCATCCAGACGAACGAAAACAAGGTCAGCAGTACGATCTACTGCTATACCCCGGGGTCGAACACGAACGAAGTCATCCAGACGGTCGATCAGCCGATTGGCTCATTGACCGGTGTGTCCCATTACCTGTTCTGGGTCGCGTCAGCGCCGGCAGAAGACGGGATTGCCTGGACGATTCATAGCTTCAATCTTAAAAACGGAAAACAGGATCTGCTTGACCGAGGGATCAGCCGCTTCGACGCCTCCATCCCGGTGCTTGACGCTTCAACGACCCGCCTCTCCTGGCTGATCCATGACGCGACCGCGAAGAAGACGACAACGCTGATGAAGTCCTTTGATGTAGCCGCCGATACAATCATCGTACACGAACAGTATGACCTAACCAAAAGAAAACAGGACGGCATCTTACCGTTTGATTTCCGGTCGGGCGACGCCGGACGCTTGATTCATACCCGCACGTTCAAGGACGGGACTAAAACCTCGCGCCTTGCGAGTGATGACGGCAGGTTCCAACGACCGATTGATGGGTTGATTGATTTCGAGTACGGTGCCGATTACGTCGCAACCGGTGAAGAAGGACACGCTGCTTTTTTACCGCTTGATTCAAAACAATCCGACTTCACTTATGAATTATCCGATCGGCATTCGACCGTCGATGCGTTTCGTTTCTTGTCCCGCGATCGGGTAATCTTCCGTGAAAACACGTCGCAGCTCCTCTATGCCGACTTAACGCGCGGAACCGTCGCCCCGTTGACCGAAATGGAAGACACGACGTCTAAACCGATTTACGTCAATAGGACGATTGCCTATTCCGTTTCGGACGGTCAGGATGTTACGTTTCATGTCATCGACGTCACGCCGTAACCGCTACTCCACCTTGTTCTTTTCTTGAACGGGTGGAGTTTTTCGTCTGCATTGAAACGGTTTAAACTATGCTAAACTGACATATAGACTAAACAACGGAGCGCCGGTTGCGGTCCGTTTTCGAAAGGACGTCCTTACGTTGAAACAAATCCATCACCTCTGTATCCAAACGGCTGATTACGCGGCCTCTAAATCCTTTTATGAAGCTCTCGGGTTCGAACTCGTCCAGGAATCACCTGACTTTCATACACGTGCGTTCAACAGTTGGCTGAAGCTCGGCGACTTTTATATCGAACTCCAGACGAACAAAGTCGACGAGACCTTGACGCCTTATACGAAACATACGTCCGGTCCCGTTCATTTTGCTTTATACGTCGACGATTTAGCGGCGGAAGTCGCACGGCTCGAACAACGCGGTGTCACCTTCCTGCCGAAAAACGGCGGAAACATCTACTTCGTCGTCGACGGGCACCTCAGTAAATTAAAAGCACCGGAAGGGACGATTGTCGAGCTTCGCGATACATTTGTCATTTCCTGACCGCTCAATCATTGACAGCCTCTCTGTTTTAATTTAAAACAAGATTTATATTTTTTTGGAGAACTTCTAACATGCGCATTCAAATCATCGGTGGATCCGGCACCGGCAAAAGCACGCTCAGCGAGTGGATCGGGCAACAAGAAAGGATACCTTGGATTGATAGCGATCGCTACTTATGGGCAGATCAAACGTTCACCAAAAAACGGTCGGTCGACGAACGGTATACCTTATATACACAGGACATCGAACGCCATCAACAGTACATTGTCTCCGGTTCCATCTTTTCATGGAATCCATACGGCTTCCCGGACCGCGAGCTGCTCGTATTTTTAACGTTGGACGAAGAAACACGGATGAACCGGTTAATCAAACGGGAACAGGCACGCTATCCCGATTTTTCAAAGTCAAACGATTTCCTCGATTGGTGCAGGACGTATTTGACGGAGACGGACCCTGCCAAGATTGGGACATTGGCAGAACATCAGCTCCAGATGATCCTTTCAAGGTCACCTGTCATCCGGATCGATGCCGCACAATCGACGGACCAGATATATCAACAAATCAAACAGCTGTATCACGAGCAGTGTCCGACAACGTAGTGCCGCGCTTTTTTTGATGTAAAATATACGAATCATAAGGAGTGAGAAAAATGGGGCAACACCGCTTATACATGACGGCGTTCCCAAGTGTCTATCCGCTTTACGTCAAAAAAGCGGAACGGAAAGGTCGGACGAAACAGGAAGTCGATACAATCATCCGCTGGTTGACCGGGTACTCGGAACAACAGCTCTCGACGTTATCGCAAGATGCGACGACCTTCGAAACCTTTTTTGCGGAAGCACCAGACATGCAGGAACGGCGATCACTCATCAAAGGTGTCGTCTGCGGCGTCCGGGTCGAGGACGTCGAGGACGACTTAATGCGCGAGATCCGCTATCTCGACAAACTGATTGACGAACTGGCAAAAGGAAAAGCGCTCGAAAAGATTTTACGGTGACCGTGGGGAATGCCTCATGTTGGCGACTCTCGCTTCCATCTTCGGTGCAACAGCCCTTATAACCAACCGCTTCTAAAGAAAAACCGGGCCCCTGAAGAGGAGTCCGGTTTTTCTGAACTGTTAAAAACGCTCATCCAACCAGTTTAAAACGTCTGCAATCATGTCATCTGAGACAGTATGGTTGATCAATGGATATTTGAGGAACGTCAAATCATTTGTAGTTGAGACAGTTTGTTGCACAAAATGCTGTTGTGTCGCAATCGGAATGACCTCATCGTCCTCTCCATGTAACAATAAGGTCGGCGTCACCTGCTCTTGCGACAAGGGATCATACTTTCTCAGGCGTTGTTCTTCTGAAGTCGACAACGTCGTGCTTTTGTCGCGGCTTCGTAAAAGCTGTTCCGAAAAGAGGAAGGAACCAGACCCGTTGATGTTAATCAATCCTGCGCTTCCCTGTTGTTTAGCCGCTGCACCGCTCGCGATGAATCCTCCCATCGAGACGCCGAGCCAAATGATGTCCTCTCTTGGAACGTTCAGCTGTTTTGCGAGCGTGTCCGATTCTTCGATGCTTTGAAACACGACTTCCCAAAAGTGCTGTTCGACGATTCCTTGGTCAAAATACGCACCTAGCGCATTGTGGCTGTCATGCAAAATTAGCTCCGGCACAATGACGGTAAATCCTTTACCGGAAAGCATCCGCGCAAATTCATCATATTTGCTAACACTGGATCCTCACCCGTGGTACAGACAGATGATTTTGCAGGAAATTGGACGTTGCCCGGAAAGGTCCGAATTGGCAAATTGGAATCAGTTAACAGGTTCATAAAACGAATTTCCTTTATTAATGTCTAAATGAATCGATGACACTTATGTAAGTTGCTTGTAACATCCATTTTTTGCTATGTTTATGGACGAGAGGAGGAAGAACATGGGTTTACTTTGGTTTAATCTAATCATGCTTGCCTTTTACTTTCCGAGTCTGATTCTGCACGAATACGGGCATGCGCTCGTCGGCCGCCTGATTGGTCTGAATCTAAAATCAGTTTCGATCGGGAAAGGAAAACCCTTCTTACGCATCGGTCATTTTTCCGTCGCTCGAAAGCAGATATGGGAAGGCCTATATCAACCACATCCTCCAACGGTTCCGCTTCACCGTGGACAAAGAGCTGCCTTGTTACTTGGCGGGATTTGCGCCAATTTTATAGCTGGAACATTCGTTGCCGGATTAAGTCAGCTCTTTCCAAGTCCGGTCATGCATCTGTTGGCTCCACCGTTTATTCAGTTGTCCACCATTTTCATTTTATTTAATCTGATTCCAATCCGGTTGACCAGTGGCTTTCCAAGCGACGGACTGCAATTAAAACGGTTGTTCTTTAACAAGAACTCACGAACCGACTGACAGGAGATGATTTCATGATGAGAACCTTATTGCTCGCCGGATGTGTTGCTGAGCAACCGAAAACTGTTCCATGGGGTGAACATACACCGGCTCAAACGGAAACGGCTAAAAGCCAATGACATTGAGTTTATAGTCAAGGGCGATCAATTACTGATTTCGCAAGATCAGGTCGATCAAGCGACAAGGTGTTGTACTTAATAGAAAAAATAATCAAGATGGCTATCTCCTCTTAATTTTCAGAAGATAGCCGTTTTTGCTTTTCAAACGGTTCAATAAAATTCATACAATCCGTCATCGAAATAGCGGAATGTTTCTTCTGAGATTGGTGAAAATCCATATCCCGAATAGAACGCATCGAACATCTTGATATCCTTCCGAAAAGATCGTGTCGCCAAGGCTTCATCGTAGCGGGAATCGCCGACCTTCATTCCAGCTAGGTCAATGAAAGCAACGATTTCGTTGTCTCGGACCAATAGATTGTCTGTCGTACAATCCCCGTGTATCCACGTCGCTGGAACAGGTTCCGGCTGTTTGGTGGATAATGCGTTAAGCAACTCGCGTGAACCATTTGTCCAGCCCTGTTCAATGTAGCGATTGGCTTGAAGCAGCTGTTTGCCCAGCCAGTCTTTTGAAGAATGGGTAGGGCTAGTCCCGCTCGTATGAAGCTGTCTGAGGAACCGTCCGAATGCACGAATCAGCTCAAGACGTTGCAGTTCGGAAGCACCCGCTAGTGCCGCTGTCAACGTCTCACCGGCTATGTAGGACATCAGTAAATAATCCTGTTGCGCGTCTTCGATATAATCAATATAAGTCGGGATAATGATGTGTTTTGACTTGAACGTCTGCATCACTGTCGCTTCCTGCGCCAACCACTCGCGGTATCGGGGTAAGCTTGCCTGCTTGAGGATATAGGTACCGCCTAACGTTTTCACATAGTAGACGATGGCTGTTCCCCCCTGCTCGGGAACGGGATGGACCGAATCGATCACACCGACTTGTTGTTCGATTCGTTCTTGGATAGAAACGTTCATATCAAAATCCCTTCCCCGACCGTAAACGCCTTAAACGCAACCGGCGACGACAGACGAATCCAGGTCGACGGTTTTCCGTATTCCATCGAAGCATCGATAAACGCTTCGAGTGTCTCGACTGTCGGCGTGTACAGTTTGACCATGAAATTAAACGTCCCGGCGAGCCGGTGGCACTCGACGACATCCGGATGATCTTTACAAAACGTGATGAACGCCGCACAGCGTGTCTGCTCGAACATCAAAATCGCCATGATTGTTTTTTCGATCGCGACGGGATTGATGACGGCGCGGTATCCTTCAATCACTCCCCGATCTTCCAACTTCTTGACCCGTTCGTTGACGGCGGGGGTTGAAAGGCCAACCGTTTTGCCGAGTTCCGTCCAGGACATCCGTCCGTCTTCCTGCAACGCCCGGATAATGGCGTAATCAATTTCGTCCAATTTTTAACCCTCCTAATATTATGAAGACATATCTTTAAATTACCATTGATTCTTAGGCGAAGCTACTTGAAAACAAGGAAAACCATCTGTCGGACCGTGACTCCATTTTGTAAAATAAAGATAGGTAAAGAAGAAAAGTGAGGTGAGACCGATGCAGGCAACGACGTGTACCCGCTGCGCAGAGGAGTTCAAAGACAACCAAGTGACGTATCATTGTTCGCACAATTGTACATATTGCGCAGATTGTACGAAGACACTCGATTCCATTTGTCAAAATTGCGGGGAAACATTGGTTCAAGTACGGCAGTAAATCGATTTTTTCTCTAAAGAAAAAGCCCTCCTGCTTAGGAACGGGCTTTTTTGTCTGCTTCACTGTTGTTCCGCATATTCTTTGAAGCGGTCAAGGATCGCCTGCCAGCCCGCTTGTTGCATCTCGGGCGGATTCGCCGACTCCGCTTCAAATGTTTCGACGACGTTCGTTTCGTCCCCATTTGCTTCGAACAAGACCGTCACGTGCCGTCCGTCGTCCAGTGTATAGGCTAATTTTTCGTTCAAGACGACATCGTCATAAACACCGGAAAAATCAAACCCCATACTGCCGTCTTTTGCTGCCATGTGACTGGAAAAATGACCGCCTGCCTGGACATCATTTGTCGCTTCCGTCGTATGCCAATCGTCCGATGCCGCATTCCATGCCTTGATGTGCTCCGATTCCGTCCAGTACGTCCAGACTTCGGCGACGGGTCGTCGGATGACGGTCTCGATTTGTAACACTTGCACCTGACTCATATCAATCGCTCCTTTTCCAAATTCGTTCGCTTACCCCATTCCATTTCTCCATGTGCTACACAATCCCTGCTCGCTTCACTTATTAAGTCCTCCTTTAACTGCCCGCTCAAATGATGCCTGTGTCCGGTACTCGTGATCCAACCAAATCCACCGTTTCGCTGTTCCTTTTTTTAATTGATAAGTATTGTGGTCAAACTGATTGCCGGAACTCGTTTTGAAGAAGTTCGCGATAAACAGGTTATCCCGCCCTGTCGTAAATGCATTATGGTCAATCCGATTATCGCGGACATCATGTTGGACGAGCAGCTGACCGCCTTCAAGTCCCTTCGTATCATTACCGGTGACTTGATTGTCCGTAATCCGAACCCGTTTCGTTCCACCGCGCTTTTTATCGTATCCGCCGATCGAAATGCCGGTAAACCGGTTTTGTTTAACCAGATTGCCGCGGACCGTAATGTCTTCTGCATACTTCTTCGCATGTTCACTTGTTACTTCAATCCCGATATCATTTCGCTCGACGGTATTGTGTTCGATTGTCAGCTGTTTCCCACCGTCGACGTAAATCCCCGCCGCATTGTAGTCCTTGCCGTAGACCGGATTGCCGTAACTCGAACTGTCGGAGACGTGATTCCCGGAAATGACTCCATTACGGACATAATCCTCCGAGTTGTTTGTCGCGACTCCCTCATAGCCAATCAAGTCGATGCCGATATTATCGTTACGACGGACGATGTTGTCCGTGACGGAAAACCCGTCGATGTTGCCGTTTAAAACAAGCGCTTCGCTCGCCCCGAGCCGGTTGTCTTCGACACGATTCCCACGGACGGTGATTTGCTTCAAGCGACCGGTTCCGTAAATCGCAATCCCATGGGCATTGCCGCCTTTCGCATTCGTTTGGATGCGGCGAACCTGATTATCGATCAGTTGAATGTTCCGTCCTGTCCCGGTGATACATATCCCAATCGGTGTCTCATCGTTTCGTGTCGTCTTGATGTCTGCGACAACCAGTCCTTGAATCGTCACGTACTGCCGGTTTTCGATTCGGATGAGCGTCGTCTCCCCGTCCTGTTTCTTCAACGCCTTCCCACTTAAGACGACTTTTTCCGTTTGGTAATTCCGGAAGACAACCGGTGCCTGTTTCGTTCCGCTGTACCGGACTGTCAACGCTTCCGTGTACGTTCCTTGACGCAGATAGACCGTCGTCCCGGCTTTCGCAAGCTGACTCGCCCGTTTCAGTGTTTTGAGCGGTCGTTTCAACGAACCGGAATTCGTATCTTTGCCGGCTGGCGCGACATACAGGACTTTTTTGGAAGCGGTCGCCTCTGCCTGTTCCTGGTTCCAGGTCGCTAAACAACCGAACAGTCCAAGCGACAGGAAAAGAATAAATCGTTTTTTCACGCAAATCCCCCCTTTCCGTTAACACTTTTCTGATTGTAAATAACATCCAATCCTTTTATACTTACTTTATTTACATACGAAGGACGTGAAGTGGATGTTGAAACAAATGCTCGTCTGTTCATTATCGGCACTTTTACTTGCCGGTTGCAGTTCGGAAGAGGCTGTGCCGAAAAAAGTCGTCAAACCGATTGAATTGCCGTTAACGTTAAAGATGGATGAGTCTAAAGAACATAAGAATCCTAATGAAACTGAATTCACCTATACCATTTCTGGTCAGTCCAATCAGCCCCTTTATCTGACCGGAACTGAATATTTCCATTCTGGTGAACAAAAAATCTGGTTTACGAAAGTAATTCAACCTGGCCAATATGAGGGAAAGAAACTGAAACTAGGAGAACAGTTCGATACCGCGAAAGGTTACCGATCGTTCATGTATGATTTGGATGGTACGATGCAAACGTGGTCTGAGCAATCCGAAGAACTGAAAGACTTTCTGTACAGTAGTGTCTCGTTCCGTGAAAAAACACTCCTTCGCTCTGACTATCAAGTGTTGATGTTAGAACAATCAAGCATTCATCAATCAATGCGCGGAAATCAAATGGATCAACTCGATGCACCCCAAGACGTGAAACTTAGTAAAGGGGAACGAATCTTTATCATCTCATTATCAACGAAACCAGTCCGCGATATCTTATAAAAACAGACCTGCCTCCTAAATCAGAGAGGCAGGTCTGTTTTATTCAATTCCGTTGATGCGGCAAGGGAATCGTCAACGGCTTGAAGTCCGGTCCGAGCAGGATCTTCATTAAAAAAATCAGCTGTCCGGTGTGATAGGCATAATGTGCGAGTTGCCGTTCAATCGCGTCGACGACGAGATGCGGTTCCCCACGAATCAAAACGGTCCGTTCCAAATCGTCCGGTGTCAGGGACGCGAGCGTCGCTTCGACAAGCTGCCAGCCGCCATCCCACAGTTTCAGTAACGTCGCTTTGTCATGTCCCTGGTCGATGAACTCAGCGTCCCGGTCGCGGTCCGGCTTTTCGCCGTCCGTCGTCAAAAAATCGGTCCAGCGTGACGTCATATTGTTCGTCATATGCTGAATCAACAGGGCGACGCTGTTCGTATCCGGTGCCAGTGTCTGATGAAACTGTTCCTCGTTCAGCCAACCGAGTGCCTGCTCTGCCGGTTCCCGGACCGCGCGGAACCGTGCTTGAATTGCCGTCAAATACACCTCTTCAAAAGCCATTTCCCTCACTCCTTCTGCTGTTAATCAATCACAAAGTCCACACCTTTTTCTCCATCAATCGGTATCGTCCGTAACGTTTTTAACTGGTCGTCCGTGACAATCAACCGGTATTCACCAGAAGATGACATGTCCGTTTCCGTGAAGTAGGAAGTCTTCTTATACGGATTCCGGTACAAGTAACGGTAATAGTTACCCGGCTTCCAAAAATCAGGTCGGACCGGTTCAACCCGGAACGCTTGTCCGAACGTCCACTTAACGAACCGTTGATCCGTATCGTTTTCACCGGTGCCGATGATTTGATAACCAGTCTGTTTGTTGATCATCCGCATCGGTGTCGTCGACGAGTAACTAGCACCGTCTAATACTGAAAATGACTTTTGCTGCATCGTTCCGTCCGTCTTCAGCTTGATCATCATGCCGTCGGTCGTTGCAAAATACGCTGTGTCCTTAGCGCCGTATAAAGCAGTATAGGCATATGGTTCGACATCTTTTCGAATGACGCGTGATTTTCCGGTCGTCTGGTCGAGCAGGACCATTCCGGCCGCCCCTTCTTGATCATCCTCGGTACCGTTGTTGGCGTAAGCAATCGTCTGATTCAGTTCAAGGATCGGTGAATCAACGACTGGCATCAACCGGTTTTCAATCGGATACCGTTTGTCCGTCCGGACGTTGATTAATTGAATCTTTTCCGACGGCTTTGTAGCGTTTGATGTGACCCAGGCATCTTTCCCGTAATGGGCAACGGATGTGATCGCTGTATTCGGCACCTCGTGTTTCTTGAACGTCCCTCGTTTTAAGTCATACGTAAAAAAGTGGTCCGCTTCGATACCGTCCGGGTGATGGATATAAATATGCCGCAGGTCCGTTCCTTTTTGTGAAAATGCCATCCGATACAAATCTGGATCAGCAATCGCTTCCGTCTTTAATTCTGTTCCCGTTTTTGATAATGTCGTCATCAGTGCCGGCTCTTGCGGATCATCCTGTGTTTCTTTATAACGGTTGATGTCGCTTCCGGACAGCAAGATGACCTGACCGTCGTTCGGCTTAAACGTCATCGTCGTGACATCTTTTGATATGATCGGGTAAGAACTGGCTTTTGGTTCTTCTGGATGCGCGCCGATATAGAATGCACTCGCACATCCAGCTGCTGCTAGTCCAGCCGTTCCGTAAATCAATCGTTTTTTCCATGATTGAAGCAAAATCATCCACTCATTTCGTTTGTCATTTCCCCCTTCCATTGTAACGCTTTTTTTGTAAATAAATTCTTTTGATCACAACCTCTGTTACTTATTGACCAAATATTTCATTAAGAAAAGACACTGTCGCATTAACAGTGCCTTGATGTATCCTCAGTTATCTTGCCGTGACGCCACTGTCGACCGGAAGACCGACGCCTGAGATATGGCTCGCTTCATCCGTCGCGAGGAACAGGACAGCATGCGCGATCTCTTCCGCATTCCCGACATGACCAGGCGGAACCACCTGTTGCATCCCGCGAAACACACTGTTGACGTTATTGAACGTCAACATAGTTTCTTGTTATTTCTCACTAAACAAATAGAGAGTGCACGGTGCTAGCCGTGTCACTCTCCTATACTTTATGAAATTTGTTCAGCCGATTGATTCGCTCCGTTATTGACTTTCTTTTGACCGACGAATACAAATGCTACCAAGACGAGCAAAATCAACGGTGTCATTGCGACTGCCATGCCTTGTCCTGCATTTAAGTGTGTCAAAACGGCGCCTGCCATGACGAGTACAAGTAGCCCGCTGAAGACTGGAATAAGTTTCTTTTTCCAGTAACCAATCAATAAGCCGATGGCTGCTACCACTTCAATTGTTCCAACAAAATACATGAACCCTGTTCCATAGCCGTACACGTTTTCAAACGAGTCGACCATTGTCGGATCTGCACTCAGTTTCATAAATCCAAATAATAAAAAGCCAACTACTAACACACCTTGAATAATTCGTACACTCCACTTCATTTTTACAACCTCCTGTTTTTTCTGTCTCTTACTCTCTTATCATAAAGTCCTGTTTGTGAACTGAGAAGTAGGCACATTAATGTGGTTAAGTATCAAAAAGGATACTACGCATAAACAGCAGGCACTGACGAGACAAGGCTGTCTCAGTTTTTAACCCGATATTGAACTACCTCCACCTACGCTTCGCTTAGAGGTGGAGGATTCCTGAGTGATCCGACCTAACGGTCGAAAATTGATCAGGCTAACCCCGTCGTCCCGACGGTTGAAGAAGCTAAGAGGCGTTCAGCTTCTTGTTTGAGGTTCAGTCCTGCGTTCACATCCCGGTCGTGATGGATCCCGCAACTCGGGCATGTCCATTCACGCAAACCAAGATGTTTCACGTCTTTGTGTTGATGTCCGCAACTGGAGCACAGTTGACTAGAGGCGAAGGTCTTGGCGACCTTGACGACGGTCTTCCCGTACCATGCCGCCTTGTATCCGAGCATGCGGAAGAACTCCGACCAACTGACCTCGGAGATGGACTTGCTCAACTTGCGATTCTTCTGCATGTTCTTCACCTGCAAGGTCTCGATCCCGATGACGTCGTGGTTTTTGACGATTTCGGTCGATACCTTGTGCAGGAAGTCGGTTCGCTTGTTGGCAATTTTTTCGTGGATGCGGGCGACCTTGCGCTTCTGGTTCTGATAGTTCTTCGCCTCGGAAAGTTTCACTTTCTTGTCCAAGGCCAACCGTTGACGACGAGAGAGCTTACGTTGCTCGCGCGCTAGCTTCTTCTCAAGCGAGCGGAAGTAACGGTCATTCTTGTACACCGTGCCGTCCGACAGGATGGCGAAGTGCTTCAACCCGACATCTACGCCGACGGATGAGCCCGTCTTCGGCATTTCGTTGCTCTCCTGCTCGACGAGCAGGGAGACGAAGTATTTTCCTGAAGCGTTCCGCCGGATGGTCGCGTTCAAGATGCGTCCGACGACCTGCCTCGAGTTGGCGAAACGCACCCATTTCAACTTCGGGAGTTTTAACTTGTTGCCGACGATCGAGACTTCTGGAAGTTGAGACTTGCCTTGCATGTTCGTCTTGTACGATTGAACGGGATTGCACTTTGACTTGAAGCGGGGCCGTTCGTTCTGCTTCTTGAAGAAGCGGTCAAAGGCATCAGCAAGATGTTTGACGCTCGTTTGCACAGACGTGCTATCGACTTCCTTCAACCAGTCGAACGCCTGCTTCAACGACGGGAGTTCTTTCGAACAAGACCCGTAGGACAGTCCTTTCCCTGTCGCTTTGTATGTCTCATCCCACTTCGCTAAGAAGTGGTTGAAGACAAAGCGCGAACAACCAATGGTCTTCGCGATCAGGATTTCCTGCTCTTCTGTCGGGTAGATTCTGAATTTGTAGGCCTTGTGAGTCAACATGATGTTCACCTCCTTCAAAGGGAATATACCCGAAAAGCAGGCTGGCGATTCATCTCCCACTTTCACTTCGTTTAGAAGTAGGCGTATTCTCGCCTAATTTTGATAAAAAGAACAATAGACAAAATTTTTAAATAATTTTATAGTTGAATTACCTTATTTTGTAAAAGGAGCGTTCGAATGGATATTTCCGTTAATCACCTCTCCCATGCGTTTCAATTAGATGGGAGTCCATCACTCGTCTTAAACGACCTCACGTGCCAGTTCTCAGCCACCGAAGTGACGGCAATCGTCGGTGCCTCGGGTTCCGGCAAGTCGACCTTTCTCAGTATGATCGGTTCACTCGACCGTCCGACATCCGGACAAATCGAATACGACGACCAAGACATCAGCCGTTGGAAAAATCACCGCCTCTCCGCCTTCCGGGCACAGGAAATCGGCTTCGTCTTTCAACAGTTTCACCTTCTGCCTGCGTTGACGGTCAAAGAAAACGTGCTCGTCCCGCTCTTAAAACAAAAAACGGACTTCAACAAAGAAGAACGGATTGCCCAGATCCTCGAGAAAGTCGGCTTGCTTGAAAAACAACACGCGTTACCGGCCCAACTGTCCGGGGGTCAACAGCAACGGGTCGCAATCGCACGGGCGCTGATCAGTCGCCCGCGCTGGATCCTTGCCGATGAACCGACCGGAAATCTTGATTCCGTCACCGGCGAGACAATTTTTCAATTGTTGCTTGACCTGCACAGGGAAGAGCAGTGCGGCATTTTGTTCGTCACCCATGACGTGGCACTTGCTGAACGGGCGGACCGGATTCTGTTCATGCAGGACGGGCAAATCATCGAAGATCGTCGTAAGAAGACAATCCAAAGCGGGTAAACGAGACATCACAGCTCTTCTTATCGGCCTTTACCAAATGCTCCAAAGCTCACCTCGCTACTCATTACAACATCAAGGAGGATCCAGATGCTACGTTTCGTTTTGAACCACTGGCGCCGGCAACGCTTTAAATTCATTTTAACGCTTGTCGGTGCCCTGATTATCAGTGCCGGACTCAGTTTGATGTTCAACCTGACCGATTCAAGTCAAGGTACGGTCGAACAGACATTACAGAAAAAATGGTCGTCCGCTTACGACATCGTCGTCCGACCGAAAGGCAGCCAGATGGCGACCGAAGCGAGTGACCTGCTTGAGCCGAACTATTTGAACGGCATCAACGGTGGGATTTCCTTTCAACAGTATGAGGACATCAAGCAGATGAAGGAAGTTGATATTGCCGCACCGATTGCTGTGATGGGGTACGCGAATTCGAGTGTTTCTTACAAAAAAGCGTTAAAGTTTCCGACAAAACCAGGCATATATCGTTTGACGACGACGAATTACATTCAAAATGGTTTTACGAAAGAGCAGCAATCGCAAGAAATCATCCATATTGCACAAGGCACAAAAGTCCCTGTTCCTCAAAATGCCTCCTTTACGGCGAATCCAGTTGAATATTTTCAAGATGCCAACGCAAGAAATCCTGCCCTTGTCGTCGCCATCGATCCGGTCGAAGAAGCGCGACTGGTCGGACTGGATGAAAGTGTCAGTTCAAAAAATAAATCGCGTTATTTCTCTAACCTTGATCACCATAAACCTGGAAACAACCCGGGTGAACATATCATTCCCGTCCTCATTAATCCGAATTCCTTTAATCAAGGCAATTATGAATACACGATTGAACGATTGGATGCTCCTTTTGTAACAGAACAAGATCAACAAAAGCTGATTGATGAATTGATTAAAAAACAACCAAAACGTTCCATTACTAACTCTGCCCTTACTACGTATGCTGCTAAAGTCATTCAACATCTCACAATCCCGATGTCTAAAGTAGAAAAAACGTATTTACAACAATTGATAGAAAAAACGAACGCTACTGCCTTAGGCACGGATGAGTTAGAGGGGGCACAATTGCTCTACACATCAGGTCCGCTCCAGTTCAAAACGATCAACAGTCCTTATCCAACCCGTTGGACTACGGCTTATGAGATAAATTCCGCTCCCATCCAAATTAAAAATTGGACATATGGGAAAAATTATTTCCCTGAACATGGATTCCGGTCACTTGAATCGAGTGGTCGAAAAATAAACAAGCCAAAGCCAGGTGAAGTAGACACTGCGTTCCCATACTTATCATTTAATGTCGTCGGTTTATATGATCCGAGCAAAATCAACGTCTCAAAAGATCCGCTCAACGAATTACCGATGGAAACATATCGTCCGTCGTCCGCTGATCTTGTCCTTGATGCCGAAGGAAAACCAATCAATCCGGCTAAACCGATTGATACGTCAGGAAACCCAGTTGGTCTATTGACCAGTTCACCGAATATCCTGACGACGCTTGACAGCGCCTTAGCAATTAACGGGAAACAAGCGATTTCATCCATTCGTTTAAAAGTCAAAGGAGCAGCGACCGTCAGCGAACAGTCGGAACAACTGCTGCAAGACGTGAAAAAACAAATTGAACAAGAGACCGGTCTCGTCGCGACGATCACGAAAGGCTCCTCCCCGCAACCGGTCGTGACGAAAGTCGTTGATGACGGGAAGACACTCGGCTGGATTGAACAGCCGTGGATCCACATCGGTGCCACGATGACGATTTTCCGTGAGACGAGCGTCGGCTTCTCCGGTGTCATCTTCGCGATGCTTGCCGTCGCCATCGTGTATGTCCTCGCGACGAGCTACGTCTCGATGCTTGCCCGCCGGAAAGAGTTCGCTGTCTTGCTCGCACTCGGCTGGCGGACGAAAGATCTTTACCGGATCGTCATGATTGAAGCCGTACTGCTCGCAGGCTTCGTCTCGCTCGTCGCCCTGCTCGTCGAAAGTATTTTCTCGTATGTCCGCAATGAGACGATGAACGTACTGAGTCTCGTCTTGATCGCCGGATTCAGCTTACTCATCTACCTGACTGGTGCTGCCTGGTCCGCCTGGACGATTCGTCAGATTTCGCCGTACGAAGCGATCAAGACCGGTGAATACGCCGCATCCTCACACATCAAACTGGGTCTGCGTTCGATCTTTACACTGGCGTTAAAGGAAATCTTCGGTAAATGGAAACGTAATGCGTTGTCGATTCTGTCGATTGCGTTACCGACAGCACTGTTGACGTTCTTCCTGTTCGTGACGTTCCACTTGCAAGGTGTCCTCTATACGTCCTGGCTCGGCCAGTTCGTCGCGCTTCAAGTCGGCCCGATGCATTACGTGACGATGGGCGTCGCGATCACGATCGCCATCTTGACGACCGGTGAAATCATGTGGCAAAACGTCACCGACCGCCGCGTCTCCCTCGCCATCCTCAAAGCTGTCGGTTGGACAAATCGTTCGATCCGCCAATTGATTCTGCTCGAAGGGATGCTGATCGGATTCGTCGCAGGGCTGGTCGGTCTCAGCATTTCCTATCTGACGATTTACGTCCTCTATGATTTAGTCCCGTGGGACGAACCGCTCTTGATCGGTGTCTCGCTTGCTTTACCAATCCTGTTCGGGACAATCGCTTCACTGCTGCCGGCGCAAATCGCGGCACGGGTCAATCCGTATCAAGAGTTGAAAGACGCAGGTTAATCGCATCCATACACAAAACAGGCATGATGGCTCGCGGCCATCATGCCTGTTTCGTGATTCATTGCTTTGGAATCGGCAACGTCTCTGTCAGTCCGAGTTCAATCACTTTATTTTTCTTTAAGCGGTACAACATGTATTGATCCTGCTTGTATGCCTTCAGCTTGACGGCGATTTGGTGGCGCCGCTCCTTACTTTCGTCCGTATCAGCATATGCCGGACGGACCTCGACGATTTGTGCTTTTCCATATTGTTTTTGGACATATTGCGTCACTTTTGCTTGAACCATTTTTTCATAGGCGACGTCCGGTCCCCGGTTGAGGACGACATAGCCGACGCAACCAATCAGTGTCAGTAAAAAGAATGCTAAGATGGACTTTTTCACAATGTTCCTCCTCGGCCAAGCGATTCGTCTTTCCTGTGAAACGTACTTCTTATCGCAAATAGTTGACCGTTCACTTCTTTCTATTTATACACAATCGCTTCGTTTCCTTCTTCCGCATCGATTTAAGTGATTAAATGATGGATGCGATCATTTACGGAGTTTCAAGACGGGTGAATTTTCTTTTAACCGGAAGTCATGATCTTCGGCATTGACATATAACGGATCTGTATACAGTGACGTCGCATCACTGACTTGTTTATTAAATGCAGTAAACGACAAGGTGTCCTCTTTCCAAATCCAGTCACTCGTCTTGCCGGACTCTTTTTCATAGACGTTGCGTGCGAACTGATTCGGCGAACCGCTCGACACGTAATTGGCGATCATGATGCGGGACGGACCCGCCGTCACAGTATTTTCCTCGAAGCGTGTCGTTTCCACATAGTGCTGGACCAACAGTTGTCCGCCGTCTTCGCCCTTCGTATCGTTCCGGTAAAGGACATTTTGTTGAATCACCGTCTGTCGTGTCCCGCCCCGCTTGCTGTCGTAGCCGCCAATCGCGATGCCCGTGTAGTTGTTTTCATACACTGTATTCCCGACGACGTTAATCTGTTCAGCATATTTTCCGCGATGCTCGGATGTCACTTCGATTCCGATATCACTTCGATAGACGGTATTGTTGATGATGTCGATATTTTTCCCGCCGTCGACGTATATCCCGCCGGCAGCATACGCGTCCCCGTAAGCCGGGTTCCCGTAGGACGAGATGTCGTGGACGATATTGCCGGTGACGATTCCGTCCCGAACGTAATCTGTTCCGCTCGTCGCGACGCCCTCGTGCCCGATCAAATCGATTCCGATGTTATCATTTCGGCTGACCCGGTTCTCTTTGACGGTGAAGCGTCGGATGTCCCCGTTTAAGACAATTGATTCACTCGAACCGAGCCGGCAATCTTCGACACGATTTTTCGTAAGCGTGATATTATGCATTGGTTCCGTCCCGTAGACGGCAATCCCATGTCCGTTTCCGTCTTTCGACGACGTTTCGATCCGGCGGACGGTGTTTTGCTCGAGCGTCACGTCGTGGCTCGGTCCCATCAGGTAAATGCCGATGATCGTTTCATCGGCACGCTTCGTTTTGATGTCCTCGATGATGAAGCCGCGAATCGTCACGTAGGCTTTCCCGTCCATCGTGACGAGCGCCGTTGTTCCATCTTGCGACTTGAGTTTTTTCCCGCTTAAGATGACTTCATCATTCCGGTACGGTCGAAAGACGACCGGTTTCGCCTTCGTCCCGCTGTTTTTGACGACGAGCGGTTCCGTGTAGACGCCGGCATGGATATAAACGGTCGTCCCAGGTTTTGCTAACGCCGCTGCCTGTTTTAGCGTCCGGACCGGGTTTTTCCGGGATCCGTCTTGTACATCGTCACCGTCCAGTGCGACATGAATTTCATTCGCCCTGAGACTCGGGTTGATCCAGACGATGTAGAGAAAAACTCCTGCTAGAAGGAGAAACAAGAGGAGGATGTATTGATTTTTCACAAGTTTCACGTCCTTTAAAAAACGACCTGACGTGCAATCGTTTCGTCCCTTCTTTTCATTATACTTGATTTTCAGAACGGTCTCCTAAAAAAAATCAGAAGCCGCTTCCTCGCTCCTGACGAATCGTTTAGATAATGGTCGTGAATTTTTTCGAAGTTTGATTCAAGGTCTCGGCCGCATGACTGACTGTATCAAACCGGCTTAACGTCTCTTCCATGACGCGGACGCTTGACGAGGCATCTTCGTTCGCCCGTGTAATCCCGGTTTCAATCCGGCTTAATTCCTTGTTCATGTCATCGGTCGTCGTTCGGACGTTGACGACGGCGAGTTCGACGAGTTTCGAAAGGTTTCTGACTTCCATCGCAACGACGTTAAATCCACTCCCGTGTTCACCCGCGCGCGCTGCTTCAATCGAGGCGTTCAAAGACAACAAGTTCGTTTGGGCGGCAATCTCTTTAATCGTCCCCGCGATTTTTGTGATTTCCGACGATTGTGCCTGTAAGTTCGCTAACGTCTGCAAATTGTTTTTGGCGTCCGTCGCCATTTTTTCAATCGTTCGCTTCAATTCTTCACTTTCCTGCTTTCCTTGAAGCGAACGCTCATCGAGATGTGTCGCGATTTGTTCGAAGGATGTTGCATATTCTGCAATCGTTTCCTGACGCGCCGTAATGTCTGACGCAATCTTGACGACGCCTACGACCTGGTCATTTTCGTAAATCGGCATATACGTCGCTTCGAGCCAAATCGCATTGCCTTGCGAATCAATCCGCTTGATTTTGTCGGCGGCACTGAAACCGCTCAGTAACTTATTCCAAAGTTCCTGGTAAGCAGGGCTGTTGACGAATTCCGGTGGACAAAACAGATGATGGTGCATCCCAATCATTTCGTCGCGTCGGTATTTCATCGTCTTCGCGAACAGATCATTGACGTCGACGACACGGCGTTGTATGTCAAACCGGATCATGGCGACATTTGTTTTTAAGGCTTCCAGGACATGGGTGGATGAGAGTGTTTTTTCGTTTGAAAGAAATGTAGTCAAGTGGGTGGTCTCCTTAGCTTAAATCTTCTCCCGTGTACAACCGTCTGTTTTATACATGGAGAAGTTTTTTAATAATGTACATAATGGAATGATTGACAATTAATTCTAAATATTAATAGTAAGAATTAAAGATAAATGGTAAAAAAAAAGATTTGGGTCATTTTTACATAAAATTCTTTATCCTCATATACTATACGTATTAAGTAATTATATCCTGATTTATCAGGTTTTAAACTTTTTTCCGAATTAAATCATGATTTAAATTTAAAAGACGTTTTGTAAGCAGAGTTACAGCCTTTCTGCTACAGATGGTGTAAGGTAATAAGTAGATTTAACATTAAGGAGGAATAGAATACAATGAGTACATTCCAACTAGGTACACATATTCCATCATTTACGCTCCCTTCTACAACAGGTGAAGATTATCACTATCCTTCATCGAAAAAACAAGACAACAATTGGCAGCTAATCATCTTCTTTAGAGGGGCATGGTGTCCTGTTTGTGTCGCAGATTTAAAGGAACTTGAAGAAAATAAAGGCTTTTTTGATAAACATGGCGTCGATCTCATTACGATTGCGACGGATCAATTAAAAAATTTGTCGGAAATGACTTCAAAAGAGCAACTGTCCTTCCCTGTACTCTCCGATGAAGAGCTGAAGGTCCTTAAAGACTTTGACGTCTATTACCACGGTGAAGATTCACCTTATGAGGATCATGGATTACATGGTGAGCCGGCTTATTTCCTTGTTGATGAAACAGGATCTCTTCTTTATCAGCAACGGCAAACTAGCCCGTTTGGTCGTCCTACTGCTACTGAACTTCGTAAAATCATTACGTATATTAAGAAGAACTTAAAATGATAAAAAAATAAATAGGTGAACGCTTATTTCATTCACTCCAATGAAGAATGTATCCAACAAAAACCAGGCTGCCCTTACACGGATAAAATACTGTGTAAGGGCAGCCTGATTAACTTGTTGATTTCTAAAACTCCTACTAGCTGGACTCCGAAATTAAACTCACGTTCATCCTCCCCCTAAGGAGTGGACTTTCTCGTTCACAAATCCTGTAATGTGTGAAACTAACCGACATTAAAGTCTGAATATTCAGTCAATTATTCACGTTATTATCTTGAAAGACTCCAGTTATATTCATCGAACTTCCACATCACTCATGATGAATTCAAATGTTCCCATACAATTGCGGGGAGCTTGTCCCTGCGGAATAATGAAATGATCTCCCGCTTGAACCGGTACATTTTCAATCTCTCCGTGCCCGTTTAAAATTGTGATCGTACGGAAACGTTCAAGTGGCTTAAGGACAAACCCGTCTTTTACTTTGACGTGATATACGTTGAATTCCGGAACTTTAATAAGCGTCGTGATCTCTGCGTTTGTCACTTGCTTCGTCTCTGTTCGTCCGTAAAACGTAACATCGGGTGTTGTAATGACATTAAACGCTTGTTCAAGGTGCAAAACTCTTTTTTCTCCAACATCATCAATACGGTCGAAATCATACAGCCGGTAGGTCGTATCAGAAGATTGTTGTGTCTCGAGAACCACAATGCCTTTTCCAATCGCATGGATCGTTCCGCTCGGTACAAAAATAAAATCGCCCGCTTTGACACGTTGTGTCCGCAACAAGGTACTCCATTCAGCTTGTTCGATTGACTCTCGCAACGCTTCTTTCGTTCGGGCAGTATGACCTAAAATGATTTCCGCATCTTTTTCTGCTTCGATGACATACCAGCATTCCGTTTTTCCGTATGCTTCACCCTCCAGCTCAAAAGCTTGTTCATCACTCGGATGGACCTGAACCGACAGATCTTTTTCTGCAACGAGAATCTTCACTAATAGTGGGAATTCCGCTAATGTGTAGTCGCCGAACAATTCCCGTTCCTCAGACCATAACCGTTCTATTGAGTAGCCGGCATAGTGTCCTGTTTCAATGATGCTCATTCCATTGGGATGACCCGAAATCCCCCAACATTCGCCGATTGGACCGTCAGGAATTTCATAGTTAAAACGTGAGGCGAGCTTTCGTCCCCCCCATATCCGTTCTTGAAATACAGGTGTACATTTTAAAATCATTTTCGGCTTCATCCTTTCATCTCATCGTCATCCATAGTGCATATAGATTGGCCGCCGTGTACTTCAGAGTGTCATATGCTTTTTTAGGCTGCATCATCTCCTCTAGCGCGACCGGTTGTTGTGTAATCGAAAACGCAGCTGTGATCCCTGCTGTCCTTATGTTTTCAATCTGTGCGTCGACACTTCCGCCTAATAAAATAACGGGGATGCCGAACCGGTGTCCGAATTGCCCGATTGCTTGCGGCAATTTCCCTTGAAACGTCTGTCCGTCAATTTTTCCTTCACCTGAAAAAATAAACGCATAGTCCGCTACTTGCGCCATGACCCCTGTTTCCTCCAAAATCAGTTCAGCACCGCGTTTTAATTCAGCCTGTAAGAGCGACGAACAAGCACCTCCTAATCCACCGGCGGCACCTGCTCCTTGAATAGATTGAACATCTATTCCAGTATGTTCCGTAATTACTTTTGCTACATGGATGAGACGGTCATTCAGCTCGACAACATCACGCTCGGATGCCCCTTTTTGGGGACCGTATACATATGCAGCTCCAGTTGGACCGTAGAAAACATTATCGACATCACAAATGATTGTGAATTGACAATCTTCGAGAGCAGGGTGAACCCGTGTCTCATCGATGGACGCCAAAGAAGTAAGTTCTTGCATCTCTGTAATTTCCGTCCCGTCCTGTGCCAGAAATCGGTACCCCAATGCCTGAAGCATGCCGACCCCTGCATCAGTCGTCGCCGAACCGCCGAGTCCTAAGTAAATCCGCCGTGCTCCTGACGACAGGGCATCTGTAATTAATTGTCCGACCCCGAACGATGTCGCAGTTAGCGGATTCCGTTCTTCCTTTTTCAGTTGTGGTAATCCACAAGCAGATGCGACTTCGATCACGGCACGTTTTGTCTTTTTGTTATGACCATATACGGCTTCAGTCGGACGGCCGTTTGCATCATGCACAGTAACTTTCCGTCTCGTTAAATTAAAGGGGCCAGTCAAGGCAGCGACCGTTCCTTCGCCGCCATCTGCCACCTCGATCGATTGTATGGATTGATTCGGATTGATTTGACGAATTCCTTCCATGACCGCCCCGTTTGCCTGAGCTGAACTTAAACTTCCTTTAAAAGAGTCCATTGCGACTAAAATGGTTTGTCGTTCTTGCATTCGTCAGCCCTCCTGTCGTTTTACAGACCTTCAAATCAGACCATGGTCTGACGATTAATTATCTTTTAATAAGAATTGTTTTTACTTGGTTCGGTGCGACCTCATAAGATTTGTCTTGTACCGCTGACGTGATTTCAACTGGATGTGCTTCGTTTAAATTGACTTCATGGAACGTTCCCGTTTGGTTTGATTTAAATCGAACAGATCGGCTGGTCGTCGTCGGATTGAAGACACGAAGAATGAGTCCTTCCCCTTGCTCTGCTTTTTTCAACGTACTCATGATAATCCCCGTCGATTCGAGTTCGAATAACGAATACGATACCGGCAAATGGAGTCCGGTCGGATTTAAACGCATCGCATCGTGCGGGATTTTATTGTAAGCAACAGTCGGTGATAAGTGACGCTTAGCGCAAACGGCCAGTTCTTCTTCTTTGCGGAGTGAAACGAGACCGAAATCAAAGCTGTATGTTCCGATCATCTGCGAATCCGGTGTCGCTAATTTGATTCCTGACGGACGACCCGGGCGGCGGACGAGCTCTTCTTTTCCGAGTACACCTACGCTACGGAACAGCGTAACTGCAAGCGTTGGTCGAGCTCCTGCAATGACCTCATATTCCCGTGAGCTGTTCGTGATTAAACCGAGTCCGTTCTCTGTCTCATCATCCTTTAGCCCAACATACGATAACATCGGGAAGATACCGTCTGGTCGTTCATTCCATTGTTCCTCTTCCCACACACGGAGCGCATCATCGACGAAGGGGCGGTTTATTACACCAAACTGATTATCTGAAAATGTTTGCCGGGTGTTTACTTCTGCCGGAATCAACAAACGTAAACGGTGGTCCTTCGCGTTGTTCGTAATCGTCACATTAAAGGCAATAACAGGATCGTCATGCTTTAAGACGATTTCAAGCGCGACCGTCATCTCTTTCGTCCGTTTGCCTTGCTTCCGCTCTTCTAAATCTGCCGGTACAGCGAAGCGGTGATCAATTCGGATCATTACCCGATAATTTGTTTGTGTGACTTCGATTGTCGGGCGATCCGTTTCTGTCGTAATACTCACATCATGAAGCAGGGGCGAATAATCATATTCATCTCCATCGTCCCCACTGTCCTCAAGCAGGAAGAGATCGCGGTACGTCCGATTCGACTGTTTATCCGTCACATCAAGTGTACCGTTCGACTGAATTACTACGTGATACCGCGCTGTGTCACATTCCGTTATACCTGTTTCCGCCTGCGGCAACGCGTCCGGAGTCGCACTCTCTTCAACAACGAAAAGTGTTTCATAACTCAAGGCCGGAAGTGTGATATCAAGTTCAATTGTGTAACGATAAAACGGATCATAGTTTCCATAGTGGACGATTTGGCGGTCAATCAGCCCCGGGTCGATGACTGCTTTTTTCATCAACTGATAAGGAACAGGCTGCCCTGCTTCCGTTTCCAGACGGATATTTTCAAATTTACTGATGATTTCCGTCGTCGTTGTGGTCGTTTCCTGACTCGCATTCAAATTAAAGAAGGTTAACCGGTCTTCCGTTCGCTCCGTCGCAATCGAATCGACAATCTTTCTTTTATAGAATGAAATCAATTGATCGGTTTTTTCGTTTGCAATGAAAAAACGGTTGTAAATTTCTTGATGGACTTTATCGGAGCAGCAACATCCGATGCTATCATGGGCATGATTTTTCATGATTTCTTTCCAAATCAATTCGACTAGCCCGTGATGGTATTCAATCCCAAGTGAATAGGCAAGGCTCATTAACGGTTCTAATGTATTCGTCAGCTTGTTTTCGATTTGAGTATTCATCGCTTTGATGTCCATCCGTGTCGAATAGATGCTACGGTGAACACGCATATATTTCCCATCTAAAAACTCTCCTGAAATGGTCGGCAGATTAAGTTGTTGCTCCAGTTGATCAAATAAATCTTCGTATCGACTCAAGAAAAACTCGCGTTCCGGATACAGACGATGTAGTTGTTCGATGACTTCCGTAATGTTTTGCTGGAGCGGCATTTGATCATGACCATTCGGTAACAGCAGATGATCTCCGGTCGCACCCTTATCGAGGACAGGCAAATATTTATCCATTCGCTTTCTTAGTGCCGTTTCTTCAGTCGGTAAATATTTACCGATCGCATAGCCGAGCGGCATCAGCTGGACGAGTACATTGGAACCGTCCGCTGAATTCCAGTTGAATTCAGTTTTGTTCGTTCCATGCCGTTCCGACGTTCCTCGCCAGAAAATCGAGCGCTCGATATCGAATCCGTTCAAAATCATCGGCATTTGTGCCGACTGCCCGAACGAATCCGGTAAATAACCAATCTTCATATGGGGACCAAATTCACCTGAATCTTTAATGCCGTACAATAAGTTTCTGACAATCGACTCCCCGCCTACAATCATTTCGTCTGTTTGGGTATACCAAGGTCCAATAATCAATTTTCCTGATTGAACTAGCTGTTTTATCCGTGACCGGTTCTCCGGCTTTACCGCAAGATAATCTTCGAGGATTGATGTTTGTCCATCTAAAACGTAATATGGATAATTTTTATCCGTTTCAAGCCTTTCCATGATTTCTTCTAAATTATTGACTAATAAGATGCGTGATTCTTCGGTCGAGAAGTACCATTCCCGATCCCAGTGCATATGTGGTACGACATGAACATTTTTCATTGTTTCCAGCTCCCTTTAAGCAACATTTTTCAGTGCATCCTGATGCTTTTTATTTTTATGTTTTCGAGTGAGAAGGAGAAGGACCATCGAAATGAACGCTCCTACCAATGCCGCACCAAGCCATACTGATGCCGCAAGTACGAGGGGTTGTCCTTGAAGTAATGCCAACGAAAAGATACCTGCTCCCGGTACGTTCAGACCGATTCCGAAATAGGCCACAATCGCTCCCGTCACGGCGGATCCTGCGACTAATGAGGGAATGACACGGAGGGGATCATTAATCATGAAAGGAATCGCCCCTTCCGTAATCCCTGCTAAACCGAGTAACCAGGTTTGTTTTCCAATTTCCCGTTCTTCTTTAGTGAACGCCTCTTTGCCTAGGCGGGTTGCACCGGTTACGGCAAACGCTGATACCATCTTGACTGAAGCAAATGTGGCATACGGGATTAAATTTCCGCTCGCCATCGCTCCGATACAAAATGTATACGCCGCTTTATTGATTGGTCCACCGAGATCAAACGAAACCATCGCACCAATGATTGCCCCGAGTAATAAAGCATTAGCCCCCTCTAATCCATCCAGCCAAGAAATCAGTCCTGTATTTAAATACGCTAACGGACGACCGACGACAAATAACATGATTGACCCGACGACAAGTGTTCCGACGACCGGATAAAACCAAAAACTGATAAACCCGGCAAATGTACCCTTCGGTTTAACTTTTTGCTTTAAGAATTTGAGGAAATATCCGGCAAGTAAGCCTCCGAGCATTCCACCTAAGAAGCCACTACCGATTAAGTTGGCTGCGACTCCGGCAGCAAATCCAGGTCCTAGAGCAGGTTTATCAGCAATCGAATACGCCATGTATGCAGCTAAAATCGGAATCATTAACTGACCGAGCAGGGATCCCCCTAATTGACGCAGTAACCATAACCACGAACCTTCTTCCGCATAGAGCGCCTGTAAATCAAACAGTTGGGAGATGAAGACGGCGACGGCAAGCGTCATCCCTCCGGCAACGATAACCGGAATGATATGCGAGATACCTGTCAGCAATGACGCTTTCACTTCGCTTTTCCAATTCGTCGGCTCCTCATCCGCTTCATCCGCCATCCGGTCAGCATCAGACTTCACATTTTCACTTTTCGTCAAAGCTTTTTCCAGGAGATCCTTTGCATTACGAAGCGGGGCAGCGACTGATGTTTTTATAGACGGAATGCCTTTAAAACGTGCTTCGTCCTTTACCGCGACGTCAACTGCAAAGATGACGGCATCTGCCTGCTGTAAATCTTTGGCTGCATGTCGGTCTTCGATTCCGTTTGCGCCTTGTTTTTCAACCTTCACTTCGATGCCAAGTTCGCGACCGGCCTTAATCAATGCTTCGGCTGCCATGTACGTATGCGCAATCCCTGCCGGACATGCTGTAACTGCCAGTACTAACTTTCCAGACGAAGGAACTTCTGCTGTTGAGTCCGTCTTTTCATCGACAGAGGCGTCTAAGGCTGCCAGTAAGTCTTCTGCTGAACGCGATTGAAGGAGGCGGTTTTTGTAGTCTTCGTTTGAAAGACGGGTTACAAATTCAGCCAATAGTGTCAAATGGGTTGATCCCGCTTCCGCTGAAGGAATCGCCAGCAGGATGACCAGCTCCACCTTGTTTGCCGGATCAATGCTTTCCCAGTCCGTTATCGGTTTTGTCAACGTCGCAATCGCAAATGATGCTTCTCTGACACTATCTGACTTACCATGGGGAATCGCAAGCCCCCCTTCAAATCCTGTCGGTGACAGTCCCTCCCGAGCGATGACTGCTTCATAAAATGCTTCTTCCGATGAAATTTTACCGGCTTCGGCGAGTTCGTGAATTAAAAAGCGAATCGCTTGATCTTTTGAATCAAATGCCTGTTGAACATGTAAAAGTGAGGTTGATGTATTCGCTTGCAACAACATGTTTGTAACCCCTTTCATTTTTACTTTTAATGAATTACCTGTAGTGTATCAACAAAAAAAGAAGAAGCTTGATTCTTCTTCTTCTTTCACATCCTTTTCTTTTGTAAGGGTTTTCATGTGTATAAATACACATCACTTGTGATTTTTCCAATACTGTTCTAACAGATGACGCAACAAGTAAAAAATCGGAGTCGGGTTTGTAATGTTGTGATGTAATAAGCGTTCAGGGGGCGAATAAAAATAGAGGCGGTAATCGGCATAGTTCACGAGGCTGTTATGCGTAAAGTGGGTGATACTGACAATCGGAATGTTTTTCTCTTTTGCCCGCCCTGCCAGTTCAATGACGGCTTCACTCTCGCCAGAAACGGATATCAAAAGAAGTAAGTCCTTCGGTGTCATCGCTTCTAGTTCCGTGATTGTCGTATGACGGTGAAGATAAAACTCACATTTTTTATTAACGACTCGATACCCTTGCACCAAGTATTCGCAATAGGTGACAGAGTCTCCAATACCGTATACGAGTACGCGACGGGCTTGTTCGAGTAAATGATGAACTTGCTCGACATGTACTTCATCGATGAGTTCTTTCGTCTTTTTTAATACGTCACCCGGCACATCTTCTTCATTTGCTTCAAGTTCATGCTTGATTGCATTTTTCATGTGCGAAAAACCGTCATAGCCTAATTTTTTAGCTAACCGGACGATTGTATTCGGGACTGTAAAAGATTCTTCCGCAATCGCCTGAATCGACATGCGTGTTACGTTCGTAAAATGATCGTTGATATATGAAATAATCTGATCGTCTGTATCGTTCAGGTGATATTCATACTTTTGAATCCGTTCCTTAAAAGTCAACATATACCCCACTCCTGCCGCAACGTTTAACCGTTTAATTGTCTACCAATTAAACAGTATACAAAAGCTCGAGTCAAAACAACAGTCACTTCAAGGACAGACCCTTTAACCGGTTTCAGCGAATTCCTTTTAATGAACGTTCACGCACGCTGGAATGCCTTCTCTTCATGACTTCCGTATATTTCCTTGGTCTGCGTAATCGTTAAATAGGCAGTGGAGTCCGTTGCCAACACAAAACGCTTTAATTTCGTGACATCCGGTGACATCAAATGCACCGTGATTACGTGTTGCTTCGCCTTCGAAGAATTCGTATTAACGACATGAACCGTTGCTGGTGCCTTTAATTCCTGTAGAATAAAGGACTGGATATGTTCAAATTGATGACTGATGATGACAACTTCACTATGCTGCTTTAATTTCTGTAGCAAAGTATCGATCAGGACCCCATTGAGAAATACACCAAATACAGCATACATTCCCTTCTCAATTCCAAATAGCATACTGGACACAAGCGCAATGCTTAAATCAAATAAAAGTACAGCTACTCCAATTCGTACACCACTCCATTTATTCAATATCATCGCTAAAATATCTGTTCCGCCGGTCGAAGCATTATGACTAAAAATCAATGCCATCCCGTATGCATTAATCGAAAAACCAAATACTAGCTGGATGAATAAATCATTTCCTACCGGTTGACGGATTGGTGCATACAAATCGAGCATATACACAAACAAAGATAATACCAGACTTGCATAGACTGTTTTAAAACCGAAAGTAAACCCTAAGAAAGCAAAACCGATACAAAAAATAAAAACGTTCAATCCTATCATGAGCACACCTAACGACAAGTTCGGCAGAAATTCGTGGATGATAACGGAAAGCCCTGAAATCCCGCCGGCCGCGACCGAATTTGGTACTAGGATAAAGTGAATATTAAAGGCCACCATCAAAAGCCCGGCATGTAATTGCAGTACATGTTTTTTTTGCATTTTTTTGCTCTCCTTTGTAGTAGAACTAAATTGTAGTACAATTTAGTTCTACTACATAAAACCTGTTTTGTCTATTGCTTTTTTCATTTATAAAAACCATTCGATTTTTCAGAAAGAATCGACCGGGAAAAATGCTAAAATAAAATAAGAGACAATTCAATGGACGGAGGAACGTTTTCATGAAAACTGTAAAACCCATCGAAACGATTATTATTGAAAAAATTAAACGAGCTATCCTCAATCGGGAATTTGCTCCCGGTATGCAACTTACTGAATCCGTCATCGCCGAGAAACTTGAGACAAGCAGGACGCCCGTCCGGAACGCTTTTAAGAAACTCGAACTTGATGGATACATCGTCTTGAAACCGAATCGCGGAGCTTATGTGATTCAACCGACCGTAAATGACATCATTCAGGCGTTTGAACTCCGGATTGAATTAGAAGGTGTCGCCGTAAAATTTGGTCTCGCGAATGTCGAACAGAAGGATCTTGACTATTTAAAGCAACTCATCGAAAAAGAACTGGACGCCTACACTCATGAAGATTTAACCGAATATACGAGCATCAACAAAAAATTTCATATGCTACTCGCCGAAAAAAGTCAGAACCGGTATGTCATTGAATTTTTAAGTCGGATCATTGATCAAATCGACGTCTATTTAATGATGTACAATGTCATTGATTATAAAAGTAAAAGAAATAACAAGAGCCTTAAGGAGCATCTCGAGATCATCACAGCGATTGAATCCCGTCAGGTTGATCTTGTTACCGATGCCCTGCAACGCCATTTACACCAGACATTAGACTCTATTAAGTCAATAACGGAACCTTACCAGTCGCTTGAAGATATGTTCTAAAAAAAACGCAACGCATCCATTTCCCGACGACTCGGAAGTGAACGCGTTGCGTGTGACAGATTACATATTATATTGATGCTGCAGTTAAGAATAGTTCATTTATTCGTTTACGCTTTTGTCCAGTTTGGCACCATTTCAACATTTGCAGCGACCATAGTCGTGTAGACTGGGCAACGTGAATCCACAATGTGTTGCAATTCTTGTACACGTTCTTCGGATTCGCTTGTTAAGACTTTTGCATTGACTGTGATGCGTTCGAAATAGGGACGAACTGATGCATCCCCCATCATACCGCGTGGATCCAGCGTGCCTTCCACTTCAAATTCAATTCCTTGCAGATCGAAATTGATTTCTTTTGCGACGAAGTTAGCAATCGCATTTTCGCAACCTGTCAAAGCAACAAGCAGTGTTGCAAGTGGATTTGCACCTTCATCTGTTCCGCCCATTTTCGCCGGCTCATCGATGATGACTTTATGACCGTGTGAAACGCCTTCTGTATACATACCTTTTGATACTGCTGTAATTTTTTCAACCATTTGTAATCTCTCCTCATACACTTTTTTGTTGGTTTCTTTACCACACGCATACCGTACCACGCAGTCTTTTCTCTCTCCAAGACGAATGCTTACGCGTGTAAGCCAGCTTACACTTTCGGCGATTACCTGTTCACGTTTGCTGCTGATTCGAAACTATCTGTTTAGAAAATCTATGAAAACCAGTTATAGTGAAAAGACAATCCTCATCTTGATGAAGAGATGACCAAAAGGAGTAATAACATGGATAAACTTAAGCTTTTGTCGCAAATCAGCTTGTTTGAAGAACTTCCGACGAACGAATTGCAACTTATTAATGACGCAAGTGAAATGGTCCAGTTGAAACGGGGCGACGTTATCCTCTCGCCGCATCAACGGCAAGACGCACTATTTTTTCTAAAAGAAGGACAAGTTCGTTTGTATCGGATGAATAAACAAGGCAAGCAATTCACAGTTGATGTTTTAGTTGGTGGCAACACGTTCGGAGAAACGGCAACACTATCGTTAACGGACGACGACATGTATGCAGAAGCCATGACTGATACGTGCCTTTGTATCATGCCAACTGATCAGTTCGAAACATTCATCGAAAGTAATCCAAAAATTGCGATGAAATTGATTCAAGTCTTGTCAAATCGACTAAAGGATGTCTACTCCTTCAGTGAGCACCTTGCGCTAAATGATGTGAAATACCGAATCGTTTATTTGTTGCTGAAGCTGAGTGAAAAATCGGGCACGCGACACAAACAGTGGCAATCAATCGATTTGAAACTTACCCACACTGACATCGCACAAATGATCGGTTCCACAAGAGAGACAACGAGCCTCATTCTGAATCAGTTAAAAAAAGAGGAAGTGCTCAAAAAAGAGCTCTACTTCGCGATTGATGCCAATCGTGCAAGTGAGCTTCTCAACCAATTTTAATTTTTTAAGTACGGCCTACTAATTACGCCAACTAAAAACGGTCATTGCCCGAATCTTTTTTCGAGAAATGACCGTTTTTTAGGTTTAAGCACAAGTTCAAACAATCTGATGGCCATCTGCCCGGAACAGTTCAACCGTTCGCTCGAGCGTGACATCTTTTACGAGAATATAGTCCGTATCATATGTGGATAAAGCAAAGATACTGATTTCATGTGCTGCAAGTGGACGAATCAGCTTGGATAAAATACCCGTCAATGCAAAATCAAGTGGACCTTCGACCTTGATTGCCCGAAATCCGGACTCGATTTTTAAGTATGTCTCGTCTGTCGGAATACTGGATGTCTCGCAGACGACCGATAGCTCATCACGTGTTTTCATGATGTTCCAAAATGATCCACTCTGAAAGATCCATTCTGGTAGTGTGGCTTCAACCGCATAGCGAACGACCGATAATTCTTCTGGTAAGACTGTTAAGTTCAATTGTTTATCCCCCTCTTATCTTAGATGTCATAAGAATACCCCCGAATCTTAGCCTTGTACAGGTCTAGATTTCGGAGGTGTTTTTTACGCTTTCGTCCAATTCGCGACAAGTGTGACGTCCGCTGCGACGAGTGTCGTCGAAATCGGACAACGGGCATCGACGATTTTTTGCAATTCCTGGACCCGTTCTTCCGTTTCCGATGTCGTGACCTTCGCATGGACCGTGACCCGCTTGAATTGTGTCCGGACAGACGGGTCACCCATCATGCCGCGCGGGTCAATCGAACCTTCGACTTCAAAGTCGATTCCTTGTAAATCAAACTCAATCTCTTTTGCGACGAAATTCGCGACCGCATTTTCACAACCGACGAGGGCGACGAGTAGCGTCGCAAGAGGATTCGCGCCTTGATCTCCACCACCCATGCTTTCGGGCTCATCAATCCGGATCGTATGAATCCCTGCCTGACCTTCCGTGTGCATCCCTTTTGAGACTGCTGTCACTTTTTCGATCACAATCAACCGCTCCTTTTAATCGTTTAGTTTTTCAATATGAAAGTAGATTATTCAACGACGTTGCCTTCAGCCGGAATCGGGTGAGCTTGCAGCAGCTTCGCGAAATGCATCAAGTTGTAGGCCATGACTTTCGCATGCCCTTGCGTGAACGCGTTGTTTTTTCCATTTGCTTCAATGAAGGACGGACCCGGTCCCGCTTCGCCAACCCAGTACGTATCGACGTTCGGCGGAATCGTAAAGCCGATATGTGATAATCCGTAAAGGATCGACGCCGATGCATGCTTCGCCCCGTCCTCGTTCCCCGTGACGATGACTCCCCCGACTTTGTTGTAATACATGTATTGCCCTTTCTCATTTGTTAACCCGCTGCCGCCATACAACCGTTCAATGACTTGCGTCGCGATGCTGCTCTTCTCACCGAGCCAAAGTGGTGTCCCGATGACGACGATGTCAGCAGCCTTTACCTTTTCAAAAATTACCGGCCACTCGTCCCCGTCTCCCTCGTCAGTCGTCACGCCATAGGCGACGTTATAATCGACGACGCGAACGATTTCCGACTCGATGTCAAAGTCTTGATAATAAGCAATCACTTCGTTGATTAAGGCTTCCGTATTCGATAATTCATCTGACGATTTTAATGAACAATTTAAAAATAAAGCTTTTGTCATAAGTCTCAACTCCCTTATTGTCTAGCATTCACGTACTTTTTTATAATTCCTTTGTTTTTGATTTGTCAAACCTGACCGTCCTGCATTTTAAACCGTCACAACTTCTCCATTCAAAAAAATTGAACTTTTATTTTAAAACATCGAAAAAATAATTTTCAGACCGATAGTATATATATCACCAACTAGAAATCCACCAGGAGGTCCATCTATGACTGAAGCAAGAACCCATTCCATTCGTACACGTTTGTTACTGATCATCAGCTCCATCCTCATCATTTTTTTCCTCTTTAGTAGTGCCGCCCTTTATTACAACACGAACCAAACAGCGGTTTCGACGCTTAAAAAAACAGCGGAACAAGACGCTCTTCGCATCGCAAAAACATTCGACACGGCTGCCTACGCTGAATTTTTGAGCAATCCGACCGCTTCCGAGAATTATGAAACGCTTCGTGAATCACTTGATACGTTACGTCAGCAAAACGGTTTACTGTATGCCTATACGGCAACGATCGACCAAAATAAAGTCAATTTGTTGATTGACGGTCTACCGAAAGCAGAAGCCGCAGCCATTAATGACCCGGCGACAGGTGCCGTCGCGCAGGACATGAAACACGTTTTGAACGGTGAGACCCATACGACGGACGTGATTGATGATCCGGAATACGGACAATACGTCAGCGTCTATGTACCGCTGAAAGATGCCTCGAACACAATCATCGGCATATTAGGTGTCGATATCGCTGCAAAAGACGTCGATGCGCTGTCGACAACTTTACTCAAACAAAACTTACCGCTCTTCATCGGTTTATTACTGATTTTACTTGCACTCACCTTAGCTGCCTTGTACTATATGCTCGGACGGAAGCTGAAACCGCTCGAGACGCTCCAAGCCGTCTCGGAAAACATCGCGGCCGGGCAACTTCGGCAGGCGGATACACAACTGACCCAGCTCGAAATCAAATCGCATGATGAGATTTATTCGCTCGCCCACTCGATTAAACAGATGAACGACATGTTACGGACGATGATCACCGACATCTCGCAGACGTCACTTCTCGTCCATGAGACGAGTCAATCGATCGACGACAGTACAACGGAAGTCCTCGACGGTTCAACACAAATCGCACAGACGATGACCGAAATCGCGACCGGGACCGAAAGTCAGACCCACGTCACGTTATCATTGACGGATGAAATGGATGCATTCTCGCGATTAATCGGGGCGACTTCGACGGAAGGTGAACAGGTCCAGATGACGGTAGCTGAGATGCGTGACATGACAGACGCCGGACGTTCCCAAATGGAACGGTCGGTCAGTCGGATGGAAACGATCCATCAACAAGTTCACGCTTCAACAGACCAAATCCAGCACCTGAAACGACAATCGACGGAAGTCCAAGCGCTCGTCACAATCATTCGCGACATCGCCGCGCAGACGAATCTGCTTGCACTGAACGCCGCGATTGAGGCAGCACGTGCCGGAGAACAAGGAAAAGGCTTTGCTGTCGTCGCGTCCGAAGTCAAAAAACTGTCGAACCATGTCGCAAGCAGTGTTAACGAAATCGCGGCAATCGTCCAAAGCGTCCAGGAAAACACGCAGCAGATGGAAAGCACCTTTGCTTTGACGCTGCAGGAAACGGTGTCCGGACAAACGGATATTAAAGAGACGGATGCTTCGTTCCGTCACCTCGCTGAACATGTCACAAGCGTCGCCTCGTCGATGGCACAAATGACCGATCAGATGACACAAGTCACCCGGTCGGAACAAACCATCCGCAGTGCCTTGCACGAAATCGCGACGGTCGCAGAGGGACATACGGCAAGCAATGAGGAAGTCGCAGCCGCTTCTGAACAAATGATTGCGACGATTACGGGCCTGCATACGCTTGTCGCGACCCTCAACACAACTTCTCGTCATTTGGAAGATCAAACGAACAAATTCTCGTTATAATGAAAACCGCGCAGTGCCCAAATGGGATACACTTGAAAAAGTGAACTGTTTGGGTTTTTCTATTGTTAGACGCCACTCGCCGGTACTGCGCAATCATGATTGGATTACCGTAAAATCAAATCGACACCTAGAAAGTGAGGCATCTTATGGTCATCAAACTATCACCGCTCAAACCCGTCTATTATGAAGGAGGTGAACGCGCCGTTCTCCTCTTACACTCGTTTACGAGTAATCCGAACGACATGAAACCGCTCGGACGTTATTTGCAGCAAAATCAGTATTCGTGTTACACCCCGGTACTTAGTGGTCATAGTCTGCCGGCAGAAGACCTTCTGACCTATGGACCAGCCGACTGGTGGCAGGATGTGCGCGACGCTTATCAACTGTTGCAGGACAAAGGATTTGAAAAAATCGCCGTCGTCGGTCTTTCGCTTGGCGGTGTCCTTGCGTTAAAACTGGGACAGGAATTGCAGGTCAACGGTGTTGTAACACTGTCTGTGCCGATGTACAAGAAAGCCGGTTCCTTGCAAAAACGGCTGTTATATTATGCCCGACGCTATAAACAGATTGAAGGGAAAGAGGAGCAGCAAATCGAGTCAGAAATGGAAGCGCTCCGACATCTTACCGTTGATTCATTGGTCGATTTTGAACAGCTCGTCAACCAAACACGGGACAACTTAGTGCAAATCGATTCGCCGATTCGCATCCTGTACGGAGAATTAGACACGCCCCTGTACAAAGAAAGTGCCGAGGAGATTTTTAACCGCGTGGCGTCAGATCAAAAATCAATTAAGGGGTTTGCCCAATCAAAACACTTGATGACGTTAGGTCAGGACAGAAACGACATCAATGAAGAGATTCTTACCTTCTTAAACGAGCTGACGTGGTAGAAGACAGGCATTGAAAAAAGTTCAAATTGTTTTAAGGCACCCTGTACGCTACAGGATGCCTCTTTTTATATCGTCAGCATGCAGAGAATCAAAACAATTGACGACGAAATCGGTAGATGTTATATTTATCTTGAATTAAAGATATTTGAACTAAAGACAAATTGAGGTGAACGACATGGAACAGTCGAATCCGAACTTAAAAGCGTTGACCGTCATGGTTCGGGCCGTCGATGCGCTTCATGAAGTGATCAAACAGGATGTTGCGAAGTTCGGACTAAATCCGACCGATTTTTCTGTCCTCGAGTTGCTGTACCATAAAGGAAGGCAACCGATTCAACTGATTGGTAAAAAAGTCTTGATTACGAGCAGCAGCATCACCTATGTCATCAATAAGCTTGAAAAAAAGAATTACGTCGTCCGGCAGGCGTGTCCGACTGATCGGCGCGTGACATTTGCCGAACTGACCACAGAAGGCCGAGAATTAATGGACACGATTTTTCCGGAACATGAGAAAACAATCAATCAGGTGTTCGAAGGAATTGACCCGTCTGACATCGAAGCGTTGATTAACACTGCTAAAAAAGTCGGCTATCAGGCACAACACCATTAATTTTTTTAATAGATATCTCGAATTCGAGATAATAATCAAAGGAGCGATTTTCATGAATGAATTAAAAGGAATCCACCACGTCACGGCAATTACAAGCAGTGCCGAGAAAAACTATGCGTTCTTCACAAATGTCTTAGGGATGCGTCTCGTCAAGAAGACCGTCAACCAGGATGATATCCAGACCTATCATCTATTTTTCGCTGACGATAAAGGGTCAGCCGGGACGGATATGACATTCTTTGATTTCCCCGGCATCCCAAAAGGAACACACGGTACAAATGAAATCTTTAAAACTGCTTTTCGCGTCCCGACGGATGCAGCGCTTGACTACTGGATTAAACGGTTTGATAAATATGACGTCAAGCATCGCGGCATCAAGGAACAGTTCGGGAAACAGACGCTCTCGTTCGTCGATTTTGATGACCAGCAGTATATGCTGATTTCAGACGAGTTGAACGAAGGCATCGCCTCCGGAACCCCGTGGCAGAACGGTCCCGTTCCATTAGAATTCGCGATTACCGGTTTAGGTCCGATTCACATCCGGATCGCGGAATTCGACCGGTTAAAAGACGTCTTGGAAAAAGCGATGCTGATGCGGGAAATCGATCAAGCCGGTTCCCTGCATCTGTTTGAGATGGGTCAAGGCGGAAACGGCGCCCAGGTCATCGTCGAACATAACCTGTTACTGCCGAGTGGACGTCAAGGGTTCGGCACCGTCCATCACGTCGCGTTCCGCGTCGAAGACACGGCTGCCTTAACTGAATGGATCGAGCGGATGCAACAGTTACAATTCAACACATCCGGCTACGTCGACCGGTTCTTCTTCGAATCCCTGTATGCACGGGTCGCCCGCGGTGTCTTGTTCGAATGGGCGACAGACGGTCCCGGCTTCCTAGGCGATGAGCCGTACGAAACGGTCGGAGAAAAGTTATCCTTGCCACCATTCCTCGAATCCCAACGGCAACAGATTGAACAAATGGTCCGTCCGATTGATACCGTCCGAAGCACACGGACGATCGAAAAGGAATATCTCTAAAATCGAGCACGATCTTAATTAGCTTAAATCGTTTGAGGAACCCATTCGACTGGAGGAGGAAACGAACATGACAAAATTAAACATCGGCGGCATCTTAGGTGAATTGATGATTGTCGACGTCCGGGTCCACCCCGCTTTATCGTTGTTCACGGATTTTGGAAATGGAGCTGTGTTAAAGGCAGCATCCGTGAGCACCGCATCGTGATAAAACTCCTATGCAAGCGCACTAAAAAGCGACTCCGGCACGATACCGAAATCACCTGATTGCTACTCTTTTATAGACGTAAGGCGTAGTTCCGAAGCGGGAGCTACGCCTTTTAGTTCGCAACTTCCGTCATAACGTCGTTGCGACTTCCTGCAGGTCATCCGCCGTCTCGGCAATTGATTCTGCGACGGTCCGCATTCCTTCGATTGTGCCGGCGACATCCTGGGTATCGCTCGACAAGTCGACGAGTTGTTTTGAGACATGGATCGTCTGATTCGAAATCATCGTGAAGGCCGAGACGACACGCGCCATTTCATTCGTCGTCTGCGTGACTGACTGTTCCGTTCCCGCCATCTGACTCGAGACCGTCATCATTTTCGACGTGATTTCCTGCGCGATATCGGACGCTTCCGCGGCTGACCGTTTGCTTTCTTCCGCTAACTTGCGGATTTCCTGGGCAACGACGGTAAAACCGCGCCCCATCTCGCCGGCGCGTGCCGCTTCGATCGAAGCATTCAGACTCAATAAATTCGTCTGATCGGAAATTGCTGTTACCATCCCGGCGATCCGCTCGATTTCTTGCGACAAGAAGGCGAGCTGGGCGACCTGTTCCGTCGTTGCCTTCATGTCCGTGACGACGGCTTCGAAGCGTTGTGTTTCCGCTTCGACCAGTTTGACGCCGTCTTCCGCTTCTTTGACGGCCTCTGCCAACTGACTAGAGATTTTCTCCGTCGTCATCGAAACGTTGTTCGCATGCCGCTCCATCTCCTGGAAACTCGCTGACGATTCTTCACTCATCGCCGCCAGTTCCTCGGTTGATTTTTGGACGGCGGCACCGACACGTTGTTTCGTCTCCAGCACACCTTGACGTTCCTCGTCGACAGTCGCTTCATACATCGTCAAAACGATTTGTTGTTCGAGATTGAATAACTTCCCGACAGAACGCAACATTTTCATCTTTTCGAGCTCCGGCCAAGTACTTCGTTCGACCTGTCCGCTAAAGACGTTTAATACATTCTGAAAAGCGGCGATGTACCACTTATTATGTAGGCCGATCTGAACATGACGCATGGCAATCCGTTGCCGTACCGCAATATAATCTGTCGTCACTTTACCTTCGAACATTTGTAAAATGTGCGTCGCGAGCGTCCCTTTTAACCGCTCAAGTGTCGAGTGCCGTTCAATCAGTTGCTTGAGTTCCGGCACACGGACGAGTTCTGCATAAAAGGCATCGACCATCTGTGGCATCCAGTCTTTGACGTCATCACGGATGACCCGGACGTTTTGTAAATCCTCGACCGTTAAATCAATCAATCGGAGTTGTTTCACCAAGTCTGTCCCGAGTTCGAGCTCGACTTCGCTTGCGACCGATGCACGTGCTTTCTCAAAGTCGGTTCCTTGTCGGTTCGCTGACCACCATTTCATCATCCATTCCCCCAGTCATTCGTTCCCTCCCTAGTATCGGTTCATTTTCCAGATATTAAACGCTTTCAACACACTTTTTTCTTTTCTAGAACAAAATCATATGGATGATCGGCTTATCGTAGTCGTTGATTAATTATTTCCTTATCTTACGGTTTTGTTAGTTAACGAACCCGTGACGAACTGCTACACTAGATTTAAGTTTTTCACCACTTTAAGGGAGACTCCGCTATGCGAAAGACCACTCACGCACTTCAACCCGATTTGACGGACTATCAAAAAATTATCCGCTTGATTCAAGGACTCCATCATATTCACCCAGAGCCGATGAGAGCAGCACATTATCAAAAGCTCGCTGCCTATCTTCCCTACCCGCCACTCGAAGAACTCGAACAGCGTTTTGACTCCTGGACGAATTTATTGCAGGAAGCGGGTGTTATCACGGAAGGACAACTGACACCGGCAGAACTGTCGACATTGAACCGACCAAAACCAGGAACAGGACCAAAAAAACGCTGGACGGTGGAACAAAGCATCGCTCATTACGTCGAAACATACGGAACGCGCGTGACGATTAAACGCTATTCCGACTTACGCGAGACCGAGCGTCGCATGGTCAGCAGCAATACGATCATCCGCCATTACGGGACGTGGAAAAATGCGTTGGAACAGTTTGCTTTGTCCTCAAACGGCTGTTTTACGAACGAAGACTGTCTCAATGGATTACGGCAAGCCGCGGACGAACTAGGTGATCGTTTGACGAGTCAGACGTATGCACGGTGGGCGCGCGAACACCATGCGCCTTCATTAACATTATTGATTGAACGGTTTTCGAGTTGGCGGGAAGCCGTCCGGTATTATGAAGCTCATGATTTCGAAGCGTGACGACCGTAAAAAAAGGACCATCCCGCTCGAGGATCGTCCTTTTTCGACTTATCATGTGTTTACGTTGACAGCTAACCAGTGGTCAAGCCGTTCTAATTGTGACGTGAACCCTTCTTTCATTCCCATCTCAAGAACTTGACGGACGGCTTCCGCTGACCCAAAATCAGACCGGAAGATGACCCGCGTCTTTCCGTCAAGCGCTTCGAATGTCGTCTCATTTTCGCTTCCTGGTAAGGTTTCAGAAATCGTTCCTGCCTCGTCGGAAAAATAATCGGCATGGGCATAACGGACCGGGGCGTCGATACTCCGGAAGATTGCTTTCCCCCATGACTCCATCCCGTAAAAGTCTCCTTGTGCCGGATCCTGACACCGCATGCAGTAATGCCAAATGCCGTTCGGGACGAACTCGAACTGCTTGATTTCCGTCTCCCAGCCGGCTGGTCCCCACCATGCCTCGAGGTGATCTTTTTCTGTGAAAGCAGAAAAGACCAGGTCACGCGGTGCATCAAACGTCCACTCCATGATTAAGGTTGATCCGTCAAGCGTCGTTTTCAACTTTTCAGTCATCATCCGTCACTCCTTCAGTTGGTTTTTCCTGCAGCTCTAAAAGATACGATTCAAGGCGTAACATCCGTTCCTCGACTTGTTGTTCGAATGATTGGCTCCACGCCGTCAGCTTAAAAAAAGTTTCCGGACGCAAATGATAGATCCGCCGATTACCGAGCGGTTTTACCTGAACGATCTCAGCATCATGTAGCGTCCGCAAGTGCTTCGAGACTTGCGGTTGATTTAAACTCAATCGCTCCGCAATCTCTCCGACCGTCAACGGTCCCCGTTTCAACAAGTCGACGATCGCAAGACGGTTTGCGTCTGCTAAGGCGACGATGATCTGTAACATCGGTTCTGTCATGGCTGTCACCTCTTCTATATCTTCTATATACCCAAAAAGGAATATTCCAAAAGAGGAATATATAAATTTGAGCGAATTGATTGTCGCCACGAGCGGTTCTGCTGTATCGTCAATCACAGTGAACGACGAAGAAAGCGTGGGATTTCAATGAAAACGGAATGGTTGGAAGCATTTCAGATGACGGCTGAAACAAAAAGTTTGACGAAAGCGAGTGAGCTGTTACATCTGACACAACCGGCACTCAGTAAACAGATTAAGAATTTAGAACACGATCTCGGTACAAACGTCTTTCACCGCTCGGCGACGGGGGTCGCTTTGACGCCAGCCGGCGAAATCGTTTATGCTCAAGCCTTACAGATTTTGTCGCAACTGAGCGACATGCAACGGCAAATCGACCAATTGCAGGGTCAGGTTACGTTCACACTCGGGTCATGGCCGAGTGTCGCGATGTCCTACTTGCCGCAACACTTGGCGCTCCATCCGTCGGCAAACGGTCCGGAACTCAAAATCAAGACGGCCCATACGTATGTCGAATTGATGGCAGGACTCGAGCAACACCATTACGACGGTGTCCTGCTCGACGACCGGAAAATCGACCATCCGTATCCGTCGACGCATCTTTATACGGAACAGTTTTTACTCTATTTCCACCGTGAAGATGAACGGTTTACGGGGTGCGACGACGTCCGGTTCGACCAGATTGAGGCTGCTTCGTTTCTGTCGTTACCGACCGACTGCGACTCGACGAACATCTTAAAGGCGGCGTTCCAGAAGCGCGGTGCCACTTATACGGCTGCTTCCGAAATGGAGTTCGGGTCAAGCGTGCTCGGTTTCATCCGTGCTAAGCTCGGGATTGCCATCTTACCGGAGATTTTCCAGGACGGGCTTCCCCCGGAAATCCGGACATTGCCGATTACAGGGTTCGATGTCAAACGTGAATTATCGCTTCTGACGCGTGACGCGACGCATCACAAGACATTGCTCGGTTTGATTGGTCATGACTAAAACGGATGATCCACTATACGAAAACAAAGCTCGAGTTCCCGTTGTGCTTCGGGAAGTCGAGCTTTGTTTTTACATATAACCCGGCAAGTGGCTAATTTGACCTTAAGCATCCTTGACATCAAGCAGCGGCCGCACTTCCATCCGCCAGCCGTACTGTTCCGCTTCCGCAAGTTGCGTCGTCGGATGGAGCAGCGCCAAGTCGACGGCCTGCTCCAAATCATCCGCTTCAAAAAGGATCAGGCTGCCGATTTGCTCCGCTTTACGCGTATCCGGTCCATCCTGCCGTTCAATCTGACCACCTGACAATCTGGCTTGTTTCGTGTCCGCTCCCGGGTGCCACTCCTGCAAGACACGCGTCTGCTTAAAAAACTGTTCCAATGGTGGATTGCAGCGTTCCATGACGGCATCGAGCTCTTCTTGCGAGGACTGATTCATCTTTTCTGCATCGTAATAGCCGATGAATAGAAAGTACATCCAATCCCTCCTAGTTCTAAGGCTTTCCTGACACGTCGCTCTTTAAAAAAATACCCTGATTTCAGTTGACTTACTCGCTCAAGTCCCTTATTTAACAGAAAAACCCCTTGTCTCCCTGACAAAAACAAAGGGTTTCTTATTTATTTGCAATCTTGCGTAACAGATACAGCGCGTACACCATTGACGGAATCGCCATGACGAGCACCACGATACGCAACAGTCCAAAAATGAAATTCAATTCTATATTATCCGTGCCTAGATCCTTTTTCCTATTAGTAATCAAGCGACTTCGCGACAACTTGCCGCGTTTTTTCAAAACCGATTCGCTCGTAAAAGACATCGACCCCGTCGTTGCTCATCCAGTAATCGAGTTCAACCTTATGTATTCCTTGCTCGCGTGCCCGCCGTTCAATGTCTTCGAGCAACAGGCGACCGTAGCCGTTCTGCTGTTTCGTATCCATGATACAGAGATGATGGACACGGACTTTCGCGTCAGCAAACTTAAACGCACTCTCAGCACGTCTGACGTACTCAATCCACGCGTAACCGATTGCTTCATCCTCCACTACGAGAACCAGGAACTGATACAGCGCTTCCCCGGCGATTTTCGTAAAAAAGGCACGGACGGCGTCAACGTCGTACAGCTTAAAATGATGCGGTTGCTGACGCACATGCGGCTCATGGACGTACCGGTTGAGTCGTGCCAGGACGTCGACGTCCGTTGTTTCGATGATTCGCATTGCTTTCCCTCCGTTAATGTGTAATTTGCCCATTGAAGATATACGGCACCGTTCGTTGTTTCGTCAAGATGTGTTCATATTCCGGCTCGAGCTGCATGTAGCGGACGGCGTCCGGAATCGAAACCCATGTGATGTCTTCGATTTCATCCGGGAAGACGGTCCCGATGACACCACCGACGATTTCCGCCGTGAAAAAGAAGAACAGGCAGTGTTCGTCGACTTGCGGGAAAAACGCTTCACTGACGTGTAACAGGTCTCCGACTTCGACGTCAAAACCGGTCTCTTCCTTCGCTTCGCGAATCGCGGCTTCCGGTAAGGTCTCACCCGCCTCGACCGTCCCGCCCGGTAACGTGTAATACGAATACGACGGGCCGATGTTTTTGACCATCAACAGCTGATTCCGCGTCTCATTGAATAAGACGTTATAAACGATATTTTTCCGTGCAGTCATTCCTTACTCCCCCAAATGAACAGATGGTATTTTTTAACTTAATCACTATAACATATTCCATTTCAAATACAGCAAGGAGTTATCACAAAACAGTAAAAGGTAAATTATCCCTAATACATAATGCTTATGGTACACTTATTCCATCTAAAATCAGGGTGTTGGCTTATCTGATAATACACCGGTGCAAACTTCTTGATTTATTGCGGACGACTAATAAGGTGAGCTGATTTTTAATTTTTTATCACATTCTGCACCCACTAACTCTTACTTAGAAGGAGCAAGCTATGATTCCAATCATTCGATATGAATTTTTCCAGACGTTTAAAAGTTTTAAGTCCGTCGCAATCGTCCTATTTTTTACGTTAACCTCCTTTTTGACTGCCACTTATCTCGCGAACCATCCAGAACTGTTAGGAGATGGAGGCAATGACTCGGCTTATACATCAAGTATCAAGTTTTCAATTTTCTTTTTAGGTTTCCTGTTTGTCTTCGCCGTCTCGCATGACATCGTGAATCGCGAGCTCGATGATCAAACGGTTCGCCTGCTTGTCAGCAAAACGTCCCGTTTCAATATCATCGCCGGTAAGTTTCTAGGATCATTTTTGTTTTGGGTTTGTTCGATTTCCATCAGTTTTTTTGTTGTAACACTCTATGCCAAGTCCACATTTTTTCTTGATTACCTGACTGTCATCATAGTCCTGTTCTTCATCACTTGCTTAAACGTCTTGTTGTCGACAGTTCTTACTCGGCCGGGCATGACGATGTTCGTCGGTATTCTATTGGGTATTCTCTGTCCCGTCCTCGGGTTTTGGGCCGCTTTTTCGAACATCTGGTATTTGCTGCCCTTCAAGTATCTCTTACCGTATTATTATGTCGTCGCATCCGGCGGGTATCTCGTTGTTCCGTTTTTACTTGGTTTACTGTTTCTCGCAGCGTCATATTTCATGTTTAACAGAAGGGATTTGTAACGATGCTAGCAATTGAAGTGCGTGACTTACATAAGCAGTATGCGACAAAGGATGTCTTGAAAGGAATTCAACTCCGCGTCAAGCAAGGGGAAATTTTTGGTTTTTTAGGACGAAATGGCGCCGGCAAGTCGACGTTCATTCATATCTTGACCGGTATCACCCAGCCGACGCGTGGTTCGTTTACGATTTTAGGGGAAACGCATCACCACATGGATGCGATCAGACAGAAAATCGGTGTCATGCCGGATACGTCCAACCTCTACCAACACATGAAGGCACTTGATTTTTTGAAGTACATGGCGTCACTCAAAGGTGATAGAAGAAATTCGGCCGAGTTAAAAAAGTTACTTGAACAAGTTGGGTTGCAGAATGTTGCCAAACAAAAAATCAAATCGTTTTCATTCGGAATGAAAAAGAAAATCAGCATTGCCCAAGCTCTACTCGGCAACCCGGAACTCCTTTTCCTCGATGAACCGACGTCTGGTCTTGATCCAGAATCCGCCATCGAAATTCAGCAGCTGATTGTCTCGTTAAAGGACCAAGGCAAGACAATTTTTCTGACATCGCATAATTTAACGGAAATCGAAAAGATTTGTGATACCGTCGCCATCATGACAAATGGTTTGATTGCAAAAATCGGGACAATCGTACAACTAAAACGCGCGGCGAACGAGACGATTCGTGTCCACCTTCGGACCAGTCCGTCACTTGACACGTCGATTTTACAGCAACACAACATAAAGGACGTCCAATTCATCACAGAAGAAAAAGGAGTCTCGGTCATCGAGGTGAACGAGGAAGAAGCCATCCCACTCTTGATTGAGCAATTGACGGCAGCGCGTATTAAAGTCTACGAAGTCAACATCGAAGCTATGTCTTTAGAAGATGTCTTCATGACGGTCTAGGAAACCCTCAACTTCTTACATGAAGGTGAGGGTTTGTTTTTGTAATGATCTGTCTTTCTAATATCCTACGTCTTCATATTTATCCAATCCTTGATAGATTGTTGAACTACCTCCACCTACGCTTCGCTAAGAAGTGGTTGAAGACGAAGCGCGAACAACCGACGGTCTTCGCGATCAGGATTTCCTGCTCTTTTGTCGGGTATGTTCTGAATTTGCAGGCCTTGTGTGTCAACATGATGTTCACATCCTTACAAAGGATATACCCGAAAGAGAGGGTGGCGATTCATCTCCCACTTTCACTAGGGCTTCACCCGGATCGTTTAGAAGTGGGCGTATTCTCGCCTAATTTTGATAAAGATCACGCTTTAAGTAATCATGCATGATGGCTTTTCCAAGCATATAGTTGCTCTAGAAGGAATAAAAAACGACTAATCCCTTTGTCTTTTTGACTAATATCATTGTCATCAAGACGAGTATTGGTTATAATTCAAGTGAGGTGAAGGAAATGAAATCAAGATTAAAGGAACTACGGGCACGCCATGGATGGAATCAAACAGAATTGGCAAAACGCGCCAACATCTCACGTCAGACTGTTAGTTTGATTGAACGGGAGGAATTCATGCCGTCGCTCTTGATCGCTACTAAAATTGCCCTAGTTTTCGAGACGACAATCGAGAATATTTTTCAATTCGACGAGGAGGAATTACTGTGAAAAAAACTCTACAAATGATCGTACGGATACTTGTTGGTGGCACCATTGGATTTTTCGTAATGTATTGGATTATGAATAGTCCGCTTGAAGGACTCGCCTTCTCACACTACAGTTTCATCGTAAACGGTCTACTGCTTGTGATACTGGTAGGATTACTTCTGTTTTCGCTGATTCGTTATCGTCAAATTCAACGTCTTCTCAACCAGTCACTGACGGGTGATGCTGAAGATGTGGCAGACCAACAAATGTATCGCTGGTTCAGCGATGGTACGCTGAGTTTAAACTTAACCCTCCCAATCAGTCTTGCTCTAGTCAGCGTAAATTTAGTACTCGATCAACAACTCCCACTAGTTGTGATTGGAACCACTTTGATTGTTGTCGGATTGGTCGGTTCAATCCATTTTCAAACGCTTGTTCAGCAGATGTATCCGGAACGGAACCTTCCTGACGTCAGTGAAACGGATTACGGAATGAAACTCCTAGCGGCATCTGATGATGGTGAGAAACATATCATGCTCGAAGGACTTTATAAAACACATTCTGTTGTTAACATGATGTTGATTGTCGGAATCATCTTACTGCTCTTTTATTCCTTGTTGACGTCGACCTCTCAGTTATTCAGTATTTTCGTGATCACCTTGATCTTAATCGTCAGCAATACAAAATATTATTTTTCGATTCGAAATCGTTAAAAGGAAAGGAAAATCATCATGCCAAAAAATTATTGCTGTCGTTCTGACATCAATTTTTGTTTCTAGCGTCTTGACATATTGGTCCTATACACCGATGTCGGAACGAGCAGACGATACGTTGTATACATCAGCAAGCGAATTATTCATCTTTCAACGGATTTAAAGGTTTTTCTTCTGTCCGATTTACATTTATCTTACAAATATTTTATATGTACTATCAGGTGCCGTCATCGGAATAATTCTGATTTTACAGTTCACGAAAGGTGATTTTGATATTCCGAGTTCTCTGACGATTGCTGGATCATCAGCTATGCTCTACTTCATCGTATCTTGGATAATCGAACGAACTGGGCGGCGTTCTACATAAGAAAAGGATGTTTTCGTATGTTCAACAAACTGATTGCCGCCGGACTGACGTCAATCGTAACATCGGGTCTGTTGACTCTGATTTTGTCCATCTACGCATTTTTCCAAGATTTCGGCGAAGATGTCTATTTTTCAGCCGTTGATCTTTTTTTAATCTACACCGTTTATTCGTTTCCAATAATTTTAATTTCAGGACTTATGGTTGACTTACTTATGAAACGAATCCTTTTGTTCTTTCCGACTAGTCGGAACACTTTTTTCATATCAGCTGTTCTCTATGGTTTGTCCGGCAGTCTAATTGCCCTAGCCCTCCTGCTGTTCAACCATGAGGGCAACTATGTATTCAGCGACCTCTATTTTTTGTTGCTCGCCATTTTGCTCGCCGGGTCATCGGCTTTCTGTTATTTTTGGACATCTTATCAGTTGCAACGAAAGCGACCGCTTACTCCCCCTAAAAAATGACTCCGCTCAACGGGAAAATTCGCTAAAAACACCTTACCGTCTCCAGCTGTAATGCATCAATTGTATCCGTTGACCGTCTAACACCGCTTCTTCTTTCTTGTCTATCGGCTCAAATCCGTTGTGCGCCAAGATTTTTTGTGAAGCGATGTTTGCATCCGTCGTTTTGGCCTGGACTTCATCAATGTCGTGTTCCCGACATTGTTCGAGTAGCAAGCGGACGGCTTCTTTGGCGATTCCTTTTCCCGCATGTATTTGTCCGATCCGGTAGCCGAGTTGAGCAGTTTTTTCGATTTGGTTCCGGTCGACCAGATTGATCCGACCGAGAATTGTTCCGACTTCGTCCTTGATCAGGTAAAAGAACGAACTGCCGTCTTGCTGTTCCTGCAGGAGCGCCGCGTGCCGTTCCTTGAACGTCTCCGGCAAGTAATAGGCGTCGCCCCGTGAAGGAATCGATTGTTCGAAGTAGAGACGGTTTTCGGTTTCAAAGGCATATAGTGCTTCTATGTCTTTCGCGGTACAGCTCGTCAGTAGTATGTTCATGTTATCCCTTCTTCATCTCAAGAATTGTTGCAACAAAAACACGAGCAGCCATAATAACAGGAGGCTCATTGTATTGACAGCGATGGTTTTAGACAACGGATCTTTCGACGTGTCCCAGAAACTGAACACGTACAGGACGAACATTATCACGTACAGGACAAAAAACCACTGCGTGACTATAAAAAGGAGCATTCCGGTAATCGTTACGTTTGTCGCCAGGCGATCTTGTTGTCGATTTTTGATTCTCGCAAACATCTAGTGTCCTCCGTTCTGCATCATCTCGCTTTTTCTTTTAGTACATTATCCCTCGTTAAAAAATCCAATTATTCCTTCCATTTCCTATATTTTATAATTATAATCATATAGAATGCCGTGCCTCAGCATCGCTCAAGTCAGGAACATTCATGTTTATTAAACGAAAAGCAATTGATTTAGCCAGCGATCATGCCGGTTGCTGTTGTGACATCCGTTCCATGACTGATTGAAACATCCCGTCTGCTAAAAAAAGACACAGCGCTAGAAATTACTGTGTCTTCGGTCCCTTTTGCTTTTTTCCGAGAAATAATAGTGCACACAGCAGGAAGAGGGTTCCTAAACCAGTACCGACGAACATCGCGGAGTCAAACAGGTTACTCAGTCCAAGTCCCCCCGTGATGGCGGCAGCATACAGCAGGAGAAATATGACTGTATAATTTTTCTTCAATTTGCATCAACCTCCTATATCGCTAGTATACTCGGACATTCATTCATTTGAATACACATAGCCTCAAGGAATGGACGTGATTCTAGTCTTTTACCGCAAAATCATCGCCGCCTCACTTGCAGGTTCACTGTTTGCGATCGTACTCGGGCTGTTCGTTCCTTATCCGAGTGCTGATATCGGTTATTCAATCCTGCGCTACCTCTCGACCGTGATCATCAGTACTCCTGCCTATTTGATGTACAGCTTTCCGGTCATCTTCCTTTATGGTGTGACGACATCGATTTTGAGTGAGACATTCAGTCGATTCATCTACCGAAACCAAGCAAAGAATAGAAAAGAAGTCGTTCTTTCCGGCATATTCCACGTCTCGTTCGGTCTCGTTTTTCTTGTCCTCAACCCACTTATCGCTTTCCTCAGCGTGATTGCTGCCGTCCTGTTCTTTACGGTTGATTGTTATTTACGAAGAAGACAAGCGACGTACCGATGGACGCAGGCATTGATGAGCCTTGAAATACCGCTTGCCGTCTGGATCCTTTTCTTGGGAACCGATTATCTCATAGGTCTGTTCCATTCCCTAATCACCATCTTGCAGCACACTATCAACTGAAAAAGGAGTCGTTACATATGTCAGTAACCACCTGCCACCGCGCGTTTGGCGTCTATGGCCTGCTCGTAAAAGACCATCAATTATTAGTCATCAACAAAAACGGCGGTCCGTATATCAACCGCTATGACCTCCCGGGAGGCAGCCTTGAAGACGGTGAAGTGTTAGCCGATGCGATGCGCCGCGAGTTCCGCGAAGAGACGGGTCTCGAAATCGAACTCCTCCAAAACATCGGCGTGATTGACTTCAAACTGCCGTGGCTTTGGCGAAATTTCACCGACGTCCACCACATCGCCGTCTACTACACCGTCAAGGCAATCGGCGGTGCCATCACGGTCCCGGAACAGTTCGACGGACAGGACTCGCTCGGGGCTGTCTGGGTCTCGGAACAGGACGTGACGCCTGACAATGCATCACCGCTCGTCCTCAAAGCCTTTGACTGGATCCGGTCGGCACAGTTAGGGATTGAGGCAGAAACGTATGATGCCTGGACTGTTTTGAAGTAACATTTTAAAACACTGCTTTCAATTCTTCCCCGCCTTCAAATACCTCACCATCTTCATCCACATATTCGACTTGAATCGTGCCATGCGGGAGGTAGTTGTTTGACTGCAGTGTTGTACTCAAGTTGTTTAAACGCTTTTTGTCAGTCGTTTGTTGCTTGCGGTGAAGGGTGATACTGATTGTCGGTGGAATTTTCGTATCACGATAATCCACCTCGGCACCCGGCTGAAGATTTAACGCTATCACGCTTTCTTCATCAAAATGGACAAGATAATCCGCATCGTTCCCGAACACCTCTCCAACTGACGGCTGGATGACCGCGACCACGTCGGCAGTCCACTGTTCGACGTAATAGGTATCCACAACTTTGTTTGTCGACTGATCGAGATAAACTAAAAACTCAATGCCTGTTTTGCGATCGATGACTTGCGCCGCGTAATCAAATGCTACATGGTTGCCCATGTTATCAAAGTAGACGTCTACAACTTCGGCCTCTTTATAATGTTGTTCTAGATAAGCTTCTGCTTGGCGTTTGACGATTTTTTCTTGCTCCTCGTCTGGTTGCATCGACCGGATGAAGAGGACTCCGAGTATTATAGTAGTTCCGAGAATTAATCCAAAACCGAATAACATACCTTTTACGAATCGACTCATCTGTCTCCTCCTGTAGTGAGCGTCCTATGCATACGGAGCAAAATTTAACGTGATGCCATTTCTTAGCTAAAGATAGTGTAGGTGGAATCCTTGAGATACAAAATCCAGTTCTTGTTGGTTAGTTGCCTGACGTCATTCGTTCTATGTGCCTGTTCGGCAGACGACGCCTACGTCATCGTCGACATACAAGGAGACCAGATCTTTTTAGGACCGGACGAACAGGACCCGGACGCCTCCTATGCGTTGACAGAAGTCACGGTTGACCGGAAAACACGGATTTATGGCAAGCGGGACAACCGATCCGTTTTAAAGAAACATGACGTCATCCGGTTCGACTATCGGACGGATCAGGAGCCGCTTGTCGAAACGATTGAGCACGGCAATTAACGATAGAAAGAAGGTCATCCTTATGGAGATTACAGGAAAACGGATTCTCGTCACCGGGATCAGCGGAACACTTGGCCCACGGGTCGCCCGCCGTTTTATAGAAGAAGCAACCGAAGTCCGGGGGCTCGTCCGGAGCGAAGGACAAGCCGACCGTTGCAAACAACTTGGGATTACGCCCGCGTTCGGTGACTTGACGGACGCCGCGTCGCTTGAAACAGCGATGCAGGACATCGACATCGTCGTCCACTGTGCCGCTTACCTCGGCGACGACATCGAACTTGCCGTAGCAGCGAACGTCACCGGAGTCGAATATCTCGCGGCTGCCACGCTTGACGCGCGCGCCTTATTCCTCCACATCTCGACGACTTCCGTTTACGGCGAACCGGCGGGCGGTCTCATAACGGAAGCGACGCCACTGAGCGACGATCATCCGGCACCGTACATCTTGACGAAAGTGCGGTCCGAACGGATTTTACAGCAGTATGCGGCTGACGGGCTTGACGTCATCATCCTGCGTCCCGGTGCGATCTGCGCCGAAGAAAACTCTTACTGGGGCGACCGTCAAGTCAAACGGATGCAGGAAACAAAAGTTGTCACGTGGGTCCATCCGGATGATGTGGTCAACTGGGTCCACGCCGATAATCTGGCGGAAATGGTTCACCTTGCCGTCCGGCGCGCAACACCGGGAGATATCTTTCATGCGGTTGACGCCAACATCCCGGAGACCGAATTTCGGATGCAACTGATAAAGGCGTCCGGTAAACCCTATCAGGTGCCGGACCGACCGGTTGAATGCCCTCTCTACACAACGGATAAAATTAGGACGCTCGGCTACACACCTGTTCGTTCGTTTTCGGATACGATGCAGCGATTGATTGAGTTGTTTTAAAGGAAAAACAGGATTTAAAAAACTAACCTTTGATTCTACCGTATAACTGTAAGAAACCAATCATCGATTCTTAAGAAACGAGGTATCACTCTATGAAACGTATTCTTTCACTTGCCCTCGCAGTCAGTCTCATCCCGTTAAGCGGCTGTTCCGACGATACGACACGTGTTTCGACGACTGATACAATCGCCGCAGAAGCCCGTCAAAACAAAGATGCCGACTTAATCCGAATCAAAGACCGTGTTTACCAGCTATCCGATGCACCCGTGACGCTTACACAGGCAGACGTCAAATCGTTTGCGACCGTCACGAAACAATTGACCGCAAACGAGCCCTTAGCGGAAGGGATGGCGACAGACTGGCCGGCAGGAACGAAACTGTACCGGGGCGACACGACGGGTGTCCTCTACATTTTCGAAAAAAATCAAACGTACTTGTATGAAGCGATTCCGGAAGGCTGATTTACTTTCCGAGTTCTGCTGCTGTCGCTTCGAGTAACGGATGATCTTCTCCTTCGGCACAATCTGTCAACAGATAGACGTGCGTTTCGTCTGTTTGGTCTTTTTTCAACGCCTGACAGCTTTCCCCGTCCCGGTCGTCCGCTTGGTTCCCGAACTCATCTTGCGACGAATCGAGTGAATAACTGAACTGTTGTCCGTCATACGTGACGTCCTGAAAAACCGGGTCACCTTCTGTCGTGTAGGAAGTAATCCGGATGCTGTCCTTGCCTTTTTGATCGACTTGGTTCAAAAATGTCTGGAACCGTTCCACATTCTCACGACTTGGCGTCGTTACAATATCACCATTTTCGATTGCTTGTTCAATCGGATAACTTTTTCCACATCCGACAAGAACGACTACCAAAACAAGACCTACCCATCGTTGCTTCACCATTTGTCTGCCTCCTACCATAATAAGCTGTCACCACGCACAGTACCGTGCGTTAATTTCCTGGATGACGCCGCAACTGTTGCCGTAGTATATCGACGTCTGCCTGTTTAAATAATGTCTCATCCTGTTCCCCGTACCGTACGAGATGATAGAGCACCGGATCAACTGTCAGCCCGATCCGCTCTAACCATTCCTTCATCGTCTCTTCCGGTCGACGCCTAGATGAAGCGGGAAGCCGCTGGTCAAATATCTGAATCAATCGACGGACTTCAGAGGCATTGTTTGATTGGTAAGAATGTGTATCATTACTCGGCGACGTTGACGGTTTTGGTAAGATGTTCAGCTCCTCTTCAAAAGAGGTATCACCACTTTGTTTTACCGTTCGTTTGTTCCGTTTCCTCTTCAACACAGACGCCAGTAAAATCAACAGCCCGATCGTCACGATGGCGCCGACTGAAGCGAGTGCTTTCGGAAATGTCACATCAACAAAATGAGGCATCGGACCAGCGGGAAAAGGTTTCCCCCTCAAATCTGGTGAGCCGAGTGGCTTACGTGGTTTGATGTCGTACTTAAACGCATAGTCAGCCGGTTCATGAATATATGTCGTGTAGAGATACTGCCCGAAGACTTGAAAAGAGGCTGCTAAAAAACAAACGACCAAAATAGCTATCCCTACTTTCCGTTTCATCTCATCCCTCCTTTTTTCCCAAATAATAACATTAAAATTAAGTGCTTACAGCATTTTTCTTTCTTTTCAGTCAATTTAGACGTACAGTAAAGACAGACTTTTTTTAAGATAGGATGTGGCTAGATGTACTTACCGACGTTTCGACTTGATCAAACAACAGCCCTCGTGACCGGAGCCGGACGCGGCATCGGACGGGCACTTGCCATCGGGTTGGCAGAAGCTGGTGCTGACGTCATCCTCGTCGCCCGGACGGAAGCGGATTTACGGGAGACGGCAAGCCGGATTGAAGCACTCGGACGACAGGCGTTCGTCCTGACGTGTGACGTGACCGACCGGACGCAAGTCGTCGCGACGGTCGAAAAAGCCTATACGCTCGTCGACCGGATTGATACGCTCGTCAACAATGCCGGGATGAACATCCGCTCGAAAGCGCTCGACGTCACGGAAGACGAATGGGAGACGATCCAACAGACGAACTTGAAGTCGGCCTTCCTGTTTTCGCAGGAAGTCGGACGCCGGATGCAGGACACGGGTGGCAACATCATCAACATCGCCTCGGTCGCAGGTCACGTCGCTTTGCGGACCGGTGTCGTCTACGCGACGACGAAGGCGGCCTTGATTCAGATGACGAAAGTCCTCGCCCTCGAATGGGGTCCGAAAAATATCCGCGTCAATGCGATTGGTCCGTGGTATTTCAAGACGCCGCTGACGGAACCGTTACTGGCCGATCCGGCATACTTAAAGGACATCGTCGACGTGACACCGCTCGGACGGGTCGGTGAACTGACGGAACTCGTCGGTCCGACGGTCTTCCTCGCGTCGGACGCCGGATCGTACATCACCGGTCAGACACTGTTCGTCGACGGCGGGATGACGATTAAAGGGTTTTAAGTAGGAACGAAACGGGACTTTCCGATTGTAAATCGTGAGTCCTTTTTCGTCGTGTTTTTATAGATCCTCTAATTTTTATAGTCATTCCATTCCGTTATGTCCCCCCTCCAAATCGGAAGTACACAAATGCGCCTTCCGGGTGTTTAATTAGGGACGTAATGAAAACACATGGAGGTGCAACACATGATTGAAAAAAATGTAGTGAACGGACAATGGTACGAAACAGAACAAACGATTCCGGTCTTTAACCCGGCAACAAAAGAATTACTCGGGCACGTCCCAAGCAGTTCAGCAGATGACGCTCTACGGGCAGTCGACGCGGCGAGCGATGCCTTCGTCACCTGGTCAAGCTTAACGGCGGATGCGCGTGCCGATAAAATCGACGCCTGGTACCGCTTGATCAATGAACACCGCGACGAAGTCGCTGACATCATGACACGCGAACAAGGAAAACCGTTTGTCGAAGCACTCGGTGAAGTCGATTACGGCAATCAATATGTCCGCTGGTATGCAGAAGAAGCACGCCGGATATACGGGGAAACAATTCCGGCATCGGTTCCGGGTAAACGCCTGTTCGTCGAAAAAGAACCGGTCGGCGTCGTCGCCGCGATCACACCGTGGAACTTCCCCGCTGCGATGATCACACGAAAACTCGCCCCGGCTCTTGCAGCCGGTTGTACGGTCGTCTTAAAACCGTCGGAAGAAACACCTTTCACAGCCCTTCGCCTCGTCGAACTTGCTGAAGAAGCAGGAATTCCGGCTGGTGTCATCAACGTCTTAACAGGTGACGCCGCAACAATCAGCGGTGTCTGGCAAGCCGAACGCCGTGTTCGCAAAATCACGTTCACCGGCTCTACTGCCGTCGGTAAATTGATCATGCGCCAGGCAGCCGATACGATGAAAAAACTATCACTTGAACTTGGGGGTCATGCACCGTTCATCGTCACGGAAAACGCGGACATCGACAAAGCCGTCACACAAGCAATCCGCTCGAAATTCCGCAACGGTGGCCAGGCCTGCGTCGCAACGAACCGCTTTTACGTCCAAGCCTCTGTGCTCGACGCGTTCACGGAGAAGTTCGTCGCGGAAGTGAACAAACTAAAAGTCGGGAACGGTCTTGACGCCGATTCAACGATCGGACCCTTGATTAACGCAAAAGCCGTCGAGAAAGTCAAAGCACACATCGACGACGCGGTTGCGAAAGGTGCAACGATCTTAACAGGCGGTACGATCGATGACTCGGTCGGTTACTTCGTTACACCGACAGTTCTCGCGAACGTCACGGAAGACATGATTTGTATGCAGGAAGAAACATTTGGTCCGCTCGCACCGATTTCGGTCTTCGAGACACTTGACGAAGTCATCGAACGCGCGAACAACACACCCTACGGTCTTGCGGCGTATGCGTTTTCTGAACGGATCGACGAAGCGCTCCTACTCGGTAAAAAACTCGAGTACGGCATCGTCGGCTTAAATGACGGCGCGCCGTCTGCTGCCCAAGCACCATTCGGCGGCTACAAAGAAAGTGGACTCGGTCGTGAAGGCGGCGTCTACGGCATCGAGGATTATCTCGAAGTCAAATACTTGTCACTCGGTTAAACCAAAAAGTCCCGCCTCTGAAACAACAGAGACGGGACTTTTTTAATTAATCGACATATTCATAGAGAACGACGCTTTCGATGTAGTGGATGAAACGGCGCAACTCTTTTTCTTTTTCCGAAGAAAGGTCCCCTTCCTTCGACATTTCGGCAATTTCTTGCCGCTGGACTTCAATCGCCCGTAAGCACAGTTCTTCTTTTTGCTGTTCGACGTCGCCCTTACTGCCGACCGGTGACGCCCACTGCGTATGTTTACCGCGGAGGCGGAAGTAATGTCCTTTGACGCTTTGGACGACTTCCGTCGGATACTTGTCACGGCACGTCTCGAGCCGGTCGATGATGTCGCCGATGACATGTTCATAGAGGGCATGTTCCATCTCCGTCAGACGAATCAATTCATCCGGTGACAACGTGAACCGTTTACGTTTTCGCATCAGCTTCCGTAACGGCTGATAGAGCCGGACCGTCGATTCGGAATGAATCGCCCGGCGTCGGTGTTCAATCGAGGCAACCGTTTCTTTTTTCAGTAAATCCGGCACGTCATGGTTCTTAAAGAACGCTTTGACGAATTCCGTTTCCCACGCGACGGCTTCAAGGCGCAGTTCCTTCAACTGTTCGTTGTAGACGTTGAGTTCCTGTTCGCTCTTCTCTTCTGCACGCAGCAACCGCAACATGACATGGTATTCGTTCAGCAGGTCAAACGCGACCGGTGAATTATCGGAATTCGTCGCCTGTTTGACTTCCTGAATCGCCCGTAACATCATCCGTTGTTTTTGGGCATTCAATCCGAAGTCCGTTTGACTGACCGTCTCTTTTTGACTCAGCAACGGTAAGGCAATCGTCGCGAGCACTAACGTAAAGATGATGACGCCCGCCGCGAGGAAGATGATCAACGACCGTTCCGGGAATGCAACACCAGCATCCGTCAAAAACGGCAGCGATAACACACCGACCATCGTGATTGTCCCGCGCACACCGACGAGCGTCGTGATTAAGTCGCGCTTGAACGAAGGTGGCCGTTGCTCCTCTTTACGAAGAAAGCGATGATCAAACCAATTAAAGAACAGTGTCCAGACTAAGCGGATCCCGAGGATGACAAGACCGATTAAGCTGACGTACCCGAGTAAGCGCCAGTTGTTGATGGCGTCATCAATGAAGATGGCCTGCGTCGCTCCGGGCAACGTCAAACCAAGCAATAAGAAAATGACCCCGTTCAAGATATAGGCAATCATCGTCCAAATGTTATCCGTCAAGACTTGTTCCTGGGCAAAGAACGTCTCTGTCCGTTCCTTAATTAAGGCATGAAGTAAGCCACCGGCGACGACGGCGATGACGCCAGACGCATGAAGCAGTTCTTCCGAGACGAAAAAGATGATGAACGGCGTCAAGATTTGCAGGAGGGCATAAAAGACGACGTCATCAATTCCTGACCGGCGGAGCCGGATCTTCAGCCAGTTCATCACGACGATGATGACAAGGCCGACGACGGCACCGACAGCAAACATATAAACGAATTCAAACGAAGCTTCACGTAAAGAGAAATAGCCTGTCATGACGGCCGTGACGGCATAACTAAAGGCGACGAGTCCCGACGCATCGTTAATCAACGATTCTCCCCGGACAAGATTTAAAATCGGTTCCGGAAGCCGGACACGTTTTGCGATCCCGTTGACCGCGACCGGGTCAGTCGGTGATAAAATCGCGGCTAACGCAAAGGCGGCAGCGAGCGGAATGACCGGCAACATCCAGTGGATGAAGTATCCGCCGATCACGGTCGTCAATAAGACGAGCACGATGGCGTTGCCGAGAATCGCCCCGCGCATCTTCCACAGTTGTTCCCGCGGAAAATGCGAGCTGTCGTTGTACAGTAAGGGAGCGATGAACAACAGTAAAAACCATTCCGATTCGACTTCAATCGAAAGTTCTTTGATTGATAAAGCAACGAGCGTACCGACAATGATTTGAATCAGGGCCGTCGGAATAAAACGGATGTAATGTCCGATGACGTTCGTCAACAAAATTAAGGCCAGTAACAGTAAAATCAATGATAACGTTTCCATAGTAAATCACTTCCATTCTTTCACTTTTCTCTAGTTTTATCGTACCATAATTTCTTGCTGGCATAGGAGAATCACTCCTTTTTTCAGGCATCATAGGACGCGAGCATATCCCTTGCCTGTTGCAGGATTTCTTCCTTTAGTGTTGACGGTTCAAGGACTTTTACGTTTTCGCCCAGTCCAAACAACTGCCGTCCGAGAAACGGTAATTCGGTAACCGGAACAGACCACGTCCGCTGTGCGTTCAGCGGTAAAATCCCTTCAAGCAACCGTTCTCCGAGTGACGTCATTTCCAGTCGGATCGTCACCTGTTCACCTGACTTCACCTGACGTTCTGCCTCCTCGAATGTCAGCTGTTCGGACGAAATAGTCGTCGGTAAGACCTGCTCCATCCGGTCGACCCGGTACTGCCGCAGTCCCCGGTCAGTCTGGGCGAGCAGATACCAGCGATTGCGTTCAAACGTTAAACCGATCGGATCCATCAAAATCGTCCGTCGTCCGCTTGTCGTCCGGTAAGTGATTTCCCCTTTGACTTCCGCTTCCAACAATCGCAACACGTCTCGCGTCAACGGAGACGGCGGCGTATCGGGTCGAGCAAAACGGACCCGTCCTTTCAGGCGGTCCATCTTCGCTTCAAGGTCCGGCGGCAGTTCATGGAGATACCATTCAGCAAGATCCCCCCGTAACGGACCGAATGGCAGATCGGGAATTTGACCGACCCAGTCGAGCATTAAAAATAAAGTGATCGCTTCCTGTTCCCGTAAGGCAAGTGGCGGCAGCAAACGGTTCGGCAGGACCCGGTATCCGCCCTCTGCTCCCCGCTCGCTGTAAATCGGATATCCGTTTGCTTCAAGTTCGAGTACGTCCCGTTGAATCGTCCGTAACGAGACGCCGCACGCTTCAGCGAGCTCCCGCGCCGTCAATAGCTGTTGCCGATTAAGCAGACGCATCAGTTTCAAATGGCGACCTTTCATACAAAATCCCCTCTCTAATTACGACATCTTTTGTCATAATTATAGCGTAGACTAGAGATAGCTCGAACAAAAGGAGGAGTTATTGATGACTAAAACCGTTTTATATATCGCCTGTAGTCTCGATGGAAAGATTGCCCGATCAAATGACTCGCTCGATTGGCTGTTCGCTGTCGAAGGGGACGGTGATAATGGGTACGCGGCGTTCATGGAAGACGTCGATGCCGTCATCATGGGCCGAAAAACATTTGACGAAGTCTTGGTCCTCAGTGAGGACTACCCGTACAGTGGACTCGAGAACTACGTGTTGACCCGGCAGAACGATCAACAGTCCGAATACGCGACCTACACGAATGAGCCACTCGATGTGTTGATTGACCGGATTAGTCCGACCATCAACGGCAAGATTTGGCTCGTCGGCGGCGGCGAGTTGATTCAAGAAGCCTTACGGTTACAATTGATTGATCAGCTCGAACTGGCGATCGCGCCGGTCGTCCTCGGCAGCGGGATTCCACTGTTTCCGGAAGGGACGCTTGAGACACGGTTCCGGCTGACCGGCTATCGTCCGTCCGGTCAGTTCATCATGGCGACGTATGACGTCTTGAAATGACGTTCCACGCAGATAAAAAACACCTTTGAAACGCTGCAGGCAAAGGTGTTTTTTGTTCTACTTTGTTTTTTGCGTCAGTCCGACGGTATCCGTCATGACGATGTGGCATCTAATCCGTTTTACCGGAATCCTCCACGACCGACACGATGACATTGCCGTATTTCCGCCCGGAATCGACGTAACGATGGGCAGCGACGATCTCTTCGAGCGAATAAACCGTATCGATGACTGCTTTGATCTTCCCAGTTTCAAACCACTCATTCAGTAGTAGCAAATCTTTTTTCAGCGCCCGCGCGACGCCTTGTCCGGCGACTGAACGAAACGCCCCTTTCGCTCCGACGTGCTTACGTACCTTCGTTTGTCAATTTTTCCGGACGCGTCAAATACTGCGTCATACGTCGTCAGGTGCGCATCATATCCTTCTGCTGTATAGTCGACGACACCATCCGCGCCAAGACCTTTCACCAACTCAACGTGCCGTCCGCTGCAGACCGCCGTCACATGAAGTCCGTATTGTTTGGCGATTTGGACAGCAAGCGAACCGACGGCGCCCGAGGCTCCGTAAATCAAGATCGTTTTCGCCTGCTTAAGGTTCAGCTTCCGGAAAAAGTGGAGGACGGTCGTTCCGCCAAACGGAAGACTGGCTGCTTCCGTGAAGCTTGCACTGCGCGGCATCTGCCCGACACAGCTCGTTTCCTTGAAACAGGCATACTCAGCGTAACCACCAAAGCGCATCCCGGTCAGGGCATAGACACGGTCGCCGACTTTAAAATCCTGGACACGATTGCCTGTCGCGACGACTTCGCCGGCTAAGACAACCCCTAAAATTGGCTGTCTCGGTGCTTTAAACCCGATGACGACACGCATTGGAAGTTTTCCTGCTGCCGGTACATCGAGTGCCCGCAGACGACGATCACCTGAATGCACGGCGGAGGCATGGACTTTTATCAGCAACTCAGATGCTTTCGGGACAGGCTGTTTTACTTCTCGCAGCTTCAGTACATCGGGCGGACCATATGCAGTACAAATGACGGCTCTCATCGTACCCCTCCTCAAGCTTATTTGTTACTTAAGTAATACGACAAATCGGTACAAACAACCTGCACGGTTCAGGCATTGTGAACCCCACAATCATCCGATATACTATTGGTAATATATGTATAAAGAAAGCGGGTGGATCCCCCTTGTCTCGTACTACGACGCTCCTGGCTTCATTCGGCATTTCGCAATTCGGCGACTTCATTTACCTCGTCGCAATCAATGTCTACCTCTATCAATTGACCGGCTCCACCACCGCAGTCGCCGGACTCTGGATCATCGGTCCGTTTGCTGCACTGTTCACGAAATTTTGGGCCGGCAGTCTGATTGACCGGGTCGATGTACGCAGGTGGTTAATCGGGACGGACTTCATCCGGGCGTTGCTCGTCGCACTGATTCCTTTCCTGTCGACACTGCCGTTGATTTACCTGACGCTGTTCGCCCTCGCCCTTGTCAAAGCATTTTTTGAACCTGCTGCGACGACCTACCTGACACAACTCGTGCCGGACACCGGTCGGAAAACGTTTAATGCCTATCGGGGTCTCATCACGTCGAGTGCCTTTTTGATTGGTCCGGCGTTAGCCGGTCTGCTGTTACTCGTCGCGACCACCGATGTCGCGATTTGGATCAATGCCGGCTCGTTTGTCGTTTCCGGGATATTACTAGCTTTCCTGCCTTCCGTCCCTCGTCCGCCCGCTGTCGAGAAATTACGATTCTCCGACGTCGCAGCGGACTGGCGCACCGTCGCCCGATTCAGTCGGTCGAACCGGTTTATCATCGCGGTTTATGTCATCGGATTGTTGACGATGAGCCTTGCGCTGGCGATGGACGCCCAGGAAGTCGTCTTTCTGCAGACCGTCGTCGGACTGTCGGCAACCGATTATGGACTGTTGATCAGCTTAACGGGCATCAGTTCCGTGCTCGGCGGACTGACCGTCGCCCGATTCTCGCGTCACCTGCCGCTCAAAACGTTGCTCGTCAGCGGATACCTGTTCGTCGCACTCGGCTACTTGATCTATGCGACGGCCACTTCTTTTTTACTCGTCGCGACCGGCTTCATCTTGCTCGGCTTTTTTAACGCCTTTTCCGGGACCGGCTTTATGACGTTTTATCAAAACAATGTGCCCGATGAATTGATGGGTCGGGTTACGAGCCTTTATGGACTTGGGCAAAGCATGCTCCACATCGTATTGATTTTATTCGTCGGTTTTACGGGTGACCTGTTCCCGCTCCGCTTCACCGTTTTGACGGCCGCCTGTCTGTTGGTCGGACTGAGTCTCCTTCAAAGCATCGCTGTCCTCCTGCCGGGTAAACAACTATATTTTAAAGAAGATCTGCCGGCGAAACACATTTCCTAAATCAGACGGCGTGACGTTCTCCTTTTGAAATTGACAAATTATGCTAAAATCAAGTCAGCTACATAGATTTATTAGACCATGATACGAACGGAGCGAATGCCACATGCACATTTTGATTGGACAACCGAAACAAGAAACAGACTTACAACAGTTACGACGAGACATTACCGCCTACCCTGACATTGACATCGTGTTGTATCCGGAAGGCTACTGCCGGCAGACCGATCTCGCGACGCTCTGTCAACTTGCAAAACAGTACACGACGATGATCGTCACCGGGTACCGGGACGCCGATCGGTTGGACCGGGCCTTGATCATTAACGAACACGGGGAAGTCGTCCTCGACCGGGCAAAAACGCCGGAAGCTGGTCCGCTCTATCAACCGTCGACCGTCGACGATGATGGACAACGGTACGGGTACCTGCTTTGTCGCGAAATCTTCTTAGGACTGGACGGGCTGAAAAACGATACCGTTGAGTTAATTTTCAATCCGATCGGCGTCGGAATGTTCAGTCCGGAACAATATGCCGAGTGGTCAGGCGAAGCAGCACGCATCAGCCGCCAGCAATCCGCCATCGTGATCGGGACGAGTCATGCCGACGGGTCTTACCGCAACTGCGGCTTTTCGATTCCGACGGCGTTTGCGTATGACGCGACCGGCGAAGCGATTTTCCTGTCAAAAGACGATCGACGGACACGGATTCTAGATACGGTCACGAACACGGTTACCGTCATCGATTCGTTGATTGAGAACAGAACATAATCAAAAAGCCCTCGACCGCTCAAAGTGGTCGGGGGCTTCATTCGCTCATTGATGTTGTTTTTCGTTCTGTTCCGCTGCCTGACGTTGCGTCACGTACTCCTCCCGTAAAATGGAGTACATCTTGACATCATGAAACGTCCCTTTGACGAAAATCAAACGGCGTAACGTGCCTTCGTACGTCATCCCGACCTTTTCCATCACCCGTGCTGAACCGACGTTCGGTTCCATGCACCGTGCCTGAATCCGTTCCAGCTGTAACGCCTCAAAACCGAAGTCCAGCACCCGTTCCACGACTTCTGTGACGATGCCTTTGCCCCAAAATTGCCGCGATAACGCGTACCCGAGCTCGGCCTGTTTGTTTTCATCAAGCAACAGATGAATGAAATCAATCGTGCCGATCATCTGTCCCGTCGCCTTCCATTCAATTGCCCACGGTGCCTGTTTCCCCTGTTCGTAGTTTGACAGGACGTAAGTCAGGAATTGCTCTGCCTGTTCCACCGTTTGATTTGCATTCCACGTCACGTAACGCGCCGTCTCCTCGTCCTGGGTATAGGCGAATAAATCGTCTACGTCCTCTTGGCGCATCGGCCGTAACAGCAGACGGTCCGTTTCAAGTGTTGGTAACATCTTGTAAAATTGTTCAGTTGTCATCAAGCATCCCCCGTTTCTTTTTTACATTATATACAAAAAACATTTCGGTTCCACATCATTTTTTGTTTCTTCTTTTCAACATGTTGATAATCAGGTACCGGACGTAATCCAGCCCGTCGAATGCTTATTTCCATTTTCTCATTCCCATCTTACACGAAGAAGAGTTGCATTTGGAAATAATAAACAGTATATTTAGACTGAGTATTCTGATAATTATTCCCAAATTAAACAGGAGAAGGAGTGTTTCCATGATGACGACTCAAAAACGCTTGCTTTCACTCGCTACAATCACCGTCCTTGCCGGAGGAGCTGTCTTTGCTTTTACGAATACAGATGGATTCAATACGCAGGACGAAACGGTATCGGATGTCGCGGCGACTGACACTACTGTCACGAAAGTCACCACTTCCCGCGTGTCAAGTACCCCGTCAATCCAAAAATTAATGAGTGCCGGAATGGTCCAGACGTATCCGGGAGATCCGGCCTTAAAGAAAAATACTTTCCGCGTGGACCCGATTGTCTTATCTGCCCCAAAAGAATTAAAGCTGAAAGAAAAAGACGGATACCGCTACATCACCGTCCCGCTCATCCTGCACGATAAAGAAGGCACGTCAGACGGCTATAGCGTCTATCGTCCGAATGCTTTTTCGATCAATGACGGGCACGGACATGACTATGCTCCGGTCGACTACATCAGCCATAACAAAAAAGCCTGGAAGTACGAACATCAATACATCGCTCCGAACCGTCTCGTGATGGATGTCGTCTACCACGTCCCGAAAAATGCTAATACGTTTGTTATGTTTGCGTCAAGCGATGCTTTCCCGAAGACGTATACCGTCAAAATCAGCATCGATTAACATGCTGATCTTTTCTACCCTGATCGGTTAAAACGACGGCCGGTTCCGATTCGGAATAGGCCGTCTTTCATATCGCTACACGTAAAAGGAGGTGGACGCCTATGATGTCCTTCATTTGGAACTCATGGTGGCGAAACAAAGAACGGTTCATCCTGTTACTCGTCGGTGTCCTGATTGTCAGTACAGGACTGAGCTATTTAATCGGGACGACCCAAGCGAACAATGGGACCGTCGTTGACGAACTGCAAAAACGCTGGAACTCGTCATATGATATCGTCGTCCGGCCGCCGGGAAGCCGGAGCGTAACGGAAGACTTACATTTACTCGAGCCGAATTATATGAGCGGTCTCGACGGCGGCATCACGATGAAACAGTATCAGACAATTAAAGACATCACGGACGTCGAAGTCGCAGCGCCGATCGCGATGATCGGAAATAACTCGACACGCTCATCCGTCGGGACGCATACCTTTGATGACCCCGGCTTCTATAAGCTGACGATCACCGATTATCAAAATACCGGCCTGCAGGTCGACAAGTCGACGACGGTCCGTTATTTAGCCGCCGGCTGGGATGCGAGCGGCGATACAAGACAATCCGGCGTCTCACCGGTCGGTCTCGGAAAACAACCACTCGACGAGTATGGCAGTGATACGATGATTGCCGGGATTGATCCGGAAGCGGAAGCACGCCTCGTCGGGCTTGATCAAGCGACGAAAAAGTCGGACCACAGCCGTTATTTCACGGATGAAGACGTCGTGACGGCGCTCGAGAACGTCGATATGATTCCGGTTTTAATGAACGAACGAGATTACATCGATGCGTCCCGGACCTATAAATATGAAAAACTTGATTTACCGCTGATTGATGACTCGATGGTACCGACGATTCAAGAGGTCACGAAAAAGGGCGGCAAAACATACTTAGACAAGCTCCCTACCGTCGATGAAAAGGCACAGACGTATAAAATTACGACGGCGCAAGTCCAAAAACAATTCATTCATGATATTTTGAACAATTCATTACCTGAAAAATACAGCGGCTACTCGGAATGGCTGATTCTCAAGCCTTCACCAATCAGCTATCAATCCGTCAAGAGTCCCTATCCGTCCCGGTGGCCGTTCACCTATCAGGTCGAACCGAAGCTGATCAACCCCGATTCCCTGCTTGCGAAACGCAGCATGTACCGGGCAGCACGCGAGTTCGGGACGTCGAGTGATGACTGGCCGCGGATCAATCCCTATTACATCGGGGTGTTTGATCCGAAGAAATTGAATTTATCGAAAGATCCGCTTACGGAACTGCCGATGGAAACCTATTTCCCGGCGAAGGCACAGTGGGTCATGGATAAAAATGAGACACCGGTCAACCCGCCGCGTGACGTCAAACCAACAAACGATCCGTACGATTTCATGACAAAACCACCTTCGATGTTGACGACGCTTGACGCTGCTTTCAAGATTCGCGGCAAAAAGGCCATCTCCGTCATCCGGGTCAATGTCAAAGGCATCGATACGATGAATGAACAAAGCGAGAAAAAATTACAGGCCGTCGCGCAGGAAATCGAAGACAAGACCGGACTGATCACGGATGTCACGCTCGGTTCGTCACCGCAACTGGCGTTGACATATCTGCCCGGACTTAAAGACCAGCCGGCGCTCGGCTGGATCCAGCAGCCCTGGATTAAACTCGGTTCCTCAATGGCAATCTTCCAGGAAGCAAAAGTCGGGATGAGTGGGGTCATCGCAAGCGTCATTTTGGTGGCACTCGTCTATGTCTTCAGCTCGAATATCATCCTGCTTTACGCCCGGAAAAAAGAATTTGCGATTTTACTGGCCCTCGGCTGGCGCCCGCGCCAGCTGTCGAAGATGCTGTTCCTCGAAGCGACGTTACTCGGTTCACTCGTCGCCTTGATTGCCTGGGTGATTCTCGGGACGTTTTGGCTGACGACGGATCATCCGATCGCCCTTGCCCGGATCGTTCTGATCGGTCTCGCCGGACTGTTGATTTACTGGGGCGGCACGTTCGTCCCGATGCTATTGATCCGGAAGATTCAACCGTACGAAAGCATCCAGGCGGGAGAAGTCTCACGGGGACGTCGTTTCGTCCGTTCGCAGTCCGTCCTTGGCATGAGCATCAACCAATTGGCGACGTATTGGCAACGAACATTACTATCGCTTATCGCAATCGCCTTACCGACCAGTTTGTTCATCTTCTTCCTGTTCGTCACATTCCGGCTCAAGGGGGTCTTGTATGCGTCCTAGCTCGGCGAATTCGTTGCCCTTGAAGTCGGCATGATGCATTATGTCGCGATGGGGGTTGCCCTGCTGATCGCCATCTTGACGACGACGGAAATCATGTGGCAGAACGTCAACGAACGGAAATCACAGCTCGCCGTGCTGAAAGCGACCGGCTGGCGTGACGGGATGATTCGTCAACTCGTCTTGCTTGAAGGGGTCATGACCGGTCTGTTTGCCGGATTGATCGGTCTTGCCGTCTCACTCGGATTGATTTACAAGATGTACAATCAATTCCCGATAGCCGAGCTCGGATTCCTGAGCCTGACGCTGTTGATTCCGATTACGACAGGGATCATCGGTGCCTTATTACCCGCCTACCGCGCGGTTAAAATCACACCGAATGCAGCCATCGGGAGCGTCGCCGTCAATGCCAAGGCGACGGAACGCCGCTTCAAAGTCGCGCTCGGAACAGTCGGGACCGCGCTTGTCGCGGGTGTCGCCGGACTATTCTTCTTTGCGACGACGAGTGAAGTCGAGCAACCGGCGGCCGAGCCGACAACTCAATCAACTGAAACGACGACAGGGACGAAGCTCGCCGATTTGACCGCCAAAAAATCGACCGCGTCACAACCGTCGAAACGGGAAACGGCAAAAATCGAAAAGCTGATGAATCAGGGGCTGCTCAAAACGTATCCCGGTGACCCGAAATTAAAGGATGCCACCTTCCGTGTCGGGAAACTGTTAGACCGCCCGCCGGCTGAACTCAAACTGACTCAGCAAGCCGGTAAACGCTACATCACGCTCCCATTGTTCTTACATGACCCGGATATTACAGAAGATGTACTCGGCTCCTACAGTCAATATAAACCGGACCGGTTCACGCTTCAGGATGGGAATGGGCATGTCTACGAGACGGTCGATTACGTCAACCGCAATGAGAAGGCCTGGAAAAACAGTTACCAGTACTTTGCTCCTTATCAATCAAGGGTCGATCTCGTCTACGAAGTACCGGAAACGGAAAATGTCTTCGTCATGTTCGCGTCAAGTGACGCGTTTGCAAAACCGACTACCGTCAAAATCGAACTCAACTAAAAAACAGTACTTCTACCCGTTGGTTGATGCGCGAGTAGAAGTACTGTTTTAGTTTGCCATCCGCGTTTTTTTTCGTAGATCGTCGTTCGTCGGGTGACTCGGATCCGTCCGCATGATGCGCAATTCCAGGTATTGCTTTAAAAAGGCAATCAACAGCAGAGCCAGCAGAAGAACGATTAAAACAGATATACTCCAATAATCAGGGATCCATGCCTGAAGCGCAATCAATAAAGGAACGGGAACGAAACCGAACTCGACCGCGTAACGGAAACGAATCAGCCGCCGTGCTGCTTTGATGCTTGATAGGGCACTGATTCGTCTTGCCTCGCCGAGCAGTAACAGTCCATGGATGAGGACGATGATGACGAGCAGTGGGACAATCCATTCGTCAGCTCCCGTTTGAACCAAGCCATACAGACTTAGCGCGACGACTCCTACCAATGCCAATCGTTTAAAAAAATTCCGCTTGCTTTCCTGCTGCATGATTAGAATTTTTGTTTGTTTTTCCATTTTGTTCATCCCCTACTTAAAGTCATCTGGCTTTCAGTTCAGGTATTTTACTGCGTAATTCTTTTTTTGTCGGTTGCAGCGGATCAAGGGTCTGCACCTTCCGCTCCAGGTACACATCAATCAGATAAAAAAGCAGCAGGCCGATAAAGTAACCGATGAAACTTGGAACAAGCGGCAATTCTAACCAAATTAATAACGGGAAGAAACATGCAATCAGACCGATTAACGCAAAATCAACCGCGTAACGGAGTCGAATCAGGTTGCGCGCCGGTTGGCTGTTTGATAATGCTCCGACCCGTTTCGCTTCAATCCAGTGCAGGCATCCGTGTGCCAGGAAGCTGACCCCGACAAGGATTTTCGGCCATATTGCTGTTTCATATTGAAGAAGTGCAAAGATACTAAAACCAAACATTACAGCAAAAATAATGCGAAAGAACGCGATGCGTTCCTTTTCTTCACGGATACGTTGAATTCTTCGTCGTTTTTCCATCATACTCACCTCATGTATACTCTACGTCAATCGGCAAAAAAAGTTCTAATTTTTTACAAACTTTCGACTAAAACATCAAAAATTACCCTTTATAACCCTTTTCCGCCTTGCGGATCGAATGTCAATAACCGCTCCATTCCCGTGATGAGCGGGCGTGCCTGCTCAATCAGGCGCCGCGTCGCCGGAAGCTCGAGTGACGCCTTGTGCGACGCTTGATTCGTCCAAATTTCGTGGACGATGACCGTGTCCGCTTCTTCTGATACGCTGACGATATAATGGAGACATGACGGCTCGTCTTCAAGCGAGGCTGCTGCTTCAAGTAACAGCTCCACCAATTTTTCTTGCCGTCCCGCCGTCGTCGTAATTTTCCCAAAAATCCCGTAACTCATCCTGATTCCTCCTCATTGTTTCTTAAGTTCCTTTTGTATGCATTCATAGCTTGAAACATTTTCCTTGCCGTGCCGTAGAACAGAGTAGCATCGACTGACTTCCAGGAGGACTTACTTTGACTACACGTACGAAACGAATCGTATTATCACTCTACTTACTCCTGTTCGGGATGACCCTATTTAGTATCTTCTTTGAACAGACAGGCGCTACCTTCTTTTCGGTCGTCCAACTCGGCGTCCTCAGTTATTTTTATTTTGAATTACTGAGTCAGAATACTCACCACGCCAGTCGAACAAAAGAACAGGACATCATTCACCGCAGTACACGGCTCCGTTTTCGGATCATCCAGATTTTATTATTCTTGTTGATTGGCATCGATTATTTATTTTTCGGGCAGGCCGATTTGTTGCTCGTAAGCGCTTTTTCGATTTCGATTGCGGTACCAGCCATCATCCGGTATGTCCGTTTGCGGATGAACGATCACTCAAAGGAGGAGAACGATGTCTAACCGCAGTTCGCTCGTCAGCTTGACGACCATTTTGACCATCATCCTGATCAGTTTATTTTTATTGGATGTCATAACAACACTATCGTTTTTAGTATTCTTCATCCCGTTAGCACTTTGTATGCTGATCCTTGGCGTCAGCGAACTCCGACACGTGTTACGTGAAAAGTAGGATACTTTTTTCCTATATGCTGTTCCGCTTCGTAGACGAGACGGGGGTAGATTTGCATTCCCAAACAAAATCTTTTATCTTCATAAAAGTTTTGCTACAAGCTGAGATGACACCATGTCATCTCTTTTTTTGATTTTCGTCCGAAATGACTGCCGGTTGTCGTGATTTTGCTAGGTTTTCTAGTTTAAATCATGTCCACCTCTCGATTTTTTAGAGCATCTTGCCGATAAAAAGATATAGGGAAAAACTATCTTTAGACAACTCGCTTAGAGGAGGACAATCAACCATGGTCTTCAAAAACATTCTTGTGCTATTGACGATCGTCGTGTCTGCTATCTATCTGATAAGCAACACATTCATCTCGACAGCTAGCACCCGGATACTGCTGTCGAACGGTGTACAATTCAGCATTGGCATCATCAGTTTCTACTGGCTGTGGCAAGTTTATCAACAAAAAACGACTCGATTAAAAACATTTTGGCTTCTCTTATCACTGGGTGTATTTTTCTCGACATTCGGGACAGCCATTTGGTTTTACTTAACCTTGATTAATCAAGAGATCAACACCCCTCTTCTGTCTAATTTTATCTGGGTCCTCTCATACGTTTGTTACTTAAGTGCCTTGATTTATAAAATCCGCACGAACGTTGTTGATTTTTCGAACAAATCGTATTTTTTTAATACAGTCATCTATATGATTGCTTCCATTTCAATCAGTTATCATTATTTGCTGTCACCGCTGATTGCCTTAAAGTATTCGACTACTTTATCAATCACTTACACTACTATCTTTTTAGTGATTGACCTGGCATTACTTTTTTAGTCATCACCCTGTATTATTTGCTTCATTTTGAAAAAGAGAACAGGAGCTTATTTTTCTTAGTCACGGGATTATTACTCCAACTAGTCGGTGATTCCTTGTTCTCTTATTTTTCTACACAACAGACGTATACGGCTGGCGGGTTCGTCGATTATATTTGGACAACTGCCTTACTCTTGATTGGATTTACGGGTTATCGCTATAGCCGAAGCATCTCGTCGCATGAACCGAATAAAAAGCTTCCACTCCTTCAACGCGAATTTTTATTTCCCTATTTAAGCATCATTCTTTTGACGATCCTGATGATTGAAAGCTACGACTGGCGAATCAATTCGTTAAGTTTTGGTTGGTTTTTAATTTTCGTGATGATCATTACCCGCCAATCATTCGTCATGATTAAAAATAAGAAGCTCTTTACAGAACTCCAACATTTAGCCTATTACGACCCTTTGACACAACTCGGCAATCGCTTGAATTTCATCAATACCATTGACCGCTATTTAACAAATGAATCTACGACACGCTTTGCCTTAATTTTAATCAATTTAAATCGCTTTAAAATGATCAATGATGCGCTTGGTCATCGGATTGGTGACGATGTCCTGAAAGAAGTTGCTTCCCGGCTTAGTCTGACCCATAATGGCAGTTTGCCGGTGTTCCGGATCGGTGGCGATGAATTCGTCATCTTGGTAGAAAATGACTGTGCGGTCGCTTGCGAAGATTTTACGAGCACCGTCATCCAGGCATTACATGTCCCATTCGTCATATCTGACCATGAGTTTGCTGTAAAAACAAATATCGGTATCAGTATTTATCCTAAGCACGGCGAAAATGCGGAAGACTTACTCAAAAATGCAAGTACTGCCCTCCACCATTCGAAAACGTCAGGTAAAAACGATTTCATCATCTACAGTGAACGGCTAGAATCGGATGTCCTTCGAAAAATGGAACTCGAAGTTCAATTACAAAAAGCAATCGAACTGAATCAATTGTCCGTCCACTACCAACCGAAAGTGCATTTACAAACGAAGACGATTGTCGGGATGGAAGCGTTAGTGAGGTGGGAACATCCGCATCTCGGTATGATCTCCCCTGTTGAATTCATCCCGATCGCTGAAGAGACGGGTTTAATCAATGAGATTGGAGAATGGGTCTTACGGACAGCTTGTGCGCAAAGTAAACAGTGGCAAGCGAGTGGCTATCCACCACTGTTACTTTCCGTCAACGTGTCCGCTCTTCAATTCCAGAATCGTCATTTCTGTGAAGTTGTGTCGTCGATTTTATTAGAAACCCATTTGCAACCGAACCATCTCGAACTCGAAATTACGGAAAGTATCGTCCAAAATATTACAGAAAGTGTCTCCATCTTAAAAAAATTAAAGAAAATCGGTGTCAAATGTTCAATTGATGATTTTGGAACAGGCTATTCTTCCTTAAGTGTCCTTGAACAATTACCCATCGATACGATAAAAATTGATAAATCCTTCATCGACCGGTTAAGTCGAGGCAGTCGATCGCCGATGGTCAAAACCATCATCGAACTCGGTTTGAATTTACAACTGAATGTCGTCGCCGAAGGCATTGAATCTCCGAATCAGTCGACGATCTTGAAAGAGTACGGCTGCTCCATCGGACAAGGGTACCTCTTCTCTAAACCAATCAATGCACAACACTTCACGGAATTGCTTGATGCTCTTTATCAAAAAAATGAATTCGTTTTCTAAACGGCTTTCATTATCTTACATGAAAGTAGTTCATGCACGGACTGCTTTCATTTTTTTATCCATCCGCTTCATTTTTTTGTATTATTCTGTTTTTTTAGAAGACATTGTTTACCATTCTCTTTATACTTGTAGTTTAATGTCTGATTCATTCATGAAGGAGTTTGGTCTATGGTTAATCGTAAGTTACCATCCTATTCGTTGTTGTTTCTCTTTGTATTTACATTGAGCTACTACAGCTGGATTTATTACTGGAGAGAAGACGCCTATATCCAGCAATTCGGGGGTAACCTCTTTTCTTTGTTAGGTATGGCGATTACTGTCTGTTGGACGTTTACGACTGTCCGACAGGTCGCAAAAAACGAAAAAATATTTTGGGGGATCCTGTTAGCTGCGAATAGCAGTTACTTGATTGCTGAAATCTATTGGTTTTATTTTGAGAGCATCCGACAAACGGGTGTCAGCTATCCCGGGGTTTCTGATATTTTCTACTTAATTCAAGTCTTCACGATTCTTGTAGCACTTCTATATAAGATCGTGACACAAACAAAAAATCAAGAACGGATTCCGTTTGTCTTTGATACTCTGATCGTCATGGTCGTCGCGACGACATTATCCTGGCATTTTATCCTTACACCCATCTTGAAGTCCGATACGGTTTCGCTGCTCTCACTGATTGTTTCCTTAGCTTATCCAATCGGTGATTTAGGCATCTTGATTGCCATCGTCTTTATTTTATTCAGTACATCAAAACAGTCGAATACATCTTACTTACTCATTTTGTTTTTTGCTTTATTCATTCAAACTGTTGCCGATTCGGTGTATCTGTACTTAATTTCATCCAATGATTACACGTCCGGAAGCTACATCGACCCCCTATTCATCATTGCTGGTCTACTGATTGGTATAGCAGGCCGACTGACGATACATTCAGATTCGACAGCAGAGCAGTCACCGGAATCGGTCAAACGTTTGACGATTTTTCAAATCGTGACGCCTTATGGCGGTGCCTTGATTTTATTTATTTTTATGGGACTTCACTCGGAAGGAATCGATATCATCACAATCGGCTCCGGCATCTCGATCATCCTTGTCTTCATCCGGCAAATCACGATCATTTTTGAAAATCAACGCCTCTTTAAAAAATATTATCTCAAATCGCAAGAGCTAGAACAAAGTGAAGAACGCTACAAATGTTTATTCGAAAATCATCCCGATCCGGTTTATTCGACGAATCTTCATGGTCAATTCGACAGTGTCAATGCCTCCTGCACACAGCTTCTCGGTTACAGCCAAGAGGAATTGTTACAAAAAAGTAGCCTTGCATTCGTCGCGCCGTCCGACCGCCCCTTCGTGTCACGCGAAGTCAAACAAGTTTTTACCGGCACAGCACGACATTATGAAGTCGAAATCGAAAGCCGTTCCGGAACAAGATCGTTCATGCACATTACGAATGTACCGATCATCGTCCAAAAACAACTAGTCGGTGTGTTCGGAATCGGGAAAGACATGACGGAAATCAAGGAGAAGGAAAAACGAATCCATTATCTCGCGTATCATGATGCGTTAACCGGACTAGCCAACCGCTCGTCCTTCGAAGAAATGCTGGAGCAAACATTACGTGCACCCTCGACGAGACGTGCCTCACTCTTGTTCATGGATCTGAATGATTTTAAAGACGTCAATGATACGTTCGGACATGACAACGGTGATCAACTCCTCGTATCTGTCGCCATGCGCCTTCAAGCCTTTAAAGAGCGCTTCACGATTATCGCCCGACTAGGTGGTGATGAATTCACGTTATTGTTAGTCAATCGGTCGTTAAACGACGTAGAACAGCTGACGAAACAGGTCTTCTCCACACTAAGCGAACCTTACGCGCTGGCGAACCAATTGATTCATTGTCCCCCGAGTATCGGTATCGCCTCCTATCCCGATCAGGCAGGGACGGGTGACGAGTTGATTAAATTTGCTGATTCCGCCATGTATCAAGCAAAAACGATTAGACAAGGACATTATGCGTTCTTCGATTCGACAACGTCGATGTAATCGTTTTTGTACGAATTTCCCTTAAATAGAGCAAAAGGCAAGGACGATTTTCTGTCCTTGCCTTTTGCTCTATACAACGTGCTATCGAAAGATCAAGCGTCTTCTTTCGTTGCTTTCCTCGGGCGAGGCGCAAGCCGTTGCTCCTTGATCCTCACGGACAACGAGCAGGGTCTTGCCTGCCTCTGAACGTGCGTTAAAAACGCACTTTTTCCCGTAGGAGTCAACGAAACGTGACGCTTTTTAGGTAACCATGTGACAAAAATCCGGTCATGCAGAAGGTTTAGAGCACAATCCGTCTTGAATCGCTTAGAACCGCGAAAAGCGAACGAATTGCGTCACGATATCGCATGTTTTCGCTTCATAAGCGTTTGTTTACACTTTGAGGCAAGGACGATTTTCCGTCCTTGCCTTTTGCTTACTTCTCCCCTTCACTTTTCCCGTCAACGACAACACCAAGAATACTGCTTAATACACCCACAGAGGAAACGGCTAACCCGAATGTTATTCCAGATGAATCCGCTAATCCCAATGAACTATATGCGATCACAATCGTCATCCCGAATAAAATAATACCCATCCCCAATAGAACAAACTTCATCTTTTCAGCTCCCATTTAACTCAATTAATTTAAGATCCTTCCGCATGATTCAAGAAAAATCCATATCCGTCTAGTAAACCTTTTTAAAATATACCATAATTTGTTTTTTACTTTACAAATATCATCCAATTCTATTGACAACTATATCGGAATTCGATACATTATATATCGGGAGGCGATATATTGAGCCGCGATACATTAGTACTCACAGAAAGCACCTATTATATTTTATTATGCTTAACAACACCGAAGCATGGTTATGCGATGATGCAGCAAATCGAGCAGTTAACAAATGGACGCGTCACGATTGGACCGGGGACGATGTATGGCGTTCTAAAAAATTTGATTGAAAAACGCTGGATTGAAGTCGAGAACACGACCGGACGGCAAAAAATCTACGCCTTAACAGAAGAAGGACGTCGTGTTTGTCTCCAGGAAAAACAACGTATCGAAGAAGTACTACACCATGCAAAACAACTCTTAGAGGAGGGATCCCGATGAAAAAAATCAGATTTTTTATTGACGACCAAAAAGAGGAAACATGGGTCAATTCGATGAGTCAACAAGGTTGGGACTTAGTTAAGTTTACGCCATTCGTCTATACATTTACAAAAGGGACGAATACGAACTATATGTATCGGAATGAGTTCGTTGCTTCACACGACGATTTAGCGGACTACTTTTCATTTATAGAAGGGACTGGCGTCGAAGTTGTCCATACGAACAAGGTCTGGGCATACTACCGAAAAGAACAACAACCGAATGCTCCCCTGTTTTCATTATTCACGGATTCACCCTCCATGCTTACATATTTAAAAAAGCGTTTGACTCTTTTCAGTTTTCTCGTTTTTCTATATCTCTTTATATTCGTCGGACTCGCCGTTAACTCATTAGGAAGTGTCGCAGATGAGTCGGTCTTCATGAACGGCATCCTGTTCACGATTTTAATTTTAAACGCTACGATAGTAGTGTTATTCGGCGTCATGTCATTACGACTCAAATCAAGAATTGACATTTTGAAACATATGACTCATTAACGAGTCGGAACTTCTACAAAAAAAGATTCACACCGGGAGAGGAGGAATCGTTCCATGAACCGAACCTGTACCCAATGCGACACCCAACTGGTCGAAGACTGTGAAGTCCACGTCAAAGGTGCCATGTACGGCTTAAAGATTAAAAAACCGGGTCGTTTTTTCAGTAAGGCATCTGCTGAAGCGAAAGCTGCCGTTTGTCCGAAGTGCGGATTGGTCCAACTTTATGTCGTCAACCAAACGCCTTTCTAAAAACATAACAATACTTTGAAAGAAAGGAACGTTTTAAGTGAGTACATACCACATATCAAGTATCCGCCTACTTCTAATCATGATTGTTTTTACGATTTTCTGGTATTATTTTTTAGACTTGCCGCTTGGGTATGGAATTGTCATCCTTCCTGTCACAGTCGGTTATACGATTTATCGCAACTTCAAAGCGGCTCAGTCAGAAAAACAAGAGTCTGAACAAAATTGCAGCCGATGCACTAAGCATAAATAAGACGCAGTTCCGGGATTTCATCCGAGACTGCGTCTTTTGTGTCATTAAGCTTTTAGCGTTGACGGTCAGCAGACAACCAGCCACTAATGTTTTCATGCGTTGCCCCTCCTGATGTTCTAAATGAATCGTGTCAGATAGTCACTGAATATTTTGTGCATCACTTTTGGCGTATTCGCTATGTAGACGTTGATTTGTTCCTCGTTCGACTGGACCGGATCGCGGTCCGTCTCGTCCACCGGAAAATCGGAGATGCCTTTAATGATGATACATTCGACCCCGTTTTTCTGACAGATATAGGCGATTGCGCCGGCTTCCGTATCGGCGACCGTGATCCCATTTGCTTTCAGCTCCAAGTAATCGTTCCACATCACGACGGCCCGGTCTGCCGTACCGATCGTTCCGGTGTGACAATCCGCCTGATAGTCCGCGACGTCGAGTTCAACGATGAAGGACGGCTTGATCAACGGCTCGACTTCTTTCACCGTACAATCATATTGGACCGCGCGGTTTGGCACGATGATGTCGAGTACGGCAAACGACTCGTCGATGCCGGCACTGGTCCCGGCAACGATGATTTTCGTAAGCGGGAACTGCGCCATCATGTACTGATTGGCCCCGACCCCGTTTACTTTCCGGACACCGGTGCTGTAAAACAACACACGTTTTCCGGCAATCGTCCGGAAAAAATATTCGCCGTATGGGTACTTAGTACGTTCTGATTCATGTACATCATAATACGCGAGCGTCGCTTCGAACTCCCATATCGTCGCAATACTGACACCAATCATTCATTCATCCCCTTAAACGTCCCTCGTCACTTTTGGATAATATATACATTCTCATCATCGCTTGTTTTCATATTTCAAGCAAGCGTGATTTGACAGACAACAAACAACCTCCACCCGGTATAGGTGGAGGCTTATCGATTTACTGTTGTGTCGCTTTGTCGTACGACAACTCCTGTCCATTCGTCGCAATGACCTGTTTATACCAGTCGAACGAATCTTTTTTCATCCGTTCCATCGAGCCGTTGCCTTCATTGTCGCGGTCGACATAAATCATCCCGTAGCGTTTCTTCATCTCACCCGTCGTGAACGAGACGATGTCGATGATGCCCCACGGTGTGTAGCCCATCAGTTCGACGCCGTCCTCCGTGACCGCTTCCGTCAACGCTTCGATGTGCGTCTTCAGGTAATCAATCCGGGCTGCATCGTGAATCTTGCCGTCCTCAATCGTATCGACGGCCCCAAAGCCGTTTTCGACGATGAAGAGCGGGAGCTGGTAGCGGTCATATAACCGGTTTAGGACGTAACGGAGTCCGACCGGATCAATCGCCCAGCCCCAGTCACTCGACTGGATGTACGGATTCTCGACGCCGTTCGCAAGACCGCCGTTGACGATGTTACCGGTATTGTTGACCGTCGCATCGTGTTTGACGGTCGTCGACATGTAATAGCTGAAGCCGATGTAATCGACCGTTCCGTTTTTCAGAATCTCGTCATCGCCGTCGAGGATCGGAATCTGATAGCCTTCGCGTTCGAACTCTTTTAAGGCGTAGTTCGGATAATAACCGCGTGCCTGGACGTCCGGGAAGAAGTAACGTTGACGCATCGATTTTTCCGCCAGCATGACGTCTTCCGGATGCGATGAGTACGGATAGATCGGGACGTGGGAAATCATCGCTCCGATCTGGAAGTCGGGATTGATTGCTTTCCCTTTCGCGACGGCAAGGGCGCTCGCAATCAGTTCGTGGTGACCGGTCTGGTACATGACTTCCATCGCGTTTTCGCCCGGCTCGACTTTGACACCGGAGTTCGTCCAGAGGAACAGCGGATTCTCGACATCCATCTTATTGTTGATTTCATTAAACGTCATCCAGTACGTGACTTTATCTTTGTAGCGTGTGAAGCAGACTTCGGCAAAGCGTTCGAAGAACTCAGCGACTTTCCGGTTACGGAACCCGCCGTATTCGCGCGCGAGGTGGAGCGGCATTTCAAAGTGCGATAACGTGATGATCGGCTCGATGCCGTGCTTAATCAATTCGTCAAAGACATCATCATAAAACTGCAGTCCCGCTTCGTTCGGTTCCGTTTCGTCCCCGTTCGGGAAAATCCGGCTCCAACCGATCGATGTCCGGAGACACTTCAATCCCATCTCGGCGAACAGCGCGATGTCTTCTTGATAGCGGTGATAAAAATCAATCGCCTCATGATTCGGATAAAACGTCCCTTCTTCAATCGTATCGGTAATGCGCCGGGCGACGCCATGTGCACCTGCTGTCATGACATCAACGACACTTGGTCCTTTGCCGCCGGCGTTCCAGCCGCCTTCAAATTGATGGGCAGCCAGTGCGCCGCCCCATAAAAAGTCGTTTGGTAATGTTTTCATCTTAATTTCCTCCTTTTATTTAACGACGGTCACGATCGGCTCGTTCGCCGCAATCGTTTCAGTCTGTTCGATGATAAGTTTGGCATAAGCAGACGCATTGGTGACGATGACCGGTGTAATCGTTTTGAGTCCACGTGCTTCAATCATCGTCATGTCAAACTCGAGCAAACGTTGTCCGACTTCGACGGTATCGCCTTCAGCAACCAGGACGTTAAACGGTGTTCCGCCCAAATTGACGGTATCCAGTCCGACATGGATCAAGATTTCGACTCCACTCGTCGACCGGAGTCCGATCGCATGTTTCGTTGGGGCGACCATGACGACCGTTCCATTAAACGGCGCATCGACATGTGGCAAGGTCGGTACAATCGCAAATCCATCACCCATCGCACCGGAGGCAAACACTTCGTCCGGGACGTCCGTCAGGCGGACGACTTGACCTGACAACGGCGATACAATCGTTTCTTCGTTCGTCAGTGTCGCACTGACTTCTTGTTCATGGACAACTGGTGCTGCTTGTCCTGTTGGAGTTGCCGTCGCAACCGTATCTTCACCAAACCCGAGCACTTGGATCAAGACGACCGGTAAGACAAGGGCGATTGCGGCACCAATCAAGAGACCGATGATTGACGACGGATAATCGGAACTGATGCCGTTGACGAGTGTTAATGGTCCCGGTAGACCGGCGTAGGCAAAATAATATGGTTTAAAGAAACTAGCGACGACTGCTCCGACCGCGCCCGAGATACAACCGTAGATGAACGGTTTCTTAAAACGTAACGTCACCCCGTAAATCGCCGGTTCCGTGATTCCGAAAATCCCCGTCAGACCGGCCGAGACCCCGACTTTTTTTGTTTCCTGGTTGCGTGTTTTTAAGATGACGCCTAGGACAGCACCGACCTGAGCGATGACGGCGATCGTCTGATAGGCTTGGAACGAATCCCGACCATACTGTTCGAAGTTCGCAAGGACCATCGGCGTAACACCCCAGTGGACGCCGAAGATGACGATGACTTGCCAAAAACCACCAATCAAAAGTCCGGCGAGTGCCGGCGCGTGGTCGGCGAGGTAGTTATACCCATTGGCAATCCCTTCTGCTCCGAGTGTCGTAATCGGACCAATGACGAGAATCGTTAACGGGACCATGATTACCATACTGAAGAACGGCACAAACAGCGGTTTGATGACATCATTGATCGTCCGGTTCAGGAACCGTTCAAGATACGATAAGATCCAGACGAGAAACAACGGTGGCAAGACCGATGACGTATAGGTCGTACCGGATAACGCGATGCCGATGAAGGAAATCGACTCACCGGCGACCACACGTGCTGCCATGTCAGCCCACGAAGGACTGATGAGTGCCGCGCTACAGGCGACGGCGATGAAGGGATTGACTTTAAAATGATTCGCTGCCGTGATGGCGATGAAAATCGGTAAAAACGTAAACGGTGCCCATGAGATAAAGCTGAACACTTCATAGGTTCCCGTTTTTGCGAAGTCCTTAAACAGTAAAGAAATCAGGATGAGTGCACCTTGCAGAATTCCCGCCGCGGCCAGGATATAGACAAACGGAGCGAAGACGGCTGACATCGTCGCGATGATCCGGTTCAAGATGGTACCTTTATTCGCTTGTGCGTCTTCAGCCGTATCATCGAGCTGAACCAGTTTCGAAAAAGCTTCATAGACATCACCGACATGCTGTCCGATGACGACCTGGAACTGACCACCGGATTCGACGACCGTGATGACGCTTGGCAGTGCTGCCACTTGTTCCTTTGCCGCTGTGTCCGACCGCTTCAAGACGAGCCGTAACCGCGTCGCACACCGCGCTGCACTGATGATATTGTCTTCCCCTCCGACCGCATCTAAGATCGATCGGGCAAGTTTTTCATAATCCCGCACTTTACTCATGTAAGAACCTCCTTTTTATGATAACCCTTTCATGCACTCTTATTGTAATTGTACATGTACAATTAATCAATACATATTTAATTTAAAAAGACATGTTCGCAAGTATCAACCTTTCATTATGATATAGTTGTGGTATAACAATTTTTACGTAAATGAGGGTGAACCATGCTGAAATATCAACAGACGGCGACGGAAATCGAAGCTTATATCGAACGACATGCGTTACAGCAAGGCGATAAATTACCAGTCCTCGATCAACTGATCCGCCAATTTGAAGTCAGTAAGACGACGATGACGAAAGCACTCGAACTGCTGGAGCGTAAAGGGATCATCTTTCAAGTCCGCGGCAGTGGGATTTTTGTCCGGAAAACGAACCGGAAAGGCTACATCGAGCTGTTTTCGACGCAAGGCTTTAAGCAGAATCTCGTCGCACATGACATCCAGTCGAACGTCCTGTCGTTTGAGTTGATCCCGTGTCCGGAGACGATTGCCGAAAATCTCGGTACTACACAAGGCGACATGGTCTATTTCGTGAAACGGATCCGCTATATCGACGGTAACATCATGTGCCTTGAAGAATCCTATTACCGGCAAGCGATCGTGCCTTATCTGAACCGGGAAATCGTCGAACAATCGATTTTCGAGTATCTTGAGACGGCCCTCGGACTGAACATCGGCTTTTCCGACATGTACATGCACGTCGGCAAATTGCCGGAGACAATCGCGGAACATTTGGAACTTGAAGCCGGTGATCCGGCATTGACGGTCGAGACGATTTTCCACTTGACGAACGGTCGACCGTTCGATTATTCCGTCATCACCTATCATTACGAACACTCGCAATTCGTCGTTCAGGCGAACGGCTTGTATCTGTAAACGCAAAAAAGCAGACACGATCCAAGTACTTTTTGGACAGTGTCTGCTTTTTGATTTTCTATTTAATCATCGTTTATGCCGTTTACTAAAAAAAATCGTCAGCGGATAAATACCGATACTTTGGACAATCAACGACAGGACGATGACAGCAAACGCTAAGGAAATCAACACATCATATTGCGCTGAGACCGTTTTTTCGAGCCATAGTAACAACGCGACAGACATCGAACCTTTAATCCCGGCTGCCGTAATGATTGAGATCGTCGAAAAGTCGTCGCGAAATTCACCTTTCCAGGCCGGTACCGCATAAATGAAGCCGCTGACCATGATGAACCGTGCCAACAAGGTGAGGCCAAAAATGATTAACGCCAGTCCCCATTGTGAAAAAACTAAGTATCCAGCTGCTTGAATCCCAATCAGTAAGAATAAAATCGATAAAAATGTTGGTTTGATGATGTTCCAAAATCCATCTAATGATACTTTAATTCCCTTCTCCTCATCCGCTTTTTCGATTTCGTAAGACAAGAAAATCCCCAAAATGACGGTGGTGAGAACACCTGAGACACCAAGCGCTTCCGCAAGATAAAATCCACCGTACGACATGACGATACTCAACATCACTTGGTATTCTTTTTGCTTCGTCAAGTGAATGATTTTACTTAAAATCCATCCGAGCAGTAAACCGATCAGAATTCCGCCAAACGAAACAAGCATAAATTGTTCGATGAAGGTCGTGAAATTAAAACGTTCCCCCGTTTGAAACATCGATAATAAGATCGTAAACAAAACGATACTCGTCCCGTCATTGACCATCGATTCTCCTTCCACGATATCGGCGAGTTGTTCATCCCCTGTACTTTTCTTGATGATGGACGTTACCGAGACCGGATCGGTCGGAATCAGGATGGCGGCAAGGAGCAGCGAAGCCGTCAGCGAAAGTGAAATGAACAGATTCGAGATCCAGTAAATTGAGACACCGAGCAATAAGGCCGTCACAATCAACCCAATCGTGCTGAACGCCGTAATGATACCCCAATTATTTTTCAACTGTTTAATCGGAAACTGATACGCTGCCGTAAACAGGAGCGCCGGCAAAAACACTTCAAATACGATTTCCTTTGATAGATGAAGCGAAGAAAAATAGGGGATAAATGAAAGACCCAGTCCAATCACGACGAGCACCATCGGAACAGGAATCATTTTTTGTTTTAAATCGATTGTGTAAATTACGTAGCCAATCAATAAGAGAATCAATATCTGTTGCGTCATCACGTCGCCCTCCCTGCATACTGAACCCAAAAAATAATATATTTCCCTATACCTTTGCACTAATTAAATAAAACAAGTAACACATCATACCAGTTTGTAATGAAAATCGTGAAATGACTTTTTCTCTACAATAATTACTTAGCAAAAAAACGCCCCCGATCATCGAGGACGCCCATGATAACATTGAAGATTATTAAAACAAATCACCCATGCCGCATCGTCCATTCAGAGACGACCCGCTTCGCCGACCGGAGCGCCCCTTCGATATGGCCGCCAAACGCACTATCCGTTTCCGTCCCGGCAAGATAAAGCCGCCCTTGCCAGTTTGCGTCGACTGCGATGGGTCCATACTGCGGAAATTCCGTTAACGGACGGCTATCTGCAGGTGTCGCCGTATCGGGGTCTTGCGCCCAGTCATAATAGAGCACTTCCCGCGGATGCCGGGCAGCTTCACCGTACATCGTGATCAGTTGCTCGAGGATACGGGCTTTGACCGTTTCCGTCCCGAGTGACTGACGTTCTTCCGCCGTCAGCCGCAGGAAGCCGAACAAGGCACCGGGGCCATTCTGCGGTGATGCATCATGAATTTCCTGCAGGGTACCGACCCAGCTCATCCCGAACCCGGACTGCCCCGCTTCGCGCCAAAACGGCGTGTCATAGACGACAAGTGCTTTTGCTTGTCCGGCCATCCAGGTCGGGGTCGTTTGCAGTTTCTCCCGCGTCGTCTCGGAAAACGGCGGTTCGATCGCGACTCGCTCGACAAGACGGGGTGGAAGGGCAACCACGACACTGTCATACGTTTCTGAAGTCGTCCGCCCGTCTTTGATTGACGTAACGGTTACTTGCTGTCCCGTCCGCTCAAGTTTCGTGACGCGTGTCTGTAAGCGCAGCGATGCCACCGGAAGTTGTGCCGCAATCGCTGTCACGAGTGCTTCCATTCCTCCCGCTAACCGCTTCGACGGGACGATACTGTCCGGTGCCAGCAGATGATGTTCGATGGCTCCTACTTGCCGTTCGAGTACCATCGCGCCCGTCGTGTGTTGGGCGAATGCCGTCAGACCGAGTTCGGCGACAAGATTCGTGATGACCGTTTCCGTATCCGGCCAGTACCATGTCGGTCCGAGGTCAAAGCGGTCTGCCTCGTCTCCGTCCATACCCGCCACGCTTACGATACGTCCGCCGATCCGGTCCCGTGCCTCATAGACGGTGACTGCTTGTCCCTTCTGTTGTAAAAGTGATGCTGTATAGAGCCCGCTGACGCCTGCTCCGATGATTGCGATGGATTGTGTCATCTTGATTCTCCTTTGCTACGGACAGATCAATTGCGCTTGTCCTCATGTGCTGTAGCAAGTGTACCTTGTTCCGACTCAATCCTCCAAACGCTCGAACTCGACTAAACGGACAGCCTTAACATATACTTCCTCGTCGAACGTCGTCAGCGAAACGAATGTCTCCCCTTTGCGATAGAGAATTTTAGCTCCTTCTTGATTCACTTTCTTCCAGCCGTCACGATTCAAGCGTGCTGCATACAGGAGTCCCGGTCCGTCTGTTTCTGAAGCAAGTTGCGTCGCGTAGTGTTGACCGTTCGCAACCGTTTGCTCCGTCGCAAAGCGCGGGATCGGGAACGAACTGACAGATGTACCTTCTTTGAACAATAGGGATATCACCCCGTAATACGTTCCTCCTAGTAGAATTATGATCAAGATAACCGATAGTACTTTTTTATACATTTTGCATCCTCCCATTTTTACCCATCTATATCCATTATCTCCAACCCCTTATCTTTTTACCATCTTTTTAAAGTCTAATTTTTTGAACATTTCATTCGAAAAAAGAAAAGACCTGACTTCGCTTAGCGAAATCAGGTCTTTTCTTTTTATGAACGCGTTGAAATTGAATCTTTGTACAAAGCTTGTCCGTTCGTCGCAATCACTTCCTGATACCAGAAGAATGAATCCTTCCGCGAGCGGTCGAGGGTACCGGACCCGTCATCCTGCTTATCGACGTAGATAAAGCCGTACCGTTTGCTGTACTCGCCGGTCGAAGCACTGACTAAATCAATGCATCCCCAACTCGTATAGCCCATGACCTCGACGCCGTCCTCCATCGCTTCAACCATTGCTTGAAGATGTGCTTTAAGATAATCAATCCGGTATTCGTCATGAATTGCACCGTCTGCTTCCACCTTATCGTAAGCACCGAGTCCATTTTCGACGATGAACAGCGGTTTTTGGTAGCGGTCGTACAGCTTATTTAAAATGATCCGCAGTCCACCCGGGTCGATTTCCCAGCCCCAGTCACTCGCTTTCAAATAAGGGTTTTTGACACCGTTCATGATATTTCCGGCTGTCATGTCTGTCGTTTTATCAGCCTTTTCCGTCCGTGACATATAATAGCTGAGAGAGAAGAAATCAACCGTGTATTCTTTTAAGATTGCCGCATCCGTTTCTTCCTGTTTAAGTTCAATCCCGTTCTCGGCAAAGAAACGTTTCGCGAATGCCGGATACTCGCCGCGGACATGGACGTCGCCGCAGAAGTAATTCATCATCCGCTCTTCATCGAGGGCAACTTGGACATCTGCTGGATTGGAACTATACGGATAAACTGGTGCTGCGATTAACATGCATCCGATTTTCATTGACGGGTCGACTTCCCGTGCTGCTTTCGTCGCAAGACTACTCGCAACGAGCTGGTGATGTAACCCTTGGTATGTCGTTTGAAGATGGTTTTCTTCATCCTGTAATGCGACACCGAGGCTAAGCATCGGCATGAACTGCGCCCCGTTGATTTCGTTAAACGTCAACCAGTATTTCACTTTTCCTTGATAACGCTCAAACAGAACCCGGCTGTATCGTTCAAAGAATGTTACAAGACGGCGATCGCGCCATCCGCCGTATGCTGTCGCCAAATGTCTTGGCAACTCATAATGCGAAATCGTCACAAGTGGTTCGATCTCCTGGGCAATCAATTCATCGATGACACGGTCGTAAAACGCGAGACCTTCCTCATTCGGCTCTGTCTCGTCGCCGTTCGGGAAAATGCGTGACCAGGCAATCGACATCCGGAATGTCTTAAAACCCATTTCTTTAAATAAGGCGATATCCTCTTTGTACCGGTGATAAAAATCGACACCTTCATGGTTTGGGTACGTGTATTGCTCATGTAATTCAAAGTCAAATGCCGCATCATGAATCAACTGCATCCGTTGTTTCCCGCCTGGCATCACATCGGCGATTGACAACCCTTTACCCCCTTGATCAAATCCGCCTTCAACTTGATTGGCGGCAGTAGCGCCACCCCATAAAAATTCTGCTGGTACATTCTTCATTTTCCTTTACCCCTCTCTTATACTAAAATGCGTAACACGTCACGTGACGGTTCGACCGATCCGACATACGTCGGAAGAACATCCAAATAGCTGGCTGTGTTTGTCACGATGACCGGCGTGATGATGTCATATCCCGCTTGCTCGATTTCTTTTAAGTCAAACGCGATCAACCGATCTCCTGCTTTAATGTTCTGTCCACTCGAGACGAACGATTCGAAATGCTGTCCGTTCAACTGGACCGTATCGAGTCCGATATGAATCAGGATTTCGACACCTGTATCTGAACGTAAACCAATCGCGTGCATCGATTGATAAACAGTCACGACTTCACCATCGAACGGAGCGTAAACGACTCCTTCGTTCGGAATGATTGCCACACCTTTGCCCATCGCGCCACTCGAAAAGACTTCGTCATTGACTGACTCCAGAGAAATGATTTCGCCTTTGATTGGCGCGAGGACGGGTAACCCGACCTCTTTTGATAAAGATGGTGTTGTTTCAGTCGTTGCGATCTCTTCCTTCGTCAGGAAGTACGTCAAACTGAAAGCAACCGCCGTCGCCACGAACAAACCGATGAAGGCACCCCAAAACGAGAGGTCAACACCACTTTGAGGAATCATGACTGGCACAGCGAATATGCCAAGTCCGCCCATCGTGTAAGAAGCTGTACCCAGTGCACCCCCAACAAGTCCACCTGCTGCTCCACCGATGACACCAAAGATAAACGGCTTTTTCCGCGGCAGCGTCAAGCCGTACATCGCAGGCTCCGTGATTCCGAAGACACCTGCAATCGTTGAAGATGTACCGAGTCCCTTCGTCTTCTTATCTTTCGTTTTAACAGTAATCGCGAGGACGGCACCGACCTGACCGAACGTTGCCATCAGTACACCGACGCTGATCGTATCAAACCCGATGACGGTAATGTTATTGATGAGAATTGGTACAAGACCCCAGTGCAATCCGAACATGACGAAGATTTGCCAAAACGCTCCGATGAAAGCGATCGCGAGGACTGGACTTAGGTTATAAATGAACGAGTAAGCACCCGCTAGTCCTTGACTCGCGTACGTCGCAAGTGGTCCGATTGCGAGGAACGTCAACGGGACAACGATTAAGAGCGCGAGCATCGGCGTCGTAAAGTTGCGGACGGCCTCATGCGAATGTTGATTAAAGAACTTCTCGAGTTTCGCTGATACATAGGTCGCTAGGATAATCGGAATGACGGACGATGCGTAACTCATCAAGACGACCGGAACCGTCAAGAAACTGAGTGCTTCACCTGATGCCTGCAAGGCGACCATCGAAGGGTAAACGAGCGCTCCCCCGATGACCATCCCGATATAAGGATTCCCACCGAACTTTTTGGCAGCTGAATGACCTAAAATGATGGGCAGGAAGTAAAAGAGCGCGTCTGCTGTCGCATTGAGGACGATGTATGTCCCCATGTCTTGCGTCAACAGTCCAAGGGCAACTAAAATCGCCAGTAAGCCTTTCAGTAAACCGCTCCCTGCCATCGGTCCTAAAATCGGCGTGAAGATTCCGGCAATCGTATCGATCAGCCGGTTGAACACCGTCGTTTTTTCACCGTCATCAACCGTCGTTTCAAAACCACCAATCGCGACTACGTCTTGATAGACTTCACTGACATTGTTTCCGATGACGACTTGAAATTGTCCGCCACTTTTGACGACAGTAATGACACCGTCCTGTTGCTTGAGTTGTTCTGCGTCAGCCGCTTGCTCATCTTTTAGCTTGAACCGTAAACGCGTCGCACAATGAAACACACTTTTTACGTTGTCTTGTCCGCCGATCAATCGTACGATGTCTTTTGCTAACGCTTGATATTTTCCCATTCGTCTCACTCCCGGTTTAAATAATAGGATAAAAAAAACCTAAACCACTACAAGTAACACCATACTTGTAGTCATTTAGGTTTGGCCTGCATCATCAGTAACCATCCTTAGGATTGACTTTGTTTCATTAAGTTTTCGATGTGAATCATCAAATATAATCGTTCATCCGTCGAAACATGATAGTCGTATTTCGCTTCAATTAAATTCGCTATTTTCAATACACATTCAGCAGCTGCAGGGTACCGATTTTTGACCATTTCGAACAGTGTTTCATCGCCCCCCGCCTTCAAGGCTGCTTTAGAAACGATTCGTTGCACAAAGTACTTTAAATGAGTTAAAAAGCGGGAATAAGCATGTGCTTCTTCATCGAGTTCGACTTGAAAGTGATAGGTGATGATGGTCAAAATCGCTTGTGTCGCCTTCGTCATTTCCGTGACGACGTGTAAGCTCTCTCCTTTTACGCCAAGCATCGAGGCATTGACGAGATGAAGCGCAATCGCGACTGCCTCATCTTCATCGAGCTTGACATGATGCCGCTCATTGATCAGGTGAACGGCTTGTTTGCCAATCGAAAACTCTGGTCCGTAAAAACGTTTGACTTCCCAAACCAGAGGGTTTCGAATGATGATTCCTTCCGCATACCGTTCGAGGGCATAGTGAATATGATCGGCCAGCGTTACGTAAATCGTGTCATGCAACTCGTTGTTCAATTGATGCTCTGCTACCTTAACGATTTCTTTGACAGTCTCGATTTCGTCTTGTGGCATCTGATTCAAAAAATCGATGAATCGTTCCTGTGTTTCCTTACTTTCAAGTGTAAAAATTTTTTCGATACGATTCTCTTCAATCGTATCCCCCGTCCGTTTTTGGAACGCAATCCCGCGTCCCATCACAACATGTTCCTGCCCTTTTGATTCAATCGATACAACGTTGTTATTAAACACTTTTACGATCTGCATGGAATCCATCACCTCCACCCACAGTCTGATGAAAAGAAAAAACCTAAATTCATATCCATCGCCGCAACACGCAACAGATATCAATTTAGGTTTTGCCTGCTTGACCAGTAACAACCCTAACGGTTTATTCTTTTCGTAATTAGAATACAATTTCTTGAAGACTGCGTCAAGAAAAAGTTAAGCGTTTTCATTTTGGGTAAATATTTTTTTAAAACACAGTCCTTTTAAATCCCATACATTGATGATATAGTCATTTTGTAAACTAACGACCGTTAGGAAGGTGAATGATTTGAAAGCTGCACAATTAATCCCGACCGCTTTGCGCCACTTCGCGAGTCACGGCTACGAAGGGGCCTCCTTAAACGACATCGCCCAGGAAGTCGGTATCAAGAAACCATCCATCTATGCCCATTATTCCGGAAAAGACGATCTCTTTTTGAAGACGATGGCGTACGCGCTCGGTGAACAGAAAAAACACCTCGCGTCCTACTTCGTCGAGACACGGCAGTTGCCGCTCGAAGCATCGCTAAAAGGATTTTTCGACTGGTTCATCGAGGAAAGCAACCAAAACGACCAAATGAAGTTCATCCTTCGCATCGCTTATTTCCCACCCGTCAAACTGGAGCATGAAGTGACGGCGTTGATCAATCCGTTTTTCGATTCGATCCATCGTCACCTTGCACGCTTATTTCGCGAACGCGACCGGACGGAGCAGATTCTCTACTCCGAAGACTATACGAGCGGCGCACTCGCCTATTTGACGGTTGCGGAAGGAACGATGACAGAACTCGTCTATAACGGGATTGACGCCTACCAACAACGACTCACTGCCGTCTGGCCGATTTTTTGGCGCGGACTCGTCCGTTAAGAAGTCAAATCAGAAACTGAGGTTCAAATCATGCAAAACAACAAACTCATTTTAGGTACACTTTTACTCAATCTGTTTATCGCCTTTTTAGGGATCGGACTCGTCATTCCCGTCACCCCGACGATCATGAATGAATTGAACATCTCCGGCTCGACGGTCGGCTATATGGTGTCGGCTTTCGCCTTTGCCCAACTGATTCTTTCGCCGCTTGCCGGACGCGCCGTCGACAAGTATGGACGAAAGCCGATGATCATCATCGGCCTGTTCATCTTCAGCATGTCGGAACTGTTATTCGGTCTCGGACAGACGGTCGAAGTCCTGTTCGCTTCGCGCATCCTAGGGGGAGTCAGTGCCGCCTTCATCATGCCGGCCGTGACGGCGTTCATCGCCGACATCACGACGAATGAGACGCGTCCGAAGGCGCTCGGCTATATGTCGGCCGCCATTTCGACCGGCTTCATCATCGGACCGGGGATCGGCGGATTTCTCGCTGACATCGGGACACGGGTTCCGTTTTTCTTTGCCGCGACGTTCGGGATGATAGCGATGATTTTGTCCGTCTTCACGTTACGTGAACCGGAACGTCATTATGCCGATGCGCCGACCGTCAAACAAGCGGCCGGGTTCTCAAAAATCTTTTCCCCCCTCTATTTCGTCGCTTTTTTGGTCCTGTTGATTTCATCATTCGGCCTCGCCTCGTTCGAATCGCTGTTCGCCCTGTTCGTCGACCGGAAGTTCGGCTTCACGGCGAAGGACATCGCCCTCGCGATTTCGCTCGGAGCGATTGTCGGTGTCGTCGTCCAGGTCGGCCTGTTCGACCGCTTGACGCGGTGGTTTGGTGAGATTCGCCTGATCCGTTACAGCTTGATCCTATCAACGGCCCTCGTCCTCGTCATGACGTACGTGACGAGTTACCTCGCAATCATCCTTGTGACGATGGTCGTTTTCGTCGGTTTCGATTTGATGCGTCCTGCCGTCACGACGTATCTGTCGAAGATCGCCGGTGATGAACAAGGTTTCGTCGGCGGGATGAACTCGATGTTTACGAGTGTCGGGAACATCCTCGGACCGATTGCGGGCGGACTCCTGTTTGACGTCAATCTTAACTATCCGTTTTATTTCGCGACGATCGTCCTGACAGTCGGCATCATCCTGACGTTCTTTTGGCGTCAACCGAAACTGTCGGTCGACTCGGGCGCAACGAAACTGTCATCGTGAACATGAAGAAGCGTCCCCCTGAACTAAGGGAGACGCTTCTTTTTCATGCATTAAGATGATTGCTGGTAACTAGTATTCGATAAATTATCTTCGACTGATCTGACCCACTCGACCGGGACATATAATGATTTTGCAATGGCTTCATCCGTTTTTCCGAGCTTCCGTAACGTTTTGACGATGCGCATGCGGCGTGCGAGCTCCCTTTGATCCGGAATACATTCAGGCAACATTTAATTCCCCCCCTTTTTCTGTCCCGATGCCGTCGAAGTGATAAAGTACATATTACCCGAAAGTTGTCAGACTATTCTGTTTTAGTCAGACTCCACGAATTTTCGATAAATGAGACGAAAAAAATAAAAAGTATAGTCTACTTTACAAAATGTAAAACAAACTATACAATTAACTCATGAAGGAAAGGAGCGTTTTGATGAAACTATCGAATCGCGTCAAAGCATTACGGCGCCAAATGGACTGGACGCAAGAACAATTCGCTGACTTGATCGGCGTCACGCGCCAGACTGTCATCTCACTCGAAAAAGGAAGCTACACCCCGTCCTTGTTACTGGCGATGCACATCGCCCGGGTCTTTGACCAACCAATCGAAGACATCTTTTATTTGGAGGAGGAATCATCATGAAGCGTGTCATCATTCAATCAATCGCTAATGTCCTGTTGTATGTCTTAGCTGCTGTCTTACTCAGCTCCATCGCCCGTCAGCTTGTTGTTTTTCAGGACGATCCGCTTAAAGGAACAGGCTTCAACTTGAGTCTCGACCTGTCGATCATCTTACCGATTGTTTTGTTGCTGGTTTTATTGACCAGTCTCGGTTATTTTTCACGGACAAATAAAACACTTGGTTTTTCACGCTGGTCGACAACAACACCAGAGTTTTCCGATAACGATGAACGCGAGCGCTTCATTACAGGTCAGGCGACCCGAATTGCTTACGTCTCATTTTTAGTCTCGATTCCCGTCGTCATGGTGTCCTTCATAGCCTATCCTTATTTCAGCGCTCGTTTCCCCACCTTCCCGTTTTATGCACTGGCCGCTGTTTTATCAATCGGTACACTATCCTATATGTCAGCCTGGATCTACTACTATAAGAAATAAGGAACAATTCATTCACATTAATTTTTTGTAGAAGTATTGCGTCATCCCTTCGACCGGATGATCGTCCAAGCGACCGTATTCGACGTACCCGTTTTTTTCATAGAAGCCGGGTGCCTGAAAACTGAACGTGTCGAGGATGACTTTACTGCAGGCACGTTCTTTGGCATAGGCTTCGACCATACTCAATAATTTGCTGCCGTATCCGCCGCCTTTGACGGACTCGTCGAGCCACAAGAAAGAGACGTGGACGTGGTTCCAGCTGTATTCACCTGTCAATCCGCCTTTAATCTCTCCATCTTCCTTTAAAAGAAAACAGATTTGTTCCGTCTCATGTTGAACCGCTAGCGGAACTTTCGTTTTGTTGAAGCCGATCAATTGTTCGCGAATGTATTCGCGGTCCTTCGTTGAACCGTTCTGAATCATCTCCATCTCTATCCATCCTTTCCAATCTGTTTCTAGTCTATCATATGTCGATTTAGACAATCTTCGTTCGCATTAATGGAAATACTTTACATTTTTAAATTATCTATGGCATCCTTAAGGGGGGCGATTTTGATTCTACTAGTTTGGAGGCGAATATGATGGATCCAATTGACGCGAACATTCAATCTGTAACGTACACGATTCGTCCGGCAGAACCTACGGATGCACGACAGCTTGCTTTACTACGCGCGAGACTCGATGCAGAAACGGACCACTTTGACCGATTCCCGGGCGAAGACGTGCTGGATGAAAAGGGATTTCTGCAATTGATTCAGCATGAGACCGGTATTCCCCACTCCCTGCTCGTCGCTGAAGTGGATCGACAACTCGTCGGTTATGCCCGCTGTGTCGGTTTCCCCTTGCGTCGGTTCGCACATAAAGCCGACTTCGGCGTCGGGGTCGTCCGTGACTTTTGGGGGCAAGGCATCGGGCGGGCTCTCTTACAGACGACACTTGACTGGGCACGGACGGTCGAACTGCAAAAGATTCAATTGACCGTCGTCGAGACGAATCAAGGGGCCGTTCGTTTGTATCAGACAACCGGGTTTCAAGTCGAAGGACGACTCAAGCACGACCGACTGCTTGCGGACGGCTTGTATTATGATACGATTTTGATGGGCTTACTCCTCGTTTAACACGCTTCACACTAACTAGCCGGTGGCTTCGCTGACTAGTTTTTTCATATTTTTGTTTCGTAAGGCATGCCAACTCCTTTTTCTTAGCTCCTTGTCATTACTTCTTCATAATTGTTTACATTTTTCTCATCTTCCGTTCATATTCCTTCAGTAGGATGATGAATGTAGGCAATACATACTGTTCTTTAAATGACCAAGGAGGAATTACCATGAAACTGAAACGACTGATCCCGATTCTCGCCCTATCGACCTTATCGCTCGGCACGATGGTATCGACACCGGATGCCGATGCCAAAAGCAAATACAAGAAGACGCCGGAAATCCGCAACGTCATCTTTTTAATCGGTGACGGGATGGGTGTTTCCTATACGTCGGCGCACCGCTACTTAAAAAATGATCCGACGACGACCGTCGCCGAAAAAACAGCCTTCGACCAGTATCTCGTCGGTCAGCAAATGACCTATCCGGAAGATCCGGCACAAAACATCACCGACTCTGCCTCTGCCGCAACCGCAATGTCTTCCGGCGTCAAGACGTACAACGCAGCGATTGCCGTCGACAATGATAAGTCTGAAGTCAAGACCGTCCTTGAAGCGGCGAAAGAACGCGGTAAGTCAACGGGACTCGTCGCGACGTCAGAAATCACCCATGCGACACCGGCTTCGTTCGGCGCTCATGACGAAAATCGGAAAAACATGAACGCGATCGCAGATGATTACTTTAAGGAACGGATTAACGGGAAACATAAGATCGATGTTTTACTCGGCGGCGGTAAATCCAACTTCGTCCGTCCGGATGTCGATTTGACGAAAGCATTCAAAAAAGACGGTTACGGATACGTGACGGATCTTGACGAATTAAATGCCGACCGCAACAAACAAGTCCTCGGTCTGTTTGCCGATGGCGGTTTAGCAAAACGGATCGACCGCGAAAATACCGTTCCCTCATTGGAGCAAATGACGAATGCGGCGATTAAACGACTCGATACGAACAAAAAAGGCTTCTTCCTGATGGTCGAAGGGAGTCAAATCGACTGGGCCGGACATGATAACGACATCGTCGGCGCGATGAGTGAAATGGAAGATTTCGAACGGGCGTTTAAAGCGGCAATCGCCTTTGCGAAAAAGGACAAGCATACGCTCGTCGTCGCGACGGCCGATCATTCGACGGGTGGCTATTCAATCGGGGCAGACGGGATTTATAACTGGTTCGCCGAGCCGATTAAAGCAGCAAAGAAAACACCCGACTTCATGGCTGAAAAAATCGTTTCCGGCGCCGATGTCCGCAAAACCTTGACGACGTACATCGATCAACAAAAATTGGCTTTGACGGAAGAGGAATTCACTTCGGTCGAACGAGCTGCTGCCTCTAAGAACGTGACAGACGTCGATAACGCGATTGAAGAAATCTTCAATCAACGGTCGCACACGGGTTGGACGACGGGCGGACATACGGGAGAAGACGTTCCCGTCTATGCCTATGGACCGGCTAAAGACCGGTTTGCCGGACAAGTCGACAATACGGATCACGCCAAAATCATTTTTGATCTCTTGAAAAAGAATAAATAAGGAGGTCCATCATGAAGCGACTCCTGCTCTCGATCACGCTTGGAACCATCCTCGCCGGATGTAGTGATTCTTCAGCTGATCAACAAGCCGTGCCGGCACCACCCGTCATACACACCTCCGTCGCACTTGAAAAGACGGACGTCTATGTGCCGAACCCGCAATTGCCGGACGACCGGATGTTGACGAAACGGAATCAGACGGTTCGTGACGATAAAGGTGAATTGACGTTACAACAAATCCAGTTCGTCAAACAAACTCACTCGATTGGACCGATTGACATGACAATCGAGGAAGTAAAAGTTATTCAGACCCGTCCGAGTTACGCGATGATTGATTTCTTTCACGGCTTCACCCATGAAGAAGCATTCGATATGGTGAAGATCCGCGTCACGGTTACGAATACGAGCAAGCAACCGGTCACGTTCAACCCGGTTGCTCATGTAAAAATCAATCAATCGACAGAAAAAACGATTGATGATGACCTGTACCTCGAAGCATTGGCCGGGACATATGAGCCATCGGAACAGCGCAGCGGCAACCTCGGTTTCATCACGGAACGTCCCGTTGAAAAACTCGAGTTTTTGACGAGTGACGTCCTTGATGCGCAGCAGCAGGTCATTAAAAAAGGTCAGCCTTTCACAGTGACGCTACACGATTAAATTAATAGACAAGATAAAGAACCACGTTCCGACTAGCGGAGCGTGGTTCTTGCAGACTGTAGACAAAGTGCTATCGGGAGATCGCGCGTCTGTTTTCGTTGCTTTCCTCGGGCGAGGCGAGACAAGATAAGGAAGCGCGAACGGATTGCCTCTCGTTATCGCATGTTCACGCTTCATAATAGTTTGTCTGCACGCTGAAAGAACCACATTCCGTCAGACGGAGCGTGGTCCCTGTTTATGCGATTTTTGCGCTTATTTCTTAGAAAAACAATGCTTCAGGTGCTGATAGTTCGTATTTCCACCGGACAAGTTACAGACATCCGTAAACCCGAGATTCTTGAGCACGTTTTGCGCTGCATTGCCGGTGACGCCTTTATTACAATAGACGACCGTCGGGATGGATGGGTCGAGTTCCGCAGCCCGCGTCCGCAGTTCGCCGAGCGGGATATGAACCGCGCCGTCGACATGATTCTTCTCGAACTGTTTTTTCGACCGCGTATCGATGATTTGAATCGATTCTTCCGTCGCTGTTTGCTCGACCAATGTTTCCGGCGTCACTAAGCGGGCCGTCTTCTTAATCGCATTATCAAGTGCCATCCCCGTGTAGAGGACAGGATCTTTTGTCGTCGAGAACGGCGGGGCATAGGCAAGATCGAGGTGGAATAAGTCTTCCGCTTTCGCCTTGAATGTGATTGCCGTCGCGAGGACATCTATCCGTTTGTCGACGCCTTGCGGTCCAACGATTTGTGCCCCGAGGACCCGTCCCGTTTTACGGTCAGCAATCGCTTTGATGACCATGTCCTTTCCGCCCATATACTCGGGACGGTCCGGTTTAATGTTGTGTAAAATCTCAATATCGAATCCGGCGGCAAGGGCTTCTTTTTCCGTCAAGCCGGTTTGGGCGACCGTCAAATCGAATGCCTTGAAAATCCCCGTCCCGAGAATGCCGCGATGTGCCGCCTCTTCGCCGGTGATGACCATCCCGGCAATCCGACCCATCTTGTTCGCTGTTGAACCGAGCGGCCGATAGATTGCTTCTCCCGTAATGACGGAAAAGCTCTCTGCGACGTCTCCGACGGCGTAGACGTCTTTCACGTTCGTCTGCATTTGCGGATTGACGGCAATCGCCCCCGTCTGACCGAGTGTGACGCCGATTTGCGTCGCCAGTTCCGTGTTCGGTTTGACGCCGACCGAGAGGATGACGAAATCCGTCGCAATCGATTTTCCGCTCGCGAGTTCGACTTGCGTGACTTCGCCTTCGCCCGTCAATGCCGAGACGGATTCATTTAACAACAGCCGGACCCCTTTACTTTCAAGATGATCACCGACACGCGATGCCATATCAAAATCAAGCGGCGGCATGACTTGCGGCAGCCGTTCGACGAGCGTGACGGCAATGCCGCGATACGTCAATTGTTCCGCCATCTCAAGTCCGATGAATCCGCCACCGACGATCGTGACTGTCTTCGGATCGTGTCGCTCGATGTACGTACGGATCGCACCGGCGTTCTGGACGTTCCGGACGGAAAAGACGTTTGGTGCATCAACACCGGGAAATGGCGGAATGATGCTTGAGGCCCCTGTCGCGAGGACCAGCGTATCGTACGTATCCTCAAAGCGTTCACCCGTTACGCCATTTAAGATGGTCGCCGTCTTCGTCTGATGATTGATTGATTCGACTTCATGTTGGGTCTTGACGTCGATGTTGTAGCGTTTTTTAAAGAATGCCGCGTCCCGTGGTGTCAAGGTATCGATGTCTTCGATCTCACCACCGACGAAGTACGGGATGCCGCAACCCGAGTACGAGATGTCTTGATCGCGGTCGTAAATCGTAATTTGTAATGATTCGTCGTTCCGACGGGCTTTCGCGCCGACCGATGTTCCGGCAGCAACTGAACCGATGATGAGTAGTTTCATGAATAATCCCCCTTAGTAAAGTAACAAGCTGATGTAAAGACCAAGTAAGGTGATCGCAAGCGTCGGAACCGTTAAAATCGTTCCAATCTTAACGTATTGTCCCCACCCGATTTTAACACCTTTCGTCCGTAAGACGTGTAACCAAAGTAACGTCGCAAGACTCCCGATCGGCGTGATTTTCGGACCTAAGTCGGAGCCAATGACATTGGCATAAATCAAGGCCTCCCGGATCGATCCTGTTGCCTGACTGAGATCGATCGCGAGTGCATCAATCATCACGGTCGGCATGTTGTTCATGATCGATGACAAAATGGCAGCGAGGAAGCCCATCCCGAACGTCGCGGCGGCGAGATTTGTCGCAAATCCATCGATGATGTCCGCTAAAAGTTGCGTCAGACCGGCATTTTGAAGCCCGTAAACGACGATGTACATCCCGAGCGAGAAGAAGACGATTGCCCATGGTGCACCAGCGATGACTCGTTTCGTCGGGACACTTGGTGAACGGCGGGCCATCAGTAAGAAGAACAAGGCGATGACGCCGGCAACGAGACTGACGGGAATCCCGATAAGATCACTCGTGAAGTAACCGACGACAAGCAGCACGAGGACCACCCATGATAATTTGAACATTCGCTGATCTTTGATTGCCGCGCGTGGTGCGACGAGTTGTGTCACGTCATAAGTCTTCGGAATACTCTTACGGAAGTAAAGATAAAGTACGAGTAAACTCCCGGAAACCGCAAAGACGTTGACGAACACCATCCGTGCCGCATAGTCCGTAAAGCCGATGTCAAAGAAGTCGGCCGAGACGATGTTGACGAGGTTCGAAACGACGAACGGCAGACTTGCCGTATCGGCGATGAAGCCGGACGCGAAGACATACGCGAGGACGACATAATCCGGTAACTTTAAGTGCCGGACCATCGCGAGGACGATTGGTGTCAAAATCAACGCGGCGCCGTCATTTGCGAACAAGGCAGCGACCCCTGCCCCAAGCAGCGTCATGTAGATGAACAATTTCAATCCGCCGCCTTTGGCGATTCGTGCCATATGTAAGGCGGCCCATTCAAAGAAGCCGATCTCGTCTAAAATCAGCGAGATGATGATCAACGCGATAAAGGTAAAGGTCGCGTTCCAGATGATGCCCCAAACGGTCGCGACATCGTCCAGATTGACGACGCCGGTCAGCAAGGCGATGATGGCCATCCCGATCGCCGAATAACCGATCCCGAGACCTTTCGGTTGTTTGATGATTAAAAATAACGTGATTAAAAAGATTCCAATCGCAAGTACGTGTGTTCCAGTCAAAATCGTCACTTCATTTCTATAAAAAATTTTAATTTCAGCAACTTCACATAACAACCTTGTTATATAAGGACGCTGTCGACCAACCGAAAAGTGACCTTTCCGGTCAGCACATATTTCCTTCCGTCAAGGACGGTCGTTCGAGTGTTGCTAAAATCGTCACGAGCAATGCATAGTGTGAATGGTCCGGATTAAGCCGAAAATGAATCCACTGACGATCGCGTCGTTCCAAGATGATGTGCGCTTGCCGTAATAATTTCAAATGCCGGCTGATTGCCGGCTGGGATATGCCATACACATCGACGAAATCACAGACACAGTGTTCACGCTCTTGCAGGCGATTCAACATATCAAGCCGGATTCCGTCACTCAGCAATTTCAAATAGGCACTGACTGTTTCGACGTCTGTGTTCAATGGCCCCTCGCCTCCTCCTCTTTTCCTATGCCACGTGTTCTAACATAACCAGTCTATTATATAACTAGCTCGTTATTCAATGATTTTTAAAAGATTATTTTTTGTTCTGTGTAAAGGATGTGAACGCCGGTAGATTGACGACCAAAAAATAAAGCGCGAATGCAATAAAAAAGAATACGGTGAAGGACAACAATTTTTCATCATGTAAAAACAATGTCCGGTCGATGTGCAGGTGCCCGGTTTTATCAATCGCGACCGGCATCGTCACCAGTGTTAAAAAAATACCGCCCATCAGGAAAAGTCCAAGTATGTTGAAATACCGTTGCGGTGTTTTCATGATTTCACCACCCAGTCCGGTTGAATTATCGAAAACAAACACCCATCATGCGAACGTCCACCTTGATAGAGATAACCCCGCAGTTTGCCTTCTTGAACGAACCCTTGTTTTTCGAGGAGACGGATTGACGCGACATTATCCGGGAAGGTGACGGCTCCGACACGGAATAAATCAAGTTCTTCAAACGCATACCGCAAAATTACCCGGACCGCTTCCGATGTATAGCCTTTCCCCCAATAAGCGGGACTTAATTCGAAACCGATTTCTGTTTTCTTGCTGTATTCACTCAAGTGATTAAAGCCGATCGTCCCGATGAACGCTCCGGTTTCCTTGTCGACCATCCCCCAGCGGATGCCGCGTCTTGTTTTATAGGTATCGTCGAATGACTTGACGATCATGGTTCCTTGTTCGGCAGATGTCAACGGGTCCATCCCGTAAAAGCGCGTCACCGCCTCGTCCGATAAGATTTCAAATAATGCTTCCGCATGGTCGTCTGTTACTTCGACGAGCTGTAATCGCTCCGTTTGTAAAACGGGAAAAGTCATGTTCATTCCTCCGATTTTCATTTACTGTCCTTAAACGCATATTACGGCACTCCCACTCAAAATCCCTGCTTTTTCCACAAAAACAATGTTAATTCCTAATAATGAAAGACGAATGGGTTTTTGTTGTGTTATCCTATTTTTGGTATTTAATTCCCATTTTCCTTGTTTAAATTATTTAGGAGGTAAATGTTTTGAGTACAAAACTAGCATTCATCTTATGTCTCATGCTTGTAGCTGGATTTCGCATCATCCATCTGTTTGATCTGCCTTATTTGATCCAGCAACTCTATGGTGTGTTTTATCTTATCGCGACAGGAATCATCGCATTCATATTATGGAAACAAAAAAAGCGAAACGCGTCCAATCTTAAGGACGACAATTTATCAAAATCAGGCGAGAATACTCCCACCTCTAAGCGTCTCAGGGCGAAGCCCAGCGCAGGTGGGAGATGAATCGCCTTCGGACAAGACGTGTCTTGAGACACGTCAATTGCACGACATTCTTGGTTTAAAAACACTCAAAATCAGGAATAAAATCAATGTCATGTTCTTTGAAAACTGAAGATATAGGGTTGTGACAGGGAGTTCGTCTGTCACGTAAAATCTTCAACGTTCACCTTGCGGATGACCGAAGTAGCGAAAACCAAGCAAAGTAGGCATCCGCGTAAAAAAAAACTGACAAGATTAACTCTCAACCGTCGGGACGACGGGGGTAGCCTGATAAAGTTTCGACCGATAGGTCGGATAACTCAGGAATCCTCCACCTCTTAGCGTAGCGTAGGTGGAGGTAGTTCAATTCCCTCCGCAAGCAGGTTCAATCGAAATTCAGTTGCGCCCTTTCCACTTTATTAACGATTGGATGATTGCAGGACAGCAAGGCAATTGGTTCTTTTGGAATTCAGTAAAGTTGACTGCTTATAACTTCCTTTTGTTCCTGCCGCTCGGCGTCTATCTTGTTGTCCTTTTCAAAACACGGTTCACAAAAGGGTTGCTGTTCCTTTTTCTGACGAGCTTTGTGATTGAGACGCTGCAATTTGTCTTCAGTTATGTCGGTCTGCTCTTCCGTCGTACCTTCAACGTTGATGATCTATTGCTGAACACACTCGGTGGCTTACTTGGGATGCTCATCGCCTATAGCGTCATCCACTTCATGCTGACGAAATTCAACCAGTTCCCGAAGCAAACGGATAAAACTAAAATTTCGTAACCAATTAAAACGACGGATGCCTTTCGCTGTAATAGCGTCGCATCCGTCGTTTTTGTATGATTTTATCTTTCACGATCCGAAATCGATTCAAACTTGAAACCGGTCCGCTAGTCCTTTTAAATCCTCTGCCATCGTCGCGAGCGACTGCGAGGCCGATGAAATTTCCTGCATCGATGCCATCTGTTCTTCCGTCGACGCTGAAATATTCTCCGTTCCGGCAGCAGCACTTTCCGTGACGCCCTGGATTTCCCGCATGACGGCCGCGATTTGTTCGCTGCCCGCTGCCATTTCCTGAACAGCACCGGATACTTCTTCGACTTGATCGGTCACGTCGACGATTGAGCGCTCGATTTCCTTGAACGAATCACTCGCTGCTGCGACGACGTGAATCCCGCTCGTCATCTCGCCTGATACTTTCTCCATCGAGACGACGGAATGTTCCGTCTCCCGCTGAATGACTTGAATCAATCCTTCGATTTGCTTCGCCGCAACCGCCGATTGTTCGGCGAGCGCCTTGACTTCTGCTGCGACGACGGCGAATCCGCGCCCTTGCTCTCCGGCACGTGCCGCTTCAATCGCTGCATTTAAGGCAAGTAAGTTCGTTTGCGCGGCGATGCCCGTGATCGACGCCGTAATCTGCCCGATTTCTTTTGAGCGACCACCGAGTCCGACGATGACGTGTCCAAGTTCCGTGACGTCCGTATTGATTTGTTCCATTTGTCGGCCGAGTGTGTCGACGACTTGACTGCCTTGCTCGACTTTCCCCATCGCGTCGCCGGTCACGTCAGACATCTGTTGCGCATTCCGCGCGACTTGGCGGATGCCGGACGTCAATTCCTCGACCGTTCGTGACGCGCCCGAGACTTGACCTAGTTGTTGTGTCGATCCGCTCGCGATTTCTTCCATTGTCACGGCGACGAGTTCCGTCGCTTTCGTCGTCGCTTCCGCGTTCGCACTCAGTTCGTCCGATGCTTTCGCGACGTGGTTCGACGTGCCCGTCATCTCGACGATGACATGATGCAACTGTTCCGTCATCGTATTGAACGATGCTGTTAATTGACCAAGTTCATCTTTTGAATTGTAATCACCACGTACCGTCAAATCACCATCACCCGACTGTTCCATCCAGCCTTGGAGTGAACGGATCGGTCGCGTGATTAAGCGAATGATGTAAATCGCTAAAATCGCAAACAAAAGCAACGATCCGATGAAAATTGCCGCCATTAAGTAAAAGGCTGTCTGTTTCTCTGCCTGATTTTGTTCGTTGATCGACTTCGCTTGATTCGTCATCGATTTCATTAAGCTTGCTGCCGTATCAGCGACTTGATCCCGAACTTGTTCGAGACCAGTAGAGTATGTTTGATAGGCTTCTTCTTTATTGCCTTCAATCGCTAAACTTTGAATCGTACTGAGTCCATTGTCGTAGGCGATGATGTAATCGTTTAGTTCTTCAAGCTGCTTCGCCTCACGGGCACCAATGTTCGCCGTCCGCTCGAACTTGTCGACCGCCGTCCGGATTTGTGCTTGGCGTTGATCGATTAGACCCTCCAGTTCTTCGAGTCGTGCCGAATCTTTCGTCAACATCATCTCGACGAGGAACGAATCGAGCGCCCGGGTATCAATCCGAATCTTCCCGACTTCTTGAACGGGAATTAAATTTTCTTCATACATCGCTTCAGATGCATTGGCCATCTGATTTAAAAAGTAGATGCTCGCACTCGTAATCAGGACCATCGCGACGAGTGCTGTCGCAACCAACACTTGAATCTTTCTTCGTACTGTCAAATTTTTCATCCATTTTCCCCCTCACTTTTCTATATCGGTAAAATGAAGCGATGTTTGACTCTTTTTACGGAATTTTTCCAATCCATGATGTGTTACCGCCAATGCGTCGGCTACGACTTTTGTTAAGTCGTTCGGTATAATCGGCAGTACGAGAAGCAGAAAGGATGAGTCGTCATGCAACAGGTTGCTAATGAAATCACTCAGTTTCGCGGCACCCATTACGAGTTCGGTCGCGAACAAGGACGGTACGTCAAACAAAATGAATTACTCCATAACCGGGAAGACAACTGGAAGATTCGGGTTCCACGCTTTCAGGTCGACCCGGGCGAAACAAAAGAAATGTTCCTGCGGTATGTCCCGCACATGTGGGATGAAATCCTCGGACTCCAGGATGAACTTGAACTGTCGCTTGAAGACACATTGCTTCACTTTGGTCATTACCGCGTCGAAGGTCCGAAAAGCGGCTGTTCGATCATGACGGGCGACAATTTTTTAGTCCGCAATTATGATTATCATCCAATGACCTACGACGGACGGTTTTCCGTTTTCCAACCGACGGACGGCGGTTCTGCCATCATCGGTCCCGCGTCACGCGTGACCGGTCGGATGGACGGGATGAACGAACACGGTCTTGCGATGGGCTACAACTTCATCAACCGGCGACGCCCCGGAGACGGTTTCGTCAGTTTCATGATTGGCCGGATCATCCTCGAAACGTGTACATCGGTCGAAGACGCGATTTCGCTCGTCAAGGAATTGCCGCACCGCGGTTCTTTCACCTACGTCGTCCACGACAAGTCGGCGCGCTCGTTCGTCATCGAAGCGACGGCACGCGACATCGAGGTCCGGGAGACGAATCTCTGTACGAACCACTTTGATTTACTGCAACACGAAAACCGGTTCCATCTCGATGACTCGAAACGACGGATGATGGAGATGAAGTCGCACCAGCACTTGATTCAAGATGCGGAGTCTGCCTTCCGTCTGCTCAACGATACCGATAAAGGGGTCTTTTCCGAGCTTTACTCCCACTGGGCCGGAACGATTCATACGTCGGCGTACTTTCCGGAGGACTTGAAGGTCTGGTTCGCGCTCGGTGGTGACCAAGAGCCGGTCGAGTTCGATTTCCGCGACTGGTTGGCCGGGAACGACTTTGCTCTGAAACGCATCGAAGGAGAACTTGAGACCGACATCCAGTTCGCGAACACGTTACAGACGTGGCGCTGAACGAATTCAACTAACAAAAAGCACGAAAGCAGCTGGTACAGTTGCTTTCGTGCTTTCATTTAATCCAACCGTTTTTCCATATGGAGATCCGTCGGCGCGTACCCTGACGATTCATACAGCTTGATCGCCCGCGTATTGTGGGCAAAGACATGAAGTCCGATGATTTTGATGTTCATCCGCCGTGCGACCTGTTCAAGCGCCACCATCGCCTGTCGCCCGTAGCCTTTTCCTTGGTGATGTGCATCAACCGAAAAATCATAGATGAATGCCGTCCGTCCCTGTTTTTTTTCCACGACATGAAACCACATCATCCCGACCGCCTCAGTCGTCGCCTCATCGACTAGCGAGAAAAGATAATTGTCTTTTGACGCGCGTCCGTCCGGTAAGAGTTGACGAAACTCTTCCGTCGACCGGTCGATGGCTTCCGCTTCCACCCACGTTCCGGCTTTCACCTTTTCCGCGGCGTACTCTTCAATTGCCGTCGGTAAATACGTCTGATACATCGTTTCCGTCATCGGTTCAAAGCGGATATTTATCATCGGCTGTGCCCTACTTCCGTTTGTTCGACCTGTGTCATTTTCGATTGCCAGTCCTGTGCAAGCATCGCGTAGACGATGATATCATGGAAATCTCCGTAAAGCCGTTCTGCCGACCGTAATGTTCCTTCTTTGACGAACCCGAGCCGCTCGGGAATCCGTTGACTCCGTGTATTGCCGGCCGCACATTCAATGACGACTCGGTTCAAGCCGAGGTTCACGAAACAGTACTCCGTAATGAAGCGAACGACTTCCGTCATCAGGTTTTTTCCGCGCCCGGCTCCCGTTACGTAATAGCCGATTGATGTCTGGCGTAACGTTTGATTGATTTCGTGCAGGGCGACCGTTCCGACTAGAGCGCCGTCATAATAAATCCCGCAGGCGAAACCGTCTCCGTCCGCATACTGCTTCAGCCAGGCCGGAATCACTTCGTCGCGATAGCTGTCCGGTCCCGTCGCTCCATCGACCCAGCCGAGCCACTCCCGTAAGTGGTCCCGGTTGGCGTCGACTAAGGCGAACAGGGCGTCGGCATCTTGCCGTTCAATCAATTTTAATCCGAGTCGTTCTGTGATTTGATGGGTAAACATGTCGTTTCACTCCTTATGTATGTCTAAAGCTATACTTTAGACGTTAAACGTTAAAATACCTGCTTGAGAATCTGTTGCTGTGATGAGTGGGACAGATTTTTGTGAATGACCTGTTTTGGTTTCGTCGTCAGCGCGTTCTCTATGATGCAATCGGCTCCTGGAAACTCAAAGCGAAGGACTTTGCTGCCTTTAACCAAGACAGCGGTGAAGTCCGGTCGTTTTTCGCTTCGCTGTTCGGCATCTTCAACCTGCGGATCAACAACCGCAATCACCGGAAACTTTGTACGATTGACCGGCAAATCGGGTATATCGGCGGTTTTAACGTCGGCTCCGAGTACCTCGGGGAAGACGAACAGTTCGGTTACTGGCGTGATACACATCTGCGGGTCCTCGGCCCCGTCGTCGAAGCACTCGAGTTTCATTTTGAACAGGACTGGGATGCCGCGAGCCGTGAGCGAACCGATTGGTCAACGGCACCGATTCCACCGCTAGCGGATTCGACAGACCGTGTCCCGGCTCAAATCGTGACGTCCGGTCCAACGTCAGAGACGGAATACTTGAAAAACATGTTGATCCAAATGATTGATACGGCGGAAAAATCAATCTATATTCAGTCATCCTACTTTATTCCGGACGCCAGTTTCATGGATGCCTGCCGCCGAATCACCTTAGCGTCCGGTGTCTCCCTGAAGATCATGATTCCGAACCAGCCGGATCACCCGTTCGTCTACTGGGCGACGTATGCGGCGGTCGGCGAAGAACTGGAACTGCTCTTTTTATCAGACGTCGCCGATAGTAGCTTGTTAACGCGGGAAAAATACGCTGCCCGTCCGTGGATGATCCGCTTTAAAGAAAGTATCTCGCGCCTGTTATCGCCAATCTTATAACATTAAAAAAAGTAACAACCAGCATGTAATGGAATAACTAAACAGATGGACGGCAAATCATAAATTAACTCATTTTTGGCTAAACATACTCATTTTGAGTGATTTTGAGTATGTTTAGCGTATTTGACTATGTTTAATGAGTTCATTTTTCTTCTAAACGGATTCATTTGTTATAAAAATGAGCATGTTTAATGGCATGGGGTAGCGTACCTACTAAATTCATGACAGGAGATCAAAACGATGAAAAACATAGAAGCTGTCTTTTTGGATCGTGATGGTACCGGCGGGGGTACCACCATGCACTACCCAGGAGAATTTGAACTGTTTCCGTATACCGCTTTGGCAATCAATCGATTAAAAGAAGACCGGATTCCATTATTTTCATTCACAAATCAGCCCGGTATTTCTAAAGGCTTAGCAACAAGCGAAGACTTTCAACAGGAATTGACTAGATTCGGTTTTGATGATGTTTACGTATGTCCACCCCCCCTCAAGAAGGTTGTACGTGCCGGAAGCCTGATGTTAATGGAAGCACGACACACCCATGATTTAACGCTAAACAACTGTGTCGTCATCGGGGATCGTTGGACCGACATGTTGGCGGCTTCAAAAGCAGGATGCCTTAAAATTTTAGTACGAACAGGTGCGGGGGAAATGTCGTTACGCGACCATCGTGACGAAACAAATAACATCCATATTGACTACATTGCAAGTGACTTAAAGGATGCCATCAGTTGGTTGTACAGCCAGTATTATTTAACTGACAGAGCATAAAACAAGATATAGTGCCGGTTACAAGTCTTATATTTAAATAAAGGTGGAGATTAGATGATGCCAAAACATTCACTCTCAGCAGGTGCCGTCGTCCTTGATGAACACGGAAAAATCCTGCTTATCAAAGGACCAGAGCGAGGTTGGGAATTTCCGGGTGGGGTCATTGAACTAGGAGAAACCATCGAGGACGGAATCATCCGTGAAGTGAAAGAAGAATCCGGAATCGATATTGAGGTGACTCGCTTTTGTGGCATCTATCAAAACATAAGCCAACATGTTTGCGCGACCTGTTGGCTGGCAAAAGCAGTCGGTGGGACACTACAAACGAGCAGCGAAAGTCTGGAAGTCGGCTTTTTCAGTTTAGAAGAAGTTCTAGACATGGTGACCTGGTCAAATTTCAGTGAACGAATCCTTAAAATTTTAAACGAAGCGGAACAACCCTTTTATGTTGCTTTTTGACTCCTTCACTTCACCGTTCCGAGAAGACAGCACGTAGACAACGAAGTGCTCCAAATTAGAGCATCCATCGCCCCAAATCTTTTGGCCAAATAGGTGTCCTTGTTTACGGAGCCAGCATTTGCTTTTAATTCGATGATTTTAATAATCGACGGCTTCCCTGACTGCCCATGTCTGATGCGCATGAAATAACTTATCCGTATCTTGAAGACTAAGCCACGCCGGATGATGATCCATTTCGACTGCAGCTTGTGTCAACTCGAGTAACGTCACTTTGTAAAAAAACGCATCGTTGAGGATTGCTTCACCGTTTCGTGCTATAAAATGCTGTTTGGCCCGTCCTATCGGTGCTTCGATACGAATCGTATAACCCGTCTCTTCTAACAGTTCTCTGTGAAGTGCTTGCTCCGGTGTTTCACCGACTTCTCTCCCACCTCCGGGAAGGAAGAAATGTTGTGAATTAGTCCGAACGCTTAGGTATTTTTGTTGTTCCTTATCAACGACAACAGCATAGACGCTCGCCTTGTTTTGATAATGCACCCCTTCCTGCTTCAGTCCGAAAATCGGAATCTCTTTTTCAATATTCGTTTTAGACTGTCTCATTGATGATCTCCTTTATACGCGTAATGTCATTTCAAATAGAATTTGTGATATACAGCTTTATACTAACTATAGACGATTTAAATCCGTTGAGAGGTGAACTGAAACGTGCATGATTTTTTCGAAGTACTGAATTACGTAAATAAAATCATTTATGAACCCAATCGTTTACCATTAGAGAGGGTTCAAGAAGAACCACAAAATGCGAACTATGGTGCTGGGACTTTTAAAATATTTTCCAAAACCGTTCGTTTTCGGATAGGACATGTAACGCCTACAAAACTAGGACAGTTTGTGGTCTTTTGGGAAAAAGACGACAACAATAAGAATCAGCCCTATCGATATGACGAAGCCCCTGATTTATTAGTCATCACGACTTTTAAAAATGAGACAGCATTCGGACAATTCATCTTTCCGAAAGAAGTACTTCTTCAACAAAATATTCTTTCATCTGATGCAACAAAAGGAAAGATGGCGATGCGTGTTTATCCAAGTTGGGATACACCAACAAGTAAACAAGCCATCGCAACTCAAAAATGGCAGGCACCATACTTTATCGATATGTGCGATGCTAGTGATTCGTTAAATGAGGAACTAGTTGAACGTTATTCGCTTTAATTTCCCGAAAACTCTTTTTTCATCGATTCATTTCATTTTAAAAAATCAATTGATTCGGTACTATCCAGACTGTTTAATTAAATTCCAGACATTTTGTGCCATACTAAGGAGATTGAAAAAGGAGGAATTCAATTGTCATCTCTCATGAAAACAATCGCATCCCGGATACAGTTTCCACTTGACCGGCCGATTACGTTTGACGATTTACCATCTCTATTAGAAGCATTCGCCTACCACCTGCCGTTTGATAATCAGGCCGTCCTCTCGAAACGGACGTTACCTTTTAACGAAGCACGCCTTGAGCAGACGTTCGTCACCAATCAAGCAGGCGGTGTCTGTTACGATTTAAATCATCTGCTCTATGAAATTTTGCGGATCAAAGGATTTGATGTCGCGCTCGTCAAAGCGACCGTCTATGACAATGAACATGAAGTCTGGTCGGCGACCGGTCCGACCCATGTCGCGATTCTACTCCAGCATGCAGGCGCGACGTACCTCGTCGACAGTGGGTTCGGAATCAATCTCGCCTTACGCCCTGTTCCATTGACAGGTGAGATCGTCCTTTCACCAAGCGGCAGCTTCCGGATTGCCCCGAACGGTTCCGGGTACCAGCTTGAAATGCAACGGATAGGACTCGACGACACGTTCATCATCGGCTACCATTTTTATACCCAACAGACGCTTTTGCCGGAGCAGCTCGCAGCGATCGAACAAATCATCCAGCAGCATGCCGCCTCCCCGTTCAATAAACGGAGTTTACTTGCCGTCCGGACTGAAACCGGCCACCGGATTTTGACGGAACAAGCCTTGACGACTTGGACGGATGGAAAGAAAACGATCCAACCCGTCCCGTCAGACGAACAGTATGCGAGTTGGAAAAAGGAGCTGTTCTGATCGTGCAGGACGTACCCTACCCGTATACGCTTTGCCTGGTCCGCCAAGACGATCACTTCCTGCTGCTCAACCGGCAAAAGCAGCCGGCGATGGGAATGTGGAATGGTGTCGGCGGCAAAATCGAACCCGGTGAAACACCAACTGCCGCTGTCGTCCGGGAGACGTTCGAAGAGACGGGAATCATGCTGTCACAAGTCCAGTTCGCCGGTACAGCCGTCCTACGCGCTGAACAGGCAGTCGGCATCTACCTCTACCTCGCCGACTTACCGGATGGTCAAACACTTCCGACACCGCTCGTGACGCGCGAAGGGATTCTCGACTGGAAATCGCTAAACTGGATTCTTGATCCGGACAATATCGGGATCATCAGTAACTTAAAACATTATTTACCGAACATCTTGAACGGTCCTCTTTGCCGACACACGTTCGACTACAATCAACACCAGCTGACCGATTACACGACCGATGTTTTGCCTAAAGACGCGCTTCAATCTATTCACTAAAAAAACTGCGCCCCTCATTTCGTGGACAACAGATGTCTCCGAGATGAAAGGCGCAGTTTTTTTAATTAAATCCGGATAGTTGAAGTCCTGTCACAATCAGGGCCACCATCACGATGCCGGGCAGGAGATTTGCGACCCGGATTTTTGTGATACCGGCAAGATTCAACCCGATCGCTAAAATCATCACCCCACCGGTCGCCGTCATCTCGACGATGAACTGTTGCAAGATGGCATCCGGAACATATTGGGTGATTGCGACGGCACCGAGGGCAATCGCCCCTTGATACAGAAGTACGGGAATGGCGGAGAAGATGACGCCGATGCCGAGCGTCGAACTGAGGACGAGCGCCGTAAAGCCGTCAATCAATCCTTTCGTATACAATACGTCGTGATCCTGACGCAATCCGCCGTCAAGCGCCCCGAGCACGCCCATCGCGCCGATGACGAAGATCAGCGTCGCCGTGACGAATCCTTCAGCGATGTTTGACGGGCGTCCCCGGCCGATTCTCAGTTCGAGCCATTCGCCGAGCCGGTTGAGCTTTTCATCGATCCGCAACCATTCGCCAAGCGCCCCACCGATGACGAGACTGCCGATGACGATTAAAAAGTTCTCACTTTTCAACCCCATCTGGACACCGAGCACGACGACGGCGAGACCGATTGCCTGGACGACCGTTTCTTTCGTCCGCTCGGGAATTCTGTGAAACAGGAGACCGAGTAACGTCCCGACGATGATCAGTCCTGTGTTGACAAGTGTTCCTGTAAGTACCATCCTTGTTCCCTCGTTTGCTAAGTTATTTTTAAATTAAGGTAGTTGAAATAAAGTCAATCCGAGATGACGGTCGGACTGGCTTGCCGAAAACTGTGGAGTGTCATCCCAAGCATGACGAGGATAATTCCGAGCAGTCCGAGACCTGACGGAAATGCCGCGTGTAAAAAGACGGCTTCTCCGAGGACGGTGAACAAAATTTCGAACGATTGTGTCGCCTCGATTGTCGCGAGCCGGACGGGATCACGATGGACGAGCGATGTCGCGTAAAAGAACAAGGACGTCGCGACGACGCCGGAAAAGATTGCGACGAGTGCCGACTGTGATACTTGTGCCATCGAAGGGACGCCACTCGAACGGTATGCAAATGCCGTCAAGATAAACCAAAACGGAAGACTCGCGAGCGTCATCCCGAGAATCCGGTCGAACACGTCGAGTTGGTCGCCGTACCGTATGAGCATCTTCCGGTTCCCGAGCGGATAGGCGACCGCTGCAATCAGGACCGGGACGACACCGTACAGCATCGATGACAGGCTGACGTTTTCCGCGACGGCAAGTTGCATGACGATGACGCCGGCGACGATGACAAGGGAAAATCGTAACGCCGTCCAGGGAATCTTCTGGTGAAACAACGGCGCAAGCAACGGACCAGCAAGGATTGTCAGTTGCCACGTCCCGGCGATCAACCAACCGGGCGCATGATCGGCAGCAAAACAAATCCCGCTGTAAAAAATGCCGAAGCCAATCGTCCCGTAGATGAGCCAAAATTTCGGGTCTTCACGGAGCGCCCGGAAGACGTGTCCGACCCGCCGGCGAAAGGCGACGATTATAAACAACAACGGCAGCATAAAATAAAACCGGAGTGCCGCACTGTAAATCCAGTGCCCCCCACTTCCTTGCATCGATTGGTTCAAGATGAAGGTGACGGCAAAAAACAATGCCGCCAAGGTACCGAGTACGAGCGGACGCATTTTCACTCCTCCTTCAGTGCTGCGATGATATGGCGACCGAGCCCATTCCAGTTCTGCCTCGTCAACCGGACGAGTAAATCGACATCCCGCTGTTCGCACGCTTGTATGATCGCATCGTGGTCATCTGCCGACGAACTACCGATCCGGCTGAACTGGGCGAACTCAAGCCGACGGACGAGCGGCGTCAAGCGACTCAACGTTTCAGTCAGTTGCTGATTCTGACTTGCCTGTAAAAAGACATGATGAAACGCATCATCACATTGCATCGCTTCGAGGGCATCCTCCTGACCGATTGCCGTCCGAAATTCGGTATTCAGCTTGCGTAACGTCACTAACGTCTCCGGCGTAATGTGCGGAAACGCCAGTTGACTCGCGAGTCCATGGAGCGTCGCGACGATCGGAAACGTCTCGCGTGCCTGCACCACATCCAGTGCCGTCACGTTCGTCCGTGAACCGGGTTTAAAGACGACGAGTCCCTCCTCTTCCAGTTTTTTCAGTGCTTCCCGGACAGGCGTCCGGCTGACACCGAACTGTTCTGCCAGTTCCAGGTCATTCAATTTTTCACCCGGCGCCAGTTCCAAGGTGATGATTTGTTGCTGCAAGTGTTGATACACTTCCTGACTCAAGGAAGTCCGTTTGATTTTAAGAGTCTTTTTTGAGTTATCCATAAAACTAATATATTGCATATCAATGCTGATTGCACTTGTTTTTTTCAATTATCAGGAAAATTTAATTCACTACCTTGTATTACATGTTATTGAATGATAGGCTATAGTTACCTTGCAATACATGATAGCGAAACGAGGAATACTGATGTCATCTACTCAAATGTTAAAAGGCATTCTCGACGGTTGTTTACTTGCGTTGATCGCGGAAGAAGAGGTCTACGGTTATGAACTGGCGACGAAACTTGCGACCTACGGCTTTGCTGACGTCAGTGAAGGAACGATTTATCCGTTATTGATGCGGATGCAAAAATTGGGTTGGATTGAAGCAACGCAACGCCAGTCTCCGAGCGGACCAAAACGAAAGTATTATGCCATTACTTCGGCAGGACGCGACGAACTGACCGCTTTCTCGGCACGTTGGGAGAGACTCTCGACAAGCGTCAACCAGATTTTAAAGGAGGAATGATGGATGCATCCCTTATCCACTGAATCAACTCGTTTTTTAGACGACTTACACGTGTATTTGTTAGCTTCCGGAAAAAATGAACAGGCGACGCAAGACATCGTCAGCGAACTCGAGGATCACTTGCGCGACGCTGAGACGGATGGCAAATCGGTCAAATCCATTACCGGCGATAGTCCGGCTGCTTACATCCAGTCGATTTCGAACGAACTGGCCTTTGATTGGAAAGGACTGTTGCAAATCTTCGGGCTTGTGTTAGTAGGTGGATCCAGTTTTTCGTTTTTTCAACAGCTCTTTAATGGTTCCGTCTCCTACAGCGCCATTCTCTTATTGAGTTTTGCGAGCGCAGTTGCATTACTCATCGTCTGTCTCGCGTTGATCTTGCGGTACCTGTCGACGCATACGGTCAGTCCTGTCCGTCAAAAGGTGCTGTTCGGACTGTTCGGCGGCTTATTTTCAGTCAGTATCTTGGTGACCGTTTTTGCCGACCGCTTCATCGATTCACCGACCGTGACGTTTTCGCTCCCTGTCAGTTATGCGATCGGATTGCTTTATCTCGTCGTCATCGTCTGGTTATCGGTTTGGTCAGGGACATGGATTATCGCCATCGGACTTGCCGCCTATTTTTTACCACAGTTTGTTTTACATCAGACTGGAGTCAATGGATTAATCGTCATTTTGAGCAGTTATCTCATTTCGATGATCAGTATGAATCTTTACTTTTTCTTACCGATGCTGCTTACGAAACGACAGATGCAGAAGTGATTTAGTTCGAAAAATGCATAGAATCCGCTACAAACGAGTATTGCTATGAGTTAGCGATTTTCATTTGGTACTTAATGACATTTTCAAGTAGAATGAATTAAACCCACTGGGATCGAGGCTACCTTTTATGAATATTAAGATGCTGATTCTCGTCTTCCTCATTGTCTATCTAGCACTTAGCCTGCCGGCACTGTTCGGGATTGGACTTGTCATCGACTGGGTCCCTGAAGCCACCGTCATTCAAAAGTTTAACGGATATGTCCTCGTGGGACTAACGGATAACTACTTATTCAAATGCGTCATGGCAGGGCTGATTAGCGTTATTCTGAACCTGTTGCTACCTAAACGTAAAACAAGTAAACATCTGTAAATACCGCTCCGCTCCTTCTTTAATTGTTAAACAACGTAAAAAACAAGACGTCCCTCTTCCATAATCCGGAGAGGGACGTCTTGTGCTACTGATCCAATCAACATAATTTTTTCGCTTCATACCGCTCCCGTGTCCATTGATACAGCCGGCTCGTCACCGTCCGCCCGTCAATCCGCTCCATGACGAACAGCCGGTCGAGCACGTGGCGGAAGCCCATCTTTTCGATGACGCGTTGCGATTGACCGTTAAAATCAAAGTGGGCAGACCAGACGATCTCCATCTCAAGCTCCACAAAAGCGACAGCGAGTGCCGCGTCGACGATCTCCGGCATCCGTCCCTGTCCCCAGTAATCAGGATGCAGGACGAATCCGAACTCGACTTGTTTTTTGTCAGCCAGTGCCTCGACCGGCCGGCGCGCATGCATCCCGAAGCTGCCGATGACCTGGTCCGTCGCCCGGTCGACGATTGCATAACCATCATTTGCTTCTTGAAACATCGTAATGACGGCGCGGCTTTCGTCGATGGACGCGTGCGGTGCCCAGCCCGCATTCGGTCCGACACGCGGATCTTTTGCATAGGCATACAGGCTTTCGGCGTCACCCGAACGCCAGCGCCGTAACCGGTGCCGCTTCGTTGTCAATTCCTCCATTTCATCCACTCCTTTTTGATTACGAGACGTTTCGTTTCGTCTCAACGGCTTCTTTCAGATATAGACCTGAGTACGCTAAAACCAATCCGAGGAAAACGATCAGGCCGATGTAGACACTCATCATGAACGGGGCAAGGACTGCTCCGAGAATGATCGTCGAGCGTGAAATCAAGTCGGCCCCGGCGTGGGACGTCCCGGCGAACGCCGAGTAGGCGCCCCGTTTATCTTCCGGCATCATGTTCGCTTTTTCAGCGTTTAACGTCGGTGAGTACAACAACTCCCCGATCGTCGCGATGAAGATGAATGTCAACAGGACGGTCATCGAATTCGCACTCGTGACGGTCATGTAACCGACCAGGTATAACGCCAATCCGGCGACAAGCGTCTTCCGGCTAGAAAATCGGTTCGCGAGCCGTTGGATGAAAAACGTCAGACAGACGACAAGAATCGTATTCTCGATATTGATCAGACTGACCATCCGGACACCGTTGACGAGGAGATCACCGAATTCGACGGTCTTGAACTCGTCCGCCAGCCGGACGGCGACGTAACTGCCCATCGAAAACTCGGCGGCGAGGATACACATCGAACCGAGCACGACCTTGACGAACGGACGGTCGCGCCAGGCAATCCGGTAACTGTTCGTGATGTCGGTCAGGACGGACCGGAACGGCTGTTTCCGCCAGACGTGTTTCGATTCGTCGAGCAGGAAATGGTACGCGACCGGTAAGAGGAGCGACGTACACGTCAATAAGCTGAACAGGAACAGTTTGTTGCTGACGTAGAGCCAGCCTCCGAGTGCCGTCCCGAGTGCAATCGAGAGATTGATCAACCAGTAATCGATCGCATAGACCGCCCGCCGGTTGTCCGGCGTCGTCGCGTCGATGATGATCGCCCCCATCGCCGGTCGCCCGATGTTACTCGTGACGGTAAAGATGGCGTAGGCAATCGTGAAGGCAATCATCTGATTGACGGCGAGACTGATCGTCATCGCAAGGAACATCAAGCCGGTCGCTGTCGTCGAGAGGACGAGCAACCGTTTTCTCGGGAAACGATCGGCGAGGTACCCGCCGATCAATCCGATGAAGAAACTTAAGAAGACGGTACTGATTAAAAACAATCCGGCAATGACTTTATTAAAGGCATCGACGAACAATAAGGCCATGAACGGCATGATGGCGAATGACACCGTCCGGTTAAAAAAGGATGTTACGAGTCTGACTTTAATTGGTTTAGGTATATCTTTCCATTTCATATTGTCACCTTCCATTCTCTACCTGTATGATAAACAAGACAGATTGATTGAAAAATGGACATCTTCATAAATTAATGTCCCCTTTTAAAGGAAGGAGCAACTGATGGAAACTTATCTCTTTACGTTATGGAAAACCTGTCGCGACGGACACTATACGATCCAGCACCTCGCCGATACGGTTCATTTGAGTCCGAAACAATTCAAACGTTATTTGAAGCGCTGGCAAGACGACGGTTGGCTTGATTATACGAGTGGTCAAGGGCGGGGACATTTGTCGGAGCTCGTCTGGTTGCGGCACGTCGAGCGCGAACTGGCCCGTCAGCTGCTCGAGCGGATCGACCGGGAATCGATTGACGCCGTGACGGAACAGCTCAGTTGGGACTGGTCCCCTGCTCAGACCGGGCGGTTCATGCGGCGGCTCGAACAAAAATTTGGTTATGTCCAAACGGCATCCGACGCTTTACTCATTCCGCGGAAACGCCCCTTCTTGACGGCTCATCCGCTCGAAGCAGCCGATATCCATAGTGCCCACCTGGTCCAAAATGTCTTTAACCGCTTGTTTTGGATTGATGAAGACGGTCTGCTTAAAGGGGAACTTGCCCATCACTATGCTTGGCAAGGCAACACCTTGTCGCTTTATTTACGAAAAGACGTCCGCTTCCACGACGGTTCACTGATGACGAGTAAAGATGTCACAAAAAGTTTACGGGAACTGATCGCCTTTCCTGCTTACGCCTGGTCGTATCGCCACATTGAACAGATTAAATCGAACGGACCGTACCGGGTCGACCTGATCCTTGACCAGCAACGGAACTCGCTTTTACCGAAGCTTGCGACACTTCACACGAGCATTCATAAAGAAGGAATCGGGACCGGTCCGTTTCAACTGACGCAACAGGATGATAAAAAAACCGTTTTACAGGCGTTCGCGAATTTTTATGGCGTCCGGGCGTTACTCGACCGAATCGAGTTCATCCAGATGCCGGACGCCTACGATCCGGTTTACCGGACGTCGTTATCGGAATCGAGCGCAACCGGGACGATTGCCACCCAGTCCGGATTCGGCTTGATTTTCTTGAATCCCCGTCCGGGCGGCGCCTTCGAAAGCGTGGAGGCGCGGCACTACATCCACCGCTTGATTGCTTCCGTCCGCCCTTTCATCACCGAGTGCAACGAGCGCGGTACACCGAACGTCCGCGGCTTTCTCGGCGAGTTTAGTCAAGAATATGTTGTTCCCGATGGACCACCCGTCACGTTCGACCGGCCGATCCGGATCAAACTGACGGACTTTACGGAAAACGTGACGTACTGGTTATGTGAGATGTTCGACCGCCAACGCATTCCTTATGAATTCGTTCCGGTCGGATTCAAAGAAAGTATCACCAACCTGCACGCTTTCGCCGACATCGATCTCGCGATCCACGCGGAAGTGTTCGAGCGCAACTTGACGGTCGCGTTCCATCAGTTCTTAACAAATGAATATTCTCCGCCGGCCAAGCTGTACCGCCAGATGCCGGAGATGGAACGGCGTATCCAACAGTATGACGACACGCCGTTTGAAGACTGGATGCCGCTCCACCAGTCGTTCGAGCGGTACGTCATCGACGCCTCCTATTTCATCCCGCTGTTTGATGACACGCGACTCATTCCTTACCCGATCGAGCTGCAGAACCTCGTCATCGATTCGTTCGGTTACCTTGACTTCTCAAAACTATGGATTCCGACTGGACCGCTGACTTGAGTCAACGGTTTATGTCCGTTTCTTGACGAATCGATGGCACGTTTGTGACAAAGTTCACTTTCTTTTTTAATCTAGTATTTTATATATTGTATTTAAGCACAAAACCGCTAATACTGTGGGAGAACGAACTGAAAAGGAAGTGGTCTTATGTTAAACGCAACAACGATCCAACTCATCAAGTCGACCGTCCCTGTTCTCGCGGAACACGGACCAGCCATCACCCGTGTCTTTTATCAACGTTTATTTGAACGGCACCCGGAGATGACGCACATCTTTAACCAGACGAACCAAAAAACGAATCGCCAGTCGCAAGCCCTCGCTCAAGCCGTCTATGCGGCAGCTGCGAACATCGATCAACTCGACGTCTTAAAACCAACGCTCCTGCCCGTCCTACATAAACACCGGAGCCTGCAAATCAAACCGGAGATGTACCCGATCGTCGGGACAGAACTGTTGCGCGCGATTGAAGAAGTCCTAGGTGACGCCGCAACTCCGGCAATCATCGACGCGTGGGGACTCGCCTATCAGGAAATCGCTGATTTGTTCATGACGCTTGAAGCCGAACTTTATGCACAAGACGAACAGGCAAAAGGCTTCACTGGATATCAGACCTTCACGGTGACGGCAATCACGCAGGAAGCGTCGGACATCAAATCGTTTACCTTGCAGCCAACACATGCCTTGACGTTACCGGCCTTTACACCGGGACAATACGTGACGCTCCGAATCAAAACGCCGGCAGGACTGTGGCAAAACCGGCAGTACAGCTTAATCAATCGCCCTGGTGATGCGTTTTACACGATTGCCGTCAAACGCGACGGAAGCGTGTCGAAGCAATTGCATGACGCAACAAACATCGGCGATACGGTCCTGCTCAGTGCACCGGCTGGCAATTTTGCGTTACCGGCTGGTCAAGCACCCGTCGTCCTGTTCGCTGGCGGGATTGGTCTGACACCCTTGCTCGCGATTGCCGATGCAGCACTTGCGGCAAGTCGGTCCGTCACGCTCTACGTCGCGATTCAAGATGACCGCGACCGCGCCTTTTCGACGCGTCTCGCAAGCCTGGAAACAGCCGGTGCAACGGTCATCCGTTATGCGGAACGGCATCCGCAAACAGGGACGACTTCCGGTCGATTGACGGAAGAAGTCATTCAAAACGTCGACAAGTCTGCGATCGCCTTCGTCTGCGGACCGGAAGCGATGATTCGGTTCGTCGCGTCGAACTGGCAAGGAGCGACGGAGCAACTGCATTACGAAGTATTCGGACCAGTGCTTGCGTTTGAGGCGGAAGCGGTTGGAGTAAACTAATCGAGGAATCGACTGAAAAAAGACCGTTTCGACTGTGATTTTCGCAGTCAAAACGGTCTTTTTCCTTTCAAATTCAGTTATCTTAATAGTAATAGCGCTATGTCCGCTGAAGAATTTAATTTTTATGTTTGTTTCTGGCTACGCAGCTAAAATAAGAAGGAGACGAGTACAGTATGCGTGATAAACGGTTCGTGTTGAAATCAAAACAACACCTCAGTGGAGGGATTATCAAAATCGTCGTCGATACGCAGACCGGCGTAAATTATTTGATGACAAGCGGTCTCGGGGTGAGCGGAATGACCCCCTTGCTAGATCAGGATGGTAAGGTAGTCGTCGATAAACGTTAACCTTCTTTATTTTTATTTTGCATGTGTGTTAATAAAAAAACTGACCATAGGAGGATTTAACATGCAACTACATCAGGAACGCATTCACTTACGTCCATTAACAATAAAAGACGCACCTCTACTGCTAGCAGCATCTCAAGACGACGAAATCCGATATGTGACGGCAACTAAAGCAATCTTTACATTAGAGCAAATTCAACAGCACATAAAAATTATAAACAGCGATTCAACACGATATGATTTTGCAATCTGTCTCAACAGTAACAATAAAATGATAGGAGAATTGTCTGTTTTTGAGATAGATCAAGAAAATAAGCGAGCAGGATTTCGAATTTCCATGAGCTCATTGAAATTAACAGGAAAAGGTTATGGTTCGGAAGCTTTACAATTAACGTTGCACTTCGTATTTAACAAACTACGATTGAATCGACTTCAACTTGAAGTATATAGTCATAATGCAAATGGGATAGCAGCTTATAAAAAAGCAGGGTTTGTAACGGAAGGTATACTCCGTGAATCGATAAATTATAATGGGGTTTATTTTGACGAACTGATTATGTCCATGCTCAAAAGTGATTATGAAAAACTGACTAACGCAAACCAAATTGCATCAAAGCTGATCTAAAAACGCCTGTACGTCACGCTTCGACGACAAAATGACGACGTTTTTCTCATGTCGCACTTCGTCAAGCTGGCGTAAGACACCCGGTCGCCGCGCTTTCGGGTACTGCCAGACCCACTTCAGGAACTGCCAGCTGAATTGTTCGATGCAGCCTTCCCCCATGTCCGGCCGTGTCCGGTTGCGGTACTTCAGATTACGTTTGATGACCCGGTACGCACAAACGGTCCGCGGCATGTCGAGAAAGATGACCGTATCGGCGGCGTCAAGCCGCATCCCGAGTGTTCCGCCGTAGTTTCCGTCAAGGATCCATTCCGGTTGTTCCATCAACTGCCGTTGCACCTCTATTTGCTCGTCCCGCGGGACGGCAACCCAATTCGGTTTCCAGAACAACGCATCGAGATGTGACACCTTAATCCCGGTTTGTTCATGCAATTGACGTCCGAACGTCGATTTCCCCGAACCGCCGGAACCGATGATGATGATTTTCTTCATGATTCTCCCCCTAAAATTTCGCATAAAAACAGACTGCCGGCTTACGGCAGTCCGTTCATTTCTTCATATTATTCTACTTCAATTCGTCGCCATAACAGATTCAACAACACCGTCATCCCACTAATCGGAATTAAAAATAACAATGCTATCATCATCAGACCATCCATCGTCGCTATCCCCTTTTGTTCTTCTTTTATTAAGTGTACTGCGAAAGAAAGCGGTTGCCCTCCACCTTAAGACCGATTTCCTTATCCTGCCTTGTCCTGACTGATATTACTAGCTGCGTGACGTGATGTAAGCATTAAGAATACGGCACCGACCAGTCCTGAACCGCCGAAAAGCAGAAAAACGTGTTCGATTGACAGGAAGGTCGTCATATAACCGGATAAGACGTAACAGACCGCAGAACAAAGTGTCGAGACGGCGACCATCGCCGAGCGGACCCGTCCGAGCAGTAAATCCGGCGTTGTCTGCTGGAGCAGCGTCGAAAATGGAATCCCGAATAGACTGAGGGCAGCACCCAGTAAAAAGAGCGCGATGAAAGCGAGCGACACGGTATCCGTCCAGCTGAGGGTGATGATAAAGAGGCCTTGTAACAACACGGACAGCCGGAACAGTCGACTGTGGGCGACTTGTTTCGCGAACCGGGCATAGAGCAGCGACATGAGAATGCCACCGATGACGAGGGCGAGTTCCAGTACCGAAAAGGTTTTTGCTCCGCCAGCGACGACGTCTTTCGCGAACGGCGCGAGTAACGTATTCGCGGGTGTAATCATCCAGTTGGCGATGACGGCGAATCCTAAGATTTGCATCAGTTGCCGGTCTTGTTTTAAGTACGTCAGCCCTTCCGTCAAGGCGTCGATGTACCGGTTCTGTTTCCCTTCTCCCCCGGGTGCAGAAGGCTTAATGGACAGGAGCAACAGCCACGCTGCGCCATGCAGGACGGCTTCCATCAGTAAAATCGTCTCGATAGAAAAGCTCGCAATCAACACGCCGCCAATCAAGAGTCCGCTTAATGTACCGATCCGGTCAAGCGTACTTAAATAGGCATTCGCGACCGGTAACCGGTCTGCTTCGACGAGTCGGGTCACGACTTTGAACGCCGTATTGCCGCCAATCGTCTGTAAAACCGTCTGAGCAATCAATAATGCAATCAACAGGACGATTGAACCGGAAAACAGTTGCAAGCCGATTGCCGTCAAAACTAATAATCCCGTCCGGACGGCAACCGTCCCCTTGAGTAAGCGGACCGGGTCGACACGATCAATCCACGGACCACTAAAGGTCGCGACGACGAACCGTGTCAAAAAGACGGCGCCAATCAACAGGGCAAGCTGAAATGCCGTCAACCGTTCTGCACTCGTCCAGTAGATGGCGATATAGGAAATGCTCGCACCGACGACGGCCAACAAATCAGACAGATAAAAATAGCGAAACACCTTAGGCACGTCGTTCCCTCCTTGATGAGATGTAACTCGATGCTTCATTTTACACTTATTTACATATCCTGTCGAAATGTTTTTTGACTTTTACAAATTCAAGACGGGGCGACATCTGGATGTCATCTAGAAGTCAAATTGTTATGTAGTTCTTACGGGACTGTAACGAGGTTTCACCATCCCTTCCTTTATACTGAAATAGAAGGAGGTGACGATCCATGAAAATGTACACACGTATCGATCCGAACGACGAAGCAACTGAAGTTCCATCAGAAACACGGCTTGGTTTCTATTTTTTACTGATTGTTTTACCGCTTGGTTTAGCCCACTTGGTTCAATCGCTCGTTCCTTCAACGGATCAACACCACTTGTTGTCGTTATCACTACTTACGTTTTTAGCAGTTCTGTTGTTTGCGATTCTCGGACATAAACATGATCGAAACGCAAAAGCGACGTTTTTCAGCTATGCCTTATTCCTAGGTGTCAGCCTACTTTCGACGCTTGCGATTCCAATCATTTAACTTTAAAAAAACGCCATTCCTAGTTTTAGGAATGGCGTTTTCAGACTGTAGACAATCTCTGTGGAAAACGAGGAATTCATACGGGGAAGATTGCGTGTCGCGCTTTCCTGTCTCGCCTCGTCCCCCCCTGCGCCACTGCCTAAAAAGCGTCACGTTTCGTTGACTCCTACGGGGAAAAGTGCGTGTTTAACGCGACTTGCAAGAGGCAGGCAAGACCCTGCTCATTGTCCGTAAGGATCAAGGAGCAACGGCTTGCGCCTCGCCCGAGGAAAGCAACGAAAAAAACGCTTTTGTCTTCCGATAGCACGTTGTCTACAGCCTGACCATTCCTAGTTTTAGGGATGGCGTTTAAGCTGTTCATTAAGATATTATGGTTGCAACCGTTCATCGCTTTGAAAGCAGCGTAGCTCTATCTAAAAAAAATTCGCTACAGCGACGAAAATACACTTTGATTTTTTTCAGATTGAGACATTACAATCAGTAGATACTGATAGATTCACAAGAAAGGATGCGCATCCCGTTGCATGAAAGTACTCTAAAAGAACTTATGCCAAAAGGAATCGATTATATCGACAAGATGATGGTCAACCGGTTTCAGGCCATTCCCATCGATAAAGACGACGAAAAAATTGTCAATGTAATGGACGACCCTTTTATACCGCCTTATGAGACGATTTGTGGTGTTTACTGCATCTATCGGCGATCCATCCTGGATGTATTGCGTGGGCGTATTATGTCGTTTGAGAGCTACGAATTTAAAACGGCATTTACTGCCGATAAATTAATTGAAGAACAGCATGTGGAAGATGTTCTCGATTTTGCAACATTTGTCGTGATCGCTTCCGCGGATAAGGATGTGATGTCACATTACTTTATCGGCGGCGACTGCGAAAAACTCAACAGCATCTTAAACGTGTGCTCCGGTTATCCTAAAGGAACGAATGAAAAAACCTTTTCTCATGCGATTCAACGCTTCAAGAAGGATATTACGACAGTCGAAAACATGGGGTATCTGGAAAATATAGTGCACGAAAAGGCATAGGCATTTGACTGACTGTCAAAAGCGAGTGTAAATCGAACCCGCTTCAACAACCAAACGCAAAAACAAGCCTCCGCATTAAAAGCGAAGGCTTGTTTTTTTACAATTAGTTCGAGTTCGCGCCACCGACGTACGTAAAGAGTGGTCCGCGTAGCTGGAAGGAATAATCTTCCGCATTGACGATCCCGACGATTGCGTCACTTTCGAGCAATTGATCGAGGAACGTCGCCATTTCTACCGCTGTATGATACTGCGGGACGTTTTTGCTGTAGTCGAACCCTGCCTCCCCGCGTGAGCGATCGGCGAATTCGGTTTCCGTCGCTGCCGGTGCAAGGACTTTTGCCCGCAACTTCGCACCGGATTGTTGCAATTCCTGCGCGAGACCTTCTGTGTAGGCACTGACGTAGAACTTCGTCGCACAATACGTGACGGCATTCGGAACGATCCGGTAGCCGCCGCCTGACGAGACGTTGAGGACCGTTGTCCCTTCGACGTCATGGTGGTCACGGACGTAGAGACTCGTCAGGACCGTCAACGCTTCGATGTTCAAATGAAGCATCTTCTCGATTTTTCCGATTTCGATGTCTTTGACGTTGTCGAAGTCTCCGAATCCGGCGTTGTTGATCCACGTCTCGATTTCAAGGTGCTTGACGTCGTCATACAACTGATGCACGTTCGCCATCTCCGTCAAGTCGACTGAATGAAGGATGATATCAAGTTCCGGATAGGTCTTCAGTAAATCGTCCCGTAACGCTTCGAGCTGATCGTTCCGCCGGGCGACGAGGACAAGCGATTTTCCTTTTGCAGCGAGAACTTTTGCCGTCTCAAACCCAATCCCTGAACTTGCTCCTGTAATGACCGTATACTTCATCTGTTTTTCCCCATTTCGTTTTGGTATAGTGAGAGTCTACTCCTTCGAGTGAACTCTAAGTCAAGCAGAAAAGGTGATGTTGATGTATTCCATCTCAGAAGTCAGTCGATTGACTGATACGAGTGCCCACACGATTCGTTATTACGAAAAGGAAGGACTGCTGTTCCCGGACCGGACGGCAAGCGGCGTCCGGCAGTACGATGACAAGCACATCGACTGGCTCCGGTTCGTCCTCCGCCTGCGGGCGACACACATGCCGATTGACCAAATCCGGCAGTATGTCGCGTTATTCCGCGCTTCTTCAGACGATCACGATACGACGCTTGATCGGCTCGCCCTGCTCGAACAGCACCAAACCCTTGTCCGGGCGCAGCTTGCCGAATTACAACTGACGGAACAAATGATCACTGAAAAAATCAGCAGCTACCATCGCCTACATCCGTCCATTCCCGGGAAACAGCCTACTCAATCCCGTTAAGCTGAAAATTCTGCCGTCAAGCGGGTGATCAACTGTTCGAACGCCTCGTTTGAGACGGCGTCGAAGGCGTCACCGAAACTGATTTCCGTCGAACAGTATCCGTCGTGTTCGACGAGGTATCCGACGAGGCCAAGTCCAAGTTCATCCTGGATGTGCGCCAATCGTGCAGCGACGTCTGCCACTTCACCATTAAAGTGGAGGTGGAACATGTTTAAGACCGGAACGCGCGGTGTCGTGAAAATGTTGTCGATCGTGTTCAACCGCTCGGCGGCGTACTTTGCCTGCTCATAATAGTGCCCCATCCGGTCCTTGCGTTGCTCATAATAATAGTCGGACGAAATGACATAGGGATAGAGACTGATCAAGTCGCCGCCATAACGTCGTTTCCAAATCCGTGCTTCTGTCGTAAACGCCTTCGGGCCGGCAAGGATCGCACCAGCAATCCCGCCGAGCCCTTTATAAAATGATAAGTAGACGCTGTCGAACAAGCTCGCGACGTCGCTTGCCGGTTTGTCATAATACGGCAACAGTTCCAGCAAACGGGCACCGTCAAGATGAAGACGGATTCCCTGCTCCCGGCAGTAGGCGACAATCGCTTCTAACGCGCTGAATGATGGCGCGACACCACCGAGTTCGCGGTTCGGCAGTTCGAGTAGTAGGCAGGCGATTTCCGGTAAGGCTTTGATGTCGTCTAGCGTCATCATCTTGTCCCGTTCACCGACGAGGATCGGCTCGATCGGATGAAGCTGCCGTAAGCCATCCTGTTCATGCAGCTCTAAGTGACAAAGCGGGTGGTAGGCGACGTGCCGGTTGTCCCGGTCATCGGACCAAATCCGTAACGCGATTTGCTGCGCCATCGTCCCGCTCGGGAAAAAGACGGCCGATTCATGCCCGAGCAACGCCGCGATTTTTTGTTCGAAGTCGTTGATGACCGCCCCGTTCCCGTAAATGTCACTTCCCGTATCGTCAGCGACGTTCAGCAAGGCTTCTTTTAGGACACCGACGTTCCGCTTGCCGTGTCCACTGACCTGCTGCCGCGCTGCTTGAAAACTTCTTCGTAATTCTTCCATCACAAAAAGCCCCCTATTATTTTTGTAAATAATGACTATATTTTGAAAAAACAAATAACAGACTGTACTTCTTTTGCTATACTCTTCCTAAAGATTCATCCCATTCAGGTTGAGAGAAAGGAGTAAACCGGTGCCACAGTCATTTCGTTTAAAAGTTTTTTTGTACATCAGTCTGACGTGTTTCCTTGTTTTATTTGCCCAATCCGTCCTCCCGTCCGTATATTTTTCGGCCTTATCACTTTTACATAAAACAGCTGATTCTTCGTGCGTAGCGCGTTGCGGCAATCAAGGCGATTCGTCCATCATTTCCAGTATCGAATCGTTCAACGTCGACCGTGGTGCCGTCGTCGACATCGAATCGATCACGCCGGAAAAACCGCTCTTTCGGACGAGTTTCGACTCTTCCATTTCGGCTCCACCTTATATTCTCATCTTAATCGTTCTAAGCTTCGCGACGCTCGCCTTTTTTTATTATTATATCAAGATTTACCGACCAAACCGGTTCCAACTCGCGGGGTTCGATTATGAGCATCACGTCACCGTCATCATCCAGCCGGATCATGATGTATCTTCCGAGCTGATTCGCGAACATATTCAATTTTTTAATTTTCGGCTACCGAAACATTTACAACGTTATGGTCATGAAACAATCACGGAATGGTTCAAACGAATCGGTTTCCCTTCCCCCGTCGATCCAGGTTATTTCGAGGTCCGTTACGGCAACAAATGCCAACTCAAAGTTCATCAATTTACGTTTTTCAAGCAAGCGACCGATGATTTTTTACGTAAACAACACCTCTAAACATTAACATTAACGAAGCAGGGCGTGAGCACGACTTCCGCCGCTTCGTTTTTTATTTTTCGACTGATCATCAAATTTCATTTTCTGTCGCTTTTCTGATATTTTCCGATAAAACTGGGTAATAACTACTATATAAGGCAAGCCGATTTTTTTATCCAGGTTTGGACAGGTTTTTTCGCAAGAGAGCGAGGTGAAACGGGATGATTTCAGCACAGGAAGCATACTTTATTAAAAATGGGTTGAATGAGCAATTTGAGGACCCCCGAATCGACTGCGATTTTTCTATTTTCTCGCTCGAACCATTTCAACTCCTGTTACACGTACATGATGCAGACATGGATGAACTGAGTACCGAGATCCGTTATGGGCTAAGTCGTAAAATCCGTTCACAGCTCCATCAACTCGATGCTAAACTGGGTGGAACACCGATCAACGTCGTGTTTGTGGTTTCTGCACCGTTAATCTCTGACAATTCGTACTGTGTGATTTTACATTGAATTCATTCAAAAAAGGCAACAGCTTCTGCGGAAGCTGTTGCCTTTTACGATTACGATCCATATTCAACTCGCATCGTGACGGACGAGCTGATTTTTCCCCGCTGCTTTTGCCGCATACAGTGCCATGTCGGCGCGATCAATTAAATGAATCTCCGTTAGCGCATCATCCGGCTGAACGGTTGCCATCCCTAAACTGACACTGACTTGGTACAGGGGCGCATACCGTTCATGGGGTAACTTCAAGTCGAGAATCCCTGTCCGAATCCGCTCGGCGACAAGCTCTCCTTGTGCCGATTGATCCGAGAGAACGACTGCAAATTCCTCACCGCCGTACCGGGCGACGTGTCCGAATAGTCCAGCCTGTTTCTTCAGGACACTCGCGACCTGTTTCAGACAAGCATCTCCTTGTAAGTGCCCATACGTATCGTTATAGAGTTTAAAGGCATCGACGTCGAGCAGGATGAGCGTCACTTCTGAAGCGGAAAGCCGCGCCTCTTCAAAGACACGCTCAAGGTGTTCGTCGAACGCCCGCCGGTTCGGGATCCCCGTCAAACTATCGTGCAGCGACCGGCGAATCAACGCACGTTTACTGCGTTCGAGCCGAAACGTCTGCAAAAAGGCGAACAAAATCAAGACGGCGACACTTAACACGATGACGATGACCCATTTCGCAGAGGAGGAGGCCGCTTTTGACCGGTTCGTCGCTGCCATGACAATCTGTTCGATTTCAGCCCGGATTTTAATGTCGATCTGGCGAAATTGATTGATGTACGCCATGCCGTCATAACGATTCCGCTCGGCTTCGATCAGATTGTCTTGTTGAATATACGTAAGCTGCTGTTGATAAAAGGCATCGGTCTGTTGCAGGAGCGGCACCGCCTCCTCTTGTAAAATCCGGCGCATCGTCAGGTCAAGATCGTCGAGCTGCTCTAACGCTTCAAGCGACGCCTGCAGGTTCGCGCGCGTCGTCTGGAATTGTTCGAAGTCTTGCTGACGTCGTTCCAGGTAAAAGCTCCGCACCGTTAATTCTTGATCGAGCAGTAAAGGAAACAATTGGGATGCTGTATTCGAAATCGGAATCGCTTCTGCAAGAATCCGGTCGTTCTCCCGCTCGATATTAGAAAATGCAGTGTAACTCCAAATACTTGTAAACATCAATGAAAACAAAGCCGTCATTAAGAACCATTGCAATGCGGAAAATTTCACGTCCAGTCAGACCTCTCTCTTTATACGCTCTCGCAAGAATCGAGAACGATTCAATTCATCACCTCTTTATCGGCATCTCGACTTCAAAGTATTAGTGTTCATCGCACATTCAGTCCGTCGGAACACTGCGCTTGAGTTCGTCAAGCAACGCTTGCGCCTCTTTTGCGGCCCGGGTGACGTTATTGTTTTTCCACCAAGCGACGAGTGTACCCAAAATGCCGACGAGCGTCGTCACTGCAAGATCGACGGCTGTTTCTGCAAATGGTAGCGGATCATACCCGCTCGCAAGAAGCGTCAAATTGACAATCGAATAGAGGGGGACGATCAGTCGCAGGGCTGCTGCATATCGCTCCGTCATCCGCGTCCCTCCTGAAACAAATGACGCCATGTCACAGGGCCAACGATTCCGTCGACTGTGATTTTCACCTGTCGTTGAAAGTCTTTGACGGCACGCGTCAGACCGTCATCAAACCGGCCGCTCGCCGGAAGACGTAACTTCATTTGAATCAAGCGAATCGTCTCCTTGTCCTGACTCCCTTTCGCTAGAGCACGTCCTAGATAAAGCGGGGCAAGGTGCGGCTTCTTCTTCCCGTTGACGGCGTCGAACAGTTGAAAGTGCGGATAATCCCGAAATGGTGTCCAGTCCCCGCCCCATTCCATCTGTCGCTGCTTCATCGCCGCGACAATCCGTGACAACCGTTTGTCCGGTGGTGCTAAAAATTCAGCGCGTGTTCCGTCAGATGAATAACAAAAGAGATCGACGGCGACACCGAAGTTATGATTCGACTGTCCCCCGCGCGCGTAGGTGACGATTTTTCCGGGGCGTGTCCGTCCTACAGCATACAAGGCATCCTGTTCCTGTTTCGTCCGGTAGCTTTGCGCGACGCCGACGTAAATCTGTTGCGGTGCGAGTTCTTTGATGACGCTCCGCGTGATCGTGACGACATCCGCGTCCATTCCCTTGACGGATAATTTCCGATCGGCGCGTTCGAGTAACCATGCTGTGCTGATAGTCATCTGTGTATCCTCCTTTATTTTTTAAATCAATTGGGCGAGCAAGTCCGTCAGTTCGGCTTCTTCCGGGACTGACGCCGTCCAAGCCGCTCGTCGCTTTTCTTCGAACAGCCGCTGCTCTGTCCGCTCCATTTCGACCCAAGCCGGTAATACGGCTGACGAACGGTGCTTCGTCGGCTTCGTCCTTGCCGGTCGTTCCGCCCGTCTCGATTCATGACGGTTGATTTGTTCACCTGACGTGATCTGACGCGCGTGTAACTGATCGATGACGGCTTTGACGTATTGCCACTTGCGGACATTCGCCGCTGCCGCTTGCTCAATTGCATGGACGACGACGTCATGACTCGTCTTTATCACGGCTTGCGCCAGTTGCTGCTTGATCCAAGGGGAGGTGCAGCCAATTTCTGCTTCGAACAACGTGAAGACCGATGACGCCGTTGAGGATGGTTCTTTTTTTAAAGACTGTTTCTTCAAGACAGGTTCTTCGTCGTCATCTCGCGCCGCCCCGGTAGTCGGCTCCTGCTCCCCCGGTAGTCGTACCGCGTCCGGAACCGATCGGACGTGATATTCATTTGATGTTTGTCCCCCGTGTTGATTGAAGCGTTCCTCCTTTTCAATCAACCCTTTTTCAAGTAACGATGCAAGACACGCTTTGACGGTCGTCTTGCCGCACGGGACGGCGTCCGCAATCGTCTGGTGCGACGGAAAGGCACTCCCGGATGCTCCGGCATAACTCGCTAAAATCAAATAAATCATTTTTTCATGAACCGATGAAAACTGTTGTCCGTCGCGCAGGACACGGTGCTCGACTTGTACATAAGGGTGCATCGCTCGTTCCTCCTTTGATATGCAAAGGAGGTTCGCCTCCTTTCTCTTAAGGATTAACAGGACCGTTTCGACAATTGTTCGAAAAAAAATAAAAAAAACGTGCGTCAGCTGATTAAAAAATCAGTGACACACGTTTCGTTAGTCTTCACTCGAACCAGAGACTAAACAATAAGGGCAGCAGTCCCGCGAGTAACACGGCCCCGATCGACGATGAGACGGTCGCGAACACGAACAGTCCTTTTGAGATTTGTTGCCGGCGGTAAGCGATTGATCCCGCCCGGATGATCGTAAAGAGCATCCCACCCGCAATTAAAAATGAACCGATAAGAATGATGAGTTGTTCCAAGATACTACCTCCATGTTACTTAAATATCGTTAAGATAAACGGTAAAGCGAGCAGCACAATCGCTGTCGTGAAAACGATTTTGTAAGTCGCTTCCTGATCCGTGTTCCGCTTCTTTTTTTGTATGTAGACGACACCATAAATAATTGTGACGAGCATAATCAATATGGCGAGTAGTGAACCAAGTGTTGTACTCATCTGTCTTCCCCCTTTTTCAACTAGTATTACGAAAAGGAGGAAGAAAAGGTTTCAGGTTGAATTATATTGAATAAAATAATCTGGTGTATGAAAAATGTACATATCCAATGGTTATCTTTTATTGACAACTTTTGTCAAAGTGGTAATGTGAAAGTATCATGTGCAAGGATGTGAAAACCATGTTCATCGTCGAACTGCTCGTGAATGCCTGCATTGCCTTCACAGGGTTTTATATCATCTCGAAAATTATCCATTCCACCCATTTTGAATCTTATGTCGTCAAGTCAATCATCGTCGGCCTTTTGACTGGGGCACTGGGTGTTTTATTGATGTTCAAGGGAATCGCCGTCAATGAGACGCTTCGGATGGATTTGCGTCACCTCCCACTCGTCTTGCTCGCGTTTTACGGGGGGCGCTTCCCGCTCGTTATCGCAACACTGATCATTGCCTGTTCCCGCTTCTTGTTCGGGGTGACGGAACAAGCTATCGTCGGCTTCACCGCCGTCCTTTGCATCAGTTTCGGGATGCTTGCGCTTCACCGGAAACTGCTCAATCGGCCGTTTTTTCAAAATGTCTCGATGAACGTCTGGGCATTATCAATGATCACCATCGCCGTCTTGATTAATTTAGGTTGGGGTCAACCTGCCCTCACCCTCCTGCTATCGACATGGACAATCGGTTTGGTAGTCGGTATTCTGTCCAGTCTGCTGACGCTCGATTTTCAACTGTTGAACCGGCAAGTCGACATTTATAAAAAGTCAGCCGAAGTCGATCATTTGACCGGTCTCTACAATCGCCGGGTTTGGGATACTCGGACAGCAGGACTTGAACAGGAAGGTCGGATTTACAATATTCTCGCGCTCGATATCGACCACTTTAAGCACGTCAACGATACATACGGGCATGGCAATGGTGACCTCGTCCTACAACAGTTCGCGAACATTCTGAAAGAAGAAACGCGTCCGCATGATTTTACGGCACGGATTGGCGGCGAGGAGTTCATGGTCTTAATCTATGATTTAGCACCGGAAAAAGCGACCAAAGTCGCAAACCGGATTCGTCAACGAATTGCTGCTGAGCACTTCCAAATCGATGGATTCCCGGCAATCGATGTGACGACATCGATCGGTGTCGCCCACGGGAAGAACATTCATATTCAGCGGATGAGTGTCATCGCCGACGAAGCGTTGTATACCGCTAAGCAGCAAGGGCGTAACCGGACGATTTTGTTGGATAGCGAAAGTGAACAACATGTCGCAGCAACTGCGAGCCGGGAGACGGTTCGCTCTTGATCGGAGGTAAAGTATGCAAGAGAAGAAACTTGATTTCATTACGACGGCAGAAGCGATTCTATTCGTCAGTTCACTGTTCATGTGGATTTACGTCGCCCATACGTTTGTTTTCATCGATTCCTTTGCCTCGTTGTTTTTCATGCAATCGTGGTGGCTTCTGTTACCAGTCATGACATTCCTGATGTTTTTGACATCGTTCATCAGTCGCCGGACAGAGTGGCGCTGGAGTAACCAGGAAACAAAAGAGCTGAACGAAAAAAGAAAAGCCTGACTGAGACAGAACAGGAGCACGAGCATGTCCGATTACTTTGGACGACGCTTGTGCTCCTTTTCGCATGCTTCGACAGACTAGTCGCGGGATTTATGTACTTTTCGATTAAAGAAATATTCAATCGTTATCAAGACGAAAGCAACACCGGTTAAGAGGACGAACGCCAGCAAGGAATGGAGCAGCTTTTTATCGACAGTAACGTACATCGACAAGTAATAATTGATTGTGACAATCAATCCGAAGTAAATCAGGTAACGTATGTATTTCATGATGGTTCCTCACTCTCTTACTAACTGATTTCTTCATTTTACTCGATAAGTGTGAATCATTCATTGTATATTAGGAAACTTCTCCCATTTTGAAACGTAGGTATGATTAGTCGATTGTCAAAGGAGGTAGCTTCATGTTCGAATACAAGTTCGTGCGGATTGATTTTAAGCGATTATCTGGTAATCCGAAGGAAGATTACCGGGAAGTAATCACGACACATGCCGCAGACGGCTGGCGCTTCGTACAAATTTTCGCACCAGATTTCGTCACGTCCGGTGTTGCCGTCGGTTCTTACTATGAATTGATTTTTGAACGAACAAAACGGTTCGAAATTACGGACACGAAAACATCTTAAGGAGACTCAAACGCATGCACATCGAGACAGCTCGATTACGACTTATTCCATGTACACAGGAACAGCTTCCGGTTATTACCCGTCAAAACTATCAGAACGGTCCCGAAATTACGAATCATTTAAAGGCATTGGAACAGGATCCGTCTTTATTATTCTGGGGGAGTTGGTTAATCATCCGGCAGGCAGATGATGTCATTATCGGTGATGCCGGCTTTAAAGGGAAACCGGATCGAGACGGAGAGGTGGAAATCGGTTACGGTTTGCTCGAGCACTACTAGCAGAATGGATACGCAACAGAAGCTGTCGCAGGGTTGATTCAATGGGCGCGACAGACAACAGCTGTCTCAAACATCGCTGCCAAAACGGATGCAACCAATCGAGGATCGATCCGCGTATTAGAAAAAGTGAACATGGAACGACTACAAGAAACGGATTCAACGATTTATTGGGAAATACAAACAAATCCGATTAACTAGTTCCACAACACCATGTGGTAGCGATATTATTGTCGCTACTTCTTTTTTCGTGTCGCTTCAAACATTTGATTGCCTTCAAACAAACAATCGCGTAACATCAAATGTAATAAATTTCTATTTATAAATAAAAAATTGGTTATTCACAACCAGAAGGGAGCGCCCGACTATGAATCGTACAGCTTGGAAATACCCTGCTTTACTCCTGATTGGTGTCGGAATCTCGAACTTAGGCGCCTGGGTGTACTTCATTGCTCTCAATTTGATTATTCTTGATCGAACAAGTTCTGCGTTCGCGGTGTCACTTTTATACATGTTAGTTCCTGTCGCTTCTTTAATAACGAGTTTATGGTCAGGTTCTTTGATTGACCGGGTCGACAAACGTAAATTGATGATGCTACTCGATTTATCACGAGCACTCTTCATCGCCCTTCTCCCCTTTATCGACTCGTTGTTCTTCCTCTATATATTTGTCTTTTTGATCAACGTTGGCAGCTCCTTGTTTGAATCCACATCGATGATTTATATGACGAAGCTCGTCTCAAAAGGTAATCGTCAACGTTTTAATGCGTTGAAAAATTTCATTCAATCGTGCGGTTTCATTGTCGGTCCGACGATTGCCGGTCTCCTGTTCATCATGGGCTCACCGTCCCTTGCGATTCATATCAATGCTGTCGCGCTCGCCATTTCTGCCCTTATCTTATTTTTCCTGCCCGCTTTAGAAAAAGAATTGACCTTTGCGCAGGCAGAACGATTGAGTCTTCAAATGATTATCAGCGACTGGAAAGAAACGTTGCGCTTTACGAGCCAGCACCGTTACATCACGCTCGTCTACAGTCTCTTTTGCGTCATGATGGTTTTCATGTCGGGTCTTGATTCACTCGAGGCTTCGTTTGCGACACGTGTGCTTGGTTTCTCGGAAAGTACCTATGGATTTCTTGTCAGTATCGCCGGGACCGGGATCATCTTCGGTTCCATCATTAATGCGACCTGCACGAAATGGCTGCGTCTTCGCTTTTTGATTGGCTTCGGTGCAGTCACTACGCCCATCGGCTACCTTCTATTCGCTACTTCCGATAACTTCATGGTAGCTTCCGCCGGCTTTTTCTTACTGACATTCGCTCTATCGTTTGCGAATACGGGCTTTTTATCGTTTTACCAAAACAATGTCCCGGTCAATCTCATGGGCCGCTTTTCAGGAGTCATCCATGTCGCCGAATCACTCCTCATCATTCTCTTGACGGCGACAATCGGTTTACTCGCCGAAGCCTTTTCCATCCGCGCGACATACATCATCTTTTCAATTGGTTTTTTACTCATCGGTTTACTCACTATACCGCTCGTCTTTAACCGTTCGAAGCAAAATCTTTATGAGCAGCCAATCGAAGAGGAGATAAAAGTCTCGTAAGAAACAACAAACCGTTTCCTTCAGTCCTTCCTCATTTCCAATGTTTCTGACGCTTGTAAACGCGGCGCCGTCGCCTCGTACCAGTGATAACAGAGAATGATGATGAGCGCGAGATCAACGACATCTCCCCCGTAATACATCAGCATGGCCCCTTGTTCCGCTTCCGCCTTCCCCACTCCACCGGGTGGATGAGCGTAGAGATATTTCGAAAGAATCTTATGCCCCGCCAACGCCAGTATTAAAATACCCGCCCGGTAGACGTGACTGTAGCGGTGCGGCGTCAAATCGATATAGATCAGGGCACTTGTAAACAAGTAACCGGCCAGGAAGACGTGGAGATGAATCAGGGCATAGAGTGCAGTCGACTGATGCATCATCGGATAGAGTCCTGTCGTATAAAGCAGGTACAAGCCGCCGATGTTTAAAACCGTTGCCGTCATCGGGTGCGTCAAGAGACCAAGCGGCTGACTGTTCAAGACGCCCGTCACCCGTCTTGCCGCCTGCACGGGTAGCGTCCGTAACAATAACGTCACCGGCTTCGCAAACACGAGCAGGAGTGGTGCGAGCATCCCGAGTAAGAGATGCCCCGTCATATGTCCCGCGAAGTTCATGTGTGCCCAGTCTGCAACCGGACCGACGAGCGCAGCACCGGCACTCAGTATCCCGCTTCCCCAAAACACGTACCGATGGATTGGCCAGCGCCGGTAGTGATTGTTCGTTTTCCAGGCGGCAACCGGATAAACGAGAAGTAAGACGAGCACGAGGAGCATCACACTCGTTTCAAAACCGTTTCCCATGCCTTCATGCGTATGCATCACTTATTTTACCTCCTCTGTCGTCCGCAGTTGTTTCCCGGTCTGCAGGAATAACACAATCCCTCCCGCTAAAATAAGCGCAGCGATTGCATTCCAAGCGATATCATACGGAAGAAGTTCCACACCGTAACGAATTTGATGAATTGCGAAGACTTTATGATTGATCAGACCATCGTACAATTGGAAAAAACCTCCGCCGATCATCACACCACTGATCCACCGCTTCATCCAAAAGGCGGATCGTCTCCGTAAGTCCGCAACTAGAAACAGGGCTGCCACTGTCGCGAACCAACTGAATGCGTGAAACAGACCATCGGAAAACAGTCCGACCGCGGTCGTTGATTTGTCATAAAAATGATGCCAGCCTAACAATTGGTGAAAAATGACTTCGTCTAAAAATGCGACGAGACCCAGACCGAATAAAAAACCGGACCCGAGGTTGCGCAACGCATAACGCTGTTGATTTTTCTGCATGAACGGACACTTCCTTTTTTTAGATATACACTTCAACACGAATTTTCCCTCTTACAGGTGTGATAAACGTATATCTTCCAGGAAAATGACCGCCTGGAATGAAAAGATGCTTTCCCCCTGTCCATTTTTTTGATTTTGGTTAAATAATATTAATACCGTTCCTTTTATAATTTTTCCAAAAAGTGTATATTCAAAGTACTAGTCAAAAAGGAGGTTCCACGCATATTATGAAATTCATCAGGACACCCCGGAGGCCTGCACTAAAATGGATTCCCGAAAATGAATGGCCGGATGTATGCAGGAGCCGCTCCCTTACGATTCAGGATCATCCACAGGAATCTTTAATAGGACTGGCTTACAACAACGAAAATCAAGTCGTCCAAGTTACGCGCAATGTACACAAGTTAGATTTTATCTATTACGTCACGCTATTAGAGAATCCGCAAACGACCAAGTCGCTAATCTCATCCCGGTCACACATGACGATTGAATATACTAAAACGTATCATTGTAATCATAAAGAGGTTGCAACCTTTACGTTACTTGACGTCCACGTCCGCAAAGAAGGACTCGGCGAACGTAATCTTCTGTTAGAAGCTTTGATTAATGATGTACAAAAACGTCATCTTTATTATCGAATCAGCGGTGACTTTGAAATCGTCACGCATCATGGCCAAGTATCGACAGATTGTTTTACCCGGTACGGTTTTCAATTACATCAAAATGCATTGATCCTTCAAAATTTCAATGCCGAACTTTTTGTGACGTAACGATCTGATGATCAACGTCAATTATTTTTGGAGAGTGCGGTGACACACTATGAATCATATTCAATCATTTTTACAAAAAACGATTTATTTGACGGGGTTTTGTTTACTCGCCGTCGCTTGTATCGATTTGTTTAAGCGTCAGCAGACACGTGGACCGAAGTGGGTTTGGGGTCTCACCATTTTCAGTGTCAATTACATCGGCCCTCTCCTTTATTTAGCTTGGGGCCGTCACCCGGCAGACAATGTAAACAAGCAAAGCGCCGATTAAAAACACATCGCTATACAACGCCTGTCCTGCTACTGGAACAAGTATTGTACAGCGATGTGTTTTTTCCAAAAATAAGAGCTAGTCCCGCCCCCTTTTTTGTGTTATTTTGTATCTAATCAAATCGTACTATCACTTTAAAACAAGAGGTTACATATGCAACCCAATACAGAGACATTACCGATCGCATGCTGGAACACGATTACGACGTACCACAATCATCAAACGAAACAAGTCAATGCCTTCTTAAAGACGTGGGACCTCTCGCACACGATGTTCGAGGTCTTGCGCTGCTTAAAGTCGACGACGTGTACAAGTCAAAAAGAAATCGCCCGCCTGATTCATGTCACGGACGGGACGATCTCTCAAGGGATTAAAAAGCTGTTCGCCAAGCGACTGATCGAAAAACAACGTCACCGCAAGGTCAACTATTTCCATCTGACACCGGCTGGAGAACGGTTTTTAAACGAAGTCTTACCGAAGTACGAACGTTTTCAAGCGAATCAATTTCATGCCTTGACCACATCGCAACAACACGCGTTACATCAACTTGTAATGCAGCTCCATAGTACACAACAACAGGAAGGGGAAGTTCGATGAATCCACATGCTGCCTTTTCATCGATTGGACACTGGCAATCGATCCAACGCATCCACAATCGTTACGTCAAAGAAGTCAATGATACGTTAAAACAATGGGAACTCTCACGTTCTCAATTCGATATGCTCTATACGTTGTACCAACTAGAGAGCGCGACACAAAAGTCGCTTGAGACGACACTCGAGCTCTCGAGCGGATCGATTTCACAGACGCTTAAAAAACTGATGCAAAACCGACTCTTAACCCGTAAACGGATTGACCGTGAAAAACGGATCGTTCTGACGGCGGACGGGGAAACACTCGTCCAGGCATCCGCGCCGGTCATCGAAGTCATCGACGAGCGTTACTTTCAGTCCTTTACGAAAAACGATCATCAAACGTTTGATCAATTGTTGAACAAAATGCAAAACAGTCAATTTTGATAGCAAAAGGAGGCCGGCCGGCATGATTCTCAGACACTACACCCATCGTCAGTTTTTACCGGCAATCGTTGCCCGGGGCGGCATCTCTACAAACCTTCACACGGAAAGTCCGCATAGCGGTTATTTACTGTTTGAGCTGAACCCTATAACAAATCAACTCGCACAGACCGTCCATCAGTTCTATTCGAACTCAGAACCCCCTTGGGACGAGACGGATACGGTCGTCCTCGACTTTGACTTCGTCAAACTGCAGGCTGCCGGCATCGAGGTGCACAAGACACCGCATCACTTCGCTGACGACCTGGCGCCGAATCAACCTGCGGATTCTTTCCGCTTCGTTCAAAGCTTCTTGTCGCTCGGTTATTTAACGGAAGCGTCACGAGAGCAGCTGTCGGAATACTATTAGAATGCGATATGACTAGCTGACTTAGAATGGAAAGAAGGAATTGCCATCGTCATAGATGCGCAATTCCTTCTTTTTTCGTTCTATATTATCAGATTGGCCCTCAGGCAATAGTCTGAATGGGCCACTTTCTCAGGTTTGCCACTACAAGAGTGAAGCCTAGTTTACGTTTCATCTTCGGTTTTCCTCATAGAAAAATACCCTCGAAACCGTGCTCTGTTCCAGCCTCAATTCAAATTATTTTAAGACTTATTTTTTAGCAGTCGACAATACACCATCTGCAGTAAATTTTACAAATGCACCTACACAAATGGCTAGCATTACTGCACCTGCTTTTGTCTCATATGTACTCGTAAAGAATAATACAGCCGATATGATGATCGCTACGATGGCAGCCATATAGTATTTATTCAAAACCATCTTCTCCTTTCAATGTACCTTCACTAAATACATTACAAATACGTTGTCAATCAGTAAACGTCCGTCCGTCGCTAACGGTCGCCAAGCGTTCGGGCATTAGGAGCTTGCTAGCGTCGTTTTTAACAATTTTTAATCTTTACTACATAACGCGTTTATACAAGAACAGCATTGCCGTGTACGTAAGCATTTGCAAGCTAAACATGATCAATAACGCCGTCATGACATGTTGAATGAGATTAAAGTGAACGAGCGCTAAGAGAGAGAACGCATACACAATACTTAAAGCATAAGATGTACTGCCACTTTTCGACTGGACGGACCGTTGCCGCTCATCAACCGAATCGTTCTTCGGAAAAACTAAATCAACCGTTAACTGGGTAATGCCCGCTAAAATTAAAGCGATGCTGAGCGTGTCCGGTCCTTCAAATACAGCTAAGTATCCTCCATACAACAGAAAAGCAGCAGCTAGAAAACGCCTGAACACATTGACTCTTTTCATGATTCACTCTCCTCTTTTAGACGTCATTAACATATTTTTAATCGCGTAGACACAGTTCTACCTCTTATTTACGATGCAGCACACCCTCCCGATCAAGTCGGACATGCATCTGATTATCGATCTCTAACTCGAGCGGACTCGTCAGCGCTATTTTCGGTGAAAATAACCACGGCCGTCCGGCGCGCCCGAGCAACAGATGGGTTCCGTCTTCCGCTTCTCCGAGGAAGTTCAGGACATCCGGTTTGATCGGCTGAAGATCCCGCCGAACGATACCCAGTTCAGCAAATCTTGCCCCGACACCGGCGACGTCCGGCGTCGTCACGTTCATTTCACCGATATCGAGTATATCCTGTACGCTAAACGTTGAAAGCGACTTATCCGGATTGACATCACGCCGGGCAATCAATTCGACGACGTTCTCGTCCGGATCGTAAAAGTAGACGGAATGGGCATCGATGTTTTCGAAATAGATTTCGTCCGCACCGTCCTCGATCAATAACGGTACGTGCTGCTGCAACCAATTCTTCGCCAGCTGAAACGCATCTCCCGGAATATTGAACGCAAAGTGATATTGTTTCTCTTCCTGCATCGTGTCCTGTTCAAACCGAAGCTGACTCGTTCCGATTTGGACCGCAAAGGATGTTTCCGTTTCCTCGACGAGCGGAAAACTAAGTGTCCCAGTGTAAAAGTCCTGCATCGGTTTTACCTGATCCGTCCAAAGTGTCGCAACTGTAATTTTCATTCCGCATTCCCTCCATAGTGTTTCCCTTCAATTTCTTAGCTTCAGTATAAAGTAAATGATGTATAATAATGGTTAAAAAGTAAGAACTCACCTATCGAAACGGAGGAAGTCAAATGAAACGGTATAACATTGAATGCGCAGGTACCTCTACACTGGTCACCGAATGGGGCGAACCGGACCGTCCGGTGATTTTTTGCCTGCACGGCCTCGGCGGAACAAGCCTCATCTTCATTGAACTGGCTGATGCCTTGAAACATGACTACCGGATTGTTTCGATTGACGCCCCGGGTCACGGAAAAACGGAACCGTTCGCAGACGAAAACGACTACCGGTTTGCCCGCTTCTCCGATTGGCTGAACCAACTGTTTGAACTTCTACAAATCCAAGATTTCTATTTTCTCTCGCACTCCTGGGGTAGTTTCATCGCGCTCTTTTATCAGAAGGAACAGCCGGAGCGGGTCCGCGGCTCGATTTTGATTGACGGTGGGTATCAGAGTAAACGATTGCGCGGCACACCGCTCGAGCAAGAAGCTGCCTTTTACGAGACCGACTTCGAAGAATCGGTTGCGACACTCGAAGAGTTTTTAGACGTCGCTGTCTATGGACCGAAGATGCGCCGGTCGCCGTTACTTGACTTGGCCGGACAAGATTTCGTCCGGATGCAGGACGGACGGTATTACTGGCATGCCCGTGCGAAAACGGCGCGTGCGATCCTGGCGGCAATGTATCAGGACGAAATTCTCGACTTCCTCGACGACGTCCCGGGGGAAAACGTGCTGTTGCTGCGGGCGACGTTACCCGTCTCGGATGAACCGTTCCGCCAAGAAGCGATTGCCATCTGGCAGGAGAAAACCGGTGGGACGGTAATATCTGCTCCGTCAACTTCCCACATCTTGCACTGGGATGATCCGGAGGTTGTCCTTGAAGCGATTCGGAAAAACTGGTCAACGGATGATGTTTCCGCCCCCTTCACGAGATAGATGACATGGAGCTAATCATGATAGCTTGCACAAAAACAACAAGAGACGTCCCACGCCGAGCATATGCAAGGCATGGACGTCTCTTCTTACGTGACCTGCTGTTAGGCCACTACGATCAGCACCATTCGATTTGAAACCGTCCCCCGGGTCCAATCTGTTGCAGCAACGGCCGATCCGCCTCGATCACGCGACCGATGACATTGACCCGTTCGTCGCCCGCAAGATTCCGTTTCGTGACTTGCAATTCGCCGGCGTACCGTCCGTACTTAAGATTGTCGATCGTGATCGAGCCGACAGGCCGGTCTGATACGGTCGCGGGTTCTAATAATCCATTGCCCGGCCGACCGGAGCTACGCGACTCGACGGACCGGATGACGTCGCGTGCCGGATCCAGTCGATTCGTCTGTACGCGCGTCAACAACGGATCACCGCTTGGACCCGTCGCCCGGAGGACAATGATTCCCTCCTGATAGGCAGCAAACTGGTTCATCGTGCTCGCCGACAAACCCGGGTCCCCAATCAGAATCCGGTCGACGGATGCTTGAAGCTCGAGATAACAGGCAAACGGTGATCTCCTGCGGTGGACTTCGAGCGTCGGTAACGTTTCGTAAAGTGGACCACGCCGTTGTCCGTCTCCCGGAATGAACGCTTGGACACGGATTCCCTGCCCACGGAGCCATTCATTTTTATCATTGAACCAGCCCAGATCGAGTCCTGTTTCCGGTCGCGGATAATAGTTGTGCCAGGCCTCGATCTGCTCAAGGACAAGCCCCTCTGCTTTCATCGCAGCGAGCTCTTCTGCCGTCAATGTACTAGCGTTTAAGGCGACCATCATCTGTTTTGACAAGTCCGCGACCTGCTTCGGTGTCACGCCGTAGTCGACCCGCAGTCCGGTCACGCCCCATTCGATTAAGGTAGCAGCATCGTCCCACGTCTTGCCGAGTGCGGCAAGCGAACTCGGTGCGATATCCGCGACGAGTTCCATCTCGAGCTCCCGAGCGAACGCCCCGAGGTCCCGCAAGCGCTCCGTATACAGCGTCGGGTCGTCTTCCGGAATATGTAATGAGGTAAAGATTGAGGTAAAACCAATTGTCCGCATCTGCCGGATGTTGTCTTTCGCCTCATCAGTCAATGGTTCACTTAAATAAACGGCGAGTCCTTTCATCTGCTTCACTCCTCTTGATTGACTGGATATTTGCTCTTAACGAATTGTTACTAAAGTACCAATATAAGAATTTTTTAGGAGGTATTCTACAAATTATGATACCATGAGGAGGAGATACTTAAAGGAGCGATTATCAATGAAACGAATTTTAATCCCATTGCTGTCGATTGTCTGCCTCGTACTGATTTGGAACGGCTACAGCCAACGTGCTGATTCAAAGGTGGACCTGTTCCACTACAAACATACTTATGTCGGCGATAACAGTGCTGTCGGAACGATCGTCAAGCAATTGGCACACCATCAAGAGTTGCGACAGATCGCTCTTGAAACCAAACAAACACCGTACGGAATCACTTTAGACTATAAAGAAATTGAGACAGAAGAAGTCGAACAAGAAATCAAAGAAACGGTCTTGTATAATGCAACCTATCTCTTTGCACTTGTCGATAATGTCGACCACATCACCTTTTCGTTCCCGGACTATACCTTCAAGGTGACGCGGGAACAGCTTGATGGGTGGTACAACACGCAACTCAGCACAATCGAACAGGAACAGGACTTGAAAAAGCTGATCCGGAATCAGCTGAAGTCCGATAAATCAGTGAATCAGTTTTTTGCTCATTGATTTTGAATGGGCCGGGAGCCAAAAAAAAGATGGAACATCACCTCAACCGTGATCTTCCATCCTTTTATTTCTTCTGAAATCCTCTATCCCCGTTAAATCCCGTCTGCCATTTCCTCCTTAAAGCCAAACCAATACGTAAACAGGAACCCTGCCGCGTATGAGATGACGAGACCAGCGATATACGTCAAGTACATCCCGTTATCAATCAACGGTGTCAATGATAGACCGGATACACCGATTCCAAGCGCCGTCGTCTTCATCGTCGCCTGGAACGCGCCACCGACGGCCGCTCCCATACAAGCCGTCAAGAATGGACGACCGAGCGGCAACGTGACCCCGTACAATAGCGGTTCACCGATTCCGAGGAAACCGACCGGAATCGCCCCCTTGATGATGTTACGTAAACGCTGATTCCGCGTCTTGACGAAAATCGCCAGTGCCGCCCCGACTTGTCCGGCACCTGCCATCGCGAGAATCGGTAAGAGTGGCGTATCGCCAATCGTGTTCAGGAGCTCCAAATGAATCGGTGTCAAGCCATGATGGAGACCGACCATGACGAGCGGCAGGAAGAATCCGGCGAGCACGGCACCGGCGAGTGGTCCACCGACTTCAAGCGTTGCATTGATGCCTAACATGATGCCGTCGGACAAGATGCCGGCGACCGGCATGATTGCATAAAGTGCCGTAAAGCCGACAATCAAGACCGTAAACAGCGGTGTAAAGATGATATCGATCGAGACCGGCATGAAGCGGCGGATGTGTTTTTCAAGATAGGTCATCAGCCAGGCGGCAAAGATGACACCAAACAACCCACCCCGACCGACGACGAGCGGTTCCCCGTAAATAACGATGTCGACGAGTAACGGATTAAATAGAATCCCGCCGGCAATCGCTCCGAGGACAGGTGTGCCGCCAAACTCCTTCGCCGTGTTCCAGCCGACGAGGATCGCTAAGTAGGCAAAGACGGTACTTCCGAGTAACAATAGAATCTGCATCCAGGTCACTGTTGCATCGACTCCGGCATTCTTCGCGAAGTTCGCTCCGCCGTTGATGATTCCGGATGCGACCAGTCCCGGGATGAGCGGGATGAAGATGTTCCCGATCCGGCGTAAGAAGCGCTTGAACGGGGACTTTTGTTTCTCTTTAACTTTTTGCCGTTCGATCGCGGCCCGTTCCTCGAACGTCAAGTTTTCGTCGACCGATTCCTCACCGATTGCAAGTCCTGTCGTGCGGCTGAGATGATCCGCGACCCGGTTGACCGTCCCCGGTCCGACGACGAGTTGTAACGTCTCGTCATCGATGACACCCATGACACCGTCGATTTGTTTAAGTGCCTCGATGTCTGCTTTCGTCGGGTCTTTCAGCGACAACCGGACCCGTGTCATGCAGTGGGCAAGTTGCCGAATGTTATCCGTTCCCCCGACCTGTGCGAGGATGGCTTCCGCCAAGATTTCTTCTTTTTTCATCTTTTATCCCCCCTTAAAGTGCATCACGGACGAATCCGTTTGCGCGGTGCAAGCGTTCGACTGCTTCATCATACGATATGTCGGCTAAAATCATCACGATCGCCGTCTTGACGTGACCGTTCGCCGAAGTGAAAGTACGCGCTGCCGTCTCTCCGTCAACCCCGGTCGCTTCGACGATCATCCGTTTCGCACGGACTTCTAACTTTTCGTTCGTCGACTGGACGTCGACCATCAAGTTTTGATACACCTTTCCGACGCCGATCATCGCCGCCGTCGAAATCATGTTCAGGACAAGTTTTTGTGCCGTGCCTGCCTTGAGTCGAGTCGAACCGGTCAAGACTTCCGGTCCGGTTTCGACTTCAATCTTGTACTGCGCGTGCTTACTGATGACTGCTTGTTTGTTACAGGACAGGGCAGCCGTCGTCGCACCGACTTCGTGTGCATAATCCAGTCCGCCGATGACATACGGTGTCCGTCCGCTCGCAGCGATGCCGATGACGGTGTCGTTTACGTTTACTTTAAGTGCCTGTAAATCTTCGACGGCAAGCGTCTGACTGTCTTCCGCCCCTTCGACGGCTTGAATCAGTGCCCGTTCGCCACCCGCAATCAGTCCGACGACCATGTCCGGCGAGACACCGAACGTCGGCACACATTCCGCCGCGTCGAGGACACCGAGTCGTCCGCTCGTCCCGGCTCCAATGTAGATTAGGCGCCCACCGGCCTGAAACGACGTAATGATCTGTTTGACGACTTCTGCAATCACCGGAATCTCTTGTCGGATGATGCTCGCAACTGTCGTATCTTCTTCATTCATGACACGCAGAACCTCTTCGACCGCCATGTCGTCCAGGTGCATCGTTCGTGCGTTTCGTCGTTCTGTCGCTAATTTATCTAACATCGTCAACACCCTCTCTACTCACTATGTAACCCTTAAAAAACTTTAGTTTACTCCACTTAACAAATCATTAAAATTTTATTGCAAAAAAAGTCAATAGCGAAAGCCCAATCCGATTGATTGAGCTCACCTATTCCCTTTACACTTACCGGTTCCAGTTCCGGAACCCGTCTCCAAACTCGAGATGAAGCGCCTCTTTAAACAGACCGTCCTCAAATTTCGGGACATCGACCGGCAGTTTTCCCTGTGGTTTCACTTCACCAAATATGGCACGGATTCCTGCCAGTAAATTCGGTCCGGCCGATTTCGTGTTCCCGGCTTCCGAATCCGGTCCATTCGGATCTCCTTTGAAACCGTAGACAAGCAGTTGCGCTTTCGCGTCCGGTTGCACGGCGACATCATACGGATTCCGGAGACTGAGCAGGACGGACGGTGTGTTGGTCCGTTTCGCCTGACGGAAGACTTCCGCCGGTACATAATGATCCGCCGCCGTCGCTTTCAGCTTGTCACTGTTGTTGACGTTTGAGCCGACGATGATGTAGTCCGCCGCATCCAGCTTTTCCTGCAGATTCGGATTTTGATCCAGGTGCGGCGTCGACGCCGTATAATTTTCCGTCACGATGTTGACGTGTTTCAGGTTACCGGCGTTTTTCTCAAGCGACCGGATCGTCTTGACCATACTGTCCGTCTGATCTTTTGCCGGTGACAGGACGAGGATCGTCTCGCCTTTCTTCGGTTTGAGCGGCAGTGTTTTCTTATCATTCTTGACGAGCGTGACCGCGGCTTCCGTCATTTCTCGTTCAAGTGCTTTATGCTCCGGACTGCCGACGACCGTTTTTGCTTGTACGAGTTTTTCGTCGAGCGTCGCCGCGTCGACTGTTTCGTTCCAAATGCCGCGTTTTGCTTTGAGTGTCAAAATTCGTTCGACGGATGCGTCAATCGTTGCTTCCGATAATTGACCGGCTTCAACGGCTGCAATCACATCGTCAAAAATCGTCTCCAGTTTCGTCAGATCGTTCGCAGATCTTAAAATCGTCGGCATCAAGGCGATATCGCCCCCGGCCTGAAACGTCTTGATGACGGCTTCCGACTCCGTGAAGTTGTCGGCAATCGCCTGCATGTTCAAGGCATCGGTGACGACAAGTCCGTCATAGCCGAGTTCTTCGCGCAGGACACCGGTGATGACGTCATCCGACAACGTCGCCGGTAACGGGAACGTCCCTTGTTTTGACTCGACGACCTCATCTTCAATTTGCGGCATGCCGATATGTGCCGTCATGATCATGTCGATGCCTTCCGCAATCGCCCGTTTAAACGGAATCAGTTCAAGCTGTTGTAATGCTTCAAGTGATTTATCGACGACCGACAGACCGTAATGCGAATCGACCGCCGTATCCCCGTGTCCCGGGAAGTGTTTCGCCGTCGCAACGACCCCTTGCTCCTGGATGCCGTGTGTCATCGCCGAACCGAGTTCCCCAACCAGGTTCGGATTACTCGAAAACGAGCGGACGCCGATGACCGGATTGCCCGGGTTGTTGTTGACGTCTAGGACCGGACCAAAGTTGACGTTGATGCCGAGGGCCTTCAACTCGGACCCGATGATACCGCCTGCCGCTTCCGCATAAGCCGGACTGCGGGTCGCCCCGATTGCCATGTTGCCCGGTAAATTCGTCCCCGTCCCGAGGCGTGTCACGATGCCGCCTTCCTGGTCAATCGTCACGAACAGCGGAATGTCGTTACTCGCGTCACTTTTGATGACTTCCTGCAAGTCATGGACCAGTTTCGTCGTCTGTTCCGTTGCACTGACATTTTCCGCAAACAAGATGACGCCGCCTAAATCAAACCGGTCGATGACCCGTCCGACTTCCGGTGCCAGCTGCGTATGGTCGCCCCCGTCCCACAGCCGGAAATCCGGCATGATCATTTGTCCGATTTTCTGTTCGAGCGTCATCTGATCGAGTTGTGCGTCGACCCGCTCCGTGACGGAGGTTGTCGTTTCCGCCGCGACCGGTTGCATCGGTAGCGACGCAGCGAGTAGCGCCGTCGTCAATCCGAGTGTTGCCGTCCAGTTGAGTTTCTGTCCCATGTGCTCAGCTCCCCTTTTGTTTTAACCCCTGCTTGACCTGCTTTTACATCCACTGTTTAGCGTTTTCTAATCGCCGTTGGTACTTCCCCTGCGTTCACCGTTAGTATAACAAGCACTTTGAATAGAAACAATGTTTTATTTGAAAGCGTAATCAAATTAAAATATTGTTTCTATAGACGTTTTCCTTTTCTACAAACTTATCTATAAATTTATTTATGGATAGCTCTATTTTTATTAATTTGTTTTTACATCAACTACGCGCTATTCTAATCACGTAGCGAATCACTGAACACATCCAAGGAGGAAATAAACATGAGTAAACACGTATTAATGGTCGTCACAAACGCCAGCGAAATGAAAGAAGGACATGCGACCGGCATTTGGTTATCCGAGTTCGGTGAAGCCTATGTTGCGTTCCAAAAAGCAGGCTATACGATTACGGTCGCCAGTCCAAACGGTGGACTTTCGCCAATCGACGCCCGCAGCCTCGAAGACGAAGTACCGGCAGACATTCAAGCGACGGCTCCATTGCTCGAAAACACACTCGACCTGAAATCCATCAGAGACTTCAGCGCGTTTGATGCCATCTTCATGCCGGGTGGTCACGGGACGATGTTTGATTTACCAAACAGTGATGCCTTGAACCACGCACTGCGGACGTTGTTTGAAGCGGGTAAAACGATTGCTGCCGTCTGCCATGGACCAGCTGGACTCGTCAGTGCGACATTGACAGACGGAACACCACTCGTCTCCGGTAAAACAATCGCAACATTCACGGATGAAGAAGAACGCGCGACAGGACTCGACATCTACATGCCGTTCCTGCTTGAGACACGTCTCCGTGAACTTGGTGCGAACATCATCGTCGCCGACAACTTCACAGAAAACGTCCAAGTCGACGGGAATCTTGTAACCGGTCAAAACCCGCAATCTACAGTTGCCGTCGCAAATGCCGTCATCAAGACGCTTAACTAATCCACAAGGGACCCGCCTATATTCAGGCGGGTCCCATTTATGAAAGGAGATAAAAGCAATGGTTATTCTCATCGCCCAGATTCAGGTCAAGCCAGGGCAAGGTGACGCGTTCCTTGATGCCGTCAAAGCAGTCATCGCCCCGTCCCGTGCAGAAGCCGGTTGTCTGCAGTATACCTTCCACCGTGAAACCGGTGCATCAGACCACTTCGTCTTTTACGAACAGTGGCAGGATCAGCTCGCCTTTGATGCACATATCGCCTCAAATCATTATCAAACGTACCGGACACAGACTGCAGCGTTGGTTCTTGACCGGAAACTGACTTTCTTAGACGAAATCATGTAATTTCGAGCAGAACTTAATACCTTTCATTAAAAAAGTAGGATCCCCAATTGGATCCTACTTTTTATGTTGCAGGGCAGCTAAAATATCGAGTATCAACGGATCATGCCGCGACTCCGTCCGGTACGCCATGTAGATGTGGTTCGTCGCAAAACGTTCCGGTGCGATGACTTGAATCGTTTCGTCTTTAAGCGCTTGACGAATCAAATAATCCGGCAACACACTGACACCATGCGAAGAAGCAACAGCTTTTAATATGGCATCGACGTTCGGCAACACCATCTCCGGTCGAATGTCCGGCCGTTCTCCAAACTGTGTCTGGTAATAACGGCGGATGATCGGCAGTTCGAGTCCGTAACTGATCCACGGCTGTCGATCCATCCAGCTCTTCAAATCATCGTCCGGTTGTTCCCAGGCGTAAGGGGCGACGAGGAAAAAGGTTTCGTCAGCAATCGGGACATACTGAATACCCGGTTCCTCGATTCGTTTCGTCGAGATGACAAAGTCGAGTTCACCTATGGCGAGCCGCTTCAGCAATTGGTCGGTCAAGCCGAAATCGCCGATGTACTGGGCGAGATCAAGCGGCAGGACCGGAATCACTTCGTGGGTGATGAACTCGGTCGGTCCACCGAACTTCAACAGCGGACGCACTTGTTCACCTGCGACATATTTCATTTCGAGCGACAGTTCTTCCAAGCGGTCAATCAAACCGACGACTTGCGTATACAGCTCCTTGCCGGCATCAGTCGGAACCATCTGCCGCGGGGCGCGAATGAACAACGAGCTTTGCAATTCCGCCTCGAGGGCCGCGATATGCTGGCTAACGGCGGGTTGCGTCAAAAACCGAATCCGTGCGGCCGCTGAGACCGAACGTTGTTGGTACACATGGATGAAGCTCCGGTACCATTCAAAATCTATCATTGTGTTCGCTCCTTTTCCTGCGATACTTTAAGTATAAGGAGCCGTCAGGCATTAGACAAATAACATTTCAAGCAAACATCCATAAGAATATTTATAGTCGGAAAGGATTGATCCAGATGAAAAAATTCAGAGGCAAACGGCGCTACTTCCGAAATCTTCAAAAAGAACAACAACTCAGCGCCCATCCGCTCGATTTCAGTCCTGACAGCTGGTTCGATTTTTGGCACGTCCACCTCGATTTTGACGGACACGGAAACGGTCACCTTAAGATGCGAACAGCACATGTCCAGGCCTTGTTTCATCTGATGGATGAGTTAAACACCGCTCTTCAAACGTGGGGACAACCGTACCAGCTCTGGATCGAACTGTCCCAGCTGGATGCAGGATCGGACGCGGTTTTCATCCATACAAATAATCCGAACGACGATAATTTTCCTTTTACCGATTCAACGTTAACGGATCTGACCGAAAGATTGCCGGACTATTTGCAAACCATCGAGGGTTTGGAGCAATACCAAATCCGGTTGTCCGAACGAATCACGTATGATCCGTTCGACGACGAACCGGAAGAAATCACGGATCACATTCTCGTCATCGAACGACGAGGGAGTCGTCACCCTCTTTAACCACGTACATACGGATGGTCCTATGAAAGAAACCGTCCGTCGATTGCAACTGACCTTTATATTCTTTTGAACATCATTTTCGAACCGGCAAGGAACATGATCAGAAGTACGCCGCCGAATATGAGATTGATCAGCCAAGGTAATGTTCCCATGAACACTTCTTTAGCCGCACCGTTGAACCAGTAAGCTAGAGCCGCAAACAACACCACGCTCATCAGCAGGATAAACGAAAAGCCACTGTCCTGCTTTTGTGTTTTCTTGGCAATCCCGCAACCGATGAGAAAAACAACCACTGCTCCAGTTGCAAAATAAATGTAAAACCATGCATCGACAGACAGCATAAACGGACCACCTCCTATTAAGAAATGAATTTCCTTAATAAGGAATTTGCCGTTTTAATCTCTAATCCTTTCGCACGGTCAAACACTTCAATCGTACTAACAAAAACGACCGCCTGAAATCAGGACGGTCGTTTTGTGTTGTCATGTAGCTGTTCTTTAAGAAGAAACGACTTCCTCACCCGTCAAATCGATATGTCCTTCACCCCACGCACACATGGCGTCGAGAATCGGACGCAATGACCAACCGTAGTCGGATAAGGAATAGATGACTTTCGGTGGGACTTGTTCGTAGACGGTCCGGATGATGACACCGTCCTGTTCAAGCTCGCGCAATTGCTGCGTCAACATTTTTTGCGTGATGTTCGGCATCAGCTTTTTCAACTCACTCGTGCGGCGTTCCCCTTTGATGAGATGGCACATGATGACGACTTTCCATTTGCCTCCGATGACTTGCAGCGTCGCTTCGACCGGAATGTTATAGGCCATGCTGATTCTTCCTTTCGATTCTTGGAGTACAGCGGGACAGGTACTTTTTAGTGACTATCGTACTTAAAAGTGTGTACTTCTCAAGTGCATTTGATGGGTTTATGATAACAACTGTCAACAGAAAGTACAAGTTGCTTTCGTCCATTGATTTGATGAAAGTAGGTAAGGTACTTTTTAGTGCCTATGGTACTTGAAAGTGCGTACTTCCTTAATTCAACTTGCCATTCTATGATGGGATGCAGAAGCTTCTCCTTTTCATCAAGCAGACTGGGCCCGGTCTGCCGGCAACAAACTGTTTTTTATTCATTTCAACCTTAGGAGGAATTATCATGAATCAATTAAACCCCCGTTCCGAACAGGAACAGGTTCCTAAAAACGGTCGCCTCGCCCTGCTTGCCCTCGCAATCAGCGCTTTCGGCATCGGAACAACAGAATTCGTCCCGGTCGGATTGCTTGCTGCCATCGCCGGTGACTTAAATATCGGCATCACTCTTGCCGGGTTGATCATTTCCGGTTACGCGATTGGCGTCGCCGTCGGTGCCCCGATTCTGACTGCTTTAACGAACCGGATGAACCGGAAAACGTTACTGATGGCATTGATGGTCATCTTTATAGCCGGTAATCTCGTCTCTGCCGTCGCTCCCAGTTTTGAACTGTTGATCGTCGCCCGTTTTATCACCGCATTCTCGCACGGTGTCTTCTTCTCGATTGGTGCGACGATTGCCGTTCAGCTCGTACCGGCAGATAAAAAAGCCAGTGCCATCGCCTTGATGTTCACCGGACTGACGGTCGCAACGGTTACCGGCGTCCCGCTTGGTACGTTCATCGGTCAAGCGTTCGGTTGGCGCGCGACGTTCTTCGCAGTAGCCGCATTAGGTCTTGTCTCAATCATCGCCAGTTTCTTCTTAATTCCAAAAGACTTGAAACAATCCCCACCAGCGAAGTTTTCCGACATGTTTAAATTGTTGACGAACGGGCGCTTGATGCTCGGTTTCTTAATCACTGCGCTTGGTTACGGTGGAACGTTTGTCGCCTTCACCTACTTGACGCCGATCATGCAGGACGTCACGAAAATCAGTCCGAGCCTGATCAGCATCATCCTGCTCGTCTACGGCATTGCCGTCGCGATCGGCAACGCAGCAGGTGGAAAACTCGCCAACGGCAATCCGATTAAAGCATTGTTCTATATGTTCATTTTGCACGCCATCGTCATGATCGCCTTGTCATTCATGATTCCGTTTAAAGTCGCCGGTATCATCGGCATCATCTTGATGGGACTTCTTGCGTTCATGAATGTCCCGGGACTGCAACTCTATATCGTTCAGCTCGCTGAAAAATATGTCCCGGCTGCCGTTGATGTCGCGTCTGCGTTAAACATCTCCGCCTTTAACATCGGGATCGCCCTTGGTGCAACGATCGGCGGACTTGTCGCCGACACGATTGGACTCGTTCACACACCGTGGGTCGGTGGCATCATGGTCATTCTCGCCGTCATTTTGACTGCCGTCTCCCGTCGTCTCGAACACCAGTAAGGAGGAAATTTCATGTTTGACAATCATACCAGTTACCAGCGGATGTACCGGGAAGGTGAGCTGACGCTCGGTCTCCACATTCCGCTGGAGAATTTTAAGATGCAGACACCGACCCTCGCGAAACAAATCGAGCTGGCACAAAAAGCCGATCTGTTTGGTTTTACAACCCTTTGGTTACGCGACGTGCTGTTGAAAGATCCTTATTTTTTTGATCCTGCCGTCGGTCAAATTTATGACATGTTGATTTATGGTACTCACCTACTCAGTCAGACGAAACAGATTGCCCTCGGAACATCTGCTTTGGTCCTGCCGCTCCGTCACCCGTTACGGGCTGCCAAAGAACTCGCGACGATTGACGCACTGTTCCCGGAACGGCTGATACTCGGTGTTTCGTCCGGCGACCGGCAAGCGGATTTTCATGGTCTCGGAATTGATCATCCGAGTCGGGGTGTCCAGTTTAAAGAAGCGTTACGCGTGATGGAGCAAGCATTGTATACGGACTACCCGACGATTCAGTCTGAGTACGGCGACGTCACCGGTGCGACACTCGTGCCGCGACCACAGAAGCGGATTCCGACGATGATTACCGGGTTTGCCCAACAAAACATGGACTGGCTTGCAACCAACGGGGACGGCTGGATGTATTATCCGCAAGGACCTTTGGAACAGGCAAAAGCGATTGAGGATTGGCGCCGGACGAGTCAAGACGCCGGAATAACCCGGTTCCGCCCGTTTTCGATGCCAATGCATCTCGATCTATCTGCTGATCCGGATGAAGAACCGACACCGATCCGACTTGGATTCCGAATCGGACGCAATCGTTTGATTGAACTGCTCCATCTCTACCGTGATCTAGGTGTCAATCACCTTTTCTTCGCCCTGTTCGACAGTGAACGATCGGCGGAAGAGGTCATTGATGAACTCGGAACCTATGTTTTGCCGCACTTCCCGCCGTTACGTTGAGGAGGTGTATCACATGACATCTGATATACGCGCACTTGACCATACGGTCCAGATCCTCGGGACCAAGTTCGAGATGCAGATTATTCGGGTGCTGTTGCAAGCTCCCTGTTCCTTCGAACAACTGACAGCAGTCGGATCAGCACATTCCACACCTGAGTTGACCGTTTGTCTCGCGCAACTCGAACAACGCGGAGTCATCGAACGACCGGCATCCATCTATCGTCTGACACCAATCGGCGAGAGTTTGCAGCCCATCTTTCACGCCATCGAAAAACAAACCCGGCATCCGTAAATGGATGCCGGGTTTTATGTCGTCGCGACGAGCGTGAATTCCCACGGGATGTTTTCGCCGTTCCAGCCCCGGTGCTCGTCCAATTGTGCGAGGGTGAAGCCGTTCCGGATGACCGTGTTTACGATCTCACTCATCGTATAGTGCCGCAGCATCACTTTCGGAAACTCCGTTTGCTCAGCGGGATCAAAATGTGATTGATAGGCGATTTTGTCTTCGTACACATCCTGATCGAAATAACGCGGGATGTACGTGTCTTCATCAATACAATGTTTGATCGGGTGATAGTCGCTTAAAATCAGCTTCCCGCCCGGCTTGAGCAAGGCAAACAAAATCGCCGTGAATGCCTCCAGGTCATGAAAATAATGTAATGTCCCGCCTTCAAGATACAGGACATCAAACTGATGCCGGTACGTCTTCAAATTAATTTCATAGATATCTCCAACGATATACTCGAGGTGCGTCCCGGCACAGGCGGCAAGCTCAAGCGCATAACGGCGGTTTTCTTCCGAGATGTAGAAGACCGTGACGTCAGCACCGAGTAACGCCAGCGGAACCGCTTTGCGCCCGTTCGATCCGCAGAGATTGGCAATTTTTTTTGCCGGTAACCTCTTTAAACAAGTGCTGATGTTTCTTCAGACTCGCTTTCGGGTCGTTCCTGATTGCTTTCGCCTTGTCCGCCGGCGATCCATCGCGTTGATTCCAAAATTCATAAGCCCGGTATTCCCAGGCGGTTTTGTTGATGGCACTTGTTTTTTCCATACCAATCTCCCCTTTTGATTTTAAGACGAAAAAGTGTCTGATTGATTTTATAAACAAAAGCAGCACACTTCCTTCTTTACTTTAAGTTCATTTGAACCTATAATTTAAATATGAACAGAACACCACTTAAAAGGAGGAAGCGCTGTTGACACTATTGATTGTATTTTTAGCGATCGTCTTCATCATGCTCGCACTGGATCTTGGCGTATTTCACAGGAAAGCTCATGAGGTCTCGCTCCGCGAAGCCTGGACGTGGACGTTCGTCTGGATCGGACTCGCCGTCGCCTTTGGCGGTTGGTTATTTTATGCGCAAGGCAGCGACGCTGCCATTGAGTACACGAGCGTCTATTTCATCGAAAAGGCACTTGCGATTGATAACGTCTTCGTCTTCTCACTCGTCTTTGCGTACTTTGCGATTCCGTTGAAGTATCAGCACAAAGTCCTGTTCTGGGGCATTCTCGGTGCCATTCTCTTCCGCGTCATCTTCATCGTCGCCGGGGTGTCGCTCCTTGAGAACTTCGCCTGGGTCTACTACATCTTCGGTGCGTTCCTCGTCTACACCGGTTACATGATGTTTAAGAACATCGGGCAGGAAACGTCGCTTGAAGAGAACAAGACGGTCCATTGGCTTGAAAAACGTTTGCCAATCACACAAGACATCTCGTCCGGTAAGTTTACGCAGCGAATCAACGGCAAATTGTTCTTCACACCGCTGTTGATCGCGTTGATCTTCATCGAAATCTCGGATATCGTCTTCGCCGTCGACTCGGTCGCAGCAAGCTTTGCCTATTCGCGTGACCCGTTCATCATCTTCTATGCGAACATCATGGCAATCCTCGGACTCCGCAGTCTCTACTTCGTCCTCGCGAACCTGATCGACCGCTTCTATTACCTGAAGCACGGTCTCAGCTTCATGCTCGTCTTCATCGGAGCGAAGATGATTCTCGGTGATGTCTACAAAATGCCACTCTGGATGTCGCTCGGTACGATCGTCCTCGTCATCCTGATCAGCGTCTTCTACAGTTTCTATAAAACAAAGCCAGGAAAATAATTGATGACAGGAAAGGGAGAATGATTCTTCCTTTCCTGTTTGTTTACGTAAAAACAGCATCCCGGCAGGATGCTGTTTTATATTTACTTCTTCATATACCGTTCAATGATTTTCGTGTACAATGCGTCTAATCGGGCGTTTTCCTCGACGACGATCGTGTCTTTCGCATACGTAAAGAGTTCGTTCGCTTCTTCGAATTTACCGGCGTAAATCAACAGGAACATCTTGCCACGCGTGTCCCCTAACCGTTCTGACGATTCTTCCCGCGCGTTTAACATCCGTTCACTGTTAAGGTCGATAATATCCGCTTTTGCATCCTTGCTGTAATGGTTTTCCGTTATATAGTTGTCCAAGCGCGTGAGATAGTCACGGTAGCTGATCAGCGTCAACACTTCGCTGATTGAACCGTACCGGCTTTCAAACGAGAGGATTTGTTGTTGCTCATAGTTTGTGATGACTTTGTACAGGGCTTGGCCCTGTTTTAACAACGCTTTTGATTTCGCCTTCAAGCGCGCCGTTTCTTTCTTCAAGGCCGCGACACGTCGATCCGTTATCTTTTTCTCCTTCGCCGTGTTCACTTCAGGAATGAATTTTTTTAGTGCTTTGACTTCTTTGACCGCAGCTGCATAGTCTTTTTTATACGACTCGACTTTTTTATCAAAATCAGGTGAGAATACGCCCACTTCTAAACGGTCCTGGTGAAGCCCGAGTGAAAGTAGGAGATGAATCGCCACCCTCTCTTTCGGGTATATCCGTTGTAAGGAGGTGAACATCATGTTGACACACAAGGCCTACAAATTCAGAATCTACCCGACAAAAGAACAGGAAATCCTGATTGCGAAGACGATCGGTTGTTCGCGCTTCGTCTTCAACCACTTTTTAGCGAAGTGGGATGAGACGTATAAAGCGACAGGTAAAGGAATGTCTTACGGTTCTTGTTCAAAAGAACTTCCGTTGTTGAAGCAGGCGTTCGACTGGCTGAAGGAAGTCGATAGCATGTCTGTGCAGACGAACGTCAAACATCTTGTTAATGCCTTTGACCGCTTCTTCAAGAAGCAGAACGAACGACACCGCTTGCTAACACATTCCGTAATGTTACTTTTTTCATATGAACCGACCCTTTTAAATTAAGTATATATAAGGATAAATATCCCATTCTTTATTTTATCACTTGACATTTGAGTCGACCTACACTTTTTAACCGTTTTCACTTTAATTTATCTTCCGGGATGAGGAGATAGATGCCGACAATGATCAAGATGCCAAATAAGACATAATCCATTACCGGAAGACCGCCTCCCCAAACAAGATCCCCCTCATTCGTAGCGATATATGCGCCTGCTTCCGCAATCGTGTCTGTCATTTTGTCGAGTTGGATAATCAGCATGCCAAACAAGATCGTTTGTACAAGAATAATGAGACCAATCCATTTTTTCATCTTATTTCCCCCTATGTATGGTTTGTAACAGCTTAATGATTTCCGAATACCGGTGTTTCAATGCAAAGTCGAGCGCCGTTCGCCCTTTTGCATCCTGATGATCCCGCTCTGCACCGTGTGCCAGCATGTCCGTCAAGACCATACTGACTGGCGAGCATCAGCGATGAGCCAGCTAACGCAAACAGGAAAAGTACTCCTGACCAGCGATAAAAGCGCTCACGTACTGATTTCCCTTCGAGATGCATCGGATAGAAAATCATCAGAACGACGAGCGTCATATACCCGGGATTGGCAAGATACCTGTCAGCGTCAGTAATCCGCTCAACATGACGAGAACAGCGCTCAACATGCGTAATTGAATGATCCGTCGATCTGCGCGGTATTCAATCGCTTCTGATTGCGAAAACGTTGAGCGCATATAGCCGTCTTCCAGCTTCTCACGAATCCATTCTTTTTTCTGACGATAGGCGACAATCGTATTTCGACAGGGTACGCGGACAGTCGACGACTCTTCATTGATTTCCATCATGTCTTCACTATTCTTTATCTGTTCTTTGCGGGCAATCCCTTCCCGGTAAAACAATATTCGTCCTTCCTGGTGATAGACGATGTGGTGCACTTGATTGTCGATTTGTTTTAATAATTGAATCATTGTGCTCTCCCTTTACTTCGATTTATGTACTACTTCCAAAATGAGTCAATTCCTCATCTCAATCGTTTACCAGACAGAATTGACATAGTACAGTACGAACAGTCCTCCTGCGATACATATATAACCGTACTGTCTGACGGTCAACGAACAAAAAATGATCGTTCCGATTGAGAGTAGAATGCCGAACACGAATGAATCGATGTTGTCGACGTAACTCCCATTTCCCTCTAACGGCGTCTGCTTCGCATGCTTCGACCGGATGAAGTACGTTCCTACTATCAATAAGAAGAGACCGGCAACAAGACCGATGAATGGTAAGGTCATAAATATTTCCTCCAAGATATGTATCGTGTTCTATTAGTAGCTCGGTTCGTTTCATAAAAACATTATACTACTAACAAATACGATATTTTCCTTTATTAAGTTTCATTTATGAAAAAAAACCCAAATATTTTACTCAGGCAGATGATGCTCCCTACCGATACCATTTCCTCACGCTAACGTTGAGCGGCCCTGTCAACACCCATTCTTGGAATACGACATCCATGTCAATCAAGGCTGGCCGATCCGTCTAAAGAAAAAAGGTTAAAACACATCCCATTCGGGTGGTTTTAACCTTTTTTTGTAGCATCACCGATACTATTTACAATCGAGTCAGCTATTGACGACTTTTTCAGCTGTTTCTGCAGCCATGACCGATCGGTTGATTGACAGTTGTTCCCCTTCTCTTAAACGTTTTTTGAATTCAGCTGTCGCCGTAAACAGAACGTCTGTCGAAGAGTTAAGACCTGTCTCAAACGAATCTTGCAAGACTCCGATAATGAAACCGACGGCTACAACCTGCATCGCTATATCATTTGAAATACCGAATAGACTACATGCGAGCGGAATCAGGAGGAGTGATCCGCCTGCGACACCGGAAGCCCCGCACGCACAGACCGCAGCCAGGACGCTTAAGATGATCGCTGTCGGAAGATCGACTTGGATGCCTAACGTATTTACCGCTGCGAGCGTTAAGACGGAAATCGTAATTGCCGCGCCACCCATGTTAATTGTCGCACCGAGCGGGATGGAAATCCCGTATGTTTCTTTATCAAGGCCAAGCTTCTTACAGAGTTCCATGTTGACCGGAATATTTGCTGCCGAGCTCCGTGTGAAGAAAGCCGTAATGCCGCTCTCACGAAGACATTTGAAGACAAGCGGATAAGGATTTTGACGAACATTGATGAATACAAGCAGCGGATTGATGATCAGTGCAACAGCGAGCATAGAACCAATCAAGACGAGTAATAAATTGAGATAACTAAGCAAAGAGCTGAGACCATTTTCCGTGATCGCTCCGATGACAAGCCCCATGATACCGAGCGGAGCGAGCTTGATGATCCATCCGACCACTTTAGCGATCGCGTCCGAGAAATTCGAGATGAACGTCTTCGTCGTATCCGAAGCATTTTTAAGCGCTAACCCTAAGACGATGGCCCATGCTAGAATACCGATGTAGTTCGCATTGATTAACGCGTTGACTGGATTGTCGACCACATTCAAGACGAGCGTCCGGAGAACTTCGACGGCATTCCCCGGAGCAGTCAGTTCTTCTGTATTTTGAGTCAGAGTAATATCTACCGGGAACAGGAAGCTAAACACGACTGCCACGATTGCTGCTAAGAACGTACCGAGAAGATACAAAAAGACGATTGACTTCATGTTCGTCTGCTGTCCTTTTTTATGCTGGGCAATCGACGCCATGACGAGGAAGAAGACCAGGACCGGTGCAACTCCCTTCAACGCGGAAACAAACAGTGTTCCAAAAATCGTTAAGGATTTTGCGGCTTCAGGAATCGATACAGCTAAAATAATACCAAGAATCAAGCCGATTGCAATTTGTTTCACTAAACTGATTTGGTTCCACATCTTCAACACTTTCATACTTTCCCCTCCAGGCTTAAAGCAAATAAATTATTTAGAATTTGAAAAACGACGATTTTCTCTTTTATCCAAAAAATTAGATAATATATTCGTTCATTTTTCTAAAAATTCTCTCAGTTTGTTGTCCTCTATTTTTACACAAAACCTAAGAAATAAAAACTAGTTTTTTGCAAGAGAAACGATTCATTTAATCTGCTGCTTTAATCGAATACGGATGCAATCGGTTGCATAAATACAAAAGGAAGACCCTCTCGTTACGAGACATCCTCCCTTGGCTTTTCTTTTTTTTCGTTAAATTTTGCACTTAATATTAAAATTCGTCATATACTAAAAGAAGAAATGAAAGACGAAAGGAAGATTTGTATGTGGAAACCACTTTTATTTTTTTCTGTTTGGCTCAGTATTACCGTCCCACTTCTGTTAATCGCCGTCTTTACAATCTTCCAATCGCTTCTTACTTTTGATCAGAGCGGCATCATCATGCTCGGTATCCTCTTTGTCGTCACGGTCGGAAATGTGTACCTCGGCACCCGGGTTTGGCTGTGGATTGAAGATAAACTGTACAAACGAAAGCATTTTATGTAAAGTAACTGAACTAAGATGGTTTTAAAAGTTTTTCATATTTAGTTAACACTTATATTTTCTTCAAAGATGTTAATGATGAAGTGATTAGCTCTTCGCTTTCTATAACGATTGCAGTCAACCCCGTATCTGTTTTAGTTTCATGCCATTCATCTTTATCCCAGAATACGGCTTCCCCACTATGAACTTTGATATATTCATCCGTCTCACCTTTGACCCAGCCTTCTCCGTTTACAACTACAAGAAGCTGAGAAACAACAGCCTGATGATAACCGATTAATCCATCCTCATCTAAATGCACACATCCGATATGTGCTACTTTGTCTGTCTGTGTAATACGTGACATCACAAAATCAGAGTCGAACTTTGTAATTTTCTTACCCACTTCTTTTTTAAATTGATAGATTTCCATATAATCCTCTCCTGACCAACCGCTTTTGAATATGACCGCTTTGAGAAGATAAACCGCTACGTTTACAAGCTTTACAACTTTCAAGTATCATGTCGTTTCACGCACAATCAGCTCGAGTGGAATCGGCTGACAGATGGGAGGCTCTTTTCCCGCAGCCAATCGATCGAGCAGTTGGACCGCTTCTTTTCCGAGTCGTTCAATCGGTTGGGCAACGGTGGTCATCCCCATTGCCTCCGCAATCGCCTGATTGTCAAAGCCGGTCACAGCAAGCATATCCGGAATTTTAATACCTTCTTGTTTCGCCTGATGAATGATGCCGGCAGCGACATAATCGTTTCCGACAATCATCGCAGTTGGTCGGTCTGTGAGCGTCAACAACTGATTCATGACCTTTTGTCCATCGGCAAAGGAATAGTTCTCCTCAAAATACCAATCCGGCGAAACGAGTAGTCCGTGTTCCTGAACGAACGCTTCGAAAGCATGACGGCGAATCAAACCAACTCCGCTCGCCGGATTTCCGAGACACAGTCCGAGAGAAGAATGCCCCCGTTCCACTAGATGAGATAACACTGCTAAGACTCCGCTTTGATGATCAACAGCGACCTGCGCGAGACTTTCTTCCCGCTGTTCGCAGATTACGACCGGACCATCGCGTCGAACACGCTCAAGTGCTTCCGGCGGACTGACTGACGATCCGATGATCAGCCCGTCGATTTGTTTATGCCGCAGTTGTGTAAACGACAGCTGTTCCTGTTCCCTGTCACTAAACGTTTGATGAATCAGCATCGAAATGTTCTGTTCGGCACAGGCAATACCGATGCCCTCGATCAGTTGACTGAAAAACGGATGGTTGATTTGCGGAACCATCACACCGATGACATTTGTTTTGCCACGCGACAAATGAACCGCATTTTGATTCGGCCGATAATCCAGTTGCTTCATTGCCCGTAAGACGGCCTCCCGTTTCTCAGCAATGACATACGGCTGATTGTTCAACACACGGGAGACCGTCGAGCGGGAAACGCCGGCTTCCTTTGCGATTTCAGTAATATTTGCCATCCTGTACTCCTTTATGTCCGACTTGAATCGAACGGAACGTTTCTAACGCCATGGCAACTCCATCGTCATCATGATGTCCTGTCTTGTAAGTCGCCAGTCGTTTAACGGTGTCTTCCGCATTCCCCATCGCAATACTTGTCCCGGCCACCCGAAACATCGGCAAGTCATTGTGATGATCGCCGATCGCTACGGTTGCTGTCAGTAGAATTCCCATCCGTTCAGCAAATTGTTGCAACGCCATTCCTTTATCACTTCCGCTCGCCGTCACCTCAAGGTTAAATGGGCCAGAGCTTGTAACGGTGCAGTTTCGTGACGACAAGTCATTTTGAATCTGTTTAAGTACGACTGCTTTCGGACTGACAATCATGATTTTCATGACTTGCGTGAAATTGACATCAGAGAAATCCGTTACTTCCCGGACGCCATACTGCGTCAATTGAGGGTGCACGGATTTAAGAAATTTGTCAGCTTGAAACGACGGATTGGTTCCTTGTTCTTCTTTGATTTTTTTCATCAACTGATCCGTCGCGTCATACGTCATCAGAATTTCATCTTCCAAGTAAATTTGAAGATATACGTTCTGCTTCAGCAAGCAGTTCAAGATGGCTTCACTCTCATCAGAGGGAACATAAGTATTTTTCCGTATCGGTTCTCCTTCGTATTCTGCCCGGAGTTCTGCTCCGTTTGAACCGATGATTGGACAATTGAGTTCATGGAACCGTAACAGGTGCGCTGCGTCAAACGCGGCACGTCCTGTCGCAATCACGACGATGTCTCCATTCTTCTGGCATTGCTTGACCGCTGAGACATTTCGTTCTGAAATTATATGAGTTGAGTGTAACAACGTGCCGTCTAAATCAATGGCAAATAAGCGCATGGTGTTCCTCCTTGCGGGATAATGTACTGTTCGTCTTCAGTATAGATTCTGAAACGCATCCCAGAGCAACCTCTTTGTTCCCATTCCACATAGGTTAAAATGAATGTCTCTTTTTTGTGAAATGGCTCATAATTAATCAAGTAGGGCTTTAATCTGCTTTGTCAGCTGTATCCTTTAATTTTTACCTCACCAATCACTTTACTCCATCACAGAAAGGCGGGTTCCGCTTCTATGACAACTGTTTACTTTGTAAGGCACGCTGAATCTCCGAAAACCGATTTGGATGAACGAACACGAGGTTTAACTGATGGCGGACAAATGGCTGCACAACACGTCACAACCTACTTAAAGGATAAAAAGATTGATCTGTTTTTCTCCAGTCCCTATCAGCGTTCGTTGTTGACGATTGAAGCGGCAGCGCATTATTTCGGGAAAGACATCTTGATTGAAGAAAACTTACGGGAATGTGCCTTTTCCGGACAACACCAGACGATGCCGCAAGCTGACGTCTATCCGCTCGTCCAACAGATGTTTACTGATCACGATTTTTCTCGCGACGGCTCGGAAACATTTCAATCCTGTCAGCACCGTGGAATTCAGGCATTGATGTTGATTTTGCAAAAGAACGCTGGAAAACGGCTCGTCATCGGCACGCACGGTTTCATCATGACTGCGATTTTTCACCACTTTGATGCTATGTACGATTTTAATTTTCTTCGCCAAACGACAAAGCCGGATATCTATCAACTTACCTTTAAAGGAACAGAGCTCGTAAACATGTCACGCATCACGTTATCTCTTTACGATTGATGAGACGTGATGAACTCGAGCAAAATCGGTTGTTCCGGCGGATTGATTCTGTCTGGTAAATTGTCGAGACGGAAGAACTTTAAGAGCAAGGCTTCTTAGTCGGTTTTTGTTTAAGATCGTTGCCATAATCGAATACCCGACAATCCGGCAAAAAGGATTGTCAGAACACCAACCCGTTGAACTTTGGATTGGTAAAGAGGATCGGTCAGATTAACATCGAGCTGAAAAACGTGTGGCCATGGCATGAACTGTCCTTTTGTGACGATTTCTAATAAGGTGTACATCAAGATTAAGGCGAGCGCGTATTCAAACTTCTGAGTCCACAACATCAGACTCATCCCGACAAATAAAAATAACAACAGCAACAAGATATGATGAACATATACAAGAAATGGCAAGGCGCTAAAATCTAATTCGAGAATTGTCGCCATCAACACGATGTATCCACCAAAATAAACGAGGAAAAACCTGCCTGCGTCTATCCAAATCCACTTTCGATACTGCAAAACTAACGTGTGATACGCTCCTTCTTCAAATAGAGGGTGGAGGTGTAACATAATGGTCCACGCCACACACGGAATAAACACGGTATGAACGATTTGAATTCCGGACGTCAGGCAATCCGATAACGCAGACACCTCCAACACAAGGAAGACCAGCACCGGAAGTAATGCAGCGACGCCGTGCAGTTTCCAATCGAACATAAATAAGTGATGGAGAATCTGCCTTTTCTTCATATAGCACGTCGCATGACTATCAAGTAGCCATCCATTAACTTCGGTTCGATTGTAGAAATGCCAGTCGCCTCGTCTTCTAAAAAACGTACTTCCACGACGTCCCCTTTTTCATTTAAATGTACGACACGCTCATCCTGCATCCACCTTCCAAGATCCTCTGCCATGACGTCAACTTGTCCGAGGTAGCCAACCGCTTGTGCTTTTAACTCGGTCGGAGTACCTTCAAACTGGACGGAGCCACCTTTGATAATCCCAATCTTTGTACAGAGGAACTCGATGTCCTCGACGAGATGCGAGGAGATGACAATCGTGTGGTCTACCCCCAACTCATGTAACAGATTACGAAAACGAATCCGTTCTTCGATATCTAAACCAGCTGTCGGCTCATCAAAAATTAAAATCTCCGGTTTCCGTAACAACAGTTGCGCAATACCGACCCGACGCCGCATCCATCCGGACAACTCATTCATCCGTGTTTGTGCTTTGTCTTGCAGATTGACGCGTCTCAATGCTTCCTCCACCCGTTCCTGCCGCTGGTTCATCTCCATGATTCCTTGCAATAAAGCAAAATGAAGAAGTACTTCTTCCACTTTTAAAGTCGGATAGACATTAAAATCTTGCGGTAGGAAACCGACTCGATCGGAAACATCGGCATACTTTCTCCGGACAACGGATTGACCGTCAATCACAATCTGTCCGCCGGTAATCGACGTCAATCCACAGAGCATTTTCATTAATGTTGTTTTCCCGGCTCCGTTTGGACCAAGCAATCCATAGATACCTTCGATTTCTAGCGAGACTTGATGCAGAATGTGTTTTTTGCGGTAAGACTTGGACAGATGTTGCACTTCAATCATCCCTGTTCCCTCCCTTCTGCTTGGCATTCAACTCACGGTACCATTTCTGTAACAGCACCAACTGCTGGTCATGACTGCGATCAGAAAACATTTTGATCCAACCGTTAAGTTGCTTCATATCCCGTCCGGTTTGTTGAAGATAAAATGAATCAATCTCAATCGGTTCGAGTTTCAGTTCGATTTGCAACCAGTAGGCAAGTGCGGCATTAAACAGCTTCCACTTTGGATCTATTTTGACGTGGCTTGATGTCTCAGACCACATCAAGCCCGGTACATAGGCCGCAATCACTTCATTTAAACTTTGATCCAGTCTGAGGTTAGTCCCCACTTGCAACAACAAATGATGACTATCACAGAAACTGTTTCGCTCAAGGTTCGGCGAAATAAGCACCACCTTATCCGGAAAAATCACTTTTTTCCCAAACGTGCGCCGAATAACTGTATTTGTATGTTTCAGTACCTGTTCGACCGGCAACCAATAAGTCGAAGGATTGGACCAGGAAGAATCCGTTACGATCTGGATCCCTCTAGCTTCATAGGTCGACAGGTTCCCACGAAGCAACGTCACACCTGATACTCGTCCTATGTACGTATTTTCATCCTGTCTTGTTAAATTCGATACGAGATCATTCGGCAACTCACCTGTGATTCGCACATTCATCAGATTAGATCGGTCAACAATCAGATCAAGCGTCTCCACGCCTAAACGATTGATGGGCTCAACTTGGCGGGCCGGGTACCAATTTGTCGTCGCCGGCAGATACCATTCTTCCTCTGTCACCGGAAAATGAGGACTGTTGTGGAGTTGATAACGGATCGTCACGGTGTGCGTTCGTGCCTGCGGAGGAAGCGACATGCTAATAAAGTCGCCGTACTGTTTATACTGCAACTTTTTTTGTCCGGCTGATACGGATGTGATGTGGTACTCGTGCCATAAAGACAAGACAATATGCGCCTGATCTGACTGGATTTTCAGTTCCGCATCCGTCTCTATCTGATTTTCGACAGGATTTAAAGTTAAATTCATCTTTTGAATCGTATAGTCCAAATTTTTATGATTCGGCTGAAACCGATAAGGTGTTTTATAATGTTGGGCTAGCTCAGCATCGTGACTCCGGTCAAAGGTCTGTTGGTTGTTCGCCAGCGCATAAGGTGAGATTATGATCAGCAGGCAAAGCACGAGTAATGAAATGACTACTGTCATCCATTGTCGTGACAATCTGAGGTGCCACTGACCAATTAACAGAAACAGAATGATACTTTGAAGCACGATGTGAATGAAGATTTTCAACAGTAATGCTTGGTTTCCAAGATATCCAACGAGCGGCACATATACACTACCAGGTTGCAAAGGACCGATAAACAGAAAACTGCGGTCTCCTTCCAATCCACCTTCATAAAAATAAGCAGAAAAGAACTCGGTATTCAGAGGTCCGAGGAACACCCAGATGAGAACCAATACAAGCATTCCAATTTTTTGTTTCCCGAAAATCATCGCACAATTTATTCCCCATAAGGCTGCGAGGACAAGTGGAAGAAAATAAAAAATCAAGATGTGCCGTAATATGTCCAGTTGGAAGCTAGACCACGGAACTTGTTCCTGATGAAAATAGACAAACATTCCTGTGGCACCAAACAAAAGAGCCATACCGGTAAACAGAGCATGATTCATGAGTATTGCTATCACGCGTTGATACTGAATCCGGACGATGTCTGGAAAAAGAATGCTTTGTCGGTACTGGATTTCATCCGCGACAAGTCGGTACATATAGACGGCAACCAATAACATGATTCCCTGCATCGGGATGACGAGCCCATCCAGTAAACTAGCAAAGTCCATATAGGTATAGGTTTCACGAATATCGGCAACAACTTTCATGAGAACACTAAAAGGAAACACCAGTAATGCCCCTATGTAAAACAGGCTCGTCCCCATCTGTTTTCCATAAAATTTTAGCAGTTCGCCTAAGATAATTTTTTTCATGATTGCCCCCCTCTTATTACATAAAAACCATGGTAAAGAGTAGGATTTTTCTTTTTGTCTCTTATCTATTTTACCACTATATGGTTTTAATCTTAATCAAATGTTAAAATGATGGAAATGTATTTTGGTCGCAAAATCAATACATGTTTTCAGAACAGGAGTCGAGACAAGTGATTGATCATAAAAAACAAATTGAAGTCCTGCTGTACGGAAATCCATTACAGTTCGCCTGTGAAACACTTGGTGTCCCGAATATGCGAAATTATTCCTACGCAGACGTTTTTACTGTCAGTCGAGCGGAAGTCTTGGCTTATACGGCGGTACACGGTATACCTGAACCATCTTCGACCGAATCCAATCGTTTGCTGGACGGATTTCATTATTATGAAGAATACGGTACGTGGTACACGTTTTTTCGGGAACGTGGCATGACGTTTGACCAAAAGAAGTTCAGCGACGAAACAATCGCCAAAGAATACATTGTATCGATGCTTCTGAAGCTGACCATGACCGGATTATATTAAATCCATGGAAGGAAGGGATTACTTTGACTACTTCTCCATTCCCCATCCTGCAAACCACAAGACTGACGCTCCGCGAGGTGACACCGCTCGACGCTCCGAGTCTACTGACGTATCTCGCTGATGAACGTGTCGTTAAACCGATAGGGCTCGCTCCCTTCCAAACGGAAGCCGATGCGTTGGACGAAATCAACTGGTATCACGCCATCCGAACAGAACAGACCGGTCTCCGCTGGGGCATCACTGAACATGCGACTCCTGACATCATCGGCAGTTGCGGTTTCTTGAACCGTTCTTCCCGGCATCAGCGGGCGGAACTCGGCTTTGAACTGAGTCCTGCTCACTGGGGTAAAGGACTGGCACAAGAAGCCGTTCGAGCCGTACTCGCACACGGTTTTAATGAATGGAACTTAAACCGGATCGAAGCGCTTGTTCTGCCGGACAATACGGCCACTCAACGGTTGCTCGAACGGCTTGGTTTCAAGCGGGAAGGACTGTTGCGTCAATACGAGAAGACACGCGGACAGTTCGATGATTTGTATATGTATTCCTTGTTGAAGACAGAATGGCAGGACGGCTCAATCCACAATAAAAACACGTCCTTATACTAGCGACGTGTTTTTGCGTTTACCCACGCGGCGGGAACGGATCATTGCCGTATGAATCTTTATCGCGGATCTGACCTTCCTTGTTATGAATGATCAGCTCGACCTGTTGTTTTTTCGCAATTTCCCGTCCGGCTGCGATCGCTTCTATTTGTGTCGGAAATCGCTTCTTTGCTCTCGATGCCCCTTCCGCAATGACCTGATAACCGCCATCCGGATGTGGTGTAACATGCTGATTCGCCATGCGTTCACTTCCTTTTGAGTGGATTGTTTTATTTTGATTCTATCTTTGATACCCTTAACTGGAAATCTTCATTCATCCGGAGACGTTCTTAAATATAATAGGAAAGTACACAACAACTGCCAAGGAAGGAACACTTTATGAAACTAAACGATTATTTCCACATTCACTTCGACAATCCAGATGTTTTGGAAGAATCTTTTGCGGAGCGTCCACTGACACTCAGTCTCGACTTGCAAAAAGGACTTTACCAAATACAGGAGGATTCCGATGAACTGAATATGGCCTACTTTGAGAAGGTCTATCAAAAATCCCTCGCCTTGTTTGAAGATCTGTTTCAGGAAGACGACCGTCTGTACCTCATTGTACGTGTCAGAAAAGAAGTCCAGTCTCCTCCGGCGAAAAGTACGGAGATCTTTGAGCGTTATCTTAAAAATAACAAGAATCGATACGCGCTTGAGTTCGAAAAAAAGGCTGTCCGCGATGAGGAAGAAGTCATTTACCAATACGCCCGCTTATTACCGAGCAGACAGTCCATTCGTTATAAAAAGTTGCTTCAAGCAATCTGCAATCAGGACTTTCCTGAATTGTATCCCCGCTTTAAGTCGAGACAGACGTACTATCCTGAAATTTTTTTCGTCAACCCTGCCAAAGACATCATCCTGTATATTTTTGACGACCGGGGTTGTTTCATTCTGCTCAATGAGAAAGAGACCTTTTATCGTCTGCACGAAAAATATAAATCTGACCAATCAGAAGGCTTTCTTAATTGCTTTGACACGCAGTAAGTTCATGTATTGCACAACTCAGGAATCCGACCTAATGGTCGAAAATTGATTAGGCTACCCCCGTCGTCCCGACGGTTGAAGAAGCTAAGATGCGTTCAGCTTCTTGTTTGAGGTTCAGTCCTGCGTTCACATCACGGTCGTAGTGGATGCCACAACTCGGGCACGTCCATTCACGCAAGCCAAGATGTTTCACATCTTTGTGTTGATGTCCGCAACTGGAGCACAGTTGACTAGAGGCGAAGATCTTGAGTCCGACATCGACGCCGACGGACAAGCCCGTCTTCGGCATTTCGTTGATCTCCTGCTTCAACAACGGGAGTTCTTTTGAGCAAGAACCGTAAGACAGTCCCTTACCTGTCGTGTTATACCTCTCATCCCACTTCGCTAAAAAGTGATTGAAGACGAAGCGCGAACAACCAATGGTTTTCGCAATCAGGATTTCATGCTCTTTTGTCGGATAGATTCTGAATTTGTAGGCCTTCTGTGTCAACATGATGTTCACCACCTTACAAAGGATATACCTAAAAGAGAGGGTCGCGATTCATCTCCCACTTTCATTCGGGCTTCATCCGGATCGTTTAGAAGTGGGCGTTTTTCCGCCTAATTCTGGTAAAGTATCCTCTAGTTCTCCTTTAATAATTGATAAGCTACCGTCTGTTTCAAGAACAACAGCTTTCACCTCCTCTAATCCCCCGATTCCTTTATTACGCACGGCTTGTAAGATTTCGTTCTTGCTGATTCTTTCTTTTTTCATAGCCCTTTCAAGAAATTCGCCTCTTAAATATAGCAATCGTGGTTCTGACTTAATGAGTTTATTGAATTTTTCAAAACGAACAGCTATGAATGTCATCATGAATTGCATTAAAATTAATAGAGTAAGTGCAGTCAATCCTTCTAATAAACTGACATCCTTACTAAGTAAAATAGTAGCTAAAGTAGAACCAAGTGCGACTGTTATCACTAAATCGAAAGCGTTCAATTTAGTTAATGTCCGCTTCCCAGAAATTCGTAAAAAAATTATTAGACTGATATAAGCTAAAAATCCTACAGTGGTAATGCGTATAAAACTCTCTATTGTTATTGAAAACATTTAGTCATCCCCTGTCTTTTCAAAATTTTATACTACTGAACCGTTAGTTCAGTCTGTCGTGGAAAGGCTCAAATTGAACTACCTCTACCTACGCTTCGCTTAGAGGTTAAGGTCTTGCCGTACCATTCCGCTTTGTATTCGAGCATGCGGAAAGTTTTCCTTTCTTATCCAAGGCCAACCGTTGACGACGAGAAAGCTTGCGTTGCTCACGCGCCAGCTTTTTCTCAAGCTAACGAAAAAAAAACGGTCATTCTTGTACACCGTGCCGTTCGACAGGATGGCGAAGGTCTTGAGTCCGACATCGACGCCGACGGATGAGCCCGTCTTCGGGAAGTTGAGACTTGCCCTGAATGTTCGTCCTATACGATTGAACAGGGTTGCACTTTGACTTGAAGCGTGGCCGTTCGTTCAGCTTCTTGAAGAAGCGGTCAAAAGCACCGTCAAGATGTTTGACGTTCGTTTGAATAGACGTGCTATCAACTTCTTTCAACCAGTCGAACGCCTGCTTCAACATCGGAATTTCTTCCGAACAAGAACCGTAAGACAGTCCTTTTCCTGTCATTTTGTATGTCTCATCCCACTTCAATAAGAAGTAATTGAAGATGAAGCGCGAACAACCAATGGTCTTCGCTATCAGGATTTCCTGTTCTTTTGTCGGGTATATTCTGAAGTTGTAGGCCTTGTGTGTCAACATGATGTTCCTCTCCTTGCAACGTATATACCCGAAAGAGTGGTTAGCGATTCATCTCCCACTTTTCACTCGGGCTTCACGCGGATCGTTTAAAAGTGGGCGTATTCTCGCCTAATTTTGAAAAACTGTCAGATAGACGTCACCGTGCTCTTCGAATAAAAATTTTTTGGTCAGCTTTCTCTTAACGGAAGAGGCGTTATCTGATAATCCTAATTACATTGCTTATGCTAAGCCTGACGACAAGACGACAATTGTGTTCTCTGATAATAATGGTAAAGAACTTGGTCAAAATACGATCATATTTGGTACAGACCCTGTCGATTTTGAAATCAACGTCAAAGGACTTCGGGTGACGGCTGAAGGACTAGATACAGTGTAGACAGTCATTTCACCCGTGTTAACAAAGTAATTTCCTTTCATACACCATGAACTCTCATCTTTGAAGTATTTCTTAAATTTAAGTGGCGCACTCAAAGGAGATCACACACGAAAAATACTGCACAATATAGCACGTCCAGTTTGTATGGACGTGCTTTATTGTGCAGTTCTACCAAACTTCGGTCATCCACGTGGCGGAAAAGGATCATTTCCGTAAGAATCCCGATCGCGGATTTGACCTTCTTTGTTATGAATTATTAACTCTACCTGTTGCTTCTTCGCAATTTCACGACCTGCGGCAATAGCTTCTTTTTGCGTCGAAAAACGTTTTGTGGCTTTGGAAGCCCCTGCCGCTTTGACTTGATATCCACCATCCGGATGTGGTGTGACATGCTGATTTTGTTTCGTCATGAGTTCACTTCCTATCGTTAAAAATTCTCTTGCAAAAAAATGCTTTTATAGAAAGTACCCTTTAAGTTTAATTTTTATTTTCTTGTCTGAAACTTTTAAAATAATCGTTCCAATATTGATGAGATCTACCTGCCGCTTCAAAGTAGTGACTCGTGTTGTTTGACTTACCTTCTCTGATTCCTTGATAAATTCCAGCCACAACTGTTCCAATAAATTCACCTAACTCGGCAATTCGTTCTTCTTTAAATTTTTCCACACTGATTGACGTGTAAGTTAAATCGACATCAAAAGCATTGCTCAAATAATTTGCAAGTTCGTATTGAGTAATGGCTTCGCCATGAAGATTGTATATTTTAGAATCATGCTTATCTTCTATCATCATTTTTGCATACGCATAAGCCAGTTCAGTTCTTGTCGTATAGCCGCATCTGTTGTCGCCTGCACAATTTCGAATGCCACCTTCTTTAATATAGGAGTCGATGTATTCAACATCGGGTTCAATATATATTCCATTGCGCCCAATAACCCACTCTAACCCGCTATCGATTACATCTTGTTCAGTCTGTCGATTACTCTTAACAATTGGTGAAAATGCAGTCCCCTCCTCTGCTCCTTGTATACTAGTGTAGACAATTTTCTTGACACCGCTATTTTTAGCAGCTCGAATGACATTGCGGTGTTGAATTACCCTCTTATCAGGTGCATCCATACCGGATACAAGTAACAACACATCAATCCCTTGAAGTGACTTCTCTAATGCTTCTAGATCGTCGTAATCGCCAGGACGTACTTCAATCCCAATATCCATTGCTTTTTCAGGCGTTCGCGCTAGTCCGATCACATCGCTTTTAGGTAATAGCGAGACCGCTTCTTTAATTATTGCTTTTCCCAACTTACCATTCGCAGCCGATATTGCTATTTTCATTTTTTCTCCTCCTTCGCGTTTTTTAACTGTTTCTTAAAATACAGACTAAACGTAGTAAAAATCCCAAAATGAATCGAGTCTCAAATAAGAAACAGAATATCTTTTCACTACTAAACCTATCCGGATGATAGTGAGTATTTCCCTTACACGCCGTGCTTCAATCTGTTTACTTGTTAAATGACTATTTTAAAAAATCACTACTTTTTCGCAAATCATTTCCTACTCCCAGCCCGGTAAAGGGCGTGGCAATTGTTCTGCAAAGGCCTGATAACCGTCATACTGTATGATTTGGGTTTGCGGATGTTCGACGCGTTTCGCGATCAGTTCACCGGATGCATCTTCGTTTTGCCAAATCGGTGCTTCTTTTTGGAACACATTGATTTCTGTAAAATGGAACCGTGGTTCATCCAGAGTACTCAGCAGGGAGCGATGCACCTGTTTCATCGTATCGTAGTCGGATCTCCACCATAAATCAGGTTTTCCATTTTCATATGTATAAAAAGAAACGATAAACCCTCCCCGGCGGTAAATCGGATACTCAATTTCAATCCGGACTCGTTCCTCGGAAGCAATCGGCACGCCGGCCTGCACATGCTCCGTTTCTTCTTCGACGTAGTAATCATCTTCCCGGACATCAAAAATGTTAAATTCCCAGTACATGTCGCCTTGCGCGATGATCGACCGTTCAAGGAATGTCCCGAAGTTTTGACCGATGGCATCGGTGTCCTCGGTTGACCCTTCGTGATACTTCCAGTACATGTAGGGTGTATCTTCTATTTTCGCATGCTCCGTATGAATCAGTAAGTACCCTTCGTTTACCTCACCGATGATCCAGTAATGATCATAGTCTTCATCAATCAGACCGTCTTCCTTGGCTTCGATCGTCTTTTCGATCACTTCCTCGAGCGAATACAAGACCAGCCCCTCGTCACCTAACATAAACAGTTTCGCTCCGTCATGCAGTTCGAGAAATGTCTGGTATTCGCTTGGTAACGGTTGCTTGAACTCGGTTTGGAACGCTTGAAGTGTTTCCGGTTTAACCGGTTTCGGCAGATGGAACGTGCCCTGACCGATTGAATTGTAACTGCGCTGGATGAAAGTCGATCCATGGCTGATTTTCTGTTTGAGTCCATCGAGGACAACTGCGATTTGATTCATAATATCCATCCTTTTATTTCTCTATGTATGAGCCGTCTTGCCTCATCTTCCTTTAGTCTACCATTTTACCAATAATTTGGTCGATTCTTCCTTCCTGTTTCTGTGGTATCCTTTTTCTAATCAAAACAATGTCTTGGGAATGGAATCTATGTACTCACTTGGAGGTAAACCATGCAGAAACAGTCTTCGATGTTGCTGATTCTACTCGCAGCAATGCTGTGGGGCACGACCGGCACGTCACAAGCCTTTGCGCCGGAAGCAACTCATCCGATTGCGATCGGCGCCGTCCGATTAGCGGTCGGCGGTCTATTTTTACTGTGTCTCGTCTTACTGACGGGAAAGTTTACGCTGAAAGCTTGGCCGCTACAGACGATCTTTCTTGCTGCTGTCAGCATGGCCGCCTACCAACCGTTATTTTTTTCTGCCGTCCTCATGACCGGTGTCGCCGTCGGAACGGTCGTCGCGATCGGCAGTGCGCCGATTTTTTCCGGGGTGATTGAATGGTTGGTCCTAAAAAACCGTCCCGGTACGATTTGGTGGCTGTCGACATTACTGTCGATCGCCGGCTGTTTGCTGCTCGTCATGAATCAAGCGGCAGTATCGGTCAATCCGCTCGGCATTTTGCTCGCTCTCGGTGCCGGACTCTCCTTTGCCGCCTACACGTTCGTCAGCCGGGATCTGGTGAAAACCCATCCGCCGCTGTCGGTCGTCGCCGTCGTCTTTACGCTCAGCGCCGTCCTGTTGTCGCCGCTCCTGTTCCTGTTCGACCTGTCATGGGTCTTCAGTCTACGCGGTGCCGGTATCAGTCTGCATCTCGGAGTTTTTGCGACCGGTCTTGCCTACCTCTTGTTCGCAAAAGGGCTCGCGTATGTCTCGTCTTCGACTGCCGTCACGCTGTCGCTTGGTGAACCGTTGACCGCTGCATTACTTGGAATCTTTGTCCTCGGGGAAACGCTCAGTCTGTTGTCGTGGGTCGGCATTTTACTTTTATTTTGCGGCATCGGATTACTCATCTGGTCGTCACGACGGGTGCGACAGCCGGATATCCTCGAACTCGCCAAGGAGAAACACTCTTAAGGGGGATTAGTCATGCACATTACATTTGAGAAACTGTTGTACCGGGAAGACTATCAGATTGCACTTGATCACTTAGTCATAGATGAGAAAAACAGCGATCGGTTAGCACTTTATTTTCGCGGCCATACGGACGAAATCATGGTGCTCATCGGTGACTATTCCTGCAATTATTTTGAACTGTTGTTTGAAGCAGATTGTGTCTTACTCCGGTCGTCGGATTTGCATGAACTGGATGACGGACTGGAGTTCAGTACGGTTCCGCTCACCCTGTATCAGGACTCGGCACTTCTGACCTTTGCGACGGCCTGGATGGGCTTGAAGCGGGATCCGTCGCGCGACTGGACCCACTACGCCATCCGGGCATTCGAACAAGACTTTCATGTCCTGTCCCCGCGTCCGCCGGTCTTTACGGATCTTGGTCACAAGATGAGTGATTTTACCGTCAGACATTCTTTTAATCTGCCAAAGCAGAGTTGACATAAAAAAAGCCCTACCTCGCCAAAGGTAGGGTGATACGATACGCCTGTCCGACGGCTTGCGCCGGACAGGACGTGGTTTCATTATACATAGCGCGCCAGTGTTTTTTCAATCGTCTGGATTGAATCGACCGGGGCAAACCGCTTAACGACCCGCCCTTGACGGTCGACGAGAAACTTCGTGAAGTTCCATTTGATGGTTGACGAAAGCAGTCCTCCCTGTTGCTGTTTCAAGTACGTATACAACCGGTGTTCCGTCGGGCCGTTGACGTCAATCTTCTGAAACATCGGGAACGTCACGCCGTAGTTCCGCTGACAAAACTGCATCGTTTCCTCTTGATTGGCGAATTCCTGACGGTTGAACTGATCACACGGGAAACCAAGCACCTGAACGCCTTGCTCGGCATACGTGTCGTACAACCGTTGCAAGTCTCCGAGCTGACCGGCGAGCCCGCATTTGCTGGCTGTATTGACGATGAGAAGTACCTCTCCCGCATAATCTTGTAATGAAACGGTCTGTCCGGTTGCATCCTGTACTTCAATCTCATAAAGCGATGGCATCCCGTCGCGCCCCCTTTTCCGTCAGTATACACCGTTAGAAAAACTCCGTTTTTTTTGAACACGCGGCGAGCTGCTTACCAGACAGATTCTTCCCGATCACTCAGCTTGATGACGAACGGCATGATCAGTAAAAAAAACAGGCTGACGTATCCGAGCGACAGATAATGCTGCGTATCTTTTGAAAGATACTGCTTCTCGCCACAATTCGGGCATGCTTTGCCATGCTTCGCAAAACCGACAGCGAGTACATCTTTCGTCTTCCACTTGTAGTCACAATTTGTACAGCGTACCATCTCATCATCCCCTTTGCTCTCTTCTACTTCTTCTTCTCAAAGCAGGTTTCACGATTTCGGTAATTTCTTATACGATTAGTATTCAAAACAATTTGATACGTGATATTTTTTGTAAATAAAAGGAATTATCGAAACCTTATGCAACGGTCTCCCGTATAAAGTGATGTCGCTTCACTACATTGAACTTACGCTCACTGAAGCATTCATTCCTACATATTGACAAAATAATAAACACTGATGGAGGTCATCCCCTTGAAAAAAGTAATCGTTCCTTTGCTTTGTGTCCCGTTCCTTCTGTTATCGGCATGTTCAGATGAAAAAGAAAAAGCAGTGACTCATGAAGAGTCTGCAGCTTTCAAACCAGAAACTATAAAAATCGGCAAGGACAGCGAACTGACGATCGTACCGCTGTACGCGCCGTATCAAACATATTTGAAGGCATCGCTTAAGAAAGACGACTCAGCGATGGACGTAAAAAATTATGCAGAATATGTCCTCGGCTACATTGACAAGATCGGGGAACAGGAGAACTTCAATACAAACAGCCTAAAGAGCTTTTTCTTGTTGCAATCAACAATCAATGAGCAGGATCTGCTCGATCGTACGAATGAATTGGCGAAACGGCATGACGAAATCAAAGAAATCATTACGAACAGCTACATCGCTTCCCATAAGTTTCTCCCTAAAAAAAACAGCACGATTTTCATCGCACCGTCCAATCCGGAATTTTGGTCGATGATTGATCCGTTAGGAGGAGTCGGTGGAGCCGCTTTTAAAGATTCCATCCTCTTTAATCTAAATCCCGACTTCGATCAGGACGTGCTTGCCTATACGGTCGCACATGAATACCATCACCTGGTCCTGAATGACACACCCGAGTTCAGTTCAATCGATACGTCCCTCGACTCTGTCATCTTCGAAGGGAAAGCCGATGCCTTTGCCGATCGCATCATTAAAGATGTCAAGCCGCCCTGGGATAAACCAATCGATGAGGCAGCGAAGAAACATGTAGCGCGTCTGATTGGGAACGGCGAAGCCGATTATCAGGAGATTACAATGGGAAACACTGAAAAAGACATCCCTTTATGGAGCCGTTACTCTTTAGGTCGCGATATCTTAACACATCACCTGAAAGCAAACCCTGATCTCGCCGTCAAAACATGGACGTATGAAGAGAATGATGACATCTTAAAAGGCTACAAGTACCAGGATCTTCTCAAATGATGAATAAGCAAAATAGTAGTGAAAAGAACGCAGATTCAATTGAGTCAGGTTCGGTGAATACAAAAAAATATCGTTGCAGGATGCTTTCTTAATCGTCAAGTCCGTCCTTACATTACGTTTGATAATGGCCGAATTGTCTTTTCGATGATGTCGAGAGAAGCCGGAATCTGAATCCATCTTTCCATCTCCGGGTCAAAATAAAGTCCCTGTTCTCGCATGTTTTCTTTGCTGTTCATTTCATCATATTCTAAAATTTGATCCAGATTTTGATCGGACTCCTCAAAGTCATCGAACGGTCCCGACCCATAATAAAAGAGTAAGCCTTCTTTTGTATATCCCTCTAATTCTTGAACCGTTTCTTCCATTAATTCGAGTGGACGTATGCGGGCTTTCGCGTAATCGATGATTGTCGGATAAACGTCAAATGGTATGTCGTGTTCTAAAAATCGTTTCGAATACCATTGCCAAATCCATTTCCACTTACAGATGAAATACACGATGTATTCGACTTGTGATGTTTCTTCCCGCTCATGCATTTCGTAAGACAACGTGATGGTGTCTTGTTCCAGCTCGAATTCAATAATAAATTCACCATTCCGATCTTCCTCTTTCAGAAGTTCATCGATTCGTAAATCGTTTAGTTCAAGGTAGTCCAACAATGGAACTGGTCGTTTTGCTTCTTCGCGAAACAACACCCTTATATTTTTAATTACTTCGATTGTCATTTGGAACCTCCAGAATGAGTCAAGCAAAGAAACCTTGCTTGATTCATTAGTTTTTTATCAAAACTAGCCACAAATCTGCCTACTTCTAAACATTAAGGACGAAATCCTCATGAAAGTCATTACCGCGATACCTACCTATAAACAAAACATACAAAAGGAAGGAGTAGAAAAATATGTTTTATGATGAATACGAACTGCTTGAGTTATTCGAATCCGAACCGGAAGAACTTTATCAAGAAGGTGCCGGTTTTTATATGTATAAAAAGGTCGACAAACTCGGATTTCAGCTATTACTGTATATCTCACAATATGAACATAAATGTGACGTCAGCTTAAGTAATGATGAATACAGGTGGACGATCTTCGATTTTGAACTATATTTTATAGAATCAATCAGAAATGAAAGTGAGTGTTTAAAAATCAAAGGCGATTCAGGAAAAACGGAAGTTGATATACAGTTTAAGCCACATTTCAGTTTAACTCATATTAGATTATCTGATTAAAAATATGATTGATTTTTTAAGATACTACTTGCGTAGGAGAACAGTTTAAAATGCGTAAATACTTATTGATTGGTTCTGTAATGATCATCTTTGCGTTTTTTGTTCAATTCGAACCCTTATGTAATGAGCCGCCAGATCCCCGTGTCGAGATAAAGGGACAAAGTATTTTAACGGTCCAAGGTACATTTTGCTGGAGTGGCATGTTTAGAGGTCAATGCGTCGACAAAATCTACGCAGACGGTCTGCACATGACTGAAAAAAGTAACCCGGTTACGTTAAAAAATAAGCAACTCGTAATACCAAAAAAGAGTGGAACGTACGCATATGAACTTCAAGCAAGATGGTCGGAGAATGGTGATGATCAGTTTGCTTTCTTGATCATGGTAAAATGAATAGCGAACGAATAGAGCTCGTGTATACTAACATCTAAATATATATTACAAAGGAGATGATAAGTATGAGTACGATTTCTAAACTTGTTCGCGATGCCGTCCTCGATCGTATTGAAGATGAGATGGATTTACAACTCTATCATGATTCCATGGCAGCATACCGTAAAAAATCAGAATCAATTTCGTTTGACGATATGATGAAGGAACTTGATTTAGAATAACAGCACCTGGTCGGGATGGAAAGAGACTTGTTGCAAATCGTTCGGGTGAATGGCATTATTGCATCGGCGACCCCCTTCTGATTGCTGACATCCAAAAGGAGAAAGTCGTCTTCTTGGTTCTTGAGATTGAATACCGTCGTGAGGTTTATAAATGATTATTATGAACAATTTATCAATTAACCCAGCAAGTATCACAATTTACTATAGTAAGAAGTCCACATCATTCCTCAAGTGTGGACTTCTTTCTTTTTAAATCCTGTTATCACAAGTTAGCAATAATTATCAAAAATTGATTAATCTAAACGACTATACTGAAGAAGAAATCAATACAGAAGAGGAGAGATTCAATTGATTATCGAAATCTGTACGTCTATCATCTCTGAAATCGTACGCAATATCGTTTTCTCAATGTCATTCAAGCGACGTCAGAAGACAAACGATTCAGGAAATAACTAAAGCGTCTTTGAAAGGATCTGACAGTAAAATATGAGTAGTACTCCTAATCAAGTAATGTTTGCTTATACATTTTTAAATCAACCTACTGCTCTTTCAAAACGTTCTGCAAAGGATATCCCAGCCATTCTTTCAATCGAAGCATCGTTCACTATAACAATGAACGATGACATTTATTTAGAAACCTCATTGTCCATTTTAGAGTTTTACAAATCTCTATACCGTTGGAAAGAAAAAATAACGGAAACGTCAGTCCCTGAGTTTCATTATTACTCAGTTGAATTTGATGCGAACGAAAAAGAAGCCATTATTTCGATGATTCCCTTTTCTAATCGAGGTCGTATTAAATCCATATGGGGTGAACATGATCGATATAATGTATTTCCGTTAGACATGTTAGTTTCATCCTTACTTGACCTAGAACAGAGGCTAAAGTCAGACATTGAAACCTACTTCAATGTCCAGTTAGATAAGTTCATACATCATATTCCTTACACTTTATTAAAGGAATGAATTTCTAATCAAAATTTGTATATTAAATGTTTTTTATCAAAATTAGACGAGAATACTCCCACTTCTAAACGTTCAGGGCGAAGCCTTAGTGCAAGTGGGAGATGAATCGTCTTCGGGCAAGGCGTGTCTTGCGACACGTCAATTGTCCAACACTCTTGGTTTGAAAACAATTAAAACCAGGAATAAAAAAAGTCATGTTCTTTGAAAACTGAAGATATGGCGTTGTGACAGGAAGTTCGTCTGTCACGTAAAATCTTCAACGTTCACCTTGCGGATGACCGAAGTAGCGAAAACCAAGCAGAGTAGGCATCCGTATAAAAGAAACGGACAAGATCAACGTTCAACCGTCGGGACAACGGGGTTAGCCTGATAATTTTTTGACCGCTAGGTTGTTGAATAACTCAAGAATCCTCCACCTCTTAGCGCAGCGTAGGTGGAGGTAGTTCAAGAACCCATGAAGAAAATTCGATTGTCAACACTAAACTAGACAATCTTCTTAAGGAGTGATTGTCTAGTTTAGTGTTGACAATCCAGCTCTAATTATCGGTCCGGCAGGGGGGCAGCGGTGCGATGAGGCCAAAAAATCTTTTCATGTTGTACATCAAGTAGAAAGAACATTACTACCTATCTAACAGGAGGATCAATTCACTTCGATCAGCTATCTACCCTCAAACCTTCATACACTTCACTACTTGTCTCACTAATACATGCTCCATAACACTCTTCTACATAGAAAAACAAGATGTATTTTCTTACCCGCAGTGGATCCGTCCACTGCGAATCTCTCATTGCACTTGGATTCGGGACGAATCCATTCCTTACTCGCTTGCACTCTCTTAAAAGAAAAACGTTTCGCCGTTTTTCGTCCATAAATCAGTAGAACATTTATTGACAACCAATTAATTAAAGGAACCGTGGATTTAGGATTTGAAGGGATTGACCCTTATTTCGGCTCGGGAAAAGTTAACATTTATGACACTCTATCTAAAAAATAAAGGGGAAGATTAAAATTAAAGAAATTAAAACTCTATCTATAGGCGCTTTAATCATTTCTGTCATACTTCTTGTATTTACCTCTCTTGAATTTGTTTTTTTAAAGATACTTGGTCTACATTACGAATCTTTATCAAGTTTACTATTCTTCTTTGGTGTATATCTAGTTTTGGAAATTCCAATCAATTTATTTTTAAAGTCATTATTGAAAGCCCTAGTCACTCTAAATTTTATAAAATCAAGTAAAGGTTTTATAGCGTTGATCCTAAATATTGCTAGTACGTTTGTACTTTTAAAAGTAATCACTCAATTTATAGATACTGTTTCTATTTCTCAAATAGGTATCCTCATTTTTTCTCTAATCACAGGCTTAATAGGATGGTTAGCAATTCAAAACGACTCTGAACCTCCAAAGAGAGGCACCAAAGAATTTGAAAATTTTAAAAAAAGAGGAAAATAATCTGAGAGTCATACGACCAATCAAATACAGTCCTATTTTAAAGTGCACCCCAGGAAACTTAAGAATGCATTTTTTCTATAACTATTACGACAGATTCACATGAGAACGAGACGTACTCTCTTAAATGATGCATATAACAATCAATTGAATGGGAACTTTTCCGTCGTAGTGACAAGTGTCGGTAACCAAGCTCATTATACTTCTTGACAGTTCGCTATTTTAGGTGAGGAGAACGAGCGATTGCATTCAGAGACATGCCCTTTTGATACATGGATTGAACAGAAGAGACAAGCATTTTACGATTAGAATCATCGGGTAGAATCATCGGGCAAAAATTCTGTGATAGAGGATGAAAGTTCCTCTACCACAGACTGGCTCTTACAGATTGGTATACGACCAGATAGCACATTTCTACAAACAGTAACAATCAACTCCCACAGATTGTAAATCAGATAGAAACGATTACTCACTACTACAACGCCTTTTTTCTGAAATGTTTCTTGGTATCCTAGGAACCTGTCCGAAGAAGCTCGAACAGGCTTTTCAATCAATCCATCTATACATGTAATCATCTCGTCGGGATTCCATGAACGGAATAATTCGGTTGGACGATGGGTCTATGCATTGCAGATGATTGTCCCGTAACGATGTCCTTTTTTGAAGGCGAAGTCGTCAACCCCAATGATACACGGCTGTTCCGAAGCAAGATGAAGGAACTTGATTTAGGATGACTTCATACACCGTAGAGTTTGAGCACGGAGCTCAAAAGTCTCTCAAGAAGATGGGTCCCCAACAAACGCGGATCATCATGGAAAGGGACTCGTCTCGAATCGTTCGGGTGAATGGCGTTATCGCATGATGGCTGACATCCAGGATGAGAAAGTCGTAATCTTGATTCTTAAAATCGGCCATCGTCGTGATGTCTATAAATGATTATCACGACGAATACTGACTATTTAACGTAGCAAAAGCATAGTTACTATAAAAAAGAAGTCCACATCATTCCTCAGGTGTGGACTTCTTTCCTTTCATTTTGCTTCCCTTTACGCGATAGTTGTCTCTATCGGCATTTAAATCTAGAGATACTAGCCAATAACGGTCTCTTATCTATTGGTCAAAAATTGTTTATCATATTAAAGAGCCGAATCATGCTGAAACTAAAACCCAAATCCGAGAAGATTTTCATTTCGATCACTGATCAATTGATATTGCTACAACGGCACTGGCTTATTATTGATGATTCCGTTTTCGTAATAGAAGCATTAATCCGGAAGAACTATTATGAAACTATCAATGGCTATAAGTAGTTCTAAATGAGTGAACAGAACTTCAGTTTGTAGATGCTGCTAGACGAAGGAATGACAAATGCAGACAATAACGTTCCATTTTCTTATTTGTATAACAATTCCACATCCATTCATTCAGTCAACTGCGCCTTAATTCGTCATACGCCACTAGCGGAACTTTCTTCTTTGATCACTCTAAACTTCCCAAGATCACGTGTATTCATCACATGCGGGCCACCACAAATCTCTAGCGAGAAGTCACCCATCGAATACACCTTGACGTTTTCATCGTATCGGCTTTCGAATAGTCCGGTAGCCCCCATTCCTTTCGCCTCGTCTACGCTCATCTTCTTGATACTGATTGCTAGCCCTTTACTAATTTGTTCATTGACTAAATCCTCCACCCTCTTTATTTCTTCTTGGGTCACCTTTCGATGGAACGTAAAATCAAACCGTAGTCTTTCGACCGTGATATTGCTACCACGTTGTTCCACCGACTCCCCCAACACTCTTCTCAATCCTTCGTGCAGAAGATGTGTCGCAGTATGAAGCCTTGTCGTCTCAGTTGAACGGTCTGCTAATCCATCGTGTAATCCCCTTTTAAAATCCATTCACGCCTCAATTAAGATCGGATTTTTCGATATTCGAGCAACAGTGGTGTCAGATTCAGTCCAATCGACACAATCGTTAAGAACCACCAGGCGCGTTCCATTCCGGGAACAACGTCTGCCAAGGCCGCCCAGTCCTCCGCTTCGACCCAGCTCGCCAGTTGACTGTATTCCGCACACAGTGTGAGCGCCGTAAGCGATAACCCGACAGCCATTGCCAGCTTATAGTCCTTGCCGATGAAGTACAAAATCAGATTCACCGCCGTCGCGAAGATGGCAAGTATCCCAAACAGTAACCACATGACACAATTCCTCCTCTCCTTGTTGTGTTTCCTATTGTTATTCCTTTCGACAATCAATCAAATATTTTATTTCTTATCTTCGAGATAAAGTGTTTCGTCGATTTCTTCATACGTCGAAACATCACCATACGTTACAGTTAGTTCAGTGTCTTCTGACCACTCCCAAAAGTAGTCGCCTTGCGCGATGATAGCACGTTCTAAAAAACATTCGAAATTTAAATTTAACGCAACTGCAGTGTCCAGACCATCTGATGGATGCACGACCGTGATATATGGTTTTTTAAAGGAGTCTTCTGCATCTGTACATTGATTTTTATCAATTAAAATCCATTTCTCATCTATTTGACCTATGATCCAGTAGTTTCCTTCTGAGAGGATACCGTCTTCTGAATGGTGCTCTTCCGACATTTCGAGCATTTCCTCAAGAGGAAACAATTCTAGGATTAAATCAGATTCTGTTTCAAATAAACCGCATCCATTATGTAACGTTAAAAAATGTTTGTAGTCCCTTGGTAAAGAAAACGTATCTTTCAGGAAGTGTGAATCAATCTCTTTAGAAGTTAACGGTGTATTGAAGGTGCAAGTTGCCCATCCATTTCTCCCGTATCTCCCCATAATAAATCTCGGTTCGTTTTTGAACATTTGTTTGAGCAAAATCAACGTTCTTTCAATCAGTTTCATTTTATCTCCTCCTCATTTTTTTCGAACTATCATCACGCCAAAATATCCTCTTCAGTTTATACCTTTAGTTGGAAATAAAGATACTAGATTACAGACTTTATGATATGATCAACTCAGTGCTTTTATTACATTTATTACCTATTTTATCATTAGAAGGAGGGCTTTAGATGAGTGGTGATGGACTACTTTGGAGTGTATTATTACCAAGCTTAATCGCATTAAATGTATCAGCTATCCTTTTATACAAAAAAGGGAAAATGCCTTTATGGGGATCCGGCTTACTAATTGTCATACTCGGACCAATCATCGCTTTGATAACCGGTTCTGTTTTTTTAAAAATCGACCATAGTACGGGCGGATACGGTTTTGGAGCAGCTTATGCAGCAGCTTTTATTGGGTTCGTGATCGTTGGTAACGGGATCCTGTATCTCATCATCGGTCTCGTATTAGGGATTAAGAACTTCATTAAACGACGGCAAGTAAATCAGTCAAGATGAAAATACAGAATAGAAAAGGAACCCTAACTTCGAATCATAATGCACGGTCTGTTCACTTCAAATCCTGTATGCTCATGCGCTCCAACTCTTTTTCCTGTTTTTTTCTAAACACCTCTCGGCCTTTCCCCCACTCCGCTACCAAACAAAGCAAACCAAACCCTGTGATTAGCAAGTATTGTATTGTACTAACCGACTCGACGTTAACATATCGCCAAGTCATTCCTGCAGAAAACAACAATGGAACAACTGCCCCTAAGTACACATTCTTTTGACTCGATAATACATACTGCGCTCCGAGCACAGCTGCATAAAGTAAACCTTTTAGCAGAATATCCATTCCATTTTTCCTCCTAGTCGAGCATATTTTAAAACCACCAACCATTTATCAATATCAATAATTTACCATATTGAAACGGATGTTCATTCGATATTTATGATGATTACAAAAATGTAAGCGAACACCTAAATAGAACAAAACTAAAAATCGATTCTTCTCTTAAACGAGAAAAATCGCCTTTCGTCTTCAATCTCAAGCCCCTCTGGATGCTGTTCTCTATCTGTATAAAGATAATGATTTGACTAATTTTAATGAAACCAAGCATAATGATAAACAGCAAAGTGTTACACAACTCGCTCTGCAACGAAAGGATGTTGGTTATTATGTCATCAAAAAAAGTCTGGACAGTCGAAGGTTATGAGGAAAATGGTGTAGAGAAGCATCAAAAGGCAACTATGACGGAAACGTTTACGAATGAAGCCGATGCTCGTAAAGCTGCTAAAAAAATAGCGGATCAGCACGATGACCTTGATGTATATGTCATCTATTCGAATACGTCAAGCGGTAAAGCAGAAGAACGCTTCTTCAATTCGGATGGATCTTATAGTGAAGAAGGATATGAATGGTAACAGCTTAGCCGTCAATTTGACGGCTTTTTTACGGCGACTTACTGTGACCATCAAGAAGAAAAGGTTCTTAAGCACTCTAGGTGAATGTGTCTTGATGCCACTATTCGGGTATATAAATCATAAAAATAAGACGTATATTATAATCTCATTTAGAAGACTGAGATTATAATATACGTCTTTAAAAGTTATTTTATCGTTTATTCAAAATAATTTTTTATTTCACATTAAAACTTGACTAATTTTAAATTTTGACCATCTTTATATAAAATGTGCCCTTTTGACATATCACTATAAATAATATTTTGTTGCTCAGTTGATTTAATCAATGTTTTAATTTTCTTTCCATTAAAATCATATAAACCGTAACTAAATTTCATTTCATAATTTTTATTTTGAATCCAACTTGAAACAATCATTTTTTTCTTTTCTAAGTTGATATCTTCTGGTAAAGGATGTCTGTCATCGATCTTAAATTTAAAATTAATTGTAGCTCCCTTATTTTTTGTAAAATCATATGCCGTAAATTTATATTCATCATAGTTAGGACTTAACTCATCATATGCTGTTAAAGAATTTGATGAAACATTGTATTTGTTTTCTCCACAATACGATTGAGTTGGGTATAGATCATAGTTTAAACTTTTAATAGATTGTAGATTCTTTCCTTCAAGACTCATTTTTTGGAGTTTGTTATTTTTTATGACAAAAATACTTTTACCTCGAATCCAAAAATCCTTAACACCTTTAATTAAGGTCTTTCTCTTCTTTCCTATTAAATCTGACTTAACAACTGAAAAAACACTATCATCTTTTTTGAAGTTTTCAAATTTAACATAGTATAAAGATGACCCTACAACCTTCATATTTTCTGTTGGTTTAGGAGGCACATACTCCGTCGCAATTTTTATAGTTTTACCTTTAGTCATACTTAAAATGTCCACTTTATACAGTACACTATCACAACGATACGACCTTAAGGGTTCCATTCCAATTACTTTTTCGTAAACAAGACTTTGACCAACTGTTTGAGCTGCTAATACTTGCTTATTAAACTTTGATTTATCGCTTTTCAATATCAACGTTTCTTTTTTATTAGGAATCGATTTATAAATTCCTCCTACAACATTTTTGTCATTTTGTACAACATATGTAACTGGATTATTAGTTTGAGCAGACACAGAGCTTACGGAAAATATTAATGCTAATGAAACACTAGATAGGATTGCTGTTTTTTTCACTTTTGATCATCTCCCTTTGTTATCTTGTTTTATTGTAATACTTGCCCCAAGTAAAATTTAGGGAATTTTCTTCTTATAGTAAATATGTTTTTCAAAACCAGTTGTTATTACAAATGAATACTAATAGCTCATCACGATAAGGTGATGTTGACATATGAAATCCATCCGATTTTGAATGTAACATAGAAAAAGTGTAAACCTCGATAACGTAATTGTTGCTTAGACAAACTATGATTAGAGTTTTCGATTCCTCCCAATTGTTTATCAAATTGCTTCTTCCCCTTCCAGTCCTGTTTCAAGTTCAAATGTCTTCAGATGAAGAGCCTCACATATTTCCTGCCATTCTAGATACTAGATACACACGATACCCTTTTTACGATATGTTACAAAAAGACCATCTTGCACTCGAAAAAGCGTAGTCGTTTTTGACACGGTTATGCGTGGGAAGTGGGTACCTTATGGATTGAACTCGATGTCCCACGTCGAAGATGCCTCTCTTGTAACTTGTCGTTCGTTATATGGCTACGGTCTCGGACGACTCGTCCGCACTACTCTAAGTGTTTCAAAAAGGCATCACAGAGCGTTGCCACGACCAGACAATTCCCAAATCTCGCGTGTGAATACAAAACCTCTTAACGACTGTATAACAGTTGTTATATCAGTAAGCTTCAGTGGATACAGTGGCATATGCGACACACTTCCTCGTCGATGAGTTCACTACGAGAAAAAGACACCACTATGCGACAATCGTTCTTGATGTCGTGACCGGGCGTATTCTGTCTATCGATCCGATCCGTATGGGCGATTACGGTTGCTCTTTTTTGTTGCATTCAAGCTAATTAGATACTCATCACAAAAACGCTTCTGACGTGCATTCAAAGTGGCCAACTCATCCCCTCCTCTCTTTTATGCTTTCCAACGAACCGACTAGGTCGATCCCCATCAGCTCGTTGCAAAGCACAAAAAAGCACACCATAAAATGATGTGCAGATAATTTATATTGCATTTGTAAGAAATTTTTTCACTTTTTCATCAACCCATTTGACAGATAAGGGAATCTCTTCACCTGTCAAATCACCTTTATCGTTTGTCGTAAGGATTAATGGTCCTTGTCCCGGTCGAATGACAACGTAAGCTAGAGTCTTTGTTGAACGGCCATTGTGCGCACATTGCGTAACCGTTTTCAAGGTGACTGCTCCATTCTCTCCTACATACGCAATCTGTACACCTAGATAGTGATTGATATCTAAGTAAAAATGACCCACCCCGTTAGAAGGATCAAAACTAACGCTGTCACCCGCTATTACTTCTAGTTCTTTTTGAAGTTCATCAAAGTATGATTCGAAAAAATTTAAAGTGTCCTTTACATTAGTCATAGCAGTAACCTTTTGTTCTCGAACTAGTTTTCTTGCAAAATCTGATTTCCAATCTGTTTCTTTGCTTACCATTTGTGTTTCCAAGTCTTTTCCTCCAAAAATAGTATTCGGTATTAAACCGTAATTAACTATTTCTGTAAATCATTAATTTATCCTTTAATCTTTTTCCCAACAACGCACGACCACTCCGCCCTCGTGTTTAATTCACGTTCTCTCTTGGCTGCGTCATACGTTGTTGGCAAGGAGCGAATCATCTCATTCGCTCGAGTTCTTTCTTCCAGAGATACTTCATGTACTTCAACCAATCACTTTGCGAGAATTTTCTGACGGCTCCTGTTCGTTTGTCCTTACGATTCTTGTCTACTTTCCAGCAGATCACGAATGGCTTTCTTTCCATAGAATCACTCTCCTTTATATGTACAAATATCTGGATGAGAACGATAGCTGCAATGCATCTGGGGAATGACATGGAGCCATCATCATGATAATCGGGGATGTCATCAACCCATCCGGATACTTCTGCATACAAAAAAGACGCCCTGTCCGTTACAAGGCGTCTGCTATGTGAGTAATGCTTATGTCCTGTAGAACAATGCAACTGTCGTCGCACCCGCTTCGTCTACATGAAAAGAATATTACATATTTGGCAAGTTTTTGTATCAATATTGTATAAAAATGTATTACGTTTTTCTTACGTATTTGTATTACTTTTTTCTTTCATATTCTTTGGTAAAAATAAATCCATAAATTTTTCATAAGTGTTTCTACTTATTCTCTCCCAATTTTTTATTTCTTCCAAAGAACTCGTAACTTTATCAAGTATTTTAAAGTAAGCTTGATACATTTCTAGTTCATTGTTTTCCTTATCAAAAGAAGAGATGAATGCCATATATTTTTCTATGTCAACGATTGAAACATAAATTTTATGAATTAATCTGTCTTCCTTTGAATGAAAGTTAATTGCACTTTTTAAAAAAATCTCTTTATAAACCAGTACAGATAATAAGTTAATTTGCCTGTCTGCAGTGTTAATTAAAATTTTGATTACTTTAAGGAGAGCATTGTTATCAACGTACTGATCCTTAAATTCCTCTTCTGTCAAATTCATAATATCAATATTTTGAATTACTTCACCTTTATTATCTAAGAAATTTAATGCTTCCTCTAAATTTTCTAAAATCTCATTATTTTTTTCGATTTCAACTCTTAATAACTTTTTTATATTCCTTGCGACAACTAAGTTCTTACTCAATTCATATAAACTTCTAATGATTATAGTAAGCAATGCAGATCCCAATACAGGTACAATAATGTCTAAGGAAAGTGTCAACGTAGTTTAGCTCTATTTGCTGTTTCTGTTAAATATTCAAGTTGTGATAATTGCCGAATAATCATTTGATTATCATCAGCATGTTCTTCCAAAAGGTCAATTTCTTCTTTTAAAATTTTTAAGTTATTTATGCTTTCATTAGACATTCCCCCTTCATCTCTTTCGGAAAAAGAAGATTCATCTCCAATTGAAGAAAGGATGTTTGAGATTAAATAAGCGTCAATTTCAAAAAATATGGGAACATCGATAGCTTCAGATTCAATCGCTTCTCGTAAATTGAATTCTTCTTCACATCCACAATCCTCATCGCAAATAAAATTTTCTAGTTCATCTTCAGTAAGAAAAACATCAGTATTATTTTTACATGTATAACGATATTTTAATTCAAGTGTTCTATTATCGTTTATCGAACTGATATATACGAACAGAACAAATATTTTTGAGAGTTCAATATTAAAAACTTTTGAGAATCTGTATGGATTTAGAAATTTTTTCCCGTTCTTAACCTCAGAATCAATAAAGTAATTTAATTTCTCATAAGTTTCGTCAAATGGATATAGCTCATTGAGACTCGGATTTCTCTGATATAATTTTTCTAAATTTGTTTTTAACATTGTCATTGATTTGTGCCCTCGCTTCAGATATTTTTAGCGTATTTTTTATTGATTTAACTCTTCCGCTGATTCTTTTATCATTTTGATAATAAATAAAAATCAAATGATCATTACTTAGTGTTATTTTAATTTCTTGAGAAAATTTTTCTCCTGATGGAATTACTGTTGAAACATGCAGCCCAAGTTCATTTATCAACTTGATACCATCGACTACCTCCTGAAGATGCCAGTAAAAATCTGATGTATATACTGGAAGTCTCTCTTGATTTTTAGTTGTTGATTTTGTTACCTCCCAGTCACGTACTGTAAATGAGAAAATAAAATCTTCAAGACCATTAATAATATGGGATTTCTTTTTTAGCTTTGTGAAAGCCTTCATGTTTTTTAAAAATTTAACGCTCATTCCAACACTATGATTATCAAAATCCTTAAATTTTTCATTTATAAAATCTTCAATATCACTTGTATCCTTTTCTTCATTTTCTCCTAGAATTCTCGAAATCATCGAATCTCTATCTTCCTTAAATAACTTATACATGGCTAGTTCAAAAGGAGACTTATTAAAAGCTTCATTTTCTGTATTAAATGATTTAAGATTATTTAATTTAGTTACTTCATCTTTCTCCTTATTCATTTCCTCGTCTAATGCAATCCTAGCAATCTGGTCACCAATAGAACGAATAGCAAGTTTCGACTCTACAAGCCCCTTCATTCTGCTATACAAAGTTAAAGTAGCAACTTTTTCGTTTGCGAATTTAGAAGTAATTGTTTGATTAATATCAGCTGATTCTAAAATGATTTTTTTCATATCAATTGAGGGATTACATAAATCCTTTAACGTATTCTCATTATATGATAATTCGAAAAAATCATTCTCAAAATCAAACGTATACTTAACAAATACTGATTTTGTGTTTTTCTTTTCAGTTTGATAGATCACACCGATTTTTTCATATAGTTCAATTTTCTTATTATCTTTATATATACTAAAATAATTATCGTTTCTTAACTTTATATCTGTAACTTTTGCAGGAATGTATTCTCCTGTAATTTTCGGATCATAATTTTTTATTAACAATAGATACAATGAGTTCAGGTAATCTTCTAAACAATCATAATTTTCGATTGAGTAACCCATCCCGTAAACTCTTCTAACATTAAAATGATATTCTAAATTAGTTAAATATTGTTCGTGAAAAAGTTCTGCATATTTCTGCCCACGATTAAAGAATTCATTTTTTAGTTTTTTGACATATCCGTCAGCCCTAGTACCTGCAGAAGCATTTTTTCTATCGATAATAGATAATATTGCCTCAATTTTTTTATCCCCGCTATTGTATCCTCTTTTATTCTTTTGAAGTTCTTCATTATGATAATTTGTAAAACTATCTGCATCAAGCTTAATCATGCTTTTTAAGATATCATCCAAAGTAGTATTCGTGAAAATATTTAATAAATTATCCTGAATATTTATTTCTATTGTTGTCTCCATGTTTTAGCCCCCAAAAATCAATCTACTGATTCATGATAAAACTAAAATTGAAAATTCACCTAATAAACAACCTAAAAAACGTATGACATTTTTCGACATTTTTTTATTTTATCAAAAAATATTAATCTTTCTATGTGAGTTTCGGTTTTTCCGGAGCGATTGGTTCGACTTCACCGTATCCCATATCTACTTGCCGTCGATGTAGTAGGCCATTCCGTAGGGATGATGAAAATAACGTTTTGGTTCTTCCGGTGGACAAGATGTCTTGCGATTGACAAGTTCGATGCATGAGTTGTGCGATATTTTATCGATCACCTGTGTGCCTGACTGGTTCATTTTTCAATCCATTCGGCTTGATGGTGGCTGATTCATAGCAATTGCAACAACAGGAATTGATAGTTTATTGTTTCATCGCTTTTTCACTTCTTCATTCATAAATTTAGTTGTCAGAACCGAAATCATCCCAAACACTGACGCAATAGGCGACGATGCCGAGCAGTTTGTCCTTTGCCTCTTTGTACGTGTTCCAGTTTAAGTAGCGAATAATTTCGATAACGACGTTATCCGTGTACTTAAATTTCGGCCGGTGCCGGAGATTCTAGATTTCGTTCAGGTCCTGGTCAGTTTCGTCGAAGTTCTTCACGGATCCAGAGCAAGAAACGTTGTTCCGCCTCTGCCTGCCGAAGTTGTTCGAGCAGCATGACCGCTTTCTCTATACTACTAAACGGTCAACTGTTCCGCTGCACTTCACTCGGTTGATAACTGACTGTGATTGTAGGAGCTGAGCGTGCCTTTAACGATTCGATGCGGGCAGGTAATATGTACAGACTTTTTAGTTTGCTTTCCACGAGAACGCGTTTTGCTTTTGTTAGCTAAAGTGAATATTCTTCGTTTTTCTAATATAACGCAAAAAACCGCTCAACAGAGCGGTTCGTGAGGAAAATCCCGATTTTTACATCAACTGTGCAATGAGTGTGCAATGGGATTTTCTAAAGGGCTAGAAATGGCTTAAGCCTGCGGTCTTTTCCGGCGCAATCCGTAGTACTGATAAAACTGAACTTCGATGTTCCCGTTATACAGCTTACGGCGTTTCGTCGCCGGGCGGCCGAACGCTTTCTCGAACTCGACGTATGACGTGATCATATAGACACTGTAATACGGGAATTCCTTAAAGGCGTTACCGACTTTCCGGTACAACTGATGGACTTCACGTGCGTCCTCGAGACGTTCCCCGTACGGCGGGTTGCCGATGATGACACCAAAGTCTTCCTTCGGCTTGAAGTCGGCTGCGTCGCGTTGCATGACGTTGATCGCGTCCCGGACGTCCGCGAGCTCAGCGTTTTGTTTCGCGAGCTTGACCATCTCGGGATCGGTATCGTTGGCATAGATTTTGAGCGGCTTGTCCCACTCGGCTTTTTCGTTTGCTTCCTTGATTGCGTCGAACCAGGCTTTTTTCGGAATCGCTGCCCATTCCTGCGAGACGAACTCACGGTTGATCCCAGGTGCGATATTGCGTCCGATCATCGCCGCTTCGATTGCCAGCGTTCCTGAACCCGTAAAGACGTCGTAGAGCGGCATGTCCGGCTTCCAGTTCGTCAGCATCAGCATTGCCGCTGCCATCGTCTCTTTCAGCGGTGCCGCGGAGTGGAACTCACGGTAGCCGCGTTTATGGAGGGCGTCGCCTGACGTATCGATTGTCAGCGTCGCGATGTCTTTTAAGAGTGCGACTTCAATCGGGAAGCTGGCGCCCGTTTTCGGCAGCCACTCGTCCCCTTTGTTGTACGCTTCCTGCATGTGCGAGACGATCGCTTTTTCCGTGATTTTCTGACAGTCACGGATCGAGAACAACTTCGATTTGACCGAGCGGCCGTTGACGACGTAGTTCGCTTCCCACGGGAGCAGTTCGCTCCACGGAAGGTCTTTGACTTGATCAAATAATTTTTCGAATGATGTCGCTTTGAATTCCGCAACGACGAGTTTGACACGGTCCGCTGTCCGTAACCAGAGGTTGAGACGGGGAATGTCCTCCATCTCACAGTCGATGTATACTTTTCCGTCCTCGACCGTACACTCATATCCTAAATCGCGGACTTCTTTCGCGACCAATGCCTCGATGCCCATCGCTGCCGTCGCGATGACTAAACGTTTTGCCATGATTGTTCACGCTCCTACCTGTTTTTAAGATTTCCAAAATCATTTCAATAAAAAAAGAGCCCAGTTGGACCTGGACTCTCGTTCAAAGTAAAAATAACAGCCTATGTGGTCCTGTAAGCCATGTTCTGTTCCCTAGTGTTGCAAACGGTTTGACCCTCACACGTGGGCGACAATCATCTATCTCCGTATTTACATACGCTCTCCTTCGCGTTCAGTTCCGCTCCGGAAATTCCCCTACCAAATTTGGGTTTCTCGCTCGTGGGGTTTACCTCGTTCCACCCTTACTGTTTCCAGTAAGGCTCCGTCACTGTGGCACTTTCAAGAAGTTTCGGCCGTATCCGAAGACTTAGGCGTTCCTTCTGCCGTCAGCACGACGCTGCCTACACTTATCTTTTCGTGTAGCACGATCACTACAACCATCGCAGGTTGTGCGAGCATGGACTTTCCTCAAAGCACCGAAGTGCCCCGCAATTGTCCGAACCAACATAGTCACTGCTTAACAGTGTAGCGTACTCCCCTGTTTCCCGCAAGGTTTATTTTCAAAAAGGACAATCGAAAAAGTTGCGTTTTCACGTGATTTCGCGGTATAGTACAATGGTTCAGAAGGGGGCATGTACTATGAAAAAACGACGCTCTGGTACGAACCAGCGTACCGTCCGGAAGCTGACGTTCTTGATCGAAATCGATGAAATCAAGGCGCTGCATCTCCGCAACGGCATCTTTGCCTTTTATCGTAAAGGAGAACTCATCCATGCGTTCGAGCCATTTAACGTCAAACAACCGGATGCGTTATCAAAACGAAGCTATCATTTCGACCAACACGATATTCTTTTGATGAACGAACGATTCCCGCAACAAATTCCACTCTATGATGAAGCGATGACATTACGCTCATGGGCGGAACAGGTTGAATTCGGTTTGTATCAACTAATTGATTCGGGACGCCTCTCGTTTGTCCATGAGGATGATACCGGGTATAAAATGGAAGCTAAAATCGAGTGGACAGGTGAGACGCTCACCGTGCCGACTCCCGTTTATAAAAAAGGAAAAGACCCAAAGCAAGATCTTTGAGTCCTTTCTTCGAGCCAGTTCCTCACATGAGGAATCGGCTTTTTTTATTTGATTATTTGACCGTCAGGACACGTTCGACCGTTCGTGTGTGGCGGCCGGCAGATGTCGTGAAGACGAGTTTATACGTCCCTTTGTCCTTTAGCTTGTAGGAAAACTTATACAAACCATTCAGTAATTTTTTATCGGTAAACGTTTTAACTACAATGCCATTTTTATATAAACGCGTTCTGGTTTTTGCATTTGAATATTCATTAAAATAAAAAGAAAATGTTTGATTGGGCTTCACGACAGACGGTATTGAAATTTTTGAAATAGGAGCAGGGATTTTTGCCAAAATACCTGCATTCAACCGGCCATTCCCGTAATGAAGTGACGTATCCCCTGATTTTTTGGTTGCCGCTGCATAAAGTTTGTTCCGAAGTGCATTATTTGAAACAAATGGATTTTTTGATTTTGCGAGCGCTATGACGCCACTGACGATCGGCGTTGCCATCGATGTCCCGTCAAGGTAGCCATATTTATTCCCGACGATTGTCGAGTAGACGCCTTCCCCCGGTGCCATGATGTTCAGTCCACGTCCGTAGTTCGAGAACGATGACGCTCGACCAAGCGCCCCAACCGATCCAACTGATATTACAGAGGTCATTGATGCCGGGAAAAGTAATTTATTGCGTCCATCGTTTCCAGCTGCACCAACAACAATAATATTTTTCGCTTCTGCTTTTTTCAGCGCTGCTTCCATATATGGATCGAATTCGTATTGACCGAGCGACAGATTGATGACGTCTGCGCCTTGCGCGATTGCGTACAAAATCCCGTCACCGATATCAATCGAACTTGCGAAATCGCCGTCAAACACATCCGCGCCAATCAACTTGACGCCGGAAGCGACACCGACGATGCCTTTTCCGTCTTCTGCAGCTGCGACGATTCCGGCGACATGCGTTCCGTGGTCATCCGGTTTACGGATTCCGGAAATCGTCGTCGTCTTATAGATGACGTTCTTGAATTCCGAGTGTTTCGTATCGATCGCGTCATCGATGATCGCGACGCGGATATCTGATTTCCCATGACTGTACTTCCAGTAAGTAGGGACTCTAGATTGATCAAGATATGTTTGTTGCAGTTGTGCGGAATCAACGGCCTTTTCGACCTCTGTTACTGGAATTAAATCTGTCTCAATTTCATCCTCATCGAGGTGTGCGAGTGGCTCGACGAGCGAAAATCCGTCCTGTTTCAGCGGACGTACTTCTTTTAAGCCTTGGTCTTTTAACCAGGTTTGTTTTTGTTGGTCAGTGAACGTCGGATCGTACTGGACATATTGGGAACTAGCGAGTGCCGTCGTCGGCAGACCGACCGCAAGCGCGACAGTGAGTGATACAAGTTGCTTTTTCATATGGACCCTGCCCTTCTATTAGTACACGACGATTCGATTGATTTGCTGATTCAACGGACTTAAAAAGGAACAGTGCCACCTGATTCTTCGCTGACTTCAAATGAAGTGATTTTCCCAATCGTGACATACGCATAGTACCGTGCCAGGACGGCGCGCCAACGCGCGGCGTCAATCCCCGTCAAGTCTTCTCCGAGCGGAGAACCGTCAAATGTCTCAAACTGCTGACAAAAAAACGCTTCTTCATCCTCGTTCCATATTACAGATTCGCCAATGAAACCCGTTGAAAATCTGACGAAATCCGCAATCGAGGGACCGATTACTTCTGCCGGGAGGCGTTCACTCATTCTCCCGACCAGTTCATAGCGGTCGCGCTGAGCTTGATCCGCGTCTTCTAACGTATGACAAAGTAATACTTCGCGATTGATTTCAATTAGAACGATGTAGTCACCGCTCGGTACATTGACGTGTATCATCACTACACCCCTTGGATTAAATTCGTGTAGTTTCTTGATGTGACTTGCTGTTCACTGCCTTATAATGTCCATTTTCGATCAAACATCAATTCAATCGGTTCGTTGTTCTTAGACTTTAACACATGGACGCGCGTCGTATCAATTTGATCGAGTAAATCAGACTTTTGGAGCGAGCGGATTTCAGTCGCTTCCGACTCGGCGATGCGCGCCCGGTGTGGCTCAAGCAACGCTTGTTGCTGACTTGCGAGAGCGTACCAGGCAAGCCGCGCAAACGGCTCGTCTTTCGCCGTCTCAAGAGCGTAACTTTCAAAAATGTCCGGCAGATAGCTGCTGAATTGATCGAGCGCATCAATACGTTCCGCTAAATCGAGGACCGTCAACCAGCTCGGTAACGATAACAACGATTCACTTGACCACCAGTCGATTAAATCGACGTGCTCTTTAAAGAGTTGTTGTGCTTCCGTCCGGTCGATGAAGTGATGCATCGTTTGAATCAATTCATTCCAGGCGATCGTCCAATATTCTTCCGACGGGTTCGCCGAGATGAAGAATTGACGATACACCGTCAACAGCTCCGATACGTCACGGAGCGTTTCGACTTCCAGCCGCTGGTTGAGTCGACTGACTGCTTTCGTGAAATAACTTGGTTCTAATGTTAGCGCCATATAAAGTAATTTCGGGACATCTTTCAAATCTCCTTGATCGACAGTCTCAAATAATTCTTGAATCCACTCTGGTTGTTCGTTCGTCATAATAAATTCTCCTCTACGTAGTAAATTTATTTACTATACCCGAAAAGAAATAAATGTAATCCTCTTCTTTAAAAAGCACCAATCCGTTTAGCTGTTTCTTCTCCACATAACACGATCAACAATGAGCCGGGCGGAATCGTTTCGTCGAGCCGCCGGTTCAGGTCAAGTCGCTTTCCGTCGGACAAAATCGTCACGCCTTCTTCGAGCATCGCATGGAACGCTTCACGGTACGTCGTCCACTCCGGTCGTACCGGAATCGAGAACATCCCGTCCCCGTGTTTCGTCAATAAGTTCGTCACGACTTTCGTCACACCCGGGTGATGGGAGGCGAGAATCGCCATCCGGGAAATCGTTTCGTCCCCGAGAATGACTTCGTCGACCTTGATTTGTTCAAAGCTGTCGAGATGTTCTTCAAGCATCATCTCGACGATTGTATAAATATCCGGATTCGCGCGTTCGATACTTGAAGCAATCAGCAGCGTCCGGCCGTCCGCCAGCGCCGGTGGCATTGAATGATCGGCGAGGACGATTGCACGCGCCGCCTGTTTGACGTTCGCCCGTTGTAACGTCGAGGCGAGTGCCGGGTCCCCGTTGACATAGTGGAACCGTTCGTGACTGAATGGTTCCCGCTCCAAATCATCGACGAGGATGACATCCGTCGTCTCGAGCAGTTCCTCGATGACATGTTTCGACCGGCGGCTGTAGCCGAAGACGATCGTATGGCCTGACTCTTTCACTTGCAACAACCCTCTCTCTTTTTGATCGCGGATCACTTGGACTCCGTCGACGAGCTTCGAAATTAAACTCCCGACGATCCCGATCCCGAAAATGAATACAAAAATCGTCATCATCCGCCCGAAATCCGTATTCGGGAAGAAATCACCGTATCCGACCGTGACGACGGTCGTCATCGTCCAGTAGACGGCGCGGAAATACGAGCCGAACGTCTCCGGTTCGACGAGATACATCAGCAAGGCGACGCCGAACACAAAGAAAAACGACGCATAGCCTAGCGTCCGCATCTTTAAAAAGGACATCTTTCGTAAAAATCGAAACCAAATCATCCTTTTTTTCACTTCCTTTCGAACAATATCTCTTCGCACCCTGTTAATAGGGGCGAAGGAGGTGATACACATGACACAAGCGGAAGAAATCAAAACGAGTCTCGTCGTCGTCTTCGAACGAGCGGATAAAGTTTCACCGAACGGAGATGCCCTCATCGCCCGTCGTCGCTTCAACGGACTCCGTCCAGACTTAGCACCTGAAGCTGTCGCTGCAATCGGTCAAGCCATCGGCGCAATAATCACAGGAACATACACACACAGTGAAATCAGTCGTGACTACGCTCTACTCAACGCCTAATCTTAAAGGAGGATTCTCATGGAACATACCATTTTATTGACGTTCGACACATCGACGAACAAACCGTTTCGCCTTCGGTTATCCGGTGCGAAAGCAGACACGACGGTCGCTGAGGTCAAAGCCCTCGGCAACTTGATGGTCGCACACGATCCGTTTTATAACGGCATCATCAAACTGCGTGAAGCCGAACTGCAAAACAGCTCGGAATCCGCCTACGTCCTCTAACACGCACCAGTTGTCATCATCACCGATTGAGGTGATGATGACTTTTTTTTGGTATACTAGTGTTATCAACCAGCTGGAAAGGAAGTCAATTTATGGCCAAACGCCCTCTTACCCCTCGCGAATGCGAACTCGTCGTCTGTAGTCTCTATGTAATGGAACTGATTCCATTCGAAGGAATTATGGAACGACTCGAGTCGATCACGCTCCGAGACATCATCGGACCGGTCGCGACCGGTGACGCGACCCGTCAACAAGCAGCGGAGTCGCTTGATCAATACATCAAGGTGCGGCGCCGCCGTTTCCGTAACGTCCCTCCGGAACATTTATGGTCGCTCGACGACCGGATGGAGCAGGAAGCATTACGGATGATCCGTAAACGCTCTCCCCTCTCTGCCGGAGAGAAGCTCCAACCGAAAGCAATCCCGTTCGAGATGGGTGACACCGTCGAGATGAAGGTCACGGAGATTCAGGAACGCAACAGTAAAGTGACCGTCATCGGGAAAGTCGGACAAGTCACGGCAAAACTTCCCGTCGCGAACCGCCAAGCGCTCAAAGGCAGTAAAACGATAGCAGCTTGGGTGACGGGCATCGAGAAAAAACCGGCCTTGATCCACTTGTCGACTTCCGACTACGGAAAACACCAACCGTCGGCTGAAGTCCTCGCGGCATATGTGACGGCCATCCGGGGCTTACGTCAGTTTTTCGAAACGAACGAGCTGCCTTCGACAGAAGAAGTCGATTTAGCGAAATCCCTGTTCCAACGGATGATCCGCCGCGATCAAAATGACTGGTTCACGGTCTATGTCGCAATGGGCCGTCCCCAACTCGACCATGTCCGCCGCTGGGTCAAGGTCATCCAAATGCTCGGCAAGTCACTGCGTGGCGACGAAGATGCGACACGCCAACTGGCTTCACAGGAAGATCGCTTCTTCAAGGACGCGTTACTCCGTGCCTGCCGCTCCGTCGAGAAGAATCTCGATTCGCGTACGTAACCTCTTTCGACTCTCACGCATGAAATACCTATTAAATGAAACCGATTTTCCGAAACAAAAAAATGCCGCTACCGTCGAACACTTACTTCGAGGTAGCGGCATTTTGAAATTAAGTGATGTCGAGCGTCGACTCGAGGGCCCGACACGTTCTGCGGATCGTCGGTAAAAAGTCCGTTCGTTTCGCGACGCCGCCTTTAATATGAACATGATGAATCCCTTTTGTCCGTTGAATCGCCGTCAGGACCGTGACGAGTTCGACGAACCAATTCGAAATCAGTTCTACGACCTGCTCATCAAAAGCAGCCGCTCCATACACATCATACCCGTTCTCGCAGAGATGGTTCGGGAATTGTTGCTTAAACCGAAAAATTAACGTCTCCGTCGTCGGAATCGACCATTGCTGAAAGAGGATGCGTCGCTCATGATCCATCGACGTTTCAATCACTCCGTCCGTCTTTAACTTTGGCTGACTACCGATGTTTAAAATCCAACTCGTTTTCTTTCGTTCGCCAGTGGAAGTGATCGTTCGCATGGTTTCGTCCATCTCCTTTGATGTGTAAGCGTTTACTCTCTTATTCTACAAGCCGATTGACCTTTCGTGCAAGTGACAAACTAATGAAACTGAACGATGCCTTCGTCTGACGTTTAGTCTAACAAACTTTTCCGCTGTTGACGATGTCAGTAATTAACAACATTCCCCGCGTCTTGCTTTTTTTAACCGCCTGGACGCAAATCGGCAAAAAATGATTGAATCCTTCGACACTATCCGTCCCGTAAAGAAATAGCTACTAGCTCCATTAAAAATGTGATACCATTCAGTGGAATCATCGAAAGAGGAGAGAACATTATGCGAAAGTTTTTACGAGTTAGCATCTTGTTCGTACTGTTCGTCCTCATCGCCGGCAGCTTCGTCTACTGGCAGAATCGGGAACGTGTCCAAAATGAATTGTATCGTACCTATTACGGGCAATACGGCGTCCCTGCCGAGAACATCGACATCTACGAACAAGCCGGTGACCGTTATGAAATCGATTGGAAGCTGTTAGCAGCAATCCATCGGGTCGAGACGATTTTTTCGAACTCTTCCGCGATGCAGTCGTCCGTCGGCGCCATCGGTCCATTCCAATTCATGCCGAAAACATGGGTCGGTTGGGGATATGAAGGTGGTACGTCGCTTGGTGACATCGAGCACGACGGGATTGATTTGACGGATCCGGAAGCAATTGAAAAGTATGGCGGTCTTGGGGTCGATGCTGACCAGGACGGCAAAGCCGATCCGACGAACCTGACGGATAGCGCCCATACGGCAGCGAAGTACCTCAACCAGCATGACGTCACGAAAACATCTGAACGCCAGACGCTCGAGTCCGCACTGTTTGAATACAATCGCAGTGAACAATATGTCGTCGACGTCCTCGCACAATACGATAATTATCAACAGCAAGTCGAGACGATTGATGCGAACGACCTCGACTTCAAACAAAAGACACTCGCCCTACTTCTTCGCGTCAGCTCACGTTTACTCAATTAAAGGAGGCACCACCATGACACAACCCGATCTTTCATCACTTCAGATCGAGGAATCGTCAATCCGCGTCAAGACGACATTTGATGCAGACAAGACGAAACGTTATTTGCGAAGCTACATCTTTGACGACATCGAGGAAGGGACGCACGTCGCCGCGATGATTTATACACCGCGGACGACGGACGCCTTCTTGTCCGGGACGACGACACAACGGGCGTATAACTTGATGAAGAAACACGTCAGTGCTCCCGTCAAACAATACGATATCATCAGCTTGATGCCTGATTTACTCGTCAGTGAAGATTTACCGTTCGCCCAGGCGAGCTATGACGAAATCAACTACCAGTTCGTCGAACAGACGTTACAGCAAGTCCGCGCCAAAAATGGAGTTGTCTTATGCGGATGGGGCTCCCCCGGTCGCTTGATGCACCACTTGCCTGCATTCGAAGATTTATTCAACGAATATGCCGACATATTATACTGCTCCGGCATCACGTCTAAAGGCGAACCGAACCACTTGCGTCTGACCGTCGACGACAGTCCGATGATTACGTATCGTGAGATGCAACAAAAAGCGAAAAAACTGCGGCGTAAATAATGCGTCAACAAAAAGGTGTTCTTCCCGGTTCTTACACACGGGAGAACACCTTTTTTTAGGACGATTAAAGCATTTACGTCTGGATGCTGTCTTGTCTCATCGGTAAAGCGGTTCGAATCACTTTTCGACTTCGACTTCCAGAATAGCTTCGATTTCTGCTTCGACTTCTTTATTCACCATCTGCGAACGTTTTTTTCTCAATTCAAGATCCATTTCTTGGTCGATGAACTGGTTCGTATGCTTATCAAAACAGCTGTAACAAACCGCATGAAAGTCTTTTTCATCTGTCTTCAACGCTTTAAATTCCCACGTTTCCAGTTCCAGATAACTGACTTGGTTATTCGTTTCTTTTCCACATATTTCGCACGTCATGTTCATTCCGCTCCCCTTTTCAGACATCTTGCTTACTTTTTCCTAATTGGCGTTCTTTGATTCGTTTTAGACGTCCATGATATTTCATGATGTTCGCTTGTGATTGTTTGGCTTCTTCACTCGTCGGTTCCAAGTTCTCGATATCCCAGTATTTCACGACGACATCTAATACTTGGTCGAAGTATTGGAGTGGTCCGTAATTCGTATCGACGGCGATGGTTTTCATGCGCTCGGTAAAGTCCGGCATGACGGCACCCGGCATCGAGAAGTTAATGATGACATCTTCAAAGAACACGATGAAGTTCGGATCGAGCTCAAGGTGTGCCTTTACCGTATCGCGATAGAACGCATAGTGAAGGGCTTCGTCTTTCGCCAAACGGCGAAGCAGCGTCGCCAAGTCTTTGTCATGCGCCCCTGCCACTCTCGCGACGTTGTTATAGAAAACGAGTGTCGCAAGCTCCTGCAACGACGTATAGGCCATTGTTGCTAAAGGATTCGTAAAGTCCGGGAACCAACCACTTTCAACGACGCGTCTTCTTAATTGATGCAACCGTGTCGGATTGACGTTTCGTGTCACAAGTAAATACGTTTCGAGTAAGCTCGAATGCTGATCTTCCTCCGCCGTCCACGTACGGACGAAATCATTGATGACCTCCATCGAGTTTTTAAAGGTGTAATCCAAATGCGACGTGTACCAAGGTAAATTCACTTCTGTCAGCAAGGCCGTTTCCACCGCAACGATGACACCTTCCGGAAGCGTGACTTGACTTTCCTCCCAAGGAACCCGTTTAAATGACATCGCCTTGTCCCAAGGAATGAATTCGTGATAGCTCCAGTCGATATGTGCAGAGCGTTCCTTATGTAATCGATATAATTCTTGAATGCGCGGTTCTAAACGAATATCTAAATCTGAATTTAACATGATCATGTCTCCTTTAAGATGTTTTTTTAACCTTAACCCATTTAAATGTATTTAACCATTATAATGATTTAAATCAAACTTGTTTATGGCTATAACATTTTAAGGAGCAGGTCGTATTAGCTACTGTAGACATTATAAAGTGAGACGCCGTCCTATCCAAGAAAAAAAAACCTGCATTCACAGATTTTTTAAAAATCCATGCATACAGGCTTATGACTCACTTGAGAAAAATCGCTAAAATGATTTGAATACTATTCATCCTGTCGTTCATTTTCGCGTCAGTACAGCATCAATTCAAGTAAACAGTCGACGATATCCTTCTCAAGATCCAGTGCCTGGAGCTGATGCATCAAATTGATCGGCTCAAGACGTTGCGTCAACAGACGATAGAGACGGTCCTTCAAGTCGTAGCCGATTTCCGCCTGATCGAGGAACTCATATAAGCGTTCCATCCGATTATCGTTCGTTGACATTTCGACTTGGAGCGATAACGTGACCGTTTCCGTCACTTCACCGAGCGAAACCGTCAACGATTGTTTTTTCGGGTCATATTCGCCCGGTAACGTTTCTCCGTCACGGACGATATACCCTTCGTTGACACCACGTAAAATCACGGTGATGACCCGTTTTTCAGGCAACAGTTCCTGTTTTCCGATTGGTGCTGCGATCGTCATCGTCCGGGCGACCCAGTCGAGTTCGAACGATGTCTCGACGTTTTCCCCGTCCCGGTGGGCGACACCGACACTGTCATCTTCAAACAGCGTGAATTGGTTCGAGGCGCCAGGGAATACGTGAACATCGAGGTGTTCCGGATTATGCAAGGCGTTCGAGTGCTCGACGTGTCGACCGAGCGGAATGATCGCGCCTGCTTTCGCGAGAACCGCCTGTTCGTCAAGCTTTCGGAACAGACGCATTTGTTTCCCGCCTGTATAACGGTGACCGGAGAAGAAATCGAACCATTCCCCGTCCGGCAACCACGCCGTCGTCGCCGCGACGTGTAATTTCTGATTCATCGGTTCGACGATCGGTGCGACCATCATTTCCGTTCCGAAATAATACTGGTTCGGGACGGCATACGCAAGTTCGTCTTCCGGATGCTCATAATACATCGGTGAGACGAGCGGCAATCCGTCAAAATGATTGCGGGCATTCATCGTGTAAATATACGGGACGAGTTGATGACGCAACCGTAAATACCGTTTCATGACTTGTTCCGCCTCGACCGAATACCGCCACGGTTCCTTCCCGTTAAAGATGCTCATCGTACTGTGCAAACGCATGATCGGGCTGAAGACGCCATATTGGAGCCAGCGCGTCGACAATTCATCATCTTTTTCACCGCGCTGGTGTCCGCCGATATCGTGACTCCACCAGCCGTAGCCGATGTTCGACGCCGTCGCCGTGAAGTACGGCTGGAACTTGAGTGATGCCCAAGAGATGATCGTGTCACCGGAGAACCCGACCGGATAACGGTGACTGCCGGGTCCTGCGTAGCGTGAGAAGATTAACGGACGATTGCCGTCACGGGCGATATCGAGCGCATGGTAATGATTGAGCATCCAGAGCGGGTCGAGCCCTTTAATCTTCGAGTTCGCTCCCTGTTGCCAGTCGATCCACCAAAAGTCGACGCCGTCCGCCTCATGCGGGTGATGCAGTTTCGTGAAGTAGTTTTCGATGAACGTCTTGTCCGAAAAATCAAACGGAATCCGGTCTTCCGTATCCGGATCAAGTCCCATCGCGACAGCCATCGCTTCATAAGCCTCTTCAAACCCGCGAATACCGTCCGCCGGGTGCAGGTTGAGCGTCACCATCCGGTCATCATCCTTCAACCATTTCAGGAAGCCTCGCGGATCGGGGAACAAGTCGCGGTTCCACGTATAGCCGGTCCAACCGCTCCCGTATTTTTCCGGAATGTCGGTCACGTGCCAATCCATGTCGATGACGCTGACGGAAAACGGGACGTCTTCTTTTTTGAAACGTGTCATCAAGTCTTTGTATTCTTTTTCGTTATAGCGCCAGTAACGGCTCCACCAGTTCCCGAGAACTTGACGCGGCAGCATCGGCGTCGGTCCTGTTAAATGATAGAAGTCCTTCAGCGCTTGTTTATAGTCATGACCATAACCGAAGTAATAAATATCTTTTGCCCCGGCTTGGCGCGGCTCGACGAAATGATCTTCTGTCAGGACGAAAGAAGCCGAGTCGTCAATCGCCGCGTACCCTTGGCGGGAGATGATTCCTTCTTCGAGCGGAATCTCCCCGTCCGCATGGTCGAGTGTCCGCGCCGTCCCTTTAAGCGTCCGGAGCGGTCCGCCGAATGTATAGCGGCTGTAGTACGTACTGAAGTTCCCGAGCACGTCGACATATAACGTATTCTCAGCGAACGGACCTTTCGTATAGTGGAGGTGCACATGTTCCGTGATGATTTGCAATTCCGTATCGTCTTCAACGATTCGGAATGACGGGACGGGAAAATCGCGGTTCCAGACCGTTTGCGTCGGCCGGTCCTCAAAGCGACCATCCTCCGCGTATTCCATCCGAATCATCCGACTCGTCAAAATCGTGAAGCGGTAATGATCACCTTGAATGATTGCTTCCGGTCGTGCCAGTGGTTTCATGTCTCGCGTATAGAAATGGGATTCGTCAATTGTTCGCATACGGGATCAGGACGAAATCGTCCTTTTCACTTCCTTCCAAAAAGTAAGTAGTGCAACCGATGTACACCCTAAGTGTATAAAACTGTTTGTTCCCGTTTCAAGTTCCAACTAATCCATTATTCAAAAAAAGTAGTCCCGCCAATGCATTATCGACGGGACTACGAACTCTGCTTTTTATAATAAGGGCGAAATCAACCGCGAGAATGATTCGAACAGACGGAAACGAAGCGATCGCTTGACATAATCATTGGACGACAACTGAATCGAAACTTCGAAGTCATCGATGAAGTCCCGCTCAAGCTTCGATGCACTTTCCGTATCATAGAGAAACGCCATGATTTCGTAGTTGAGGACGAAACTGCGAATATCCATGTTCGCCGTCCCGACGACGCCGATCTTGCCATCAATCAACACAATTTTCGCATGGATGAAGTGACGGTTATACGTATAAATTTTCACTCCGTCTTTGAGCAATGGTCCGAAATAAGAGCGTGTCCCGTAATACGACGTGAAGCTGTCCCCTCGTCCCGGCGTCAAAATCCGGACGTCGAGCCCGGCCCGTGCTGCAAGCCGTAGCAATGTCATCGTTTCATTGTCCGGAATCAAATAGGGCGTCGCAATCCAAATCGAGCGCTGGGCAGAGATGATTGCTGCAATCAGGGCATTACGGATCGCCGGATCTTTTGACGTCGGTCCACTCGTGACGACTTGTACCGCCCCGTCCGTCTCAGCGTCATGTTTCGGGAAGTAGCGTGCTAATCCGTCCTCGCCACCGAACGTCTCCCATGTATCCGTCCCTTCAAGATGCGCATAAATCCAATCATCCAAAAACGTCGCCTGCAACTCCTTGACGGCACGCCCTTCGAGTCGAAGGTGCGTATCGCGCCAAAATCCAAATTTCTTGTTTTTACCATCGTATTCATCGCCGACGTTCAATCCACCGGTAAAGCCGACTTTGCCGTCGATGACGACGATTTTCCGGTGATTCCGGAAGTTTGCCGTGAAGATGAACAAGGGACTCGAAATCGGATCATACGCGGCGATTTTTGCTCCGGCGTCACGGAGCGGACGTAAAAAGCCTTCCCCGAGCATATAACTGCCGAGCCCGTCGTACATGAAGCGGACTTCGACCCCGGCTTCTAGCCGTTCAATCAATGCTTCACGGATCGCCTTCCCCGTCTCATCGTTGCGGTAGATGTAATACTGGATGTGGACGTGATGCTTCGCACTCCGGATCGCCTCAAGAATCGCCGGGAACGTCTCCGTTCCGTTCGTCAAAATTTTACTTGCCGTATGGACATCGACCCCGCCGCCACCGAAGTTTCGAATCGTGTTGGCGAGCTTCAGGTGATTTGCCGGCAATTCACTGACGGCAAGCGAACGGACCGGCCGGGTCGCTTGTTTGAGTAACATCCGCTCATCATGCGACCGGCGGTTCCGGCGACGGCGACGCGGGTTCCGACCGAACATCATCCAGATGATGACCCCGAGAATCGGTAAAAAGATTAAGACTAGAAACCAGGCAATCGTCGATTCTGCCGTCCGATTTTCGATGAAGATGATCATGATGACGGCGAGCGGCACGACGACCGCGGAAATCGTTAATACAAAATAGAGGTAATCCAATTGATACAATGTCCAAATGATACCTCCAGCGACTAAAAACACGAGCGCGAACTGTAAAACCCGATTGCGCACTGTACTTCCCCCTCTATGAAACATACTCTCTTATCGTCATTTCCCTGTTCCCTTTAAAAATATAGCAAAAAAAGAAACCACAGATATGATTTCTTCAAAAGTTGACCTGAATTTAAAAAACGTCATCGTACATCGCGCGACCCGGAAGCGGATCGGCGAGCGAGGCCCAATCAGTTTCATCCCGCTGGACGAGGCAGGCATCGAATTGTGCTTCAAGCCGTTTTTGATCCAAACCAATCCCGATCAGGACGAGTTCCGTCCGGCGATCCGCTTGCGTCTCGAACCGTCCGGCGTATTCCATATTCGACGCATATCCTGCCTGATGAAACAAGAGTGCCACTTCCGGTCGTGTCGCGAGGAACAAAAATCCTTTAGCGCGGACGATTGTTTCCGGCCACGTCTCAATCAACGCAAGCAGGCGCTCCGGATGAAACGGGACCTCCCGCCGATAAACAAAGGATTGAATCCCGTATTCTTCCGTCTCCGGGACATGTTCCTCGGCATTGAGCTCACGAATCCAACCGGCACTTCCTGCCGCCTGCTCAAAATCAAATAAATCGACATCAAGAATTGCTGCCGGGTCGACTTGTCCGTAGGTCGTCTCGATCAGTTTCGCCACCGGGTTCAGTGCTTTCAAATAACGGATGACTTCGATACGTTCTTCCGCCGTCAGTCGGTCCACCTTGTTCAAGAGAAGGATATCCGCAAACTCGACCTGGTCGACGAGCAAGTCAACGACTTCCCGGACGTCCTGTTCATCAACTGCCTGTTGCCGTTCAATTAGTGATTCGCCGGACTCAAAATCTTTCAGGAAACTGTACCCGTCGATGACCGTCACCATCGCATTGACTTTCGTCGCGTCCGTCAAATCGATTCGGCTGTCTTCATCGACGTACGTAAACGTTTGGGCAACCGGAATCGGTTCCGAGATCCCGCTTGATTCGATGACGATGCCATCCAGATCGCCTTGGTCGACGAGGCGACGGACTTCAACTAATAGATCATCACGAAGCGTACAACAGATGCAACCGTTCGATAACGTCACGAACGACTCCTCCGTCCGTGAAAAGCCGGCCTTTTCAATCAATGCCGCATCGATATTGACTTCACTCATATCGTTGACGATGATGGCGAGCTTCCGCCCTGCCCGATTATGTAATAAATGATTCAAGACTGTTGTTTTTCCTGCACCGAGATAACCGGACAGGACCGTGATCGGAATGCGTGACATGTAAATCGTCCCCTTTATAAATCGTAATGATTACGTTTTAAATAGTAACGATTCCGATTTAGACTGTCAAGTCCCGAAAAATTAAAAAAATCACGACAACGACCGTCCGTTCATTCAAAAAACGTCGTCCGGATCAACTGGACGATTCTTTCGGCAGCCTCTTTTGAAAAACCGGCAATCGTGTAATGGTTCGTATTCGCAATCAGATGGAATCTCGCATCCGGCAAACTATCGGCAAACCGTTCATGAGCTGCATTGATCCGTTTCGTCAAATCTTTGTTCAGCCATTTTTCAGGCATCCCGCCCGCCCAATCAGAAGCTGACAATACAAGAACCGGTGGCGTCACGTGCGGGACGAGCTGTAGAATCTGCTGATTGTTGTGTGCGACGGTGTCCCACTCGTCAAGCGTGCCCCGCCAGTGATGCGTCCGGCTCAACTGTCGCCACAGCGGGACACGGTCCGCTTTCGGAAGGCTTTTGAACATCCGCGCCCCAAGATTGTCCGGAATCAACCAGGCGAGAGGACGGATATGACTGAGGACATACAAAAAACGGTTCCACTTTTCCTGCATCCGCTCATACCAGTCCGGCAGTTCAACATCAACTTCCGGATGTGACGGATCGAGCAAGACGATGCCAACCGTCTCGTCCGGACGACGGCGCCCGAGTTCGAGCGAGATATAGGCACCGAGCGAATGACCGATGAACAGAAACGGTCCGTCGATTGTGAGTACATCCAGGACGCGTCCGAGTTCAGCCGCCTGTTGACTAAAAAATCGTTTCGTTTTGCCGCGCGAGGACTTGCCGTACCCGAGCCGTGAATATTCAAAGACGCGTCCGAGCTGCAATAACTCGCCGCGCAACCAGCCCCACTGGTGGTGGTTCGACATCATCCCGTGATCGAGGATGAACGTCACATTTCCTGTTCCCGTCAACCGGGTGTCAAACCGTCCGTCAACCGTCTCAACAATCCGTTCCACTTTAAGCCCCCCCTTATTCAAATAACGCCAGCTCGATATCGTACCCGAGCAGATTTAAGTAATCAAACAATTGTGACCGGTGATGATACAAGTGGACGGCTGCTTCCACCAACCAACCGGACGAACTGTCTCTGACGCCCCAGTAGGTCGGTTCCGTCGCAAAATCACCCGCCAGCCGGTCTTGATAATACTGCCATGACTGGTCCAAGCGGTCGACAAGCTGACCGGTCAGCACCGGGATCGCATAAAACTGCGCCATCTCCTCTGCCGTCGCGCCGGTCGCAATCCGCAAATCCGCTTCGAGCAACACGGCAAGATGGGCGGCGACTTCATATACGGACCGCTTCCCCGCAATCGGTCGCTTCTGCCAATCGTCCTGTCGAATCCGTTCCATCAATCGGCTTGTCGTCCGGACACCAACGGCGACGTGCCGTTGTAACGCCTGTTGCCACTCATCCACGGGACCACCACGCGAGCGCACGGTGTTCCATTTCTTTGACGAACGCATCCTTACCGGCGATGTAGGCACTGATGTCGACCGGATGCTGCTTCGCCAGTTGTTCCTTGATGTCGCTGTAAGCTGTCGCTTCTTGCGGATGCTGCCGTAAGTAATCGCGAAAGACGACATGACGCCTGATTTCCGGACTGCCGTCCGCATAGAGATGGATGTGATGCGTCCGCGCATCGCCGCCCTTGCGGTAGTAACGCCGTCCCGGCATGCCGAACTCGCCCATGACTTCGTAACCGAGTGCTTCCATCGCCGTGTCGAACGACTCAATCTCACCCAGCGTATCGACGACCGGTAAGATGTCGATGATCGGTTTTGCCGACAGTCCCGCGACCGATGTACTGCCGATATGATGGATGCCACGCAACCGTTGCCCGAAAATCGCCCGCAGTTGTGCCGCTTCCGTTTCAAACATTTCTGCCCATACCTCTTGATACGGTGTAACGATGACTTGTCTCATACCAATCCTCTCCTTTGTTATTTAGTATGCCAGTTCTTTAAGCAAAACAAAACGACCTCAAGCGTGCGAGGTCGTTTTCGTTCGGTTATTTTTTCGTGATGAAGTAACGGGATTGATCGAGACGATCCGATGCCGTGTAGACATTCATCTTGTACGAACCTGTCGCAAGACCCGTCCGCATTTTCAGGACGTAGTTGCCGTGGTTGTCGGCGACATCCTGGGCAATCAATCGATAGCCGCTGCTCGTTTTTTCGAACAGACGGACGATTTGACGTTTTTCGACTTTGCCCGTCAACGTCTTTTTACCTGTCCATTTTTTGACCGGGTAGGTGTTTTTAATCGTGAATGATGCTTTTTTCGTGACTTTGTGCGAGATATCCGTCGATTTGACCGTGTATGTCCCTGTCGTCAAACCGTTTTTGACTGGAATCTTAAAGCCGCTCGCTGTCGTTTTTGCTTTGGCAATTTTTGTCGACCCTTTGTACAGCGTGACATCAAGTCCTGCTGTCGCTTTACCCGTCAAGACCGTCGAACCGTAGACGGCTGATTTTTTATCGATCGCCGGTGTCGCGACGAAGCCTGTTCCGACCGTGACGGTTGCTGATTTTTTCATGAATCCGAGTTCCGAGACGACCGTCAGTTTGTCACGGAGCTTGACCGGACGAACCGTTACCGCATACTTTCCTGTTTCGTCAGCAGTCGCCGTTCCGAGAACTGTTGATCCGAGTTTGACGGTAATCTTCGCTCCGGCAACAGCTGTTCCTGTGACGACTTTCGCTCCCGGTTTGACGGTTGCGACGTTAACATTAAAGTTTTTCATCGGCACGTTCATTTCGAACTTCAGGAACGTTCCCGTTTCACCGGCACGTGTCACGCCTGTATTCGTGATCCCTTCGTAACGTTTCGTATATGCTGCTGCCGCTTCCGCTGAATCGAAGTTGACCGTCATCGGTTTACTGGCAACAAGCGACCAGTTCGCATCGGCCTTATAGTCGACCGGCTGCTTGGCTTGGATGAAGTCTGAGATGACGTTCCGTGTTTCATACGCTGACTTGTAGACGATGTTTTTTCCGCCACCAAGACCCGGGAACGACGCACTGCCTGCACGGTAGTTGTTTGTCGCGACTAGGAATTCCTGCTCATCCGTGATTTCCTTGCCTTCGTACTTGATGTCTTGGACACGACTCGCATCCGCGTTGACGACGACGCCGTTGTAGTCATACTTCGCCGGTTTCGTAATGTCGATTTCATACGTCAATCCGTCGAGGATATCGAAGTTGTAGCTGCGGAAATCCTTGTTCAATAAATCGGTTTGTTCGCCTGATACTTCATTGAATTGACCGGCCGACATCTCGAGCCAGTTCTTGACGTCTTTGCCCGTCACCTTGACGACTTCAAGCGTGTTCGGATAGACATATAGATCAGCGACGTTCTTCAGTGCGATCGGGCCTTTTTTAATCAACGTGTAGTCTGCCGCATTGACTTGATTCCGTCCGCCTGTTTTGAATGGTGCACCGGCAGATAAGAGTGGCAAGTCTTTATATTTCGCGAGTTCCGCATTGTCTTTTAACTGTTTTTCGACGTACCATTTTTGAGCGTTCGTGACGAACTGGACCGAGTCATCATCTTGGACGAGTGCAAAGAAACTTTGGATATCGTCGTTGATCGTTCCGACTTCCTGACGGATATAGTCGAGTGTTCCTTGATGCGACTTCTCGATCAGTTTGACCGCACCGGCGTCTGCAACCGTCTCTTTCGTGACGTCAGCGAGTTTCGCAGATGACGTATCGATCGTCCACTTGCCGTCGACTTGTTTTAATTGCAGATCGATGACACCGACATTTTTCCCTTGCGTGTTCGCCATGACGACCGGTTTTCCGTTAATCAGCCCTTTTTCGGCATCGACGTTCGGTAACTTATTGAATGCCGAGTCAGCTGCCGGGAACTTTCCGTGCTGGTGACCGGTCATCAAGACATCGATGTCGGCCAGTTTCGATAACGCATACCCGACGTTCTCATCGCCGTCTTTTTGGTCGATCGTATCCCCGATTCCGGAGTGGGCCAGCGCAACGACGACGTCCGCACCAGCGTCTTTTAGTTTTTTCGCCGTCGCTTTAGCGACCGGGATGATGGCTTCCGCCGTCACTTTACCGGTTAAGTTCCCCGCGTCCCACGCCATGATTTGTGGTGTAACGACACCGAAGACGCCGACTTTGATTGTTTTCGGTTGATTGTTTTGATCCATCACTTGCCGTTCAATGATTTGATAATCTTTTCCGTCTTCATTGTATTCCGCGACGATTGGTTGTTTCGTCACGGCGTCGAGGACGTTCGAGTTGACGAACTTGATCGAACCGCTTGAAGCACTCATCGCTGACTTCAGAAAATCGAGTCCGAAGTTAAACTCATGGTTGCCGAGCGTGACGGCGTCGTATCCGAGGTATTCCATTAACTCATACATCGGGTGTTTGCCTTTGTTGCCTTGATCGTACTGATTTTTGACATAATCCCCGAACGGTGTGCCTTGGAGTGTGTCCCCGTTATCGAACAGGAAGCTGTTCGCTTCGCCGACGACATTTTGTTGCTGTTTGATGACTGTCGCTGCTTTGACGAGACCGATCGACTCATCTTGCGCATCTTTAAAGTAATCATAATTCATCGAGTTTGTATGTAAATCTGTTGTTTCTAGAAAACGTAGTTTGACGACACTGTCATCTGCTGCGAGTGTTTTGACTTGGATGACGGGTGCTAACATCGGTGCGATCAACGTGGTAGCGATAATAATTTTTGTAGCCTGTTTCATCTGGTTTCCCCCTAAGATATAAATGACTGCTCAATTAATTTAACACGCTTTGATTGTAGCTTATAGCCTCTTTGAATAGGTCGGACATCCGTCTTATTTAACCTTCTTAACTAATTCCACAAATTGGCTTTACATTAACCTTGAACCTTTACAAATTTACTTGTAAAAAAGAAAACCGCTCCCCGAACTTACGGGAAACGGTTTTCACCCTTCATCTATCACCATGATGCTGTCGTTTGATTGCGTAACCGATGAAACCGGCAATCAGTGCCAGTACCGTCGCATAGAGAATCGTCGTCACCGTCGCCGTCTCTTGACTGAACCGGACGAGAGCCTCGTCTTGCCATAAAAGTGCAAACGATGTCCCCGTCAGCGAACAGATGAACCAGCTAATCAAACTGGTCGCAACAGCGAAAACGACGGGATCGTATAATTTGTTAAAGGCCCGGATGCTGACAAGGAGATAGACGACGAACGGGACAATCAGAAACAGCCAAAACGGGAACGGCTTATCCTGTTCGACTTGATCAGCGGCCGCCGTTTGCCCGGCCGACCGAGCGTCCACCGCAAGGACGACATTTCGTGCCGTTCCGTAATCGACTGCGTCAAGCGTCAAACGCGTATTCGATAAATCGGGACGTTCTCCCCCGATGACAGTCAACAGTTGATTCGTGACGCGCTCGGCGTCGATTCGGTTGACGACGTCCTCCATCGATCGTTTCAACCGCGTCACGTCGGTTTCCCCGTTCAAAAACGTCACCGGGACATTTAATCTTGCACCAAGGACATTTGCCTTGTAGGTCACTTGACTGCCGTGCATCAAATCATACCAGCCGTCACTGCCTGCGTTTAAACTCGAAACAGTCAACCACGTCCGGGTCGAGGCGTCCCCCTCATATTTCGCTTCATCCGTCACCGTAAAGAACAGTTGTGCACTACTTGCGACCATCAGGATAATGATCGCAGCACGGGAGGCGGCTGACATACCGGACAGTTGTCGTGGATAAAACGCGAGATAAAACAGACCTGTCAAAAAGAGTAAAATGAAGATTCCGTTCCAGACGGTCGCTTGATCAATTGTCAGCACATCAATCCCGAGTGCTGTGTTGAACGTAAATGCAAACAAGACGAAACTCGCCGCTAAAAAGCTGATTGTTCGAATCGTCCAGGTCACACGCGTTGCGCCGATCCGTAAAACTAAGAATAAGATTAGGAATAGACCGATTCCGAAAATCGATAAGAAGGGACTGCCATATTCGGCGCGGAAGGATAGCGGTTCCAAGACTTGATTGAGATCGATTCCGAAAATCGACAAGATGTTCCCCGTATCATTTGCGCCAATCAGTTGATTCGTCAATCCCTCTTTGACGGCTTCCGGCAACGTGACAGCCATTCCGCTGATGAAAAACAGGAGGAACACGAGGGTCAATTCCAATGTCGTCCACGAGACGTCCGTGTCCTGCATCAGTTCGACGAACGCCTGATAATCGGCAGACTTCTCGATTTGTTGGACGAGAACGGTCATGACACCGAACAGGACGAGAAAACCAATACAAGCGAGTCCTATACCAAACAAGATATTGCGTAACATATGCGAGCGTTCCTTTCGCTGTTGCCTCCGCTCCATAAAAGCGCCTCCCCTTGACTAGATTGTTTGTATAGTTATTCCTGTTCCAGGTGATTTGAAAACGAATCTTCTGCAGTAAATACAAAAAGTAGCCCGTTCATGACGAACGGGTTACTTCCCAGACGCCGAACTCCGATTGGCAGGAACGCTTACTTTACGATTTTTTTCACGTCCGACTGCCCCACCTGAGCTAAACCAAAATGTTCCCGAAGCGTAGTCCCTTGATAGGCTTTTCTAAACAATCCTCTTTTTTGCAGTTCAGGAACGATCAGGTCTACAAAATCCTCTAAGCTTGACGGGAGTGACGGCGGCATCAGATTGAATCCGTCTGCGATACCCATTTCAAACCAAAGCTCCATTTGATCGACGATTTCTTCCGGTGTACCTATCAGTGTCAGGTGTCCCCCACCAGCTGCCAGATAACCTAACAGTTCTCTTAGTGTAGGCTTTGTATCATCGATGATTTCAAGAATCGTTTTATAGCGTCCGACCGGTCCTGAAAACGCATCGACAGGCGGTAAGGACGGCACCGCTTTGTCAAGATCCCAATCAGAACAGTCCTGTTGCAAAAAGAAACTCAGTTGCTTCAAGGCATTCGCGACCGGTAATTTTTCATCCAGTTCGGCTTTCTTCGCCAGCGCCTCTTTCCGGGTTCGACCGACGTATGTAACCAATCCTGGAAAGATTTTAATCTGCCGCTCCGGTGACTCACTTTCTTTGATTTGTGTCTGTAGACTTTCCCGGAATGCTTTCGCTTGCTTTACATTCCACGACACCGAATAGACGGCATCCGCGTGCTTTGATGCAAGTGCAATCCCTTGGGCAGATGCACCCGCCTGCATTGCCACCGGCTTCCCTTGAGGACTACGCGGTGTAGACGAAGGACCTTTTACGTTGAAGTAGGTCCCGCTATGATGGATCGGTTGAATCTTTTCAGGATCAATTAACCGGTTGTCCGTCCGGCTCGAAAGGAAATCAGCTCGATCCCAGGATAAAAATAATTTTTCCATTACAGACGCAAATTCATCCGCCTTTTGATACCGTTCGTCCCTTGCAGGGAGCCTATCCATACTATGGTTTAACGCTTCCCAGTCCGTCATCGACGTCACCAGGTTCCAGCCGACACGCCCGTTCGTCACGTGATCAAGGCTTAACAGTTGTCTCGCCGCTGTATACGGATTTGAAAACGTACTCGATATCGTTGAAACTAACCCGATATGGCGGGTTACTTGAGAAATAGCGGTTAAATTGATTACAGGATCGAGCCAAAAGGCCGGTAGTTCAGTTGCGTTTGCAGCAGGAAAAGATTGATTGTCAGCAAAAAATACAGCATCCAGGCAGCCCGCTTCCGCTAGTTGAGCCAATCGCTGATAATAACCGCTCTCCCCGATTTCTTCAATCGCAGAATCCGGCATTAACCATGCCGCTTGATGATGGCCACAGCCGTACAATAAAACACCGATGTTTAACTGCTTCGTTTTCGTCATCTTTAGGTCCCTGACTCCTTTCTCCTGAGCGCTGACATCAGTTCATCGTCAATCCGCCATCTACGGTTAGATTTTGACCGGTAATGCCAGAGGCTGCTTCTGACGCTAAAAAGGCGACCAATTGCGCCACCTCTTCCGGCGTCGTCACTCTTTTTAACGGAGTTGATTGGGCAATTAAATCGAATACTTCAGCGGTCGTCACAGCACTGGCATCCGTCACTTTCAACAAGCCGCCGGAGACGACATTCACGTTTATGCCGTACTGTCCTAGCTCTGATGCAAGATTACGCGTAAAGCCGATCAACCCTGCTTTTGCCGTCGTATATTCGTGATAGGGAACTACCGGGTTTTGATACAGATTCGTGCCGATGCTGATGATGGTGCCGTTATTTCGTTCAATGAATTGCGGCAGAACACTTTGCACGACGTGGAACGCTGCTTTCAACGTGCCATCCAACTGTTTTTGATAATCTTCCCATTCCAAATCGATGAATGATTTTTGAGCGCGCGGATCGAACTTAAAATCGACTAATGCATTATTGATTACGACATCGATTTGTCCGTAATGAGCTGTCGCTGACTGCATCAATGTCTCGACGTCTTGTCGCTTCGTGACATCCGCATACAGGGCAATGGCATGTTCTGCACCGAGCTCATTTACGAGTTCCTCTGCCGCATCCTCGCTCTTATAATAATTAATCACAACTTTAAACCCGTTGTTCACCAATACTCTTGCAATTGTCGCGCCAAGTCCCCGACTGCTTCCCGTCACTAACACTGTTCTGTTCACTGTCTTCCACTCCTTCATCGTCTTTTGCAACTTAAATAGCGAAGTCGTAAACAAAAAAAAGCGCAACTCTCCAAAAGGAAAGTTGCGCACGTCTAAATAATCACATAACAAAAAACCGACAGACTGGTCTTCGCTGGTTTATTAGAGTCTACACTTCCCTACGCTAGTACGAACTAGTTCAGGTTCAAAGGGTTTGAGTATCTACTCATCTCAGTTTAGCAACACCCCTAGTGATTCTATTCAAGTTACCTTCACTTTAGCGGTCTTAGAAATATCTGTCAATAATGACAAGACAGTTTTATCGGTGTCTCTTCTGATTACGAACGAAAGCCTTGCCTCCGTCGACCGGAAGCAAGGCTCTTTTGAATTGCCATGATTTTTTTCTCTGTTATACGCCTTCGTACGCAAGCTCCATGATGTTCCGAAGTTCCGTCACGAGCGGCATTTTTGGATTCGCTGTCGTACATTGATCTTCGAATGCATCGACGGCCATCTTGTCGAGTTTTGCTTCAAAGTCGGCTTTTTTGATGCCTTGGGCTTTGAATGACATTTTGATGTTCAACTGTTGTCCGAGTTCTGTGATCGCTTGGATTAGTGACTCGACACCTTGTTCCGTCGTCGCTGCCGGTAGTCCGAGATAACGCGCGATTTCTGCGTACCGTTCATCAGCGATGAATGATTCATATTTCGGGAACGAAGCGAGTTTCGTCGGTTTCGCTGCATTGTAGCGGATGACGTGTGGCATCAGAATCGCATTCGTGCGACCGTGTGGCGTGTGGAACTCCCCACCGATTTTGTGCGCGATCGAATGGTTAATCCCGAGGAAGGCATTGGCAAACGCCATTCCGGCCATCGTTGACGCATTGTGAACTTTTTCGCGTGCTTCGGCATCGTCACCATTCGCATAAGCGCGTGGCAAGTAGTCGAAGATCATCTTGATCGCTTTTAGCGCCAGTCCGTCCGTATAGTCGTTCGCGAGGACGGAGACGAAGGCTTCTGTCGCATGTGTCAAGACGTCCATTCCGGTGTCCGCCGTGATTGATGCCGGGACCGTCATGACGAATTCCGGATCGATGATTGCGACATCTGGTGTTAATGCATAGTCAGCAATCGGATACTTGACGTTTTTCTCTTTGTCCGTGATGACGGTAAACGGTGTGACTTCAGATCCTGTTCCGGACGTCGTCGGAATCGCGACGAACTTCGCTTTGTTACCGAGCGCCGGGAATTTATAGGCCCGTTTCCGGATATCGAGGAACTTTTGACGTAAGTTCGAGAACGTTTCGTTCGGTTGCTCGTAGAAGAGCCACATGCCTTTCGCTGCATCCATCGCTGATCCGCCACCGAGGGCGATGATCAAGTCCGGTTTGAAGTCGCGCATCGCTTGCGCTCCTGTCTGAACCGTTGCAACCGATGGATCCGGTTCGACTTGGTCGAAGATCCGGTAGCTGACGCCTGCCGGTAAGTTGCGGATGACTTTATCCGCGTAGCCGAACTCGACCATCGCTTGATCGGTGACGATCAACGCACGTGAGACATCTTGAATCGATTTCAAGTATTGAACTGAATTTTTTTCAAAGAAAATCTTTTCCGGTACTTTGAACCACTGCATGTTCACGCGTCGTCTCGCCACCTTCTTGACATTGAGTAGATGTTTCGCCGTTACGTTTTCAGAGACGGAGTTTTTCCCGTAAGAGCCGCAACCGAGTGTCAGTGATGGTGTCAATTCGTTATACAGATCACCAATCCCACCGTGTGCTGACGGGCTGTTGACGAGAATCCGGCAGGCTTTCATCCGCATTCCGAATGCCGTCATCAAGTCGTCATTCGTCGTGTGGATGACTGCCGTATGACCGAGGCCACCGATTTCAAGCATCCGTTCGGCGACATGGAACGCATCTTCCGTTGACTGGACGCTATACGCACCAAGGACAGGGCTTAGTTTTTCGTGTGAGAGTGGTTCTTCTGAGCCGACTTTTTCAAGTTCTGCGACGAGCATGACGGTGTTGCTCGGGACGTCGATGCCGGCTTTTGCTGCGATCCAGGTTGCTGGTTTCCCGACGATGTCGGCATTGACGGCACATGTATCGGTTTTGATGACGAGCGCTTCGAGACGTTTTTTCTCATCTGCTGTACAGAAGTAGCAACCGAGTGCTTCCATCTCCGCCCGAACTTCCGCGTAGATTTCCTGATCGATGATGACTGCTTGCTCCGATGCACAAATCATGCCGTTATCAAACGTTTTGGAGAGGACAAGGTCACTGACGGCACGTTTGATTTTCGCTGTTTTTTCGATGTAACACGGGACATTCCCCGGTCCGACACCGAGTGCCGGTTTTCCTGTTGAATAGGCTGATTTGACCATGCCGGCTCCGCCGGTCGCAAGGACCATCGCGATATCCGTGTGGTTCATCAAGACTTTTGTTGCTTCGAGTGACGGTTGTTCGACCCACTGGATACAGTCACGCGGTGCGCCCGCTTTGACAGCCGCGTCACGTAATGTTTTCGCTGCTTCGAGTGAGCAGTTTTGCGCTGACGGGTGGAAGGCGAAGATGATCGGGTTTCGTGTTTTAATCGCGATCAACGCTTTGAACATCGTCGTTGATGTCGGATTCGTCACAGGTGTGACGCCACAGACGACACCGACCGGTTCTGCGATATATGTTAGTCCGTTTTGAACATCTTCTTCTAAGATGCCGACCGTTTTTTCTTCACGGAGACTGTTATAGATATATTCTGTCGCAAACATATTTTTAATCATTTTATCTTCAAAGACACCACGTCCTGTTTCTTCTACGGCGAGTCGTGCCAGTTCAACGTGACGTTCGAGACCGGCAAGCGCCATGTCACGGACGATCGTATCGATTTTCTCTTGATCAAATGTTAATAATTCTTGTAATGCGGTTTGACCTTTTGCGACGATTTTATTGATCGTTTGTTCGACAGGTGATACGTCTAGTTTGATTTTTTCTTTGACAGCCATGTTTGGTTTCCTCCCTATTTTGGAACGAATCTGAGTCTGCATTTCCTTACTAGATGTTAGGAATGCCAAGCTGATATTCAATAGTTTGTGCTTTCCTTCACAAATCAATCATACCGCCTTTTTGATGATTTGTGCATGACCATCCTGTGAACTATTTCACATCATTGAAAACGTTCTCATTCTCAAAAGGTGTTGTCGGACAAGGCATCCTTTTTGAATCCCTCGCCTGTGACTTTTCTCACAGGACCTGTTTTCTTTGCTTGTCTGACGGACGAAACATCGTGTAATCTATTAAAAGATACATATTTATTTGTTTTGAAGGAGGAAGTTTCATGACAATCGTCAACCAAATGCTTGCGTTCAACGAACAATTCGTCGAAGAAAAACAATACGAACAATTCATCTCGGATAAATTCCCCGATAAAAAGGTCGTGATCTTAACGTGTATGGATGCCCGCTTGACGGAACTCCTCCCGCACGCGCTCGGTCTAAAAAACGGCGATGCGAAGATCATTAAAAATGCCGGGGCCGTTCTGTCACACCCATTCGGTTCCGTCATGCGCTCGATCCTCGTCGCCTTGTACGCACTCGGTGCAGAAGAAGTCATCGTCATCGGTCACCACGACTGCGGCATGAGTACGATCGATCCGGCAAACATGATTGCCGAGATGGAAGGACGTGGCATCAATCCGCAAGTCTTGCAGACACTCGAAGCCTCCGGCGTTGACTTGAAGCAATGGTTACGCGGATTCACGTCAGTCGAAGAAAACGTCGGCCATTCCGTCGGTCTGATTAAAAACCATCCATTGTTACCACCGGGCACGAACGTCCATGGACTCGTCATCGACCCCGGGACAGGGAAACTCGACCGCGTCGATTGCTAAACTTGTCCTTATATAGTAGAAAGAAGGTACGACCGACACCGGTCGTGCCTTTTTATGTTTTTTTCTTGACAGCAAAAAGAACGGTCTGTATGATACTTTAGTATAGTACAGTGATACCAAAAGAAAGCGTGGTTTTATAGTTATGTTCAATGCTGTTGTTTTAGCCGTTATCCTTTTATTTGTCTTAGCCATCTTCCGTGTCCACATCGTCCTCGCGATGGTCATTAGCGCTCTCGCCGGTGGTTTACTCGGCGGTCTTGGTTTAACGAAAACGATCGAAAGTTTCTCAGGCGGTCTTGGAGCCGGCGCAGAAATTGCCCTCAGTTATGCCTTGCTTGGTGCGTTCGCCGTCGCCCTGTCGAAAACAGGTTTGCCGGACGCCCTCGCACATAGCTTGATTGCTCGCTCAAAAGGAAGTGCCGATGCGACGTCGGTCAAGAAGTTAAAAGGGTTCATCATGTTCGCGATTTTATTACTCGCAATCAGTTCACAAAACGTCTTGCCGATTCACATCGCCTTCATTCCGATCATCATCCCGCCGTTACTCGGTCTGTTTAATGATTTGAAAATTGACCGGCGCCGGATGGCCATCATCATGACGTTTGGTCTCGTCACACCGTATATGTTTTTACCAATCGGTTTCGGTGATATCTATCTCAATCAGATTCTGTTACCGAACTTACAAGAAAACGGGATGGACACCGCTGGCGCATCAGTCATCAAAGCGATGGCGATTCCGGCGCTCGGGATGTTGTTCGGATTGTTACTCGGTTTATACAATTACCGGAAACCGCGTGAATATGAGATGCGGAACATCGCACCTGACGATTACGAGATTCCCGTCGTCACGAAATCCAAATTATTACTGAGTTCAATTGTCGTCATCGCGACGCTCGTCGTCCAGTTGACGACGGAATCGATGATCATCGCAGCGACGACCGGCCTCCTGCTCTTCCTCGTGTTACGACTCGTCCGCTTCAGCGAAGCAGACGATGTCATCACACGCGGTATGCGGATGATGTCGTTCATCGGATTCGTCATGATTTCAGCGAATGGCTTCTCAAACGTTTTACGTGAGACAGGTGATATCGAACCACTCGTTGAAAACTCAAAATCGTTAATGGGGGATTCGCAGCTCGTCGCTGCCTTCGTCATGTTATCGATCGGACTTCTCGTCACGGTCGGAATCGGTTCAAGTTTCTCGACGATTCCGGTCATCGCCGCCATTTTCGTCCCGCTTTGCATCCAGTACGGATTCAGTCTCGAGGCGACGATTGCCATCATCGGTACAGCCGGTGCACTCGGTGACGCCGGTAGTCCGGCAAGTGATTCGACACTCGGACCGACGAGCGGATTGAATGCTGACGGACAACACGATCACATGCGTGAAACGGTCATTCCGACATTTTTACACTACAACTTACCATTACTGATTTTCGGTACGATTGCTGCTGTCATTCTTTAATGAAGAAATCATCTCGTTTTAACGACGGGGTGATTTTTTTCTTTCCATTTTGCGTGGACTTCTCTAAAATGAAGGGATGAAGTGCAATTAAAGGAGTGTGGAACGTGTTATCTAGCGTCGTCAATACCGTCTTACTATATTTAGCCGACTTAGGTTATGTCGGAATCGCGCTTGGCTTGATGATTGAAATCATCCCGAGTGAGATCGTCTTATCCTATGGTGGGTTCATGATTTCTCAAGGGACGATCGGCTGGCCACTCGCTATCGTCGCCGCCGTCATCGGTGGATTGTTCTCGCAATTGTTTTTGTACTGGTTCGCCCGCTACGGCGGTCGTCCCCTCATCTTGAAGTACGGAAAATATGTATTGATCACGGAACACCATCTTGATCTCGCGGAACGTTGGTTCGTCAAATACGGACAAGGTGTCATTTTCGGGGCACGATTCATCCCCGTCGTCCGCCATGCGATCTCCATTCCGGCAGGTCTCGCCAAAATGGATCAAACAAAGTTCTCAATCTACACGATTCTCGCGATCATCCCGTGGTCGATTTTATTTCTCTATCTCGGTGAGACACTCGGAACGAACTGGCGCTCGATTAAAGACGTCGCCGCTCCCTATACGAACGGCATCTTAATCGCAGCGGTCGTCATGATCGTCTTGTACGTCGCCCTCAAGAAACGCCAACGTACGACGTAATCCGTTTACAGCCTGTCCTACTGCGACAGGCTTTTTTTAAAAGGAGTGATTTCTATTGGAGACATCAAAAACCGTAACCATGCATCTGGATCGTGTCACTGCCTCACATATCCGTGGAACGCATATCGCGACGGGACTGACGATTGCCGGTCATATTCTACTCGTCGAACAAATCTACGATGAAAAACGGCACCGTCCTTTCTTGCATGTCCATCGGATTCATGACCAGTGGCGCAATACGATCATCATCGCCCAGGAAGACGTTGAATTCAGTTATGTCGAATCGTTTTCCGACGGACGGATCCTGCTCGTCGCCTCGCGTTGTGATGACGATGTCGACGGATCATGGTTACCGAATGCTTTTATTTACGATCAAGTCGGTCATCTGATTGACAGTTATTGTCTAGATGACGGAATTCAAAATGTCCAAGTCGATGAGCGTGACCACATTTGGGTCAGTTATTTCGATGAAGGCGTCTTTGCTGACGCCGCGACCAATTCAGTTGGGTCGTTCGGCCTCGTCGCTTTTAACGACCAGGGGAAAGTCGTCTTTAAAAATCGCGACTATCCCATCGATGACTGTTATGCAATGAACGTCTCGTCTGCGAATGATGTCTGGTTCTTTTATTACTCCGACTACCGGATCGTTCAACTGCAAGGAGGAACGAGTCAGGCGTTCCACGCACCGAAACGGCCGTTCACAGATTTTGCTATTTATAAGGACTATCTCGTCTCGACGGATAATACGCAGACCCACGTCTTACAGCAACAAGGAAAACAGTATGTCGAGCAAGGACAGATGTCCTTCATGTCGGAGCAGGATGAATGCTTGTCCGGAACCATCAAGATGCGAAAGAATCAAATTGTGTTGACGACAGATACACGTCTTTATACAGGAAAATTAAATGATTTAAGTTTCAGAACAGTATAAAACACCTCGAATTCGAACAGTTTTTTTGTTCGAATTCGAGGTGTTTTTCATTATTTTTTGAGTGCTCCCCGCGCGTTGAGTGCCGCAAATACAACCATCGCAAGACTGAGAACAGCCGCGACAAGCACCCCTTGCGTATAGACACTCCAGTCAATCGTCTCACGTAGCAAAACGGCCCGCATCCCTTCCATGATGTAGGTCGTCGGGTTGATCGTCGCAGCAATCTTTAACCATTCCGCCTCAATCAATTCTTTCGGGACGAATGTCGTCGATAGGAAAATCAACGGGAAGAACAACAATGTTCCGGCTTGCGCCGCCTGTGCATTGCGTGTTTTCAAGGCGACTCCGACCGAATAGCCGGCAAAGGCGAGTCCGAAGCCGAGCGCAAGGATGATCGTCAAGAAAAATCCGGCGGCTCCGGCTGGAATCGATAATCCGAGTAAAAAGCCCATGCTGAAGATTAACAACGTCTGGACGAACAACTGTAACATCCCGGCAAGCATCGGTCCAAGGACGATGGCTGTCCGCGAAACCGGCGTCAACAGCAAACGTGCGAAGTAACCGCTCTCGATATCTTTGACGAGCGCCTGCCCGGCACCCCCTGCCCCGCCGACTGCACCAGAGACGATTGAGACCGGCAAGATGAAGTTCAAGTAATCAACGCCGCCGAACTGGGGCAGACTCGAGATGCCGGATAATCCGCTCGTATAGACGAGCAGGAAAAAGACGCTGATGATTAAATTCGGGATGAATGAGAACGGATTCCGTAACGTCACGAGTAAACTGCGTTTTGTCAAAATCAAGGTTTCCCGCCACATGTCACTTGTCCTCCTTATACGCTTGACCGGTCAACTGAATGAAAACATCATCGAGTGACGGCTGTTTGACGGCAAGCGATCGTGCTGTCAGCTGATGGTCATCCAAATAGCGGACGACTTGTTTGAGCGTCTCTGTTCCATCCGACGGCAGGAGAACGGTCTCTTTTTCAATCCGTCCCGAAAATGCCGCTCGAAACGCTTCACTGGCGGATTCGTCTTCAAGGACAACTTCAATTCGTTCAGCTCCGTTCATCGCTTTCAGTTCTGCCGCTGTTCCTTCGGCGATCAACTTACCGTCATTGATGATCGCGATCCGGTCCGCCAGCTGATCCGCTTCTTCCAAGTATTGTGTCGTCAAGAAAATCGTCGTCCCGTATTCTTCATTCAAGCGCCGGACTTCCGTCCAAATCTGTAACCGGCTTGCCGGATCAAGACCCGTCGTCGGTTCATCGAGAAACAGGACGGTCGGTTGGTGAACGAGCGTCAGTGCCAAGTCGAGCCGCCGCTTCATCCCGCCGGAATACGTACCGGACCGGCGTTTGCCATCTGCTGCTAAACCAACAAGCTCCAATAATTCATGGGCTCGTTCGACTGCTTTCTCTTCGGAAAAACCAAACAATTTACCTTGCAGTACGAGCAACTCCTGCCCCGTCAAATCATTATCGATACCTGTTTCCTGCAGAGCGACGCCGATCTGGAGCCGGACGTTTTTTTGATCGCGTTCGATATCGTATTGATTAATCGTCGCGTGACCGGACGAGACGGCAATCAACGTCGTCAGCATTTGAACCGTCGTCGACTTGCCGGCACCGTTCGGTCCAAGAAAAGCAAAAATCTCTCCTTTTTTTACGTGAAACGATATCTGGTCGACTACTTTTTTCCCGTTGTACTCCTTCGTCAACTGCTCTACTTCAATCACGGTCATCCGTCCTTTCTGCGCTAAGACCATCTTTACGTTGCTTCATTACCTTTACCCCCTTTTCCTTGTTTGCACAACAACGGGCAAACCCCAAATGGATTTGCCCGTTGTTTTGATTCGTTATACCACGTCGTGTACGACCGAAGCGACACACCACTTGTCTTTTAATTGCGCAATCCGTTGTTTTCCTTCATAGGAGTTCATCCAAAGATTCATGACATCCAGGACTTCCGTTTGCCGATCTTGAATGAGATAACTTTTTTCGGCCGGAATCCATTTTTCCTTAATTTTCGGGGCACCTAACCGGACATCAAGCGATGCGTAATAAATCGCTTCGACGGTATCCGTGATCATGACATCCACTTCTCCCGTTGCGACTGCCGCCGGAATTGCCAAATTATCCGCATACATGACGATATGCGCCTGATCGAACGTCTGCCGGACAAACTGTTCATTTGTGCCGCCCGGATTCAAGCCGATTGTCACATCGGGACGATTGATTGTTTCGATTGATGTCAACACATCGAGATCGGAAGCGCGGACAAGAGGTGTCTTTTGAAACGATAGATAGCTTTTCGTGAAGTCGCCGACGATCTCCCGTTCGATGTTCTTCGTGACGCCGCCAACGACCATATGGAATTTCCCGGCACGTAAGTCACGTGTCAGCGTCCCCCATGTCGTCGGGACGAATTCGACTTCCAATCCGGCTTTCTCGGCAAACGAGCGGATGACGTCGATATCAAACCCTTCATATTGATTCGTCTGACGGTTCAAGTACGTAAACGGTTTATAATCCCCGGTCGTCCCGACGACGATCTTTTTCGTCGTGAAGACGTTTTGTTTCCCGACACTGAACGGACCGGTGACATCTTTTAATCGTGTTGCTGCCAATAGACCAGAAAGCAACAGACTTCCTCCAAGTGCTAATCCTCTTTTATTCACTCTGCTCGCTTCCTCTCTCTGTCTGACGCTTTTTTCTGTGTAATACTCAAAACAGTATCATATTGCGTTATGTTATCCAAGATTTTTTTGATTATTTCGTCAAATCGGTTCCATTCGATGCGTTGTGCCAAGCCCTCTCGATTGCATTCCGGCTTACCGTTCTTCCATAATAAAAAAGAATCAATTAGCGAAATGGAGGAATGTAAGATGAGTAAAGTATTCATTATTGGAGCGAACGGGAAAGTAGGACGGCACGTCGCCAAACAATTGAGTGACTCAACTCATGAAGTCCGCGTCGGTCTTCGGTCACCTGACCAGTTTTCTGACTTTGAAGCACTCGGACTGACTCCTGTCCTGCTTGATCTCGAGCAGAACATGGCATCGATCCAGGACGCACTCGGAGATAGCGACGTCGTCATCTTCTCAGCGGGATCCGGCGGACACACCGGTGCCGATAAAACGATGTTGATTGACTTAGACGGTGCCGCTAAATCAATTGCGGCAGCAGAGCAACAAAACGCGAAACAATTCATCATGGTCAGTGCCTTGAACGCCGACTCGCCGGAGACTTGGTCTGACAGCATGAAACCGTATTATGTCGCAAAACACTACGCCGATCGGTTGCTACGTGCCAGCAAACTCAACTATACGATTTTGCGTCCCGGCGGTTTATCGGACGACGCCGGAACAGGTGCCGTCACGACTGATCCATCTGATGCGGAGACAAAATCGATTGCCCGCGAAGATGTCGCAACCGTCATCGTTGCTTCAATCGGACAAGAAGCGGTATCCCGTCAAACGATTACACTCCTCGAAGGCGATACACCCATCGCTGACGTATTTGCATAAAACAAAAAACGAGCGACCCCGATTCCGGAGGTCGCTCGTTTTTTCATGACGCTTGTTTCACTTCAACGATGTGTGCTTGTTCGCGACGGATTGCCGTTACAATCAACGTAACGCCTAACGTCACAATTAAGATCATTACCAGGTTAAAGGCATACTGCGAGATATCTCCATCAAAGTAAATTAATCGTGTCAGTCCTGCGACTGCATTCGGGACGGGAAGAAACTGACCGAGCGACTGATAGAACGGTGCGAGCATCGATGGTGGCACGATATTTCCTGCCGTCATCAACTGGAACGGAATCAACGCGACGTTGACGAGCGGTGCGATTGGTCCAAATATCGCAAAGTTCATTTGCGTGACACTGATACAGGCTGCTGTTAATAAGACTTGGAATCCCCAGACTTTTAAAAAGGATGCTGCACTATCCGAGAACAAGAAGGCAATCGTCACCATGACGAGTGGAACGACGACAAGAACGATGCCATGCAACAATTGTTTACTCCAAAAGAGCGACCACTTTTGATGTTGCTTCTGAAGAATTTGTGTGACGAGATTAAACTGAATCCCCATCGTCATGACAGCGATGTAAATGACGAAGCCAAGGATGATCGGTAACATCGACGTCGAGAATTCTGACACGTGATGTTCGATGATGATATCGGATGTGAACGGGACGTCTCCATTCAGTTGATTGACGATTTGTCCCGCTCCCTGTTTCAAGATTCCATTAGCAAACTCTGCATTGGCCTGATTGACGTGGAACGTCAAGCGCTGTTCATTCGTCAAATCCGCGACGAGGACCATTTCGACATCCCCCTGGTCAAGTTGCTTCAGTCCAGCTTCTGTTGAATTGACTTGCAAGACGGTAAATGGACTTTCAGCTTTAAACTGTTGATAGAAATTTGCCGAGCCTTGATCCGCTACGACCGCGACGCGTAATTGATCCAGTCGTTCCGTCGCACCCTGGTACCCTGTCATCTAGATGACGAGGAAGAGAACCGGTACGACGAGGGCGAACATGAGCCCGACTTTCGTTTGTGTGATTGCAAATACGTCTTTCATTGTCTTCATTTTTGTATGCCCTTTTTATGTGCATTGCTTATAATAGCATGTGCAACTATTAAACCAAAAAAGAAAACCACTCACGTCACATTTTTGTGAATGGTTTCAAGCGTCCGAATGAACTGTTCAATCTCCGCTTTTGTCAGTCCATGAAACGCTTGCTCTTGCAACGCATCAAGCGTCGGTTCAAGCAATTCAAGCACGTGGACACCCTCTTTTGTTGTCAAAAGAATGAACGCACGGCGATCTCTCGGATCAGACGTTCGCATGACGAACCCTTTTTTGACAAGCTTATCAAGAATCTTCCCAACTGTCGTTTGATCCCGTTCCGTCACGAGCGCTAACTGTTTTTGGGAAACACCTTCTTGCTTATGCAATTCACTTAAGACAGAGAGTTGTTCCGGTGTCAGACCGTGCACGTCCATCCGCTTCGTCGCCGCCCGTTTAAATGAATGATAGCTGCGCGACAGCTGCATGCCAAGCGACCAATCGACTTCCTTCACATGCTTCCCCTTCTTTCCGATAAATAGTTGCACTACTTATTATTTCGACTTACTCACTATACTGGTCAGGAAGAGGAGTTGTCAATGACCTTTCTTGAATCGTCGGTGTTTCTATTTTTCTGGTTAGCGGCACGGATCCTTTTCAATATTCCAGATATGATTAGCACACCGAACGCCGTTCCTAATGTGTTCAACCACACATCATCGACGTCAAAACTACGGTAGTTGTAGCCGATGAACAGACCTATTATCGCTTGAGTCGATTCAATGCCTATACTCATCATAAAGCCCAGCATGATGACGTTCCGTCGCTTCATCATCGGATAGAGAACTAACAAAAAGATTCCTAACGGTACAAACAAAAGAACATTTCCCATGACCTGGATCAAAAAAGCTTCGCCTTGTCCTGAATTTACCGTATCAAGCAGCAGTTTGAACGGAAGGAAGTTATGCTGTTCCCCATGCTGTTCACGAATTACTTCATCAATCAAACTTCGTTGAACGGGTAATGGGAATAACGTAAGTGACACGACGCCGGCAAGATAAACGGAAAATATCATCCAGTAACTAAAGCGTCGTCCTGAAATTTTACCTTGTGTGACGCGGTAAGAAAGAATAAGTAAACAGATCGTAATCATCAAAAAACAAGGAAGTTCGAAGGTTAGCATGCAAAAGGTAGTCCTTTCTTTAATAAGAATGCTCGTTAAAAAATACTTAGCTGTTACAGTGAAAACATCGATTCTACATTAAAATGTTCACTTAACGGTACTTTTCTTCCTTCTTGATTCCATTGTTGATATTTGCCAAACACGCTCATAATATCCCCTCCAGCCTGCTCTTCAACCAGATATCTTATTGCTAGAAAACTGCGCCAATAGTCAAACATAATACTTGTCAGACTCCCTTCATAACTCCCCTGTCCAAAATCATTTATTGAGTGTGAACCATATTTCTTTCTAAACATCTTCATCAGCTCTAATTCAATTTCAACAATTTCACTAAACTCCAGTGGACTTAACATCAATTTTCTTGGTATGTATTCACACATTCCTTCTTCGAACCATATCCCATCTTCTCTTTCATCACCAAATTCATCTACGAATAAATCAGAGTGGTGGGTTAATTCATGTCCAAGAATTGTAGCTATGTGATCCATTTTCAGATTTTTATAATATGCTTCTATTTTTTCATTTTTTTGTCCTTCTAGCTGTTCCAAAAATAGTTTTCTCCAACTTACTACATCAGGTGACATGAAAATAAGTTCTCTACTTGTAAACGCGGGGATTGGAATAGTTGAAAATGTCATTGTCGCTAATTCGTGTGTCGTCCAAACAATCCCTCTCGGCAATTCTGTCAAACCAAAATTTTTCTCTAACTCTAATCGATAAACGTCTAGTTTCTGATAAAGTATGACAGTCTTGTCTTGATATCGATCAAAATCTTCTTTGTTGTTAAAAGCAAAGACTTGTTTCATGTTAAATTCCCCTTTGAATCGTTTTTTTTTCATTCAGGATGAATTGCTTCTAATTCACTCGTAATGAACTGTGTCAAAGGATGTAACGTCGCTTCAGAAAAATCAAATTTGACTCCGGCAAGCTCATAAATTTCTGTAACTGAACGACTGTTGCCCATAGCAAGCGCTCGTTTGAACCGTTCAAGCGTCTCCATCGGATTTTTTTTGTAGTTCATAAACAGCTGGAGCGCAGCAATTTGAGCAATCGCATACTCTATATAATAAAACGGCGTTTCGAAAATATGGATGACGCTCATCCACTCTTGCCCCTTCCATGCTGATACAGTCCCCCAATCGACGACACCCGTATCATACATGTCGGTGAGCGACTCGAATTTTTTTCTTCGCTCTTCATGGCTGTGAGTAGGATGATGATAGACCCAGTCTTGAAACTGATCAACAATGATGGTTTGAGGAAGAAATTCGACGATTAATCTGAAGTGTTCCATTTTAGCTTGGTAGAGCGAGAACTGATCAGTGACTGCGAGATTCCAGTGTTCCATTGAGAGCAGCTCTAACGACATCGCAGCAAACTCTGCCACTTCCATCGTAATTCGCTTGTCTTCACTGAACGGAATGTCCTTGATTAAGTCATGGTGGATGGCGTGACCGATTTCATGCATTAAAATAACAAGATCATCAAATGTCCCCGTCAAGTTCATAAATATAAACGATTCACGAGAAGCCGGGAGAAATTCTGAAAACCCTCCCGGTGCTTTATTCGCTCTAGGTTTTAAATCAAAGTTTTCTTTACGGTGTAACTCGTTGAATACGGTGTAAAAGTAAGGGTCAATTTTTCTTAAAATATTGCCCACCGTTTCTAGTAATACTTCTTCTGAATCACCGTAAACATTCGTTATGTCAGAGTAAGGTGACACTTTGCTATCCCAAGGTGAAAGATGTTTCTTTCCTAAGTAATTTTCCTGTTCTCTTTGTAGCTTCTCTTTGATTGGCAGGAAGTACTGTTTAATCGCTCCGGCAATTTCTCTACAATTTTCTGATGTATAATCTGTTCGCCCGAGCTCAGCAAATGCAAATTCAGAAAACGCATTTAAGCCTACATTGTCAGCTTTTTTTATCCGCAAGTTAATGAGTCGATCAAAAATCAGGTTAACGTCTTGTTCAATTTGCCCATAAGCAAGTGCTATATTACGAAATGCACGCTCTCGAACGTCTTCGTTTTTGTCGTATAAAGAACTGTACAAGTCGTTTAGATCCTGGTTTTGATTGGACGGTGAAGTTAATCCACCTGTAATTTTTAAGTATCGATTTACGAGTTGATCTTCTTTTAGACGTACTGCTGTATTAGATTCCGAATAATTTTTCTGCTTGCTATTCAGTTTCTCTCGCAGTCTGATGTAGTCCGGTTTATCTCCGATATACTGTAAAGTCTTCTGATCCATTTCGTGCTTAAACTTCGATAACAACGGTTTTATGTTAGTTTGCACAAAATCCAGTTCTTCTTCATACAGTTGGTTTGCAGTATCTCGTTGAAAAGCAATGTACTTTTTGGTAATCAGCTCTTCGTATGTATCAATGATTTTTGAATGACGCTCAAGAAAGGCTTCAATATCTAAACAATCCGACTCGTCTTCCTTCATCAATGTTGTATAACTAGCTTCAAGTGTGCTCAAAGCATCTTTCATTAAAAGCAATCCCCCTCACGCATTTAAAATGTATACAGTTACTTACGACGTAAACGATTTTATCGATTCGATATGCGCGTCTTTAATCATTTGATCGACTTGCGACCGTTGCTTGAGCTCCTCGTAAACGTTATCGACTTGTGCTCGTGTCAAACGATTAACCGTCGCCAGTTTATTGATGGTCCGGCGTAACTCATTCCGCTTGATGACATGGACATGGCTCGAATCGACCGTGATTTTCTTCAGTTCGCACCGTTCACTGAAGACGATCAGTGATTTAAAAACATCTGCCTCAACCGTTTCAGACAAAAACTTTTGAAGACTCTTCAGATGCTGTTCATTTTGTTTGATCGGATTGTAAAACCGTTGTTTAAACCGATTCTTGAACATCTGTGTCCACTGACGGTCGACTTCTTTCCCGAAAATCCAGCCGCTGTAGTTTTTCGATTCGAGGACGTAAATCCCGCTCTCATGAATGAACGTGACGTCGATTTCCGTCATGCCTTTCCCCCGTGCTTTTGGTACATATGTATTGATGACAAACTTTCCGTATCCGTCGATTTTTTCAAGTTCGCGTGTCGTCAAGTACTCGCCCCACAGTCCTTTGTCACGGACCGCTTTGAGGAATCGTTCTTGTGTTACTTGCTTATACGTACTACGTTCAAATGAGCGGCGCCGTAAGTAATACAGACTTGAGAGCGTCACGACGAAACCAACGAACATGACACCACCTATGAGGACTAACAACGGAATTAACGATACAATAATTTTTTCCACTTTTTTCATTCCTTTCACCTAAAAAACCTTTATTTACCACTTATTAAGAATAAACGTATTCTTATGACTTTTCCACTATTTGTTACATGGTACAGTCTATGCTAAGGTGAACAAAAGGAGGTGGATGCATTGATGGATGCTTTATTCACATGGTTGCCCGTCTTGTTTCTTGCCATCATCTGGCAATCAATTTCACAACAACTAGCCAAGCAACGGATCCAGCAACAGCAATTAACGAAGGAAATTAAACGTATTCAAATTCACCTTGGAATGCCGGGAGTAGATGCGGATGAGGTTAAACTCCAACATCAAGTTAAACACCTTCTTCAAGAGGATCAGATGGTGGAAGCTGTTAAACTAGTCCGAAATCAACTTGGTTATTCATTACTCGAAGCTAAGCAGTATGTCGATTCTCTTCATTTTGATTCATCAAACTAAAAAGACAGGCAAACCTTCCCTAAGTGAGTGGAAAGTTTGCCTGTTTAATTCGGTGGATAAATTATTTGCTTTACTTCAATTATTGTCATAATTTAAAACATCATTATGAATTATACCCAAATGATAACGTGCTGACGATGAAACCAATCGTCGCAAAGATGAAAAACGTACAACACATCGTCAACAGAACCAACAACGGTTTTGGCAGCTGAACTTTTACTTTCCAAATTGCCACGAGGAGCAGGGCGTTCAGGAGCAGGAATCCGAATAAAAATGCAAATAGACCGAGCCGTTCCTTCATCATGAAGATTAAATCCATGTCATTCTTCCCTTCTTCGATTTGTCAGTCAAACGCGTTAGCGATTACTTTCTTCAACCTATCCATTGTTACAAAAATATCCAAAAATGACAACTCGATTGATTCTTTCCAAGCAAATGATAGACTTCCTTATATGTCAAAACTTGACCATTCTTATAAGCTTATTAATGTTTGCGTTAAATCAGGACGAGTCTTTTTAAACTTGTAATTGCGCGTGTCTTATTCCCTAACAAGATTCAAAGCAGCTCGTTTTGCTTCTCGTGAAAAGTGAGCTCATCGGCTATTCGATTGAAGCGGGATGGAAACGTCCATTCTCGACTCCTATGGGAAAAAGAAGCGCGGTTCGCGCTTCTGTCAGGAATAGGTAAGACCCGGCATGCGAGCATGAAATGCGGGATGTCGCGGCTTACCTTCCGCCCATGGAAAGCGAGGATGGCGGAAACATCCGTTTCAAGGATTTGTCTGGGGATAATTTATGGATCAACCCTGCCGCCTTGCGCCTCGCCCGAGGAAAGCACGGGAAGAAAAAACATTTACCCAGCAACTTTTCATAAAAAAAACACCGTCTCCGTCAAAACTGAAACGATGTGTTAAACAGGTTTTAGTCACGCGCGGCTAAACGATACAATAAATCGAGTAACTCGATATACAGCCAGATGATCGTCACGATTAAACCGAACGCGGCGACCCATTCCATCGACTTCGGTGCCCGTGCCTCGACTTGACGCGAGATGAAGTCGAAGTCCATCACGAGTGACAGCGAGGCGACGATGACGATGACAAACTGAATCCCGATCGCGAGCGGCGAGCTGCCTGTCATGAACGGGAGGTCGACACCGAACAAGGCGAGCAGGAAATTGACACCGTACAAGACGAGAATCGAGAGGATCGCTGCCGTGACAGCGGAACGGAACCGTTGTGTCACTTTAATCATCCCGGTCGTATAGACGAACCACATCGCGAACGAGACGACGAACGTCGCGACGACGGCTTTTCCGACGATGCCTGGGTACATGCTTTCGAACATTAAGGAAATCGCACCGACTGCGACCCCTTCGACCAGCGCATAGACCGGTGAAAGGACAGGTGCCGTAGCCGGTTTAAAGGTGATGACGAGAGCAAGGATCAGTCCGAGGACGATCCCGCCAATCAAGGCCGGGAATAAAAATTGCGGATTCGCGGCTAAAAAGAACCATGTTCCTCCGGCTGCTGCCGTGACGAGGGCGAGCATTAAGAAAATCTTACTCATCGTCCCTGTTTTCGTCATCGGTCGTTCCCCAGCCCGTGCCGTCTCAAAACCGCGGCGCAGCGCTGGGTTAACTTTAAATCGTGATGCCATCTTGCGTTCACTCCTTTTAATTTCTCTGTGTCTTATTACGAATCGTTCCCGAAAAAGTTTCAGCTTAACCAGCTATTTAAAGCACTCAGCTGGAACATGACGACGGGAATCGATTCTTTGGCAGAGACGAGGTGCGACGTCGCACGACCGATTTTTCCGCTCGTCACGAACGGTTCGTCCGTGAACCCTTCACCAATTGGACCGAATGGGTCGCTATCAATCAAGCGGTGCCAGTAGTGAACGAACTCTTCGTCATCGCCTCGCTTGATTTTACACCCGCTCTCGATGTCCGGACGCTCAATCCCATACTCGGCATAATGCCAGACCGTCGTCGCATCCCACGGTGAGCCGATATGCAGAATGTGACCGTCCGCCTCGATGAACCGTTCAATCGGTGATCCGGGACCAAATCCGTTCTCGAGCGTATGGTCAGCAACGAACTCTGCTGCTCCTTTGCCCCAGGCTGCGACCGACCACATCGGGTGGTCGCTGCGCTCGACATCCGGAAATGTCCGGAACAATTCCGGCACTTTGCCGACGCTCCGCGTCGGCGTCTTCCGTTTATCATACGCCGGCATTTCTTGACGGACCGTCTCCCACCATTCCTCCGGTACGGCAGGACGACTCCAGTTTTTCGGGTCCGAGTTATCGGTACTTTGTGTCGCCATCATGATCAAGCCCGTCTCGGTGACGACTTCCTGGACAGCTTCGATGACCGCTTGCGCCCCGCCCGGAACCCAGCCGATCTGTTTCATCGCACTGTGCACGAACACTTTCATCCCTGGTTCGACCCCGAGCTGTTTCAGGTCGCGGATTAAATCCGACTTCGTTACCATTTGATTGACTTCCATCCGTCTCACTCCTTATTCAACGACAAGCTGTATCGTCGAGCCTGTTTTTCCTTGCGTGACTTCAATTTTAGCATCGACCCGTGACTTCAGCTCCTGGACGTGGCTGATGATCCCGACCATCCGTCCGCTCGCTTGAATCGACAGTAACGTCTCGATCGCTTGTTCGAGCGACTCGGGGTCGAGTGTCCCGAATCCTTCATCGATGAACATCGTCTCAAGGGAAACGCCGCCACTCGCTTCTTGGACGACTTCCGACAGACCAAGCGCGAGCGCAAGCGACGCTTTAAAGCTTTCGCCACCGGACAATGTTTTGACATGCCGTGTCTGTGACGTATAAGCATCAAAAACATTCAGGTCGAGGCCATACTTCTTCAAGCCTTTACCGGCTTCCGTCTTCCGCTCGAGCTGGAAGCGACCTGACGTCATCTCCGTCAAATGACGGTTCGCCGCCTGGAGAATCTCATCGAAGTACGCCGTCTGGACGTAGGTTTCGAACGTCATCCGTTGCGCATTTTCACCGACTCCAACCCGTGCCAGCTCCCCGATGATCCCGTACCGGGCGTCCTCGGCTTCAATCGTTTGTTGGAGCGTCGCCCAGGCATCGATCAGCTGTTTGACATGGATGTGTTCCTTCTCGGCACCGACACGTTGGTCTGTCGCTTCCGCCAAGCGTCCTTCCGCTGTTTCGACAAGCGTCCGTAAATGCGCGAGATCCGGACGTGCCGCGGCATTGATTTGTTGTTTCAAGCGTTCGAGTCCGGTTGCGACTTCCTGGCGCTTGACACGATCCGCTTCAAGCAGCGCTGCGAGTTGTTGCATCTCCTGCCGGGACAATCGCGCCTGTTCGAATTGTTCTAACGTCTCAAAATGCTCTTCCGACAGGGCCTGTTCCAAGTCAGCCTTCGCTTGCGTCCGCGCTGCAACATGTGTCGTCGCCTCTTCGGTAATGTGTTGAAGGCGTCCCTGTCGTTCTGCGACTTCCCGATTGAGTTGATTTTTTTGTTGATCGACCGTCGCTCGGTCGGTTTCATATTGTGTCTGTTTCGCCTGCAATGTCTGTTGTTCCTGTTCGAGAACCCCTTTCGACGCTGACGGCTCGCCTGCTTTCGTCAGCAATGCCTCAAGTCGGGCAAGCTCAAGTTCGAGTTTCCCTTGTGCCGCGAGTTGCTGATCGATTTGACTTGTCAGCGTCTCGAGTTCTGTTTCGAGCGTCCGCAAGCGTTGTTCGAGCTGACGTTTTTTATCTTGTTGCTGTTTTTGTTCGGCTTCTGCTGCGACGAGGCGGTTGATTTCCGTCCGAATCAAATCGAGTTCCGTCGGCAGCGTCTGTTCTTGCCCGAGTGTTGCGATATCGTGCTCGAGTTGTCGTTTCCGTTCGACGATTGTCCGGTACGTCGCCTGTAATTCCTGGTGGGCCGTCTGCGCTTTTAAATACAATTGATGCAACGCTTCGACGTCATCCAGTTGTGTCTTCACCGCTGGTTCCGGGTGCTCACGGCTCCCGCAAACGGGACACGCTTCCCCGTCGTGCAGATGTTCAGCAAGCTCGGACGCGAGTTGCATCCGTTCTTTTCGCCGCCCTTCCGCATAGGCCGCTTCCGCTTCATCCTTTTCTTTCCGGACACGGGTCCCGCGTTCAATCAATTGTTGCCGTTCCGTTTCACTCCGTTGCCACTCGATCCGCTTTTGTTCGAGAGTCTGAAGGCTGAAGCGCCGTTCCTGCAACGTCAGTTGCGTGTCCGAGACGTCAGCCAGTGCCGCGAGTTCTGCTTGGATGCGGGTCCGTTCCGCACGTTTGGTCTCACGCTCTGTCAGTAATGCTTGCGGGTTCAGGCGTGCGACGTCCTCCGCTAAGCTTTTTTGTTTTTGTTGCAGGTGTTCCTGTTCGCGCAGTTGCTTCAATTCCGTCTCGATTTGGTCGATCCGTCGGGCCCCGTCACGAATTTCTTGTTCGCGACTCGCTAACTGTTCCGCTTGACCGGTGATTTGGTCAAGACGTCCTTGCAACGTCGTCAGTTCTGACGTCAATTGCGTTTGCGCCGTCTCCAGGCGGACGACCGTCTGCTGCTCTGACAAGAAGGCATCGTATCGTCCCGTGATGGCCGCGGCACGTGTCGCAATCTCATACCGGTTCGCTTGTCGCGTGATGTCGGGTAACGTCACGGCGAGTTCTTGCTCGAGTCGCGACAGCCGTTCATGTTCGACGAAGGCATGTTCGAGTTGTTCCGCCTGGCGGAAGCGTTCGCTAACCTGATTGACGTCTTGACGCACCTGCTGTTCGACTGTTTTGGCGGCAGTGATCGTTTCATCGAGCGACGCTAACAATTCATCCGTCACGCTCCGGATCGTCGTCTCATTTTGATTGACCCAATCAACTTCTAACGGCAATTCCTCCAGTTTTGCGAGCTGTTTCGTTTTTGTCTCTTTGATTGCTGTAGCAAGATCGAGTGCTTTCCGGTGCAAGCGTTGCTGGAACTCACCGTACTGCTCCGTCTTGAACAGTTGCTTCAGGATTTGCAGTTTGTCTTTTGACTCCGCCATCAACAGCTCCCGGAATTTATTTTGCGGCAACAGCAAAATTTGCGAAAACTGTTTATGGTCGAGCTGCAAGAGACTTTGAACCCGTTGCTTGACTTCGGGGATTTTGACGGCGAGCGGTTGCCACGCCATCCCGTCGAACCGTGCCAGTTCTGCCTCGTGCGCATAGTCCGTTTTGTTGACGGGATGTGGTTGGCTCGGTTGGCGAATCACACGATAGCGTTCACCTTTCAGTAAAAATTCCAGTTCGACTTCCGTTTTGACATCAGGGCGCGCGAAATGACTCCGTAAATCCGTCATCTCCCGTTCGCCGCCTGACGTCTCCCCGTAAAGGGCAAACGTCAAGGCATCAAAAATCGTCGTTTTGCCGGCTCCCGTATTACCGGAAATGACGAACATCGTCCGTCCGGCGAGTGCCGTGAAATCAATCGTCTGTTCTTCTGCGAACGGGCCGAACGCCCGTAAGGTCAATCGTTCTGGCCGCATGTCGCTTCCTCCTCTAAGACGGTCTGCATCGCATCCGTCGGTCGTTTTTCCCGGACTGCTTCATAAAACTCACTGAATAAATCGGTTAGCGTCGCCGTCTTGACCTGGTCGCGCGATGCTTGGACGGATCGTGTGCTCTCCCTAGTAAAACCGGTCCGCTCAAGATGCAGGATGTTCGGATAAACTTTTTTCAGCTTACCCATCGGATCAATCAACGCTTCCGCGTCCGTCAAGTTGATTTTGATGTAGTCGTCCGTCGATTGTGTCGCGACGAACGTCGGATCCATCAATTCGGCGAGCGTTCCCGTCAACTCCCGTAAATCGCGTTTCGCGGCAATCGGTTCAAAGCGACGATCAAACGTTCCTGCATCATTGAGCGTCAAGATATCGACGCCTTTGACGTGACTCGCTTCCGAAAAGGAATACTTTAAAAGTGATCCACTGTACCGAATCGTCTCGGAACGGATCGCGAGCGGGTTATGTAGGTGACCGAGCGCCGTGTAAGTGAACGGCGCAAACGTACTGGCACTGATTTGCCCTGCCGTCCCGACCGACAGTTGACGCTCCGAGTCGGTCTCAAGTCCACCGATGACGAAGGCATGACCGACGAGGACGCTTGGTCCTGTAATCGTTAAGGGTTCGATGATTTTTCGCATCGCTTCGTCATGATTCCGAATCGTGTCGTCCTGATAGACGTAACGGACGATCGCCGGATCTGCGAACGGGACCGGATAAAACTTGACGCCTTTAATCTCGATCGGTTCAATCACCGGTGTTAATTTACCGGCGAGATGCAGACCTGACCGTTCGAGCAGGGTCGTCGCGAAACTGAGCCGTTCCGCCGAATCGTGGTTACCGCTGATCGCGATGACCGGAATCCCGCGGTCGAGGACGATGTCCGCGAGTGTCGCATCGAGCAGTTCGACCGCCTCGGTCGGTGGGACGGCGCGATCATATAAGTCGCCCGCAATGACAACCGCGTCCGGGCGTTCCCGGTCGAGTAACGCTAAAAATGCTTCGAGCGCGGCGCGTTGATTTTCAATCATCGATTCGCCGTGGACGATTTTCCCTAAATGCCAATCCGCTGTATGAATCCACTTCATGTTTCCTCACCCTCACTTTACTAATATATTAAGTTTAGTTTAGCACGTCTGAAACGGCAATGACGACTCTCGTCCGCGCATAGGCTTCGATCCGGCATGCGTCTATAATCAAAAAAAAGACAGTAAAGACCGGACGCTACCGGACCTTACTATCCTTTACATTCCATGCATTCATTTCCTTAATGTTTGTGCCGCAACCGCTTGACAGAAGTGATGATGGAGACGGATCCTCCGATGATAGCACCGACTACAATTCCTGTCGTGAATTTTGAGCTCTGATGTTTGTTCGGTATATGGGCTGTTTGTTGTTGTTCGAAAATTTGGGCAAGAGGGGACGCGTCTGGTTCAACTTCGATCAGATGATTCGCATGTGCTTCAACATCTTCCCGTCGTTCGACGCTACAAGGTGACAGATAGAACGGATTTAAGTTCGTCCGGTACCGATCTGGATTCCAATTCGCCTGCTGAACCGGTTCAGCTGTCTGTTCTGTCCGCTTCGTCTGGTCCGATGATTGGACCACTTTATCGAATTCTTGTTTCATCCTAATCACTCCTCTTCGCTTTCAGTCTACCTAAAACGCCATTTTGTGTCTTGAAGTCTTATTTACCTCTTTTCAAAACATCTAAAACATATATTTTGAATGTTAGTTTGATTTTTTTGTGACTTTTTAACCAAAAAAGGCGTGATAGAGCTGTTTTGCACGGACGAGTTCCTGTTCCTCGTGAATCAGGACGCGTCCGTCACGAAAGGCGACGAATCGATGCGTCTCCGTCTTAAAACTGAGCAAGTACGGATTTTTCGCGACGATACTGACGACCGGGCTCAGATTCTGTTCAAGACGTTCTAAGTCACGCGCCTCATCTCCACGGACCTGGATGGCGTCACGTCCACACAATGTTGTAAACTGCACCGGCATGTGCGTCAAATACGGATAGGTCCGGTTCTCGCCGCAGGACGGGCATGATGCCTTCTTCAAAGACGCGACATTGATGCGGCTCTGTTCATTCGTCCAGACGTCGAACGCGAGCAATTCCTGCCGTAGCGCGTCCGTCGCACCGACGAGGAGCTTCAAGGCTTCCGCGACTTGATACGCGGCGACGAGTTGAATCGCCGGACCAATCACCCCCGCCGTTTCGCACGTCGCTTGCCCGCGCGGTAAATGTTCGAGCAAACAATGCAAGCACGGGGTCTCGTTCGGGAGGACCGTATAGGTCATGCCGTAACTCCCGACGCACCCGCCGTAAATCCACGGAATTTTGTGTTGCGCCGCCACATCATTGATCAGCATCCGGATATCGAAGTGATCGGTTGCGTCAAGAATCAAATCGACACCTGAGATCAATTGCGGTAATTCGTAACGCGTGACATCGGTGACATGGGCTATAATCTCGACTTCCTGATTGATGGCATTTAAGCGGCGCTCCGCTGCGATTGCTTTCGGGACATGCTGCGCGGCATCGTCCTCCGTGTAAAGGTGCTGCCGCTGGAGATTACTCCACTCGACGTAATCGCGGTCGACGATCGTCAGCTTGCCGATTCCGGCCCGGACGAGTTGTTCGGCACTTGCCGTTCCGAGTGCGCCCATGCCGATGAGGAGGACATGTTTTTTTGTCAGCTCATCTTGTCCCGCCTGACCGATCGGCCGAAACCGGGTTTGCCGTGAATAACGATCCGTCATCGACTCATCCCTGTCTCGGGACTGCTCGCCGTCGCGTACCGTTTCTTTTCGATCCGTCCCGCTTCAAAGCCAAGTCGTCCCGCTTCGACGGCAAGCTTCATCGCTCGCGCCATCTTGACCGGGTCTTTCGCATGGGCGACGGCCGAATTAAGTAAGACGGCGTCTGCGCCGAGTTCCATTGCGTAGGCGACATCGGTCGGTGAACCGATTCCTGCGTCGACGATGACCGGGACCGTCATCTGTTCGATGATGAAGCTTAAGGCCAGTGGATTAAGGATTCCTTGTCCGGATCCGATTGGGGACGCGGCAGGCATGATGGCGTGACACCCGAGTTCTTCCAGTCTTCGTGCCAACAACAGATCGTCTGACGTATACGGTAAGACGGTGAATCCTTCTTTTAATAATTCTTCCGATGCCCGCAACGTTTCGATTGGGTCCGGTAACAGCGTTTTATCACAGCCGATGACTTCAACTTTGACCATGTCGCACAGTCCGGACGCGCGGGCAAGTTTTGCCAGCCGAACCGCTTCTTCCGCTGTCTTCGCCCCCGCCGTGTTCGGTAATAAATGATACTGACTCAAATCAAGCGCCTCTAAAAAGTTCGGTTGACTCGCTTCAAAGATATCCATCCGGCGAACGGAAAAGGTCAGGATGTCTGCTCCTGATGCCTCGACTGCTTGCTGCTGTGTCGTCACGTCGGGGTATTTGCCCGTTCCGAGTAATAACCGCGACTGAAATGTCGTTTGACCAATCGTTAACATGATTAACCGCCTCCTACGAAGTGAACGATTTCAAAAGAATCGCCTGTTTGAATGGGTGTGTTTTGGTATGCTGTCCGCTCGACAATCTGTCGATTCTGTTCGATGATGACCATTTTTTCCGTCAAATTGAGATGATGAATCAATCCGTCGATTGTCGAAATCGATCCGTCAAGCGTATACGGTTGACCATTAATGGTGAGTTGCATTCGTGTTCCTCCTCGATTCATGTAATGAAAACGGACGAAGCTCATATTTCGGCGTGATTCCAGTTACCTCGTCTGCCAGGACGGACGCCGTGATCGGGGCGAGTAATATCCCGTGCCGATGATGCCCGGTCGCGACGAATAGGTGCCCGACTCCCGGGACCTGCCCGAGATAAGGCAATCCGTCCGCTGTTTGTGGACGAATCCCGGACCAGATGTCCACGATTTCCGCTTCTCTGATTGCCGGGAACAGTCGCACCGCCGCCTGCAGGAGATGTTCAATCCCGCTGACGCTGACCCCTGTCGTCTCGTCACCGATCCGTTCCGTCGCCCCGATGATGATCCGTCCGTCAAACTTCGGGACGAGGTACACGTCGTCGCTAAACAACGTCTCGGTCAAGACATGCCCCGGAAGCCGGACGGCGAGGCATTCGCCTTTGACCGGTACCGTCGCGATCTCGACACCACTCGTCGCGAGTAACGCTTCTGATCCCCGACCGCTTGCGACCACGACGTTCCCGGCTTCGCGCTTACCGTTACTTGTCGCAACGCCGACGACGGTCGCCCCTGCCCGGAGCAGTCCCGTGACCATTGTCTGTTCTTCAATCACACCTCCGCGGGCTTTAATCGCCTGACGGAGCGAACGCGTCAACTGGACGGGATCGATTTGACCGACTGAAGCGAACCGGATGTCCCCGTCTGCACGGATCAGTCGAAACGGGTTTTCTTTATAGCCACTATCAATGCCGGTCTCATTAAACAGCTCACGGACGAGGTCGGGATAAAGCTGTCGACTCGTTGCTGCCAGTTGATGTAAGGCAGGAATCAGTTCATGATCCGTCGCAAGCATGCCGGCTGCTGCCCGCGTCGCTCCTTCACTGGAACGATTTTGCTCAAGCACGCGTACCGGTTGTCCTCGTTTGAGCAATTCGTAGGCGAGTGTCAAACCGATTACGCCTGCGCCGACGATTAACGTCTCTGTTGCTTTCATTGATCAAGCACCTCGCGATACGACCGGACTGCTTCGACCGGGTTTGCCTGACCGAGAATCCCTGACATCACAGCGATGCCAGCAACGCCGGTCGCAAGGACACCCGCGACCTTCTCCGGCTGAATCCCGCCAATCGCGATGACGGGGACTTTTGAAAACGTGACGATTTGCGCGAGTGCCGCTAGTCCGCGCGGGGCGACGTCCTGTTTTGACGCCGTCGCAAAGACATGACCATACATGACGAAGTCGCTGCCCGTCTCAAGCGCTTCCGTCAAGGAGTGGATTGATCGGCCGATCTGTAGCTCGCTGAATTGACGCCGCACGACAGCGACGGGAATACTGCGTGATGTCAACTGGACACTTGCCTTCGTCACGAGGGCGACATCGAGCCGGTCATGGACGATTAGTTTTTCACGTGGAACACCGGCGCATACTAGCGCCTCGATCAATTGGACGAGTCGGTCCGCCGACCAACCCGGTTCTCGGATATGAATCATGTCGGCATAAGGCACAACAGCCGGCAAGACTTCTAGTAGATGTGTCAGCTCTTTTGTCCCGGTCGTCACAATATGTAACTTCGGACGCATACCTTCTCCTCCTTGCTACACAAAAAGGACCACCCCATGAACATGATGGAGTGGTCCGAAAAATGTCCAGGTAAGACCTGAGACAGGATGATAATCAGAAGCCACTTCCCTCCGCTAGTACGAACTAGATCAGGTTCAAAGGGTCCGGATATTTCCGTCTCAGTCTGCTGCGAGACTCCCCTAGTGTAGAACTATTTAGTGTTGGTTGGTTCATTCGTAGTCTACCATGACCGCTCGCTTGATTTCTAGTCTGACTTGTCAGTTCAGCCAATCCGTGACCGTTTTGACCTGTTCCGTCAATTGTTCACGCGTTGGAATCAGCTTCGTGTCTGCTAAATCATACGTTTGTTTCAGACGTAAGACACGTGTCACTTTCGCGTCGAGGTCAGCCCGTGATAGTGACTTGTCCTTGATCCCCTGCATAATTGCCGCATGAACATCCGTGTAAGCACCGGCTTGCGAGAACATCGCCATGTCGGCACCACGTTCGAGGGCGAGACGCGAAGCTTGGGCGAGACCATATTGTTTCGTGATCGCACCCATTACGAGGTCGTCCGTCACGATGACGCCATCGAACTTCAACTCTTCACGCAACAGTTGTTGCATGACCGGCTCTGATAACGACGACGGATTGTCTGGGTCGAGCGCCGGGAATAAAATGTGTGCGACCATCACCATTTCCGCTCCGGCATCGATTGCCGCTTTGAACGGGACGAGTTCCAGTTGCTCGAGTTGCGCTTTCGTCTTCGTCACGGTCGGTAAGCCGACATGCGAATCGACGGTCGTATCGCCGTGTCCGGGAAAATGTTTGACGACCGGCACGACGTCTTCCGACTTGATTCCCTGCATTAACGGGACACCGAGCCGGGCGACGTCATCCGGCTCAGCACTGAGTGCCCGGTCACCGATGATCGGGTTCGCCGGGTTACTGTTGACATCAAGAACCGGGGCGAAATCCATATTAAATCCATAAAACCGTGACATCGCACCAAGCGCCTGTCCGGTCTTTTGCATCAATGCCGGATCGTTTTTCTGACCGAGCGTCAGACTCGGAGGTAAATGAAACGTTTGATCCGGGACACGACTGACACGTCCTCCTTCTTCATCGAAGCCGAGGAACGCGAGCGCCTCGTCGTCTTGTGCGTCCTTGATTGCTGCCGTCAAGGTTTTCAGCTGGGCGTCTGACGTGATATTGCCTCCGAGTAACAGGACACCGCCTATCGCGTGATCGTTTAACAGACTTCGGTCCGCGTCCGATAACGTCGTCCCACTGATCCCGATATACAGCAATTGATCGACCTTTTCAGCAGTCGAGAGTTTGGCGAGCTGACGTTTGATGTCTTGCTCCGCCTGGTCGGCAGCCGTCGGTTCGTCAGCGACCGGCTGTTGCTGACTCGTCTTCGGTTCCGGTTTCGTCTTCGGTTCTGTTGCTGGTTCACTCGCGCATGCCGTCAAAAAGCAAGCCGTTAAAAGCAGGTAAATCGGTTTCAAAGCGGTTCCTCGTTTCGGACGCCATTGATTGAATAATAGACTTCAATTTCAGCATTCAGTGATTTCGAGACAGAACAGTATTTATCTTTTGATAACGACACGGCCCGGCGGACTTTATCATCCGGTAAGTCGCCTTCGAGACGATAATGAATCGAAATCGTCGTAAAGCGGCGCGGGTGTTCCGTCGCCCGTTCTCCCTCAATGTCCATCTCAAACGAGGTTAACGGTAAACGCATTTTTTCTAAAATGGAGACGATGTCCATTCCCGTACAGCCGGCGACGGCGTGTAACAACAATTCAGTTGGTCGTGGTGCTCCGTTCTCCCCGTTATTTTCAGGTGCTGCATCCATTGCCAGTTGGTGTCCGGACTCCGTCACTCCACTAAAGCCCATCTTGTGATTCCATGTAATCGTCGCTTGCATTTTTCTCACTACCTTTCGATTTTTAGTTCGGTTCGCTTCGCTCTCCTTCATTATAGCGTAGTCTCACCTGAAGAAAATTGACATGCTATTCAAAATAATTCTTCTTTTCCGTTTCCATCCGATTCCCGTTCACCTGACACACGAATCATGCTATTCTGAAAAACGATAGTTTCGCGCTGCTTAGCGCTAGAATTGAGGAATTGATATGTCATCTACTACCCGTTTAAGTAAAACGGACTGGCTTTTAATCGCCACCCTCTCCTTACTGACGTTCGTCTTAGGCACAAGCGAATTCGTCATTGTCGGGATTTTATCAGAAATCGCTTCGGCCCTCGGAATTACGATTGCGAAAGCCGGCACACTCGTCTCCGCCTTTGCGATTGCCTTCGCGATCGGGACACCGTTCACGATGTCGATCACGGGACGCTTCGAACGTCGCAAATTGATGCTCAGCCTGATCTTTGTTTGGGTCGTCTTGAACTTTTGCAGCAGCATCGCCGACACCTACTCGCTACTGCTCGCAACACGGATCGTCACGGCCGTCCTGACCGGTGTCTTGATTTCGCTTGCGATGGTCGTCGCGAGTGACAGTGTCCCGGTCGCGAAACGCGGTGTCGCTGTGTCGTTCATCTTCGGCGGCTTCACGCTCGCGAACGTCTTCGGCGTCCCGATCGGCACGTTCATCGGGCAACATGCCGGTTTTGAAGCGACGTTTTGGCTGACGACAGCCCTCGGACTGATTGCTTTTTTCGCCGTTTTCAAAGTCGTCCCGCGGCAACAGGCGACGGCGTCAAGTTCCGTTAAGGATCAACTGTGCCTGCTCGCGAACCCACGTATCATGATTGCCTTCTTCATCCCGTCGTTCGGATTTGGTGCGACCTATGTCGTCTACACGTACCTCGTGCCGATTCTCGAACTTGAACTCGAGCTGCCGCGGGCCTGGATCAGTCCAATCCTCCTCGCGTACGGCGTCGTCTCGATTTTCAGTAACATTCTGGCCGGGAAAATCGCCAGTCATAATCCGATCGGTCGGTTACGGTTTGTGTTCGTCGTGCAAGCGTTCGTCTTGGCGGCCTTATATGTCACGACGTCATCCGTCACGCTCGGACTGATCAATATCGCTTTGATGTCACTGATGTCGATTTTATTGACGACATCGACACAAATCTATCTGATTGACTTGGCGGAAAAGTTCAACCCGGAAGCAAAAGGACTCGCTGCGTCCTTGATGCCGGTCGCAAGTAACGTCGGGATCGCCTTCGGCTCCGCGCTCGGTGGACTCGTTTATGCGAGCGGACCGATGATGAACACGGCGCTCGTCGGCGGACTCGTCGCCTTGGTCGCTGCACTGTTGACTGCGGTCAGCTTCCGACTCGACCGACGCGCATCATAAAACGAACTGAAACTAAAGGATTCTCACTTCACTTGTTTTCTCGGATGCAATGTGAAGGGAATCTTTTTTTGTTCTTTCTATCGTCAAAAAGCCGTCCTCTCAGCCCGAACCTTACAAGACTGTTAGGAAATCGTTGCCAACTTGTTGCTTTATTTGTAAATTTACATGGTACGCTGAAGTTAGCTGTTCACCCTAACTTAATTAAAGGAGTTTTTCTCATGAAACCGTATTATGCCATCACATTAACGGCCTTACTCGTAACGGCTTCCGTCAGTCCGGTCGTTGCGTCTGCCGCAACACCAACACAAGTCGAGACGAAAAAACCGTTGTCCGAAAAAGCACTCGCGAAAAAGAAACTTGCGATCGCAAAACTTGCCACGTCACTGATTGGGACGCCGTATAAAGAAGGCGGCACGACGACAAAAGGATTTGATGCTTCAGGCTTCACGCAATACGTCTATCAAAAAAGCGGCTTGACACTGGAGCGGACGGTTGCAAAACAGGCTGCCATGCCGTTGAAAACCGTCACACTTAAAAAAGCGATGCCGGGTGACTTGTTGTTCGTCCAGGCGAAAAAAGCAAAGACACCGAACTTCGTCGGGATCTATACGGGCAAAAACACGTTTGTCGCCGTGACGACGAAGAAGGTCGAAGCCCAGGACCTGACATGGAGTTATTATACGAAACAGGACATCCTCATTAAATCGTACCAATGACAAAAAACGCGCGGCTGACTTCAATGCAGAGTCAGCCGCGCGTTTTTACTTATTTTTCGAACTCTATGCAACAAGTTTTCAGCCTTAATCACAATTATTTTACAACGAGTTCATTTAATATTATGTCTTGTCGCTTTAATCGATCTTTGATATTGCCTTCATAAATTACTTTTCCCGACAATGGATCAATCACTTGGACGTTGAAGATGCCGGTCCCTGTATTTAACCCCGTGTAGATTACTCCGTTTTCTAGTCGGAAATATGTACTTGAGCCGTCAGCCCCCTGCCATTTGTTAAAATCATTTGAATGACGTGTCAGCTTCTTACTATCGATATCATATACAATCCATTTGAAGCGTTCCTGATCAGCATCTATAAGCGCAACAAGTTTTGTTCCATCCTCGATGAGTTCAGATTGATACAGATCGATTGAATCTAGCGCAGTCAGAGATTGAACCGTTTTTCTATCACTGATGTACGTGTTTCGTTTAGTCGCGTCCAATCCATTGATATCTCCTTCTGTTTGATAAACGATTTTCTCACCGTTAATCCCAAGAACATTGAAGTACTCATTTGATGTCTTCGGTAAATCGACTGTTTGAATCGTATCTGCTTTTAAGTCGAACTTAAAGAAATGATTTCCTACATTCGTTGGATCTTCATCTACGACATAAACATACAGGCTGTCACCAGAACGTTGGAACGGATTGAATTGCACTTCCCCTTTGTACTTGATTCCAGCTGGTGCTGATACTATTTTTTTAAAGAGGCGTTGTTTTTTTTGATTAAAATATTGTAGTTCCCATCGTCCCTCTTTCTGCAGACGCATCGCATAGACAATACCATCTTGCTCTAACGTATTAACCGAATTAGGGGCAATAAAGCGGCGGAACGCACGGGGAGCGTCGATGATGTCAAAAGGATTTTTGAAGAGTTGATCCACAAAATCATGTGTTGTTTTTTGCACACGATCATTCAGCGTGATCTCATAATCCATTGGCTTTAGACCACGATCTAAGATTTCAGCGTGGATGGACTGGACAGCTTGTTGTTTCGGATCACCTTTGACCGTCTCGATTACAAATTCTGATTCATCCATCGAATGAATGAACCATCCGTAAATGCCAATCGTCAAGAAACTGACGACAGTCAGAATGAGTACAAATTTAAAATTTCGCATGATTTCCTCCTTAAACTGTGATTTTCCATTTTAACAAACGCAAACTTCTCCAAATTGTATAAATAAAATACAACGTAAATACTGACAGAACGATTGCTCCGAATTCTTCTTGAAGCAACCCGTCAATCATTTCTAAGCTATACTGCATACTAATTAAAATAACTATTAAAGCAACTAGTTCAATGATGATGAACAGCATTCCTTTTGACTTCCCGTATGACCGTTCAAGCAGAACGAACAGGAACAAGAAACTGACGATGAACAGCGATAAGATAACCAGCACAAATAAATCGATTAAGTTCATCATGTATAATTTATTGAGGCTCCTTGAGAGACCGAGCGAACCTGACTCCCTGTACCCATCTTTAATTAACCAGTTGAAGATCCCATGACTGAGTTGAATCACCGTCCACTGTAAACCAAGGAAACTGACAATCACGAGTACGAGAGAAGTAAATTTTGCGAAAAAGATTTTTGCGCGACTACCTGGTAGTAGTAATAACCGATATATGTACTTGGATTCGCCTAGCCAATCCCGATACCAGATTTGAATCGCATATAGCAAAACAAACGCAACCCCGATCATAATGATATAACTGAAATAAGAACTGGCTTGTTCAAACGATAATTTCCCGATTTCTTGAATCGCTTCGACTTCAGACAGTTTTGCACTCTTCATGTAACTTTGGACTTGGCGTTCATGGTAAATGATTCGTCCGACAACAATTAAGATTTCGATACTCGCAATCGCAAGAATGAACGATACGATGATTTTCCAGCTTCGTTTTAACTCTTCATTCGTCAGCATCAGATATTGTTTCATCGTTGATAGACCTCCCGCATGCGGTCTTGGACTGATTTCCCGTACATTTCCCGCATTTCTTCCGTATCGTGTTCATCGATAATCCGACCATCCTGTAAAAAGACGACCCGATCAATCAAATGTTCGACTTCGACGATTTCATGCGTCGTCATCAAAATTGCACGTCCTTCCATGAAATGACTCGAAAATAGCCAGGCAATTTGTTCTTTTGTAAATAAATCAATTCCTGCGAATGGTTCGTCAAGCAACAAATAGGGACGATCAAGTGCAAAACCGAGCACCAAACTGAACTTCGCCTGATTTCCTTTTGACAGTTCTAAAATCCGGTCGGTCGATAACAGCTTCAACAGCCCCATTAATTCTTCAGCGACCTTCGGATTCCAGTCCGGATAATAATCACTCATGTAACGCAAAGCATCTCCAATCGTGATGTAAGAAGGCATCGTTTGAAGATCGGGAACAAAAGCAATTTTTTCACGCGATACTTCACCGTCAACCAGCACTGTTCCGGCGTCGATCGGCACAAGACCCATAATCGCTTTTAAAATCGTCGATTTCCCTTCCCCGTTTAAACCGATCAGGCAGGTGATACTGTCTGGGCGAACTGAAAAGGAAACCCCTTCTAAAATCGGTTTCTTACGACCATATCGTTTCTTTAATCCATGGACTTCAAGCATCAATTTTCCTCCGTTCCGTTGATTGATAAACGGTTTCGACTTTCGTAACGACTTCGCCGAGCGGTATCTGAATCGCTTGGACCGCCTCGATGAATTGCGCAACTGCTTCGTCCAACATCTCCGTCCGGACTTTTTTTACAATGTTTTGATCCATCGTGATTTTACTCGGGACGTTTCGTTCTGTCGTAATCAATTGCTGGTCCTCCATTTCTTTGTATGCTTTTTGAGCCGTATTCGGATTAATTCCGAGTTGCGCAGCGGTTTCCCGCCGCGATGGAATTTCTTGCCCGCATTTTAAGTCTTCTGTCGCGATTCGTTCCTTGAACCAGCGGACGACTTGAAGATAAACCGGGCTTCTTTGGTCAAATTGCACGTGCCCTCGACCACCTTTCACCGTTCGTTGTATTAAAACAGTAATACACTTTCTTTCTGTATCATATCGATAGTACAGTTGACTGTCAATCATTTCCCATCTATTGATTTTATTTCTTTTTGACCAGTCTCGTAGAATCGGTAGTCTCAATTATCTATCGACATAAAAAAGGTGATGCCGATCTCATTTCTGAGTCGGAATCACCTTTTTTACTTATTTTTCGAACTCTAAAATCGTTTGTTGCATCGGAACACCTGACATCGAAACCGTCCGTTCAACGAACAGATAACGTTTCCCGCTTACTAAGAAACGGCGGTTCCCTAAGTACTCGACCTGTTTTCCGTCCTGCTTCAATTTCTGCTCAATTGCTTTGACATGCTCATCGAGCGTATAAAAACGATCGTCAAACGTCATCGTGATATTTTTCTTTTTGAAGCCAAGTAAGTAACTGAAGAAAAACCAAAATGCTGCCCCGACTGCAATGATCCCCAAAATAATTTCCATCTGAACTTCCCCCTTTGTTTAACCTATTCTACGGATATATGCCTAAAAAGTTCCTATTTTTTTGATTATTTTGTCATTTACTAAAGGCTTATACGATTCTTTTATAAAGGGGTGAAGCGTCTGCATCAAAAAAAGAGCCTTATCTACATAATGATTGAAGTCATACGTTATTTTGACGACGTCAAAAGGACCTCCCGCAACGCTGGAAGTCCTTGACTATTCTTATTTCCGGTCCCAAAAACGTGCTTGGGCGATGCCTTCGATGAACGAATCAAAATGATCCAAGTTATGTTCTTTGAATAAGAAGACACCCGGTTGATCCGTTTCAACACGGCACTTATCGAGTACTGAGTCATCATGGAGATGTAACGCCAGCGGTTTAGCATGTTTATACGTGTTCTCGATAAATTCGAGCACGTCGTCCGCTACTTTTGAAGATGCGCTGATTAAGAATGCGGCGTCAAACAAACTTGAATCGACCGTATCATACGTTTCTTTTACTTTCATTTCACCTAGTGTATAGGCTTTTTTACCAACGAGGCTGTAATTGATGTTATGCTCCGCCAGTTTTTCGACCCACGCCTTCACCTGATTTGCATCCACGTCCCCTGCAAGCAACAGAGCAACACTGCGCGTATCCGTTTTTCGAATCGTATGTTCCATACTGAGGGCATCTGAGCGTTTCTCTGATTGAACCCCTTCATCCGTCGTCGGTACCGCAACGTCAATGTTCTCCGCAACCTCTTTCGCGAGGGCATGGTCGATATGATTCAGCAAATCCACGGCATTCGTTTTGACAACATCAGATTCACACTTTCCGAGCTCGAAGCTGTAGGCATCACGAATGTGTTGTTGTTCAACAGCAGTCATGCTGTTGTAAAAGAGCTTCGCCTGTGAATAAAAGTCGAGGAAACTTTCACTCCGGCCACGCACTTTATGGCCGTCGACTTTTTCCTGGTAATGTTCAAAACCGCCTTCTTCGACCGGGACAGGCTCAGGCTGATTTCCATTCAAACCATTTTTGTGATAGCTCGTCTGTCCTTTATGGACCGCCATCTGATGCATGCCGTCCCGCTGATTGTTATGGTACGGACAAACCGGCTGATTGATCGGGATTTGATGGAAGTTCGGTCCTCCGAGTCGGGACAACTGTGTGTCCGTATATGAGAACAACCGCCCTTGCAACAACGGATCATTTGAAAAATCAATTCCCGGAACGATGTGTCCTGGGTGGAACGCTACTTGTTCTGTTTCCGCAAAGAAATTGTCGACATTGCGGTTCAATGTCATTTTACCGACGAGTCGGACCGGTACTTCTTCCTCCGGCCATAGTTTCGTCGGATCGAGAATGTCAAAATCGAACTTGAACTCATCCTCTTCCGCAATCAATTGCAGTCCGAGCTCCCATTCCGGGAAATCCCCCTTATCGATTGCTTCATATAAATCAACGCGGTGGAAATCAGGATTTTTACCAAGTGCTTTTTGTGCTTCATCCCAGACTTGCGAATGAACACCAAGTTTTGGTTTCCAGTGGAACTTAACAAAGTGCGCCTTCCCTTGTGCGTTGACGAGTCGGAATGTATGGACGCCGAACCCTTCCATCATCCGAAGGCTCCGTGGAATTCCACGGTCACTCATCGCCCACATGACCGTATGTGCAGTCTCATGATTTTGACCGATGAAATCCCAAAACGTATCATGCGCGCTTGCGCCTTGCGGAACTTCCGTATGTGGCTCCGGTTTGACGGCATGGACGAAATCAGGAAACTTGATGGCATCTTGAATGAAGAATACCGGAATGTTATTCCCGACTAAATCGTAGTTGCCTTCATCCGTATAAAACTTCGTCGAGAAACCACGGACATCACGGACCGTATCTCCTGAACCGCGTGACCCTTGGACCGTCGAAAAACGGACGAAGACCGGTGTCGTTTTCGAGGGATCGTTCAAAAAGCCCGCTTTCGTAATCTCAGCTAGCGGTTCGTATACCTGAAATTCACCATGTGCCCCGACACCTCTAGCATGGACGATTCGTTCCGGAATCCGTTCATGGTCAAAGTGTGTCATCTTCTCTCTAAAGTGGAAGTCTTCAATCAATGTCGGTCCCCGTAGTCCTGCCTTTAGCGAAAATTCATCTTCCGCCATTTTCAACCCTTGATTCGTCGTCAGTCCCGCTTTTTTCGTGTTATCGATTTGGTGCGCCTTCATTTGTTCTTCTTTTTTATTCGTCATACTGTTACCTCCCCATAAGTAAAAGCAATCGGTGTCAATCAGCTAGTTAGGTCATCGCTACCATCAATACGGTGTCGGATCTTCTTGTGGTGCATCCGGTATTTCTGTCGGTTCCGGAAAAGTATCCGGCTCCGGCTGACGGATTGGATCTTCTTGCGGCGTGTCCGGAATTTCCGACGGTGGTGTTCCCGGCACTTCATTCGGTTCGTGATTCGGTTCGTGCTCCGGTACTTCGTTCGGATTCTTCTTCATAAAAAAGACCTCCTTATGATGTAATATAATCGCCGCCATTGATATGGATGGTTTGTCCCGTGACGTAACTCGAGTCGCGTGACGCGAGGTAAACATAAGCTGGAGCATTTTCTGAAGGTTGTCCCCGACGCTTCAGTAACGTGTCTTCCCCATGTGCTTCGACCTTCTCTTTCGAGAACGTCGCCGGAATTAACGGTGTCCAAATCGGACCCGGTGCGACGGCATTGACACGAATGCCTTTTTCGACGAGGCTCGATGCAAGCGAACGTGTTAACGTCGTAATCGCCCCTTTTGTCGCCGAATAATCGATCAACGTCGGTGCCCCGCGATAAGCCGTCACGGACGACGTATTGATGATTGTATCTTCTTCTTTAAGATGCGGTACGGCAGCCTGCGTCAAATAAAACATCGAGAAGATGTTCGTTTCGAACGTCTCCTGCAACTGTTCCGGTGTGATGTCTAAAAAATCATCTTGCGGAAATTGTTTTCCTGCGTTGTTGACGAGAATATTCAGTTGACCGAATTCCTCAAGTACCTGATCAATGATTGGTTTTGCATTTTCCGGACGGCTGACGTCTTTCGCAAATGCAAGGGCCTTAACTCCGTACCCTTCAATTAACTGCTTCGTTTTTTCCGCGTCCTGTCCTTCATTTAAGTAAACGATCGCGACATTTGCGCCTTCTTTTGCGTAAGCGACCGCGACGGCGCGACCAATCCCGCTGTCACCGCCAGTGATAAGCGCGACTTTCCCTTTCAGCTTCCCGGAGCCGACATACTCGGGATCGTCATAAATCGGTTCAGGATTCATTTCGGACTCGATTCCTGGTTGATGATCTTGTGTTTGCCCTTTTGCTTCTTCATGCATATCCCTCAGTTGCTTTTCGCGCATCTTACTCATCCCCTCTACTTTGATAATTGACTTCCTTAGTTAACATTCCCTTGCCATGTATGAATAAACGTCATTCCATAAAAAAAATCCCCTTCAAAAAGGGGATACAGACTACAGACAAACTCTTATGAAGCGTGAACAGGCTATAAAAAGAGGCAATCCGTTCGCGCTGCTTTGTCTCGCCTCGTCTTCAAAGCGGCAATCTTCCGCACCACTACAGCAAAGCTGCAGAGTCGCGACCGATTGCTTTTCGCGGTTCTAAGCGATTCGAGACGACTTGCGCCTCGCCCGGGGAAAGCAACGAAAAAAGACGCTTGATCTCCCAATCGCACGTTGTCTACAGCCAGAATCCCCTTCAAAAAAGGGTGCATACAAGTCTTACTCCAGGAATTCATTCTTTTATTAGACGGTCCCACTCACCTGTCTTCAGCATCGTTTTTAACTGTAGGGGATAGAATTCGATGGATGGCAATTCGTCGATCGGGACGAACCGGTAAATCAGTTCCTCGCCCTCGACACCGTAAAAATCTTCCGTCGTCACATTGATCTCATCTAACAACTCGACTTCGTAATAAAAACCGACTTCATGAAAAGCGACGTCTTCATATGTAAAGAAATTTTCGTGAACGCACAAAAAACGTTTAACTTGTGCTTCTAATCCTAATTCTTCTTTGATTTCACGGACAACCGCTGTCTCCCCGCTCTCCATCAGTTGAATCCGTCCCCCTGGTAATGCCCAAAAAGCATCTCGAATATTACGATGAATTAAGAGACACCCTTCCTTGACGATCACGGCAGCCGCCCGGTGATTGAATCGTTGCTTCTCAAACTTAAAGTTAATATCCAACTGTTCCACACTCCTTTGTTATGTTTCGATACAATATCATAATTTCCCATAATTGACTTTGTAATAAAAAAGTCAAACAGATGACATGGACAAACCCTCGTCTCAAGGGATTGCTTAATTATCTCAAAACGAAGATTACAATATATATTATCTAAAGATATTTTAGAAATAAAATTGAAATATCGATTTGTAAATTCCGAATGCTATACTCAGTTTGTTCCAAAGCACAACTCACTCTACTAACTCAATCTACTCTATATACAACACATCCTATTTAATGACTCAGTCATTTCATTTTTCATTAACCCGTCACTTTGTTTTCACATCAGGAGGATTTACAACATGAAACGTATTTTGACAACTATGACGATGAGCGCGCTTGTCGTTTCAGGATTTGCAGCTACGGGTACAGGTAAGGTTGAAGCGGCTGGTACTTCTTATAAAGTAAAAGTCATGGCAGACGGACTTCGCGTTCGGACCGGCCCTTCAACAAAATACCGGATCATCGGAGGCGTCAACTCGGGCCAAACGTTTAAGTACCTTGGACGTAAAGGAAACTGGACGAAAATCATCTACGGTGGAGAAAAACGCTACGTATACTCAGGATACGTTAAAAAGTACAGCCTCAAGTCTAAAACAAGCATTGCAAAAAAAGCATCCGTCTCGTCTAGCTTTATTCGCCCGACAAGCGGGACTCTGACGCAACGCTATGGCAATGCAAGCGGCCGCTACGGATATACGTTCCATAACGGTGTCGACTTCGGAGCGAAGACAGGAACCCCTGTCTATGCGACAGCCACTGGGAAAGTCATCTCCTCAAAATATCAAGGCGCGTACGGAAACTACATCATGATGTCACATAAGGTGAACGGTTTAACCTACACAAGTGTTTATGCCCACCTCAATTCACGTAAAGTTTATGCGGGTCAAACGATTGCAAAAGGAACGAAGATCGGAACAGTCGGTAGCACAGGTAATGCGTTCGGTGCTCACCTTCACTTCGAACTTCATCGTGGCAGCTACGTCTACAGCAGCTCTTCAGCCGCAAGCAGTGTCAACCCACTCAACTTACTTTAAGTCAATGAAAGGCACCTCTAATCAGGTGTCTTTTTTGTTTAGATTCCTATTTTGAAAACTTAAAAAAATTTTTTAAACATCAATATTACAAAAATTCAAATTTTAAAAAATACTATTATTTCCATTTCAACTTTATCTTAAACGCCCTCATCTTGTCACACTTTTTATCAATTCCCCAGTGTATGAACATTTTTTAAACATCTAAAACATGTTGATATATATAGAAAAACCAATAAATGTCATATGTTATTTTTGGATAACCTAAATATATTCTATTGAAACATTTCCGAAATGTTAATGTAATATTTAAACATTTTAAGTAATGTTATACTCATTTATGAAATTTAGTAGAACATATTTTCAACAAACAACTGACCTATCGTGTTGATTTTCAAGGAGGACGAACATATATGAAAAAAATTTTTACGACTTTAACAGTATCTGCCATTGCAGTAGCTGGAATGACAACATATGCAGTACCGAAAGTTGATGCTGCGACAACGTACTATAAAGTAAAAATACTTGAAGATGGATTACGAGTTCGAACTGGTCCTTCTACATCCTCAAATATTATCGCTGGTGTCAACAAAGGGTATACATATAAATATCTCGGGAAATCTGGGAACTGGACTAAAATTCTTTATGGATCACGTGAAGTATATGTATATTCTTCTTATGTGAAAAAATATTCTGTAACGAGTTATGATAAAGTAAAAATTAATGTTGATAATCTTCGCGTTCGTACAGGTTCATCGACTAGCAGCCGTATAGTTGGATCAGTCGATAATGGTGAAAGATATCTCTACCTCGGAAAAGAAGGTAATTGGTCGAAGATTCTTTATAATGGAGAAAAACGCTATGTTTACAGTAGTTATGTCACAAAGTATTCAACTACGTCACTAACAAGTACATATTTAGCAGCGAGTAAAGCTTCAAAAACCTTCATTACACCAACGAAAGGTACTATCACACAAAGATACGGTTCTTCAAGCGGCGTTTACGGTTATACGTTCCATAACGGCATCGATTATGGTGCAGCAAAAGGAACGCCCGTCTATGCGACAGCTGCCGGTAAAGTCACGACGTCTAAAAACTACGGCGCGTACGGGAACTACATCATGATGACTCATACAATTGACGGATCTTCCTTCACAAGCCTCTATGCTCACTTAAACAGCCGGAGCGTCTCCGTCGGTCAAACGGTCTCGCAAGGACAACTGATCGGAACGGTCGGCGAAACAGGGAATGCTTTCGGAGCACACCTTCATTTCGAGCTTCATCGTGGTACATATGTCTACAGCGCAACCTCCGCTGCAAGCAGTGTCAATCCGCTCGATTACTTATAAGACAACACCCCCGACCACATCCGGTCGGGGGTGTTTGTTTTCTGACTCATTTTAATTTTGCTTGATAGGCTTTCGAGTAACGGTCCGCGGCGATGATCGCATCAGCCACTTCTTCCGCCGTCACATCGAATCCATCATGGATTGTCTCACCATCTGCCGTCGCCGCTTCCCCGACTTTCAAGATGTCGTCGCGCGAGGCATCTTTGAGTTTAACGTCTTCGAGCGTGACCGGTAACCCGAGATCCATATAAAATGCGATATACCGCTCGATTTCTTCTTGACTGTGTTGCTCAAGCGCCAGCTGGACGAGCGTCCCGAATGCAACTTTTTCCCCGTGCGTCAAGTGGTGGATGTCACCATCAAGCGCCGTGAAGCCGTTATGAATCGCGTGTGCCGCGGCTAGTCCCCCACTTTCGAAACCAAGTCCACTCAGTAACGTATTCGCTTCGACGACTGCTTCAAGAGCCGGCGTAACGACTTTTGCTTGAACCGACTCATACGCGAGTCGACCATGTTCGAACAACACTTCCTCACAGCGTTTCGCGATCGCTTCCGCCGCAATCGTCGGCCGACCACCGGCCATTGTCTTCCCGCCGAATGCGATGACACTTCTGACCTCGACCCAGGTCGCGAGCGCGTCGGCAATCCCGGACGCGAAGAATCGCGCCGGTGCTTCCGAGATCAGCTTCGTATCGACGAGGACAAGATCGGGATTCTTTTTATAGAAGCGATAGCTCTCAAAAATCCCGGCGTCTGAATAAATGACTGATAACGCGCTCGTCGGTGCATCGGTCGAAGCAATCGTCGGCACGATGACGACAGGCACCGTCAGTTCGTCCGAGACGGCTTTCGCCGTATCCAGCGTCTTCCCGCCGCCGACCCCGACGACAAAGCGGACGTCCGCTTCTTTCGCCTGCTTCGTGATCCGTTCGACTTCATGGCGCGATGCTTCCCCACTAAAGTCGACTTGTTCGATACCAATTTTTTCTGTTTCAAAGGAGTCATGAATCCGTTGCCCGACGATTTTAAAGACGACATCGTCTGCGATCAACAGAGCTTTATCTCCGAACGGGCTCACGTATGTACCGAGCCGGTCGATGACGTTTTTTCCTTGGACGTACTTGCTTGGGCTGATGAAGACACGTTCTGACATAATCAACATCCTTTCCGAGAAAACACGAAACAATGACGTACACAATAGTGTTTCCCTGTTCGCGCCGCTTCTTAAACGCTGATCTGTATGACCATTACATGAACTGCAGTTGTGATTTTTCTAATACATCGCGTACTTTACGACAATCTGTTTTTAATTGTTCATCCGGACTATCACCGAACCATTCAAGACTGGCCGTTTTCAATGTTAACGCTTGCTTCAGTTCTTCGAAAAATCTTTCGTAATCAATGATTCCATCAAACAGCGGTACCATACCGTCACGTGTTCCACCTGCCGCATATACGTTTGCCGGATTAAAGACTTCGAATTGATCCGTCCGGGCAATCGACTTCAAGTGAAGATGTTCGATGACTGGTTCAAGACGACGGTAAGCAGTGACCGGATCAGCACCTGATTCGACGACATGCAACACATCAAAGTTCAGCCGGCAAGCCGGATGGTTCACTTCGCGTACTAACCGTTCCGTCGATTCAATCGTGTCCGCTGCCGTATTTGGATGAATTTCAATTAACAGCAGTTGCTTGCTTTTATCTAGAACCTTACAAACGCCCTGCAACTGATAGACGAGCCGGACCCGTTCCGGTTCGGTCAACTGCTGACTTGACTTGTTGCCCGCAAAAATCCGAATACGCCTTGTTCCGATTCGTTGTCCTAAACGGGATAACGCTTTCGTCTGTTCAAGCAACACCGATAATGGTGCGTCAAACGATAGATAATGACTCAGCATACTGACCTCTATAGCATGCTCGCGTAAACGCAATATTTCATCGTCCTGTAAATGCTTCGCATGAACCCCCCAAACATCTAACGCATCAAACTGCTCCGCCAATGCGTAGGATAATAAGTCGTCAAACGAGCGGAGATGATGGCGATAGCTGATGGTACACAGTGCAATTTTCATCTGTTTCCCCTTCTTTCCGGCAGTATTCGTTAAATAATCCGATGAGCTGTTGTTTGATCGTATCTTCTAACATCGCCTGATCTGCGAGCAACGCTTGAATCTCAGTCAAAACAGCTGGATCGCACGTCATACTGTATTTAATTGTCCGGTGCTGGATGACAGTATATTGATTGACGAGTCGTTCGATTCGATCACACCACCCGTCGAAATCGGAAGAGCCTAAATCGAGACCTAACTGTTCATAAAAATAAGCAAAAGCATGTTCATAGGCATATTTACGGATCGCGATGACCGGAAGTTGTTTTAGCGCAGAAGGTAAGCGATTTGGTGTTTTCTTATGATGCGAGACAATTTTTCCGACTGCTTCCGTCAACGGGTGGTGCCGCTTGAGACCACTCATGAAGTAAGCTGCGACCGTTTCCCGATCCGGAAGTTTGACGTGACTCCCGTCAAACCAGAACCCTCCGGCGACAGTCGGCTGATCGATTGCCTGGATGATCCGTACGCGATCCATTTCACCTTCATATCTAAAATCCGGGTCCATCATCCGCCATGTCTCTTCGTCATCCGTTGGTTCAAGCATCACATAATGTGGAAACACGTCATGGTGAAACTTGTTTTCCCGCTCCGGTAACTGCGCGAGATCCAGCATGACGATAATCGATTGTTCCGGTCGTTTCGTTTTCATGAGTCGTTCGAGGTTCATGATATTCGTAGCCCGTGACAGGGTCCGGTCATACCACTGATGGACTGTGATCCCGTACAGTAAACGGTACCACTCGAGCATCGCTTCATGATTAATCTCCGGGGCATGATGCGATAAAACAAAATCGGACGTCAAGCCAAAGTCGGCGTCCCAAATCCCGAAATAATACGGACGATGATCTGCTTGCGACCGCTTGATTGTTTCACAGATACAACTGACGAGACAGTGAACTTTTATCATCAAAGCACCTCCTTTTTTGTTAGCGCAGCTAAGAACATTTCAACCGTCATCTGTGGAAGCTGTCCGAGTTGCTCGTCGGCTAGAACGAGACCGTATTCAAGCTCCAGATGAACGAGCAACTGCAACAATCGCATCGAATCCAGTTGCAGTTCATCGCGAAGCCGCTCCTGTCCCGTCACTTCCATCGGTAAGATGACATCGAGTTGCGCCTCGACGATTTGATGAAATGTCTGCTGGTCGAGGAAGGAACTCATGACGTCACCCCCAGTCGGATTCGACTGATTTTTCCGTTCGGCAGTTTTTTTATTTCCGTAACAAACGTCCAGTCAGTCGGACATTGATGTGGAGCAAGATGCGCATGGCAAAACGAACGTAATGTCTCCTCGGTCGCCGAACTGACGATCTGGACACAGACTCGTTCGCCTTGCAGAGGATCACTTTTCTTAAAGACGACGGCTTCGTTGACGTCGGCGCGACGTAGTAATACATCTTCAACATCTGCTGGATAAACGGATAGACCAGATACATTTATCATTTCGTCCAACCGGCTGAAGAAGAACAATTCACCGTTTTCCGACGCTCCGACCAAATCCTTCGTACCCGTCCAGGTTCCATCTGATTCGACTAGCAATTCAGCCGGTTGATTTATAGTTCCAGCCTCCGTTTGAAGATGTGGTAACGGATAGCCAATCGCCTGCGCTGTTTTCGGATCAGGGTGTAATGCGATGCAACCGGTTTCTGAGCATCCGTATTGCTGTAAAAGATGATCGGTCACGTCCTGAATCGCTTCAAACCAACTATTCGGCAACGTCATACCGGAAATCATCACTGCAAATAGCCGTTGCTTAAACTGACTGAGCAGATAGACAAGCCCCGGTCCCGCATACAAAATCGCATCCGGATGTGCCCGACAGACACGCAAGACATGTCGCGGTGCCGTATGTTCGAGAATGACGGGTACTGCCCCCCGATATAGCGTCGCCATGACACCGCAAATCAAGCCGAATGAATGTGATGTCGGACAGGCGACAATCGTTCCTGTTGCATGCGGTAACGGAAAACATTGATTGTATGCTGTCACTTCTTGTTCAATCGACAACCATGTCCGGTGAATCACTTTCGCCTCTCCGGTCGTACCGGAGCTGAATTGAATCAGACCTCCCGGACGAGGTTTTGCCTGCGTCAATCGAACCGGTTGTTGAAAATCACCATAAATTAAAAAGTCACACCCTGCTCGTTCCGCCATATCGCGTGCACCGGCTTCCGGTAAGTCCGGATGCAGCGGTACGACCGTTCCTTGTGTTCTTTTCATAAGTAAACAAAAGGCAATCCAGGCTGCCGTGTCTTTAGTACAAACTGCAACAACTGTAGTCCCGGGGTCAGCGAGCCAACTTAACTGGCAAACGGGATGGTCTGTCAGCATTTGTTCGGTATAAAGCGTCTCTTCAATATATAACATGCGTTTCGCTTCCCTTCTGCGTCCTTGTATATAATGTATTGCAAACAAGATGCCGGCACTGCCCTGTCTCGAATTTACGCGCGAAGAGGGACTCCGTGTACATGGTCGCTTCGCCGAATCCTAAGGCGGCAAAGCGATCCGGCGACAGCTCGAGTCGGTCGAGTACCGCGGCAGCCCATTTGAAAAACGTTGTTTCTTTCAAGCCGTACTTGTCCTCCAACTGATGCGATAATTCCGTCAAATGAAATACAAATACCGTATCGCTGACGAGCTCGCGCAATGCCTCGACGTCTTTCATTTCGTAATATGTTCCGACCGGCGAATTAAAAGCGGGATGGACGGTCTTAAAATCAGGTACCTCCTCCGGATGCCGGACAAATTTCCCGACATATTCGACGCTATCATGAAAATCCCGCAGAATCAGTCGCGTTGGCCAGCCGTCTTTTAACACGAGTAAACTATTTTGGGCATGTGCTTCGAGAGCAAGCCCTTCTTCGGCGACGAGACGGAAGACCGGTTGTAAATAAACGGTCAGAAACTGTTTTACCCACTGTTCCATCCCGTATTTCTTGAACCACGGGTCAAGAAACAGTCCCCCGTTCGCTTCGCTGAGGGCAAGCGCCGTAAAAGGGATGACTGTTTCCTCAGCTGTGACATTCGTCAGGACATTGTCGCGATAGAGACAGCCGATGCGGCCTGATAATTTTCCGTCCTTCGTCTCGACGACCTGACTGGCGAATTCGCGGAGCAACGTTACGGGAAGCTTTTCCGCTCTTCTGATCAGCCAATCGGATAACACCGGTGCCGCAACAATGCTCGGGACGTCAAACGTCCGTCTCGCCGACGTCTGGATGAGATCAAGCGGGAGCTTAATATGCGGAGCACCCGGTACGCCTGGTTGGAAAACAGTCCGGATTGATTGAGTCGCTTGAAACAGGGGACCGCTTTCTCCAAGGTCAATGCCGCCCGACTCGAGGACGTCCATCCCGACGCATCTCCATTGCCACGGGTGGACCGGAACAATTTGATAATCGGCGGAATCATTTGTTGCGCGGATTAGAAGTGCATTTAAGCACTCAAGGGTCGCTTGACCGAATGCCTGTTCCATCACGCCATTCATTTGTGTCATGTGGACAGTAGTAGCCGGAAGTGCGACGAACCGTAAACGAAACCGCTGTCCCGACTCCGGTCCATATCGCCAATGATCGGCGCGCGAAAATCCGATGCGGGACTTGAAGCATGGATGATACGGATGTCCTTCGATTAACGCCTGCTCTAAAGCACTGTATGTCATTTGCGTTCGTGCAACGATGGGGACGGGACAGCTCTCATCAAGCGCGACCGTTTGCTCGAGCTCTTGCCGGAGCGAATCCTTAATTTGAAAACACGCGATGATTTGCGCCAGTGTCATCGGTTGAACTTGATTGTTTTTGGTCAGCACACCTGTAGAAAGTTCGAGCCAAATCCGGTCAAATGCCCCACGCCTCCCGTTAATCGTCAGTTCATACGGGGGACGGATGAATCGAAACGTCGCATTGCCGTCTTGTCGCGGATGTTCACTGAACGGCTCGATCCGTTCGAATAAAAGTGCTTCAAGAAGTTGTTTGCAGACACGTTGTTCGCTCGTTTGCCTCATGAGGGACCTCCCGTTGTAATGGATTAGCGATTTTAATAAAGATGACCCGCTCCCCGCTGACTTCCAGCTCGTCGAGTGCATGCAGACGTGTCAGCAAGTTCGCCTTGTACGGTAGCGTCTGACGTGAGCGGACACAGTGAATCCAGTCTTGAGCCGGACCCGACAATGTTTGCTGTCGTTGATCAAGCCAAGTTCCGAGCCAATCGAGCATGTCCTGTTCCCGTAAGAGTCCGTCTCGGTCAAAACGGTGAAGCAGTCCGCCCAAATGGTTCCAGACCATGTAATACGTTAACCGTTCCTCAATCGTCGACTCGTCATAAAACAGTTCTCGTGCCTGATCCAATGATGGTTCCAAAGACAATAATTTCTCTTCGCAGGACAGGGCGAGATAATACCCTTGGTTATCGCGGAACTGATAACGGATAGGCCGTCCCTGTTCAACAGTAATCAGGCTGTTTTGTTGGTGTGCCTCAAGCGCGATGCCGTAGTTGTCGTACAACTCGAGCAACGCCCCAAGTGTCAGTTCAATATACGTTGCAAACCAGTCCCATGCAGCTTCTTCCAATGACTGATCCGCTTGTTTCGCTTCGAGGACGAGCGACATCAAAACGGAAGGTTCATTGTCCAGCGGTTCCTGGACGAGTGCAGCGACATTGACCGCGTCGGCTTGTGCTTCCCGGTAAATCACTTCAAAACCGGATTCTTCCGTATCCGTCCAAAGTGTGGCGTATGCCGGATCATGCGTAATTGAAAATCCTCGGGGCATCGTCAAATGCCCGGCGAGACGTTTCATGACTATCCCTGCCGTTAGTTCATGTCGTTTGTTGACTCGGCGTGAATTCGTTACCTGGACGGGAATCGAAAACTTCAACATGTGCAGGCCGTCGGTATGTAAAACCGTCCGGATTGAAGATGTCGCATAATACAGTGGACCGAGCTGCCCGAGGTGGCGAATCCGTCCGTGTGCCACTAATGCTTTAACAGTCGTTTGCGTCAACAAAAACTGAGTTTGCAGAGGGTGTGCCGGCAGAAGCGCTTCTCCAGCTGAAAGTTTTACCGTTGATTCGAGTTGCTTGCACATCTGCTCACTGATCAGCCGATCCGTCGCACTTTCCTCAATCAGTAAAGTCCGATCGACGGCAAAATAATCGAGTTGGAAACCGTTTTTAAATTCTGGAGCATATGCGATTTGTTCCCAGTCATGCATTCCTACCCGACTTTTCGGCGTCGGGTGAAACCAATGTCCGAACCGAACTGTCTGTTCATGTTCAAGGAATGTCTGAGCTCGCGTCGTCTCGTCCAACTGATGTGTGATGACTTGACACATCACCCGATGGCTATCGAGGACCCGGTATAGTAAATCCGTTAATCCCGGTACAAGCCGTTGAAGATGTTGGCAACACGCTATGATGAAGACAAGAGGTGCTTCTTCCACCAATCCGCTCGGAGTCTGGCGATAAATCCGCCCGATTTCATGTCGTCCAATGCGTGAACGATGACGGATTTCGAGGATATAGACTGTTGTCACATCAATTCGGCAACCACTCTTACCGCACTTCTCTCTCTCCTCCTCTTTCGGAATGAACCAATCAACTGTTTTGACTTCACGGAGATAACTATTCGCAAATGCCTGGAGCGTTGCCCGGGTTGCAATCTCATCGATACGTTCTTGTCGTGTTGTCATGACTGCCACTATCCTTCCATCAATTGATAACGATTCTCATTGTAAGAAAAGAGAAAAACGGGTTTCCCCGTTCCTCTTCCTGCTCTGTAATTGATTATTTCAGTAAGACGTCTTCCAGCTCTTTTAACCCTTTTTCACGTTCAATCGGGTCCCAGAAGCCCCATGTCGTTGATAGCTGATGAACTTGATCTTTTTTTACTGCCGTTAATCCTTTCCAGACCTTTCCGTTTGTTACTTCATCGTAGTAAGGACCGCTGCTGAAGTAGGACAGATCGATGATATGGTCCGGATTGTATTTCGCCAACCCTTCGATGGAAATGTTCTCCCCGAAATCTTTTGGTAAACCTTTCGTCGGTGTTAATCCGATATCGTCAAACAACAATGAGTTTGTCGCATGATTTGTCAGACCGTAAACACGAATATCTTTTTTATTGACCGATACGGCCATAAACGTTTCGTCTTTGACACTGTCCTTGATGCGTTGTTCGATACTCTTCGCTTCTTCCGACAAGTCATCGATGACTGCCTGCCCTTCCGCTTTTTTGTTGACAGCTTCCGCAACTTTCAAATGATCTTCTTTCCAGTCCCCGCCGACTTCGACTGCGACAGTCGGAATCGTTTTTGCCAGTTTATCGTAAAGTGGTTTGTAACGGTCGCTGATGATCAGTAAGTCCGGATTGAGCTTAACGATTTCTTCCGGATTAATTTCGTCGGCATATGGTAAGGCTTTCGTTCCTTGCAGTTCTTCCGTCAAGTGGGGCGGAAACTCATTGTCATACGCCATGACCGCATACGGTTTAACGCCAACTGAAACAAGTGAGCCTTCCCATGAGACGTGCGATAAGACGACGACCTTCTTCGGATTATCCGGAACTTCTGTTTTCCCGAAAATATGTTCGACCGTATGGACGGCTGTTTTCTGCTTAGCCGGCTGTTCGCTTGCTTCCCCTCCACATGCAGCTAAAACTGCACATGTCGCAAGGACTGATGTTACCCCTATGATTTTTTTCATTATTTTCTTTTCTCCTCTCAAACTCGTTCTTCATTAGTAATGATAATCATTATCACTTAAAAACGACATGGACGAACCCGTCAACTTCCATGGACAAATCAATCGTTTGTCCTGTTCGATGTAAATCAGGAATTGGCGTAACATATGAATCCGTCCGAGCGGTCCCCATGGATCCCAGTCAACACTGTCCGGACAAAAGACGCGATGCGTGCTGACTGCTTTGAGCGTTTGCCAGGCGGCATCATGTTGAATCCGTTCGATATCCGTCTGTTGGCTCCATAAAATCAATAGATTGTCCGGTTCAATCATTTTCAGTTCTGATAATGTGACAGATTGGTAAACCGTCTCCGGTAAACCGGTCGCACTTGTCATCCCTACATCTTGAAACAAAAAATCAAGCATCGTATGCTGACCCGTTCCATAAAGCCGCACCTCGTCCGGGCGAATCCAAACTACCGCCCACGTCCCCGTCCGGTGCCACGCTATCCGTTCCCGAACGGTTTGTTCCAACCGGTCGACCTCTTTCATAATCGGTTCGAGGCGCTCTTCCCGATCTGTTGCGATTGCCAGCAGACGCAGATACTCGCTCCAACACGTCTGGCGGGGCAATTCGAGGACGTGTTCTGGCGGCGACCAGCTGACATCATGCTGTTTATCGAGATCTGGTGTCTTGATGATCAAATCCAGTTGCATCGATTCAAACACTTCCCGCGGTGCGGGGCGATTGGCGTCATAAAACTGTGTACCTTCCAAATCGGTTAAAAATACAGGTAGGCCACTCGCACCGTATTCCGTCGGATAACTTGGAGCAAGAATCGGTTGCAGACCAAGCGCCAGCAAGTGGTCCTGCAATAAAAGACGGCTGGCGATACCGATGCGGGGTGAAGCACGCTTCAAAAAATGGGTGGGAGACGAACCTGTCCGCTTTTTGAATAAACGGCTAAAATAAAATTCATCTTGCAAACCAACCTTTTGAGCGATTTGTGCCAACGTCATGTCCGGCGACGTCAGCATCCACTCTTTCGCTGTTCGAATGCGGAGTTGATTTAAGTACGCTTTAGGTGTTTCGGCATATCGCTCCTTAAACAGCCGATTAAATGTCGGCACAGACATCCCGAGCTCCACTGCCAGTTCGTTGACGGGACGGTTATCGCCTAGTTGTTGTAGCCATTCTTTCGTCACTTGTTCGAATACATGTTTTTCCTGTTCGTGGCTTAATGTCTCAAGCAACTCATAAACGAGACGCTGTTGGCGTAGCATCCCCTTGACGGTCGTCGGACTCGTACTCATTCTTCGCAACTGTGCGTGAAGTTGTTCCGGATTTTGCCGGTAAAGTGGGCAACGGTCTCCGGTTACGGCAAGATGATAAACAAGACTGCTCTCTTTCGTAGCTGCCAGTACCTCCTGCGTTTGATCGACCCAGGCGCTTTCACCCGGATGTAACCGTTGGCGGTCGTCATATAAAAACGCCTTGCCGACAACAACAATGATGATGCCCGAACTGACCGGTTGCCGGTCCCCTTCCAGCAACCAGTATTTTTGGATGATTAATGGCTTTAAATTCACTTCCATAGTGTTTGCTCCCTAAAAAAACATTTGACAAAAATTTGCTATTCGATGTAAGTTTAATCGCGTTGATAATGAATATAATTCTCATTTAAAAAGGAGAGACGATTATGGATGCATCTGCACGCCCTCACCCTACAGCTATCGTTCTTTTGATTACGCTTTTTCTGTTTTTCTTATGTAGCGGATTATCACTCTTTTATGGAGCTTTTCCGGTTTCTTCGGATACAGTCCTCGCATCGTTCCATTCGTTTGATGCCAATAACCTGCAGCACCAATTGATTCAAGAAGTCCGCCTGCCGCGTTTAATCTGCGCAGGACTTGTCGGAATTGCCCTGGCTTTGTCAGGAACGATGATGCAGGGATTGACCCGTAACGCATTGGCCGACCCGTCCCTGCTCGGCATTACCCACGGGGCTGGTCTTGGGGTCGCGATTTCCCTGGCTTTTGTTTCTGCCCATTCCTTCTTCAGTTCGCTGATGTTCTCTTTTGGCGGTGCAGCCCTTGGTACAGGGCTCATCGTTCTAATTACGGTTTTTGCACGTGGCCGTTTTTCACCTGTCACGTTGACCGTCGCCGGAGCCGCACTCAGTGCATTGTTCGGTGCGCTCTCAACAGGCATCACTTTGTTTCATCAAGTTGCCCAAGATTTAAGTTTCTGGTATGCCGGCGGGTTATCCGGCTCTAAGTGGGAACATGTCCATGTTCTTCTTCCCATCGTCTTAATCGGTATGGCGATTTCCCTACATATCGCGAGAAGCATGACCGTTCTCTCGCTTGGAGAAGAGGTCGCGGCAGGTCTTGGATCGTCGTTAACGAAAGTCCGGGTTCTCGGACTTTGCAGTATCGTCCTGCTTGCCGGGAGTGCCGTATCCATCGCTGGTGTCATAGGTTTCGTCGGTCTTGTCATTCCACATATCAGTCGTTTTCTTGTCGGAACGAATTATTATCTTCTCCTGCCGGTCAGTGCATTATTCGGGATGACACTTCTCATTGTCTCCGATTTACTCGCACGACTGGTCAATCCCCCGTTTGAAACACCACTTGGAGCCATTACGGCCGTAATCGGGGTTCCTTATTTTCTTTACCTTGCACGACGGAAGGAGTTGGCGATCTGATGGATATGTGGAGCGCTCTTCAAAAATCACGTTTTACGTTTGTTAGCTTATGTGTTCTTCTTATCGTTACATTTTTATACAGCCTCTCAACCGGCATTCTTCCCGTTTCGTTCAGTTCAATCAGCCGGACCATAATCGGGCAAGGAACGGATGCAGAACGGTTAGTCTTGATTGACCTGCGACTGCCCCGGATGCTGCTGGCTCTCTTGATCGGATCAGGTCTTGCTGTTTCCGGGACACTGCTTCAGGGCATGTCACGCAATGCTTTGGCCGATCCGGGTATTCTCGGGATTAATGCAGGGGCCGGGCTGTTTGTCGTCATGACCCTGTTTTATTTTCGCTCCGCTTTACATCAGCTCCCGCTTTTGCCATTCGTCGCTTTTTTCGGTGCAATACTCGTCGCCTGGACGATTTATCGGCTGGCAGGAGCGACTTCACTACAGCCTGCCCGCCTGTTGTTGGTCGGCGTCGGGATCAATGCTTTATGCGGTGCCCTTTTAATCATTTTTCAGTTGAAGATGGATCCAAGAGATTTCCAGCAAGCAACCGTCTGGCTGACCGGAAGCATCTGGCAGGCAGATTGGTCGTCCGTCTTCATGCTTACGCCCTGGATCGTCCTTTTCATCCCACTCGCATTTATGCAAAGCCGTTCGTTGAACTTATTGCAATTGAGCGGTTCACTGCCACAAACCTTAGGACTTCAGGTTGAACGTACCCGTAAACGTATTCTGTTCGTGGCTGCGGCTCTTGCTGGAGCCTGCGTGGCGGCTGGCGGAGGGATTTCATTTATCGGTCTGCTCGCCCCTCATATCGCGAGACGACTCGTCGGTCCGAACCATTACAGTCTGATTCCGGTTGCCGCGCTTGTCGGTAGTCTGCTCGTATTGTTAGCTGATTTAATCGGAAAAAATCTGTTGGCCCCGGCCGATATTCCGGTCGGGATCGTCATCGCCGTTCTCGGTGCACCGTACTTTATCGTATTGCTTTTTCGTAAATGAAGTGTGACCGATTCGTCAAGATTTTAACGAATCGGTCACATGTTACACACTTTTCGTTTTTTGACCGAGCATCTCATAATATACTTGACTGCTGTCGAGTATATAGGACGGTGCCGGCTGACCACGGCGCTCCCGATGACCTGCGAGATGGACATCGCTTGTTTCCCAGGCTTTCCAGTCCTTTTCGGATTCCCAGCGGATTAAAATCACGACTTCCTCATCGCCGCGTGTCCGCTTTTTTTTCAAAACGCTCAAATCAACGAATCCTGGCTGCTGTTCGATGATGCCTTCTCCTGCAAATCGTTCAATCATTGTCTCCGCGTAGCCGTGCTCAACACGAATGGTTTTCAGTTGGATAAACATATGGCTCACTCTCCTCAATTGATAATGAATCTCATTTTCATTATCAATATAGCATTATACTCCTTAAATTTGTCAATCCCGTACTAAAATTTATTTCATTTTTTTGAAATTCGAGTAATTCAACGCAAAAAAAAGATACACTCGCGTTCGAATGCATCTTGAACAGGTTAGTTTAGGCGGTTGGTTGCTCCGACAAGAAACGCTCAAACGCGATGTCTGGATTATCGGTCTCATAACGCGCGATGAAGGCATGATAGGAGCCGCTGTAGACGATTTTTCCGTGATGGAGAAAATGCATCTTGCACGGCAGGTGGGCGACTTCATGCAGTATGTGCGTCGACAATAACACGATTTTTTGACGGTCGAGTAGCGCACCAATCGCCTCGACGACGAAACGCCGTGACTCCGGGTCGAGCCCGACCGTCGGCTCGTCAAAGATGTAGAGTGTACGATCGAGATGACAGACCGTCCGGATGACCAGCCAGCGTTTTTCACCGGCTGACATCTGACCGAGCCGTAAGTCTTGCAGACGCTCTAACCGGCTTCGCTCCTGTTCTCGTAACGAGGCGACATATGTATCCCATAACGAACGGAACGGCTCCGTCCGGTCACTTTTCAAAATCAACCGGACCAAATCTTTTCCTTTCAGCATCGGCGGAAGCGGTGCCTGCTGCAACTGATAAAGAATCTCCGCCCGTTCAAACGGCGGATGAAACCCGTCCGCCGGGAGCGCCCCGGCGACGACGTCAAACAAAGTCGATTTACCTGAACCGTTTAAACCAATCACGACGTTCAACCGTTCCGGATCGAGCTCAAGATCCGCTTTATCTAAAATCATCCGTGTTCCATCATAACTGTAATCGATTGTCCCGAGTTGCATCTGTCCGTCCCCTTCCGTTAACGATTTGTTTTTGACGTAATCGACAACCGCTGATAGGCAACGTAGCCGACTACTAAATAAACCATGATACCTGTCAGAATCGACAAGCCCATCATCCCGTCACTGACACTGCCTGTCAGGAAGCGGGCTTCATTCAAGATTAAATTCGCCGGATTCAGGAATGAAAAATACGCAAGCAATCGATTATCCGTCAGTTCAAATACATCGATGAAAATGAAGACGGCAAAAATTAAAATCGTCCCGAGCGGTGTCATCGTCTCCGGCTTCAATGGGAGCGCTGCAATCAGCAGGCTACAGGCAAAGACCGGCAGTGGGACAATCAGCGCAAGCAATCCGGTCATCAGCATAGTCTTCAGCAACGGTTGATGAAACAAAACCGCCATCATCAGGCTGGCAGCGAACATGTTGAGACTGAGGAAAAACCATTGCGACATGAGACGCCCGAAGATGACCGGGAATTTTTGCCCGGACAAAAACGTATACATCTTCAAAAAACCGCTCTCCCGTTGGTTGAGTAATGATATGCCAATTCCATTGATTGCAGTCAACACAATCATGATCGCAAAGAATTGAATCATCGCCGACTGAAAGACCGTCCACGTCGGGGAATCCTTGAACCAGTCGAAGTGATTGAGGAGAATGATGACGAGGGGTACGGCGAGCGTATAGAGGTAAGCAAACTTATTGAAGAACATTTCTTTGTTGTAAAGCAAAAAGAATTCATAACTTTTCCGCACGCGGTTCCCTCCTAGTGTGTAATCCAATAAAATCCATAATCAAATTGATTCTTACATTATCTTACTATACGCTAACAAAAGAAGAAATGTTTCAAAAAATGGTTTCTTCGAACGTTCTCCCACAGACCAAAAGAAAGGATGTGATCGGAATGAAACGATTGATCGTGAGTGCCGTCTTGGCCAGCTTACTCGCCGGGTGCTCCGAGGAACCGCAAGCACAAAAAACCAAGCCGACGGGTATTACCTTCACGCAAGATGATAAAACAATTAAGATCCTCCCACTTTACGATGTCTATCAGTCATATGTCGATGCAGCACTGAAAGCTCCGACTGAAAATGGAGCGCTGTTCGAAAAATACGTTTTAAAGGAAAACGATCGTATCCGTGAGCAGGAGCAGGTTTCGGAACAGCTTGGTGTCTATAATCCGCTCGACCGACCGATGAACGATCTCAAACACTTAAAAGAAAATGTTACCTACTTACAGCAGCATCAAACCGAGATACAGCAACAAATCAAACAATCGTTACAACAAGCATCAAAACAGTTACCCCGCCAAAACGATTTAGTCGTTCTAGTCGCTCCAATTAATTCAGATAATCCCGTGAATAACAAACGAATGGGTGGTGTGACAGGAATTGCACTCGCTAAAAATCTGTTAGTGCTTTATATCGATCGTGATGTCGATCAATCGATGCTTGCCTATACAGTTGCCCATGAATACCATCACACCGTTTTACTCGAAAAGCTTGGAATTTCATCGATTGCCGATAATATCATTTCGGAAGGAAAAGCGGACTTATTTGCGAAAGCTCTCTATCCAGATGTCAACCCACCTTGGACAGAACCGCTGCTCGACCATTCCTTTAAGCATGTTCTGCATGAAGTAAATTCGTATCACGCCAAATTTTCAGACTTACAGAACGGTAATTCTGATTTGCAGATCCCCGGTTGGTCGAATTATGCAATCGGAAATACGATTATGACCGACTTCATTCAGAAAAATCCCGACACTTCCGTTGAAAAATGGACGCATCTACCGACAGGCGATATTTTAGAGCAAAGCGGTTATGCAAAACAATTGACGGCACAATGAAGCGGTTTTGAGTTGATCAGGTAGACCGTCCACTTTGCTTTAATCAACAATCGTTTTAAAAAAATCACCCGCTTTACACGACGCCAAGCAGACGTGTGAAGCGGGTGATTTTTTAAACTGAGTTCTAGCGATTGTCCGACAAGTCACTTTTGTTTGAGTATCAGTTGAAAGCCGGTATCGCCGTTTCATCATAATTTTCTTCTAAGAACTTTTTAACTTCCGGACTCGTCATCGCTTTCGCAAGCTTCTGAATCGCTTCCGCATCCTGATTGTCCTTCCGGGCAACGAGGGTAATCGCAAAGTCATTCTCGATGCCTTCCGTGACGAGTGCATCCTGTTTCGGCGTCAGCCCGAGCGGTGCTGCATAAGCCGGTGTCATGACGACCGCGTCAGCATCATCATAAAGACGCGCGAGCATCAATAAATCCACTTCCTTGAACTTGTAATCTTGTTTATTCTCAACGACGTCCTTCATCGTATAGTAAGATCCTGTCTTCTTTTTCAATTTAATCGCGTCATGCTGGGCGAGTAACGACAGCGAACGGTCGATGTTCGAGACGTCGTTCGCCATCGCGATGACGGCCCCCTTCGGTAGTTGATCGATTGATTTATATTCTTTCGAGTAGACACCGTAATTGGCAAAATAGATTGGTTCGATCGGAACGAGGTTCGCATCGTTATTCCGATTGAATTCCTCCATATACGGAACGTGTTGGAAGAAGTTTGCATCGACCTCTTCCGCTGCCAGCGCACTGTTTGGCTGAACGTTATCGCTCAGAACGACGACTTCCAGGTTAATCCCGTCTTCCTTTAACTGTGGTTTCACAAGATCAAGAATTTCCGTCATCGGTTTAATCAGTGACGCGACCTTCAAGGTTTTTGTCTCTTCCGTAGAACCGGTATCGCTGTCATCACTATTTCCGCAACCTGCTAAGGCCAGGACAACTATTGTCAACATCATCATCAGTTTTTTCATTTCATTTCCTACTTTCTTTTAACGTTTGTCAATCAATCGTGCTACTGTCGTGCCTATGAATTGAATCAATTGGACGAGGATGACCATAATCAGGATCATGTACATCATCAACTCAGTCTGAAATTGCTGATACCCGTACCGTACGGCAAAATCTCCGATGCCCCCTCCACCGACCACTCCCATGATCGTCGAGTAGGAGATAAAACTGACGATCGATGTCGTCAGACCGAGAACGAGTCCGGACCGGGCCTCAACGAATAAAACTTTCACGACAACTTCTCGTGTCGACGCGCCCATTGAGATCGCTGCTTCGATGACGCCTTTTGGTACATCAAGTAACGATTGTTCGACGAGCCGGGAATAATGGGCGATCGCGATAATCGCAAGTGGAACGGTCGCTGCTGCCGTCCCGATGGCTGTACCGATAATCAACCGTGTAAACGGAATCAAAAAGACGACAAGTAACAAAAACGGAAAGGAGCGGACCGTGTTGACTAGCAGATTCAAACCGGAGAACAGGAAGCGATTTTCGAGTAACTGATTTTTCCGCGATAAAAACAGCAACGTTCCGACCGGCAGTCCGATCAGCACTGCAACAAGAATCGAGACCCCTACCATCACGAACGTTTGTCCGATGGCAAGTCTGATTTCCCCTGCGTACTCGATTAATATGTCAGGCATCCGCGCTCCCCCGTTCGGTCAACTGCGTTAAGAACCAACCCGCATCACTCGTGATTTCGGCAACACCTGCAGGTTCTGTCGCGACCGTATCGCGAATCTGACCGTTCTCCATAATCGTGACGCGATTGCAAATACTCTGAATCACGTTCATTTCGTGGCTGACGAGCACGATGGTGACACCAAGCGTCCGATTAATGTTTTGAAGAACCCGTAAGATCTCCGACGTCGTGCTTGGGTCGAGGGAAGACGTTGGTTCGTCACATAAGAGTACACGTGGCCGATTGGCAAGCGCACGGGCAATTGCAACACGTTGCATCTGACCGCCACTCAGTTCGGCTGGGTACTTGTCAGAAAAGGATTCCAATCCGACGAACCGGAGGCAGTCCTGAACCCGCGTGGAACGCTCCTGCTTCTGCACGCGCGCGAGTTCGAGGGATACCAAAATATTCTGTTCGACCGTCTTATTCGCGACCAGATTAAAGTTTTGAAAAATCATCCCGATGTCTTGGCGAACACCCCGCAATTTATGGTGCGGTAAAGCAAGCAAATCGATGCCATCAAACTCAATGTCGCCTTCATCCGGTCGTTCGAGCAGGTTCATCAGCCGAAGCAGTGTCGATTTACCTGCTCCGCTCGCGCCGATGATGCCATGAATCTCACCCTGTTCAATCATTAAGGATACTGATTGAATGACGGGTTGTTTGGAAAATGCTTTACTGACCGTATGTAGTGTAATCATGTGCCCTCCCCCTTTTACCATTTTCCATTCTATCGTAAGCTCCCATTCCTTGTCATGCTGAATGCTTTTTTTCTTTCCCGCGTTATCTCGCTAATTAAATAAACCGTCCAATCTAATAAACACACACATCTCATGTTTATCATTGAGGTCATCTTTATTTTTTTGAAACCATGAGAGAATATGCCCATTTCTCAACGATCAGACGAAGCACTAATGATATTTTTTTGAAAATCGATGTCGGCATTATAGTACAATAGACATAATCGGTTTAAAAGGAGTCCACGACATATGAAAACAATCATCTATGATGTTCTTCACAATATCACTTTTTTGATGAGTGGATTTTACTTACTCGGAAAATTATCTTCTCAACCGATTACACAGGATTCTAAACAGTCACTGCGTATTTTGTATGGTCTATGTTTGAGTGTCCTCGCGATTGTGTTGATGCAGATGACGATTGAACCGGCCCCTGGAATTTTAGTCGACTTACGGCATATCCCGGTCATTGTCGCCGCCTATTTCGCTGGCCCATTGCCGACGTTCATCGTGACTGTCGCCATCATCGTTTACCGCTTTACCATCAGTACGAATTTTGCAGCTTATGCGGCATGTTTTTTCATCATCAGTCTCGCTGTCGGTATCTCCCTGATTGTCAAACTGATGCCTTTGTATTCAAAAAAGACCTTCATGACGGTGACGCTTTATGCGACACTTCTGCACGCTGTCATTTTAGGCATCGTCTTACGCGATACCGGTCAAATCGTCGAAATCCTGTCAGTCATCACCCCTGCGTCTTTCGTCAGTAGCTGGTTGACTTTACTCATCATCCAAGACATCCGGATGACGAAGCTTGCGTTACGGACGTTCCAACATAAAGCGCAAATCGACTTTTTGACGGGTCTTCACAATTCGCGTGCTTTTTCAGATTACTTAACGGACATTAAACGGCAAAGTATCTTCAATGAGCAGCAGGTCGCCCTCGTCATGATTGACATCGATCACTTTAAGTCGGTCAATGATACGTACGGGCATGAGGCTGGTGACGACGTGTTACGTCAATTCTCAAAACGGTTACGTGACGGAGTCGGAGATACTGGCTACCTGTCACGTAACGGCGGTGAAGAATTTTCACTCATCATTACAAATCTTGCGTTAACGCGCGTCTTGACCCTCGCTGAAGAATTGCGTGAGCGCATTGAAACTGCTCCTTTCACGACACAGACCGGTCAAACCCTCCATGTGACGGCATCCTTTGGTGTCGCAAGCTTTGAAGAGACGACTGCAAATATTGATCATTTAGTCCGCCATGCCGATCAAGCACTGTATGCTTCTAAACAATCCGGTCGAAACCAAGTCACGCTCCATTCCGTAAAAGAAGAGATCGCGACGACGACGTGATTCAATTAAGGATGGACGTAATCAAAAAAATCAGCTACGTTTGATAGTAAGGCAGGTGAAGAATATGAAGTTAACAAAAGGACCGTACATTTTCATTGGTCTTCTCCTCGGTTTATTGTTTGGATTTATCGGAGATAATTTTTATCTGTATGTATCCGCCGGGATTTTAGTAGGTGCCTTACTTGAACTCTATGTCGCGATTCAGCAAAAAAAAGACCGCAACAACAAGAAACGTTCTTAAGGGGGAAATGGTATGGCATTCAGTGACTTGTTTTTATCAACACTCGCCTATATCGGTGTAGCGACGCTCTTGCTCGCAATCGGTGTTGTCCTGTTTGAAGTGACGACGAAATCAAAGGAAATGGAATTGATTCGTCAAGGTAAAAAAGCAGCCGTCTATGCGTTCGGCGGACGGATCCTCGGACTTGCAATCGTGCTTTATTCAAGTATCGCAAACTCTGTCAGCATCCTCGACATGGTTTTGTGGGGGGCTCTCGCGATCGTTTTCCAAATCGTCCTGTTTTATCTTGCCGATCTGCTCATTCCGCGTCTCAGCATGACGAAGGAAATCAATGCCAACAACGAAGCCGTTGGTTTATTGTTATTGTTCCTCTCGTTATCAATCGGCTTAATCATCGCCGGGTCTCTTACATACTAAAAAAAATGACAGAAATCCGGAAGCGGACTTCTGTCATTTTTTTATTTATCTAATTCATCGAGTTCTTGTTGCGAACGCGGGAATCCGTTCGCTTGCCACTCTGATCGGTATATCGAATCAAGCTTCGTCAATCCTACTTCATCCTCGTCTTTATCCGCATCTTGACTCTCATCTTGATCGAGGTGGTCCAAATACTCCTTCAAATGACTCGGCGGGCGGCGTGATTTTATTTTTTTCATGACAAGTCCTGTACCTGCCAATACACCGGCTCCAAATAAAAATCGCTTCCGTAGCTTCATGACTGTTCCTCCTTAAAAAAACGAGTAATGATGCACTACTTATCTATCCCGACTACGTTGAGTCAAGTTCAAACGATTCCGCCACCGCTCCGCAGCGTTGGGTGGGCAAGCAGTTTGATATTTCCGTGTTCTAGAGTCAACACATGATCCGGTTGCCGCTCAAAATAACCGGTTTCGATGACACCACTCCATGACTTCAATTCCCGTACGAAATGGGCGACGTCCGGGACACGATCCAGGGCGACATCCAAAATCAAATGGCCTCCATCCGTCACGAATGCTTCTCCCGCCGTTTCGCGGTGTGTATAGGAAATTCCTTTGTCCGCAAGAAGTCGTTCGACGTGTGTCCGTCCGAACGGTTCGACTTCGACCGGTAAAGGTCCCATCAACTGGCGGACGAACTTCGAGCTGTCTGCGAGATACAACACTTCGCGTGCTTGCAGCGCGACGAGCTTTTCCCGGAACAATGCGCCGCCGCCACCTTTGATGACTTGGAACTGTTCATCAATCTGGTCAATTCCGTCGATGACGAGATCAAGCTGTTCGACATCACGTAACTGACGCATCGGTATTCCGAGCCGCTTGCCCTGTTCTTCCGTCTCAATCGACGTCGCGATCGCTTCGATTTTTAATCCTTCGTCCACTGCTTTTCCTACAGCATCAATAAAATAGCGTGTCGTCGAACCCGTACCGAGACCGAGTGTCATGCCGGGTTTTACATATGCGAGTGCAGCTTGCGCAATCAATGCTTTATCCTGTTCTTGCATCGTTCACCCTCCATTCTCTAATTCCAGTTCACTGATAGTTTTCCCGAATCCTGCGCCTTTTAATCAAAAAACCAGGTGCGACGTCTCCGTCGTACCCGGTTCATGAACGTTAAATGACGAAGAAATAGACGCAACAGAAGTGTGCGAGACTTCCAAGTAAGACAAAGACGTGGAAAATTTCGTGGAAACCAAGGTGCTTGAACGATAATGCGCTTGGTTTCAATCCGTAAATGACTCCACCGACAGTATAAAAGATTCCGCCGAGGAACAGTAAGCCGATTCCGACTGGCGACAGAACTGCGGCAAGCGGCGTGATCGCGAAGACCATGATCCAGCCCATTCCGATATAAAGCGTCGTCGATAACCAACGCGGACTGTTGAACCAGACTAACTTAAATGTGATTCCGAAGACGGCAATCAACATGACGATCAAGAACAATACCCAACCGGTCGGTCCGTTCAAACTGATGAGACAAAACGGTGCGTAGGATCCGGCAATCAATAAATAAATCATCGAGTGATCAAGGCGGCGCCAAATCGCGATCGCCCGGTCACTTGCAAGTACCATATGATAAGTTGCCGAGACGGAATACAAGGCGATCATACTGACTCCGAAAATGATGGCCGCGACAATGGCGATGGCCGCGCCCCGTTCAAGTGAGGCCTTGATGACTAGAGCAAGAAGACCGACAAAGGCAAAGACGGCTCCCCCGAGATGAGTCAATCCATTAATCGGTTCGCGCATATACGTTTTCATAAGTTACCCTCCAAAAGTTATGTAGTTTTCAATACTACATGGCGTTATATAGATATCTTATCATATAGTAGAGAAATAGAAAGTATTACCTGTAAATTTCATGGAGGTTTTTTTAATGACACACGATGACGACAAATTGCGACCGCTCGATCGCCAACTCCAGTTAGACGATATTCCGAACATCGACTTATATATGGATCAAGTCATTCAACTGTTCGAACGGACGTTTGAAGCAACGACGCGGACAGAAGGCGAAACGATTTTGACGAAGACAATGATTAACAATTACGCGAAAAAGAAACTCTTTTTCCCCGTCACGAATAAAAAGTATACGAAGAATCATCTCATTCTAATCAGCTTGATTTATCAACTGAAAGGAACCGTCTCAATCAATGACATCAAAGCAACATTGACTGAATTGAATCAAGGTGTCGCAAACGAGACGCTTAATCTGGAAGCCTTTTATGCAAGCTACCTGGAAAACACGGTACGGAATCTCGAGACATTCAAAGCTGAGCAAGCGTCGGCTGATGAAAACGAACCAATCGATCAGCTGCAACAAATCCTTTCACTTGCACATATGAGCAATCTCTATCGACGTGCCGCCGAACGGATGATTGATCAACTCGACGGTTAACTTCTACCGGGTGCTCATGGTAAAATAGGGAAAATGAAGATGGGGGTGGGCTGTGATGGAGGAAAGCACACGCTTTTTGCATCAGCTCGAAGACGTAGGACAGTATTTTGTTAGCTACCAAGACAATATCTTGATCGAACTCGCTTTTGATCAAACGATTGGCCATTATGCGACAGAATTTTCGACGCTCGAACAGACTGCTGATTACATCGAACTTCACTTACATTCGCACCAGACCCAGGCACTGCTCCTCGCATCGAAAATCCACGCTTTTGATGCGTCTCCGTTTGAGCGCATCACGGAAATGATGTCGATTCAAAGTTTTTTTGCGACGCATCGCATGACGCATCCTGCAAATGCCTTCTCGACCGCTCTGCTGATCAGCCGGCTTAATCCATCAGACGCTCACTTACATCGGACGTTATCCCTTTACCGACTCGCCAAACAACAACACCGTTTCATCGTTTCCCCTTTACTCGGCTCATTCTTCTTTTTCCAATGTTACAAGCGCGGTGAGGTCGAGCATCTTCTTGCACGAGTGGAAGATGCTTACGATCTGTTGAAGAAACGGTTTGGTCGCGCCCAACAGACCTATATCGTCGCTCTCCTATTTTCACTTTTACCTGAAGACGATTTCGAGGCGTATGTCGACCAATTACGGGCGTCGCGCGCACGTTATCGTAAATCTCACATCCCACTTGCGTTCCACGGTCTGCTCGCCTTACTCGGTGATCCTGCCGAACATGCTTCAAAACTCGATCAAATCGTCGAGCAACTCCGCTCGGATGTCCACTTCAAGCATCGAAAAGACTTACTTTTTTTAATGGCTGTCCGGCTCTATCTCGCGAATCATCCGACACTGCAACAACTGTTTGCTCAACTCGCTCCGACGATCGACGACATTGCGACGGAAACAGTCCCCTTTTTACTGTTTCCAATCGATATTACTGACACGTCGCATGCGACAGATGGCGGAATGGTCGACGGCGGATTTGACGGCGATGCGGGGAGTAGCAGTAGCGATGCTTGACGATGATCCTACAGGAGGTTTCCTATGAAAAAAGTTGCGTACGATACGTATTATTTAGATGAAAATTATTTTGGACAGCCTTATCCGGGACTCGTCTCTTTTTTCAGTGAATATCAACCGAAGGGACACGTGCTCGATTTAGGATGTGGTCAAGGACGGGACGCCTTGTTACTCGGACAGTTGGGTTATACCGTGACGGGTGTCGATCATTCCGTCGTCGGTATCACCCAGCTCAACCAACACGCTTCAGTAAAGGGCTATGCTGTCGAAGGCATCGTCGGCAACGCTTATGCCTTTCCGATTTCCGAACAGATCGATGTCGTATTGTTAGACTCGATGCTGCACTTCAATAAAATTGATTTAAAGAACGAAACGACGTTCGTAAACCACATCTTGAACCAGTTGCGCGAAGGCGCAGTCTTCGTCAATTGTATGTTGCAAGGGACAAACCGCGAACAGGTATTAAAAAATATTCTTTCTGATTCTCTTTATGAATGGGAAACGCTCGCTGACACATATACCGAATATGCAGAAGCAAATGCAACATTCCATCTGCTCGCCGTAAAAAAGCGAGGTCCCGTTCCGCCCGATTGAACGAAAAAGAAGTGTTTGCCAGACCTCTTTATTTGCATTCAAAAAGGCATCGACTCATCTGAAAGAGTGGATGCCTTTTAAGTGCGTGGAACGAATACGATTCGCTCACTTAGTTATCTTGATTCGTTTCCTCGTTCGCTTCGACGTCAGAGTCATCGTCTGCTTCATGCGAAAGATCCGGTTGTTCATCGGACGCATCGTCTGATTTCTCAGCATCCGCTTTTTGGTTTTTTGCTTGATCGTGCTTATCGCGAGTATCCGGTGCCGCGTCTTTATCACGTCCCGCAATTTCATCGTTCGTCATCTGATTACCTGATGTAATCGGATCTGTTTCTTTATCGTGTTGTTCATTCATGAGAAATCCCCCTTAACTGAATTAAGCTACAGTTAAGAGTATTCCCTGAACGATTTCCGTTAAACATCAAGAGGTTGCATTTTCTTCGCAAAGTCCGTAATCAACTTATCGAGCGGTTGCGGATGATGCAGATAGTGCCCCTGGACATATAAACGTTCGCCTAGCATTTCTACCTGCTTGTATTGCGATAATGTCTCGACCTCTTGAATGACGAGCGAAACACCGAGCGCCTCCGTCAAGGCATAGACCGACCGGATCATCGACTGTTCGAGCTGATTTTGAGCCAAACGTCGGGTGAAGATGGGATCGAGCTTGACCGCCTGGACCGGTAGATGAAGCAATGAATTGAGCGATGCATAATGGCTACCGAAATGATCGACCGTCAAGCGGTATCCCGCGCTTCGTAACAGTTCAAGGCGCTCAATTGCTTTTTTCCGTCCTGTCTGCAATACTTCTTCCCGAATCTCGAGGACGACACGATCTTGTTTAAAGTTTGCTTGCTTCGAAAAGGACAAGAGTTCTTCTAACAGTTGATTCGACTGAAATTGACTCGCGGAAAGATTGACCGCAACCGAAACGGGTAAGTCGAATTCTGCTTCGAACCGTTCGCGATCGGCAATCGCTTGGCGAATCGTAAATCGACCGATGTCGCCAAAGACCCCCATACGTTCTGCAATTGGAATGAAGTCAGTCGGGCTGACGAATCCGAGCACCGGATGGTTCCAGCGTAATAAGGCTTCGACCGCAACGGTCATCCCTCGCTTCATATCAAGAATCCGCTGGTAATACAGTTCGAATTGCCCGCGTTCTAACGCATGCGTCAACTCTTCTTCAAGAACGGAAGCGAACGGATGCTGTTCGAACTCCCGCTGTTGATTGACGAACAGCATTCCATTTTTCCCATCGAGCTTCACTTGTTGCATCAAGGCCTCTGCCGCATAGACTTGCGTCTGTCGGTTCGTATAATCCCCCGTCAACAAACTGACACCGGACGACGCCGTCAAATGAATCGGTTCAAATCCGATGTCCGCGATCGGCGCCTCGATTGCTGCCATGATGTAATCGGCATACATCGCACCCGTTTGTTCAAACTCTCGTTCATCAAGCGGCGCAAGAATGATGAATTCATTGCCGTCCTTCCGTCCGACGACATGATTCGGAATCGGAACATATTTCAGCCGGTCGGCGAGGACTTGTAAAACCCGGTTGCCGACACGGTATCCGAATTTGGCATTGACAGCGTGAAAGTTATCCAGGTTCAAGACCATTAAAAATGCCGGATGAATCGTCACACTTGAAATCAAACGGTTCATGTACCGTTCATTGTACACATCCGTCAAGGCATCTTTAATGACGTATGTTTCGACACTGATCGATTTGCTGATGATATCAGCGTAATGTTCAATCAATGCTAAATCGCCCGCCGAGAAGTCATATGGTCGATCGTCAAAGGCACAAAGCGTCCCGATTTTCTCATTGTCGGCGTTTTTGATCGCGACGCCAAGAAAGCTCCCGTTTCCTAATGCCTTCGTGACGGGATGGTCGACCGTCAACGGACTCGTCAACAACTCATTGATTTGAAGTTTCCCTGCATTTTCATCGATGACCAGTTTACAAAGGACGTGGTTGAACACATGCGTCGATCCTTCTTCAATCAATTCTTGATCTTGATTGATTGCTTTGACGATGAAGTTGCTACTTGAATCATTCAGTGCGAAAAATAACGAATTGACGCCAATTTTTTCACTGAGTTTCCCTAAAATCTCTTCGACGAGCGGATGTAAGGCTTCGTAGCGGCTTTGAGCATTTTTCATCTTGCTGCCTCCTTTCGTATCATGACATCGGATGAATCGGGAACTCGACGATGAAGCGACTTCCGACACCAACTTCTGACTGAACAGAAATCGAACCCCCATGGTCCATGACGATCATTTTACAAATCGCAAGTCCGAGACCTGTTCCGCCAATTTTCCGGGTATCCGAGTTATCGGCCCGGTAGAATTTATCAAAAATGAATGGTAACGCCTTATCTGGAATTCCAATTCCTTCATCTTCGACTTCAATTCGGACGTCCTGCGCTGTCACTTCAGTACGTATCTCGATGTTTCCACCATTCGGTGAGTATTTGATTGCATTCATGATTAAGTTCGTAAACAATTGCTTCATTTTTTCTTCGCTTGCCATCAAGAGATGCGCCCCTGAACCGAACGCCATCCGAACTGTATGTTCACTGCTCGCTAACTCGAACATCGTTTTCATTTCAATCAGCAGTTTCTTTAAATCAATCGTTCTTTTCGTTGCCCCTTGCGTCAAATCTTCACCCTTTTGAATTTCGAGGATGTCGTGGATCAGCTCAGACAAACGGACGGTCTCGGAATAAATCGTCTCGAGGTATTTCTTTTGACGGGGCCCGTCGAGGGAACGCTTCATCAACAATTCTGTGAATCCCATGATTGAAGAGAGCGGCGTCCGCAGTTCGTGAGAGACGATGGACACGAATTCAGCTTGCTTCAAGTCGAGTTCTTTATCTTTCGTCACATCGCGCAAGACGAGCATCATGCCCCACTCGACGTTCGCAATCGCAATCCGCTCCGCATAGGCACTGAGCAAGAGATTGCCTCGAAATGCTGACAGTTCAATCGTTTCACCCGGTATATCACCGTTCATCAGCTGACCAATATAATCGTGCAACGCATCCGGTTGGTCGACGTGCTCAAACAGCGATGTCGCCCGCTCGTAGGCATGCCGAAATCCTTGTGCTTGATTCAACAGTTTTGGCGGGAACATATCGAGCAACGCTTGGTTGGCATAGATTTGTTCGCCACTACTCTCAATGTAGAGGACTGCTTCGCGAATCGAATCGAGTAACTGGTACGTCTTGATTTTTTCATGCTCCATCTGATGGAACAAGAGGTGTCGCTCTAACGTCATCCCGAGCTTGCGTGACAAGTCTAAGATGTCTCCGACTTGTTCTAAATTAAATTGCTCGAACTCATGCTTTAAATAAATCAACCCGACGACATTGTTGTTACTCGGTGACTGGATTGGAATCGCGGACTCATATCCTCCTGTTTCAATCGGCAGTTGGACGGACTTTCGCATCACGAATGCACGGCGCAAAACGGAATATTGATCTAAGTCCTTTTCAATCAATTCCATCTCTTCCACTGCCTCTGTCACGACATGACTGAGTTGTTCGCGCCGGTAGAGAATGATTGCACCACGCGTCAATCCGATGAGTGGAAGCAGCTTCAACAGAAGCGTCTCGCACGCAGATTCGACGTTTTGTGTCGCGAGTGTTTCCATGATTTCATTTCGGTGTTTTAATTTATCTTCGGCTGCGAGCAAGTCGTGTTTCAGCTGACCGATTTGTTGCTGATCCGTCGTGACGTCCGCACTTTGCTCGATCGAAGGAAACGATCCACTCTTCAAACGATATGGTCGTGTTTTTTTAGTTGGACGGTACCGCATGACTTTTTTCAATGAATTTCTTCCTCCTAGCTGAAAAATCGTTTCTAAAATTATACCACGTGTATGAGAAGGCGGGCATACATCATTTGAATTCTTCTTGCTTCAGTAAGGAGCGGAAGGACACTTCAAATTGCTCGTTTTCTAGGCGCGTCCGCTTTTTCGGTCCCTTCGTCCGTCCGCCGGCCCGACGAATTTGTTGGCCGACATGCCGCGTATGCAAGAGAAAATCAATATTGTCATCTGTAAAGATTCGTCCATTTTGGTCAATCGGCCGTCCTTTACGCGCTAAGGCAAGTGCCGCCAGTCCATAATCTTGTGTGACGATGATATCACCCGGTGAAATCCGGTTGACGATTGCATAATCGACCGCATCCGGACCTTGTCCAATTGTAATCGTCGTCGCCCCCGCCCGGTTAAATTCATGCGCTGTATCACAGACTAAAAACACGTCCACCCCGGCGCTTAACCGGATTGTCAAATCAACGACTGGACACCCATCGGCATCGACTAATACTTTCATTTCCCTCTTCCTCTCTGTTTACCTATCTGTCCTAAGTGTCCGCGAGAAACAGAAACACTGTCAAGCGAATCGCTATAAGTTGACCCGAGTCCGATTTCGCAAGACAATAGACAGGAAAGGAAGTGCCCGTATGGAGCAAGCTACATTCAAATCATTTTTACATCTTCTCAAAAAAAGTAATCCCCCGGTCGGTCTGCTATCAGCAGCCGTCGCCGTCTCGGTCATCCAGGCATTAGCGGCACTGATGATTCCGTGGTTTCTGAAATCACTGATTGATAATTTCTCGGTCGATCGGCTGACACCCGGACTGATTTCCTTATTCATCGTCGTTTTTCTCGTCCAACTCGTCAGTAACGCCTTTTCGATTTACTGGCTCCAGATTGCCGGGCAACGCATTGTCGCCAACTTACGGACATTACTGTGGAAACATCTCCTCGGTCTACCGGTTCCGTTTTATGATGAAACAAAATCAGGGGAGCTCGTCTCCCGCCTCAACAATGACGCGACGACGTTACAACAGTTGTTGTCGGAGCAGCTCGTCCGCCTGTTGACATCCGTCGTTTCCATCATCGGGGCCATCACGATTTTATTTTTCCTCGATTGGCAGATGACGCTTGTCATGGTGATTGCCGTTCCGTTGACGTTACTGATCATCATCCCGCTCGTCCGGAAACTGCATGAGATTTCCCGGGCGACACAAAAAGAACTCGCCGGATTATCCGGCTTCTTCGCCGAGATGTTGAGCGAAGTCCGGCTCATCAAATCGCAAGCGACCGAGTCTTACGAAATGGACCGTGGAAACGAAAAGATTGAGAATCTCTTCGGCTTCGGCGTCAAAGAAGGTCGGATTCAAGCGATTCTGTTACCGCTGTTCAACGTGACGCTGACATCGATGCTGATCATCATCATCGGCTTCGGTGCTTACCGGGTCTCCACGAATCAAATTTCTGCCGGTGAGCTCGTCGCCTTTTCACTCTACTTGTTCCAAATCATGACCCCGCTCGTGACGATGACGGAATTCATTTCGAAGCTCCAGAAAGCACGCGGAGCGACAGAACGAATTTCGGAACTGCTCGAAGAACAGCCGGAGCAACAAGGAACGCGTGACGTCACCCGTCCGTTCGGAGCGGTTCAATTCAATCAGCTCTCGTTCGGCTATGATGAGACGACGTTACTGCATGACGTGTCCTTTTCTTTGCCGCACGGCCAGACGACGGCGATCGTCGGACCAAGCGGTTCTGGAAAATCGACGTTGTTTGCGTTGCTCGAACGGTTTTATCAACCGACGTCAGGTGATATTTCACTCGGACCGGACGGCATCGAGACGTTCCGACTTGAAAGCTGGCGCCGGGCAATCGGCTACGTCGCGCAGGATTCACCCGTCTTGTCGGGAACGATTCGTGATAATTTACTGTACGGACTCGTCCGTGACGTGACGGAACAGGAAATTCGGGACGCCGCAGAAATGGCGAATGCCGATGCCTTCATCGAGTCGTTCCCGCATGGTTACATGACGGAAATCGGCGAACGTGGGGTCAAACTGTCGGGTGGACAACGGCAACGGATTGCGATCGCCCGTGCCTTGCTGCGTGATCCGGAACTCTTGCTACTCGACGAAGCGACGTCGAGCCTTGACTCAGAATCGGAACGTGTCGTCCAGGAAGCACTCGAACGTCTGATGCGCGGACGGACGACGTTCGTCATCGCTCACCGCCTGGCGACAGTCCGTCACGCGGATCAAATTATCGTTCTTGAGGACGGACGGGTTTCCGGCATCGGGACACACGACACCCTCGTCGAGACGAATGTTTTGTATAATAAACTCGTAACGCAACAATTCATCGGTCAGACCGATGCAATCAGGGGGAATCACGGATGACGAAAACAATAGGATTTATTGGACTCGGTGTCATGGGGCAAGGAATGGTGCGGAACTTACTGAAAGCCGGTTTTGCCGTCAAAGGCTATAACCGGACAAAAGAAAAAGGCTTACCGCTCGAACAGGACGGGGCGACGATCGTCGACACGATTAAAGAAGCCGTCACCGGCGCAGACGTCGTCATTTCAATCGTCGGGTACCCGGAAGACGTCGAACAGATTTACTTCAGTGAAGACGGAATTTTAGCGAATGCTGCGCCCGGGACGATCGTCATCGACATGACGACATCAAGCCCGGCGCTCGCCGTCAAAATCGCGGAGCAGGCACAAGCAAACGGGCTCGTTTCACTCGATGCACCTGTCACAGGTGGTGACCTTGGTGCGAAAAACGGGACACTCGCGATTCTTGTCGGTGGTCAAGAACAGGCTTTCGCTGACGTCAAACCATTGTTTGAGGCGATGGGACGCTCGATTTCATTATTCGGTGGTCCCGGAAAAGGACAATCGGCGAAACTCGCAAACCAGATTGCCATTGCCGGTTCGATGATCGGGACAGCTGAGATGTTATTGTTCGTCACGCGCTCCGGCATCGACCCGACCCAGTTCGTCGAGACGATTAAAAGTGGTTCTGCCGGCAGCTGGTCACTCGAGAACTTGATTCCGCGTGTCATCGCGGAGAATTATTCACCAGGATTTTTTGTCAAACATTTCATCAAAGACATGCGTCTGGCACTTGAACGGGCGGATGAGATGGGAATTTCGACACCGGGTCTTGCGCTCGTCAAATCACTGTATGACGAGCTCGCAGCGATGGGGCACGGTGAGGCTGGTACACAAGCACTCTATTTATTACTCGCTGAAAAGTCACCGCAACAATAACCGTAACAAAAAGGTCCGCCCGATTCAGTTGGGTGGACCTTTTTTGATCAATTGATATCGGTTAATGAGAAATCGTATGCGGCAACCGCTTCTTGCTTCCTGTGCTTTTTATGTAGAAATTATAAATGGCGAACTCTGTTTGTTGCGGCAATCGCTTCTTGCTTCCCGTGCTTTCCTCGGGCGAGCCGCAAGCCGTTGCTCCTTGCTTCTGACGAACAAGGAGCAGGGTCTCGCCTGGCTCTGACAGCGCAAGGTGACCTTGCGCTTTTTCCCGTAGGAGTCACGAAAAGCGAAGCGATTCTGAACATATTATCTTTGGCTTCTTGAAAATAGAACAATTCGACCGAGCCGTCCGTCTTGAATCGCTCCCTAGCGAATAGCAGTGCGTTTGTGACCCTGCAGCGCAGCGAAGCGGCACAAATTCACTGCCGCTTGGGAGACGAGACAAGGGAGGGAGGCGCGAACGGTCGGTTTACTCCGAATTTACCATTACATGACTCACAAACAGCATACCTCTGAGCATATTATCTTTGCCTTCTTGAAAAACAGAACGATTCAACCGAGCCGTCCGTCTTGAATCGCTCCCTGGCGAATAGCAGTAAATTTGTACCACTTTGGGAAACGAGGCAAGGCAGGAAGGCACGAACGATCGCCTTACATCCAAATCCAGTCCAACTCAAAAGGTCCTCCGATTTCTCAGAGGACCCATCCGTGCCAATCATTCGACCGCTGTCGGTCGTTCTGCTTTTAATTTCTCATAAAAATGTGCCATCGTCGTATCGAAATACGGCGTCAGGAAGATGACACCGACCGTACTCAACAAGGCGAGAATTCCCCAACCGATGAAGCTGATGTAGAGTTTGATTAAACGTCGTTTCTGTCCACGCATCATCCGTCGGCTCTCTCCTAATACTTGAATAAACGACAGTTCCGGACGATCGACGAGAATATACGGGACGAGTCGGTAAACAAGATAGAAATAGATCGCCGGTAAAATCAAAAATGATCCTGCATAGACGAGCAGTGTGACGACCGTGTACGAAAGAATCGTCCGGACATATGATTTCAACGAAGCGAATCCTTCGAACAACGTTCCGATGCCGGCTTTTTCACCTCGAGCGAACCGTAAGTAGGAAATCGTCCGTCCGACCGTGACCGGTGCCAAAATAATCGTGACGACGATGTTCAAGCCAACGAACTTCATCATACTTCCGATGTCTTCTTGATCAAACGACATTCGACTGGCCGCTAAGGCAAAAATCGCAAAATAGACGATTGAAATGCTTAGCCCAACAAACCAGTTGCCTTTTAATGTCGCGAGTGCTGTTTTTTTGTACGCTGAATTTGTCATCATAAACCCCTTCTCACTTCACTTTCCCATTTGATTTTAACGTAGTCCCGCTTGAAAAAATAGGGACGTGCTTCGATTTCAGAGAAAGTTGTGACAAACTACTGAAAGATGGACGGACGACAGCAGCAAACAAAAGGAGAGGCACACCCTCCCACTCAGGGAAGATGCACCTCTCGTTACCGATGCTTTTTTAAAGAAATGATTTCAAGGCCGATACTCTTGATGCATCGACTTTTCCGTTAACGAGAACTGCTGAACCAACGTGGAGTTCGGTCGCTTTCGTCGTTTCCAACAACTCTTTTGCTGCTTCGACGGTAATGCCGGAGCCCGGTAAAATCGTCAATTCCTCGTGTCGTTCGACGAGTTCCGCGATGACCGCTTGTCCTTCGAGCGCCGTTGCTTTAGCACCTGACGTTAAAATGCGGTCGACTTCCGGGAAGTCGGCTAAGACCTCTGCTGCTTCGTGGATATCACGGCTGCTGTCGATTGCCCGGTGGAACGTCAGCGACAGCTCCCCTTTGTGTTTGATGACGCGACCGAGGAATCCTTCATCAATCCGTCCATCCGCTGTCAACGAACCGACGACGATGCCGGCAGCCCCTAATTCACGAATCAAGTCGATATCGGTGATGATCGTTTCTTGATCCGCTTCTGAATAAACAAATGACTTACTATGTGGCCGGACAAGGACATGGACCGGGATTTCTACTGCCGAGAGAACTTGACGAATCAATCCGTAACTTGGTGTCAGTCCACCTTCCGATAAGGCAGATACGAGCTCGAGTCGATCTGCGCCTGCTTGTTCTGCAGCCGTCGCTTCTTCGACGGTTGCAACGATTACTTCTAACATGTACATCCCTCCCGCATCAGTGTATCACGAGACGACGGTCCAGTTCACCCGTTCATTAAACAACTTCATCTCCCATGATGGTGGATAGGTCGAAGGACTGAGGACGATTTTAGCCCGTCGGAACTCGGCGACTTTATACTTGCGGTTCCCCTCAAACTCGTCACATGCTAAAAAGGCATAGACGTCTTTCGTACAACCGATGACGGCTTTTTGAATCAAGGATGACTCGATGTCGTCACTAACGAAGCCTCGTTCGATTTCTGCGCCGTCAAATGCAAGGAAACAGGCATCAAACGCATAGGAATCAAGTGCTTGCAACACTTCGACACCGACCGTTTGACCATAGGTGTCGACAGTTCCGCCAAGTAAGCGGATTTCACCGCTGAACGGTCCATTCTTGCGACATTGTTCCAGATGGTTTGCGATCGAGAGCGAGTTCGTCACAATCGTCGCCGTTCCCGTTAAGTACGGCAATAAGTGCTCGACGGGTTCCCCTTTTCCTAAAAAGATACAGGAGTATTCACTGAGCCAGCCTTTCGCGTAACGCGCGAGACGACGCGACAATTGATCCGTCCGACGGGAAATCGGCGATTCCGGTTTCCCGCCTTGATAGATGGCTCCCCCATAAACACGTTTGAGTTGGCGGTCCCGCTCGAGTTCCTCCAGGTAGCGACGGACGGTCTCCCCTGAAACATCCAATCGATCAATTAAATCTTTCGTCATGACTTTCCCTTCTTCTTCAAGCCATTTCATGATTTGTCCTTTTCGTTCTTCTCCGAGTAACGACACACGACCTTCCCCCTTCATTAACGAGTACTAGTTCTAGTGTACCGAACGTCTGTAAAGGTCTTGTAAATCCGGTGTAAAAAAACGTGTGCTTCCTATGAATTGTTGTTGAATTCCTCATTTTTTCAGAATTAACACGTCCCTCATACAAAAAAAGTCCACCTTTATTCACGGATGACATGAATAAAGGTGGACTAAAGTCAGACTGTTATTGCTTTTCTTTATCGAACAACGGAATCTTCGACTCTGTCCCTTGACGAATCCGACCGATGTTATCGCGGTGTTTGAAAATGACGAACAAAGCAAGTACGGTAAAGAACGTCGGAACGATCCAGTCGTGTTGTACGATGCCGATCGACACGGCAGCGACGATTCCGATGCTTGCCGCGACAATCGAGCTGAGCGACACCATTCGACTGAAACGAAGCGTCGTTAAGAACGAGACGAGCAAAATCAAGAATAAGAGTGGACTCGTCACGAGCAACATCCCACCTGATGTCGCGACAGCTTTTCCACCTTTGAACTTTGCGAAGATCGGATAAATATGTCCGATGACTGCCGCAATACCGGCAAAGAGTGGATGGAGTTCTGACGCGAGCAGAATTGGGACGAGACTCGCGACCGCCCCCTTACCGAGATCCCCAATCAAGACGATGATCCCGGCTTTTTTACCTAAGACACGAAACGTATTCGTCGTTCCTAAGTTACCGCTCCCGTGCTGGCGGATATCTATCCCGTGTCCCCATTTTCCGACAAGTAACGCAAATGGTATCGATCCAAGCAGATAGCCGAGAATCAAAATCCCAATGATTTCAATCATGGTCAACCTCCAAAGTATTAATGACCGACCTTCATATATTCTTCGAGAGTCTGTCCATTATTTTTGATTTGTGTTGCAGGACCGACACCGACGTAACGAATATGCCATGGTTCATACGTATACCCTGTCCGCGCTTGGAACCCTTTATCATAACGAACGATGAAACCATACTTCGCCGCATTGTTCGCAATCCACTTACCTTCTTTTGTGTTGCCGAGTTCAGCTGTCAAGCCGTTTCCGACGCTCGGTGCTGAAATATCGAAGACGAGCCCTGTCTGGTGTTCACTGTGACCAGGACGTGCCGAATATTGATCGGCTGCTGCTTTCCCGTCTCGTGCGACATAGTTATTGTAGAGGACCGTCTGGCGTTGACCGGACCGGAAACCACTGACCGCATTCAATGTCACGCCGTCTTTTTTAGCGGCTGCGAACATCTTCTCAATTTGTTTTGCGGCAGGTGCGCGCATGTAACTTTGTTCGAGCACACCCGAATAAGAGAAGCTGATGTCTGGAACGACGAGATCAGACGGTTTGTAGTCGATTGGCAGACTGTATTTCTTGTTGACGACGACGAGTTCATTGAGTCCTAAATCGGCTTTCGTATCCGATTTATCGACGTCCGGTGTCTCTGATTCCGGTTCAGACTTTTTATCCGGCTCAGGATCTTGCGACGATGTTGTTTTACCATCATCCTTTTTATCCTCAGTTGCTTTATCTTCCGTCGCTTTATCGTCTGCGGCTTTTTTATCAGCAGCGGCTTTCTCTTCTGCTGCCTTCTTGTCTGCTGCTGCCTTATCTTCTGCTGCTTTTTCTTCCGCAGCCTTCTTGTCAGCAGCTGCTTTCGCGTCCGCTTCTTTTTTTGCTTCTTCTGCTTCTTTTTCTTTCGCTACTTCTGCGTCTGTCTTCTTATCTTCTTGGGCGACGTTGTCATCCGTTTTTTCTTTTGTCGCATCTTCTGTTTTAGTGGCATCTTCTGCGCCTTGATCCCCAGGATTACATCCTGCAAGGAGGAGCGCTAACGTGCTGACTGCTACGATTTTCTTCATCGTGTATTCCCCTCTTCCTTCGTGCTATTCTATGTTACCTCTAATTGACGCAATAGAAAAGCCCTCCAGCAAGAAATCCTGCTGAGGGCTTAGGCTTAGTTCGAAACGAGTCGTGCATCCTCAGCACTCATCTGTTCATAGATGGCATGCCAGTTCGGAAAGACCTTTGGTAAACGAATCGGTCGGAAATTCTCTTTTTTGACGACGACATGCGTCGTTTTTCCAGCGACGGCAAGTTGACCATCCGCATTTTTGACTTCATAGCCGTAAATCGTCCGAAGTCCGTCGTAATGGCTGATCCAGACCGAGACCGTCGCCGTATCGCCATACGTCAATGACCGTTTGTAGTCGAGATTGACGTTCGTTACCGGTGAGACGTAGCCTGCCTCTTCCATTTCCTTATAATCAAGACCGAGCGACTTAATCAGCTCCGTTCGGGCGATTTCAAGATAAACGAGATAGTTCGAGTGATAAACGATCCCCATCATGTCCGTTTCCGCATAGCGAACCGGTATTTCAATCGTGTGCATGTAGCTTCCCCCTTAAAAATCCTCTTTTTCAAGATAGGACCATTCTGAACCGCTGACACTCGCTTTGTCAATCAATCGGACGGACTGTTTCGCGATTGCCCGTTCGACAATCGTAATCGCGGCACGGGCGTTTCCGTTCGGCACGACCTGAATTTGATCCTCTAAGGCAAGACGCGCTTCCTCCGTCAAGACATACCCGTAGCGTTCCGCGTAATTGACGATGATTTCAATCAACTCGTCTTTCGCATAGTTCGGGAAGTGAAGTTCCCGCTTAAAGCGTGACTTCAGACCGGGATTGCTTGCAAGCAGTGCCTGCATCGGTTGCTCGTAACCGGCGAGGACGACGACGAGGTTATCGTTATGCTTCGTCATCTCATCGACGAGCGTATCGATTGCTTCTTTTCCGAAGTCATTCGCTCCACCGTTCAACGAATAGGCTTCATCGATGAAGAGGACACCACCGAGTGCGTCACGAATGACGTCCCGTGTCTGTTGCGCCGTCTGTCCGACATAACCGGAGACGAGGTCGGCGCGACTGACGACTTTCAAATGTCCGCGTTTCAAATATCCCGCTTGACGCAAAACGTCAGCATAAAGGGCGGCGACCGTCGTTTTACCCGTTCCGCTGTTGCCGCTAAAGACGGCATGCAGTTCGACCGGTAAGACTTTAAAGCCTGCTTCCTGGCGCCGCTGTTGCATCGAGAGCAGTGCCTGGATTTGTTTGAGCTCTGCTTTTAGCTCCGTCAGACCGACGAGTGACGCTAACCTTGCATCAATCGACTCGTCTTCCGGTGCCGCGAGTTCGAAATCCGCTTGTTCGAGCAGGGCAAAGTCTTCGTGACTCGCACTTTCGCCGAGGCTTGCACCCTTTTTGAAGATTGCATCGAGGACGATGTTACGGACGGCACGCCCGTTTCCGAAACTCGAGTCGACCCGTTCGCGCTCGAGTCGCGCAAGTAGCGTCCGCTCCGCTTGATCCGTCAGGACATAATCGTTAGACGTCGCAATCGACCGACCGATTTCAAGCAATTCCTGATCCGTATAGTCGGCGAGCAGATAATGGTTCGATTCCGGAAAACGGCTCCGGAGTCCCGGATTCGCTTTTAGGAAGTCACGCATCTCTTCCGGATAACCGGCGAGGACAACGGCGAAACGTCCCGCGTATTCCCCGCTCGTCATCGCCGCGACGAGCGTATCAATTGCCGCCTGTCCGTAATCATTCCCGCTTTGACCGGACCGTTTCAAGGCATAGGCCTCATCGATGAAGAGGACGCCACCGACCGCCTCCCGGACTTTACTCATGACCTGTTCTTCTGTCTGACCGACGAATGCACCGACGAGCGACGACCGGTCCGTCTCGACGACTTCCGCCCGTTCAAGCAGTCCGAGTTCATGATAGATTTTCGCCATCAGACGAGCGAGCGTCGTTTTCCCGGTACCGGGGTTGCCCATGAAAATCATGTGCAGTGACGGCTGGTCACTCGACCGGTAACCATCTTCCGTCCGTTTTTGCTGGTACTTCAAGAAACGGTACATTTGATGGACACGTAACTTGATGTCTTCGAGTCCAATCATCGCATCGAGTTCCTCGAGTGCCGAGCGTTCGACTTGTTTGATCTCAATCGGGAGCAGTGAGACGACACGGCGTAATTCTTCCGTCGCCGTCACCTTCAGCTCTGTCATCTCCCGAAAAGCTTCGCGTGAATAAAACCGTTCCTGTAAACTGTTGACAAAGTCCGTCGCCGTCTGTTCGAGTCGGGCACTCGACAAGAGGAGCGCTTTCGCCGCCTCGAACAATTCCGTCCAGCGCGTCGCATCGATCCGCCGCAGCCGTTCCGTCAATTCGACGACTTGTTCTGTTTCTTGTACGATTTGACTCGCCTGCTGAATCATATCTTTTGTCGCCGATCGTTTCGCATTGGCATTATCCGTCTCACGAATCGTCGGGAACGTGTTCGCGACGAGCAGTTGATAACTGCCTTGTAATTGTTGTTCGATCATCAATTGCTCCAAGCGTTCCGGTAAGCGACCGTGTTGTTTGATTTCTTGAATCCAGCTTTCTGCCAGCGCATCAATCCGTCCCGTCATGATGTACCGGTGTTCGACGAGTAGCGCGAGAATCCGGACGAGTGCTTCCGTCTCATTTAACAGCCGACTACTTTGTGCGTAGCGTAAGGCGCGGACCTCCTCGACTTTTTCACCCTGTTCCCAGGATTCAATTTGTTTGAACATCTCCTCTTTCGAGAATGCTTCCATCGCTTTAGTCCCTCCTACTTCTCGAAAAAACCGACTTTTGTCGCCACGATGTGCGACGTTCAAGTCGGTTTTTCGATTACTTCATTTTTAACCAAGCTGGATCAAATTCATCCAACGACTCGATTTTTTTCATTTTGACGGAATAAAATAACTTACCGTTATTCCGTGACTCCGCCCCTAAGACTTTCGAACGGTCGGATGCGACATAATATGTCGCTTCTTCTTGATTATCCTCTTTATCGAAAAACGATGGATACTGTTTAATCCACTCATCCGGAACCGTGCTTGCGGGTTCTTTTTTGACGTAGACGTCTGCTGCATTGCCGGCAATATCCGCCTCGCCCTCGATTTGACCAAAGTCACCTTTATCGATGAAGTCGAGGATTTGTTCATTGAAGCCACGCGATAAGAATGGGCGCGGCGCACTGACACTTTTCGATGCTTCCGTCTCATTGACTAGCTTGCCGTCAGCGTCGTATTCCCGGAACATTTCACCGTCCCAAATCGCCGTCGTACCTGTCGAAGGTCCTTCAATGACTTCCGTTCGGAAATGACCCTGATCGTCAAATACGACTTCGTACGTCCGAGCTTCCAGTGCATCTTCCTTCGTCGATAATTTCTTTTCGACATACTGGATGCGGGACATCGTATAGAACGGTTTGACGGGAGTCGCTTCATCCTCTTTAGAGGTCTGTGTCGTATTCAGTAAATAAAAATTATAGGCAAGGAGTATCGCCATTGCCACGATTGCTACAGCAATCCATGTACTCGTTCGTTTCGTCATGCCATGTACACCATCCTAATCAGTCTCGATTCATAGTTAATGGTATCGGTTTTACGCTTAGAATACAAAGGGTTTGTCTAAGTTCAACTGATTTCTGAGGAAATACGGCAGACTTTTGAACGATTCCGTTCATCGAACATACAAATTGACAAAAAAAGACGAAATGAATCACGTGCGCGCAATTCATCCCGTCTTCGGTTAATTTTCTTTTGGTTCACGTGCGATGATCATCGATTCGTCGACGAGGTAATACGAATGCTGTGGCAATTCACGTAAAAAGCCTGTCGCAAACAACATCGCACAATCGACTTGAAATGTCTTCGTGTACTTTTTCAATGGTAACTTGCCTTCTTTATCAAAATAGCGATCGACGGCGAGCTGGACGTGATCCATCTCATAGACGATGTCCCGGTCTTTTGCTTCCATGATCGCGAACGTCTCCCGCGACATGTAAAAGCTTTGTGTCGACCGGACACCGAGGTGGACAGCCAGGCGGTCTAAATCAATTTTTTGTGCTTCGTCGAGTAAGACCGTCCGGTTCGTCCCTTTCGGTAACGTCAACTCAAATTCGTGTGTCGCTTGTTTGACTTCATCGAGCGTAACATCACGAATCGGTAACGGTTCTTCCTCTTTCGGCTGAAACCACTTTTTGAACCGACTCATCGGCTGGCCTCCCTCCTATAGAAAAAGGCGGGGTTCCCCCCACCTTTTCAATCAACGACAATCCCTTATTTTTGAAGACGTTCGCGAAGGACCATCGGTAAGATTCCACCGTGGCGGTAGTAATCGATGTCGACCTCCGAGTCAAAGCGGGCAATCGCTTCAAACTTCGTGACTTTTCCGTCAGCAGCTGTCGCTGTCAACTGAATGATGTCACGTGGACGGACCGATTCGTCGATTGCGATACTGATTGCTTCCTCACCTGTTAAACCAAGTGACTCAGCAGACGTACCGGCGACGTATTGAAGTGGTAGGACACCCATCATGACAAGGTTCGAACGGTGAATCCGCTCAAAGCTCTCGGCGATGACGGCTTTAACGCCGAGCAAGTTCGTTCCTTTTGCTGCCCAGTCACGCGACGAGCCCATACCATAGTCTTTACCAGCGAGGATGACGAGACCTGTGCCATCTTCTTTATATTTCATCGCAGCATCGTACATCGCCATCGTTTCACCAGTTGGCCAGTACGTCGTGAATCCGCCTTCTGTTCCCGGTGCGACTTGGTTACGGATCCGGATGTTCGCGAATGTCCCGCGCATCATGATTTCGTGGTTACCACGACGTGAACCGTACGAGTTGAAGTCTTTTGGTGCAACGCCTTTATTGACGAGGTATTGACCGGCTGGTGTCGTTTTCGAGAATGATCCGGCTGGTGAAATGTGGTCTGTCGTAACAGAATCCGCAAATTTACCGAACACACGTAGATCATTCAATGCTTCAACATGTCCAGCTTCCTTCGCCAAGTTCTCGAAGAACGGCGGGTTTTGGATATATGTCGACGCTTCGTCGAAGTCATATTGATCGCCTGTCGGGACGTCGAGGTTGTTCCAACGTTCGTTTCCTGTGAAGACTGAATCATATTCAGCACGGAAGCTTTGTGGTGTGACGACTGTGTTGATAATCGTCTGAATTTCGTCACGTGACGGCCAGATGTCCGCGAAGAAGACTTCTTGTCCGTCTTTACCTGTTCCGAGTGATGCGTTCATGATATCAACATCAACTGTTCCCGCGATTGCGTATGCAACGACGAGCGGTGGTGATGCCAAGTAGTTGGCTTTGACGAGCGGGTGAACCCGACCTTCAAAGTTACGGTTACCCGAGAGGACAGATGAGACAAGCAGGTCTGAACCGAGAATTGCATCTTCGACAGCACGGTCGAGTGGACCCGAGTTCCCGATACATGTCGTACAGCCGTAACCGACCGTGTTGAACCCGAGCTCATCGAGGTACGGTTGAAGTCCTGATTTCTCAAGGTAATCCGTTACGACTTTTGATCCCGGAGCAAGTGACGTCTTGACGTATTTTGGAACCGTCAAGCCAAGCTCGATTGCTTTTTTCGCAACGAGTCCGGCACCGATCATGACGTAAGGGTTTGATGTGTTCGTACAGCTTGTGATGGCGGCGATCGCGAGGTCCCCTGTACGCATCTCGACCGCTTCGTCTTCGAACTGGACGACTGCGACTTTATCTTTTTCGTCTTCAGAAAGACCGAATCCAGCATTGCCTTGCGGCGCTGTCAACGCTTTTTCGAATGACGTGTGGACGTCTGTCAAGTCAATCCGGTCTTGTGGACGTTTTGGCCCAGCAAGCGCAGGAACGATCGTTGAAAGATCAAGTTCCACTGTTTTCGTGAACGTTGGATCTTCGTTTTGTGGTGTGTAGAACAAGCCGTTTGCTTTCGAGTAGTTTTCAACTTTCTCGATCAACTCTTCTTCACGACCTGTCAAGCGAAGGTACGTCAACGTTTCTGTATCGACTGGGAAGAATCCGCATGTCGCACCGTATTCTGGTGCCATGTTGGCGATCGTCGCACGGTCAGATAATGACATCAAGTGAAGTGATGGACCGAAGAACTCAACGAATTTACCGACAACGTTTTGTTGACGGAGCATTTCCGTCACGCGAAGGGCAACGTCCGTTGCTGTTGTTCCCGGGTGCATTTCACCTGTGATGCGGACACCGATGACTTCAGGAACTGGGAAGAATGACGGTTGTCCGAGCATGCCGGCTTCCGCTTCGATTCCACCGACGCCCCATCCGAGGACACCAAGACCGTTGATCATCGTCGTATGTGAGTCTGTTCCAACGAGTGTATCCGGATAGACGTCGACTGTGCCGTCTGCCGTTTCTTTTTCAAGGACGACTGATGCCAAGTACTCGAGGTTGACTTGGTGGACGATTCCTGTTGCCGGTGGAACGGCACGGTAGTTGTCGAATGCCGTCGTTGCCCAGCGTAATAATTTGTAACGTTCTTCGTTGCGTTCAAACTCTAAATCCATGTTTTCAGCGAGTGCGCCAGCGAAACCGTAGGCATCGACTTGAACCGAGTGGTCGACGACGAGGTCAACTGGAACTTCCGGGTTGATGACCGATGGATCACCACCGAGGTCCTGCATCGCTTTACGGAGTGACGCGAGATCAACGACAGTCGGAACACCTGTGAAATCTTGCAAGATGACGCGTGACGGTTTGAACGGGACGTCGATATCGTTCGAAACTTGGGCAGTTCCCCATTTCGCCAAGTTTTCGACGTGTTCTTTCGTGATTGAGCGACCATCTTGTTGACGAAGAACCGATTCAAGCAGGACACGGATGGAATATGGAAGACGTTTGACTTCCGTTAGTCCGAGTTCTTCTAATTTTTCCAGGCTGTAATAGTTGTAATTTTTACCGTTCGCTTCAAACGAACGGCGTGCACCAAACACGTCTTGCGTTGGTTGCGTTTGTTTCATGCTGATTCCCCCTTTAAGTGTTGACGACATCAAGCCCCTGATACCGCTTACTTGTACAGCTCTATCATAGTATAATATGGGTCTCGTTACAATTTGAAAGAACAAAAGACTTTTGATAAGTTTTCCTTATCGCCTAATTGAGAAGTTATATCAATCATATGCTTAGGCGGAGTTCACGTTTCTAGTTTTCGATACTTCCGTTCCGGGTACTACTAAACTGTAGAACGACATCAGAACTTTCTGGAGGCGGAAATTATGGCAGAATATAAAAATGATGCAACCCACGTCGTCACGACGATTATTTTCAACGATTTAGAAAAAGCCAAAACCGGCTTTGAGATGATCAAGGACCTCGAAGCGATTAAAGAAATCGAGATGGAGCAGATGGTTTTAGCGAAACGCGATGAGACGGACGGGTTTTCGTTCATCGATGCGATCGACTTTACGCAGCAGGATCAATCGTTCAAAGGCTCAATGATCGGGATGGCAGTCGGTGTCGTCGGTGGACCATTCGGGATGCTCGTCGGTTCTGTTGCCGGATACTTGATCGGCGCAAACCGGGACGAAAAAAACGAACGCGATTCGTTTGATTTATTTAACCGGACGCTGAACCAAATCAGTGCCGATCACTACGGTGTCATCATCATCAGTGAAGTCAATGAAGATTCAGAAGCGATCAATGCGATTGCGGCTGAACTCGGAGCGACCGTGCGCCGGACGGGTGAAACGTTTACGGATGAGACGGTGTGATTTAAAAATTTAAGGTGTTTGCTTCGCCCCCCTTTTTCGGGGGCGTTTTTGATGTAGATAGTTGATGAACAATTGTATGTCGCTCATCCAAATGGCTTGGTCTAAAACAAAATATGAAAAGAATCTCGGATCTCCAAACGATAAGTCCGTCTTCAACAAGCGGAAAATCGAAGTCGAGTCTGTGTTTGGGTCCATCAAACAGAACTGGAATTCGGGTTGGTAGCTATCGCTCATAATCTCCGAAAACTGGTCAAAAAACCGTTTCTAATCTAATACATCAATTGAAAAAGAAAGAAAAGGGAGGCAGATAATCGGATTTAATCCAATCATCTGCCTCCCTTCGTTCAGTTTAATCAAAAGACGCACTCTCTTTTGAGTCAGTCCCCTTGTTTAAAATCTGAATTGACTGAGAGATTGGCATTTAAAATGTTATTTATTCTTCTTTAAAAACAATATAATTATTTGGCTTATATGTCTTTCTTATTGAGAAAACATGCCAGTATAAATTACGTTAGCTGGTAAAATCCCAGTAAATCTTAAATAGATACCTTTACCTTTATTTGTTTTATAAAACATCGCAGAGGAACCACCCAAAACAACTACCGCACTTGTAGCTACAGCTTTCACAATAGCCGTAGGAGCTGAGAACCAAGGCGCCCAAATAGCTACAAGTGCAGCAGTACCAGATCCACCCGCCAAAGCCTGAGCTGTAGTATTTGTTAAATTGTCATTTAAAAATACCTTATAACCCCACCAGTGAACTTCAAGAGCATTTTTACCTTTACTGCTAGCTCTTGCCGATACATTTTGATCTAAAAACTGAACATGATTATCAACTACAGCTATGCTGTCAAGTTCTTCTGTTGTAAGTTCACTTAACAAGGCATTTTTATCAGCAATCTCTGCATTAACTTTAGCAAACTCTTCTTCACCAATTTTAGTGGTTAGAATCTCAGTATTTTCAATCACAAAATTATTATCTTTAAAAACTATAAAATTATCCACTAAATCAATCGTTTTTTGATTTAGTTCATTTGTATTTGATGGTGAATCATCTGCAATTACGTAGCTTCCACCTGCAGCAAAACTACTGAAAACTAACAAGATAGACAACAAGAGGAACAATCCTTTAAATTTCAACAAAAAAACCTCCTATTAAAATTTGGGATATGATTCTACTAATAGTAGTGTTAGAAACAATAAGTTGATAATTATTTTGTAAAACCTATTTACTTACAGTTTTTTTACCATATCTGTTTTCCATAACAAAAAATACAAAAAGTGTTATAAGAATAACAAATGGAACTGTACTGTACTTCATTATCTCAAAGTATGGTAAAATTAGAGATAGAAGTATCAGAAATGTCGCTACCAATCGAATGGTAATAAGATTTTTATAATATTTCTTATTTTCCAATTTAAACCCTCCTTTTCTTGATATAACCATAACATAGCGTTTAATCTAACGAAACGGTGTGCTATTAATCACATGATTTCTTCATCCAACACGTTATGTCATCTGCAATAATAAAAATTTTTTTCTTCTGACTACTCGTTTAGTCTTTATTAGTTCAATCGTTTAACTAGGTGATTTGAATGTCAGATGATTAAGAATATAAAAAGAGGATGGTTAGACTTAACTGCTCCTCGTCAAATAGATAGGGAAAATAACATAAATCTCTTTATCGGCTTAACTCTGTATTTTAACTGAGCTAAGCCGTTTAATCGTTGTTGATATCGTTCTTCATTGTAAACGTACTTTGGTCGTAAGCTGGGGTTCGTGAACTCCACAAATTTATGTAGATAATAATTTTCACATTTCAACGCTCGCTAAGGGGATTCAATCGGACCTTTATCAATCCCATATCTTCTAGAGAGACAACTTGCTTATCATAATCGAGTGCTTTATGAACTTCGATATGTTCATCACGAGGTGGAACGAAATCTTGGCAGACTATCGACCGAGAAAATAACGACTCCCATATCATTCATGGTGACGTGAACGATACGTCATGTACGTGATCCTATCACATCGCGATGACGGAAGTACCTTACTTGAATACTACGTTCTTCTGTTTCTTCTTTTGATCTCGCGATTTACTCTTCCATTCAGACTGTCCTAACCCTAGATGATTTAACGCCTCTCTAGCTAACTCTTCATGTTCGGATAGAGTTCGAAGATCAGCGAAGTGAAAAAAGAAATTCCCTACATGCACTCTCTCGTCAGGATGCATGTAATCGACCGTAGCTTTATCTGGAGGGATATGTTCCTCAATACGTCGTACATCCCTCCAAAGGAAAATTAGAAGTCTCGATGTAAAAAGCATCGCCAAGCTTAACGATATATAAACAAAGAAGTTCACAGTGATCTCCTTGCAAACGTCTGAAATGAGGATAGCGTCCCCTGAAACCATGCGAACGTAATACAGGGACGATTGTATTTTTAAGCGCGTCTCGTATCATCGATCTGTCGTTCACTTATTTTCTCCCCTTTTCATATTCATTGGTTCGCACCCTCTGAACTTTATCGATAGAGCCGTTCAGGAAGCACTGGCGCTCAATCCTCATCGGCATAGATACCATCGATGAGTTCCTGCTTGAAATCGCCATCCGTTCCCTTAGGTGTAACGTGTACCTCAACAGCGATCAGACTCTCCCCTTCCTCAATCTTGAGATCGGAGACGGGGCTAGGTGTATTGAACTTCGTATTGTAATCGATCATGACTTCTAACATTCCCTCGAGCACCTCTTCGGCGTGTTTCACGGTTTCCAAGAGTGTCTCGCCATCAGTGAAAACATTCTTTAGGTCTGGAAATCGAACGAGATAGCAATCATTCTCCAAATCTGGGGTGACCAGCATAGTATTTAAATGTTTGCATGGATGTACCTCCTTGATGAAATCTTATGTGCATCGTCGAGTATCATGAAATACGGACATTCGAACTGATAATAGCTATATTCCTATACAAAAACTAACATACGGACTATATAATAAGCAAAAAAACCAATTTTTAGGATTAAATTTCAAATAAAATACACTATTCTTTCAGGATGGCGTATTTTACAGTTTGAATACATATCCAATCCATTTTTTTGGAAAAAATTCTGCGGAGACGTTGATACTGCTGTTCTTGTCAGGATTCGACGTTCGTAACATCTTTGACACATCAAATAGCGATTGAATTGACAGAATAATATGATAAATTCTAACTATCACCAGGAAGACATTGTCATACTGTGGTTCTCGAAGGAAAGGAACATGTACCATGTACCGATTCGGAGAGTAGTTACGACTTAAACGTCTAGAGCATTGATGGAGTCATGTGCAATTGCGCGTCTAGTGATGCTGAAGAATGTTTCAATAGAGATAAAAAACGACAGAACTCATACATTCGTGAGTTCTCTCGTTTTAGTAAGAATTTACTTCAAGTGTTCTAATTCGTTGATAATCCTCTTTACTGCAAGTTTTGTCGTTCCCAGGTCTATTTTACTTAGTTTGTTTTGTTGGAAGGAAATCACTAAATTCTTGTAGCTGATAAGTATTAAATCAGATTGATTCGCGAGTTTTTGATTCAATTTGTCATAGCCCGAGCTGCTGGGATACTGGATCATATCTTCGCCTATGTAGTGGTCGGTGTAGGCAAAGTGGACCGACAACTGCGTCGTCTGTTTTTTATCTTCGAAATATAGGCTTTCTTGTGTTGAGGCACTATCACTACTTCCATCAACGGTTAACCAATTTCTTTTACCAAAGCTTAATTCCTTGTCGATGATTGTGAAATCTGAACGCCGCGTACTTGCTTTTAGCTGAAAATGATCAATCTTCAAGTGTTCGTTCATGTGTGCAAACAGCTGTTCAAACTGGTCATGATTCATGATTTGATTTTCATCTGTTTTTTGATTCGAAACAGTGACTTTTTTCTTTTCTGATTTAGGCTTAGATGTCACAGCATCGTCTGTGCATCCCGCAATCAAAAAAACACTGGATAACAAAATCAAGTATTTTTTTCTCCATTTCATTTAATGTTCTCCCTCCAGGACTCCACATACGAAACGACATACTCTTTTTTCGTCCGACTGTACTTCATCTCGAAGAAGTACAGAATATTCTCTTTCTGATTCAAGACAGAATACGAATACGTCTTGTACGCCTTTAAAAAAACAGGCTGTTGTTTACCGGCTTGCTTTCCGACTTTTGAATAGTCGATATACGAGACGGCTTCGTATCTCCCGAGCCCTGTTCCAGTCAGCACGTCATCCAACTGCTTTTTCGTCATGCCTTTTTCAATTTTTTGATTGTTGTAGACACGTTTCGAATTTTCGACGGATACGTCAAACCAATGTTTTTCGACAAGCTTTAACTGCTTGCTGTGCTCTTTCGACTTAAATACGAGCAACATCCGGACGGTTTGGAACGTCACTTCATCCGTATTGTCCGATTCATTCGGCACCTTTGGATTCGGATACAAATAAAACTCATACTTCAAATATTTTAGCTTCCCGCTTTTATCGTATGTATTGGAATCGTATACCTCTCCACTGCATAAAAGATTAACTTTCACCTCATCTTCTGAGCGGTCACACAGATGTTTTTTATAGTTCTTGCCATACATGACTTTCGCAACACTGGTCATCGACGCATTCATTTTTAACTTTTTAAAGGTGTCATGTTGTGTTTCTTTTTTGTTTTTCGCCACGGCTTCGTTTGACGGAAAACCTGTCAACATCAGACCTATTGAGACGGACAAAACAATCAGTACTTTAATTACATTTTTCATGTTACCCTCCCTCCTTCAACAGCGTTAATCAACCGAAAGTAAATCATTGAACTGGATGATGCTGCTGCCTTTTTTCTCATAGTATTCAATCATCTCCGGAAGCTTCTTTTTGTCATAGCTGGTAATCCCGTCTGTAATCACTGTCACGTCATAATCCAGTTTACGTAAGTTAAAGCAGGTCGATTTGACACAAGCTGTCGCGTCTCCACCGGTCAGATAAAAGTCGGTGATCTCGTGCTGCTCAATAAACGCCGCGAACGCTTCGCTTGTTAAAGCATTCCCCTTGTATTTCGTGAAGATATTTTCGGAAACGATTTTTAAATCGGGTACTAACTCGGCACCACGTGTCCCGGTTTTAAACGTTCTTGTTCCCGCCGATAAATTCTCATGCCGGATGTAGACCACATGCATGTCCTGTTCAATCGCCCAATCGATTGACTGATTGATCGTACTGATGACTTCCTTATAATTTTTTGTCATGTCATTTTGAATATCAATGACGACTAACGCTTTCTTTTGCATGTAAATTCCTCCTGATCAATGAACGGATTTTTAGTTTTGATGATGTTATGCTTCCGATTCGTATCGGATAACGTACACTTGAGGTAAGAAGCAAATTCAAGGAGGAATGCCCCATGAAAGAAAAATACTATTTTGACGTCTTTCCTGAACTGACGAGCGAACGGCTGTTATTAAAAGAAATTCGATTAAGTGAAGCGAATCAAATGATTGAGATTACGGTCTATGATGGGCAACAGGCAAAAAACAGCCTTGACGTAGTCAACATCTTGAGTCAGATTGCCCGCGATTATTTCAATGGGGACGGGATTACGTGGGGACTGTACTTAAAGTCGACCGGCGAATTTATCGGGAACTGCTGTTTTTGCCGCGGCTACCAAAACAACATTGCTGAGATCGGCTATGTCCTGAAACCGGACTTCCGCGGTCACGGCTATATGACAGAAGCCGTCAAGACCGTTACCGAGTTTGGACTGCAGGAGATGAAAGTTTTACAAGTCTGCGCGTATACAGAACATGAAAATCGTGCCTCCCAATCCGTACTTGTAAAAGCAGGCTTTCTCCGCAGCGCTGATGATGGGGAGACTTACAAATATCTAAGTAACTAGCGTCTTCTGATGAACGGATATCTTCCACATATGATAAAATTTAACCAAGACGCAGATGTCCGAACGCTGCACTGAAAAACCTCTGAAGTGGAGTGATGCACATGAAAACAATCACGAAGATTCTCCTTGGCGTCGTCATCGTCGGTATCCTTGCAATCAGTTGGTGGTTAGTCTCGCCGCTTCTTTTTGATAAAGCAGTTGACGAAGGACTTCCCCCGACTTCCTCTGATGTCAAAACGGAAGAACAGACACCGGATACTGAAGATGAAACGGAAACTACGACACCTGGCACGCAGGAGGAAGAGCTTACGTTCTCCGGTAAATTCGTCGATGGAGAAAAAAACTACAAAACCTCAGGAACACTCAAAACGATTCAAGCAGATGACGGTCAGTATCTCCGGTTTGAAGATTTCAAGACGACGAATGGTCCAGATTTATTCGTCTATCTCATTCAACCGGGTATGGAGCCAAAAGAAGGCATCAACTTAGGGGCATTAAAAGGCAATACCGGCAATCAAAATTATGCTGTCTCTCCAGATGTCGATTTCACGAAGTACAATACCGTCGTGATTTGGTGCCGTGCCTTCAACGCCGACTTTGGTACGGCAGTAGTAAAGACTGACAACGAGTAAATATTATGTAACCGATCCCCTCACCACTGATTCATTTCCAATCAGAAGGTCGGGGGATTTGGTCTGGTTCAAAGTCGCAGACACCTGCCGGCTCACTTCGCCTTAAAGTTATAGAGCGGCTTGATGACTTTGAGTAATTCGACCGTATCTTCTGTGTTCCGGATGATTTCCTCCATCGGTTTATAGACGAATGGCGACTCATCACGTGTCGATTCGACGACCGAACTCGACCAGACGTCCTGCATCGTCGCTTCAAACTCTTTGAGGTCAACGGATTTGAAGGCTTTCGAACGGGACATGATCCGTCCGGCTCCGTGGGGGGCAGAATAGTTCCAGTCCGGATTGCCTTTTCCTTTGACAATCAGTGAACCGTCTCGCATGTTCATCGGAATAATGGCGACTTCACCGGCTTGTGCCGAAATCGCACCTTTCCGGAGAATCATCTGCTCGAGATCAATGTAGTTATGGATCGTATCGAACTGTTCCGTGACCGACCAGCCCATCGCTTCAACAATGACCTCCGTCATTGCTTGACGGTTCAGCGCCGCATACGTTTGAGCGATTTTTAAGTCATGCAGGTAGTTGTCCATATCAGGACCGGACACGTAGGCTAAATCTTTATTTGTTTCATTGAACTGACTCTTCAGCTCGACCAAAGTCGATTGGATGTCCTGCTCCCGTCCCTGATCTTTCAGTGAGGCGACGACCGACGCAGTATCGACGGTGAATTGTGAGCTTTCCGCCAACTTTTGATAATGTTCAGCAATCGTTTTTCCGAGGTTCCGGCTGCCGGAATGAATTACGAGATAGAGATTGTCTTCGTCGTCCGCGTTCAGCTCAATAAAGTGATTCCCGCCACCTAACGTACCTATCGACAATCGGGCCCGTGTTTCGTTGAACGGTGCCAACACCTGCTCAAACGGAATCTGTTCCGACAAGCGGTGCGGCTGATTGCGGACGGACATGCCGCTCGGAACCAGTGCCTGAATCGCAGCATCCAACTTCTCATAATCGACGCCGGCTGTTCCTTCACGGTTGATTTGTGTACATAACATGCCGCAGCCAATATCGACACCGACGAGATTCGGAACCACCTTATCGTGAATCCGCATCGTCGTTCCGATGACCGAGCCTTTGCCGGCATGACAATCGGGCATGATTCGGACATTGCCGTCGACGGCAATGTTTTCGTTCAGCATCCCCGTCACCTGTTCAATCGTCGTGTCATCGACATTGTGTGTAAAAATCTTCGCTTCGCCGTACTTTCCGCGAATCGTCTTCATTTCATCCTCCCCCTTACCTTCCTGTCTCTTGTTCAAGTATCCTATAAAATCCCTTTTTTAACAATTCGTTCTTACTCGTGGACAATCGAGATCCATTGTTGGGTCAGCGCCGATTGACCGTCTTCCGTCAACCAGACAAGAGCCGTCGTACTCGTCGCGTCCGGTAACCGTTCCTGCACCAGTCCCGTCATGTCGAGCTCGCGGAGCGTACTTTCCGGTAACAGCGTCACCGCTTGTCCACACCGGACGAGTCCAATCAAGGTCAAGACGTCGGAACACGTTTCCTGCGAGACGACCCCTAACTGTTGACTGAGCGTCTGAAAGACACCCAGTCCTTCCTGACTCGGAATGATCATATCGGCATCCGGAAAATCAGGATGATGGATCTGATAAAACGGTTCCTCTTCCATCCACTCGATCGTGACGCCTTGCGCCTCAATCGGCAGCCGGACGAGTGCCAAGTCGATCGCATGATCCTTCAAACGATCAATCAAAGCAGCAGACTCGCCCTGATGAATCTGTAACGTAATCCGCGGATGCCGTCGTTTCATTTCTCTCACCCAGCCTGTCAAGCGGCCGGCGGACAACGTATTGACGCCGATCCGTAAGATGCCGGTCCGCCCTTCCTTGATGTCACTGACTTCGATCCGCGTTTCCGCTTCATAGCGCAATAGTGAGACGGCCCGTTCATAGAGCCGCTCACCGCTCGCTGTAATCCGAATGCCGCGTCCCGCCCGTTCAATCAGCCGTACGCCAAGCAACTCTTCCATCTTCCGAATTTGTTGCGTCAAGGCAGGCTGAGCCATCCGCAGGCGTTCTGCTGCCCGCGTGACCGATTGTTCTTCGACGACTGCACAAAAATAGCGATATTGCCGTAAATCCATATTCATCATCTCTTTCATATGTTTTCAGTCATAAATATGTATGAATCATAACATCAATCATATGATACGATGCTGAAATCAGCGATTTTTAAAGGAGACGATTTTTGTGAAACGTACGACGTCCACAGTCCAGTGGATTATTTTCTTATTAGCCAATACGATTGCCTTGCCGATCGTCGTCGCGAGTCTGTTCGACCTCTCAAGTGTCGAAACGGCCGCGCTTGTCCAGCGATCCTTTTTTGTCGGCGGGATTGCCTGTTTTCTTCATGGTGTGTTCGGTCACCGGTTACCGATCGTGTCCGGCCCTGCCGGTTCATGGGTCAGTATCTTTGTTGTCATCGCCGCTCTGCCGGTCGATTCAAAGACGGCCTTCACGATTGCGATGGCCGCGGTCGTCATTGCCGGTGTTGTCCTGATTTTCCTCGGGTTGACAGGATGGACCCGCTTTTTATTACCGGTCTTCACCCCGCTCGTCAGCGGCACGTTTTTGCTTTTATTATGTATTCAACTGACCGGCGTCATGCTGGGTGCCGTTCTCGCCGTCGAAGCGACACGTCTTGCCGGTGTTCTGACATTCCTGCTTGTCCTCGGACTGAGCCAGTTTGGTCCGGCACGGCTCCGTCCGTTCGCTTTGATGATCGGCATTGTCGTCGGCTGGTTGGTCAGTCGCCCGTCACTGCCGGAAGCATCCGGTGTCTTTTCCGTCCCGACCGCTTTACCGTTCGGGATGCCGCAATTTGACGGCAGTGCGTTTCTCGTCGCGATTCCGTTTGCAATTCTTTTAATCGTCAACTTGATTGCTGCGCTCAGCGCCGTCGAAGCGACGATTCAGAAACAAGGCGCCTTGCATCAAGGACTGACGATCGAAGGGATCATTCACTTGATCGCGGCGACGTTCTCGACGCTCGTTCCGGTCCCGTTACCGATTACAAGTGGTTTCATCGCCCAGACAGGCAGTAAGGACCGCCGACCGTTTTTGATTGCCTCACTCGTCATTGCCTTGGTCGGTTTTTTCCCGAGCATCATCGGCATCATCGCGACATTGCCGCGTAGTGTCGCCAGTGCAGCGTTACTCGCGACGTTACCGCACATGTTCCTGATTGCCTGGCAGTCGGCTGAAAGCAGCATGACGACAAGCCGCCGGAAACATGCCTTTGCGATTTGTGCCGTCATCGGGATCAGCATTCTGTTGCAATCGACGGTCCTGGCAGAAATTCTGCCACTGACGTTACGTCCGTTCTTCAGTAACGGCTTATTGATCGGGACGATGCTCGTCCTCGGTTTTGAAGTCATCGAACGTTTGCGCGTGCGACGTGATGCTCAATCAGAACGGCTTGCCAGTTAACTCGTCCGAAAACACAACATCCCCGCTCTCTCGCGACAGGCGAAAGAGCGGGGATGTTTTTTGAGTCATCATCTGATGGCAGTCCATTAACCTCGGCTTCTTCCCGTGACTCCTACAGGAAAAAGCGCGTGCTTTTCGCGCTGTCAGAGACAAACGAGATCCAACTGCTCGCCTGAGGAAAGCACGGGAAAAGATGAGAGTTTCACTTAACTTAACCTAACTTCACCGGACTTCGCGCCACCATTTACGGGTCTGACTTGCAACCGTAACGCTCTCACCGATCATCGGTGTCACGACCGGTACGTCATGTTTCGCCGCTTCCTTCAACAGCCGTTCGACCGGTTCGTACCACGGATGAAACGCCAGTGTAAACGCCGACCAATGAACAGGAATCATCACGTCCCCTTTGACGTCAAGATGTGCCGCGAGTGTCTGTTCCGGTAACATGTGCGAACTGGACCAACGGGTATCGTATTGACCGCACTCCATGATCGTCAAGTCAAACGGACCATACTGGTCACCGATCGCCTTAAAGTGTGGACCGTAGCCGCTATCGCCGCTGAAAAAGACTTTCTTCGATCCCTCAATTACCCATGATGCCCAAAGCGTCGAAAATTGATCAAGCCCGTTACGACCGGAGTAATGCCGGGCCGGCGTCGCCGTCAGACGGAGGCCATTCGTCTCAATCGATTCGTGCCAATCGAGTTCCGTGATCCGGCTTGCGTCGACGCCCCAGCCTTTCAGGCGGCTCGCGACACCAAGCGGAACGATAAATTGTCCGACCCGGTCTTTTAATGCCAGGACCGAATGGTAATCCAAGTGGTCATAATGGTCATGCGAATAAATGACGAGATCGATTGCCGGCAAGGCATCGAGGTCGACCGGTGCCGTCGTCTGGAACCGTCCGCCTCCGAGTTTCGGGAACGGTGACGGCGCACGACCGAGCATCGGATCAAAGAAAATCGTCTGGTGATCGAGTTCGAGCAGGAATGCCGAATGCCCGAACCAGGTCACACGCGGTTCTGTCCCGTCCGTCCGCTGTTCAAACGGTTTGACCGGTAACGGTTTGACCGGTTTTAAAGACGGCAATTTCCGCCCATAATCTTTTAAGATACTTTTTGTTGTCTCCCATTCCATCTTCAGTTGAAACGGCAGTTCATTTTGAAACTTTCCATTTTTGAACTGGGCGGATCGTCTGTAATCCTGTTGATCGGCTTTAGACGGTCGGCGACCGAATAATGGATAACGCGTCATAAAGACCGTTCCGAGTAAACCGAGCCCTGTAAGTGTTGCGACTGTTTTTTTCATGTTTTCACCTCTTCAATAAGTGCTTCCAGTATAGCACTCGCCTTTTTCCTGGCGGTAGCGAAGACACTTCTCCAACAAAAAACACGGGTTACTTTTAGAAAAAGCAATCCGTGTTCGTCCCTTATTTATTTAAATCGTCTGCGTCCCATTTCGTCCGCGTACTTTTTTCGTGATTCGCATCCTGCTCCGCCTCATAGTCATTGACGCCGGGATTTTCGACTTTTCCCTCATGTCGATGTCCTTCATCATGGTCATGGTCATGATTGTGGTCGTGATCGTCCCGTTCCTTGACGAACAAGGCGATGCCGCCACGCTCGACTTCTTCGTAATGTTTTGCCGCTTCGTCGTCCGAATGACCGACGCGTTTCAGCGTCTCGCGTAACGGTGGTTCCTTGCTGAACTTCGCTTTCATTTCATCGACCCAAGACGCACCCGATGTCTCTTCGGCCGCTTCATCCCGTCCGACAACTGAAAAATCAGAGTCCTTATGTCCGTGTTCTTTTAAAGCATGCATCTTTTGCTCCAAGCTGGATTGATCATGAAAAACGCCTACAAATTTTTTCGCCATCGTTACCACCATCCCTCTCACAAAATGTATGAATCGGACTACTTCCCTTTTTTACCCATGTTCTTCTGAAGCAAAACAGTGCAGTAAAAAAAGAACTCCTCCGCTGACGCGGAAAAGCTCTCTCAAGATTCGATTAATCGTTCAGCTGTTGCGGCGAATCGACTAATGTAATCGTACCTTCATTTTTTTGGACGAAGCGTTCGTAGACGAAATCATTCGCAAAGAGGAGAACCGGGTTTTCCCAACGGTCATAAACGAGGACCGTCCGTGAATCCGTCAATTTCTTCACTTCATTGATTTCTGTCACCTTGACCCACTTCGCGACCTGGAAGTTCGCCGCATCTTTTAAGATATCGACGCCATACTCGCCTTTAAGGCGGTGTTCGAAGACTTCGAACTGCAGTTGACCGATCGCACCGAGGATGACCTCGTTGTATTCCGTCTTATAGACTTGAATTGCCCCTTCTTGTGCCAATTGTTCAATCCCTTTTTGGAACTGTTTTGACTTCAGGGCATTTTTCGTAAAGACCTTCAAGAATAATTCCGGTGCGAATGTCGGCAAGGCTTCGTATTGGAGTGACGGATCACCATTCGTGATTGTATCGCCAATTTGATAGTTGCCCGAATCATAGAGACCGATGACGTCTCCAGCAAAGGCTTCGTTGACCGTTTCCCGCTCATCTGCCATGAACTGCGTCGATTGCGACAATTTCATTTTCTTACCTGTCCGCGTCAGGACGACATCCATCCCACGGTCGAATTTGCCGGTACAGATGCGGATGAACGCAATCCGGTCCCGGTGATTCGGGTTCATGTTCGCCTGGATTTTAAAGACGAATCCGCTGAAGAATTCTTGTGCCGGCTCGATCTTCCCTTTGTTCGATTCCCGTGGTGTCGGTGACGGGGACAAGTTGAGATAGTGCTCGAGCAGTGGTGTGACACCAAAGTCGACGAGTGCTGAACCGAAGAAGACCGGTGTCAGCTCACCTTTTGCAATCAATTCCTCGTCATAGGCATTGCCGGCACCGTCGAGTAAATCAACTTCATCGACGAGCGTGTCGTACATTTCATTGTTGATTGAGTTAGCGAGTTCGTCGTTTGCGAGCCCCTCTTCCCCAAGCTCAATCGTCTTCCGGTCTTGTTTGAAGCAGTGGAACTTCTCGTTGACCCGGTCATAGACCCCTTCGAACTGTTGTCCTGAACCTGCCGGCCACGTGACAGCAACCGACGGGATCCCGAGGACTTCTTCAAGCTCTTCCATCAGTTCGAGTGGATCGCGTGCTTGACGGTCCATCTTGTTGATGAATGTAAAGATCGGAATACCGCGCATCCGACAGACTTGAAAAAGTTTTTTCGTTTGTGACTCGATCCCTTTCGCCGCATCGATGACCATGATTGCCGAGTCGACGGCCGTCAAAATCCGGTACGTATCTTCACCGAAGTCTGAGTGACCCGGTGTATCCATGATGGAAACGATTTTTTTATCGTATTCGAATTGCATGACCGATGAGGTGACCGAGATTCCACGTTGTTTCTCGATTTCCATCCAGTCGGATTTAGCAAATTTTGAATTTTTCCGGGCTTTGACCGATCCCGCTTCCCGGATTGCCCCTCCGTGGAGTAAGAATTTTTCTGTTAATGTCGTTTTCCCGGCATCCGGGTGGGAGATGATACCGAAAATCCGGCGTTTCTCGACTTCAGTTTGTAATTTTGTCATGTATAATAAGTCCCTTCACGATAAATTCAATACTTGTAACCAGCTCATTTTTCGCAACTAATCTATCATACCGAATTTTCAGCTATTCGTCTATTTCACACGATTGACTCAATTTTCAGATTTTTAGTTGACAACTCGTCCTGATGTTCTATAAGATGACGAGGAAGTTAACTAACTAGAAGGAGGAGACGTACACATGAAACAGCCACAAGCACAGCGACAGATTCAGGTATCAAACTCATCTGCGATCATTGTACGTCACCCAATCGTTTAATTTTTTAAAAATTAAGCAGGGTGTGCGTATGCGTATACGTACATGCTGCCCCCTTATATCAGGACGGGTATGCCCATATTTGTGCGTATCCGTCTTTTCTATTGTCTAAAAACGGAATAATAAGGGGTTTTATTTATGTTCAACTCATTAAAACTGCTCGACCGTAACATCTGGATCCGGTTCGTCGGGGAAACGTTAACCGGCATCATGATGTTCATGATTGCACCATTTCTTGTACTCTATTACGCCGATCAACTCGATTCGTACCTCCTCGTCGGCGTCATCATGGCAATCGGGCCGATTGCCGCTTTATTCGGCTCTTTCCTCGGAGGGCACCTCGCCGACATTTACGGCCGCAAACCGTTGATGGTCATCGCCATCGTCGGGGATGCGCTCGCCCTAATCGGTTTTACGTTTGCCGATACATTTTGGCCGTTGCTTATCTTAAATGCGACGCTCGGCCTGACGAATTCTCTGTTCCACCCGGCAGCGAGCGCAATGGTCGCCGATGTCACACCACCGGAACGGTTGAATGAATCGTTTGGTCTCTTACGGATGGGACATAACATCGGGGCCGCGTTTGGTCCATTGATCGGCAGTGCCGTCCTCTTCATCGATCGGTCCTTGATTTTCTATGGAGCAGCTATTGTTTATGTACTTTATGCCCTCGTCCTCCTGCTGTTCATCGGTGAGACGAAACCTGAAAAAATCGAGCATCCGGTGGATACGCCACAACTTTCTTCACTGACTGTCTTACGAAAGGACCATGTCTTTTTAATCTTCATTGCGGCTGGTGTCTTCATCTCGATGGGCTTCACGCTCGTCGAAAACATGTTACCCGTCTTCTTAAAAGAAGCCTTACCGGGATTACCGGACGAAAAAAATCCTTTCCCGTACTTGATGGGACTGAACGGCATCATGGTCGTCTTGTTCCAATTTCCGATTGCTGCGAAGCTATCCGGAAAATCGTTCGGGAAAGTCATGTTACTCGGCGCAAGCGTCTTCGGACTCGGCATGATTTTACTCGCCTTCGTCCCGTCCTACTTCTTCTCGCTCGGAACGGATTATATCGTCATCGTCATTCTCTTACTCGTCATTTATGCCCTTTATACCATCGGCGAAATGATCATGTCACCGGTCCAAATGACGTTCATCGCTTTAATTGCGCCGGTTCACTTACGGGGAACGTATAATGGTGCCGCGAGCGTGCAGTGGTTGATTGGTGGCGTAACGGCACCGCTCCTCGGGTCGTTGTTCCTCGAATCCGGTCACGGCGACTATGCGCTTGGCGCCATCGGGGTCGCGTGTTGTTTATCTGGACTTGTCTACTTGGCACTCGATCGTTCGATTCGCCGTGCGAAACGGTTGTCCGAGTCGGCGTAAGTTAACGTTTATTTTAAAAAGGCGCATCTGACGAAAAGTCGAATGCGCCTTTTACTGTTTTAGAAAGAAGAGGTCCCTGTTTCTTATGTTTAGGGCGGAACGCTCTTCCTCGACTCGTCTTCAAATCTCCCCATTTCCGTTAGTTTCGTTAGTTTCATCGGGAAAAAGCGACTAAACGCACGCTGCTCAAGAGACAGGCAAGCCGAAGGTGATTTTCGTCTCCCCCCTTCGATTCATTCCTCACAACGGCAAGTTTCGTTTCCGGAAAAGGACGATGGCAAGACCATAGCTCAGCAGACCAATCAAGATTAAAATGATTACTGAGACGAGGACCTCTCCTTCCCCACTGGCGATTTTTCCGGGTTCATAAAGCGAAAACGGCGTAAAATGCCGAATCCAGTCGATTTTCGTGACAATTTTCCCCATCATGTTCATCCCGTAAAATAGAAAAGTTATCCCACCCGCGACCGCAAAAGCATTTTTTTCATCGTTGAACAAACAGGAAATCAAGAACGAATAACCGCTGACGGCTAAAAATAAGCAAAACCCGACGTAGTTGATTTGGAAAAACTCAGTGAGTGCGATTCGGTCCGTATCGATTAAGAACCGTGCTGCGAGCGCCCCGCCTGCGAATGTCAAAACATGAATCACAATTAAACCACTGATTAAGACGAGCATTTGTGTGACGATGACTTTCGTTCGTGAGACCTGCGTCGATAAAAGATAGGCCATCGAGCCGCGATCGACGAGCCGTGCGACGAGTTGAATCGCGACCATCACGCTAAAGACACCCAGGATTAAGAGATAAAACAGACCATAGTATTCGGCCGAGATGAATTGACCGTAGTTGCTGATCGACTCCATTCCGAATGCCCGCATCATTCCCTCCGGTAAGATCTGCATCATGTCGTCAATCTGTTCCATGTTGTCGTCGAGCAACGGATAAAGGGAGGTAATCAACGTGACATACATGGCTGAGCCAACCCCGAAACCAAAAAACATCTTCAGATGGAGCTGCATCATATGACGATAAAGGGCGAGATTCATTTCCCCAACTCCTTTTGATTATAATAATCCATAAAAATTTGTTCCAAGCTTTGGTCATCGGCACTGATGTTCTTGACGTGATACGGGGCGAGCGTTTGGATGAGTAAATCATAATTCCCACGGAGTTCGACCCGGACCGTCCGCACGTCGATTCGCTCCGTCGTCAAGGCGGAAGCAAGCAGAGCGGCTACAGCCACTTCTTCATCGAGCGTGACGTTAAATGATTTTCGTTGCATCGTCTGCAACTCATGAATATTTTTTGTCGCGACGATTTTGCCGTCACGAATAATCGCTGCCCGGTCGCATGTCCGCTCGATTTCAGCAAAACTATGAGACGACATCAAGAAGGTCTTGCCACGTGCTTTTTCTTCAAGGACGAGTTCGATGAACAAGTTCTGCATCAATGGATCGAGTCCCGACGTCGGCTCGTCGAGGATATAGATTTCCGGGTCATGCATGAATGTCGCGACGATCCCAATCTTTTGCTTCATTCCTTTTGACATCTTGCGAATCGGTGTGTTCGGGTTGAATTGGAGCTTTTTAATCAACTCGTCACGTCTGCCCGGATTGTCTGATCCTTGCATACCGGCCATCATGTTGAGGAACGCAAGCCCCGTCATTCCGTCAAGGAACGCCATTTCGCCGGGTAAATAACCGACGTGACTTCGCGCTTGCGCCTGATTTGCCCACGTATCGAGCCCTTTTATCGTCGCCCGCCCGCGTTGCGGCTTCATATATCCCATCAAATGACGAATCGTCGTTGATTTTCCGCTACCGTTCGGTCCGAGAAAACCGAATACTTCGCCTTTCTCCACATTGATCGTGACATCAAAAATTCCTTTTCCGTTTGAAAACTGTTGCGTCAGATTCTCGATGTTAATCATGTCACCCCTCCTGAAAGTTTGAAAGAATACTCCGGCATTGATACTTTTAATACCTTTCAAGAAAAACGATCAGTTCTCCTCTTTCAGCTGAAAAAGTCCGCTGTTCCAACCAGCTTACGCACGAGCAACGCTAATTCGACAAAAAAAGCGGACATCCCTCGAAAACATCGGGGTATCCGCTCTCGTACCTGAAATAACTCGATTCAGGCAATCCTTCATTAAGACGGCAATGCATTATCTGCGACAAATGGACCAAAGATAACCGGTAGCGGTTCCAGCGTCCTTTGCACATCCGCGATGAACCGACTCGATCCACTGACGAATACGATCGGGTCGTCGCTTGCAATCATCTCTAAAAATTCAACCGCCCCTTCATCCGTACTATTTTGGTGCATAGTATGGAAAACAAGTCCCTTTTGAATAAGTCCTTCGAGTGTCATCATCAACTTAGCCGAGAGCGCCTTCATGTCGTTAAAATGGACAAGCGTCGTTTTCCGATGATTCGTCAAAGCATACCTTGCTTCGTCAATGACAGCACCTAAATGATGTGTTTCTGCAATCAACAACACTTCGAGTTGTCTCCAGTCTGCGTTTGATGAATATTTGCAAAAGTGACGACACGTATCAACGAGTTGGTGATGGACGACAGACCATGCCTCGAGCAACGGGTCTGTCGCTTCAAGCTCAAATTCCCATTGCACGGCGAGCAGGATCTCCTGACTGACGATTTCTGGGTAAGACAGAATGAACGATTTCGTTTGATTGATTTCTTCGAGTAAAATGAGTTTAAACAACTCACTCGGTTCTTGTTGGTTCGTCACGTGATGCAACAGGCGACTGAGGCGTAAAATCCGAAGTTCACGATTTTGTAAACGCATGTCCTGCTGTCCCATTTGTTCAAGCTGTCGGCTATGATTTTTTTCTAACTGATCATAAAACCGGCTCGCGATGCGGAAACCGCGTTTATCCACTTCCGGACCCATCTTTTGTAAGAGGTGTAATGCTTGATCAAAATGCATACCATGACCTACCTTTCCCCCCTCATTATGCCCGAACCCCTAGATAAAAACAATCTTCAAAAAAGGTATAAAAAATACTTGTTTTATACAACATATTTAAACTTGTTCTTCCTTCCTATCCATTTTAGAATCTAGGATAAGTAGGTGATATATATGCGCATGACACGTTATACGGACTATGCGATCCGGTCGCTTTTATTTGCAGGCACACATGCGGATCGACTTGTCCGAATCCAGGAAGTAGCGGATTGTTACGACATTTCTAAAAATCATCTGATGAAAGTCGTCTATCGTTTAGGACAAAATGGTCTGATTCATTCTGTCCGTGGTCGTGGTGGTGGATTTCGCTTAGCAAGTCCTCCGGATGAAATTTATCTCGGTGACGTCGTACAATTGTTCGAACCAACGACTCATTTTTTGGACCCGCAAGAGGGAATGGTGGAACATCCATCTCTTGACCCTGCACGAACTGCCTTTGATGAAGCGATTGAAGCGTTCCATCAGGTACTTAATAGTTATACGATCCAGGATTTATTGCATCCGGCAAATGAACTGCATCCACAAATTCTTGAAATGATTCCGAGGCGCAATTGATGCGTAGCGGAATCATTTTTTGTTGCGCCCGCATCATCAACGATTTCTCATCCGCTGCGTGGTATACTCATATAAGAAAGGAGGGGTACAGATGAACCCTCATGAAGAACTCAATAGCCTATATCTTCGATTGAAAGAGGAAAATCCGTCACTCGAACGTGGCGAATCACTTTGGACGATTTTTGAAGATACGACCGACGATTCACTTCGCCCCTTAGCATTATGGACCTTTTCTCAAAACCAGTTTGATCTCGGACATTTCCGCTCGTTCCTCGTCTCGTTTTCATTATTGATGGACTGGATTCGTAAGGACGAACTGACACTGACACATAAACAGGAGCTTGACCTGTACTGGAACTATAAATCGTATTTGATTTATGCCGCTGAACAAGAAGACGTCTCAATCGCTTTGTTAGAGGCGGATTATGAACGTTTTAGCGACTTTTGTGACGCCAACGGATTTGCGCGGACCCGTGATTATATCGGTTTCATGATTTACAGTAAACTTGGTGACGAAGAACAAGCGGATCAATACTTGGAAGAATGGATTGATGCCCCTTCCGATGAACTGAGTGATTGTCCTTCGTGTGAAGGATTCAGCCGGATGACGTACGCGATTGAACGTGGTTTCGAAGACCGGGCACTTCTATTGTATGCAGCAATCCGACACGAGCGCGGTTGTTCACGGATGCCGGACCAGGCACATCCGTACATCTTGCCATTGTTCATCAGTCGTAAACAGGACCGATTCGATTGGATGGAGAAACTCACACAAGAAGTACGCCGCGTCAAGCCGCTCTTCACAGGTGGTGACGAACCGTATCACCTTTATGCCGAAATGTATTACAACCCGAATTACGTCTGGTCGATGGAAGAGAAAAAACAATTGATTCCGCTTTTGACAGATCGCGGCTACCTTCAGTTCTTACTCGCTCATTACGCAGCCTCTTACCGATCAGCCCGTAAAGAAGAAGCCGGCTATCTCGGATTGCTCCGTTCGAATATTTATGAAATTGCCCAAAGTCTTGACCACCGCATTGACGGTTCCTTCTATCTAGACTTTGTCGAACGTGAACTTAAACGGGTCACACAATTTGTCGGTTGATGCACCACGAAAGGAAGTGTCGTCATGCTTGATCATGTTCAGTTAGCTGCGCCACCTGCTTCAGAAGATGCGACCCGGGCTTTTTATGCCGGGCTACTACATATGAAAGAAGTCGAAAAGCCCGTCGGTGTCCGTGCGACGGGTGGCGTTTGGTTTACAAGTCACGCTGCAGCGATTCACGTTGGCATCGAACAAAATTTTCAGCCGGCTAAAAAAGCACATCCCGGCCTCACGTTTCCCGACTTGGATGGTGTCGCCGAGCGCTTGAATAAAGCCGGTCACCCGGTCACGTTTGACGATCGGCTTGCACCGCGCCGGCGATTGTTTACGGAAGATCCATTCGGAAACCGAATCGAATGTATCGAAAGCCAGTTGACGCCGATTACTCCGGATAAACTAAAGGCAGGGTCGCATGTCCGTCTCCTTGCGCCTGCTTCGAGCTTAGCGAGTGTCGATGAAAAAATCATCAATGACGCCATCGAACTGTTAGAAACGCTCGGACTCCGCGTCTCAATCAGTCAACATGCCCGCGCCGTCAATCCGTTCGGTTCGAGCGACCCGGCTTGCCGAATCGACGATTTACATGCCGCTTTCGCCGACAGCGACGTCAACGCGATTCTTTGCGTACGCGGTGGCTTCAGTTCAAACGAATTGCTTGCGGGACTCGATTACGATTTAATTCGGACCCACCCGAAGATTCTTTGCGGTTTCTCTGACATTACGGCGCTCAGTAATGCGATTTTCACAAAAACAGGTCTCGTCACCTACTCAGGACCGATGTTACGGGCACTCAGTTCGCGTGACGCCTACACGCTCGACTACTTCAAGAAGATGTTCTTCGGCGTCCAAGCGATCTCCGTTCGTCCGAGCGTCAACTGGCATGACTGGTTTGACGGCCGGACCGTCACGTCCTTGAACGACGGTCATCTCGTTTTAGCGAGCGGAAAAGCGAGCGGCCGGATTCTCGGGGGGAACCTTTGTACGTTGAACTTATTACAAGGAACGCCGTTTTTCCCCGATTTGCGTCAAGCCGTCCTCTTCTTAGAGGACGACTACGAAGTCCATCCGGCGACGTTCGCCCGTGACTTTGCTTCGTTACTGGCACAACCGGGCGCTGACGAAATCCGTGGCATCGTCTTCGGCCGGTTCCAACTGACGACGAAGATGACGGAAGAACATTTACGTTATCTCGTCAGTCTCTACCCGCAACTTAAAACAACCCCCGTCATCGCGAATGCGGATTTCGGTCACACGGAACCTTTATTTACGTTCCCGATTGGCGGGATCGCCGAGCTTGACCATGATCAAATCACGCTGAACGCGAAATAAAAAGAAGGAGTCGCGGCAATCCGCGTCTCCTTCTTTTTTTAATAGTCGAGCAATCTCGAAGCGTCGATTTGGCGCTTCGATCCATCGGCGAACATTTCAAGTGTCGCGAGGATCTGATGATCTATAAGGTCATATTTCACTAATGTAAAATCTTCAAGAGTCGAGATCGTCTTAAACGTCTTCCCGACGGTAAATGCCCGCTTGCGACTGGCATCAAAAGCAGGAATTGTCACGAATACGACCGTGATTTCCGTTCCACTCGTATCATAATAAAACTCGACGACGCGACCGTCTGCTGTCTCGGGTAAGTTCCCCTTTTGCGGTCGTCCGGATTCATCTAATTGTACATATGGCTGTAACATCTCTTCTCCTCACTTTCTCCGTCATTCATCATAGCATGAGAAAACCATTTATGCTAATCTATAAATGATGTTGAAAGGGGGATGAGTCACGGATGGCATGGTTCATGAACGGAATTTTGCTCTGGGGCTTTATCATGATTACACTAATGGCGATTGGCGGCTTCTTCATGTTCCGGAAGTTCTTAAAAAAACTCCCGAAAGAAGACGGCAAATCGATGATGGATTGGGAAGATGAGTACATCGACCAAACACGACACTTGTGGACGGACGAGACAATGGAGTTATTGAATGCCCTCGTCATGCCTGTTCCGGCGGCGTTTCGTGACGTCGCACGGCGGAAAATTGCCGGACGGATCGGTCAGTTCGCACTTGAAGAACATGCATCGGTCATGACGTCAGAGCTTGTCGTCAAAGGATATATTTCAGCGACTCCAAAACGTGATCATAATTTTTTGAAAAAAGCCTTAAAAGAACACGCAATCGATTGGCGTGAATACGAACTCTACTTCCAACGTTAATGATGGCAGAATCAATCTACTCTGAGTGAACGAGATTCTATGTGATGTATTCAAAAAATGACCGCTTTGTCCAGTAAATCGGACAAGACGGTCATTTTTCATGATTGTGGTAAATGTTCGACGGGAACAATCCCCGACTTAACTTGTTTGTACTTCAGATACATGGCGATTCGCCACGGGACGATCATTCCGAACGCGACGAGATAAAAAATTCCACCTGTCTCAAAAATATCGATTTGACCCCCGATCATAAATTTTGCGACCGTCCGTACGAGTAAGATTCCGAATAAGACGATAAAAAATGCTTTTGACCGTTGCAAATAAATTTGACCTTCTGCTTCATAAAAATTTGACGTCTTAATCAAGAAGACACTGAAAATCATCCCGACAATCAATGCTTCCGCGACCTCCGTCCATGTCAGACGAGATGCCGGGTATAAAAATTGCAACATCCCGGTCGACATCGCGAACGGAGGGATTAAAATCTTTTTGGCATTTGTCGGTTTCGCCGACGCCTTCACCCGTATGAAGCTGATGAGTAACCCCATCACGAGCGCGCCCCCTGTTGATATCCAAATCATCTCATCACTTCCTCGATTAAAATCCTGTAAATCCAACGATATCACTCATCCAGGCCGCAAATTTACTCAAGCCATTGAAATACAACATGACTCCGAAGACCATCATCAAGGCGCCACCGAATTTCGTCATTTTGAGACTGTACTGGACAAGGAGTTTCGAGCGTCCAACAAAAAAGGCCATTAATAAGAAGGGAATCGAAAATCCAAGGACATAAAACAGCATGTAGAGCATACCTTGGCTCGGATTCGTCGCCGCTAGACCGATGACACCAGCAAGGATTGGACCTGTACAGGGTGTCCAGCCTGCCGCAAATCCGATTCCGACGAGGACTGTACCGATGTAACCGCCCTTGCGTTCACCAAGATTCAATTTTTTTTCACGCATCAAGAACGTCGGCTGCCATAAACCGACTAAGACGATCCCGAAGACGAAAATTACGAGGGCCCCAACCATCCGTAATGTATCGCGATACGTGATGAAGACGTCCGCAAAGAGTGACGTCGATAATCCAAGGACGACGAATACGAGTGCGAACCCGACTAAAAAGGCGAGTGTATGGAAAAGTGAACGCCTTTCCCGGACACCTTTTTCTTTTAAATCCGTTACAGATACTCCGGTAATGTACGAAAGAAATACCGGATACAACGGTAGCGTACAGGGAGACACGAATGACAGTAACCCTGCCCCAAATGCTAACCACAGCGAGAGCTCCATTTCAGCAGCTCCTTTCTATAAGAAGAAGTTCTTCTCTATTTTGCCAAACTCCGCATCATTTAGCACCTATTATCTCACAAAAGATAAGAAAGATTCGTGACTTCTCAAATTACAAAAAAATTACATTTACTTTATCTTACTAAAATTTCGTTGCACTCCGAATAATCACTTGCTAGAATATGGATACGACACCAATGTAAGGGAGACTGCTATGACAAGCCAACAATTACTGACCTTAGCAATTGAAGCAAAACGAAGCGAACTGTATCTTCAAGCAGATCGGTCTAGTTTCACCTCCCCACATGTATTGAAGCTCAGTCATGAACTCGATCTGTTATTAGTCGAGTACACACGGATTATGCAAACTTATGCCGTTGGCTCTTCAAATGAGCGGCTCCTCACATAAAACGAAAATTCAATGCAGTCATTTCGTGGCACCTTCCATTAAGTGTACTTGTTTGATCACTAATCCTTTTTAAGCAAACCCTCTTTCCATTCAGAGGGTTTGTTTTTGTTCAATCGCTTTTTCATTGTCATGCCCTCCTTCTTCTCTCAAACTTCGCCTCCGGTTTGATTAGAAGATGGTTCAACTTATTTTTAGACAAGGGATTGATTCATGACTTTTGTACATTACAATCGCTTCCGTTTATTCTTTATATAGGCATAAAGACTTATGAACCTAATTAAAAACCATGCTTTATGACCTACTAATGACAAAAACACGCTTTTTGCAATCTGTTTGTCACACTGACCTCTTTTGTAACTTTAATGACATTGACCTGTAAACGCACTACCCGGTTTCGGGGTGTAGAGTAGGAACAGTAAACACAGCATATGTCAGGAGGACATCAATAATGAAAAAAGCAGTTTTCGCTGCAGGACTTGCAGCAACGGCTCTATCAGTAGGATTCGCCCAAGAGACAGAGGCTGCCTCAGAGACGGTAAAAGTAGACACAGCAGTACTCAACGTTCGCACAGCACCTACAACAGCATCAGCAGACGTAGGTAACGTATATAAAGGGCAAACATTAAATGTCGAAGGACGTTCTGGTGCATGGATCAAAACAAGCATCAATGGCCAAAAACGTTATGTACATGGCGCATATACTACTGCTGCCTCATCATTCGACTTTAAAAAAGCTACAGTCACTACGGCAGTATTAAACGTTCGGACACAACCTACTACGAACTCGAAAGATGTAGGTAACTTGTATAAAGGTGAAACAGTAAACGTAGAAAGTAAAGTCGGTTCTTGGATTAAAACAACAATCGATGGTAAAACGCGCTATGTGCATAGTGCTTACACTACACTTTCTGGTTCTACTGCTTCGACTTCAGCAGCTCCAGCTCCTAAAGCAGAAGCAAAACCTGCAGCTAAGCCAGCACCAAAACCAGCGGCTAAACCGGCTACTGCAACTAAACAAACGACTTCAGCGAAGTCTGGTACTAAAGTGACGATGAACGTAAGTGCATACACGAACGATCCATCAAGCAACGGTAGCCAGCTTTACAACGGTCGTGCATTGACTGCTAGCGGTTATGATGTAACAAACACGATCACGTACAATGGTATGCGTATCGTAGCAGCTTCTTCACAATACCCGATTGGCACACGGATGCACATTTCAGGTATCGGTGAAGCAATCGTTCTCGACCGTGGTGGCGCAATTCAAGGTAACAAACTTGACCTTCTCGTTGGTTCACAGCAAGAAGCCATCAACTGGGGACGCCAAAACGTCACAGTAACTGTCTACTAATTAAAAAAAGTAACAGCAAAACCTGCCGGGCGAGATCGCCTGGCAGGCTTTTTTGTGTGCATTTACGTAATCGAAGTCACATGACCCGACTGTAATTGATACATTTTTTTATAGAGTCCGTCTTTCGCAATCAACGTTTGGTGATTTCCTTGTTCGACGACTTCCCCTTGATGTAACACAAGAATCAAGTCGGCGTCCTGAATCGTCGATAACCGGTGAGCGATTGCAATCGTCGTCCGCCCTTCGCGCATTCGTTTCAATGCCGTCTGGACTTTCTCTTCCGTCTCCGTATCGATTGAACTTGTCGCTTCATCCAAGATTAAGATTTTCGGATCACGCGCCATCGTTCGTGCAAATGAAATCAATTGCCGTTCTCCGGCTGAGAACGTTGCCCCGCGCTCGGCGACCGGGCTATCGTATCCCTCGTCAAGTTGGTGAATGAAACCATCCGCCTGAACGAAACGGGCCGCCTCTTCGACGGTTCCGAACGAAATCCGATCGTCAAACAACCGAATGTTATCAGCGACACTTCCCGTAAAGAGGAACGAATCCTGCAGGACAAGTCCGACGTGACGCCGTAATTCATCTTCCGGTAACTGTTCGAGCGGTTTTCCATCAATCAAAATTCGTCCCGACTGATAGGCATAAAACCGCATTAAGATGTTGATGATTGAACTTTTCCCGCTTCCCGTCTGACCGACAAGGGCAATCGTCTGTCCTTTTTTCGCTTCAAAGGTAATCCCTTTCAAGACTTCCGTCTCTCCATCATAACTGAACCGCACGTCTTCAAAGACGATATGTCCATCCGTGACGCTCGCTGCACCAGGCAAGCCTTTCGTCGGTTCCGGTTCATCCGTATCGAGAACCTTAAACACACGGTCGGCCGAAACAATCGCCTGTTGGAATTCAGACAACCGTTGCATGATTTGTTGAACGGGTTGGAAAATGCGTTCAAGATAACTGATGAAGGCATAGACGACACCGACTTGAACCGTCTCCGTAAATGATAAGAACCCAAAGTACGTGACGAGTGTCGCGATTGAAAGCGCCAGCATCAGTTCAATGATTGGACGAAGTAACCAACTGTCGAGCTTTAAGTTTTTATAACGACCATTTTGGTGGGCGACGTTCGTCTCTTCAAATTCCGCCATCAATCGTTTTTCTTGGCGGAATTGCTGAATGATCGCCATCCCGTTGATTGATTCATTTAACTGCGCATTGATTTTCGATAACAAATCGCGGACTTCTGCATAATATTTCGTCGAGTACTTGCGGTAGATCCAGATGACGAAATAAAATACAGGCAGTAAGACAAGTGCGATTGTCGCAAGCGTCGGGTCCAAGAAATAGAGGAAGATATAAGTTCCGATCAATTGGACACCACTTTGGACAAACGTCGAGAGGACGCCGATGTAGAGTTCCTTGATCGCTTCCGTATCATTCGTGATCCGCGAGACTAAAACCCCAGCCGGTGTCCGGTCAAAGTAAGCGAGTCGCAGGTGCATGACGTGACGAAACACATCAATCCGTAAGCGCTGAATGACTTTTAACGCGATTTTTTGAAATTCAAAGGCTTGCAAATAATCGACGATAATCCCTGTCGTATGCAAGATGAGGTAGGCACTAAATAATAAGGCGACTTCCTGGACTGGATAATTGCCAGTCGTGACATAGTTGTCAATGAAGATTTTAACTAAATAAGGTCCTCCGAGTTTCGCACCCGTCGTGACCAATAAGAGAAGGAATGCCAGAAAGACTTGTTTCTTAAAGGGACCGACAAACCGAAGCAGACGCTTCAAGACGTCTTTTTCATTGATATCATGATTCAAACGGTCCACCCCCTTGTTCAACTAATGATTCGAGTTGTTGATGGTCATACGTTTCTTTATACCAGCCTTTTCGCCGCAACAATTGTTCATGTGTCCCCCGTTCGATAATCCGTCCCGCGTCGAGAACGATGATTTCGTCCGTATGGGAGACGGCCGACAAACGATGGGCGACGATGATTTGCGACTGTTCGTTATCAGCTGTCCGGAAATGATCGATGATCGCCTCTTCTGTCTTCGCATCGACGGCCGATAACGCGTCATCGAGCACTAAAATCGGACAGTCGGCGAGTAACGCCCGGGCAATCGAAATCCGTTGTTTTTGTCCACCGGATAACGTCACGCCGCGTTCTCCAACCATCGTCGCGTAACCTTCTTTAAAACCAAGAATATCGTCATGGACAGCAGCAACACGAGCTGCTTCCATGATTTGTTCCATCGAAGCGTCCGGTTTCGCAAAAGCGATATTGTCCGCAATCGATGCTGAGAACAAGAAATGGTCTTGCGGGACGACGGCGATCTGCTTCCGGACCGTTTCGCGGAGGAGTTGTTTAATATCTTGCCCTCCCATTCGAATAGCCCCTTGTTTGACATCATATTCGCGGGTTAATAACCGGACAAACGTCGACTTCCCAGCACCTGTCCGCCCGACGATTCCGAGCGACTTTCCAGGCTCGAGTGTGACATCAATCTGTTCGAGAACCGGCTGTGTGTCATAGATAAAACGGTCAATCGCGATATCGAGTCGTGGTGAATCGACGGTCGTCACCGCTTCCTTCGCATCTTTAATTTCCGGCTCCACGGCAAGCATCCGTTCGATTCGATCATACGAAGCACGTCCTCGTTCGACGATATTGAATAACCAGCCGAATGCAAGCATCGGCCACGTCAAGAGACCTAAGTATGTAGTGAAGGCGACGATGTCACCGATCCGGATTTCCCCTTGTTGTAACAAATATGCTCCGTACCCGACGGCGATGATATACGATAAACCGACGAGTCCAAAGATCGTTGGATCAAACAACGCATCAATTTTCGCGACACGACGGTTTTTTTGAACGACGTCGTCCGATAACGACGTGAATGTCGTCACGTCCGACTCGACTTCACCCGTCGCTTTTAAAACACGGACGCCACTGATACTTTCTGCTACTTTGTCATTCAAGTCAGAAAAGGCTTCCTGTGCATCATGAAAACGGGAATGCAGCATCTTTCCGTAACGCGATGTCAAGTAGACCATCAACGGCATCGGCAGAAGGGAAACGACCGTCAGTTTCCAACTGATTGTCGTCACCATCATGACGACGACAAAACCTCCCATTGTCACAGAATCGACGAGCGTCAAAATCCCTGCCCCTGCCGTCATTGAAACCGCTTGGACATCATTCGTCGCATGCGCCATTAAGTCTCCACTTCGATATTTCTTATAAAACGATTGGTCTAAATCTGAAAAGTGACCATAAAGCTGACTCCGCAACAACCGGCCCAGCCGGATCGATGCGCCGAAGATGTGAAAACGCCAAAAGTAACGGATAACGTAGGTCGAGACTCCGATCAATACGAGCACCCCGGCGAGTGTAAACAATCGCTCTTTCGTCAATGTACCGTCACTTAATCCATTGACCGTCGTCCCGATGACTTTTGGTGGAATCACTTCGAGACCTGCGACAAAAATCAAACAAATGATACCGATGCTATATGCTTTCCATTCGAGTCGAAAAAACCAACTCAATTTCTTGAAGACTCCCATTCAAGTCTCCCCCCCTTTTTCAAATCAATTGAGTATTTTAAATAGTCTCACATTTTAGATTAGCCATCTTTCCAGTAAATAGCAAACAAAAAGGAGACCACAAGGGTCTCCTTTTGAAACTGCTTATTTTTTAGGTGATTTCATCGAACCACTCATTGAACGCATCACTTGGTTGACTTTCTTTTGTGATGGCTTTTGACCCATTTGCATCATCAATGTCTTAATCATATCTTCGTTGATTGGCGGGTTTTGCTCCAAATAGTTCATCATGTATCGACGAGCGATATAGAAACCAAGGGCGACACCTGCTACCAAGCAAAGAAGGGCAATTAAAATCCAAATCCATGTAGCCAAGTTGCTTCCTCCTCTAACTTAAAACGTCGCTTTTTACTATACTATAATTCTAACCGTTTGCATAGATAATGCATGAAAAAGGTGCGCATGAACGCGCACCTGTTCCACTTATCCGAGTTGCTTGACTGTTTCCAAGATATTTTCGACAGACATGCCGTACTCTTTTAATAGAAGGTCTCCTGGAGCCGATGCGCCGAAACGATCGATTCCGATGACTTGTCCTTCTGTTCCCACGTACTTGTACCAACCGAGTGACGCGCCTGCTTCGATCGCAAGACGTTTCGTGATCCGTTTTGGTAAGACAGATTCTTTGTACTCAGCTGTTTGTGCTTCGAACAACTCCCATGATGGAAGTGAAACGACCGCAACCTTTTCGCCCAGTTGTTTTTGTGCTTCGACGAGCAAGTGAACTTCTGAACCCGTTCCCATCAAGATTGTATCTGCTGTGTTTACGTCACCTGCGATGACATAACCACCCTTTTCAGCACCTTCGACTGTCGTGCCTTCCAGTTCAGGTAAACCTTGACGTGTCATAACGAGCAACGTCGGTTTGTTTTTCGATTGAACAGCTGTTTTCCAAGCGGCAATCGTTTCTTTTCCGTCTGCCGGACGATAGACCGTCAAGTTCGGCATCGCACGGAAACTCATCAAGTGTTCGACCGGCTCGTGTGTCGGACCATCTTCTCCCACTGCGATCGAGTCATGCGTCAAGACGAAGATTGATTGAATCCCCATCAATGCTGCAAGACGGACTGCCGGGCGCAAGTAGTCTGAGAAGACGAAGAATGTCGCACCGTAAGGGATGACGCCACCGTGAAGTGCCATTCCGTTAACAGCTGCTGCCATCGCGAACTCACGGACACCGAACCAAATGTTACGGCCACTTGGATCGATATCGAAGTCAGCTTCGCCTTTTAGCATCGTGTTGTTCGAACCAGCTAAGTCAGCTGATCCCCCGAAGATTGATGGGATGTTTTTCGCAAGAGCGTTTAAGACTTCCCCACTTGTCTGACGTGTTGCTTTTTTCGATGTCAGATCATATGTCGGAAGATCTGCTTCCCAGTTGCTCGGCAATTCATTGTTGATCGCTCGAACAAGCTCAGCGTGCAATTCCGGATGTGCTGCTTTGTATTGCTCCATTTTTTCCGTCCATGCTGCTTCTGTATCAGCGCCACGTTTTTCGATGCGCTCCTCGAACAAGTCTTTGACTTCTTCCGGTACATAGAATTCTTCATGATCCCAAACGTAGCTTGCTTTCGTCAACTTGATTTCCGCATCGCCGAGTGGTGCACCGTGTGAAGCCGATTTCCCTGATTTGTTCGGCGAACCGAATCCGATAACCGTTTTGACTTCGATCAATGTCGGTTTTGTTGTTTCCGCTTTCGCCGCGTCGAGTGCTTTTGAAATCGAATCGATATCCGTTCCATCTTCAACACGGATGACTTGCCAGTTGTATGCTTCAAAACGTTGTTGGACGTTTTCAGAGAATGACTTGTCCAAGTCACCATCTAACGAGATATCGTTTGAATCATACAGGACGACGAGTTTACCAAGACCTAAATGTCCTGCGAGTGAAGCCGCTTCTGCAGAGACACCTTCCATTAAATCACCGTCTCCGCAAATGCCATACGTGAAGTGATCCACGACATTTAAGTCGTCACGGTTGTATTTCGCTTCGAGGTGACGTTCTGCCATCGCCATACCGACGGCCATCGCGATGCCTTGTCCGAGTGGACCAGTCGTCGCATCGACACCTGCTGTGTGACGGTATTCCGGGTGACCCGGTGTTTTTGAGTTCCATTGACGGAATGACTTCAAGTCATCCATCGCGAGGTCGTATCCTGATAAATGGAGGAGTGAGTAGAGAAGCATTGAACCGTGTCCTGCTGAAAGTACAAAACGGTCACGGTTAAACCATTCTGGATTTTTAGGGTTGTGGTTCATATGATCCGCCCATAATGTAAATGCCATCGGTGCTGCACCCATCGGCATTCCCGGGTGGCCCGAGTTCGCTTTTTGTACTGCATCAATTGATAAGGTACGAATCGTATTTACTGCTAGTAATTCTACTGTTGTCATGTTCGTCAAAACAATCATCCTCTCTCTTTTTCACAAATTCTATATCATTTTAGCACACACAGAAATGTGATACAACTTTTCTAAATAGTATGTCACATTAAAATGAATGCGCTCTCTATTGCCCTTTTCAAGCGACTTTCATGATACACATTACTGATTTTCCCATTAAAAAAGCTACCTCGCTCACGGATTGAGCGACGCAGCTTTCATTCATACAAAACTTGCTTACTGTTTATTGCGTTCTTCTTCTTGTGCTTGCTTCAATTTTTCAGGCGTAACATCCGTTCCTTCTTCATCAACGATTTTGATGCCCATCATTTGATTTTTGAACGAACCACGAAATGCTTCTAAATAGGCCGTTCTTAATTCTTTTTGTTCCGCCGTCTCAGCTTCCGTTAACGGTTCGACTTTTGATTTATTGGCAAGTTCATTAATTCGATCGAGTTGTTCTTGTGATAACATAATATCCCTCTTTCTCTTTGACTCAACGTGGAGCACTTTAATAGTAACCTTACTGTAAAAGACCCGAAAAAAAAAAGCAAGTTTGTCGCGTCAAGATGACACAACACCTGCTTTCATTCATAAGACTGGACAACTTCTTTATATTCAAGATAACGCCGATTGACCGTCGCTTTCGAAATATCATGCCCCATGCCGCGTAAGGTCGTCGCGATGTCAGCAAACGTCAAACCAAGTTCACGTAATCGAACGATTTCTTCAATCGGGACTTCCTTTCGACTGCGGCCGGCATTCTCGCCTTGCCGATTGAGATTTTGTTCGGGTCTAAAACCATTATCGACAGCCCGTCGCATGCCGCGTGCGATTTTTGCATTGTGGAGCTTACGCTGGTATTCCTCAACGAGTGAAACGATTTCGAGGACCATCGCTTCCGCATCTGCCAGTTTGTATTCACCGTCTGACTCCATCGTCATCAACTGGACATCATGTTTTTTGAACGTATGCAAAATCGCGATTTTGGCGTTTCCTCGTCCGATTCGTGTATCGTCCGTCACGAGCACCGCTTCCACCAGATGACGCGTTACATAATCAAGAACGGTCAACATCCCTTCTCGCTCTACATCATAGCCACTTTCTTTTTCGACGATGATATCTATGATTTCAAATCCTTTTGTTAAAGCGAGTCCCGACAGTTCTGCTCTTTGCCGCTCCAGTGAGCTCTCTTGTGCTTCTTTTTCCGTCGAGACGCGACAGTAGATTACTACTTTCATCGTACCTCACACCCCTGTTCGTTCATTCAACAACTTTTATATTCTGTCATTGTTGTGCGATTGGTACAACGATTTTGTCTTTCGAAATGACATGTTTTGTTTCGAGCTCATTGTTCTTGATCAGCCAGTCGATGTATTCTTGATTCGTCATCGAACCATCATTGTAGACTTCAGCTACTTGTTCGACTGTTACGTTCTCATCTACCGTGACTGACGCCGTAAGTAATCGGTGGACCTTTTCATCCGGTCGTGGTGTTAAAAGAAAAAGAATGAAAGCAAAACTGAGCGTATAAAACAGAATTGAAAAGGCATGAGTACGAATAGAATGAATCATCATGAATCCCTCCAAATAGGTTATTAGAATAAATGTTCTCGGAACAATTGTTCGCATAATCTATAATAAACACAGAACCAGTGTTCGGTCAATACAAAAACATCGAACAATTGTTTGTGCGCTCATTTGTTCTATGTTATAGTAATTCTAGAAACATATATTCCTAAATCCTAAAAAAACCAATCCGGAAAGAGGTGGCAATTCGTATGCGGAAAATGTCTAAACGTCAACAAGAAATCCTTGACTACATCATCGCTGAAGTGAAGTTAAAGGGCTATCCACCTTCAGTTCGCGAAATTGGTGAAGCTGTTGGTCTTGCTTCAAGCTCAACGGTACACGGTCATTTGGATCGTCTAGAAAAACGTGGACTGATTCGCCGTGACCCGACGAAACCACGCGCGATTGAAATATTGCTTGATAAACCTGAAGAAATCAACGAAGCGATCGTCCATGTCCCCGTTATCGGCAAGGTAACTGCCGGACTTCCGATCACTGCGATTGAAAACATAGAAGAGCATTTCCCACTCCCTGCACATTATGTAGGAAATGAAACCGTCTTTATGTTGACGATTGATGGCGAATCGATGATTAATGCAGGTATTCTTGATGGCGATCGTGTTATCGTGCGTCAACAAAACACAGCAGAAAACGGGGAGATTGTCGTTGCGATGACCGAAGATAGTGAAGCGACAGTCAAACGGTTCTTCTTAGAAGATCAACAGGTACGTCTTCAACCAGAAAATGACTCGATGGACCCGATGTATTTCGATAACGTGTCGATTCTTGGCAAGGTCATCGGCGTTTACCGGACGATTCACTAAGAGAGGGACCAGCTAAGCTGGTCTTTTTTCATGCCTTCTGGAAATGTACATGATACGGTCAACTCCGTTGCCCTAACGGGATATGTTGTTTATTCGGTCGCAACGAACCAAACGGATTGGCTCCCGACCGCTGTCGGAATCGCCGTCGGGACCTTATGGCTTTCGCCCGACTTAGACTTAAAATCGGAACCTTACTATCGTTTTGGCCCTTTGCGTGTCCTTTGGATGCCATACGTTAAAATTATGCCGCACCGCTCCATCTGGTCGCATGGCTTAATCATCGGAGATGTCATCCGCCTACTCTACAGTGCCGCTTTATTGATTCCGCTACTCTTTTTAGCCTTCTATAGTGAAATCATCCAAGCAAGCACGGTCGACTCATTGATTGACGTCATGCCTGCTTTTATTATCGGTGTGATGACCGCAAGTACGATTCATATCATCCTTGATCATACGAGTAGTTGGTTCCGCCCTAAAAAGAAACGAAAAAAACGTCGATCCTGACTTTTTCCATTCAATCATGGAAAAAGTCTTTTTATTATCCAATTCTAATTTTTTTAAACCTAAATATTGAAAATTTCGATTCCTATATTTCAATTATTTGTATTGAAAACGTTATCAATTCGGGTTAGGTTTAAATAGAAAGGCACTATTCGCTTTAATCCAAAGGGAGGGTTTTTGCATGAGTAATTTTATTAGTGAGATGATGGGAACATTGATTCTCGTCCTACTCGGGGATGGCGTCGTCGCCGGTGTCGTTCTGAAGAAAACCAAGTCTGAAAATGGTGGCTGGATTGTCATCACGCTCGCTTGGGGTCTCGCCGTTATGACCGGTGTTTACGTCGCGGCATCCAGTGGTGCCCACTTGAACCCAGCGGTTACTTTGTCGCTCGCGCTCAATTCTGACTTACCGTGGGCAGATGTACCTATCTATATCGCTGCTCAACTTGTCGGAGCATTCCTTGGCGCAGTACTCGTTTGGCTTCATTACATGAAACATTTTGAAGCGACAGAAGATCAAGCCGCAAAACTCGGTGTCTTCGCGACAGGTCCAGCAATCCGTCATACGGGATCAAACTTAGTATCTGAGATCATCGGGACATTCGTTCTCGTCTTTGGTATCTTGGCGCTTGGAGCGAATACGTTTGCAGACGGACTCAATCCATTGATCGTCGGTCTCCTCGTAGTCGTCATCGGTCTTTCGCTCGGTGGTACGACGGGTTATGCAATCAACCCTGCCCGTGACCTTGGTCCACGTATCGCCCACGCGATCTTACCGATTCCGGGTAAGGGATCATCAGACTGGGGTTACTCATGGATTCCGATTGTCGGACCAATCATCGGAGGCGCAATCGCCGTCTTCATCTATCAACTGCTATTTTGATTGAGCATTAGGTATCTTAACTATTCAAGGGGGACTCACAGATGGAAAACAAGTATATTTTAGCACTCGACCAAGGAACGACAAGCTCACGCGCCATCATTTTCGATCATGATGGTCAAATCGTCAACTCTGCTCAACGTGAATTCAAACAATACTTCCCACAACCAGGCTGGGTCGAGCATGATGCAAATGAAATCTGGGGTTCGATTTTAGCAGTCATGGCGGATGCACTCGGAACGGCTGACATCAAACCGAGTCAAATCGCGAGCATCGGAATTACGAACCAACGTGAAACGACAGTCGTCTGGAACAAGGAAACGGGAAAACCAGTTTATCATGCCCTTGTCTGGCAATCGCGTCAAACGGCCGACATTTGTGATGAGCTAAAAGAACAAGGACTCAATCAAAAATTCCGCGATAAAACTGGCTTACTCATCGATGCCTACTTCTCAGGAACAAAAGTCAAATGGATTCTAGATAACGTCGATGGTGCACGTGAGCAAGCAGAGAACGGGGAACTGCTCTTCGGTACAATCGATACGTGGCTCGTCTGGAAGCTCTCAGGTGGAAAAACACATATCACAGACTACACGAATGCCTCACGGACACTCATGTACAACATTTACGAACAACAATGGGATGACGAGTTACTTGAAATCCTGACAGTCCCTAAATCGATGTTGCCAGAAGTCCGTCAATCAAGTGAAGTCTACGACAACACAGTCCCGTATCACTTCTTCGGCTTCGAAGTTCCAATCGCCGGCATCGCCGGTGACCAACAAGCTGCCTTGTTCGGTCAAACGTGCTTTGAACCGGGCGAAGGGAAAAACACATACGGTACAGGTTGCTTCATGTTGATGAATACGGGCGAAAAAGCCGTTTCTTCAGACCACGGACTCTTGACGACGATCGCTTGGGGCGTCGACGGCAAAGTGGAATACGCACTCGAAGGTTCCATCTTCGTTGCCGGTTCTGCAATCCAGTGGTTGCGTGACGGTCTCCGAATGTTGAAAAATGCAAAAGACTCAGAAGGCTACGCTTTGAAAGTCGATTCAACAGACGGCGTCTACGTCGTTCCTGCTTTCGTTGGTCTTGGTGCACCGTACTGGGATAGCGACGTTCGCGGTGCCATCTTCGGATTGACACGCGGGACGGAAAAAGAGCACTTTGTCCGCGCAACACTCGAGTCACTCGCTTACCAAACTCGCGACGTCTTGACAGCGATGCAGCAAGATTCCGGCATCGAACTGAAAACGTTACGCGTCGACGGTGGTGCCGTTGCCAACGACTTCTTGATGCAATTCCAATCGGATATTCTCGGTGTTCCAGTTGACCGCCCGGAAATCAATGAGACGACGGCACTCGGTGCAGCCTACCTCGCTGGACTCGCTGTCGGCTATTGGAAAGATAAAGCTGAAATCAAAAAGCAGTGGAAACTCAACCATCAATTCACACCTGAAATGAAAGAAGACGATCGCGAAAAACGTTATGCCGGATGGCAAAAAGCGGTCGAAGCGACAATGGCATTCACACCGAACAAAAAAGCAGCCAACGCAAACGTCTAATCGAACAACGATGACTTTTGCACCACTCTATTAAAAAGAAGCGATTTCGATATCACTCGAAATCGCTTCTTTTTTTGTCTTTGACCTCTTAATTCATACAACTTCTCAATCCACACCAAAGAACTCCCCTCTAAGCGAACAGGCAGATACCTGACTTAGAAGGGAGATCGGTCTTACGCGAATCATTTAGGCGAATTCATTTTTCAATCCGTCAACGACTTCAGTCAGTGACTTCGATTGACCACTTAAAACAGCCGCGAGGAATGCCCCTTCGACGAGCGGCGCCTCGACAAATTGGACCGTTTTATCACCGCTATACAGTTCAAGGGCCAACTCCGTATTCATTGTTGCAGAACCGATATCCGTCAAGATGACACCGTCATCGTCGAGCGCATTCAACGTCTCTTCAATGCGCGAAGCATCTGTCCCGATGCTTCCATCCGCTAAACCGGCCGCTAGCAGGATTGGTGTATCCGGTGCCATTTCGGCAAGCAGTTCCTTTAGACCAGTCGCCAGTTTTTCACTGTGTGAAACGAGAATTACATTAACCATGTAGCACCTCCACAATTTCTTGTAACAAGAGTGCACTCGATAAAGAACCTGGATCTTGCACGCCGACTGTCGCGTCTCCAAAGTAGGAAGCCCGCCCTTTCGTCGCGACACGTTCTTTTGTATCACGGAGCGCTTGTTCGAGTGCAGCGTTTAAATCCGCCTCTTTGCTCAAGGCCTCATGGAAAGGTGTCCAAATGTCGACCATTGTTTTCTGACCGAATTCAGACTTTCCACGCATCTTGATGCCTTCCGTCGCTTCAACAAAAGCTTGTGCCAGTTCTTGCCCTTCCACTTCTTTTTTCCCTTTAAAGGCTCCGGCGAACTTGACGAACGCTGTTCCGTATAACGGACCAGACGCCCCACCGACCGTCTTGATTAACGTCATCCCAACTTGTTTTGACAAATCACCTAAATCTTCATACTCACCATGTGCTTCTAGTTCTTTTTGGACGGCTTGAAAACCACGTGACATGTTAATCCCGTGATCACCGTCGCCGATTTCACGATCAAGATCGGTCAGTTCATCTTTATGGGCTTCAATCTGTGCTGCTGCCTTCAGTAAGCTTTCACGAAACTGTTCTGTCGTTAACTTCATTTCAATCCACCTCTTCTATTTCTTTTAAAAATTTTTAGTTTGATTAAAAACCGATTGCATTCGTTTTTGCGTCAAGGTAACCGACGAGCTCGTCGTCGACCGGAAGTAACGTAATCGAGAAACCGTGCATCTCAAGCGATGTCATATAGTTTCCAACGTATGGACGGACGATGTCGTAGCCTTTTGCTTGTAATTGTTCCGCGACATACTTGTAGGTGATGTAGAGTTCCGATTCCGGCGTTCCACCCATACCATTGACCATGACAGCGACTTTTTTGTCTGTTACTTCTGCTGTCAGTCGGTCGAGCAGTTCCGTGACGATTGCTTCAACGGACGCAACCGGTTTCCGGTCGATTCCTTTTTCACCATGGATTCCAATTCCGATTTCCATCTCATCTTCATGTAAGTCGAAACCAGGTTTTCCGCTTTCCGGCATGTAACACGGTGAAAGTGCCATCCCAATCGAACGCACGCTTCCGATGACTTTCTCGGCAATTGCTTTGACTTCAGCAAGCGACTTGCCTTCCGCCGCTGCCGCACCAGCAATTTTATGGACAAAGACTGTACCCGCGACACCGCGGCGATCTTCTTCTTTTTTGATGGCGATGTCATCCTTTACGACAACCGTCTCGACTTCGATATCTTCAAGTTCTGCCAGTTCCTTCGCCATATCAAAGTTCATGACGTCCCCGGAATAGTTTTTAACGACGAGAAGTACGCCTTTACCAGCGTCTGCTGCCTTGATCCCTTCAAGGACCATATCTGGTGTCGGCGAGGTGAAGACCTCTCCACAAACTGCTGCAGCTAACATCCCGTCACCAATGAAACCAGCATGGGCTGGCTCATGCCCACTGCCGCCACCCGAAACGAGGGCAACTTTTCCGTTCAGTGGTTCTTTTCGTTTTACGACATTGACGCCGTCGACTTTCGCATATAAATCCGGATGAGCTAAAACGAGACCTTCCACCATATCTGATACGAATCGGTTGGCATCTTGCATTAATTTATCCATCTTGAACGCTCCTTCGTCTAACGAATTTTTGCACTACCACTTAGTCTTTACCACAATTCAAGCAAACTTATGTCAAGAAAACATATGAAAATATTGACCACTTAGTGTCCATTTTTGAGTACGGATGCTATGCTCATCTTACATGTCAAAAAAGGAGGAATTGTATCGTGTCTTCTTCATTCCAAGCAGGAATCAAAGCCTGTTTACCAACTGTTATCGGTTATATCGGAATCGGCTTTTCTGCCGGCATCGTCGGTCGTGCCTCCGGTTTATCCCCTCTTGAAGTCGGATTCATGTCCGTCTTCATTTACGCCGGTGCCGCCCAGTTCATCATCACAAGTCTTTTATTATTGAATAGTCCCGCTTCTGCCATCATCCTGACGACGTTCATCGTCAATCTCAGGCACTTATTGATGAGTCTGACGCTTGCACCGCATGTTGAGACCCGGCATATCCGTGATCGGATCGGCGTCGGGACATTACTGACAGATGAGTCGTTCGCTGTCGCGATGAATACTGCGCAAAAAGGAACGCTTTCCCCGTCTTTCATGCACGGCTTGAACCTGACTGCGTATCTCAGCTGGATCGTCGCAACTGTTCTCGGAGCACTCGTCGGCAGTTGGTTCCCTGATCCGGAGCGCTTCGGTCTCGACTTTGCCCTGACGGCGATGTTCATCGGCTTATTGTACTTACAGTTCGAAGGAGAACGTTCCCGCATTGCCGTGAACAGTTGCCTCTTACTGATCGTCTTACTATTGCTTTACATAACCATGCGCTACTTTTCTCCAGAAGTCGCCGTTCTTTGCGCGACGCTCGGTGGTGCAAGTATAGGAGTCGTGATCACACGATGGAAATCCGTCCAGAATTAATCGCTCTTTTTTTAGCTTGTGGACTCGTCACTTGGATTCCACGCGTCTTACCGTTTCTTGTCCTTCATGGACTGACGTTACCACGCCTCGTAACGGAATGGCTCTCCTTCATTCCGGTCTGCCTGCTTGGTGCCCTCTTTTTTCAAAATCTACTCATCGCGCAAGACGACGCGTTTCCGACGATTTCGACGCTTCATGTCTTCGCAGCACTACCGACGATGGCGGTGGCAATTTTCAGCAAAAGTCTATCCTGGACGGTCGTGACCGGTGTCGTCACCATGGCATTTCTACGATTGTATCTGTAAGCACTTCATTCATCTTTAACATGTTTCGATGCATCCTTTGTGTTATCTTTAAAATAGAAATTAATGGATAGTGAAGGAGGTCCTGATGTGCCGAATAAGCAGTTTATATCCTATTTGATATTGCTGTGCGCGATTTTTCTGATCGCGAGTCAAATGGATATCCCCTATATGCTAAAACAAGGACTGGTCGCGTTGTACGTCGTCGCCTATTTCGGCGCGATGGTTGTTTCTCGCAAAATGAAAGTCAGGGCTCACAAACAATGACTCGAAAAAATCTCTTCTGGTCTTGAGAGACTGGAGGAGATTTTTGTGTTCACGTATTTGCTTGTACGTCCTGATAATCCGATTGATGTTCAAACTCTTTTTTCGCAAACGGACATAACGGCAGTAGCTTGACGTTAACTTCCCGTTCCCAGTTGACGATTTCGGCAACGAGTTGTTCGCCGATTTGCTGGTTCCGGTGCGCGGGATCGACATACGTATGATCGATGATCCACATGCCGTTGTTCGTGTCGCTGTAGGTGATTTCTCCAATCACTGCACCTTCCTGATGCGCTTCGATTTTACGTTCTGCTCGTTTCAGTTCCATTTGCTTCCCTCCGTTCATAAGATAAAGCACCACTTGGACAGCCATCAATCACACGCATGACTTCTTCTGCTCCCGCACGGTTCGCTTCAATCCATAGTCATTTTTTGACATCGAACACGCTAGGCAGGCTCTTGACGCAGTGACCGGAATGAATGCACACTTCTGGATCAAAGTAGACAGTCACGTCTTTTCCCTCATAGCCTTTCTTCATATGGAACGCCTCCTTAGTATATTTTTCTATTCCCTAAATAGACGCATGCACCTTTCGAAAATCAAAAAATTAATAAAATCACAAAAATGTAAGCATCCATCAATTGAATTCTCACAAAAAACGCCCGAAATAAATTCAGACGTTCCAGGCTGTAGATAAACTCTAATGAAAGGTTTATACCGATATGCTTGCGTGTTGCACTTTCCTGTCTCGTCTCATCTTCAAAACGGCTGCACGACGGTCTAAAAAGCATCTCTCTTCCATTGACTCCTACGGGAAAAAGTGCGTTTTTAACGCACTGTCAGAGGCAGGCAAGACCCTGCTCATTGTCCGAGAGGATAAAGGAGCAACGGCTTGCGCCTCGCCCGAGGAAAGCAACGGAAAAGAGAGATGCTTTTATCACTTTATGTTGCTTTGTCCACACGCTAAAAAACGCCCGAAATAAATTCGGGCGTTTCCAGTAGACTTAGAACAAGACCATGTACTGATCGCGTTCCCATTCCGTGACTTGTGTCCGGAACATATCCCACTCGATTTCTTTGAGCTCAACGAAGTGTTCCGCGATGTGATCGCCGAGTGCGTGCATGACGACGTCATCTGCTTTGAGTACTTCGAGTGCATGGCTGAGTGTTGATGGTAAATCATCGATGCCGTTCGCAACACGTTCTGGTTTGTCCATGACGTAGATGTTACGGTCGATTGGTGCAGGTGCTTGCAAGTTGTTTTTGATTCCGTCAAGACCTGACGCAAGCAATGTCGCAAGTGCAAGGTACGGGTTAGCCGCCGGGTCAACTGAACGAACTTCGATTCGAGTTGAAAGACCACGTGCAGCAGGAACTCGGACGAGCGGTGAACGGTTACGGGCTGACCATGCGACGTAGCAAGGTGCTTCATAACCAGGAACAAGACGTTTGTACGAGTTGACTGTCGGGTTACAGACAGCTGTGAAGGCACGAGCGTGCTTCAGGATACCTGCTGTGAAGGCGCGTGCATCGTCAGAGAGTTGCATGTTGCTGTTCTCTTCGTCGAAGAAGACGTTTTCGTTTCCTTTGAAGAGGGACATGTTCGCATGCATACCTGAACCGTTGACACCGAAGAGCGGTTTCGGCATGAATGTCGCGTGCAAGTTATGTTTCGCAGCAATCGTCTTAACGACGAGTTTAAACGTTTGGATGTTATCGGCAGTCGTGATCGCATCCGCATATTTAAAGTCGATTTCGTGTTGACCCGGTGCGACTTCGTGGTGTGACGCTTCGATTTCAAAGCCCATGTTTTCGAGCTCGATGACGATTTCTTTACGGCAGTTCTCACCGAGATCGACAGGTGCGAGGTCGAAGTATCCACCTTGGTCGTTTAATTCAAGTGTCGGGCGACCGTTTTCATCCTTTTTGAAGAGGAAGAATTCCGGTTCTGGTCCGACGTTGAATGAAGAGAAACCAAGCTCTTCCATTTCTTTAAGTACGCGTTTCAATTGACCACGTGGATCACCTGAGAACGATGTGCCATCTGGATTGTGAATGTCACAAATGAGACGTGCGACTTTACCTGTTCCATCTTCAGTCCATGGGAAGACAACCCATGTATTTAAGTCTGGGAAGAGATACATATCTGATTCTTCGATCCGGACGAATCCTTCAATCGACGAACCATCGAACATCATCTTATTATCAAGTGCCTTCTCCAATTGACTTACTGGAATTTCAACGTTCTTGATTGTACCGAGGATATCTGTGAATTGTAGACGAATAAACCGTACGTCCTCAGCTTTAGCGATTTTCATAATGTCTTCTCGTGTAATGTTGCGGCGTGTCATGTAACAGTTCCCCTCTCCGATTCTGTTTTTCATATATGGTAACAGGTACTTACTTGAAGAAACGCCCGAGCTCACCTTGGATGAGCGACGTTTTTCCAGGTTGACCTGCTTCCTTCAGTTGATTTTTCAGGAGTTTATACAACTCTCCATCGGATAGTTCCGGACGTGTCTTGACGACCGTTTCCGCAACGCGTTCTCGTTTGATGAGATCATTGTCAAAAATCATTTTAATCCCTGCGATATTCAGTCCCTGATCCAAATATTCCTTGATCGACAGTAAACGATCCACATCGTTGAACGAGTAGAGGCGGCGTTTCGTCTCTGTCCGTTCCGGTTTGATCAGTCCCTGTTCTTCATAGTAACGGATCTGCCGGGCAGATAACGCGGTCAACTCTTGAACGACTCCGATCGGAAACAGTGGCTTGGACTGTCGTGTTACGTCTGCCATGTCGTTCCTCCTTTTTCCTTACTCCATGAGAATAAACCTCTGTGAGGCAAGTTGTCAAGCTATGTCAGGAAAGTTAACACAACTTTCCCACAAGTCAGACAACCTGTCATCAAAGGTCTTTTCACAGTTTGTAATTATTTTAAACCCGCGTTTGCGGAAGCAATTGTTTTTCCATCAAATGGTCGACGGCAGAAACGATGGCGATTTTGACGTGACTAAATGTCAACCCGCCTTGGACGTAAGCCGTATAGGGCGCACGAATCGGTCCGTCTGCCGACAATTCGATTGACGACCCTTGGATGAACGTCCCTGCTGCCATGATGACATCATCCGCATATCCCGGCATATAATCGGGAATCGGTAAGGCATGAGCATTGACCGGTGACGCCGCTTGAATCGCCTGACAAAAAGCAATCATCGGTTCCGGGGCATGGAACGAGACCGATTGAATCAAATCCGTCCGCTCTGCTGCGTAATGCGGTGCCGTGTCGAAACCGAACTGCTCCATCATGCTCGATGTGAACATCGCCCCCATCAATGCCTGACTGACCGTGTGCGGCGCCATGTAGAAGCCTTGATACATGTCTTGGAGCGAGTAGAGCGACGGGCCCGCTTCCGCGCCGATGCCCGGAGTCGTCATCCGGAACGATGCCCGTTCGATCAAGTCTGTCCGTCCGACGAGGTAGCCGCCTGTTTTCGCGAGACCCCCACCCGGATTTTTAATCAGTGAGCCTGCCATCAGGTCAGCCCCGACATGGGTCGGTTCCATCGTCTCGACGAACTCGCCGTAACAGTTGTCAACAAAGACGATGACGTCCGGATGGACGGCTTTAATCGTCGCAATCGCGTGACCGATTTCTTCGACCGGTAAGCTGCGCCGTGTCGCATAACCTTTCGACCGTTGAATCCCGACGACTTTCGTCTTGCTTGTGATCCGGGCGAGAACGGCATCGATATCAATCGTCTCCGCCTGTTTCATCTCGACGACATCATAGGTGACACCGAGTTCTTTTAGCGAGCCCCGCCCGTCACCCCGGATGCCGACGATTTCTTCGAGCGTGTCGTACGGTTTGCCTGTGATATACAGTAATTCGTCGCCCGGCAAGAGTAACCCGAACAACGCAATCCCGATCGCATGGGTCCCACTGATAATTTGCGCGCGGCAAAGTCCGGCTTCTGCACCGAAGACGTCGGCATAAATCCGTTCGAGCGTATCGCGCCCTTCATCGTTATAGCCGTAACCTGTCGACGGCATGAAGTGAAAATCGCTGACTTTGTGTTTCCGGAACGCGTTCAAGACGCGGAACTGATTGTATTCCGCGATTTCTTGCGTCCGTTTAATCCTGGGAGCGATTCGCGTCTCCGCCGTCTCGATGAAGGGACGAATCGTTTCATAGTGCGTTAATTCTGTAAACATGCTTACACCTCGTATTGTTTCAATGTCGAGTAGAGACGCGTGTCTTTACGCAAGTACCCTTTGAGCGTGACCGATCCATCCTCTTCATATTGTTCTTGTAAATTCATCATGACTTCTTTTGCCGGGTTGTAGTGGGCAAACGCCTCGACCGGAATCCGGATTTCGAGATATTCCAAAATCTCACTGATCGACTTTTCGATTTCGAGCGTTAACCGTTCGATATCAGTCGGATCGAGTGCTGAAATCAGTAATTTTCCGCCGGTGAACAAGTCTGTCAACTGGTCTTTTTTATTGAAGACTTCGAGTTGCGGAATATCACCCGCTCCGAGCTCATCGAGGACATCGTTCGTCGTCTGCATCTGATTGAGATAATGTTCACTCGAAGCATCAATGACATGGAGGATCAAATCGGCTTCAAGCACTTCTTCGAGCGTCGAACGGAAGGCAGCAATCAGTTTCGTCGGAAGGTCCTGGATGAAACCAACCGTATCCGTTAACAGGATTTGTCCGCCTTCCGGTAAATCGAACTGACGTGTCAATGGATCAAGCGTCGCGAACAATTCATTTTTTTCATACGTGTCAGCATGCGTCAAGCGATTGAAAATCGTCGACTTCCCGGCATTCGTATACCCGACGAGCGCGATTTGGAACGTCTGATTTTCTTTACGGCGTTCCCGGTAACGCGCTCGGTGTGCGACCGATGTTTCGAGCTGTTTCTTGATTTCATCGACACGGCGACGGATGTGTCGACGGTCCGTCTCAAGTTTCGATTCACCCGGACCACGTGTCCCGATTCCGCCACCAAGACGTGACAGTTGCGTTCCTTGTCCACTGAGACGCGGTAACAAATAACTCATTTGCGCGAGCTCGACTTGAAGTTTCCCTTCCCGTGACTGAGCACGCCCGGCGAAGATATCGAGAATCAATTGGGTCCGGTCAATCAATTTGATCGATTCCGGGTCTTCAAGTGCAATCCGGATGTTCTTCATCTGACCGGGTGTGACTTCTGCATTAAAAATAATTAAATCCGGTTCGAGTTCTTCCGCTAGCGCGACCAGTTCCTCGACCTTCCCTTTTCCGATAAACGTACGCCGATCGACTGCCTGCCGTTTTTGATCGAGTCGTCCAACGACGACCCCGTGCGCAGTCGTGACGAGTGCTTCAAGCTCCGCGACCGATTCTGCATAAATATGGTCTGCCACATCGGGGAGCTGACAACCGACGACAATAACGCGTTCTGACATAAAATCATTCCTTTCAAGATAAAGACATTCTGCGTCCCTAATCATACCACACGCCGCTATCCGTCTGAACTTTTTTGGACAGGAAACATTCGTTCGGTTTATGATAAGAATAACAAGGTTGAAGGAGGCGGAACATGGCACGCGAACGACTGGATTATACGTTGCCCGAGTTCATCGAACGGTATCTCCTCTATTTAACGGTCAGCGGTCGACAGGACTCGACCGTCCGACGCTACCGTTATGATTTAATCGAGGTTCACCGGTACATGACGGAAGTCGACCAACCGCTCGAGACGATTGATGATTTCAAAGCAATTTCGCTCGATGCCTGGAAGACATTCATCAACGAATACTTGATCGAAGAAAAACTCTATAAACAAGCGACGGTCGCCCGGATCGTCACCGTCATCAATCAATTGAACTATCAAATCCGACAATCAAAAGCAAAACTAATTGAGTATGCCCAGCCGACCCATGAGCTCGGTCCACACCATGTCGCGTCGCAGAAAGAATATGACCAGTTGATCCGGACGAATCAGTCCGACCGCGGTTTGACCGATCATCAGCTCGTCGCCCGCCCGTACTTGATCGACCGCAATGAATTGATTTTACGGTTGTTCTACCGGTACGGACTACGCGTTCACCACATCATCGGGCTGAAGATGCAAGACCTCAATTTTGCCCAGCAAGAGATGCTCGTCCACGACCGGCTCGGGAACACGTACAAATTGCATATCGAGCGTGAGGATCAGGACGTCATGCTCCGTTACTTGAAGACCGTTCCGGAACCCGTCCGTCCACGTTATCATACAACGGACCCGTTTTTCGTCGCCTTCGACTTCGCCCGGATGACGTTCCGCTGGCTCTATAGTAAAAATGCGCCGAAGCAGCTCTCGATCGTCATGATCACGAAAATGATGCGGCAACTCAATGAACGGTCGGATAACAAACGATTGATCACCCCGTCGATGCTCCGTAACAGCTTCATCTTGAAAACGTATGTCGACGAGATGACGACAGAAGACCGCCTGACGAAGACATGTCTCTATAAAGACGTCTCGTTAAGACGATACGCGGAAGCATTTGAAGAATTAAAAGAGTTATTATGATGAATGTGCTGTAAAGGCAAATGGTACAAGACGCCGGCATCTTTTTCTTGTACCATTCGTCATCCTCCACAAAAAAAGATGAAGAGTCACTTCGCAGTGACCTTTCATCTAAATGGATTGCATTTCTTACAAGATGGCCCCCGCGGCCGTCTTGTTTAACGCGATACTTCTTCCGTTTCCTCTTGTTCGTACAACGTCACGTTACGTGCCGGCGCGAACGTCGAAATGGCATGCTTATAAATCAGTTGTTGTTTTCCTTCTGATTCTAGGATTACCGTGAAGTTATCGAATGATTTGATTAATCCCCGTAATTGATACCCACTGATTAAGAAGACGGTTGTTGGAACCGCATCTTTTCGTAATTGATTTAAAAAATAGTCTTGAATGTTGTATGTCGCTTTCATAAGACCCCGTGCCCCCTCTATTTTATCTGTTTCTGTCTTCAGGCCAGTCCGAGTTAACCGCTTTCAGAAACCCTACTGTTCTATCATAGATAATTTTGAAGTTTTGTTCAAATGAAATCGTTCCCATTTCTACCCAAACGCCATCAAATTGATGACGGAACCAGGTTAACTGCCGTTTTGCGAAGCGTCGCGTGTTACGTTTCAACTGTTCGACCGCCGGTTCAAGTGGCGCGCCACTCAAAACAGGGACGATTTCCTTGTAGCCGATTGCTTGCATCGCTTTCGTATCGGCGAAGCCGGCGTCAACAAGCTGCCGGACTTCCTCGACGAGTCCCTGCCCCACCATCAAATCGACCCGCTCATTGATTCGGTCATATAAGCGATCCCGGTCATCCATATGTAAGACGAACAGCAAGCTCTCATATAAGCTCGGTTCACTACCGGACGTTTGTGTCTGTCCACTCTCGGCGACTTCAATCGCCCGGACGACCCGTTGCACATTGTTCGGATGAATTTCCTCTGCCCGATTCGGATCGAGTTGACGCAAGCGTTCATGGAGTGCGACTACGCCTTGCTCCGCTGCAAATTGTTCCAGCTCCTGCCGCAATTCTTTATTTTCCGCTTGTGCTGTAAATTGATAGTCATACAAAATCGCCCGGATGTATAACCCGGTCCCGCCGACGATGATTGGCAATTTCCCTCGACCTGCAATGTCCGCAATCGCCTGACGTGCCAGCGTCTGAAAACGAGCAACACTCATCTCATCATCCGGATTGACAAGGTCGAGCATATGATGCGCTACACCGTCCATTTCTTCTTCTGTCACTTTCGCTGAACCGATGTCCATTCCTTGATAGACCTGAACGGAGTCACCGGAGATGATTTCACCATTCAAGCGCTTCGCTAATTCTATACCTGTCTTCGTTTTTCCGACCGCAGTCGGACCGACGATGACGATGACTGGTTGTTTCACTATGCATCACCATTCCTACACTGATCATTTTTGATGTCAGTGTACCATAATTCACAATTCTGCCGTAGCCGTTTTAAGACAAAAAAAGAGCACCTATCCTGAAGAAAAAGGACATGTACCCTATTTGTTACGAAAAAAATATTAGACACGACGAATGAAGTCGTCATAAATTGCGCTGAATACACACCATCCGCAAATCACTAACCCTGTCAACATAATACCCCAATCTGCCATCATAGCCCCTCCTCTTTTATCTGTTATCTACCTTTTTACAATTTGCGACAACTGTAAACCCATTCGAGCATGTTTGACACCAATTAATGGAATCGCTATGATTAAGATACGATTGGTACGTAGCGCGGAAGTTGACCTGCATCGGCTTTCCATTAGAGGCTCTGCCTCTCGATTCCAAGTGACGGGCTTGCCCGTTGCGAAAACCCCCTGTTCCGAGTTCGGGACAGGGGGTTTTTTATTAATACATATCTTTTTGCGTAAAGTTCCAAAAGGCGATTCCAAGTGTCGCGACTGTCCAACAGCCAAGGACGGCAAGCGAGAATGGCAACGTCATGCCTTCAATCGGTGGTGCTTGACCATCCAGATAATTGATTAGTCCAAAGTTGACGTTAACGAGGTATTTCGAACTTGTCCAGCTCGAACCGAGTGTCGTCAACAATGTTCCGGAAATCAAGACTGCCATCATGATGCCAATCCCGGTCGCCGTATTCTTGACGAGGACAGAGACCATCAACGCAATCGTTCCGACGACGGCTGTGACGATCCAGGCGAGACCGATTGCCATCAGGAGGTATTCCCACATCGGAATCGTATGCACGAATTCGGTCGAGAACGTCCCGCTCGGCGATGCTTGGAACCCGGTCAAAATCGGGGCGGTCCAGCCGTCATACCCGAGGACGATGCCGGAAATCGCGTAACAGACGAACGCGGTCAATGCCATCAGCATCGAGGTATAGAGTAAAACCGTGATCCATTTCGCCATCAAAATTTTCCAGCGCCGGACCGGTCGCGACAGAAGCGTCTTGATCGTTCCGTCGTTTTGCTCCCCGCTGACGATGTCCGCCATGATGACGATGATGAAGAGCGGTAAGATTAACGTTAATCCTTGTGAGAAGAAAATGCGGATGAACGTCGGCGCACCCGGATAGTTCGGATTGATATCATTATCGAGGTAGTATTGATTCTGTTTTAAATCAAATTCTAAAAACTGGCGGAACTCGTCTTGAATACTGCTCGAGGCCAGGCGATTCTGTGTATCGACGATGTCTTGTTGCAGTTCGACACGCCAATCGAGCGTACCTTGTTTCTTAATTTGTTCTTGGATGTCACGATACTGTGCATACGTAAACATCGACACAAGAACGACTAAAATGATCGCGACGACGGCGAAGCGCTTTTTCGAAGCAATTTTCGTCACTTCGTTGCGGACGAGACCAAGCATGTTCGGATTACGCAATATGATCTCCCCCCGTCAAGGTGATGAAGAGATCTTCGAGCGTCTGGACTTTTCGTTCAATCGTCCAGACTTCGACGCCGGCTTCAAACAGCTGTTTATTGAGTGTCGGTGTCTTACTTGAATCCATCAATGTATGGACGGTATTCGCGTCAACGACTTCAGAGACCTGGACGTCTTCAGACGCGGATAAAATTTCATTTGCTTTGAAGGCATCATCGACCCGCCAGTCGACACCTGGAGCAAGCGACTCGACGAGCTCCTTGACCGTCCCGACTTGAACGATTTTGCCGTAACTCATGATGGCGACCCGGTCAGCGAGCATCTCAATCTCAGCCAGGATGTGGCTCGAGACTAAAACTGATAATCCTGTCTCATCAACGAGCTTCCGAATGAATTGCCGTAAATCACGAATCCCCATCGGATCGAGTCCGTTTGTTGGTTCATCGAGTATCAAAACACTTGGACGACCGAGCAAGGCTTGGGCGATTCCAAGGCGTTGACGCATCCCGAGGGAATACGTCCGGACTTGATCGTCGACCCGCGCCGTCAAGTCGACCAAGTCAATCACTTCTTGAATCCGAGCTTCATCGACATTCGGTAACATCCGGGCGAAGACACGCAAGTTTTCGCGCCCACTCAAATATTTGTAAAGCTCTGGGTTTTCAACGATCGAGCCAATCCGCTCCATCGCTTGAACAAATTGTTTGCGGACGTCAAAATCACAGACCGTGATTTTACCCGACGTCGGTTTAATCAATCCGACGAGCATCCGGATCGTCGTTGTTTTCCCTGCCCCGTTCGGACCGAGAAATCCAAAGACTTCACCTGGGAAGATTTCAAACGAAATGTTATCGATAATCGTTTTCTTTCCAATCACCTTCGTGACCGATTCTAATTTTACAGTTGGATTCACGTTTCTCACCTCTTATGGTCTATTCTAGCGGAATAATGAATGATTTGACTCGTCTAAGCACTTCAAAACCGCACATTTTCTAAAGTTTTGCTACAATCATCGTAACAGTAAAAGGAGGAACGATTCATGAAACGATATGCTTGGCCTTTATTTTTAAGCGTTTCGCTCATCTTGACCGCACTTTTCGGGTACGGATTTGCAAGCGCCTATAACGACGTCGTTAATCCACCAAAACGGGCGGTCTTGACACCAACGAAAGAAGAACCCGTTGCAAAAGGCGGGACTTACGTCGCTTTAGGTGACTCGTTGACACGCGGCGTCGGTGCTTCGAACGGAAACAGTTATGCAGCAATCGTCGGTCAAGAACTTACAAAAGACAACACCGTCGAACGTTTCCAAAATCTCGCCGTCAGCGGAGCCCGGACGGAAGATCTACTGAAGCAACTTGAACAAAAAGAAGTCCTTCGCTCCCTTAGCCAGGCAAAAGTCATTTCGGTGACGATTGGCGGGAATGATTTGTTCAACCGTGGTGAAGGTGTCGCAAACTTTGATGCAAAAAAGACTGCTGATACGATTAAATCAGCTCAAACCAACTTGGAGAAGACCTTTAAAATCCTCCGAGATGAAAATCCGGATGCCGTCATCTTCTACGTCGGACTGTATAATCCTTTCCGTGCCAGTGAAAATGGGGAGGCATTTGACGCAATCGTCCAAAATTGGAATGCCGAGTCGCGTCAACTCGGACTCGAATATGATATTGAAGTCATCGATACGTTCAACCTAGTCCGTGACGTCAAACGCGATCTCTCAAGTGATCAGTTCCACCCGAATGATTCAACGTACGAACAAATTGCGAAAGCTTCCCTGCTCGCTGTAAATAAACGTTTTTAATCCAAAGAAAGCCGCCGAATCACATCGACTCGGCGGCTTCATTTCATTTCAGACGTTTGGCTAAGGCGATTAAGACCCATTGCAGCGGCAAACGTGTCCATAACGCCCAGGCCGGCAATTTTTTACCGTTGATGGGTTGTGGATTGACGGCCATGTTGACGTTCGCCGGTAAGACGGCATATAAAAAGCCAGGTAGTGTCTTGCGAACGATATCGACACCTTTACCTGTCAACAACATGAAGCCGTACAAAACTTCGATGATACCCGTCACTTGAACGAAAAACCGCTTAAACGGAATAAAGGACGGCATGATGCTGACAAATCCTTTTTCGTTTCGAAAATGACCGACCCCAGCAAATAATAATCCTCCACCGTACAACAAACGTAAAACATACTTCATGACTTCCATCTCCCCGTTGATATAAGTAAGAACCAAACTCAGTGTAACGGACGAATCCTTTTCGCTCAACTATAAGAAACTGTCGATCAATTGTGGGGAATGATGAGTCATTTTGGAAAAACGTCCGCAATTTCATTTTCAGTTTGGTTATCTGATACAGTAAAAATAGAAATTGATACGGAAGGAATGGTCGATATGGCAGGAAAAACAAAACAACTTTTACCCGGACTGACAGGAGGCATCATCGGTGCCGTTTTGACGGCAACGATCGCCTTTCCACTTTTTATGGATCAAGAACAACAAGTTGCCGATACACCTCTTTCAAACGGGATGCCGAAACAAGTTTCAACGACATCAAATGACCCTGTGACGAACGCCGTCGCATCCGCCCAAAAATCGGTCGTGACCGTCACGAACTACCAAACCGGTAACAGCATGACGCAAGAAGAAGCGGCGAGCGGCTCTGGTTCCGGTGTCATCTATAAAAAAGCAGACGGAAAGGCCTACATCATTACGAACCACCACGTCGTCGACGGTGCCTCGAAACTCGAAGTGACATTAAACGACGGTAACACTTTGAGTGCAAAGTTACTCGGTAGCGACGCAACATACGATCTTGCCGTCCTCGAGGTCGACGCAAAAGACGTTCCCGCTGTCATCACGGTCGGAAAATCGGCTGACTTAAAAGCCGGTCAAACCGTGCTCGCCATCGGAAACCCGCTCGGTGAATTCCAAAACTCCGTCACACGTGGAATCGTCAGTTCAAATGACCGGACGGTCCCTGTAGACACGAACAGCGATGGGCAAGATGACTTCAATACGACCGTCATTCAGACCGATGCAGCCATCAACCCCGGTAACTCTGGTGGTGCCTTAATCAACGAACAAGGTCAGCTCGTCGGAATCAACTCGATGAAGATTGCTGAAACGGGCGTCGAAGGCGTTGGTTTCAGCATTCCGATCGACGATGCGCTGCCCATCCTAAAACAGCTTGAAACGACCGGTGAAGTCAAGCATCCGACGCTTGGTGTCGCCTTGCAGGACGTTTCCGCCTTCCCGGCCGGTTATTTGCTTGATCAAGTCAAGTTGCCTGAATCCCAAAAAACCGGTGTCGTCATCATGTCAGTTGAACCGAACAGTCCGGCTGCCTCCGCGAAGCTGAAAACAGGTGACGTCATCACGAAAATTAACGGATCGGCGATTGAGAGTTTTGTCGACATCAAAACGGCACTGATTAAATCGGACGGTGACATCACGTTGACGATCATCCGCGATGGTAAAACATCAACTGTTAAAACAACGACGACGACAACCGATCAGTTATAATCTTCCACATCAAGACGTTTCAATTGCCTCCCATATCGGGTATTGTTTTAGAACAATATCTTTGGGGGGCTCTCTTTATGTATGATTTGATCGGCATCGGGATTGGACCGATGAATTTAGGGTTGAGCGCACTCGCTCATCCGACACCATTACGGACACTTTTTTTTGATGAAAGCGAACAATTTTCGTGGCATCCCGGGATGATGATTAAAGACTCGATGATGCAAACGAGTTTCATCTCTGACTTAGTCACACTTGCTGATCCGACGTCTTCTTTTACTTATTTAAACTACTTGCGTTCCATCAATCGTTTGCATACATTTTATTTTTATGAAAAATTATTGATTTCGCGCCAAGAATACAATTCGTATTTGAAATGGGTCGCGACCCAACTCGATGACTTATGTTTTTCGACCCGCGTCATTGATGTTCAGGACACGGGTGATAGTTATGAGGTGCTTGTCGAAGACGTCAAGACGGGTGAACGGAAGACATATGAAACACGTAACGTCGTCATCGGAACAGGGGCTAAACCTTCAATTCCCGATACGTTTGATTCAAGCGTCATTCACAACACACAATATGTCATGGAAAAAGAACAGCTCCTGTCGAAAAATAAAATTTCCATCGTCGGATCGGGTCAAAGTGCAGCAGAAATTTTCCTTGATCTATTGACGAGCGATCGCTCGCCGGATCTCGAACTCGAGTGGATTTCACGTTCGACGATTTTTGAAACGCTTGAGACCGGAAAACTCGGCGAAGAAATCTTTTCACCGAGTTATGTCACGTATTTTAATCAATTACCACTTGAAACACGGCAAGAGGCCGTTTCGAAATTCACGCGGTCGCAAAACGGGATCAGTCCGGAAACCTTACAGGCCATTTACGAACACCTCTATGATTTGACGACCGATCAAAAAGACCGCGTCCAGATTCGCGCAAATCTTGAGGTCGAACAAATTACGCACGATACGTCATTTGCAATTAAAATGCGTCATACGGAACTCAACCAAGTCCGGACATCGAACACGGATGCCGTTGTCGCAGCAACCGGTTTCGTCCCGGCATTACCGCGCTTTATTGACCGATTGAACATCGAGTTCGAAGGTGATCAGGCTTGGAAAGTCGATGCGAATTACCGGATTGTTCGTTCCATCGCAACAAATCATCAGTTGTACGCGACGACGAACTTAGAGCTTTCGCACGGTCCTGCCGCCGACAATCTAGGGATGTCGGTCTCACGAAATCAATTGATTTTAAATGATGTCGCCGGGAAAGAGTTGTATCCTGTCGAACAGCATGCAACGTTTACGACGTTCGACTGACAAAAAAGTAGCTCGCCAAATACATGGCGAGCTACTTTTTAGCGTTTTTTCGTCAATTCAAGCGTTTCGAGTACAAGTAAGGTTGACTGCAACCGGCTATGCCCCGCTTTAGCGAGTAATAGATGAAACGCAAGCAACCAGTTGACTTCTTCGGAAAACCGATTCCGCGACCGTTCCCGGTCGACGACCCGTGTCACGTATATCAAGTCGACACGATCAGTCGAACGTAACAGGGCGAGTAGCGGGAATAGGCGTTCAAACATGCGAACTTCCCGTTTTTCAAGCATGTCCACCCAATTTTCAATCCGTTGTTTTTGTTCTGCTTGATTGTTTGACGTAGCAAGGATTTGAGCGGCAATCAATCGTTCGCTTGACGGTCCCATCCATTTACTGAGCCATTCTTCACTCGTCTTGACATCCTCGACGAAGGATGCGAGCAATTGTTTTTGGTCCATCAATGCTGCCGTGACGACGTATTGTTTCGTCACATTCAACCCCGGGCGTTCTGCTCGAAAGTGTTCGACGACCGGCAAAGCGTCCGTACCGCGCTGTCGATTCAAGAGCTCTCCAAGGGCAAAAAACGGGCGGACGGCTTTGTCTTTGATGAAGCGTCGTTTAATATGCTTTTCAGCTTCAATCACTTGCTCGACTAACTGTTCCGGTCGGTCGCTATAAAGTTGAAGTTGCGAAATCAGCAGTGGCGTATAACGACTTTGAAGTGCTGAAAAGCGTGTTGTCTTCCGTTTAATGGCATGCGCTAAGCGATCGTAGGCCGCCCGGTCGAACACGACGTCTTGAATCGTATACGATAAGGCAAAAAAACGGCGGAAGTCGTGGGACGTTTCCTCGCGGAGAATGGCATAGGTCTTATTGTAGTTTTCACAAAATAATCCGTACATCAAAGCGCCCTCCCTTCGGTTCTGTTTTCCCCTTTTCCTGACAAATCATTCCCGAATCTGACTATGCGCGTCGAAGTTCCTCAAAAGAAAAAACCGGGTTCACCTCGTCTTTCAAATGAAAAGACAGCCGGTACCCGGTTTTTAAAGGCATGTCAGACCCGTTGTTTTTCAAGTAACCGGGAGAAATAACCACCATTTTTAATCAATTCGTCATGTGTACCGTCTTCAATGATGCCCTCTTTCGTGACGACGAGAATCCGGTCCGCATTTCGAATCGTCCCGAGACGATGGGCAATGATTAAAGTCGTCCGGTTTTTCGAGAGTTCCGCGAGCGATTCTTGAATGATCGCTTCCGTCTCCGTATCAAGAGCAGATGTCGCTTCATCTAGAATCAATAGCGGCGGATTCTTCAAGAACATCCGGGCAATCGCCAGCCGTTGCTTTTGTCCCCCGGATAATTTCAAGCCCCGCTCCCCAATCTGTGTATCATACCCTTCCGGTAAATCAGCGATCATCTGTCCGAGATGGGCGCGCTCGGCAGCTGCGATGATGTCTGCCCGCGTCGCTGTCAAATCGCCATAGGCAATGTTTTCGGCAACCGTCCCCGAAAAGAGAAAGACGTCTTGTTGAACGATACCGATTTGTTGGCGGAGCGAAGCTTTTGTCATCTGCCTTACATCGATGCCGTCAATCGTAATCGCTCCTTCTAAAACATCGTAAAAGCGAGGGATTAAGGAACAAATCGTCGTTTTCCCGGCACCCGACGTTCCGACGAAGGCAATTGTCTGACCGGGTTCAACGGACAGGTTGATATTTTTTAAAATCAATCGATCGGCTTCGTAGCCGAAACTAACATCATCGAACTCGATTGCACCATGCAGACGATCGACCGTGATTGCGTCTGGCGCATCCTTCAGCTCATCATCCTGATCAATCATTTCAGCGAATCGCTTAAAACCTGCCATCCCTTTCGGATAAAGTTCGAGAAGTGCCGTGATTTTGTCAATCGGTTTCAGCAAAATGTTCATGTAGAGAATGAACCCGACAAGTTCGCCGTAACTAAGGCGGCCGTTGTAACTTAAATAGGCACCGTACACAAGAACGGCGAGCGTCATCAGCCGCGTCGTCAAGTAAATACCGGACAGACTTGTACTCATAACTTTATAGGCATTAATCTTCGATTGACGGAACGTTGCATTATCTTGCTCGAACCGCGCGACTTCGTGGGCTTCGTTCGTAAACGACTGGACGACACGAATTCCTGAGACGCTATCTTCGACACGGGAGTTGACTTCGGCGATATTGCCGTACATCTTGTCCCACGAACGATTCATCCGGACGTTGGCGAAACTAATCAACCAAATCAGGAACGGAACAGCAATGACGGTAACGAGCGCAAGCGGCGCATTAATCGTCAGCATGATTGAGAAGGCACCAAGTAACGTCATCACGGCAATGAAGGCATCTTCCGGTCCGTGGTGAGCCAGTTCCCCGATATCGAACAAGTCATTTGTGATTCGGCTCATGATGTGCCCTGTTTTCGTGTTATCAAAAAAGCGGAACGACTGTTTTTGAACGTGTCCGAATAATTGGCGCCGCATGTCGGTCTCGATGTTGATACCGAGCTTATGTCCGAAGTAATTGACGACGAACTGCATCATCGTACTGATGACATAAAGCAACAGTAGACCGACACTGACTAAGATGATCCAGTTCAGCTCGCCTTCTGGCAACAAAGAATCGATGAACCACTGGACGGCAAGCGGAAACGCGAGCTCGAGTATACCGACGAATAAGGCTGACGAAAAATCGAGCCAAAACAAGCGTTTATGCGGTATGTAGTATTGATAAAATCGTTTTAACATTTGTAAATTCCCCTCCTAGCTAATTCTAGTGTACAAGAAGACTCTAGATTAATCGCGCCTCAAAACACAGATCATTATTTTTGAAAATCAAAGTAAGTTTTTTCATAAAAAATATATTTTAAAAACAGGGGAATTAACATCTCATATGACAAAATGGTAACAACGATTCTATTCGAACCATTTTGGAAGGGAGTTACGCAACTTGAAAAAGACACTTCTCGCTTTGACGACGCTCGCGTTGGTCAGTTCAGCGACCGCGGTCGAAGCCGCCTCCACAAAGTTAACGTTAACCGAAAATGTCAACATCCGAACTGCTGCCACTACTTCCGCACCCATCATTACGACCTTAAAAAAGGGTACAACGGTAACCGCTGTTAAGAAGTCAGGTTCTTGGTACGAAATTCGTTATCAATCGAAAAAAGCATTCATCACTTCGAGTTATGTGAAAGCAGCTACTGCTGCAAAAACGACGACAGCTAAAACGACGACAACAACGACTTACATAACGAATACAGCTGGTGTCAATGTTCGTGAGAAAGCGAGTACGGCTTCCAAAAAAGTCGGACAACTTACTAAAAATGCAGCCGTGTCCGTCAAAAAGAAAACCGGTTCTTGGTACCAAATCGTCTACAAGAAAAAGACGGCATACGTCCATGCCAGTCTCATCACTGCGAAAAAATCAACCGTCAAAACGACATCGAAACCACCAGTGACGACACCTGTCGCAACAGCCGTTAAAGCCGTCGATACGACCAAACAATATACAGTCAACGCAAGTGGCGGACTGAATGCCCGCTTAGCAGCATCGGCGTCGGCACAAATCTACAAAACGATTCCGAATAAAACGCTCTTGACGGTCACGGGTACGATTGACGCCTGGTATCAAATTAAGCTCGACGGAAAAGTCCTCTACGTCGCCGCGAGTTATGTTGCTGCATCAGCAAAAGAAACACCGCCTGCAACGAATGGCGTCTCGATCAATCCGGTCGACCAAGCCAAAACGTATACCGTCAATGCGCCGTCAGGTTTGAATGTCCGGACGGCACCAACAACCTCCTCACAAGTCTTCACCCAAGTTGCCCACGGTTCGAGCGTTCAGGTGATGGGTGAAACGACGGGTTCCGCTGCCGGATGGTACCAAATCAAAATCGGGACAGGTTACTATTATGTCGCGAAAAGCTACATTACGACTGGGACTGTTGCGACGACTCCGCCCGTAACACCGCCTCCTGTCTCGACTGTCCCTGCTTCCGGTGTCATGGAACGGGCGATTTCAATCGGTCAACAGTATCTCGGGACACCGTACGTCTGGGGGTCGAGTAGCCCGATCAACGGCGGATTCGATTGCTCGGGTTTTATCAACTACACGTTGAATACGGCCGGTTACAAAGTCGGGCGGACGAACGTCAATGGCTACTGGAACAACGACCTGTACCTCGGTCAGAAGCTGTCGAAATTACGTCAGCCGGTCCGCGGAGATATCATCTTCTTCGAGAATACGTATGCCGCAGGTCCGACCCACATCGGAATCATGTTGAACAATGACCAATTCATCCATGCCAATACACCGTCACTCGGCATCAGTCGCCTGTCGGAAAAGTACTGGACTCAAAAATTACTGGGCTTTAAAGCCCTCTGATGCAACAGGATTGACTAAAAAAGTACTTTCTACCCCCTTTTTTCCAGGGGAGACACAAGACCCGATTTCCTGCCCTTAGTGAACAGGAGGTCGGGTCTTTTTTGTCTCTGACAGCGTAAGTTTTGCGTTTTTTTCTGCAGGCGTCGCGTAAAGCAAACGCCTCCTTTTTTTCTTTTCGATAGGTATCTTAGATGTGCCGAGTGTTCATCCTCGACTCCTATGGGAAAAAGGAGCGCAATCCTCGCTTCCTGCCGGGTCTTCCGCCCATGGAAAGCGCGGACTCAAAAATCGTCTGGAGCGACTTTTGCGTCAGCCCTGTTTTTTACGATAATTCCGCTAAGATTTGCTCGATTTCTTGTTTGAATCGTCCCGGTGACAGTTGTTTCGTCATTTCTTCCACTTCTGCCCGACGGTCCACCCCTACCCCGGCGCGCATCGCTAATGCGAGTGCATATAGCATCATCGCGTGATCGTATTCACCGCCAACTTGCCATAAATGTGCACCGCGCCAAATGTTAGCGACACCGCTCTGGAGGTCAAACGGGAGTGTCTCTTTTGAGTCCTTCCACAAACACAGATTGACTTCGAAGTATCCGATGTAATGAATGCACGCTTCAATATTGACTTCAACAAGTCGTTCCCGCGCATACCGGACGCCTTCATAATCCTCTCGGTGGACCGCAATCGACCCTTTCGTCAACTCGACAAGAATCCGCTCGAATGCTGTTGCTTCCGTGAACAAAAAGAAATGTTCCAGTAATTCCAGTTCGTGGTCGGCTGCCTCAAAGTCTCCGTCTAGACTTAAGAATAACGCCAGCAACCGGTGATAGTTACTGACGTCACTGTAGACGCCTTTTTCCCGCATATAACGGATGCCTTCCCGTAAAAAGTCAATCGACTGGCTCCAGTTGTCTTCGTTCACACTGACGCGGAGAGCCTGTAACATTTGATAGTCAAGAAACGTTTCATGTGCAAGTGGGACGTCCTGATGAATCATCATCGCATCCACCTTTCGGTACGCCTCTTCATAACGGCGCAGGAAAAATAAGAAATAGACTTTCGAGATTTGTACATTCATCTGTTCATCCCGTAATTCAAGCCGCTTGTAAATTTCCTCCGCTAAATCGAAATAATGTAAGCCCTGTTCCGTGTTCGAAAAACGTAATGCGTTTCCATGCATCTCATAGATTCGACCTTGCCAGTAAGAATCAATCGCCGGTTCTAAATAGGGTGCAAGCATGTCGGCGATCTGTTCTTCCGCATAATAGTCGTTTGTTCGTGCATTGATTTTTTCAATCAGCTGCTTCATTTCGATCGCCCGGGGATCAATCAACAACTCATCGATCGAGACATGCAGACGACGCGCAATTGCTTGTAACGCCGGTAAGGACGGCGTCGCCTTATCGTTCTCAATCATACTGAGCATCGATTTCGTCATGATGCCGTCTGCGACATCCGACTGCGTCATTTTTTTCGCTTTCCGTAAACTTTTAATTCGTTGTCCAAGCATGGCCGGCACCTCATTCTACTGATTAAGTTAAATTAAATTTAACTTTTATATTTACAAATATCTCCTGTTCCTCTAGTATAAAGGAAAGTTCAATTTAATTGAACAAAAAGGAGGAATCATGATGTCGAAAAATTTACAACGGCTCCTGTTCGGTAAGTTTTGTTCGTTGTTCGCAGCGAGTCTCTTTACGTTCGTCGCGGGTTTGACCGTATTACGGGAAACGTCATCCGGGCTGCAATTCGCGCTCGTCTTACTCGCCGGGACACTGCCACGGATTCTGTTGTCGCCCATTGCCGGAGTGCTGTCCGACCGCTGGAACCGAAAAAAAATCATCGTCACGACCGAGGCGACGAGTGCCGTCATACTCGCCATATTTGCAGGTTTCGCTACCTTTTTCCCGGTCCATACGATTCATTACATGATCGTCAGTGCCCTTTTAACGGCTCTTTCGACATTCCTCTCCGTTACCTTGATGAGTTCCCTGCCCCGCTTGCTTGACGATACGGAATTACAGCGTGGTAATTCCCTGATTTCAAGTATCAGTTCCCTTTCGTCGATCGTTGCTCCGATGCTGGCCGGTTTCCTGTTAGCCTTTGCACCAATCCACCTTTTCACCCTCTTACCGCTCAGCTTGTTTTCTCTCGCTGCGCTGTGGAACATGCGCCTGACGTTCCGCGTCATCCCCGCTGTTCATGAAGAAAGCCCGCCTTCGATGTGGGCAGACTTTCAATCCGGCTACCGTTATTTATTCAAACAACGGGTCCTGACGACACTCATCTTGATGGCACTTGTGTTGAATTTCTTTTTCATCGCCTTAGAAGTCATCTATCCCATCATTTTGCTCGATCGTCTCAACGTTACATCATTTCAGTTCGGAACGATTGAAGCCGCTTTAGGTGTGGGTCTTTTGCTTAGTTCGCTGTTGCTTGCGCTCCCCCGCTTTACGATTAAGCGTCCATTGATGACGTTGTTCCAGTCGGTTGCTTTGGTCGGGTTTCTATTCCTTTCCCCTTTATTACCGTTACTCGGTATCGTTCCGCCGAACTGGACATTTGCTTATTTTCTCATCTTCTCCTTCACGGTAGGGTTCATTATTCTCCGGTCAAACATTCCGATTCAACTGCTCGTCCAACGGCAAACCGATCCGGCTTACTTAGGGCGTGTCATCGGTGTCCTCGAATCACTCGCAATGGGCATTACACCAATCGGGATGCTGTTATTCGGCCTGTTAAGTGATTACGTCTCGCTCAATCTGATCCTCGCAATCAGTTCATCCGGCTTACTCGTGACGGTCGGAATCGGATTTTTCCACTTACGGCATGACGTCCGGGCAGAACGTCTTGCAAAAGATCAGATTCCCGAAACTGAAAAAACGTCCACCTCAGCAAGCTGAGATGAACGTCCGGATTGATTTAAACCGTTGCTTTGACCGCGTCCATAATGAGACGGAGTGATTGTTGTTTCGCTTCTTTATCGGCAATCATCGAAGCAATCATGACTTCGTCCGTTCCATATGAATCGGCGAGGTCTTGCAATTGACGGGCGACGTCTTCCGGATTTCCGACGATCATCCGTTTCCGGTTTTCGGCAATCCGGAATTGATCCTGGAACGAATACTGGTATGCCGCTGCTTCTTCCGGTGTCGGTGTGCCTGTTGATGAAACCCCTTTTTCGAGTAAGAGCAATGACAGATCAAGACTGGATGCCAACCGTTCTGCTTCTTCCGTCGTTTCGGCACACGTCACAAAAATCGAGACGAGTGTCTGCGGTGTCGCGTTGAATGATGTCGCCATGAAGTTATGACGGTAATAATCCATCACGTCTTGTCCGCCCTGTCCGTTGATGAAGTGGGCGAATGCAAAACCGAATCCGCGTTGTGCTGCATTTAACGCACTACCGCCACTTGATCCGAGCAACCACGCTTCCGGTGTCGTGTCGACTTCCGGTGTTGCGACGAGTCCTGCGAAACGGTGATCGGCCGGTGCGCCGTCTTTTAGGTAATCAACGAGATCGTCAAGCTGTGCGCCATAGTCCGCGCCGCCGAAGCGTGGCGACGAACCTTCTTGTAAGGCACGTGTCGCTAGCGGCATGCCGCCCGGTGCCCGGCCAAGCCCAAGGTCAATCCGGTTCGGTGCAAGCCCTTCGAGGACACGGAAGTTTTCCGCAACTTTGTAAGGACTATAATGAGGTAACATGACGCCGCCTGAACCAAGACGGATTTGTTTCGTCACCGCTGCCATGTAGGCAATCAAGACTTCCGGACTCGACCCGGCCAGTGTCTTCGCGAAGTGGTGTTCCGAAACCCACAGGCGTGTGTAGCCAAGTTCATCTGCTGTTTTCGCAAGATCGACTGTTTCTTGTAATGCTTCGGATGGGGTTTGCCCTTTTGAGACAGGAGATTGATCCAATATACTTAATTTCATCGTGTAAAACGCTCCTTTGAAGTGAAATTCATACTTAGACTGTACGCCTCGGAAACGACGGAATGCAATAAAACTGCTTCTTGATTCATTGATGACGTTTTCAATTTTAAATTCAGGGAACATTCTTAAAGTGAGCAAAAAAAATGAACAGATGGGGTGTTGTACATGTCAACGAATCAAGAAGCAGTCGAAACGGTCAAAAAATTAGTCGATAAAATCGAAACGGCGATGCTGACGACAGTGTCAGATGAAGGTCTTGTCTCGCGTCCGATGCAAACACAGGATATCGAGTTCGATGGCGATCTCTGGTTCCTCACTTCTAAAGAAACCGGGAAATACAATGAAATCTTAAAAAATCCGAGCGTCAACGTCGCCTATGTCGACAAATCATACGTCTCGATTCGCGGGAAAGCAGAAATCGTCGAAGATGTCGCCCGCAAAAAAGAACTATGGAGCCCCCGTTACGAAGCGTATCTCGGGACAAGCTACGAAGATCCGAAAGTCGTCTTAATCAAGATTGATACGGAAGCTGCCGAGTACTGGGAAACGGGAAACACGACTAAGTCTGTCAAACAAGTCCTCAAGAAAGTCACAGGAAATGACGACTCGAACGAAATCAACAAAACCGTTGATTTGACGTAATAGCTTGATATCCAGCCGTTCCGCCTTGTGCGGAGCGGTTTTTTTCTAGTCTCTCCTATCGATTTAGTGTAGACTACTACTATTACTATAGTTTGTTAACAAAAGGAGCACACTCATGGGAGAATTCATTACGTTATTACGACGAGGAAATCGTTCGGCATTAACAGCCGGAATCGTCAACTCCATCATTGCCATCATCAAGACCATTGCCTACACCTTAACCGGAAACGTTGCGATGTTCGCCGAAATGATGCACTCACTTGGCGACGCCGCGAACCAGTTCTTTGTCTTCATCGGTTCAGCGCTCAGTAAAAAAGCACCGACAAAACGCTTTCCGAATGGCTTTGGTCGACTCGTCAACCTCGTTCTGCTCGGCGCAATTTTATTCGTCGGCATCATGGCTTACGAAACGATTCATGAAGGGATTGGACATATTATCGACCCAACGGAGTCAACGGGATTCTGGATCACCCTATCTGTCTTATTTGCCGGTGTCGTCCTTGAAAGTGCTGTCTTCTTTAAGGCGATGAAAGAAATTGCCCACGATGCCAAACTGACAGCAAAAGGACCACGTCTGATTCTCGAAAGTTTCCGTTCATTAAAACAAGCGAAGCCTGCGACACGACTCGTCTTCTTAGAAGATTTAGTCGCGACGGCTGGTGGCATCGTTGCGATGATCGCTGTCGTCATTTCACATGTGACGCCTTATCATCAAGCGGAAGGCATCGCCTCTGTCCTCATCGGTCTGATGATGTTTTATGTCGTCGGTAACGTTTTCTTGCAAAACGCTGCCGGAGCGCTCGGTGAAGCCGATGAAACGATGGCGGCACGGCTCGGTGGTTTAATCATGCAAGATCCGGACGTCCGTGATATCAGTAAACTTGAAGTCATCAAAGAAGGTGACCACTTCCACGTCGAAGTCGAGATTGAAATCGATCCGGCGATGACCGTAGCGCAAGCGGACGATATTAAAGACCGACTCGAACTGCAACTCCGGATCCAACAAGACATCACCGACGTCACGATCGGCTTCGATGAGGACGATCAAGTCCAGCAATACATCGTCTCGACAAACGAAGAACGATGACCCCCTTCACGCAGGACGTCGTGACGATCATCCGTGCGATTCCTGCAGGACGTGTCGCAACATACGGTCAAATCGCCCGCCTCGCTGGAAACCCACGGGCCGCTCGCCAAGTCGTCCGGATTCTGCATAGTATGAGTCAGGCGGAACGTTTACCATGGCATCGCGTCGTCAACGCCAAAGGTGAAATTTCGCAAGGGATTGAACAGCAATTGGCCCTCGAAGCGGAAGGAATCGTCTTTCAATCGGACGGCAAGCTCGTGCTGCCGGATTATCAAATGTAAGCTGATTGTAGAGGACGGATATTTACTCACTTTCAAAAAAAGAACCACTTCCCTGACTAAGCGGAAGTGGTTTCAGTCTGAAGTTACACTTATGAAGTTTAAAACGATTCAAGACGGAACGCGCGCTACACTGTCTGCATTCTCACGATCCCGCTAAAAAGCGTCACGTTTCGTTGACTCCTACGGGAAAAAGTGCAAGGTCCTTGCGCTGTCAGAGGCATGCAAGACCCTGCTCGTTGTCCGCTAGGAGCAAGGAGCAACGGCTTGCGCCTCGCCCGAGGAAAGCAACGAAAAAAGACGCGTTTATCTCCCGCTATCACTTCGTCTATACACTAGAACCACTTCCCTAACTAAGCGGAAGTGGTTCTTTTTGTTCGATCGTAGTCCATCCTTATGCTTTTTCATCCATCTGCCGTAACACTTCGGCCTCGAGTTGCGGTTCCGGTGGCAACCAACCGTCCGGTTTCATGACTTTTTGATCGGATTCTCGGAAGATCGGTTGACCGTCTGGCCCGAGTTTCGCCATGTTCGCGCGTTGAACGATTTCAAAGAGAGGTCCCGGTTCGAGCCCTGCTTCGACAAAGCTACCCATGATGAAGTAAAGTGCGTCCGTCAATGCATCACCTTGACCTACGAGGCGTTCGACGGAAGTCGTCGGATAGGTTTCTTTTAATGATTTTTCAACAGCCCGGTCAATCCCTGCTTTGAGGGAATCGATTGCTGCTAAAAATTCCGCTTCATCCCGAGACGATTGATGCAGAAACTCGACTGCTGCTTCTTCTGTCGTCCAAGTTGCCCGTTTGATGCCACGCTCAAGTTCGAGCGGGGTTGGTCGTTCCGCTCCCGGGTGATTAAATGTGTGATGGAACTGTTTCACGTCTTGAAAATAATTTGGTTGTTTCACACTGTCCACTCCCCTATGTTTACGTTTCATCCATGAACCGTATTCATTTTAACAGGTTTGGACAGATTTCTCGAACGTCCGCTTCATGAATGAACGAGATCAAGCATCTTGATGCCACGCGTGATCAACTCGTCGCGTTCCGGTGACGTCTGCTTCAGGCGCTCGAGATCGTCAAGGAGACGCGGTTGGTCGACTTCATCTGCCAGTTCAAGCAGTTCAAGCCGGAGTAACCAAGCATCCGGTAACTGGACAAGTGTCTGATCAATCAGCTGTGACAGGCGCGACTGACTCGCCTGACCTTCACGAATGGCACGAACGGCTTCAAAAATCGGATCAGCTGCCGTCAATGGACGTTCGATCCGTTCAAATTCAACGGTTTCCGGAATCGGTTTTAAGGCTTCAACTTCTGTTCCCGGGAAGGTTGACGTAATCGCACCAATCACGAGATCCAGTTGATCGAATTGCTCCGTCACACCATTTTTCGTTAATCGAGCGTCTTTCAGGACGGCGATGGCACGTTTACCGTTCACTTGCTCGATTGCTGCGACATGACCCGTCAATTGTAACGTCCCTTCCGTCCACTCGAGTTGCTCGCCGACTTCGACTCGCTCGAGAACCGCGTTCAACCCTTCTCCGTGCAAGAGCGTAAAGCCGTTCGGGTGCTCCGTCTGTGATTGACCTTCTAATACTTCGCCATTCGCTGCGAGTGCCGTCGGTCCAGTAAATCGAACGAGATCAATTGTTTCAAACGTTTCTTGTGCTGCCGGAACACCGACGAGCGAGAGACCTGATGCAAAGACGAGCGTCGACAGATTACCGGACTCGACCGCCTTGATGAGGCCGTGACGTCCACCACGGACGTATGACATCGTCTGTGCAAACTCTTCTAATGCGTCACGCAGTTGTTCAAATGATTCACAGACGAACAATTCTTTTTGCATGCTCGTGACGTCATGTTTTGTTGCGAGTGCCTTCGCAAGTGAAAATGGATGTTTCTTGACGGCATCCGTCAAGCAGTGGCGGCTTTCCCCGACTGAGGACAGAAGACCTGCCCCGTAAATTTGCGGGTCGTTAAGATCACCGATTAAACCAAACTCGACCGTCCACCAAAAGAGGCGTGAAATTTCATTGGCTTCCGAAATCCCTGTGACATGGGTCCGTGTTTCTGCGAGTGCGATTTCTGCTTCCTCAATGTCTTCCGGTGTTGAAAATGGACTTTCTTTGACAATCGTTAATTTTTTCAGCGCCTTAAAGACATCATGTTCTGCTTTATGATTGAAGGCATGTGCTCCGATTTCACCGAACCGGCGGACAAATTCAGCATACGTCGGATTCATCAAAATTGGTGCGTGTCCTGCCGCTTCATGCAGAATGTCCGGTGCCGGCGTGTAAAGAATGTTATCGACCTTCCGAATGTCGGTTGCGATCGGCAGGAGACCGTGTCCTTGGAAGTCGAAGAAGGCGACACCCGGAATCAAACCGTCGACGGCGACCGTTCCCCAACCACCGCGACTGAGGTTCGCCGTCATTTCGCGGACATCAGGAATGCGTTCCGGGCTGATTCCGGAAGCAGCGAGCCCTTCGAGGTACGCCGGGTGTGCTGTATGTTGCAATGTATTTAAATTCAAGCGCATGACGTAGCGCCAGACCGCATGATCCGTTGGTGTGTAATCTTCGTAATGCTGTGGTGCGACGTGTGGTTGTAAGTGACTTGGAATGATTGGTGTAGACATATGAAGTTCCCCCTTGAATTAAATTAAACAACAAAAAGTCCCTGTCGGACATCAAGTCCGACAGGGACGACGAAAGCCGCGGTACCACCCTGATAATCCATGCTTCGCACGAATCACTTCATTACGGGATAACGGTTTTCTCCGCTTGCTTCGCAAGAGACTCAGAAACTGTAATTCGATTCAATCTGTGTACACGTTCGCAGCGCCACGTGCTCTCTGAAACAGGGAGATTGTTTCTACTTCGGTTTCGTCCTCGTCTACGTCTTTCGCTCTGTTATGCTGTTACGCTTTTAGCAACTAAAGTGCTGTTAAGAAGGACTATACGCTTACTTTTGGCTTTCGTCAATGGCTTTTTTACGTTTAAACCGATTAAATGTTTTGTCCCGGACCGATTTCTGTTCAATCGATAATGACGTACCATGTCGTTTAAGCGCACCATGAAGCCGTTTTTCAAAAGCTTCAAGTTCTTGAATCCATTCATTCATCGCGACGACAATCGGTAAAATTTCCATGATTTCTTCTTCTTCGAGCTCATCACGATCGAGAAAAGAATGTTTAACGAAGGCAATATTTTCTTTCACTAAGTCTTCCATCGCCAGCGGTTCTTCCGTCAACAATAAATCATACGTCAACAGGACTTTCTCCTGCCGCTGGGCGATATGCATGACGTGGTAGAACAATTCACTGCGTAAGTCATCGGCGATGTTCGACAGAGCCTGTTCCCGCTCACGGAAACGTTCCGCCGTCGCGACACTCCGTTCCAAACACGACTGCATGTGTTGTAAGATGATGATGTTACGCAGCAACGGGACATGTTTTTGGCGTGTCCCTCGTACTTCCTCCCGGTGCAAGTTAAATAATTGTTGTGTCTCGCGTAGGGATTTACTCATTTTATCGATTGCCGGGCGATACGGAGCGACCTTCCCTTCAAAAGCGATCGCCCGCGTGACGACGAGCAGCTTCTCAAATAGTTTTGAGGCTTTTTGATAATAAACGTTCCCATACCGTGGCGGGAAAATCAATGCATTGACACCGAGGGCACACGCAATCCCGAGCATCACGAGTAAATACCGTATCAAAACGATTTGCCATAACGGCTCTGTCGCCCCTTCGACACTCTCCAAGATGACGATGATCATCAAGACGACGTGAGGAATCGTCCGACCGAATCCGAACGCCAGCAGGATGGAAATGGCTGCCATGATGACGATACCGATTGCAAGTGGGTTCGCAGGATTCGCTCCGAGAATCCATAAGGCGAGTAACGTTAAAAAGGCACCGATCAAGTTGGCCTCCGCCTCTTCTAAAAATTGTTTCCATGTTTGATAAACAGAAGGCAACAATGTCGTTGCTGCCGAAATCCCTGGTAAAATCGGGCTTAAGTTAAAGAGATTGCTAATAACTAATGCCAAAATAACGGCTAGTCCTGTTTTGATGGTACGTGGTCCAATTTGTAAGGATTGACCCCCCATAGTTGATCCCTCCTTCATAATGTAAGTATGCCCTCTATTCTTCCTTTAATATCATGAAAACGCAATAAAAAAATCACCCCCAGCGGACTGAGGGTGATTTCATATCTTTAACACACAATCTTCCTTAAGAATATAGAAAAGGACTAGCTCCGAACTTAGTCTAATGGAAAACAAGAAAAATCTAACCTAACTTTACTAATTTTCCTTTGGTAAAGCAGTGGTCACGCCTTCCTCGACTACCTTTCCATCATTCAAGCGAAAAACCATATATTCATCGTCTTTCAATCCTTCACCGGTAATTTTGACGGCAATCTTATATCTCTTATCTTTCTCTCTATGTTTATCGTCGTACGCAGATTTTACTGAAACAATATTTTCTTCGCCATACTTTTTGTTTATATAGTTTACAATTTTTTCTCTGACGTCTTCTTCATACTCTTTATCTACTCCCCTGTTTATAAAAAGAAAACCGCCTATCATTAAAAATAAAGTCAAACTAGTAATCATGATTTTTTTCAAGACGTTTCCCCCCTTCATTCTCTTCTCTATTTACTTTAAATGAATCTAGCTCATAAACAAACTACTATAACAGCAGTTTTGACGTGATGTTTACCCACCTTTTGCTCCTTGAATCGCCTTTTGTGGCAATCCTAAAACGATTTAAGACAGAACGCGCTCTTAATCGACTGTCTGATTTGCTTTTTCTAGCGGTATCGCCTAAAAAGCTTCGTTTTTTCGTTGACTCCTACGGGAAAAGTGCGTGACCACGCACTGGCAAGAGGCAAGCAACGGAAATGGAAGAAGCTTTTATCCTCCAACACCACTTTGTCTGTACGCTGGATAGAAGGATTTCCTAACAGAAAAAATCACCCCCAGCGGACTGAGGGTGATTTCGTTTTGATTACGATGCTTTTGTAGCTGTTCCAGATGTCATTTCTTTTTTCGCGAGTTCTTGATCGACGAGCGGTTTCTTCCAAAGTGAGAGAATTGCCGCTCCGACAAGTGCACCGATTAAGATAGCACCTGCGTAGCTGAGTGCTGCCATCAATGTGCCTGAAGGGCCGTCGAGTAACGGGAAGACGAATACGCCGCCGTGTGGTGCCGGAAGTAAGACGCCGAAGACGATTGTAAGTGCACCAGCGATTGCTGAACCGATGACACTTGACGGGATGACACGAAGTGGATCTGCTGCCGCGAATGGAATCGCACCTTCCGTAACGAATGATGCACCCATTGCGTAAGCTGCGATACCCGCTTCACGTTCCTGCGGTGTAAATTTCTTACGTGCAAACAATGTTGATGAGAACGCGACGAGAAGTGGTGGCACCATACCGCCTGCCATGACCGCAGCCATGACTTCCGTGTTCCCTGCTGTAAGTGCTGCCGTACCGAAGACGTATGCTGTTTTGTTGATTGGACCACCCATATCGATTGCCATCATTGCTGCGACGAGCATACCGAGGAGGATCGCGTTACCGCCACTAAGTCCGTTAAGTGAATCTGTCAACCATGTCATGAACGCTGCAACCGGTTCGTTGATGACGAGCAACATGATCATACCGGTAATGAATGAACCGAACAATGGATAAAGCAAGACTGGTTTAATTCCTTCAAGAGCTTTCGGAAGACCTTTCAAAGCTTTAACAAGAACTAGAACTACGTAACCTGCAAGGAAACCGGCAATCAGACCACCGAGGAAACCTGCATTCCCTTGGCTTGCGAGGAAACCGGCAATCAAACCTGGTGCGAGACCTGGTTTATCAGCGATTGACATCGCGATGAATCCAGCAAGGACAGGAATTAAAAGACCGAATGCGGCTTGACCAATCGACATCAATTGACCTGCAAATTGGTTATACGTCGAGTCATCCGGGTTTGACGAGTTGATTCCCCAGAAGAAGCTGATTGCGATTAAGAGTCCACCTGCGACGACGAGCGGTAACATCGCTGAAACCCCACTCATTAAGTGTTTGTAGAATCCACCACGTGCTGGTGTACCGCTGTTTCCTGACCCGCTGCCTTTATAGACAGGAGCGTCCTGTTTGACGGCGCGATCAATCAGTTCCTTTGGTTTACGGATTCCTTGTGCGACTGGTACTTCAACGACGTGCTTGCCATTGAAGCGGTCCATTTCGACTGCTTTATCTGCAGCGACGATGATTGCTGTCGCTTCTTGGATGTCAGCATCCGTCAGACCGTTTTTAACACCTGTCGAACCGTTCGTTTCTACTTTAATCCGGACACCCATCTCTTCCGCTTTTTGACGGAGAGCATCTGCTGCCATATACGTGTGGGCGATTCCTGTCGGACAAGCGGTTACAGCGAGGATGTAAGGTGCGTTTTGATCGACCGTTTCCGGTGTCACATCAACAGGACCTTCTTCTTCCCGTTCCTTCGCTTCAATGGCCGCGATGACTTCATCTTCCGAACGAGCCGAGAGAATCGTGTCACGGAAGTTGTTGTCCATCAAGTAGACTGATAGTTTCGAGAGTGTTTCAAGGTGGGCATTGTCCGCATTTTCTCCAGCTGCAATCATGAAGAACAAGCGACTTGGTTGTCCGTCCAGTGCTTCATAATCAAGTCCTGTCGAACGACCGAACGCGATTGCCGGTGATTTAACGGCAGCCGTTTTTGCGTGAGGAATCGCAATCCCTTCACCAAGCCCTGTCGTACTTTGTGCTTCACGTGCTAAAATCGCCTCACGGTAAGCATCCCGGTCGTTTAGTTTACCAGCACGATCAAGTACTTCAACAAGCTCATCGATGACGCTTGCTTTTGTATCAGAACGTAAATCCAGTTTAATCGTATCGCGTGTTAACAGATCTGTAATTTTCATGAGTAGTCACACTCCTTTATTATGATTGAATGAGTTCAACGACTTCGACATCGGTCAATAACCGTTCGATGTCTGCTTTTGTACATAATCCGAACGAATACGCGGAAGCACTTCCTGTCGTCACGGCGTACCGGAATGCTTCTTCCGGCGGACGTCCGAGTGCATGACTGGCAACGAACCCTGCGACGAGTGAATCCCCTGCTCCGACCGAGTTGACGAGTTTTCCTTTTGGCGTATTCGCCGTGTAAGCCCCTTGCTTGTTGACGAGCATTGCCCCGTCACCTGCAAAGGAAATAATGACGTTTTCCGCTCCTCGTTCGACAAGCTGTTGGGCGTACGGGACGGCCATTTCTTTTGATGTGATATCGACATCAAAGATTTCCCCGAGTTCGTGATGATTCGGTTTAATCATGAATGGACGGAGCGGCAGCACTTCGAGCATTGCTTCTTTAGTTGTATCGACGGCAAATTTAACACCGCGTTCATTTAATAAGAGTGCAATTTTTTTGTATAAATCATGTGGAAGACTGCTTGGGATACTTCCGGCGAAGACGACGATGTCACCTGACTGCATTGTTTCGAATGTTGCGAGCAGCGTCTCTAGTTCTGCATCCTGAATAACTGGACCTGCTGCATTTAGTTCCGATTCTTGATCGGCACGAATTTTAACGTTAATCCGGGTTTCGTCAGCAATCGGTGTGAAAGCTGTCAGTACGCCTTGTTTTTCAAGTTCACTTCGAATGAATTGTCCCGTACTTCCGCCTAAAAAACCGAGTGCTTCTGTCTCGACGTCATAATTTTTTAAGACGAGTGAAACGTTGATTCCTTTTCCACCTGCTACTTTTTCTGCTTGTTCGACACGATTGACTTGTCCTGCCTCAAATACCGGTAACGATACGTAATAATCGATTGATGGGTTGAGTGTCAGTGTATAAATCATTTCGCGTTCACCACCTCTGTATATTGACTGTATTTCGCTGTTTGTTCGTTCGATGCCATCGTGATAATCGTCGCCGCACGAAGTGGTGCAACGCGACTAAAACTGATTTCATCCAACTTGGTTTCGTCGACCAACACATACGATTTTTTCGCTAACTCAATCGCTGTCTTCTTTACGAGTGCCTCTTCCGGATCTGGTGTCGTAAACCCTTGCGTCGGATGAACGCCGTTCATCCCAAGAAATGCGACATCAAAGTGGTAAATCAACATTCCTTCACGTGCATTGTAGCCGACCAGTGCTTGCGTCGAATGCTTGAGTTGCCCTCCGACGACGAACGTCGGGATACGGTGGTAGAGTAACGTATTCGCAAGAGGAAGACTGTTCGTCACGACCGTAATCGCCTTCTGTTCGAGATAAGGAACGATGGCAAGCGTCGTCGTTCCAGCATCGAGATAGACATACATGCCGTCTTCGATTAAATCAGCCGCCGCTCGGGCAATTTGATTTTTCTCATCGACGAAACGATCTGTTTTCTCGACATAACTCGGCTCATCAATCTGCAGATGGTTTGCCGTCGCTCCCCCGTGAACACGGCGTAAGTGACCAGCAGTTTCCAGTTGTGATAAATCGCGACGGATGGTCGATTCACTAGCTCCCGTCCGTTCGACAATCGTCTGCATTTTGACGACTTCTTCTCGAGCGAGTAGCTCAAGAATCAGCTGATGACGTTTTTTCGTTAACATTGGTTTCCCTCCGCATCTTTAATATAAAGCGTTTACATTTAAAAATCAACCAAAAACGTTCATTTTTTTATTTATTTCTCTAAAAAACATTCATTTTACGACTTTATTCGACAGTAATGTCGATTTCATACTAATTATACATCAAAAACGGTCACAATATGACGGTTTACACAAAAAAACCGTTCAACGAGTGAACGGTTTATAAAGACAGGTAAATCAGCCTTTCAACTTCAGTTAGGTTTGTGCTTTATACCTTGACTTCATTGCGAAGGTGACCGATTCCTTCAATCGAAACATCGACGATATCCCCTGTCTGTAAGTATACTGGGGGTTTCATCCCATGACCGACGCCAGCTGGTGTCCCTGTCGCAATGATATCTCCTGCTTCGAGTGTCATCCCGCGCGAGACTTCCGTCAAAATCGTCACGATGTCACGAATCATCAACTTCGTCGAACCGGATTGACGCACTTGCCCGTTGACACGCGTCTCGACCAGGACGTCAGTCGGATCAAACGTATCCTTCGTGACGATAACGGGACCGAATGGACAAAAACCATCAAGCGACTTCCCGCGGAAAAACTGGACGTGTTCTTTTTGAAGGTCACGCGCCGTCACATCATTGACGATGCTGTAGCCAAAAACGTGGTCCAGTGCATTTTCAGGTGTCAAATCACGCCCCGTCGTCCCGATGATGATGGCGAGTTCGCCTTCATAGTCCAGCTGATTCGTTAAATCAGCATGGCGTTCAATGGAATCGAACGGCCCGACGATTGCACTCGGCGCCTTCGTGAACAATACAAATTTCCCTGCCCCTGCCGTATCCATTTCTTTAATATGGTCGGCATAATTTTTACCGACACAAATGACGTTACGCATCGGAACGTACGGCGCGAGCAAGCGGACATCTTCTGTAATCAATGGTGCGATGTCTAAATCAACATCCATCTCAAACCCCCGTGTGATGACTTCGAGCAATGAATCCGTATAGGCTTGTGTCGTCACGTCATACCGGTGTCCGTCCGACTCCACACCAATCCGTTCCCGTCCTTCTTGTTCAAATCGAAACCATTTCATGAAAACTCCCCCTTTTTTCTTAGTATACCGTTCACCCGGTCATGTATACAAAAAAACCGTCAAGATTTTCATCCTGACGGTCCTTCATTATGCAATCCGGTGCGCTAACCGATCGATTAATGCTTGTGATTCTTCATTTAATGCAACGAGTTCTACTTTCGTCCCTGCTGCCTGATATTTCAAGACAACCGTTTCAATTGCTTCCGTCGCGGAATCATCAAATAAATGGGCGTTCGTAAAGTCAATGACGACTTGTTTCATTTGTGCATCGGCTACGATATCAAACTGTTCAGTAAATGTCGTCGTCGAGGCAAAGAAAATCGGTCCATTGATTTGATACGTGACTTGATCGTTTTCAACACGACGTGTCATGTTGATGCGCGAAATTTTTGACGCAAAGAGAATCGCTGCAAGCAAGATTCCGACGAGTACCCCCATCGATAAATCATCCGTCAAGACCGTCACGATGACTGTCGCGAGCATGACAGCAGAGTCACTTTTCGGTGAATTCTTCAACATTTTAAATGAACCCCAATCAAAGGTCGCATACGATACAAAGAACATGACACCGACGAGTGCCCCCATCGGAATCGTCATTAATAAGTCATTCATCGTGACCATCAGCAGCATCAAGAATGCTCCTGCTGTAAAGGTCGATAGACGACCACGTCCACCTGATGTGACATTGATGACCGATTGACCGATCATCGCACAGCCCGGCATCCCGCCAAAGAATCCAGCAACGATATTTGCGATTCCTTGTCCACGTGATTCCGTCGCCTTGTTTGATGTCGTATCCGTCATCTCATCAACGATTCGTGCCGTCAAGAGTGACTCGATCAAACCAACGAAAGCGAGTGATAAGGCATACGGGAAAATGATTTGTAACGTCTCGAGTGAAAACGGAACGTTCGGTAAGAAAAAGCTCGGTAGTGACGCAGAAATTTGTCCCATATCACCGATGACGCGCGTATCAAGTGAAAAGACGACCGTCAAAATCGTCATAATCGTGATCGCGACGAGTGGTGCCGGCAGTACTTTTGTAAAGCGCGGGAAAATTAAGATGATGGCGAGCGACGCTGCGACCATTGCGTACATGATCCAGTTTTGTCCTTCGAACTGCGGCAGTTGTGCCGAAAAAATTAAAATCGCTAACGCGTTAACGAAACCAACCATGACGGAACGCGGAATGAAGCGAAGTAATTTCGCAACGCCTAAAAAACCGAGCACGATTTGAATGACCCCGGCGAGAATCCCGGCAGCGAGTAAATAGTCGACGCCATGATCTTTGACGAGTTGGACGACGACGAGTGCCATCGCACCTGTCGCAGCTGAAATCATTCCCGGTCGACCACCGGCGATTGAGATGATGATCGCAATAATGACGGAAGCATACAGCCCGACCATCGGGTTAACGCCAGCAATCAAGGAAAAGGCGATCGCTTCCGGAACGAGTGCCAAGGCGACGACGATTCCGGATAGAATGTCTGTTTTAGGTTGCAGCAGCCATTCCTTTCTCCATTGTGAAAACATATAATTCCTCATTTCTTTTTTTGTCTATTTCCTATCATAGTACCTTTTTGGGACGCAAACAAGACTCATTGTGATTTTGTCCGGATCATCACGATTTCATCGACCATTTCTTTATACGTCGCCATGATGTCCTGTCCACAGAAGATTGGATCCTCGTCGAGCGTATCGAGGGCACGACGGAGGAGATGAATTTTTGGTTTTTTTCGTTCGAGCAGTTCTTCATAGACAAAATCAAGCACTTCGTTATGTGCTTCCCTTGAAGCGTCTGAAATCGCCGACAAGCCAATCAACCGTTTCATGTGTTCATTTGTTTTTACGAACAGTTCTTTCCGGATGACGACCTCATCTTGCGGACGATCGAGCCAAACGGAGAGGAAACGTGGTGGAATCAATTGTTCTTCCGTTCGACTGACGTCGTCGACGAAATGTGTCAACCGATTAAAGACGTAACGGACGACCCGCTCCGGTTGTGTATTTTTTTCCGATTGACGGAAAAAATACATCGCGTATTGGAGCATCCCTGTATAAAGGACGGCGAAGTCAAGCAAGTATGGTGCTTTTTCCTCGCCAAACAAATCACGCATCCGGTGATAGGTCCATTCGATTTCAAGTAATCGGTTCTTTTCCATGAACGCCTTCAGTTCTTTTTCGTTCGAAGCGACAGCTTCTTCAAACAAGGTATAGAGCTTATATTTTTGCATCAGTTCAAGGTAACAGTTACCTTGTTGGATGAATGTCTCATAATCCGACACGTCGCGTCCGACCAAAATGTCTTTTCGAACATTACGCATTTTTTCAAAGACGACGTTAAATACGTCGATGAACAATTCGTTTTTCGATGAAAAGTAGTTATAGAACGTCCCTTTCGAGACATTACTATGCTCGAGAATATCTTGAATCGATGTGGACTGGTATCCCTTTTCGACGAACAGACGATATGCAGCATCCAGGAGTTGTTTCTTTTTTGGGTTCATTTTCTAATCCCTCTTCTAGTAAAAGATCTTTTTGAGTACATTCGATTTTACCTCAATCTTTTTTATTTTAGTGTATAAAGCAAATAATTTGTAATGTTTTGCTTCAGGCGGTAAGATAGCTAAGTTGTAGAATTGAAGTATAACAAATTAGACACGTAGTATAAAAGGAGCATAACGAAATGCAATCAACCAAGCAATCATCTCGACTTTATCTTATTTTAGCTGTCCTCATGGCAGGCGCGTTCGTTGCCGTCCTCAACTCGACGCTATTAAATATCGCCTTACCTTCCATTATGGTTTCGCTCGATATTCAAACCAGTACGGCCCAGTGGCTGACAACGGGCTATATGCTCGTCAACGGCATCATGATTCCGACGTCTGCCTTTCTCGTCCAAAAGTTCTCAACCCGCCAGCTGTTTCTAACGGCGATGAGCTTATTTACGATTGGAACCATCGTCGCGGGTCAAACGGAGCTCTTCCCCGTCTTACTCGGTGCACGGATGTTACAAGCATCTGGTTCTGCTATCATGATGCCATTATTAATGAACGTCTTGATCACCGGCTTCCCAATCGAGAAACGCGGACAAGCGATGGGGATTTTCGGACTCGTCATCACATTTGCACCGGCAATCGGTCCGACCCTGTCCGGTTGGGTCCTTGAGCATTACGAATGGCCGATGCTGTTCCACATCGTGACACCGATTGCTGCACTTGTTCTTGTTCTTGGTTTCTTCTTACTAAAAAAAGAAGTCGTCACAAGCAGTTTACGCATCGATCGCCTGTCACTCGTGTTGTCCAGTTTTGGATTCGGGGGCTTGTTGTATGGATTCAGTTCAGCCGGTTCAGCCGGTTGGGGATCATTCGCTGTCATCGGCTCCTTAACAGTCGGCGTCATCAGTCTCGTCTCATTCATTATACGACAATTACGTCTCGACGAACCGATGCTTGAATTCCGGATTTTTAAATATCCGATGTTTGCTTTATCACAAGGGATTTCGATGGTCCTTAACATGTCGATGTTCTCGGCGATGATCTTGATGCCGATTTATGTCCAAACGATTCGCGGGATTTCCCCGTTCCACTCTGGACTCTTGATGTTACCCGGTGCACTCGTCATGGCGTTTATGTCTCCGATCACAGGTCGCTTGTTTGACCGGTTCGGTGCCCGGGTGCTTGCCATCATCGGATTGTCGTTGACAGTCTTAACAACGTTCTTCTTCAGTCGTTTGACGGCAGATACAGCGTATTCGTTCCTCGTCATCATGTACACATTACGTTTCCTCGGAATCTCAATGGTGATGATGCCCGTCATGACGAACGGTCTCAATCATATTCCACAACATTTGACACCGCACGGTACGGCACTCAACAATACGTTATCGCAAGTATCAGGAGCAATCGGTTCCGGCTTACTCATTTCCGTCATGACATCACGAACAGCGAGTTACGCAACGGATCTTGCTGCGAACGCAACACCGACGACAGCACCGAAAACGATCATGACACAAGCAATGGTCGAAGGGATTAACGATACGTTCTTCATCGCGACATTGCTCGCCTTGTTCGCCTTAATCCTTTCGTTCTTCATTAAAAAGCGTCCATCGGAAACATTATCGGTCGTCAAACCGGTCGCCGAAAAAAAATATGCGTAACGGTAGCTTTCGCTTCCTTCCGTTATGAATGAAAAGAATAGACATGAAAACGCCGATGACTCCGGATGAAACATGGGAGCATCGGCGTTTTTTTGTTGTCTGCAGTCCGTCCGCTATCTGTTCTTGATATACTCCTCAATCTGTTTGGCGGAGAGAATCCGCTGGTTCGTACTGCCACGGATGGCAAGGCTCGTATCATGGAGCTGCTCCATGTAGGGTCCGTCAATCAAACAATCCACCTGCCGTAAGATTCGACACGCGCGTTCATCTTTAACTAAGTCTTCAATCCGATACCCGGTGAACAAATAAATCTCATAGTCCGGTCGCAATACCAGGACGAGCTGTTCAAGTGCTTCGATTTGAGCGAACGGTTCACCCCCCGACAGCGTAATCCGTTTTGATCCGATTTCCTCGACCCGCTTGATGACGTCAGGAGTCGAGTAGGTTGCACCTGCTGCAAGCGACCACGACGATGGATTATGACAGCCTCGGCACCGATGTGGACATCCGGCGAAAAAGATGACCGTCCGTAAGCCGGGACCATCGACGACCGAATCAGCGACGATGGATAGCAGTCGTACCATGGTAGACCCGGTCCTGTTCTTCCGCCCGTTTGGCTTCATTCCAGCGTGCCATCGTCCCGACGAGATATCCCGTAATCCGCCGAATCCGTTCAATGTCTTCTCCGCCACAGACCGGACACGTCTGCTCGATTGTCTGTTCCGTCCGACAGGTCAAACAACGATCGATTGGATGATTGATTGAGCCATAGCCAATGCCTTCTGCCACCATCATCCGGACGATATCCTCGACGGCTTGCGGATTTTCTGCGAGCGCTCCATCCGTCTCGACATAGGTGATATGTCCTCCGTTACAAAGGGCATGAAACGGCGCTTCGAGGCGAATCTTTTGACGCATCGTTACAGCTGCCGTCACTGGAAGATGGAACGAGTTCGTATAGTAGGTTTTATCCGTCACACCGGCAATCAAACCAAACTTTGCGACATCATGCGCCGTGAATTTTCCAGACAATCCTTCCGCCGGTGTCGCAATCAGTGAAAAATTCAATCCCGTCTCATCCCCGAATTGATCGACAACGTTACGCATCGTCTGAATCAACGCCCGGCCGATGTTATGGGCAATCGCTGAATCGCCGTGATCATGTCCCGTCAAAACGACGAGCGCTTCCGCGAGACCAATGAACCCGACCGAAAGCGTCCCGTGACGCAGGACCGGCTCAACGCGATCGGTCGGTTGAAGCGTCTCCCCGTCGCGCCAGACGTGTTGATAAAGAAACTGAAATTCTTCCGCCCGTCGATTCGCTTGGTACTGATAACGCTCGAGCAGCTGTTCGCAAGCTAGTTTCGTATAATCAGTCAATGTCGCAAACATATGATCGACCGTTTGACTCGTCAAGGCGAGACGAACGAGGTTCACACTCGTAAACGACAGATTTCCCCGCCCCGTCACGGAAGCTTCTCCTTGACGATTTTCGAAAACACGCGTCCGGCAACCCATGTAGGCAACTTCTTCTGTTGTCTTGCTGACGTTGAACGGGGCATCTAAAAATGCAAAGTTCGGAAACAACCGTTTTCCCGTGACTTTTGTCGCAAGCTGAAATAAATCGTAATTCGGATCACCCGGATTTAACGTCACACCTGCTTTGACTTTAAAAATCTGAATCGGAAAGATGGGCGTTTCCCCTTTTCCGAGACCTGCCAGTGTCGCTTCAAGTAAGGCTTTTGTTAGCATTCGACCGTAAAACGACGTATCCGTCCCGTAATTAATCGAGATGAATGGGACTTGTCCGCCACCGCGTGAATGCATTGAATTCGTATTATGAATAAAGGCTTCGCATGCTTGATAGGTGATTTCGTATGCTTCTTGGCGCGCATATCTCGCACGACGTGCCTTCGACCAGCTCGGAGCAATCTGATTAATTTTCTTCATTTGACGTGCGTATGTTTTCTCGACGAAGGGAGCTAAATCGGTATCAAAATTCGGAAAGGCTTGCCCGCCATGCTGCATGTTTTGATTCGCCTGCATAATGATCGCAGCGAGCGCCATCGCAGAACGGATATCTTGTGCCGGACGAATCGACCCGTGACTCATCTGGAATCCGTTCGTCAGTAAGCGGCCTAACGGAATTTGAGAACAGGTCGTCGTTCCCGTGACATAGTAGTCAGCGTCATGGATATAGAGGATATTGTCCGCTAACGCTTGTTTAACGCGAGGCGTCACGAGCAAGTCTTCCATCATCGCCCGCGCCGCCGTACTCGCGATCCGGTTTAACTTCGCGAGCGGTGCTTTGCCATCGATGTTGGCATTTTCTTGGACATGGTTGGTCGTTGGTTCCTCAATCACTTGTCGGTACAAGGTGTTCACTTCCATCACTATCACTCCCTAGATATCGCTTTATTTCTGTCTGTACGACTACTATATCTAGGAAGATTCGGCAACAGCAATCCCTGCATACTTTTGATTTTTTGCAAGTAAACGCGCTAACTTTTCACGAAATGGTTGTAGAATTTACGTATTCTTCAGCTCCAGGCACGCTTTTTGAACTTTCGGCGTACTATGAGGATTCTCACGACCGTCGAGCCACTCCGTCAAAAACAGAACATCTTCCGGATACATATGTTCAATTGTTCCGAGTTGCGCACGCGACATCCACGCCACCTGTTCAATCGTTTCGTCCGGGTCGTTGATTCCTTGACTGTCACCGATTCGGATAGTTTCAAAATATGTCGTTTCGACTTGAATCGTTTGGATGACGGTCTGTTTCGTAAATAAGTTCTGTTTAATCTTTACGGGATATCCGGTCTCTTCCATGACTTCTCGTACACAGCATTCGCCTGCCGTCTCTCCCGGCTCGATTCCACCGGACGGGACGGCCCACGCCTCAGAACCATAACTTTTGACCATCAATACTTGATTTTCCTCATTGACGCAAACTGCTGCTGCACCGTACCATTCTCGCATCGTTTAATCCCCTTTCAGCTACTCGTTTCTGTTTAATCATTCGCGATGACCTTAAACATCCCCTACAAAAAAAACTGTCGCTCCAACAAAAAAAAATTGTTGAAAAGACAGGTAAGTTGCTTACTTTTTAGTTGCGTTCGGTAACATGACTTTAAAGAGTGCCCCGTCTCCTAAGACAGACTCCACTTCAATCGTTCCGTCATGCTCGCGGACGATTTCTTTACAGATCGACAATCCGAGTCCCGTTCCGCCGATTTTACGACTATCCGAGTTGTCGACGCGATAAAATTTACTAAACAGGTGTGGCGTCGAACTGACAGGAATCCCGACACCAAAATCACGGACACTCAGTTCGATGTTTGCATCATGCTCGAGTAAACCAATGATGATATCACCGCCGTCCGGCGAGTACTTCACGGCATTGTTCAGTAAATTGCCAAGCAACTGCCTCATGCTGTTGCGATCGGCTTCTACTAGGAATGTCTGCCCTTGATCCGCATCGAGTTGAAGGTTATGCCGTTCCGTCGTCGCCTGATGAAACTGAATTTGCTCTTTGACGACATCGAGGAGATTAAATACCTCTTTCTCGTATGACTGCTTGCCTGATTCCATTCGTTGTACATTCAAGAAATCACTGACGAGATCAGTCAGGCGTTTTGATTCGTCATGAATTGTCTGTAAATACCGTTTACTCCGATCCGGACCTAAATCCCGTTTTAACATCAACTCGGTAAAACCATAAATGGACGATAAGGGTGTCCGTAGTTCATGCGAGACCGTTGAAACGAGTTCGGACTTCATTCGGTCGACTTCTGTTTCAGGCGTTACATCCCGAAAGACGAGGATTGTCCCGATTGGTTGTCCCTCATGAACGATTTCTTCAGCATAGACTTGAATAAAGTATGTGCCGTCGTCAATCGATAAAGAAAACATGTCTGTCGGAATCTGACCAGCGAGGACCTCCTCGAAATACATTGCGAATGCCTCTCGTTGATCCATCTGTTCGAACATCGTCTCGGGATTCACTTCAAGAAACGTCGTCATATCTGTTTCTTCCTCAATCTGAAGCGACTGGAAGATTTCAAACAATGCTCGGTTCCCGAGTATCACTCGTTCTTCATGTTTGACGTATAATATCGCTTCGCGGACAGAATTTAACAGTTGCGCCGTTTCCGCCCGCTCATAGTCCATCTGTTCATATAACGTCATCCGCATCCGTGAAATTGCAATCTGTTTTGCGAACGATGCCAGTTCGGTGATGTCATGTTCCGTGAACGCTTCATCAAATCGTGCTAAATAAAGGCATGCGATCAATTCATCTTTTGCCGGGTCCATGATTGGAATGACCGCTTCATGAATGTAGTAAGGGTAACCTAGTAACCGATCTTCGGTCACTTGCTTCGTCGATTGTGCACTTTCTTTTGAGACCATGACCCGTTTCAACAGTAACGATTCCGTTTTTAAGCTCTCTTGCTGCTCATCGGTCATCTCTTTTGGTACAACCGACGTAATCTCATTATTCTTGATGAACAGTAATGCCCCGAACTCCGTTTTCGTCAAACGGACAATCGTACTGATGACGGAAGAAAAATCAAATAAACTTTCTTTGGAAGCCAATGTCTCAATCAATTCATTCCGATCTTTCAAGTGCAATTCATTCGATCGTGTTGCCGTCAAAGACTGTTCGAGTTCTCTTTGCTTACCGGTCAAATCATCTTGTTTTTGTTCGAGCTCCTGATTTTGTCGTGATAGATCGGTATGTTGGGACGAAATTGAATCGGCCATTTCGTAAAAGGAGTCAGTTAATTGACCGACTTCGTTATTCGATTGGCGGTCATATTCTAAGGAAATCGACTTCCCTTCTGCAAGACGGTGACTTTTCTTCGTCAGCTCTTGCAGCTGTTCCGTCAACCGATTGATGATCGGTCTGACGATGAACACAAGACACAAAATGAAAATCAGTAAGTTCAAAAACCAGAACCATTGTGTTTTCTCTAATTGGTCGAGTACTTGACGTTTCGTCTGACTTGCTGCGCCGTCGATATATAGGTAGCTCGCAAATGACGTCAATGCCCCAATCGCGAATACCCCATAAAAAATCGCCATCAGTTGTCTTCCTATCTTTTCGGTCATCCAGTTTCTCATAAAAAAATCCCCCTACTTATCTTCAAAAAATACAGGGATGTCTTTAACCCATCTCGTACCTCCCTGTTAATTCCCTGAATTCGGGTGAATCAATCATCAAAAGAGACGTTTACGACATGGCGGTGCTACATGCAGGTCACAACTTAGCGCAATCGCATCAACTACCCCTTGCTTCGTCAGTCGATCAGTCTGGATGTGTTGATTGAAAAGCGGATCAGTCAATGCTTGAATGCGGGCATCTGCTTGCTGCCCTCCCCAGGAATCCGGTCGTTCAAATCGTCGAAGTAAACGTCGTTTCACGGTAGAGCTAGAGGCCATTAACGAAACATGATGGACCAGGTGCCCCCGGCGTCTTAATTCACCAACGATCTCATCAAAATATGTCGGGTTCGTCACCGTCATCGGTACAATGACCGTCCGATTGCCGGATTGATTGCTTCGTTCGAGAATCACCCGCGTCAGTTCCCGCCACAACGGTTCATCTTGAAAATCGCTATACGTGCGTGTCGACGGTAATTGTTCTCTCAACAACTGACCGACTGATTCCGGATCGAAGATATCAGATCCCGGTATTCTTTTTTGTAATCCCTTAGCCGCCGTCGTTTTTCCTACTCCAAATGTCCCGTTAATCCAGATAATCATGATTTCCCCGTCTCCCCTTTTCCTTGCATGATGTACATACGAAAAAGCCGTCCCGCCGGTTTCAACCGTCGGACAGCTTTACAGAAATATTAATAAATAAACTGAATGATGAAAGGTGCCAGGACACTCGCAAAAATCGCTGTCAAGACCATCGTCAGCAATCCGACCGCACCCTCCCGCTGGTCGAGTGTCATCGATTTTGTTGCACCCATGACATGGGCAATCGAAGCCAGTCCGACACCCCGACTGACGAAGTGACGAATCTTTAATCCCGTCATCAAGCGTGGACCGACAAGTGAACCGACGAGCCCTGTCATCAGGACGAACGTCGCGGTTAAGGTCGCCGTTCCACCCGAACGCTCAGAAATCGACAAGGCGACGGGCAACGTGACGGATTTCGGGAGCAGTGCCAGATTCGTCGTTCGTCCGAGATGTAACAACAGTCCGAACAGGATATCTGACGTCAAGGCGATGCTCGTCCCGATGACGACCCCTAGCCCGATTTCCGGCAAGAAACGCCGAACGTGGTGACGGACCGTGTAGAGTGGAATTGCGAAGGCGGTGATGGCAGGACCGAGCATTTTCGTCAAATACTGTCCGCCAGTCATATAGGTCGCGTGGGATACACCCGTCAATGATAAAATCAAAATCATTGTTGCCGTCACGGTCAAAATCGGTAACGTCCAGACTCGTGGATACCGCCGATACCCGGCAAATCCAATCAAAAAGATAACAATCGTCAGAATCAACCAAAATAGTGCCTTAATCACGTGGCGTCACCCCATCTTTTCGATGAGCAAGCCGATCGACGATGTAGGCAGAACCGACGAGCGTCAGCAAGCTACTCATGATGACGATCAATACGATCTGTAAGCCGTTCTGGCGTAAGAATACCGCATAGTCCATGATTCCCGACAATGCCGGAACGAAGAACAACGGCATGATGAGCAGCAACAGCCGGCCGCCCCGTTCAACGTGTTTGACTTGGACGACCTTTGCCTTGAGCGCTAAATAGAGCAACAAAAGTCCGACGATATTCCCCGGTAACGCTAAGTCAAAGCTTTTACTGATCAGTTCACCGATTGTCGCAAAACAAGTGATCAGGATCACTTGCCCAATCAATGAAAGAAGTGTGCGCATTTTTGTAGACATAATTCCTTTTCCCCTTGTATAAACCGAATTCACTGTTCATTATCCGCTTCTGTTTGTGAACAATCAATGAAATGAGTCAATTTGTTTGATGTAATCGTTCTCACACGAATTGAAAGGATACTTCTTGATACAGTACAGCTTTAAGCATCAAGAACTGTTGTTGAACAGACGAACGTGTATGAAGCGATTCAAGACGAAACACGCTCTAAAATGTCTTTTTTTCGGTGTAATCCCAAAAAGCTTTGCTTTTGCGTTGACTCCTACGGGAAAAAGCGCGTTTTTACGCGCTGATAAGAGGCGGGCAAGCAACGAAAAACAGAAGCTATGATCGTCAAAGACTACGTTTCCTATACTTTGAGACTGTGCGTAAGTGGATGGACCATGACACACGAAACGCCGATAATCCCGTTTTTCATACGGAGTCATCGGCGTTTTTTCAGGAAGATTCTTTTCGTTTGCGAGAGGTAAATACTCTTCTCACATCACGCGTTTAAACAACTTCTCCAGTTCATATGTCGTCCATTCGATGATGACCGGTCGGCCGTGTGGACACGTGAACGGCATCTCGGTTTGTGACAGGTCGACGATCAACCGTCGCATCATCTCTTCATTTAACGGATGATTGGCTTTGATTGATTTTTTACAGGCCATCATGATTGCCGCATCTTCCCGGTACTGTTCGATGTCGACTTTTTGTTTCAACAATGCTTCATCCATCAGCTCTTGAATCGTCTCTTCCTGCCGGTGCGAGGGAAACCAGGTCGGTACTTCACGGACGATGAAGCTTTGCGGACCAAACGCCTCCAACTCAATCCCGACTTCTAACAATAAAGGCAGGATTTCTTCCATCCGCTTCATGTCATCAGATGAAACTTCGAACGTGTACGGCAATAACAGTTGCTGTTGCTGCTCGAGCGGACGACCAAACATCACTTTGTACGTTTCATACTTGATGCGCTCCTGGGCAGCATGTTGATCAATCAAATACATCCCGTCCTCACCGGAACAGACGATATAGGATGAGTGCAGTTGACCGATGACATCGAGATGGGGAAACTTCGGACGATTGTCCTCCGTTTGTCCAGCGTTCGCTATTACTTCTTCCCGTTGCTCCCCTTCGAAGCTGACTGCTTGATCAGCCTGTCGTCCTTCTGTCTCATGAACCGCTTCACGTTTTGGAATCGGATAATTCCAGACTGCACGCGACGACGTATCTTCAACCGAATCGACGCTATATGAGAAATCGAGCCGTTCCTGCGCACTCGGGTCTTTTTTAGGTTTTTGTTTCGTCACTTGCGGAATCAACGTCTCGCGACTGAGTGTCATTCGAATCGTCTCTTGAATCAATTGACATAACTCTGCTTCCTTCGACAAACGAACCTCCCGTTTTGCCGGGTGGACGTTGACATCAATCAATAGCGGGTCCATCGTCACCTCGATGACGGCAATCGGAAAACGACCGATCGGCAGTAACGTATGATAACCATTCAGGACAGCTTGCGACAAAGCAAAGTTTTTGACCGACCGCCCATTTAAAATCAAGGTGATGTAGTTTTTCGACGCCCGTGTGACTTCGGGTTTAACGAGATGACACGTCAATTGATAGTCCGCATTCGATGCTGTCGCAACAAGTGCCCCTTGAATCGTCTGATGCCCATAGACGCTCGCTAAAGCTTGCCGGACGTCTCCGGAGCCATTCGTCTGGATCAACACTTTCCCTTCATGGACGGCACGGAACTTGACCTCCGGGTGCGCGAACGCCATCCGGTTCAAGACATCGGTGATTGCCGCAAGCTCCGTATGTGTCGTCTTCAAATACTTCAGGCGGGCTGGTGTATTGAAGAATAAGTGTTCAACGGTCAGTTCTGTTCCCCGGTTCATCGCGCTAGCCGAACGATCGAGTAACTTTCCGTATTCGAGAATCAATTGGACCCCTTCTTGATCGGCTCGTTTCGTCTTCAGCGTGACTTTACTGACGGACGCAATCGAGGCCAATGCCTCGCCCCGAAAACCGAGTGTCTTGATCCGGAACAAATCGTGTTCATCCTTAATCTTACTCGTCGCGTGACGAACGAAAGCGAGTTTCGCATCTTCCGGATAAAACCCGTGTCCGTTATCGCGAATCGTCATCCGTTTCATCCCTGCTTCTTCAAGTTCGACATCGACTTGTGTCGCTCCGGCATCGAGTGCATTTTCGACGAGCTCCTTGACGACGGAAGCCGGTCGCTCGACGACTTCTCCCGCCGCGATCCGGTTTGCTAACGAATCCGATAATTCACGAATGATGCCCATCCCTTATCTCCTCACTTTCTGGCTTCTGCTTGCAACCGATACAACGTATTGAGTGCATCGAGCGGTGTCATGTTAATTAAGTCGAGTGTCGCAATCGTTTCCTTGACAGGGTCCGGTTCTGCGAACAGGCTCATCTGATCGATTGGTGCCTCGAGTACTGGCGGCGTGACGTCGACCGGTGGTTTGACGCTTTGATCAGCTAGTTCGAACTCAGACAATAGCACTTCTGCCCGCGAAATCAAGGTTTCCGGTAAATCTGCGAGACGGGCAACATGAATCCCGTAGGATTGATCGGCTTTCCCGTCCCGGACTTCATGCAGGAATACGACCCGCCCGTTTTGTTCGACGGCGCGGACGTGGACGTTCGCAAGCTTCGCAATCGTTTCCTCGAGCACCGTCAACTCATGGTAGTGGGTCGAGAAAAGCGTTTTTGCGCCGACCGAATCGGCAATGTGCTCGACAATCGCTTGGGCGAGGGCCATTCCGTCATACGTTGACGTGCCCCGACCAATTTCATCCAGCAAGATAAGTGACCGATCCGTCGCTCGTGCCAATGCCTCTTGTGTCTCGACCATCTCGACCATGAACGTCGATTGTCCACTGACTAAATCATCTGCTGCCCCAATCCGGGTGAAGATTTGATCGAAGACGGGAAGTTCTGCCCGTGACGCCGGGACGAACGAACCGATCTGGTGGAGTAAGGCAATCAAGGCGAACTGGCGCATGTAGGTCGATTTACCGGACATGTTCGGTCCCGTGATCAATAACATTTCACGTGCTTCGTCTAATGCGATTCCGTTTGCGACATATTCCCCGCGTGGTAAGACCGTCTCGATGACCGGATGACGGCCGTCTTCAATCGCTACGCTTCGACCGTTCGTCGTCACCGGACGAACGTAATCATGTGTTTCGGCGATTTCCGCGAGCGCGACGAGGACGTCGAGTTCCGCAATCCGGCGGCTGACCCGTTGCAAGCTCTCAATGTGTGTTTTGACTTGGTCACGGACACCACAGAAGAGTTCATATTCCATCGTGATACTTTTTTCTTCCGCTCCGAGAATCAAGGCTTCTTTTTCTTTCAATTCCGGCGTGATGTAACGCTCAGCATTCGCAAGCGTCTGTTTTCGTTCATACCGTCCTTCTGGGAGCAACTTGGCGTTGGCACGTGATACTTCGATGTAATACCCAAACACACGGTTGTAGCCGATTTTTAACGTTTTAATGCCCGTCGCCTGCCGTTCACTCGCTTCGAGTGTCGCAAGCCACGTCTTCCCGTCTTTTGAAGCCGTCAGCAATTCATCGAGCTCAGCGTTAAAGCCGGTCCGGATCATCCCACCGTCCTTTGTTGAAATCGGTGGGGCTTCGACGAATGCCGCATCAAGCAACGCCGTTAGCTCATCATGCGGATCAAGTCCAATCGCTAATTGCCCGAGACGCTGGCTGAGCAGTTCTTCGAGCGCTGCCTGTATCCGTGGAATCAATCGTAACGTCGTTTTCAGTTGGACGAGATCACGGGCAGAAGCCGTTCCGTAGCCGACTTTTGCGACGAGTCGCTCGAGATCATAGACTTCTCTTAACGTATCTTTCAACTGGTGCCGCTCAAAGTAGTGTCCAAGCAGTTCTTCGACCGCGTCGAGCCGCTCCGTAATCGTCTGTTCCGACAAGAGCGGTTTTTCAAGCCAACGCTTAAGCATCCGGCCGCCCATCGCTGTTCCCGTGATGTCGAGTAATCCAAGCAACGAACCCTTTTTGTCGCCTGTTCGTGCAGAGCGGACGAGTTCAAGGTTTTTGACCGTATTCGGCTCGAGCTGCATAAAGTCCGTCGCTTCGTAGACGAGCGCCGGTTGCAAGTGCGACAAGGCACGTTTTTGCGTATCATGCATGTAGGCATAAAGGACAGCGAACGCATCCGCTTGTGCCGCGTCGATCGCCCGGTCACCGTGTGGATGACTTTCACGGCGCGTGCTTTCCGTCAACGGGATCCGTAACGACTGTAATGCTGCTGTGTGCTCCGGATTCGTCACGACGATTTCCCGGGGCAAGATGATACTCAGTTCCTTGATGACGGCGTCGAGCGAAGTAACACTCGTCAAAGCACTCTCGCCTGTCGAGACGTCCCCGCGGGCAATCCCGAACCGTCCTTCCTGTTCAGCGATTGCGACGAGGTAACGGTTTTCCTTTTCCGTTAAGGACGACATTAACGTACCCGGTGTGATGACTTGAATAACTTCTCGTTTGACGAGTCCTTTCGTCAACTTCGGATCTTCGACTTGATCACACAGAGCGACTTTATATCCCCGTTCAATCAATTGTTCGATGTACCCGTTCGCCGCATGATGCGGCACGCCGCACATCGGAATCGGATGTTCAGCATTCTTCCCGTTCTTCGCCGTCAACGTCAGCTCCAGTTCATGGGCCACTTGTTTGGCATCATCAAAAAACAATTCATAAAAATCACCGAGTCGATAAAATAAAAAGGCATCCGGATAATCCGCCTTAATTGAAAAATATTGTTTCATCATTGGTGTGTTGTGTACTGCTTCCATCTTTCCACCTCATTCGTAGAAAAAGCCGACGGATTTCCGTCGGCTTCCCCATTCGTTTCATTGATTAATAGCCGCAACCGCCGCTTTTGTTTTCAGCTTCCATCCCACTGCCCGTTTTTCCAGCTAAGACATCGCCATCCGTTGCTTCGATGATTTGATCCGTAATCCCGTTCGAGATTGTCACCGTGATGTACTGAAGTAAGCCGTTGACTTCTTCTTGCGACTCTTGGAACTGTTGGACGACCGGCATCTCATCGAGCTCAGCAAATAATTTATCCAGTTTTGCTTCAACACGCGCGAGTGCCTCTGTTTTTCCGTAGTGCTGGCAGTTGACTGCCTCTTTTTGGAGGAACTTGATTTGTTTCATCATCTTTTGCACTTTTTCGTTGCCATTGATGTTTGCCTCTGCCGCTTTAAACCGTTCGACTTCTGACGTTTCAGAAATCATTTTCGCGATTTCATTTGCTTTTTCGATGATTTGTTCATCTGTATACATACACATTCGTCCCCTCTATGTCGAGCGGTCAGACCGCTACTCGTCGTTTCTGCGAACGATGACTCGTTCTGTCGCATTCATTATACCGTTCTCACTAGAGGGTGACAAGAATAGTTCCTTATTCAATCGAACGCCACAATAAGTAAGCAGCGTGACTGCGGTACGGGGCAAATTGTTCGGCGAGAACAATCGCTTCATTGACAGTCGGACGAACGCCATTCAAGCGTTCGAATGCCCGCAAGATTCCGATATCGGACGCCGGAAATAAATCTCTGCGTCCGTATCCGAACATCAACACATTTTGGACCGTCCAGGGACCGACGCCTTTTAAGGCAATCAATTGTTCCGCGATGACCGCATCTTCCGCCTGACGGAGTTGTTCAAAGTCAAGATTTGCGGTCGCCGCCCGTAACAAATAATCGACTTTACGACCCGATAGCTGCAGCGCCCGAAGTTGTTCTTCCGAAGCACCCGCCAGTTCAGCTTGCGTCGGTGGAAAAACAACGCCGTCGATTGTCGTCCCGAATGTCCGAAAGACCCGGTCTGTCAAGACGCGTGCGAACGACAGGTTGATTTGCTGATGGATGATGGAGCGAATCAATGCTGTAAACGGATCAACATCGAGCACAAGCCGTTCCGCACCAAACGTTTCAACAATCGGTGCCAGCGTCGTCCGCTTTAATTTAAGGGCCGGGTTCGATTCATCTAAACGAAACCGCCGGCGCATCGCGTCGATCATCGGTTGTTTTGGTCCATCCCCCGCCAACACGATCGTTCGACGATCGTCCGCCCGGATTTGACCAATCCACGGCACTTCGTCGATACGAATTGGAATCCGTAAGGCATCTGCCGATTGTTGCTGTAACGAATCATTCAACAGGCGGGTCCGGACGCCCTCAAAATCATAATCAATCGTCAATGTTACTTCTTGTTGCCACATCAGAAGTCTCCTTTTACGCAAAAAATAGTTTGACTCCACCTAAAATTAAACCGATGAAAAATCCACAAATCGCTCCGTTGACCCGAATCCATTGTAAGTCGTTTCCGACTTTGTCCTCAATCATATGAATCAACGTTTCCGTATCGAACCGGTTCAAGTTCTCACGGACGAGTCCGCCGATCCGCGCATGGTTTTGGTCGACGAACCGGACGAGTTGGTCTTTCATCCAGCGGTCGCTCTCCTCTTTGAACGTCGGATGGTGTTCCCACTCATCAAGCGCCTGGTTCATTAAAGGCAGTGCCCGTTGTTCCCAAAATGCATCTGATATAAAGTACGTCTCTAGCTCTGCGATGCCTGACGTGTAGGCACGATCGAGGATCGGCTCTAAATCAATCCGTTCGATTTCTTGCATCTTCCACGCATCGATTTTCCCTAATCGGACATCATCTTGTGCGAGCTGTGCCAAATTCCGACGGATGTGATCGATGATCGCCAACCGATTTGGATGATGGACGTGTTTCATGTCTTGAATCACACTCAAGAGGACACTTTGGATGACAAGGCTGAGGCGTTCCTCCGAATAGACTTTTTGGACCGTCTTCGCTGTCACACGTAAGAAGGTATTTTTTTCTTGATCAATCATTGCCTGATAGGCAAGTCGTCCGATTTGATCGCGGATGACGGGGTCCTGCAAGAGTTTTTGTCCGTAACCGAGCAGTTGATCAATCGCCAACTCATCGAGTCGGCGCTCATCGTTTAAATCGATTAAGCGATCGGCTAATTTCTTCGCCGGGTAAGCACGAATCGTTTCAACGATTCGCTCATCGACCGCTTTGATGATTGATGCCCGTGGAAGCTTTCGTAAAATCCCGATCAATAGTTCCGTCACGGTCGATCGAAACGCTGGGACTAACACAAGTGAACGTAATAATTTGATGAAGCGATCTGCAAGCGTCATGTGGCGCAGCTTTTCGACGATGCTTTCTTTGTTCAATAAATCTTTTTCGAGCATCTGGACAATCGATTCGATGACCCGTTCCCGATTTTTCGGCAGCAAGTTCGTATGTGGAATCTTTAGACCGAGCGGATGACGGAACAGGGCTGTAATCGCGAACCAATCGGCGATTCCACCGACGAGACCGGCCTCAAAACCACTTTGAAGCCAAAAAATCCAAGCATTTTCTTTAAACGGTAGCGACGCGACAAAACCGACTGCCATAAAAATCAACGAGACGGTCGCGAGGCGTCGTGTCGAAGATTTTGGTGTGTTCACCTCGTGTTGCAAAACACTTCCTCCTTTTCGTAGAAAGGGATTGATTGAGCGTATAGTTGATTATACGTTACCCCATTTTGATAAGTTTCGACAAGAAAGAGCCCCAGCCTCACCTGACTGGGACTCATTATGTAATTAAAACGTGTAATCTCCGAATTTTTTGCCGTCCCACGTCGCCGTTGCCGTTGATACGAAATAGACTAATCCGTTTCCGAATGTGTTCTCCATTAAAGAAACAAGCTGTTGTCCGTTCGTTTGTTCGACAAATGCTAACCGAACCTCTTCCTTGCCTTGATAAATTCGTTCATAGACACTCAGTCCTCGGGCATTGATGAACGTTCGTGCCGTTGCAAAAACAATCGGCCCGACTTCCGGACGACGCTCCTGGATGAAGAGTTGACATTTTTCCTCAAAGGGATTCACGCGATTCACTCCTTCTCTCTTTTTATGGTCATGACTACTTACTTCCCGTCTCTCCCCCATCATAATCCTGTTCTGACAAAAAAGCGACCATTCGGCCGCTTCTTTCATCATTTCACAAAGTCATTCAAATCTTGACACCTAACTGTCGGGCGACATGAATCGCTGACGTCGACGCACCGATTGTCCCTGCCCCCGGAAAGACGGTATCGCCAATGACGTAGAGATTCGGGACACCGGTCCGAAATGATGCCGCGCGGAACAAACTCGTTGAACGCAATTGCGGATAACCGCCGACGCCACCGTCCGGTCGTGACGTGTAACGCACCCAGGCGCCCGGTCCACCAGGATGACGTTCGATTGCCTGCTCGCGAAAGCCGGGAAACTCCTGTTCGACAATCGTTTCAAATACATCCTGCATTCTTTCGATCTGATGCCCGTAATGTACGTTGTCCGTAGCATCAAAGTAACCAATCGGGACGTGACAGGACATCGTCAATGTCCGTACGCCCTCCGGAGCCCGTTTTACATCACCCGAACGTGATAATGACAAAAAGGCATGACCCGATGGTAACCGTTCATCGTGAATTTGTCGAAAGGCACTATCGGATGTAACCAATTTTTCCGGAAAGGCAGCATAATACGTGAATGTGGCCCATTGCGCCAGTTTCCTTTGTCTTGCGTACGTCCGTTTAAGCGTCCGTAAAAGAGGTGGACTGACGAGACGCTGCATCGCTTCGAGTGGGAGCGCACCGATGACGACATCCGCTAGCATTAGACGACCGCGACGATCTTCTAGTAAAAAACCATCTGCCGTTTGCATGACCGACGTGATTTTACGACCAAGTAACATCGTCGCGCCGTCATGTTCTGCCGATTCTTTCAGGATTTCTGCGACTCGATAAAGACCGCCCGGCACATAGTACGCACCGTCGTGATAAATCGATAAGGCAACGGCACCGAGTAACGCGGACGCTTCCTGACCGGTCTGCATACTGTCTAATAAAATCCCGTCCACCAGCCGAGCGAAAACCGATCCTTCCAACCCATGGCGCCGTAACACTTGTCCGACGGTCTGTGTGACGTACGGAAGTAAAGGCAGGCTCGATTGCGCTTCTTTTATTATCAACTGTGCATCGTACAAAGTTCGTACAGGTAGTGCCGGAAGTGACTCCATTAAAGGAGCGACATGACGTTGAATCTTATCGATTTCTTCAAAAAATGCCCCGATTTGCTGCGCCTGTTGTGGGAATACATCCTGTAGTTCCCCGATGAATCGAGCACGGTCATGGTAATAGGCAACATCGTGCCCGTCGATTTTAATCGTCATCACAAGATCAAGTAACTCCGTTTCGACATCTAACCCCAAGTGTTGCAAAACCCGGTCATGAATGCCGCCTCGTTGAAAGCCCATCCCGAGTGTCGCGCCGACCGGGTACGTCAAGTCTTTCCGGGTGAATTTGCCTGCGGAGCCCCCCCATTCGCGACTTCCTTCAAGCAATGTCACGTCATGCCCTTCTCGAGCGAGGAGTGCCGCCGCTGTCACGCCGGCAATCCCTCCGCCAATAATCGCGACGCTTTTCATTGATCGTCCTCCTCTTCCAAGACTAGATTTTCTTTAAATAAGAAATCGCGTACTTCGCGGAAGACCGGTTCGCGCCGGTGAATCGTGAAGTGATCATACTTATATGACTTCGTCTGGATGTTGTCCGTATAATCTTCGAGCGTGAACGAACTGTCTAACGGAATCAGATTGAAGTCGCCTCCTTTGGCACCGAAGGAGTAAACAAGGACATCACGCGGCCATGTCTCGAGCCGCGCTTTCAACCGCTCGATCGCCTTTGAGTTCTCTGCTAAATCCTGAATCGCCGGACTGTTCGTATTCGTCCCGAACGGAGCAAGCGTCAAGCCGAGCGTCGCATAATTTGATCCACCAATCGGTGCATCAAGCGTGACGACTTTTCGAATCGTATACGGAAGATTTTCGTTCAACGTGTATTCGACGACGTCGACTCCACCCATACTGTGACCAACAAGTTGGATGTCGGTAAACGTCGCCTTTTGTTGCTTGTCATACTGAGCGATCGCGGCTTCAAGCCACGTCTGTTGCTGCGCAAGGCTTGCTTCATCGTCTTCGAAAATGATACGAACGAGCGGGAAGCCGGTCGACGAGTCCTTGACTTTACAGGTTACCTTCCCGGTCCGATCAACATCACATCGCCCTCCGTCATCCGCTAACTTTTTTTCCGTAAAGTTTTCAATCATCGGTAAGAAGGTCCGTTCCGTCCCGAACAAGCCATGCACCATGAACGTCGGGACAATCTCCCCCTTCGATTCCGTCACGATTTGCGTTGTCGGCGGCGGGGCACTGGCCGTCTCGTCAGCAAAGATTAACCAAGCACCACCTCCGAGTAACAGACAAACGAGTAGCGAGATACTGATTGTCTGAAGTTGCTTGCGGCGTAATTTCCGCACGTGGTGGATGATCCAAAACGTCAAGAGACCGAGTCCGATTAATAAGACGACCCCCGTGATAATCCAGCCCGTCGGATTCGGAACGTATGCCACGAGTTGCAATTGATTGTCTTTCGTCCCGTATAATTTCCACGAGACGTCATTGTAGTTCGCCCAGTCGATTTTCTCCGCATTTTGCAAAGCGACGACTTCCGGGACGTGCAGTTTAATCTCGATGTCCGCTTGGCGGATGTAACGATCGGCTAACTTTTTAACTTGACCTGTAGGATGATAGCCCTTGATATTTAAGCGATCGATACTTAAGTCGATGTTCGTATTTAAACGGTACGTATTAAACCAAAAGCCTTCATGCTTGTCCACATCATACGTCGTATCGGGCGGAATCAAGATTCCCCCGACACCTGTCTTCCATTCATCTTTAATCGAGGCCAAATCTTCAAGGTTCGCGAAGGTTTTTTCCATACGAAGTCCTTCATAGTCGTCCTTCGTTTTGAAGGTCGACGCTGCATAGCCGTTTTTTTCAGCCTGCTTCGCATACATCTCCCAGTCCGGATTAAAGTTCAACAATCGTGCGACCGGATGTTCTTTTGCTGCATACGTCGTCTTCAAGGTGACACTTTGATCCAGATGGACAGTCGCATCATACTGAATGCGAATGCAGCCACCGAGCAAAAACGTCAGCATCAACAGCGATGCCAGCAACAGCTTTTTTTGAATCGTCATAAAGCACGTGCACTTCCTTTCTGAAGTTCTCTTTTCCCTATCATACAATCGAAAAAACAGCCGAATCAATCATCGGCTGTTTTTCTATCCTGTTAAATCAAGTTTAATTCTTGTCCGACTTGTTTGAAGGCTTCGATTGCTTGCTCCAAGTCGTCCCGCGTATGCTCTGCCGTAACGATTGTCCGGACACGTGCTTTCCCTTTCGCAACGGTCGGGAAGGCAATTCCTTGCGCGAAGACGCCGTGAGCACGCAGTTGATCAGACAACTTATGACAAAGCGCTTCGTCCCCGACGATGACCGGTGTGATCGGCGTCGTCGATGTCCCGATGTTAAAGCCAAGATTTCGGAGTCCTTGTTTAAAGAACTCTGTGTTTTCCCAAAGACGATCGAACAGTTCCGTCTCTTCTTCCATTACCCGCAGTGCTTCCCGATTTGCTTCGACGACTGCCGGCGGATGTGACGTCGAGAAGAGGAACGGGCGCCCTTTATGGATTAAGTAATCTTTAACATGCTGTTCACACGCGACATACCCGCCAAGGACACCAATTGCTTTCGACAAGGTACCGACTTGGAGGGCGACACGACCGTCAAGCCCAAAGTGGTTGACCGTCCCGCGACCACTTTTTCCTAAAACGCCTGAGGCATGCGCGTCATCGACCATGACAAGCGCATCGTACTTTTCTGCGAGTTCGACGATTTCCGGAAGTGGTGCGATGTTACCGTCCATTGAGAAGACGCCGTCCGTGACGACGAGTCGTGTCCGTGCGTCTTGCGTCTCTTGGAGCGCTGCTTCAAGATCAGCTAAGTCGACGTGTTTGTAAATGCGGCGTTTCGCTTTCGTCAAGCGAATCCCATCGATGATCGAAGCATGATTAAGGGCATCGGAAATGACGACATCCTCTGGTCCGAGCAGTGCCGACAAGACACCGAGGTTCGTTGCGAATCCCGACTGGAATACAAGTGCTGCTTCCGTATGTTTGAATGTTGCAAGTTCCCGCTCGAACGCTTCATGCATTTCGAGTGTTCCCGCGATCGTCCGGACCGATCCTGTCCCGGCACCGAATTCAAGCGCTGCATCCGCTGCCCGTTTTGCGAGTCGCGGGTGCGCTGCGAGTCCGAGATAATTGTTTGAAGATAGTTGAATCAGTTCTTTTCCATCAATCGTCACACGATTGTGTTGTGCACTTTCGAGTGGTACGAGCTTGCGGAATGTCCCCGCCGCTTTCATTTCCTCTAATTCTGTTCGTAAGTGTTCGAAACCCATTAATTCGTCCCCCTTGGTTGTAGTACAACTTTTCCACATTTCCCTTGGCGCATCAATTCGAAGCCTTCTTCGAATCGTTCGAGCGGTAATGTATGTGTGATTAACGGTTTGACATCGACCTTGCCGCTCGAAAGAAAGGCTGATACTTGGCTCCATGTCTCGTACATCTTCCGCCCCGTGATTCCTTGGACGCGGACCCCTTTAAAGACGACATGGTTCGTCAAGTCGATTTCAACCGGTTTGACGGGCAGACTTAAGATGTTGACATCTCCGCCTGCCGTCACCATTTCAAAGGCTTGACTGATCGCGACCGGATGACCACTCATCTCGCAGACGACATCGATTCCGTCGCCGTCCGTCATCATCATGATCCGTTCGATGACATCATCATGGCGTGAATCAAGAACGACATCTGCGCCCATCGTCTTCGCAAGCTCTAACCGATACGGATTGACATCAATCGCGACGACTTCCGCTGCCCCTGCCGCTTTCGCGACCGAAACGGCCATCAAACCGATTGGACCACAGCCGACGATGGCGACCGTCTTGGCACTGACGTCGCTTGCAAGTACCGTGTGGACGGCATTTCCCATCGGTTCTTGAATCGACGCGATGCTTGCCGGCATTTCTTCCGGATTGACCCAGAGGTTTTCTTCCGGCATGACGACGTACTCGGCAAAACAGCCTTGCGTATCGACACCGATGATTTTCGTATTTTTACAAATATGATACTGTCCCCGTAAACACTGTTTACATTGATGACAGACGATGTGTGTCTCAGCTGAAACATGATCCCCAAGCTTCAGACGTTTTGTCCCTTCGCCGAGTTCGACGACTTCTCCCGAAAACTCATGTCCGAACACGTATGGCGGATTGACACGAGACGCGGCCCAGGCATCCCATTCGTAAATGTGGACGTCTGTCCCGCAAATCGAAGTCGCTTCAACGCGAATCAATACTTCACCGCGTCCCGGGACAGGAACCTCGACTTCTTTCAAGACCGCTCCAAAACCACGCTCTTCTTTGACGAGTGCCCGCATCGTTTTTGTTTGCGTCGTCTGTTCTTCCATCGTCACTAACTTTGTCATATTTCCCCGACTCCTTCATGGGTCTTACCTGTTTCTCTAATCGGTAATGACCAAATGTTTAGCATCCCCAAAAACCAAACCATCATTCGACTCTATTTTACATGAATTCCGCAGCGAGTTGGTTAAATGTTTTTTCATTCATTTCAAGATCGGCAAACGTCAGTCCCGTCTCATCATACCCATCGATTTGTGACTGATAGTCGAGCCGTGACTCATCTTGATAAATCAGACCCATGACGAGTCCGTCGTGCTCATGGACGACGCGTTTCGCTGTATCGAGATTTGTTGCATCGTACCCCTCAATCTCGTCCAGTTTCGTCAAATTTTGTTTAAACCAATCGTACGTGTTGACCTTGTTAAACGTCACACAGGGACTGAATACATTAATGAAGGCGAACCCTTTATGTTCCGTCGCTTGTTCAATCAGCCGTGTCAATCCTTTCAAGTCGTTCGAGAAACTTTGGGCGACGAACGTCGCACCCGCCGTCAAAGCAAGCTCGACCGGCGAAATGCTCTTCTCAATCGAGCCTTTCGGTGTTGACTTCGTTTTGAATCCGGGAGCTGACGTCGGTGATGTTTGCCCCTTCGTCAAGCCGTAGATTTGATTGTCCATGACAATGTACGTCATGTCGACATTTCGTTTGAACGCATGAACCGTATGCCCCATTCCGATTGCAAAACCGTCCCCGTCCCCGCCGGACGCGATGACTGTCAATTCCCGGTTCGCCATCTTGACACCTTGGGCAATCGGGAGCGAACGACCGTGGACACCATGAAAACCATAGGTGTTGATGTAACCAGAAATGCGACCGGAACAGCCGATTCCAGAAATCAAAGCCAGTTCTTCCGGCTCAAGACCGACGTTCGCGACGGCACGTTGAATCGCTGCTTGAATTGAGAAGTCACCACATCCCGGACACCAGTTCGGTTTGACATCATTTCGAAAATCTTTAAAGGTTGCCATTAAAAACGCCTCCTGCTACTACCTGTTCTACGACTTCTGCCGGATAGAACGGATCACCGTTGAATTTCAAGATGTGTTCAATCTTGTCTGCGAACCCACAGTTCATCTGAATCAGTTTCGCGAGTTGACCGGTCGCATTGTATTCGACGACGACGACTTTTTTCGCCCGCTCAAGATGTGGCCGGACGAGTTCACTCGGGAACGGGTGCATTTGACGAATATGCAAGTGATCGACTTTCATCCCTGCATGCTCTAGACGTGGCATCACTTCTTCAATCGTCCCGCGCGTCGAATTGAAGCCGACGAACAGGATGTCTGGTGTCTGATGCTGTTCCGTCACAAGGACAGCGTCTGCTAGACGGAATTGATTGAGTTTGCGTAAACGTTTCGTCATTTGATCGACCCGGTTCTTCGTTGCTTCCGAGGGACGTCCTTCTTCGTTATGTTCGACGCCCGTCACGTGATGAATCCCGTGTTTCATTCCCGGGACGACACGCGGACTGATCCCGTCTTCCGTCACTTCATACCGTTTGAAGTAGTCTTTCCCGGCAAGTTCCGGTAAGTCGCCTTGCAGTAATTTTCCGCGTCGGATTTCGACACGTTCTAAGTCGAGCGGTTCGACCGATTGTTTTCCGAGCGATAACATCAAGTCGGTCAAAAGGATGACCGGACATTGGTACTCTTCCGCAATATTAAAGGCTTCCGCCGCATCATAAAACGCTTCTTCGACCGTCGACGGTGCAAGGACGACTTTCGGAATCTCGCCATGCGTACTGTAAATCATCGCCATCAAGTCCGATTGTTCTTGTTTCGTCGGGAGTCCCGTTGACGGTCCTCCCCGTTGTGTATCGATGATGACGAGTGGTGTTTCCGTCATCCCGGATAACCCGATGGCTTCCGCCATCAACGACAGTCCTGGTCCAGCTGACGCCGTCAAGGCACGGACACCGGCATAGTTCGCGCCGATCGCCATCGTGACAGCTGCCAGTTCATCCTCTGTCTGAACGACCGTTCCGCCGAACTGTGGTAATTTCTTGATTAAGTACTCCATGATTTCTGACGATGGTGTAATCGGGTAAGCGGCCATCAAGCGGGCTCCCCCTGTCACGGCACCGAGGGCAATCGCATCGTTGCCAATCATGAACATGCGTTGCTTCCCGTCGGCCGGTTCCAGGATGAACCGCTCGGCATCGAGTGCCATCTCTTCAAAAGCAGCTGCTCCTTCCCGAATCGCCGATAAGTTCTTTGCGACCATCTCCGGACCTTTGCGACCAAAAATTTGTTCGACGACGGCTTCAAACCGTTCTGGATCAATTCCGAGAATCGCACTTGAAGCACCGATCGCGACCATGTTTTTCATCAGTGCGGTTCCAAGACCCGCTGCAATTTCCGTAAACGCAATCGGATAGAGATCGGCACGCGAAGCATCCGGATTCGTCGGCTTGAACTTTGCGTCGGCAATGATGATTGCCCCCTGGCGTAACTCGTGGAAATTGACATCGATCGTCTCTTGATCAAATGCCACTAAAATATCGAGATCGTCCGCGACGGTCCGAACTTCATGTGTCGCCACACGAATCTTATTGTTTGTATGTCCACCTTTGATGCGTGAAGAAAAGTGACGATATCCATATAAATAATAACCAAGACGGTTGAGGGCAATCGCAAAAATCTCACCTGTCGATTCGATTCCCTCTCCCTGCTGTCCGCCTACTTTCCATGATAATTGATTGTACATCGACGTTCGCTCCTTCTCTGTCCCCTGAAATGATGGAAGCGTCTTACTTTACTATCCTCCCTCATGATACCGATTTACAGATACTTGTACAATCCTCCCCCGGAAATCCGTTCGTTTTTTTGATTTTCGTCACGACAAAAAGACCATCTACTCTAGCCGAGTAGATGATCACGTGTATTTAGGACCTATGTCCGAACGATCTTAGCGTGGTTCAACGATGAGTTTAATTGCAGTCCGTTCTTCGCCATCAATCATGATGTCGGTAAAGGCTGGGATACAGATTAAATCCATGCCAGCTGGCGCAACGAATCCTCGCGCAATCGCGACCGCCTTAATGGATTGATTGAGTGCACCCGCACCGATAGCCTGAATCTCGACAGAACCTTTCTCTCGAAGCACGCCCGCAATCGCTCCTGCGACGGCGTTCGGATTCGATTTAGCTGATACTTTCAGGGCGTCCATGCAATGTACCTCCCAATCAAAAATGACACTTAATCAAAGAATATCGATTGATCCGTCAAATGAATCCGTTCAATCTTCGTTGCTTTTTTCGTCGCATCATCGATATGAATCAAGACTCCATTTAATTGTTCCCGTCCTTCCGCAACTTCAAACCGAGTTGGAAGCTGTGTCTTAAATTTTCGTAAGACATCATCTTTACGCATCCCGAGGACACCGTCCAGTGGACCTGTCATGCCGACATCCGTGATGTAAGCTGTTCCACCGTCAAGCACACGTTCGTCGGCAGTTTGGACGTGCGTGTGGGTTCCGACGACCGCTTGAACACGTCCGTCAAGATGATAACCCATCGCGATTTTTTCACTCGTTGCTTCCGCATGGACGTCAACGAAAATCGCATCGACTTCCCCTTCGACTTCCGCAATCAACGCGTCAACAGTCCGGAAAGGATCTCCGAGTGCTGGCAAGAAGACCGTTCCTTGGACGTTGATGACGGCAATCTTTTTATTCCCGACCTTTAAGACCATCATGCCACGACCTGGTGTTCCTTCCGGATAGTTTGCTGGACGGACAATCCGGTCAGCGTCATCAATCCAGTCGAAAATGTCCCGATTGTCAAACGTATGATTTCCCATCGTGACGCCGTGGAAACCAAGTTCGAGTAATTGGTGATAAATTGATTTCGTGATGCCACGACCGTGTGCTGCATTTTCACCGTTGACGAGCATGACGGTTGGATTGTATTTCGACTTCAGACGTGCCGTAAATTGTTGTAAGATGTGTCGACCTGGTGCGCCAACGACGTCTCCGATAAATAAAATCTTCATGCTAATTCCTCCAATACATTAAAAAAGTGGCGGTCGCCCGCCACTTTGCTTATTTTGCGTATTCGACTGCTCGTGTTTCCCGAATGACCGTGACCTTGATATGACCCGGATAATCGAGTTCTTCTTCGATTTTCTTCCGGATATCACTCGCCATCTTGTGTGCTAAGACATCATCGACGACGTCAGGACGGACGATAATCCGAACTTCACGACCGGCTTGAATCGCAAATGATTTTTCAACACCATCGAATGATTCTGAAATTTCTTCCAAACGTTCGAGGCGTCGAATGTAACTTTCAAGCGTTTCTTGTCGTGCACCTGGACGTGCTGCTGACAGTGCGTCTGCTGCCGCGACAAGGACGGAGATGACCGAAGTCGCTTCCGTATCACCATGGTGAGAAGCAATCGCATTGATGACTGTCGGATGCTCTTTGTACTTCGTACCGAGCTCGACACCAATCTCAACATGACTTCCTTCCACTTCATGGTCAATCGCTTTTCCGATATCGTGCAGGAGACCTGCCCGTTTCGCAAGCGTGACATCTTCACCAAGTTCCGCTGCCATCATTCCCGCAAGATGCGCGACTTCAAGTGAGTGGAACAAGACGTTTTGTCCGTAACTCGTCCGGTATTTCAAGCGGCCGAGAATCTTGACGAGATCCGGGTGAATTCCATGAATCCCGACATCATATGTCGCTTCTTCTCCGATTTCGCGAATTCGCTCATCGACTTCGCGACGTGATTTGTCGACCATCTCTTCAATCCGTGCCGGATGAATTCGACCGTCTTGGACAAGCTTTTCAAGCGCCATCTTCGCCACTTCACGACGAATCGGATCAAATCCAGACAAGATAACAGCTTCCGGTGTATCATCGATGATTAAATCGATTCCCGTTAACGTTTCAAGTGTCCGAATGTTACGACCTTCACGACCGATGATTCGACCCTTCATCTCATCATTCGGTAGGTTGACGACAGATACCGTCGTCTCAGCGATATGTTCAGCGGCGAACCGTTGAATCGCGAGGGACAAGATGTTACGTGCTTTCTTGTCGGCTTCTTCTTTTGCTTTTTGTTCGATTTCTTTTTGTAGCATTGCCGCATCATGCAGCGCAGCTTGTTTTGTCTCATCCATGATGATAGCGCGCGCTTCGTCTTGCGAAAGATTCGCAACACGTACGAGCTCTTGGCGACCTTCTTCATACAGATCCTCAACTTTGCGTTCTAACGCTTCAGCTTGTTGCTTCCGCTTCGCGATCTCAGCGTCTCGTGTGTTGATTTGATCTTCCTTTCGGTCGATTGAGTCGACACGGCGATCGAGAGTCTCTTCTTTTTGGAGCAAGCGGGCTTCTTGTTTTGTTAGCTCTTGACGACGTTCACGAAGTTCTTTTTCTACTTCATTGCGAAGTTTAAAAGCTTCGTCTTTCGCTTCGAGTAATGCTTCTTTTTTCGTTGCTTCCGCTGACACTTGTGCCCGTTCGACGATTTTTGTCGCTTCGGTTTCCGCGCCTTGAATCTTTGCTTCAGCAATCGATTTCCGCAAGAAGTAGCCTACGATGAATGCGATGAGCAAAGTGAGGAGAAGTATGATAATCCAAGTTATTGTATCCATGGGTTCACCTCCCCTTTGCAAGGTGTTTCTTAGTTCATTTCGGTTTTTCATCGAAGCTGTCTAAAAAACGTACATCTATATTGTAAGGATAGCACTCGTTCATTGTCAACGAACGGGCGGGAAAGAATTCCTTTGTTTTCCTCTTTTCAACAAAAAACACCTTGAATCGAAGTAACTTCAACGAAAAATCTAAAAAAAGATAACGTTCACTCCAGCGAGTAAACGTTATCGATTGTTCGATTCACCTTCAAGAAGGAACCGCCTCTATATTATTCTGCGAATAGATCTTCTGTTTCTTCTTCTACTTCCGCATCAAGTGCACGTTCAACAAGACCGTGGTGCTCACGAATCAAGCGTTCGACTTCCTCAGCGACCTCCGGATGCTCGACCATGTATTGTTTCGCGTTTTCACGTCCTTGACCGAGACGTTCTGAATTATAAGAGTACCATGCACCACTTTTTTGAACGATATCGAGATCCGTCCCGATGTCGATTAACTCACCGACTTTAGAAATCCCGAGACCATACATGATATCAACTTCTGCTTGTTTGAATGGTGGTGCAATTTTATTTTTAACGACTTTGATTTTTGTTTTATTCCCGACGATATCCGTTCCATTCTTCAATGCTTCCGCACGACGAACTTCAAGTCGAACAGACGAGTAGAATTTCAAGGCACGTCCACCTGGAGTCGTTTCTGGGTTCCCGAACATGACACCGATTTTTTCACGGATTTGGTTAATGAAGATGACAATCGTCTTCGATTTGTTTGTTGCACCAGACAACTTACGTAATGCCTGACTCATCAAACGTGCTTGAAGACCTACGTGGGAATCACCCATTTCGCCTTCGATTTCAGCTTTTGGTACGAGCGCTGCAACCGAGTCGACGACGAGCACGTCTACTGCACCTGAACGGACGAGGGCTTCAGCGATTTCAAGTGCCTGTTCCCCTGTATCCGGTTGTGATAACAATAACTCATCAATGTCGACACCAAGTTTATTTGCGTAGGCTGGATCTAACGCATGCTCTGCGTCGATGAACGCTGCCTGACCGCCTTGTTTTTGTACTGCTGCAATCGCGTGGAGCGCAACAGTCGTTTTACCAGAAGATTCTGGACCGTATACTTCGATTACCCGTCCACGTGGATATCCACCTGCACCGAGAGCTATATCTAATGTGATTGATCCAGAAGAAATAACAGATACTTTCTGGTCTGCATTTTCACCTAGTTTCATGATTGAACCTTTACCAAATTGCTTCTCTATCTGGCGTAATGCCATTTCAAGTGCTGCTTTACGATCACTCACGTAGCAGGCCTCCTTCTATTTATCTTACTGAGATTATTGTACTTCTTTTGAGACCGAATGACAAGCTTTTTACGAACATTTATTCGCATACTTGGAATTATTCTTATTTCGGTTGAACGGCAATTTTCTTAAGGTATTTCAACAGAAGGAAGTACGCATCTTTTACAGAACGTAATCTAATCATACCACGGTCGAATGCTGGGTAGGTAAATTCAACGACCTCCGTTCCGTCCGGTGTTGCTAGGGCGCAATAGACCGTTCCGACTGCTTTTCCACTATTACTCGTCGGTCCCGCTTCCCCTGTCAACGCAATAGCAAGATTCGATTGATAGAGACGTCTCGCTCCTTCAGCCATCGCAATCGCGACGTCAGCGCTGACGGCCGTTTGTTCGCGCAGCAAGGTTTCGCTAACGCTTAACAGGTTACGCTTCGCTGCATCGTCATAGACGACGGCACCTCCACGAAAGCTGTTGCTTGCTCCCGTAATGTCAGTCAAACCGCTCGCAAAAGCTCCTCCTGTTAAAGATTCCGCTGCCGCAAACGTCACGCCTGCCTCTTCACAAGTCCGTAAGACTACTTCCGGTAAACTCGTTTCACCATAGCCATAAAAGTACTCCTCGACTTCCGCAAGGACAAGTTGTTCGAGTTCGTCAAGCATCTCGATGGCAACTTGTTCCTGCGCCGCTTTCGCCGTCAAACGTAACCGTACTTCAGCAAGTTCCGCATACGGTGCGATCGATGGATTTTGTGAGGAACGAATCAAATCGGTCAATCGGTCGTTCAGTGCCGATTCCCCGATTCCGAAAAAGCGAAGTGTTCTCGATTTGATGGTTTCCTGTCCAAACAAATGATCAAAATGATCGGCGATGATTTGCTTCATTTCCCGCGGGACACCTGGTAATAAGATATATTGGTGGTCAGCCGTCTTCAGCGACATCCCTGGCGCGAGACCCGCACCGTTCGAAAGGACATCCGCCCCTTCAATGACCAGCGCCTGTTTTTTTTCATTATCCGTCATCATGCGACCACGTGTTTTCAAAAAACCTTCAATCCGGCTGTACGCGACTTCGTCAACTTGCAAACGACGTCCGAGCAGCTTAGCGAGCACTTCTTTCGTCAAATCATCTTCCGTCGGCCCAAGTCCCCCCGTGATGACGAGGAGGTCGGCACGTGCTTGCGCCTGTTTGAAGACGTCCGTCATCCGCGCCTCATTATCGCCGACGACACTATGATAATGGACATCGATGCCGCAACTCGCGAGCCATTCCGAGAGGTACTGTGCATTCGTATTGGCGATTTCTCCTAATAATAGTTCACTTCCGACTGCTATGATTTCTGCTTTCATCTTCATTCCCCGCTTTCAAAAGTATATAAAAAGACTGTCCGATTTAGCGAACAGCCTTGTTTGAGATAAGTTACATCGATTTCGTGATTAATTTAATGTTTTTTGAGAAATACTCAACGCCTGAGTAAATCGTTAAGATTAACGCCAGCCACATCGTAATTTCAGCAAACGGGATATTGAGTAATGCGAATCCGATATCGTGAAGCAAGAAAGCGATGATTGACGTCAGTTGAACCCATGTCTTCGCCTTGCCTGAGTTTCCGGCTGCTAAGACGATTCCTTCGTCTGATGCGACAAGACGAAGCCCTGTCACGGCAAACTCACGGCATAGAATGATGACGACGACCCAAGCTGCAACGAAATCGAGCTCTACAAGGTAAACGAGTGCAGCTGCGACTAACATCTTATCAGCGAGTGGATCCATAAACTTTCCGAAATTCGTGACTAACTTATTTTTACGTGCCAAGTAACCATCCAACCAGTCCGTGATGGCAGCAACTGAAAAAATCATCGCCGCAACAAAGTGAGAAACCGGAAGTTCGGCACCGAGAACGTCCCATTGACCCCAGTTTGGGTCGATGGCGAGTACTGCGACAAAGACAGGAATTAACAAGACACGTAATACCGTCAATTGATTAGGCAAGTTCATTCTGGTATCCTCCTCCTTTTTATGTAAGATCAGTAGCTATGCCGTCTTACGGCGTAGCTACTTTCTTCAAGTAAATATTTTGAACGAGGAGCGAACGGTTAAGTTTAAGCTCCTGATCATTGACGACGATTTTATCGATGCCTTTAATTGAACCGATGCGAATCCGAATCAAATCTGTTTTCGCATCTTTGACGACGACCGGGTTCGGATCGGACGCATTGATATGGTCTGGCGCGAGCGCCTCTCCTTCAAGCGATGTATCACGTACTCCGACAAACGGTGACGGCGATGCATCTTTTTTGATGCTGATCGAGACATCCATCGTTTTATCCGCCGGTACTTCATATGTGATATCTTGCCCAGAGGTCGTTTTCGCCACTAGTGGCTTCTTGACTTTCTCTTTCGGTTCTTCTGTCACTTCTTCTTTTGGTTCTTCTTCCGGCTCTTCCGTTGCCGGAACATCCGTCTCCTGACTCGGAGCGTCTCCTTCATCAATCGTCACATCACTCTGTTTCGGTGCTGTCGTATTGGCTTTATCACTCGAATCGAGGAAATTTTGCAACGCATAGTAAAGTGCGACACCAATCGCAAAGATTAACAGGATGATAATGATGTTTGGAATCCACCGTTTGGCAACACTCTTTTTCGGAGCCGTCGACTTCGAATAGGTTGCGCGTCGTGACAACTCGACGACCGGTTGTGCTTCAGGTTCCGGCAAGTCTCGTTTATACGTCTCAAACACTTCGTCTACGTCCAGACCGAGTGCTTCGGCATACGTTTTGATGAAAGCACGTGCATAAAAAGCACCGGGCAATTGATCGTAGGCACCTTCTTCAATCGCGACGATATAGCGCTTTTGAATTTTAGTCGTGCTTTGAATTTGTTCTAGCGAAACGCCTAATGTCTCACGTTGTTCTTTTAAGTAGGTTCCGAGCTCGGTCATCGGTAACACACCTTCCATTTTCATTACTTATTTAAAAATTGAACCATTCATTTCCGCCAAGTGCACGTGGAGGTTCGGTCACGATGATTTCTTCGGTCGTGTTGCGTAATTCAATGATGTAATCGAAATCATCCCACGTGTATTCACTCGACTTAACGAACGCATCCGGATGTTCGACGATTTTCGTCGCTGGCAAACGCATGACTTCACGTAAAATTTGCCAATGACGCTCATCGAAGTGCCGTTGGGACACAAGGGCATCGATGATGTAGACGTAGTCGCCCGTCCGTTCATCGTCAAATAACGAAGTTCTGACCGTTTGTTTGATTAAAGTCGACGATAAGAACAACCATTTCTTATTTGCACTGACACTTGCTGCGACGATTGATTCTGTTTTCCCGACCCGCGGCATGCCACGGACACCAATCAGCAGATGCCCATCCTGCTTACATAGTTCAGCCATGAAATCGACGAGAATCCCTAAGTCTTCTCGAACAAAACGGAATGTTTTTAATTCATCACTACTATGGTCGATATAACGACCATGACGAATCGCAATCCGGTCACGCAACTTCGGCTTCCGGAGTTTGACGATTTCAATCGTCGACATCGTCTTTAAGATGGCTGCGAGTCGCGGTATTTGATCAGGCTGTTTCGTTTGAAGTAACATGCCGCGGCGCTCACGATCTACACCATTGATCGTGACAATCGAGATATGCAGCATCCCCATAAGTGAGGCAATATCTCCTAGCACCCCCGGACGATCGACATTCAATTCGTACTCAAGATACCACTGTTCGAATTCACCCACTCGCTAGCCCTCCTCGTCTATACGGTTATCCATTCCTCATGTTAAATGATTTTTTGAAAAATGAAAAGCATTCCTCGCTCAATTCTCAAGCGATCACATCCACGCGCCATCAATTTTTAAAATGGCTCCCGAGATATATCCAGCCTCTTCCCCCATTAAAAATGTGATAGCCGAGGCTACTTCTTCTTCCGTCCCGAACCGACCAGCCGGAATCTCCGCTAAGGCTTGTTCGCGATCTTCCTTCGAAAAAACGGCATTCATCGGCGTATCAATCCAACCAGGCGTGACAGCATTGATTCGTCCGTTCATTGCGCCTAGTTCTTTGCTATAGGCTTTTACGAAACCAAGTTGTGCCGCCTTACAGCTCGAATAAACGACTTCCCCGGCTACGCCGAACTCGCCTAAGACACTGCTGACGACAACGATCGACAACGGTGCGGAGAATGGTTTCTTATGTGTCAAGAACTGACTGATGCGAATGAGCGATTCGACGTGCAAGGTCATCATCGATTCAATTGAGTTCGTCGATTGATCGATTAACAGTCCACTAAAGCTCGTCCCGGCGATATGGACGAAACCATCGACTGGTGGCAAACCCTCACAAAGAGAGGCAATCTTTTCCCGATTCGACAAATCGCCTGCGACGATTTCAGTCGTCACAGGCAACTCCTGTACAAATTGCTCAAGCTCGTTTCGGCGTTGATGTGTATGCAAGACAAGTTCATGTCCGGCTGCTGCCAGGCGTCTCGCTGTCGCTAGACCGATGGCACCACTGGCACCTGTAATAAAAATCCGCATCGGTTAGACATATGGTTTGACGATTGAAATCGCTCGGTTCTCAAGCGCAAACAATTCGTCAAAACGTGCTTCAATTTCCTCTTTCGTAATCGAAGCAATCAGTGTCGGCAATGCAAACATGTTCGTGTCCGCTAAAGCATGACGTGAAAACTGATTGGCGATAAATTCCGGCGAATTCAATGCCCGTAAGAATTTCCCTTGCATCATATTCCGCTTCCGGACGACTTCCGTCTCGCTGAACGAGGGACGCTTTGTAAGAAGCTCCTCATACGCTGCGATGAAACGTTCCGGATCTTCCGTTTCCATCCCGAATGTCGCAAAAGCAAATTCTTCTTCGCTCGAATAATCAAAACTGAATGTATCGTCAATCAATCCTTCTTCATACAAGTCGAGATACGTCGACGAGGTTTGATCAAACAGGAGATGTAGGAGTAACTCACTCGTCATTTCTCGGCGGACTTGTTCTTCGCCGCGAAGTGATTCATCCTTATATCCAATCAAGACTTTCGGTGTCTTGACGTCGAGCTCGAGTTCGAATCGCGGACGTGCGACTTCTTTTGGTTCAACGCCGTAATCGCGTTCGATTGCCGGACGGTCTGTATAATCTTTTTTCGCTTGATTTTGTTTGATCAACTCAAGCGTTTCCGCAGGATTGATGTTTCCGACGACAAACAAAACCATGTTTGACGGATGATAGAATGTCCGGTAACACGTATACAAATCATCGGCTGTAATCTTGTCAATCGACTCCGGTGTACCTGCGATGTCAATCCGAACCGGGTGATTCGCGTACATCGATTCGATGAGTCCAAAAAATAGACGCCATCCGGGATTATCTTGGTACATCTGAATTTCTTGCGTAATGATGCCTTTTTCCTTCTCGACACTCTCCGGTGTAAAGTAAGGATCTTGAACGAAATCAATCAATGTTTCGAGATTTTGCTCGATCAGCGATGTCGCAGAGAACAAATACGCTGTCCGTGAGAATGATGTAAAGGCGTTCGCTGATGCACCGAGACGACCAAATTCTTGGAAGACGTCCCCTTGCAACGACTCAAACATTTTATGCTCGAGAAAGTGGGCAATCCCGTCCGGTACGCTCACCCAGTCCTCACCTTTTTTGAAACGATTGTCGATTGAACCATAGCGGGTCGTAAACGTCGCATACGTTTTTTCATAACCTTTTTTCTGAAGTAAATAAACAGACAAGCCATTGTCTAATTGTTCGAAAAATACCGTTTCGTCTGTATCATGATACGTTAACTGTTCCATTATTCTTCACCTCGCAATAAATAGACTGCCTCTAATTCGATTTTAGCGGCTAGACGGACGACATCTTCACGCGTCGCCGTCTCGATGATATGAATTTCATCTTCTAGCGTCAATCCACGCATTTTCGATCCGTTCAACCAGCCAATCAATTGTCCGGGTTGATCGAGAATTTGACGACGCGCATTGATGAGCATCGCTTTCGTTTGCGTCAACTCTTCAGCCGTAAAGTTCCCGGCTTTCAAATCGACAAGCTGTTCCTTGATGATTGTTTCTGCCCGTTCCGCTTTTTGAGTTTCGACACCGGAGTAGACATATAATGCACCATTCAACGCCGCATAACGCGATGCTGCATAATACGCGAGACTTTCTTTTTCCCGGACATTCATGAACAATTTCGAATGGGGAAATCCACCAAAAAGACCGTTGACGATTTGCATCCGAATCGAATCAGCAGATGTCGGATCGACTGCAACACGGTAGCCTAAATGTAACTTTCCTTGTTTGATTGGTTGTGTCTCTGATGAACGCTTCACACCGGCGACTTGTTTCAAGGCCGGGATATAATGACTCGTTTTTTCACTGTGCGAAGGCAAGAAGGATAATGCCTCTTCCATTTCATCACGCGTCACATGACCGACGACGAAAACATCGATCCGGTCGTTTTCAATCATCGACCGATATGTATCGCGCAAGGAGGATGTTGTAATTGCCTCTAATCCTTCGAGCGTACCGAGTGACGACAGTGAAACGGCTTCTCCAGGGGCCATTAACTCAAGAAGACGCTGCTGGGCAAAACGCATTTTATCATCATAAAGTGAGCTGATCCGTAACGCATGGAGACGTTTTTCCTGTTTGACGAACTGTTCACGGAAGCCGCCTTCGGTTAAATCAGGATAGAAAATCATTTGTTCGAGCAAATCAAGCGCCTCTTCAAGCAACGTCTCATGCCGTACGAGATCACCTCGGACGACGTCGAGCTGGAATGAAATAACATGCTCTTCGCCGAATTTCGAAGCATCTGCATAAAGTCCCGCATCATATAAGGTTTCGAGTGGTTCACGTAGCGCCTTCATCGATGGATAGGCCGCTGTCGATTTTTCCATGATGTACGGTAAGATCGCCCGGCTCGTCAGCGTTTTTTCTTCAAGTGGTGCAGAAAATGTGACGAGTACGGTCGTTGTCTTGAATTTATCGGTCGGGACGAGATGGTACGTCGTCCCCTCTTTTTTCCACGTTTCGAATGACTGACTCATTTACTCTCCATCCTTTCGTTTAAACACATGTGCACTGCGAAGGTATTCAATATCTGCTGTTTGATTGACTGCATTCTCATAACGCGCTGCGGCAAAGAAAAAGTCACTCAGTCGGTTGATGAATGGCAAGAGGTGACGGGCTTGAGCGACATCGACCATCGAACGTTCAATCCGTCGACAAATCGTTCGCGCAACATGTAGGCTTGCCGCCGCTTCCGTTCCGCCTGGCAAGATAAACTTATCGAGCGGGGGAGATAATTCCGTTAAACTATCAATCCAACTCTCGAGATTTTCTGTCGCAGTTTGACTCAAGCGGGATTCTTTTTGTTCGACGTACATTAAGTCGCTCCCACAATCAAACAAGGCATGTTGAATGACAATCAATTGTTCTTTTACTTCAATCGAAGTTGCTTTTGTCCGTGCGAGGCCGACGAAGCTGTTCAGTTCATCCAGTTCACCCATCAAATCGATTTGCACATCATTTTTTTTAACGCGGCCACCGACGAGCGATGTTTCCCCTGAATCCCCGGTTTTTGTATAAATCTTCATTTTTCTCACTCCTATAGCGAAAGGAAGCGAATCAGAGAGTTCGCTTCCTTTGTTTTTTCGGTAATCGAATTCGGAATGTCGAGCCTTCGCCGAGCTGGCTCTCGACTTCGACCTCCCCTTCATGGGATCGGACAACGTTCACGACAATCGCGAGACCGATCCCTGTCCCTGTCTTGCCACGCGTCCTTGCTTTGTCCGCCTTATAGAAACGATCAAAAACGAACGGCACATCTTCTTCCGGAATTCCTGTACCGGAATCAATCACGGATAGGAATATGTTTTCCCTATCTTCCGTAATGTTAATCTCGATTTGACCATCCTCGGTGTAACGAAGCGCATTGCCGAGTAAGTTCGTCAACACTTGCTCCATTTGATCGGGATCCGCCTCGAACTCGACGTTCGGTCCGACGACGTCAAACGATACACGTTTGTCGCGCCCCATTTGCTTGAATTTTTTAATCATCCGTTTTGCAAACGGGACTGCTTCCATCGGTTCAATCCGTAACTCTTGATGACCTGCCTCCATTCGGGCAAGATCGAGTAAATCATTGACGAGACGCGATAGACGTTGCGACTCATCATAAATGATTGAAGCAAATTCTTTTGTCGCTTCATCGCTTTCCGTCATCCCGTCGACGATAGCTTCCGAGTACCCTTGGAGCATGACGAGCGGTGTCCGCAATTCATGACTGACGTTCGCAACGAAGTCGGCGCGCATCTTCTCGAGCTGCTGCGCTTCTGTCATGTCACGTAAAACGGCGACAGCACCAATCTGCTCTTCGTGCTCAAGTAACGGACTGACGATAATGATGTAATAACGACCTTCCCGTTCAAAGGAAACGGTCATTTCTGTCTCTGTCCGCATGACGGTCTTGAACAAATCAATCAGTTTTTCCGGAACCGGTGCCCCTGCCAAAAAATCTTCTGCCGGCGGATTTGTCGCGAGCAACTCCCCGGAATCAGAGAACGTCAAGACGCCATCTGCCATACAGCGTAAAATGGATGACAACAGATGTCGTTCTTTATCGAGATCCGTGACATATTGATTCAATTGGCTGCTCATTTCATTGAATGCCAACGCCAAATCCCCGATTTCATCGCGTGAACGTTGCGTCAGACTTTGGTCGAACTTTCCTTCTCCGGCTTCGACGACAGCTTGACGAATCGTCCGCAGCGGCGCCGTAATGCGCGTCGAGAGGAAGAAGGCGAATACGGTTGTCCCGATGATCGCAAGCAGGACACAGAGTTGAATGATCTGCCTCGCGCCTTCATTCGCCTGTTCGATGTTCGTCAGTTCTTCAATTAAATACGTCGTTCCCGCCTCACTTGATGTGACGAGCGGGGCACGATAGGCGAGTGCTGCCTTGCCATTGAATACTTCATAGTTCCCAATCGCCGTCTCGCCCTCTTCACCGTCAACTGCTTTCCAGTTCTGACGCTCGAGCTCCTTAATCATACGTCGTGCCTTTTCCTCTGAAATATTCGTTTGAATCGTTTCGTCCTTCGTTGTCGCAATCAACGTCGCCCCGTAAATATCCGTAATTTCGACGGCGGTCGCCGACCCTTCCTCTAGCCCATCGTGCGCTTGGAAAACGGTCTCGACTTGTTGACCTAGCTTCGCGAGATGTCCTCGTTCTTGTTCAATGTGAAACGAGTTAAAAAATTCGAGCAACAAAATCGTCAAAGCAATTAAAACGACAGAAACGAGCAGTAAAATCGTTCCCCATAATTTGATGACGACACTCTGTAACCACTTCATCGTCAAGCAGGACTATTCTCGAATTTGTAACCGACACCCCAGACTGTCGTGATCATCTGAGCCGCGTTCGGTGACAAGCGGTTTAGTTTTTCCCGCAATCGTTTAACGTGTGTGTCGACCGTCCGCAAATCACCAAAGAATTCATAATTCCAGACCTCTTTTAATAACTGTTCCCGTGAAAAGACTTTATCCGTCTGCTTCGCGAGGAAGTAGAGCAATTCATATTCTTTTGGCGTCAAGTTGACTTCTTGCCCTTCGACCGTCACGCGGTGGGCATCATTATCAATCGTCAGATGCGGGAAGACGATAACATCTTTCGTTTTTGCATCCGTATGCAAGAACTTCGTTGCGCTGGCACGTCGCAGAATGGCCTTGACCCGAAGCACGACTTCGCGTGGACTGAACGGTTTAACGATATAATCGTCCGCTCCCATTTCAAAACCATGAACACGATTCGTTTCTTCCCCTTTTGCCGTCAACATGACAATCGGCGTCGCTTTTGTTTTGCGCAACTCTTCACAGACCTGCATACCATCGAGCTTCGGCATCATCAAATCAAGTAGAATGACATCATATTCCGTTTCAAGCGCCATTTCGAGCGCCATCTCGCCGTTGTCTGCTTCCTCAATCGTAAAGTTCTCCCGTTCGAGGTACATCTTTAATAAGCGTCGAATCCGTTCTTCATCATCGACGACTAAAATACGAGCTTCTTCTGACATCGGTTGATTCCTCCCATAAACTAGTCTCTCTTCTCTATCCTACTACTCTTTTAGTATACTATGAAACAAAAAGAAAAAACTTCCCTAACCGGTTAGACAGAAAAGGGTGATTGATTCATTTCATGTTTCCTTTAAAATCAAATATTTGATGCCTGGACGAAGAAAGGGAGTCACCAATCGATGTCATTCATCGATCGGTGACTCCCTGTTTCATTTTTTAGTCAGGCGTAAGAATGAAGACCTGCGACAACGAGGTTGACGAACACCAGGTTGAACATGATGACCCCAAACCCACCGACACATAACCAGGCTGATTTTTTACCGATCCAGCCACGCTGAATGCGCATGTGCAGGTAGAAGACGTAAAATAACGCCGTAATCAATGCCCAAACCTCTTTCGGGTCCCAGCCCCAATAGCGGCTCCATGCCATCTGCGCCCAAATCATCGCAAAAATCAAACCGCCCAGGATGAAGACCGGTAAGCCGATCGCAATTGCACGATAGCTGATTTCATCTGCTGTTTCTAAGTCGATTTTACGGGCGATCGGTTTTAAGCTTTCCGCAAGACGCTTCCGTAAGATGACAAATCGAAGGAGTACGTACAAGACAAGACCACCGATCAGTGACCAAAGAACTGTATTGACTTTGTTCGCGTTCAAGAAGTTCGGCAGTTCGACGACTGCGCCCGATCCCGAAATGACTTTTCCGCCTTCCGGACCAGTCAACACGGGCATCGTATAGTCGTGTTGCATCGTCGCGCCGTTTTTCGCAACATATTCAATCGTCGCATTCGTCGAAAGCGCGTTAAATAACAATCCGACAAGAATATAACCGACCACGCATGTTAACGAAAACATGACGACTTCAAGCCACGTCCGTGTTTTTGATTCTTTTCTGAAATCTGTTGCGTGAATCAGGTAAAGTAATCCTGTCGCAAAGCTGACCGCGAGGATTCCTTCGCCAAGTGCAGCTGTCGTGACGTGAATTTTCAACCAGACACTTTGAAGTGCCGGAATGAGTGGTTGGACCTCATCCGGGAACATCGACGCATAGGCGATGACGAGCAAAGCGATCGGCATCGCGACTAATCCTAAAACGTTGTTCCGGTAAATCCCGTAGACAATCAGGAAACCAAGAACCATCATCATCCCGAAGAATGTCGTATATTCATATAAGTTCGACACAGGAACGTGCCCCGCTCCTGCCCAGCGTGTAAAGAAATAACCAAGTTGTGTCGCAAATCCAATAATCGCGAGCGTAAAGGCAATCTTACCTGACCGGCTCGGTCCCTTTTTCCCACTCGTCGCAACCGCAAAAAATCCGGTACTGATGAGATACAAGATAAACGATGTCAGCAGTAAATTCCCACTCAAGTTAAGCAAATTCATTCTGATTCCCCCTCTTCCCGCAACTTCTGCCGGTCTTCTAGTTGAGGAAGACCTACTTCTGTCAAGGCGAGATTGGCTTCTTTTTGAAGCCCTAACGCATTCTTGTTCGTAAAGCCGGCAATGTTAATCCGACCGTTTGTTTCTCTAATCCAAAGGCGACGATGCGGCCAGTACATGCCGATGAGCAGACCCGCCATAAAGATTACTCCACCGACGAACAGGAACGGCAGCGTCAAATCTTTTTTAATCCGCACTCCCGAGATGTTCGACAGTTCAGTCCCGGCAAAGCCCATCTTGTATTGATTTTCGTCCCCGCCGACATTGAGCTTAATCCCGATCAGACTCCGTTCGCCTTCCGGGTGCTCCGGTGACTTGATGTTAAAGACGAATGCCGGATTGACCGGCCGTGAAGAATTTGTCGTCGGTTTTCCGTCTTTGACGACGAAGTCCGGTAAAAAGTCTTTTAACTCGACTTCGTACCCATCCTTCAATTCATACGTCGAGTCCGGGTTGCGTAAATCGACTTCAATCGTATCGACAACTTTTCCGGTTTTTTGATTTTCGATATTAAACGACATCGTTTTGAATTCAGGATCTGCCGCATATTGTTCCTGGAAGACTTGGTAGTTTTCGAATTCAAACGGTTTGTTAACGGCCGTTTCACCAGATTTCACTTTTTCAAGTTCCGGTTTAAAATCATCCGTCATGCCCGTCTTTTTATACAACGTCATTTTCGTATCGTAGTTTTTCGGAACACTACCACCCGCTCGTTTCAACGCTTCACTGAATTTCGCGTCGACCTTTTCCGGGTCATAAAATTCGATATTGAAGGCATTGTTTTCAAGGTAATACTCGTTGTCCGTCGCTTCGATCGGCAACGTTTCACCTTCACGAAGCCACAGCAACTCATCTTCATGCATCCCTGGTACAATCCGTAACATCGCGCCACCAAAGAATAAGACGAGTCCGATGTGATTGATGTATGGACCCCAACGTCCAAACCGTTGTTTTTCTGCTAATAAAGCGCCGTCCTGTCGACGGATTTTATAGCCTTTCTTTTTTAACAACGGCTCAATCGCGTCAATTTGTTTTACCGTTCCAGCCGTCTCAGCGCCAAATCGCTGACCGCCCATAAAACGGTCAGACTGGATGACCGGTTGTTTCTTCAACGCTCGATAGAGCGGGAAGAAGCGGTCGATCGATACGATGATGATAGATAAAAGTAATAAGGTGATCAGTCCGATGTACCACCACGATTCAAAGAGATTATGAAATCCTAATGCATAGTAGATATCGCCTGCCGTACCGTATTCCTTACCATAAAATTCTTCTGGCGGTGTCGCTTGCGGGATATACATTTCCTGCGGGAAAATCGTCCCGACACCACTTGCGAGAATGATTAAGCCAATCAACCACAGTCCGACTTTAACGGAAGAGAAGAATGTCCATGTTCGGTCAATCCACGACTGTTTTTTTCGTTTTGAACGAAGCTCTGCTTCTTCATAACGCATGTCCAGTTGCTTATATTCCTGCATCATCAATTCCCCCTCGATGCGTTACTCGTTTGCTTTTTTAATCATTTCTTCCAACTTTGCCTGATCAATTTCACCCTCATACTTTTCGACGACTTCGCCTTCTTTATTAATGATGAATGTGACCGGTAAGTTATAAATGCCGTACGCTTTCTCGACGGAACTGTTCGTATCCATCAAAATCGGATAGTCCGTTCCACCAATTTCCTTGATGAAGCTCGAGACGCGAACCGGTGTTTCGCCGACATTGACGGCTACAAAATTGACATTTTCATCTTGCATCATGCTGTAGTTGTCGTTAATTAATGGCATCTCTTTTTTACACGGTTCACAAAACGTGCCCCAAAAATTAAGCAAGAGTCCTTTTCCAGCATACTCATCCATCGAGTGTTGTTTCTCACCATACAAGTCGACGAGCGTAAAGCCAGGTGCATCGTCTCCCGCCATGACACGACCATTTTTATCCCGTGTCGCTTGATCGACGAACTGCATGATGACGACCGCACCAGCAAACAAGACGATCGTCATGATCATCAGTCGCCAGAATGAGCGTTTCTTCTTTTTTTGTTTAGCGGCTTCGAGCCGCTCTTCCGGGTTTTGCTTCGTTTTTTTCATGTTATACCGCCTCCACCCATATTGTACTTGAAATCGCTTAAATGTTGAGACAATGTGAAATACGTTAATTGTTTTGTCACAAAAAAAGAAAACTCAACCTATAGGATGAGCTTTCCGCTTTACAAATTAACGTTTTTTTGTGTTCTTACGTCTTTTCGTAGGTGGCGCGACGGGATCCGCTAGCTCACGCAATTGATTGACTTCTTTTTTTGAAAGTTCACGCCAGTCTCCTGAAGTGAGTCCAGCTAACGTCAAGAATCCGAATTGCTCCCGCTTCAACTTGATGACTTCTGCGCCGAGTGTTTCGACCATCTGACGGACTTGACGGTTATGTCCTTCGTAGATGACCATCTCGAGGATTGCCGTATTCTTTTTCTTGTCGACATCACGCATTTCGACGCGTGCTTTGCCTGTCTTGAATCCGTCCGGTAAGACGACCCCCTTTTCCAGACCTTTGACGTGGTAATAATCCGGCACGCCTTTGATTTTAACGATGTAACGCTTCGGTACTTTGTATTTCGGGTGCAGTAAGAGGTTTGAAAATTCACCGTCATTCGTCAATAAAAGTAAGCCGCTCGTATTGTAGTCAAGACGACCGACCGGGAAAACACGATGGCCCGGCGGCACAAGATCAACAACCGTTTTACGTCCCTTATCATCTTCAACCGTCGAGACGACACCTGTCGGCTTATACAGCATATAGTAGACATGCTCTTCCCGTTCGAGCTTGACGCCGTCGACTTCGACTTCAGCACGTCCGCCGACTTTCGTTCCAAGCTCTGTGATGACTTTTCCGTTGACCTTAACGCGACCTTCTGTAATTAATTCTTCTGCTTTGCGTCGTGATGCGACACCAGCTTGTGCGATAATTTTTTGTAGACGTTCCATTAATTTATTCTCTCCTCTAGTGACGGTTCATTCCTGAAAAATAGATCGCCATCCGCTTCGAACGTTTCTTCGAATTCGAGCGGAGGTAACTCCTCGATACTATTGAGACCAAAATGGTCCAAGAAATGATCGGTCGTTTTATACAATTTAGCTCGCCCGACGCCTTTCGCGCGTCCAGCTTCTTCAATTAACCCTTTTGCACTGAGCGTATGAATGACACGCTCGGTCTTGACGCCGCGAATGACTTCGATGTCTGCACGCGTGACAGGCTGCTTGTAGGCGATGATGACGAGCGTCTCCATCGCAGCACGAGACAAACTGTCTTCCGCGAGTGATCCCGCGTAGGCTTGAACGTACGGTGACATCTCTTTTCGTGTCACCATCTTAAAGACGCCACCGGACTCAACAATTTGAAGGACACGTCCTTCCGACTCAAACAATTGCTGGACCGCATGCAGTTGTTCGCGCGCTGCTGCTTCACTGATTTCAAGCACTTGGCTCAGGCCACGTGGATCGATGCCATCATCTCCGACGACAAACAATAGACTTTCAATGATTCGATCATACGCCAATCGGATTCTCCTCCTTCGCCAAGGTCCGTAATAAAATATCGTCGTTCATCTGCTCGCAAGCAATAACCCGTTGTTTAACGAGTTCAAGGACAGCAAGAAAACTGACGACAAGTTCTTCGACTGTCGGTTGTTCCGTAAAGAAGCCAAAAAAGGTCGTCCGTTCTCGCGACAGTACATATTCTGATACGTGAACCATCTGTTGCTCCAGTGTCCGTTCCTCACGTTTGACCGTCTTCGACCGTCTCACTTTCCAGGCAACACGTTGTCGCATTTTTTCATAGGCACGCAACAAATCACTAAATGATAACGTTCCGTTATAGTCATTTGTTTCTGTATCCAGATAACGCAACAGGTCTTCCGGTTGTTTTGAAAAAAGCTCGAGTCGCGCTTCTTCCTTTTCCTTCAACACAACCGCTGCTTCCTTATACGCTTTGTACTCAATCAATTGTTGAATCAAACCTTCTCGCGTCGGCTCCTCATCAAAATCAGGAACCTCCTCGAACTCCGATTGTTCAATCGGTAACAGCTGTTTACTTTTCAGTTGCAAGAGCGTCGCAGCCATGACAAGATATTCACTAGCAACATCGAGTTCAAGATGCTGCATAGCTCGAATATAGGACACATATTGATCCGTCACGATTGAGACGGAAATATCGTAAATGTCGATTTCTAGTTTCCCAATCAAGTGTAACAGTAAATCCAAAGGGCCTTCAAACGCATCCATCTTCACACTATATGATTCCATGATTCTCCCTGCCCATCAACGTTTTTTGCGCCTTAGTATACCATACATCGTTACTGTTCGACTATGCTATATTAAAAGGAAAGGAGGTGCTCTCATGCACCCGATCGAACAATTTACTTTCGAATTCAATATACAAGAAGATTACTTCGAATGCCATGAAGTATTAGAAGAACTGTGGCAAGCCGGCAATCGGACGGACGAATCACTCGTCGCTTTGATTCAATTAGCCGTCGCCCGGTATCACCACCGGCGCGGTAATGTGACCGGCGCGATGCGGACCTATCCGAAAGCCTTTCAAAAAATCGAACGGCATGCAGCGTCAATTACCCAACTCGGCATCGATGCCACGCAACTGCTTACGTTAAAGTCCGCTTTTATGGAGCCGGAATACCGGAGAATCCATTTACCAGTAGACGAAAGACTCGAACAACGAATGAAGACCCAATCACTCGAACCGCTTGATCGAACCTTTTTAATCGACAAACACCGGTTACGAAACCGGCAAGACGTCATCGACGCAAGGCAAGCCGCACTTAAAAATCGCGGGAAATGGAAAAACCGGCCCTGAAATAAACGGACCGGTTTTTTTCATTGATTTTTCCACTTTTCAACAAGACGACTTGTTTCTTCAGTCGAGCCGATGATATCGAGACGCATCATCTTCGCCGCAGCGTCGAGTAATGTGTACGACATCCGCTCCCCGCGGAACGATGGAGACAATGCGATGTGGCTCAATTCAGCGTGGCCATCCACTAATTGAAAACCGATCACTCCTACGAAGTCTTCATCCTGTTTGTAAAGATACAATTGACGATCTTCTTCTTGTTCATAGGCTTGAACCGTTTCAAGCAAATACTTCGGATCCTTCACTTCACACGAAAAGGCGATTAACCCCATCGCGGTCCGTTCATTCAGCTTCTTATATTTTACTAGCATCTGATTCTACACCTTCCTAATTTCAACAACTCTCAGGACCATGAACGACTGAGACTCATTTATTCTACACCTTATCGGCTAGAATTACTTCATTTTTTTGTCGAGAAGGACAAAAAGAAGGAGTGAATCACTTCACCCCACCTTTTCCGAATTATGACTTCGACTTTTCTAACACGGCGATGAATTCACGCATATAGTCAGGTAGATCGGGCGGTCTCCGACTTGAGACGATGTGTCCGTCGACGACGACCGGCTCATCGTGCCACACTGCGCCCGCATTCGTCATGTCGTCTTTAATCCCCGGCGTACTCGTGACGTTGACACCTTTGAGTACATCTGCTGAAATTAAAACCCATCCCGCATGACAGATTTGACCAATCGGCTGTTTTTGTTCGTCGAAGTGTCGGACCATTTTCAAGACCGAATCAAACCGCCGTAATAAATCCGGTGACCAACCACCCGGAACGAGAATCGCGTCGTAGTCTGCTGGATTAATGTCAGCAAACGCGATGTCGGAGACGATTGGAACACCGTATTTCCCGATATACTTTTCATTTGCTTTCTCACCCACGATGTCGACCGTTGCCCCTTCTTCACGTAACCGGTGGACCGGGTACCATAACTCTAAATCCTCAAAATCATTACTGACGAGTTGAATCACTTTTTTACCTTTTAAACGCATCATGAAACGCCTCCTGAAATTCTATTTGTGCCTTATTATCTGTTCCCTTAGTCTAAAAAACAAAAACTCCCCTTCTAGTTGAAGAGGAGTCAGACACTTATGCTTCTACGCGAATTTCTTTAATGCCTGCGCCTTGCTTCATTTTTTGAGCATGCTCAAGTCCTGAAGTGACTTGTCCGAAGACTGTATGCACACCGTCAAGGTGCGGTTGCGGCTCGTGGACGACGAAGAACTGACTCGAACCTGTGTCGCGACCAGCGTGCGCCATCGAGAGTGAACCTGCTTTATGTTTGTGCGGGTACGAAGTTGACGTTTCACATGGGATTGTTTTCCCAGAACCGCCTGTACCGTTCCCGATTGGGCAGCCGCCTTGTGAGACGAAGCCCGGGATGACACGGTGGAAGTTCAATCCATCGTAGAAGTTCGAGTTCGCAAGGCTCTCGAAGTTTTCTGTTGTAATCGGTGCATCGTCGTTAAAGAGTTCAAAATCAATTTTATTTCCGTCTTCTAATAAGATATATCCAGTTTTTTGCATTGTATACCAACCTTTCGCGCTTTTCAGCTAATGGTGTTCGTCACAAGCAACTTGTGACTCCATGGAACAGTGTACCAAATTTTTTCGGAAAACGCAGGTTTTTTACTCAGTTGACGGCAGAATCTACTATTTCAATTTCAATTTCATCACCGACACGAACGGAAGCTGTTACACCGAGTGGCAATGTCAGAACCGGATCCGTATGACCGAAGTCAGCGTCGAGGACAATCGGGAAGTCGTAGCCGCGTGTTGCCCGTAAAATGATGTCTTTCAATGTAAAGTCCGGATCAAAATCGACCTGACTCTCGAACCGGCCGATAACGAGTGCTGAAATCTCATCATACACACCAAGATGCCGCAACTGTGTAAAATAACGGTCGATCGTTTCCGGTGTTTCGCTTCCGTCATCTTCGAGCATCAAGACAACATCTTCGAAAGACGGCATATACGATGTACCTGCAAGTAACAAGAGTGTGCCACAGTTTCCGGCAAGAATCGGTCCTGTCCCCTCGCCTGTACGACCAATCAACATCCCCGCATTCGGTTGTCGTTTTTTCGGACGGTCGTCATGTACGTCCCAGCGGAGTACTTCATCCGTCCACTCGGATGAGGCGACGATTTTCCCAATCGGTTCCGTCTGCATCAACGTTCGCTTGAACGACTGTTCAGTATAGTCGTCAAGACCGTCCAGTAGACCGAACTGCGGCAAAATCGCCGGCCCTAAAAACGTCGTCAAACCTGTTTTTGCATAAATCGCAGCATGCAGTGCCGTGATGTCACTATAGCCGAGTAAAATTTTCGGGTTGTCCCGAATCAAGTCATAATCGAGCTCATCTAACAGCTGATGCGAGTTGAAGCCGCCGATCGTCGCGATGATCGCTTTGACTTCCGGATCGCGAAACGCCATATGTAAGTCTTGCACCCGTTCGCCAATCGTTCCTGCCGTATGACTATGGACTGCCGTCGCATTCGGCATCACAAGGACCTGAAAGCCCATCCGTTCCAATGTTTCAATGCCGCGTTGCAATCGGCGCGGCACGTAGGCTGCAATCGCTGATGCGGGTGACACGATCGCGATTGTATCGCCTTCTTTTAATCGAGCTGGTTTCATCTTTTTTCCTCCTTCTTCTTTTGGAAAAACCTGACTTTCATCATAACAAAAAAAGTAGCAAATTGGGAAGAAGACCCAACTTGCTACTTTACATGATTTAATCGATGACAGCGTGAACGAGCGGACGTTCTTCCGGTTTCGTTTCACTGATATGATACGCATGATCCATTTTCTCAATTGCTTGATCAAGCGTTTCTTTATTCGAACGAAGTGTCGCGATGACATCGCCGACTTCAACACGATCGCCGACTTTTTTCAATAACGTGACGCTTGCTGCATGATCGATGACGTCTGTTTTCGTCGCTCGGCCCGCTCCAAGAATCATCGCTGCGACACCAACTTCATCGGCGATGATTTCAGAGACATAACCTGTTTTTGATGCCACGAAGTCTTTTTGGTATTTCGTTTCAAGTGCTTTTGACATATCGTCAACGAGTGACGCGTCGCCACCTTGCGCTGCGATGAACTTTTTAAAGACGTCGAGTGCTGCACCGTTCGCGAGGCGTGTCTCGAGATCGGCATACGCTTCGTCGAACGTCGGGTAGAACTCACCAAGGACTGCCATATGTGAGGCAATCGTCAAGGCGATGACTTTCAAGTCACGCACATCTTTACCTTGTAAGACTTCGATTGCTTCTTTGACTTCGTTTGCGTTCCCGATTTCGTTTCCGAGTGGCTGATCCATGTCCGTGATGACGGCAATCGTTTTCCGGTTGACACTTTTCCCGATTGAAACCATCTCTGTCGCAAGTGCTTTCGCGTCCTCAAACGACTTCATGAAAGCACCTGAACCCGTTTTAACATCAAGAACGATGCTATCAGCGCCGGCCGCAATTTTTTTCGACATGATTGAACTTGCAATCAACGGAATCGAATTGACTGTTGCTGTCACGTCACGTAATGCGTAAAGTTTTTTGTCAGCAGGTGTTAAGTTCCCGGTCTGACCGATGATTGCCATCTTGATGTCGTTGACTTGGCTGACGAAGGCTTCTTCCGATAATTCAACATCGAAACCAGGGAAGGCTTCCAATTTATCGATTGTTCCACCTGTATGACCAAGACCGCGTCCGCTCATCTTCGCAACCGGAATTCCGATTGACGCGACGAGTGGTGCAACAATCAGACTGATTTTATCGCCGACGCCGCCTGTTGAGTGTTTGTCGACTTTTTTGCCGTGAATCCGTGATAAGTCGATGACGTCACCTGATTCGACCATCGCCATCGTCAAATCTGCGATTTCACGATCTGACATCCCTTGATAAAAAATGGCCATCGACATCGCTGACATTTGATAATCCGGAACGTCCCCGTTCGTGAATCCTTCGACCATTGCTTTAATATCGGCTGTTGATAACTCGCCGCCGTCTCGTTTCGTTGCAATCAAATCTACCATACGCATAATCTATTTCCTCCTCTAAGGTGTTGTTACATTTTTTTGATCGAACCACGAACGAGCGACAGGAAGTGTGCCCGGACCCGTTCCGTCGTTTCGATGACTTCATCGTGATGGAGCGGCTGATCTAAGATACCTGCTGCCATGTTTGATACACATGAGATTCCGAGTACGCGCATGTCTGAGTGACGTGCGACGATGACTTCAGGAACCGTCGACATGCCGACGACATCTCCACCAAGCATCCGTGCCATTTTGACTTCAGCTGGCGTTTCATATGTCGGACCGGTGTTGCCGAAGTAAACGCCTTGACGAACATTGATTCCGAGCTCATCTGCCGTCGCTTGGGCAAGTTCCAGTAATTCTTTATCATACGGCTTCGACATGTCCGGGAAACGTGGTCCCATCTCATCGACGTTTTTTCCGATCAACGGATTCGTTCCGAAGAAATTGATGTGATCTGTGATCAACATGAGATCTCCCGGTTCGAATGCTTCATTACAAGCACCCGCTGCATTCGTCACGATTAATGTTTCGACGCCGATTGCTTTCATGACACGAACTGGGAATGTGACCATTTCCATCGAGTAGCCTTCATAGAAGTGGAACCGTCCTTGCATCGCGACGACTTGTTTGCCTTCGAGCGTCCCGAAGACGAGTTGTCCCGCATGTCCTTCCACTGTCGAAACAGGGAAGTTCGGAATATCGCCATACGGAATCGCGATTGGATTTTCAATTTCATCAGCCAGTACGCCGAGACCTGATCCGAGAATCAAACCGATTTCCGGCTTTGCCTGCATTTTACTTTCTAAATATGAACGTGTTTCATTCCAGTTGACTGTCATCCAAAATCGCTCCTTTGAAATTAAAGTTCTGTTAAAAAGCTTTTTCCGTGTGCCAGCATTTTAACACCGAAGTTTGCAGCAACCGTCGCTCCAAGATCAGCAAATGTTGCACGCGTTCCTAAATCGTTTGCGACACCGCTCTTTTGGTACGCAAGAAGCGGGACGTACTCACGCGTGTGATCTGTTCCAGCGTGAATCGGATCGTTTCCGTGGTCAGCTGTAATGATTAAGAGATCATCTTCTTGCATCCGCTCGAATACTTCCGGGAGACGTGCATCAAATTCTTCAAGTGCATCACCGTAACCTTGCGGGTCACGACGATGTCCGAACAAGGCATCGAAGTCAACAAGGTTCAAGAAGCAAAGCCCTGTGAAGTCACGTTCGAGTTGACCAACGAGTTGGTCCATTCCGTCCATGTTCGATTTCGTACGAATTGCATCCGTCACACCTTCACCGTCAAAGATGTCAGCGATTTTACCGAGCGAAATGACATCGAATCCAGCTGTCTCAAGCTCATTCATGACAGTCCGGTCAAACGGTTTTAAGGCATAGTCGTGACGGTTCGATGTCCGAACCCATGCGCCTTGCTCCCCAAGGAATGGACGTGCGATGATGCGACCGAGCATGTATGGATCGTCGCGCGTGATATCACGTGCATATTCACAAATTCGGTAAAGTTCTTCGAGTGGGACGACTTCTTCGTGGGCTGCAATCTGTAAGACAGAGTCAGCAGATGTATAGACGATCAATGCGCCCGTTTCGACGTGTTCTTGACCGAGTTCATCTAAGATTTCCGTACCAGAAGCTGGTTTGTTACCGATGATTTTCCGACCAGAGAATGCTTCAAGACGGTCAATCAAGTCAGCCGGGAATTTTTCAAAGACACGGAATGGTGTATCGATGCGAAGACCCATGATTTCCCAGTGTCCCGTCATCGTATCTTTCCCCGCCGATACTTCTTCCATTTTACCGTATGATGCGATTGGTGCGGCATCAGCCGAAACACCTTGAACGGCTTCAATATGCGCGAGACCAAGCTTTTCCAGGTTCGGAATATTCAAGCCATTCATATGCTCTCCGATGTGACCAAGCGTATGTGCTCCTAAATCTCCAAATTGTTCCGCATCGGGTGCTTCACCGATACCAACAGAATCCATGACGACTAAAAATACACGTTTGAATTGTTGTGCCATTTGTATTTCCTCCTAATACGTACTGTAATGAACGACTGCCCTAATGATTTTCCCACAAACCGACTAGACAAAACGCTTCATTTGTCTGAAGTCAGACCTTTGTTTTATAAGGAACATCATGCACGTGGATGATGATTCTTATAGACTTCATGTAACCGACCTTTGTTGACATGCGTGTACATTTGCGTCGTCGACAAGTCGGCATGACCGAGCATCTCTTGGACAACCCGTAAATCTGCACCATTTTCAAGTAGATGAGTAGCGAATGAATGACGGAGTACATGTGGCGTAATCTCTTTTTCAATACCCGCTTCTCTTGCACGTCGTTTAATCATCTTCCAAAAACCTTGTCGCGATAACCGGCTTCCCCGACTATTCAAGAAGACATAATCCGTTTGCTGGCCCCCTAAACTGTTTCGTGCTAGTTCGAGATAGGTCGTGACGCTATCAATCGCTGTCGTACTGATTGGAATGATTCGCGTTTTGTTCCCTTTCCCAAGACACGATAAGTAACCGAGTTCGAGCTGCAGATCGTTTAACGTCAACTGTAGCAGTTCACTGACCCGCATACCGGTACCGTATAACAGTTCAAGCATCGCCGCATCCCGTCTGACGAGCGGATCGTTTCCGACTACGGAATCAAGCAACTTAACGACGTCCGTTTGACTCCAGACGACCGGGAGCTTTTTTTCTGGTTTCGGTAAATCCAAATGACGTGACGGATCACTCTCCACTTGACGCTCTTCGACCAAATATTGATGGAACGAACGGATCGAACTCGTCGCCCGTCTGACCGTCGACCGTGACTTTTGAGCGTTCAACAAGCTCTCGATATGGAGCACGATATGATGTCGTGTCACGAATTCAAGCGAAGTCACCCCTGCTTGTTCGAGCGAATGAAGATACTGGTTTAAATCATTTCGATAGGCTGCTGCCGTATTTCCTGACATTTGCCGTTCAATGACGAGATAGTTGATAAATGCTTCCAGTTGTTGTCTCACTGAATTCATCCTCTTGGCTTAAGAAATCGCTTACTTTCCCATCATATCAAAGGTGTAAACCGTTGTGAAGAGGTCTGACCTATATTTTCAAAAAGAAAAAACCGCCCTGTGTGTGGAAGGACGGTTAGACAGTTTGTGTTTGCGTTTGTTCAAGCGCTTCACGTGCATGACGCTCCTGACAAACACGGCAAACTCCGTGGAAGGTCAAGCGATGATCTTTAATTTTAAAGTGAAACCGCGAGACGATTTCTTTTTCGACATCTTCTAACATATCATCTAAAATTTCTTCGACGGAACCACATTCGATACATACAAGGTGGTGATGCGAGTGACTCGCCCCTTCTTGTCGTAAATCGAATCGAGATACGCCATCTCCGAAGTTGACCTTATCGACGACTTCAAGCTCCGTCAATAATTCGAGCGTCCGGTACACGGTCGCGAGTCCAATATCAGAGTTTTTTTCTTTCACTAATAAAAAGACATTTTCAGCACTGAGGTGATCCGACTCATGTTCTAGCAGGATACGCACAGTCGCTTCACGTTGGGGAGTCAGCTTATATCCTTTACCGCTCAGCTGTTTTTTAATGCGTTCAACACGACTTTCCATCATAGCGCCCCCTTAGGTCGAAACTGATGCTTTTATCATAGCTGATTCTCAATCAATTTTCAAATTAAAATGATTATCAACTGAAAATCAACCAAATTAGAATCATTTTAATGTACGGATGTGCCAATGTTGAATCGCCATGATTGTTTTTGCATCGACAATCGTGCCATTTGCAATCAGTTCTAAGGCCCGGTCAAGTGACAATGTCTGGTTTTCAAGGAATTCATCTGCATCCAGCTGACGTTCACCAGCCGTCAAACCGATTGCTTCATATATATGTACGCGTTCGCTGCAAAATCCCGGTGCCCCGTAAAAATCGAAGACATGTTTCAATTCTTCTGCCGCGTAACCTGTTTCTTCTTTCAATTCTCTTCCGGCACAATCAATTGGATTCTCACCCGCCTCAAGTTTTCCCGCAGGAATTTCAATCGATAGCTGTTCGAATGCTTTGCGGTACTGCTCGACGACAATCAAATCACCTTTTTCATCAAAGGCGATGATGGCGACGGCTCCGTTATGATAAACGAGCTCGCGCACTGATGTATTACCGTTTGGTAAGCTGACGACATGCTTTTCGACATTAAAGACTTTTCCTTCATAAATGACTTCTCGTTCGATTGTTTTTTCTTCCATTCCGAACACCTCTTCCTTCTATAACTATCCGCGCCGTAATTTATTCTTCTTATTCAGTATGCCTGTTATCTGATTCCTGATGCAAGTTTGTTTTTTCAAACTCAAAATATGAAACAGTTCCTCAACAGGGGGACGGAGAAATAAATATGATAAACTGTTCTGTAGTAGCACATATCGAAAGAAATGAGGGATTAGTCATGGGACTCGGATTAGGCACAATGACAATATTAAAACGCGGACAAGAAGAAGCAACAGAAATCCTCCGTACAGCGCTCGACGAAGGGGTCATTCATTTTGACACAGCGGACGTCTACGCGAACGGAGCCGTCGAATCGTTGATTGGACAGACATTTTCGCAAGAAGACCGCAGCCGGATTTTCCTCGCCTCTAAAGGCGGGAACCGAATGAATGCAACGGGAACGGGTTGGACGTGGGATCCGAGTTACGAGTACTTAAAACAAGCATGTCTTGAAAGTCTGAACCGACTCGAAACACCTTACCTCGATCTCTATTATGTCCACGGCGGAACGATGGAAGACGACCTCGATGCATCGATTCAAGCCGTGAAGGATTTAAAAGCAGACGGTAAGATTAAGGCCTATGGTCTTTCTTCTTTACGGCCGAACGTCATTAAGTATTGGCTCGAGCATAGTGATCTCGATTATTTGATGACACCTTACTCGTTACTCGATCGGCGCATCGAAGCACTCTTGCCTTTACTCAATGAAAAAAATGTCAAGGTAGTCGCTCGTGGTCCGCTCGCAAAAGGATTATTGACGACTGAGAGTACGTCGCGCCTCCAATCCGTTGACCAGTTCGAGCAATTTAATAAAGAAAAACTCGAAGAAACATTGAATTTCTTGCAAGACTACCCACTACCCGCGCTCGCTCTCCAAGCAATCGATCAACAAGCCGCAATCGTCCTGCCTGGTGCGTCGAGCGTGTCGCAATTACAGGCCAATCTCAAGGCGATGCGGGAACCCGTCACGCTTGAACAAATCAATCACGTCCTGAAGACATTGCCGGTCCATCCTTATACAGCACATCAATAAGGTTTGAGTTTTAGCAAGCCGGGGAATCCTCTTATTTGTAACGTTAACCCTAGAGGAGGAATTTTATTATGGCACGTATTTTAATCGTTTCAACAAGCGCGGATGACATGAACGGACACGCAACAGGACTTTGGTTCGAAGAGTTTGCTGCACCGTTTAACTTATTTAATGAAGCAGGACATGACGTCACTGTTGTTTCTGTTAAAGGTGGCGACGTCCCAATCGATAAAGCATCACTCGTCAAAGAAATTCTGCCGAAGTTCCAAGACGCACGTAAAGCACTAAAAGATACAGCTTCACTCTCAACAGTCGATCCTTCATCGTTCGACGCTGTTTATTTCCCGGGTGGACACGGTGCGGTCGTTGACTTCCCGAACAATCCACAAGTTGCCGGTGCAATCGAAGCAATGGTCAAGAAAGACGGAATCGTCGCATCTGTTTGTCACGGACCTGCCGCTTTCGCTCACGTCATGATTGATGGCAAACCATTCGTCGAAGGTCGTCAAATCAACGGCTTTACAGATGAAGAAGAAAAATCAACAGGTCTTGAAGAGAAAGTTCCATTCTTACTCGAAACAACGTTGCGTAATGAAGGTGCAACGTTCTTGACTTCAGACGCAGGTAAAGAATTCGCAGTCATCGATGGCAACGTCATCACAGGTCAAAACCCAGCTTCAAGTGAAGCTGTCGCTAAATTGATCGTCGCTAAACTCGCGACTGTCTAAAATTTTAATTGATGCTGAGCACTTCCACTGAACATCAGTGGAAGTGCTCAGCGTGTAGACAAACTTAGATGGAAGATCACTTGAATGTGATTTTCCATCTTTTTTTGCTCTCTCTTTCCTTCCTAATCGTCTTCCTGTGGCAAACATCGCGCCGCTACAGCAAAGCTGCAGGGTCGCTCCTGTTTGCTTTCCACTAGGAAGCGATTAGATTAGAAAGCGAGATTTTTTTAGCTTTCTTTAAGATCAGTGAAGATACTCTGTCGTTTTGGAAACGATTCAAGACGGTCCACCTGAAAGGCGTCCCTTTTCGTCGACTTCTACGGGAAAAAATGCGTCTTTGCGTGCTTTTCTCCCCCCACGTGACGTTGTCTACATGCAAAACAGCACCTCCACTGAACGAAGCTGGAGGTGCTGTTTTCGCTTCGGGTCATTTCCCTTCGTTAAGCGCCCGCTGAAGCATCAGTATTTCACGTTCGGTTGCCGCAACCGTGCGGTCTTCAATAACGAGCTGCTGCTGTCGTGCTTCAAGCTGCTCGTCAAGGTTCGTACGCTCTTCATCGGTAAACGACTGTTCAACCACACGTTCCCGTCGATACCAACGCTTCGGAATGATTTTTGGTGCTGGTCCTGTCTCAATCGTCCGTTCGATTTCATCGAATGCCGCCTGCGCTTCTGCCTGACGGTCTTGAAGCGGACGAATCTGTTGAGTGAACGCCTGTAATCGTTCGTCGACGAAGGGGCGTGTTTTTGACGCCAACATTTCTTTTACATCCATTCGTAACACGTGTTCTGCTTGCTGACGTTGCATATCTTCTTCGTGATCTGTTGGTTCGAGAAGTTCCACACGGTCGCTGTTTTCAGACTCTGTCAGAATGTCTTCGATTTCACTGATCGACAACCACGAGACATGTCGCATGACGAATTGATCGATTAGCCCCGCATCAACATAGTAGTCTCCGACTTCTCCACCTAATTTCAATTCAGCGGCGGCATATGTTGCATGTCGTTTGATGATGTCATCCGTCTCTTCGTCCAGCCAGTCTTGATAATCTTTAAATACACTCACGTTCTCTACTCCCTATCCCATCACAATCAAACACTCGTTTGACTTCTCTTGATTTCTTCGATTGCCCAGTCACACCAATCGAGGTAATTCAGCATCATCCGTAGACCGTATTCACTCGTCAATGTCTCCCCGAGTGTCGCCCCGTTCTCTAAATGATCTTTTCGCCACACTTGCATCATGTCGACCGCAAATTGATGATGCCGTTTTGATTCTTCAAGGTAAGCGATCGCTTCCTCGAGCGGCAAGAGGTGTAACAACGACACGCGCATTAAGTTCTCATCTTTCATTTTCGGCTTAAATTCACTCGGTGCCCGCAGCCAGGCGACGAGCTCTGTTTGGCCTTTATCTGTAATCGAATAGACTTTTTTATCTGGAAGATCCTCCTGGACGATATGAACACTCGTCACGAGTGATGCTTCTTCCATTTTTAATAATTCTCGATAAATTTGCGTATGGTGTGCTGTCCAAAAATGCGTCATCTGTTTTTTGAACGTCGTACTTAAATCATAGCCTGTCGCTTCTCCCTGGGTTAGCAGTCCGAGCAGTGCGAATCGTAATCCCACTGGCTGCACCTTCTTTCATCAATAATATATATTGTTAATTATCTCAAATTACGTTGCATTACGCCACTTTGTACTTTTTTAAGCAAAAAAAAACTGTAGATCGCTGTCTCATCTACAGTTCCTCCTGTCACATGCTAGATTGTTCAATGCTTCGTTCGACCATCGCCCAGTACTCCGGCGGATGCGGGACGAAGCGGTTCCGCCCGAAACGTTCACCCTCGATGCTGACGACTTCCGTTGTCGTTTCGTCACCTAACGTAGCAAATGCGTCGAATGAAAAAGCGACCAGCCGTTTGACTTCAGTCGCTTGTAAATGATAGTCAGAAATGGCTTGGTTCGATTCCGTCAAAAAGACCTGAGTCCGCTCGCGATCAATGAATCCCGGCAACGTCAGTTCTTCTAGAAAAATACCAACGTGCTCCAACTGATCCATCGTCCGGACGAGTCCGAGCTCTTCTTCGAGTTCACGAACACCATCAGCAACGGTTTCACCGGCAAGTAAATGTCCTGCCGCTGTAATATCGAGACAATTTGGAAAATCCTTTTTTCCAGTCGCCCGTTCTTGAAGAAGAACGATTCGTTGCTCTCGATTCACGACGAAGCAGTGGAACGTCTCATGCCATAACCCTTCAGCATGTACCCGGTTTCGTGACGCCGTGAATAATGGATGCCCGGCCTGATCCGTGACCATGATTAACTCCTGTTCACTCATCCCAGCACCTTAGAGGCTTGATAGAAGCGCTCGCCTACCGTATACAGCTCTGCAATCAAGAAGACGATCGCAATCCAGATGATTGCACTTGGGAATAACAGCATTGCCGTTAAAAACAAGAACCCCTCTGTCCGTTCAACGAGACCCGGCTGGTATTGGAAGGACTTGATGCCATAATTTTCACTGACTGCCCCAATCGCGAGAAACATCGTCATACCGATGACAAAGGACGCAATTAAAAAGAGCATGACGATTTGTGTTTCCGGAAAACGAAGCGCAATCCCGATCAGCACGGACAACTCGACGATTCGATCTAGTACAAGATCAAGAATCGTTCCAATCGCTGTCGGTTTTTCGCGACGTGCCATCGTCCCATCGACGACATCAAGCATTCCAGAAATCCACAATAAGAGAATCGCAATTCCCATCATGTCATTGTAGACGAAGAATCCTGTTGCCCCTCCGATGATGCCGGAAATGATTGTGACTTGATTCGCCGACAGACCAAGCTTTTTCAAACCGGTCGCCGCTTGGTCGAACACAGGTTGGACCATCTTTCGTGCTCGTGTATCTAACATATTAGTCCTCCTTTCTGACGACATAAACAGTCGTCGCTTCGTCGAACGCTCTTCTTGTCTGAATGACGAGTCGCTCGCCGGTTGCCCGTTCGACTTCATAGAACCGAACACCATATTGGATTAATTCTTTCGTAATCGTAACACGTTCATTTGTTTGATTCGTCGGTCTTAAGACCAACTCGATCGCAGACAGCGGATACCATGTCCCGTCTAAGGCAAGACCATCTCCAAAAAACGGACTCGTCTCGCTTAAAGCAACAGGTCGCCCTTGCTCGATAATGCGTCCTGCCTGCATGACATACACATAGTCCGCCATTGCCATCGCTTCTTCGCGATCATGTGTGACAAGCAACGTCGTCACGCCTTGTTGCTCCGTCAGGCGACGAATCAACGTCCGTAATTCACGCCTCCGCGGCAAATCGAGGCTTGAAAACGGCTCGTCTAATAATAAAAAGTTCGGTTGACTCGCAAGGGCACGTGCTAAGCTCGCACGTTGTTGCTCGCCTCCCGACAGTTGATGGACAAAGTCCGCTTCACGTCCCGGTAACCCGACGCGGTCGAGCCACTCCGAGACTTGTCGGGCGTCCCCTCGCATGCCAAGGCGGATATTCTGCCCGATCGTGAGATGGGGAAACAGTAGCGGTCGTTGAAACAGCATCGTCACTCCGCGTTTACTCGGGACTGTTTTCGTAACGTCACGCTCTCCGAAGTGAATCGTTCCACCTGAGACCTTTTCTAATCCGGCAATCAAGCGCAGTAACGTCGTCTTCCCGCTTCCACTCGGTCCGACAAGCGCAACGCATTGTCCCGAGGCGATGGTTAGATCGATGTCTTGCAAGACGGTCGTTTTACCGAAACGCTTCATCACTTTATTAATTTTTACGTCCATCTAATAACCTCCGAACCCCTTCTATCCATAAGGTAAAGAACAACATTTGCCCTAGATAAATCAAAAATGGTAACCCGATCAACCAAATCGTCGCTTCTTTAGCCGCATCAACCGCATTCCCAGAGTAAAGGGGGAAGACTTCAAGTGCGAGCATCCGAACGACGCCACCGCCGATGAGCACGACGAGTGCATACTGACTAAGTGTGATGACGGTGACGAGCAATGTCACCGATTGTAATGTCGGACGAAGCAACGGTCCGACTAAAAAGAAAAATCGCTTCAAGCGGTTTGCCTCAACAAGGACCGTCTGTTCGAGTAGTTGTTCACCGAGCGCCTGAAATCCGTTCGTATAAAGGCGGACCGTGTACGGAAGTGTCGGTAACAAAAGGACGAGTAACACGCCAAGGAATTGATCAGCCAAACCTAAACGGATCCACGTCAAATAAAGACCGAATGAGAGCAATAATACAGGTAAAAACAGTGGCAGACTAATCAACAACTCAGCCAGTTGAATGATTCGTCCCGTCTGAAAGGCAATGGCTTTCCCTGCCGCATAACCAATTACGTGGTTCAAAAACGTCACTGCTGCAATCATGAAGAGCGTCGTCGTCAACGTCTCGACGATTCGCGGATTTAGAGAAAATGATTTCGGAATGATTCCCAGCAGCGGTGCAACGACGAGACAAGCGATCAATAGCGTAACGATTCGTTGCTTCATTCAATCCGCCCCTTACTGATTCGCTCTGTGATCGGTCGAATCCACCACGTGAAGACGGCTAACATCATGAAGAGCAACGTCGTCAAGACGACACTGATGGCAAAAGCCGTTGGTTGTTGCGACAGGTCTCCTTGCGTATATAAATCAAATACATATACACCAATCATTTTCGGATACGTCACACCAAGCAATGCCGGCACTTCGTAGGCAAATAGAACAAATGCAAAAACGATGAAGCTAGCTTCAAGTGCCGGAAACAAAATAAAAACACCTTTTCCATGCCAAAATCGGCGAATCCTAGATAATCCAAGCAGTTGCCCCAATTCCTCATACCGGTGATCAAGCCGTCGAAAAACAGGAATGAGATAAAAAAAGATGAACGGTGTTTCTTTATATACGTAAGTCAAGATGATACTGAAATGATTCGTCTCATGCGGACCAATCATCGGTACATTACTGAAGTAGAGAATCGCAAGATATGCTGCACCAAGATGCGGGATAAACAGCGGAAGTGCGAGGATTTGTTCCGCCATCCCCCCTCGCCTTGAGAAAAATTGAGCTAAGCCGAAACCGACCCCTAACGAAAGTAACGTGCTACTCAGTGCGACGTACAGACTTAACACAATGCTTTCAAGAAACACGGTATCGCTTAACAATGCACGATAATCGGCGACTGTCGTCATCGATACACTGATGAACAGTCCATAAAGAACCATTCCAGCAATCAAGAAGACAGCGGGGTAAGGATTACCGCGCCACACGTTCCGGCCAATCCTTTCGAATGATCTCGAAGAATTCCGGGTCGAGCTCCGCTCGGACTTTTCCTTCAAATGCATCTGGTGTCGGTGTCGATTTTGCTGCCGGAACATCCTTAAACGCTTGTTGTTCTACTGACGTCAACGTACTTAAATCAAGACTTGTCCCATCTCCCCAGTAGGTCGCGTCATATTTCTTCAACTGCGCATCTGCCGATAACAATTCGTTGATTGCAACGAGCGCCCCTTTTGGGTTTGGTGCGTTAAATGGAACCGATAAGAAGTGGGTCGACGCAATCGAACCTTCTTCTAAGATGAGCGGACGCGTTTCTTCCGGGAAGGTCCCGGACGCTACTTCCTGTTCGGCCCGGCGTTCATTGAAGCCCATCGTGAATGCGACATCCCCCTTCGCATACAATTGATCGAGCTGAGCGAGCGTCTTCGGATAGGTTTTCCCTTCTTTCCAAAGGTACGGCTTTAAATCGTTTAAATAAGCCCATGTCTTTTTAAAATCGCTTTTCGGGTTCTTCAACGTTTCATTAGATTCGACCCCGTACATGACGTGACGGACAAACGTATTTCCCGTGAAATCCGTCACTTCCGGATAAGTGAATTTTCCTGGGTTTGCTTTGACCCAGTCTTTTAACTCGTTTAAGTCCACCGGTGGTTTGGCAACACTGGCTTGATCATAATGGAACGCAAACTGGACTTTTCCCCAGGCCGCTTCGAGCCCTTCCGTCTTCGTCCCACTATCTGAAGCTTGCGCCGCGGCGTCGACTTGCTTGATGTTCGGTAAGACGCGCGCGATGTCACCATATAACAGACCGTCTTTTTTCGCATTTCGGAAATTATCGCCGTTGATCCAGACGACATCAATCACGCCTGTGTCCTTACCGGCTGTTTTTTCAGCACGCAATTTCTGAATGATATCCGCTGTTTCAATCGGCACACGCTTCAATGTGATTTGATGCTCTTTTTTCAACTTGGGTGCGACGTACTCGTCGATATAGGCATTGATTCCGTCATCTCCACCCCACATGTACATCCGGACCGTCGTTTTCGCTGCTTCCTGTTCAATCATTTTATAGGATGAACCTAGCACTTCGTCCTTTGCCGGCAAGTCAGAAGTTGCGCCACACCCGGCAAGCAACAACCCACCGACAGCGATACCGATTACTTTTTTTAACATTTTCATTCCACCCCATCATTTTTTGTCAAATCCGGACTTACCGAGCCATTCAATCAATCGGGGACAAACGGCATATGCTTTCGCTGAAAGTTCCATCCACCACGGTGCATTGACCTCTCGTTTTTGACGCTCGATCGCTCGGACCACCGTTTTTGCAAGCGACTCTTTCGATAACAAAATCGAGGCGACATTCTTTTCATATTTGCGACTGAGATCGGCGCGAATGAAAAAATCAGTCGCAATCGGTCCCGGATTAACCGTCATCACATGAATTCCTTTTGGTCGTAATTCAAGTCGCAATGCATTTGAGAACTGAAGCAGGCTTGCTTTTGTCATGCAGTAGATGGTCGATTTCGGAGTCGGCAGCTTTCCTGCCTGACTGGCGACATTGACAATCATTCCATTCGGACGCAGGAAAGGTAGACACGCTTTTGTCAACCGAACGGGCGTCAGGACATTGATCCGGTGCATCGATTCAATCGTCTCAATCGAGGTATCCTGCAAGAAACTGAATTCTCCGAATCCGGCATTATTGATCAATACATCAATCATGCCATAGTCGACCTGGATTCGTTCGGCTAAATGCTCCGGTGAATGTTCTAAGTCATAGACGATATAGTCAGCATGCAGCTCTCTTGCTAAGCGTTCGAGCCGATCGGCACGGCGGGCAATCAAAATCAAATTCGCTCCTTGCCGGTTCAAGACGCGCGCTAACGCTTCACCGAGACCGCTTGATGCTCCAGTCAAGACAACCGTTTTATTCATTAGATTCATCCGCTAACTCCCGCTTTCGAATAATAAAGAACCGTATCTCGTTTTTCGACTGTAATTTGACCGCTTGCGACTAAATAATCGAGTCGTGCTTTCATTTCACTCATCACGAGCGGAAACGATTTTTTTAAACGATTGCCGTACGTCAACTGCGCTAACTCAAATAACGTCTGCTCTCCCGTCAGATGTTTCAAAAGTTGCTCACCGCGGGCCTTACGTTGGAGCAATCGTTCTTCAATCAAGGATGGAACGTCACGGATTGTTTCGCCATGACCGGTATAGGCGATCGTGATTCGTTCACCTTGAAGCTTTTCGAGCGAGCGCATATATGCAAGGACAGGGCGTTTTATATCAGACGCATCTCCTGCTTGCGGCTGTTCAAGTAACGGGTTCGGCTCAATCCGTGCCAGTAAATGGTCGGCTGCAAACAATGTCCCGTCTTGACCGAGAATCCCGATCTGGTCGCTTGCGTGTCCCGGTAGCTCAATCACGCGGTATGTACTTGCCGCCGTGATGGAATCCCCTTCTTTTAGGACATAGTCGAGTTGTCCTTTTCCGAGCCATTTGAGGGCCGACAGATAACTCGGTAGCAACGCTCGTATTTCTTTTGGCACCCCGAACGACATCGCTAAGCGTTGCAAAAAGGCATCGCCACTATTCAAGAAGTCCGTATCCTGTTCTAAATAGGGACGAAGTCGTGCGTGCCCGTAAATCGCAATTCCTTTTTCAGAAAAACGATAAGCCATTCCGGCATGATCGGCGTGGTGATGCGTCACGATTACTTTATCGAGTTCTTCGACAGACAAGCCGATTTTCTGCAAACCCTCTTGCATGGCGTGCCAAGCTTCTGCCGTATCCGGTCCACAATCAATCAAAATATTTTCATTGTCCGTTTTGAGGACGTAACAATTGATATCACCGACTGGAAACGGCGTTGGGATCGGTAGCGTGAAGATTTCATCTTTGCTGTTCACTTGGAATCCCCTCATTTCTCTCACTAGTTTCCTTCATTATAGAGAAAAATGAACCCGAGCCGCAAACTTTGTCTGTCACTCTCTTGCATCCCTTCACTAAAGCATACGTAAACCGTCTGGAATTGGATGCAAAAAAGCGACCTTTCGCAGAATGAAAGGTCGCTTGTTTATTGCAAATTTTATTTTAAATTAAGGACAGTCAGTTTATCACGCGTCATCGAAGCAAGACTTCGTCCGACACCCTGCACACCAAGTCCAGATGATTTAACGCCGATGAATGGGAAGTGGTCTGGGCCACGTTCAGTCCGACCATTAATTTGAACAGAACCTGTTTCAAGGGCATCCGCTACAGCAAAAGCTGAATCAATGTTTTCCGTAAAGACACTTGCTTGAAGACCGTATTCCGATTCGTTCGAGTACGCAATCATCTCTTCGACTGAGCTGACACGAATGATTGGTAAGACGGGTCCGAACGGTTCTTCCCAAGCAACACGCATGTCACGTGTCACGTTGTCGATTAGTGTTGGTTCAATCAAGTTGTTCGTCCGGTTTCCACCAGTAACGATTGTTGCACCTTGATCTTTCGCATCCGTAATCAAGCCCTCCACGTAATCCGCTGATTTTGTATCGATCAATGGAACTACGACACTGTCGTCTTCAGGTGAACCGACCGTTAACTTCGCGATCCGTGTTGTTAATTCGTCAACGAGCGCATCCGCTTGATGATCTAAGACGAATACACGTTTGATCGCTGTGCAGCGTTGTCCAGAATAAGAGAACGCTCCACTGATGATGTGATCTGCTGCTAATGAAAGGTCCGCGTCTTCTAAGACGAGTGCCGGGTCTTTTCCACCGAGTTCAAGTACAAGTGGGATCATCGCTGATTGGCGAGACAAGTGACGTCCCGTCCCTGTACCACCCGTGAAAGTAATCATATCAATTCCTGGATGTGCTGTTAAATAGTCACCGATGACTGATCCCCGACCTGTCACGACGTTAACGAGACCTGACGGAAGACCTGCTGCGACGAGTGCTTCAATCATCAAGATTCCACTGATCGAACCTTGTGTTGCCGGTTTGAAGACAACCGCGTTTCCTGTCATCAACGCCGGTGCAAGTTTTGCTGCCGCTAAATTGACCGGGTAGTTAAATGGTGAAATCGCAAGGACGACGCCGAGTGGCGCTTTTTTGATGACTGCAAGTTTTTTGGCACTCCCACCTGGGAATGAATCGCCTTGCATCATTTGACCGTCAAAACGAAGACCTTCTTCTGCTGTATACCGAATGATTTCCGCAGTCCGCTTCACTTCTTTAACGCCATCTGCACGTCCTTTACCCACTTCACGCATGATGACTTCGCCGATTTCGTCAGCGCGTTTTTCAAGTTCTGTTGCCCATGCATGTAATAGTTCAGCACGTTTGTTTGCTGGTTGTTTCGCCCAAGTCGTTTGTGCCGCTTTTGCTGAAGCAATCGCACGGTCGACTTCTGGTTTCGTCATCGCTTGTACACGACCAACGAGTTCTTCTTTATATGGTGAAGAGATTTCGATTGTCTCTTTTGATTCACTCTCATACCATTGTCCATCCAATAAAAATGTATACGTTGTTTTTGTTGTATTCATTCCACTCTACCTCCATATGTTTTTTCTCTCTGTCACTTCAGTGTGTGGCTGCATAGCTATTGTAAACAATTGGTCAGACAAATGCCAAACATTTTGCTTAACATATTATGAAAGCGATTACAATAGTTTTTTTATTGAATTTGATATGGAATGTTTTACGAAATGTGCCGATAACTAGGCAGAAGTGAATGTGCAGGAACGAAAGGGGATAAATCACGTGTACAATCAACACGATATTTTGTTAGAAGCGGGTACGAATGAATTAGAAATCGTCATTTTCCATTGTGGTCCTTATACATTTGGGATTAACGTCATGAAAGTGCGTGAAATCATCGTTCCGTTACCGATGACACCACTCCCAGGAACACCAGATGCCGTCAAAGGATTAATCGAACTACGCGGTGAAGTCATGACGGTCATCGATTTGCCGACTGTCATCGGTGTAGCCCATGACGAAGCGACGGAAGATCGGTTGATCATCTGTGAGTTCAATGGCGAGAAAAGTGTCCTTCGCGTCGATTCTGTCACGGAGATCAGACGTATCTCGTGGGAACAAATTGATACACCGAACGAACTCGCACGTGGAATCGAAGGATTGACGAACGGCGTCGTCAAGACAGGCGATAAGATGATCATCTTACTCGATTATGAAAAAATCGCACTCGAACTGTCTCGTAAAGACATCTTCGCACGTGAAGAAGGACGTCGCGTCCAACCGCGTGACAGATCGAACAAAACGATTTGGATTGCCGAAGATTCAGAAATGCTCCGGACACTCATCATTGAGACGCTTGAAGAAGCAGGATATCACGGCTTAAAATGGTTCATCAACGGAAAAGATGCATTTGACGCCTTCGAAGCAGGTAGCGATTGTGACTTGTTGATCACAGATATCGAGATGCCGAAAATGGACGGACTTCATTTATCGAAACGCCTTCGTGAAGACGACCGGTATGCCGAACTGCCAATCATCGTCTTCTCTTCCTTGATTTCAGATGATCTTCGCCATAAAGGTGAATCTGTTGGGGTCAATGCACAAATTACAAAACCAGAAATCGGTCGTTTGATCGAAACGGTCGATTCATACGTCTTGTAAGACGTTGTTGACGGTTATATCGGAGCTCACTTTCCAGTGGGCTCCGATTTTTCAATTCACAAAAAAAAAAGAAGCGTCCACGAAATCGTGAACGCCGGTTTACTTTTTTCATCAATTACTTGATCGAGTCCGAATTCTTTCCAATAAAAGCATCCAACCAGACTTTTCTGAACTCCACCATAGATTGATCAATGTTTTGCAAAACCTGATTCGCATTTTCAAGCGAACCCGTTTCTGCTTCTTTTTCAAGTTGTTCGAACTCATCTGCCAAATCGTCCGCCGCGACCGAATAGGAGGCACCTTTAAGTAAATGTGCGATTTTTTCTGTCTGTCCCGGATCATTGTTATTGATCGCTTGCTCTAGTTCAGGAAATTTACGATCAAACTGCGCAATGTATGTTTCACCAATCTTTTGTAAAAATACGTGGTCCCCACCGGCGATTGAACGTAATTCCTCTAACTTCTTTTGATTAAAAAAAGGCATCTGGTTCCCCCCTCTGGTTTCATTTTAACATTAAATGTCGTAAAAAAAAATCTGAGAATCATTTACACGCCCTATCTTCTGTCCCTATAATAAGCAAGTGAAGAGCAGGAGGGATAGACATATGTTGACGATTTATCGAAGTGATGTGACCGGGGCAGTCAACGAAATTCAAGAATTCACGAAAGGTTCTTGGATTCATCTTGTCAATCCGACAAAAGACGAAGCCGACCAAGTCATTGCTGCCACAAAGATTCCTGAGGATTTTATCTATGACCCACTGGACGTTGAAGAAAAACCTCGTTTTGAAAAAGATGATGAAGGGCTCTTGATGATTGTCGATGTCCCGTACATCGAAGAAGAGTCATCGGGACGACGCTACAACACGATCCCGCTCGGTATCATCGTGACGTCGAGACATTTCATCACCGTCTGTTCGCAACAACTCGACGTGTTGACCTTGTTCTCGAACGGTAAATTACGGACATTCCGGACGAATTATCGTTCACGCTTTGTATTTCAAATTCTTTATAAAGTCAGCTCTTCTTACCTTCGTTTCCTTCGTCAAATCGATCGCCGAATGGACGAACTCGAAGATGAACTTCAACGTTCGATGCGAAATCAAGAAATTTTTCAACTGATGAACTTACAAAAATCCCTCGTCTATTTCATGACGTCACTTAAATCAAACGATGGTGTTCTTGATCGCATCATTAAAACACCGAGTCTCGAGAAACATGAAGACGATGAAGATTTACTAGAAGATGTTTTCGTCGAGCACCGCCAGGCGATGGAGATGGCACAAATCTATAAAGATATCATCAGTTCGACGATGGATACGTTTGGTTCCGTCATCTCGAACAACGTAAACTTCGTCATGAAGTTTTTAGCCTCAATCACGATTGTTATTTCAATCCCGACAATGATTTCCGGGATGTTCGGAATGAACGTCCATGTGCCGTGGGAGGGTGAAGTCATCGGCTTTTGGGTTGTCTTTGGGATGATGATTTTCTTCTCCGGACTTGCTGCCTTTATTCTGTGGCGGAGACGCTTTTTCTAGCACAAAAAAACCACTCGCTTTTACATGCTGAAGACGTAGCATGTACAAAAGCGAGTGGCTTTTTTAATTGATTTCGACCGTGACGAGACATAAATCATCGGCCTCATCACTTTGATCGGGCTGAATCAAGTGGTGAATGTTTGGTCCTTGTTGTTCGATCAACTGACGGATCGCACTGATCCCTTCGTCAATCCCTTTGCTATACAGCTCCATGAAACCATCCGTATAGAGGTAGATACATCCAGGAGACGTCAAGTCGATTGTCCGACTCGTATATTGTGAGTCCTCAAACATCCCGACTGGCAATCCTGTGTTCTCGAGGGCGATGATTTGATCCCCCATCCGTAACAAACCAGGTGGGTGTCCCGCATTCGCATAACTAAGTTTCATCTCATCCAAGTCGATGTACAAATAAACGGCAGTAAAATAAATTTCTGTTTCATCTCCTGGGAAAAGGCGGCTCATCTGACGGTTCAGTTCTTCAAGTACTTTTGCCGGATCACCGATGCGATGCACGAGTTCAAACAAGATCGAGCTCATCCCCATCGTAATCAACGCTGACGAGACACCATGGCCCATGACGTCAAACAAGATGATGCCATATTTATTTTGCGAGATGCGGTACCAGGCATACATATCTCCCGCTAGTTTTTTAGAAGGAATATAGGTTGCCATGATTCGAATGTCTTCATCTTCGATATTTGCACTCAACACACTTTGCTGGAGCTTTTGAGCAAGATCAAAATCTTCTTGTAAGACTTTTTCATATCGTTTCCGTGCATCAATCGCTTGTTTTAATGACATCGCATTTCGAACACGAGCAAGCAATTCCGTTTTTCGAATTGGCTTTGTCGTATAGTCTGATGCTCCCGCATCCAGTCCATCCGCGATGTCCTCTTCATTGGAACGACCGGACACGATGACGATTGGCAGTTCATCTAAACCAAATCGTTTTCGGATCAACCGTGTTGTATCAATCCCACTAATGCCGGGCATCTCTACATCCAGTAATACGACATCTAAGTTGTCGATAAAGGCCGGATCCTCCATCAATTCGATCGCTTCTTCCCCACTCATCGCTTTTACGACATCGTATCCTTCATTTTCAAGCAGTCGCTCCAAAATCATTAAATTCGTAAATTCGTCATCTACGACTAATATACTCATACCGTCACCTCGTTCCTAAACATGTTAATCTGAACATAGTTTATCACATCATGACCACTTTCGTTTAGACGAACGGACAGTTTTCCGTCATACTAAAAGAGAAGAATGAAAGGAGGAATGGATCATGTGGCTCTATGTTGTTTCCATTCTAATCATCGTGTTTGTCTTAGTTGCTTCAATCATCGTCATTTCAAAAGGCTACGGATATAAAGGCAATCAAGACGATATCGAAATTGACTACGATGAAATCAACCGTAAACTGACTGAAAAGCAGGATGAAGAGAAGCAAAACTAAACAACTTTGACCGTCTGAGACCATTTTAACATCGGTGGTCTTTTTTTGTTGCATGAAAAGTGCATGTTTTCCTTTTTTATGACGAGGGTACATATCTATCATGGTCAACTATTATCTTAAGGGAGTGTCTATTCATGGAACCTAATCTACAAAATGATCCACATGCTGCTCAACAAGAACATCCAAATCGTCAATTCGATCAAGAAGCTTCGTCAGGTCGTCGTGTCAATTTACTTACGGGGATGTTGCTAGGAGCTGTCGTCGGCGGATTGCTTACAATGCTGAGCTCAACGAATCGACAAAACACAAAACAAGGGCTTAGCGGCGCAAAAGATTCCGTTTCATCATTAGCATCTACTATTAAAGAAGATCCGTCAGGAAAAGCTTCACAAGTCATCGAACAAGTAAAAAGCGCTTCAGGAATCATTCAAGAAGTCGCTGGTGACGTTCAAAACGTCTATGACAAAGTGAACAATGAACTTGATACCGTCAAATCGGATGCTTCTTCTGTAAAAGATACCGCAACGGAAGCTAAAGGTGACCTGTCTTCAATCAGTGAGAAAGTGGTCGAAGCAAAAGACGTGGCGCTTGGAAAAGAAGAAGCCCCACAAAACAATCAATCAGACAATTCACAGCAAAATAAATAAACCATTTTATCAAAAACCATCATGCTTGTGGCATGGTGGTTTCTTTTAACGTTGTCACAACAATCCATTACTCAAAAAATTTCACGATGATTGCGACACGTTCACGCATACCATATCGCAATACACCAGATAACGGTGTTTTTGCAGGAATCGCATCACTATTCAATCCAACTTTCTTCGCTTCGGTACGCGCACGATACAAATGAAAATCTGACGTCACGATCGAAACTTGATTTTCACCTTTTGGTAATAACGATTTTGAAAAACGTAAATTTTCAGTGGTCGACGTCGATTTGTCTTCGAGCACAAGACGTTTTTCAGAGATTCCTTCGTCAATCATGCCACGGCGCATCGCTTCTGCTTCTGAAATCGCTTCACCCTGCCCCTGTCCACCGCTCAAGATAAAAGTCGTTCGCGGATATTTTTTTCCGTATGCAGCTGCAGCCTGAATCCGGTTTTCCAAGATCAGCGACGGTGTTTCCCCTCTCACACCTGCACCGAGGACGATGACAAACGAGTGTTTCCCGTTCGCTGCGGGACGTTTCCCTTCTGCGACAAATAAACCGATACTAAACCAGAAAATGACGAGTCCACCTACGATTCCGGCCACTACAAGCCGATATCTTTTCAAAACTTGTTTGATCCGTTCCATGAGTCATATGATTCCTTTCAGACTGCTATTTTCGATTACATCCGTTTCTACGATGTTTTTCTAAGAAAAGTTTCAATCACAAAACAGGGGCGACTCAAAAATGGGGATGTCTCCCGATTAAAAGGAATCCGGACTTTTTCATCCATACCTCCGGCAAGCACTAAACTATCTTGAACAATAGAAATGACCGATGGTCCCGTGAATCGCGGGAGCAACGGTCATTTGATTAAATGGAGGACGGAAACGTCCGTCACACGGATTGATGTTGGTCCGACTTCTGATTCAGACCCCTTTTGCTAGATTAATTTCCCCAAATTGCTGTCGCATATTCTGGATGATCAATGAATGGATTGCGGTTTTTTTGCCATTTTTCAAAAATGATGTCATTGCGTTTCTTTTCAAATGCATCGACCGGGTCAAGTTTGTTCCACGCTTTTAACGTCGATAATTTTCCGTGAAGTGGGTTTGAGCCATTGTTGACGTTTTCTGACGTCTCTAAGTCGATTTCGCCGCCACCTTCATAACGAACCGCCATATAGAAAATCATCCGCGCGATATCACCTTTGACGCGAGTCGGTGGTTCCCATGAATCACCATCTCGGTTACAATCGCATCCGCTATATTTCGTTCCGCCATTGTCAAAATCAAGGTTCCCACGAGCACTATTGACGACGACGTCTGACGGACGTAAGTGATGCAAGTCTGTCCCTGGTCCCATGCTTGTTCCGAAGTCTCCATGCGATTTTGCCCAGACATGCTCTCGGTTCCATTGACCGACATTCCCACCGTTGCTATTTTTTGAAATGGACTTCCCCGTGTACAATTCGATCACGTTGTTCACATTACCTGGATCTTGATCGGTTTCTTTTAATGCCGTCCAAACCGTGTCATACGAGACTTCCGTATGATTATCGATGATGTCATGCAGTGATGCTTTTAATGCCGCACCCGTTTTCCCCGCTGCCGGCTGATAATAGGCATCGATTGTTGATTGTGACGTTACCGCCTGTGGTCCCGCTACTATCTTTGTTGAATCTGTTTTGGCGATGACCGGCGTGAAGGCAAGTGATCCTAACGCGAGTGTCGCAACAAGTGCCCCACTGATTTTCGACTTCCAGTTCATGCTTTTTCCCCCTCAGGTTAAGTATGGACATGCAATGTCAAACCGTATTACACTCCCATTTTCACATCACTTGTCTTTCTTATGGAAGATGGACGAAAGACCTCTTCTTTTTAGAGGAATCCAGAAATCAGAGTTAGCACAATTGTTCAACGGTTAGAAGGTCCTGTTTTTTAGTGAATCACGAATCAATAAACGATGAATTATTATTTAGAAGAACTATTCTAGAGGCAAAAGTCATGATTATAAAGGATACATAAATAAGGTATGAGGATGATACTCCCCACGTTTCAACTTGCTATAATAATTAATGCAAGCGTTTTCATAATTTGATAGAGGAGGCTTTTTGATGAAACATAAAAGCTTGATTGTCGCATCTCTTGCAAGCGTGACGTTTTTAGTGCCACTTGCGCAACCGATTGCAGTAGGGGCAACAGCAGACAACGGGACGATGATGCAATACTTTGAATGGTATTTACCAAACGACGGGAACCACTGGAACCGTCTAGGAAACGACGCTTCTAAGCTTGATCAACTCGGAATTACATCTGTTTGGATTCCTCCTGCCTACAAAGGAACGACTCAAAATGATGTCGGCTACGGTGCCTACGATCTATATGACCTCGGTGAGTTTAATCAAAAAGGAACAGTCCGGACGAAGTACGGCACGAAAACGCAATTGAAATCCGCCATCGGGCAATTGCACACGGCTGGAATCGATGTGTATGGTGATGTCGTCATGAACCACAAGGGTGGTGCTGACTTTACGGAATCCGTCACGGCCGTCGAAGTCAATCCGGGTAACCGTAATCAAGAAGTCTCTGGCGACTATCAAATCCAGGCCTGGACCGGGTTCAACTTCGCGGCGCGGAGCAACGCCTATTCAAACTTCAAATGGAAATGGTATCACTTCGACGGAACGGATTGGGATCAATCCCGCTCAAAAAGTGCCATCTATAAATTCCGAGGAACAGGTAAGTCGTGGGACTCGAATGTATCTTCTGAAAATGGAAACTATGATTACTTGATGTATGCAGACATTGATTTCGATCACCCGGAAGTGCAGCAGGAAATGAAAAACTGGGGGAAATGGTACGTCAATGAACTCGGGCTCGATGGATTCCGTCTTGATGCCGTCAAACACATCAAACATACGTATCTCGCAGATTGGTTGACGAATGTTCGTCAGACGACGGGTAAGGAATTATTCACAGTCGCCGAGTACTGGCAGAACGATCTCGGGACACTTAAAAACTATTTAAGTCAGACGAACTATAAACAATCGGTCTTTGACGCTCCACTTCATTACAAATTCGAACAAGCGAGTAAAGGCGGCGGCTTTTATGACATGCGCACAATTTTTAACGGCACACTCGTCCAAGATAATCCGACGCTTGCCGTCACACTCGTTGAAAACCATGATTCTCAACCTGGTCAATCGCTCGAATCGACCGTTCAATCCTGGTTCAAGCCCCTTGCTTACGCGATGATTTTGACGCGGGAACAAGGCTATCCATCTGTCTTTTACGGGGACTACTACGGAACAAAAGGCTCGTCGAACCGTGAAATCCCTGCCCTCGCGTCAAAAATCGATCCGATTCTAAAAGCACGGAAGGACTTCGCGTTCGGGAAACAAAATGATTACCTCGATAACCAAGACATCATCGGTTGGACACGGGAAGGTGTCTCAGACCGGGCAAAATCAGGTCTTGCGACAATCCTTTCGGATGGTCCTGGCGGTAGCAAGTGGATGTACGTCGGGCTTCAGAACAAAGGAGAAGTCTGGACAGACATCACCGGTAACAATTCAGCTTCCGTCACGATCAATGCAGACGGGTATGGTCAATTTTTCGTCAATGGTGGTTCTGTCTCGATCTACCGCCAACAATAATTCGTCCTATTTAAAAGCCCCCATCCGGTACCGTTTCCTTTTCAGGAAGGTTCGTGGATGGGGGCTTCTTTTCATTCAGCGAGACCGACACTTTCGCGAATCGATTCTTCCTGTTCAATCGCTTCAAGCAGGAAATGGGCGACATCGGCCCGATTGATTTGTTTCGCTTGGTCGGGTACACCGTCAGCTGTTTGGCGGTACATCCCGGTTAACGGACCATTCATCAAACGGAGTGGTCGTGCGACCGTATAGTCGACGTCTGCCTGTTTCAACAAGTCAATTGCTTGCCGGTGATCACGTAATGGATTCTTTAAGATTTGCTGTGCGAGTAATCCTTGTGCACCCGGTAATTCCTTATCAACACCTGCTGATGCGACGTAACCAATCCGCGTTACACCACTGACTTTCATCGCATTGATGATCCGGACGAGACTTCGTTCTAAAAATCCACTGTAGGCAAGGCTTTCTGTCCCTAACGCCGTCAAGACAGCATCTTGTCCGACAAGCGCCGCATTGACATCCTCTTGGTTCAAGACGTCCCCCGTGACGACATGAAGTCGTTCATCTTTTAGTTCCAACTTATCCGGATTACGGACGAACGCCGTCACCTCATGGTCATGCGCAATCGCCTGTTTGACGAGTTCTTGTCCGGTTTGACCCGTAGCCCCAAAAATAATCAATTTCATGCATAACATCCTTTCCCTTTCAAGATCCACTGTTTGAATGATACCCTTACCGCTTGAAAATGAATCGTCTTCCCTCACCCTTATTTTCAGAAAATTATTTTTATTTATTAACAGTGTATGCTAAAATCTCCCTAAGTACATATGGATATTTTTTCCTTAATTAAAAGAACGACCATCTTTTTTCTTCGATAAAGACAGGAAGTCAGTCTATTCTGCTTTATGCTTTGGAAACTCGTACAGTCACGTCGCGTGAAAAAACGGCGCCCTTCTTTTGGAGGTGTGACGGATGATGTTCCACTATCTCAATACGGACGATGAGGTTCTACGCTTCGAACAACAATTATCACGCTACTCATCACCTTAACCTTGGAGGGATTTCCTATGAAGCTACAACAGTTAAAAGACCAACTCAATTCGATTTATCTCGGCAAACCGGACGTCATCGATCTCTGTCTGACGGCACTCATCGCCGAAGGTCACATCCTGCTTGAAGATGTACCGGGGACCGGGAAAACGATGCTTGCGAAAGCACTCGCCCAAAGCTTCGAGAGTGCCTTCTCCCGGATTCAGTTCACGGCGGATTTGCTTCCGTCCGACGTCATCGGTTCAGACTTCTTCAACTTAAAGACGCAGGAGTTCGAGAATAAACGCGGACCGTTGTTTGCAAACGTCGTCTTGATCGATGAGATCAACCGCGCCGTCCCGCGGACACAATCGGCATTGCTTGAAGCGATGGAAGAACGTCAAGTCTCGATTGGCGGAACAACGTATCAGATGCCGGCACCATTCTTCGTCATCGCAACTCAAAATCCGATCGAGTCAGCAGGAACATTCCCGCTACCGGACGCCCAACTCGACCGGTTCATGGTCGCGATCGAAGTCGGTTATCCGGATTTTGAGAACGAACGCCGCTTGCTGTCTGAGATTTTGACGAACGTCCGCCGATCAGCCGTCGGGATTGCGTCAGGAGGGGACTTGATTTCATGGCAGGAAGAAGCACGACGTGTCCATGCGTCGCAAGACGTGCTCGATTATCTGCTGCATATCGTTCAGGCGACACGGAATCATGAACTCGTTGAAGTCGGTGTCAGTCCACGTGGTGCGATTGCCCTGCTTCGCGCGTCCCAAAGCTATGCTTTCTTGAATCAACGCGACTTCATCATTCCGGAGGACATCAAACACCTTGCAAAACATGTCTTGGCCCACCGCCTGACATTGACACTTGAAGGGGGCATCAAGACGACAAAGGCCCAAGTCTTGTACCATCTCCTTGATGCCATTCCAGTTCCTGTCGAGATTGGGTGACGCGGATGAAAATCGAACGTTCCGTCCCCTTTTGGCTCGAACAAAAATTATTTCCCGTCTATTGCATATTGACATTTTTATTCTTATTCCTCCCCGTCGTCTCGGGACTCGGGTTTCTCTTTGCCGCACTCGCGACGATTCATGTCGTCGTCAACCGGACGGAACGGCAACTCCGCCGGGAAGTCGCTTTAGAATGGAAACACTATGAACGATTGATGTTCAACCAAGAACAAACGGACCTCCAGCTGCAACTTTTCGGACTCGAACTTTTTTCGTCACTCGGCCTTAAGGCCTCCCTCCGTCTCCATGCTGCTGACGGGATTGTTTTCACGACGAGTGACGCGCTCCATCCCCACACGTATGATACCGAACTGGTGTTGACGGAAGAATTGTTTACGATCCCAATCCAGACCGTCAAACGTGGTCCGACGGCACTCGACGAAATCATCTTAACGATTCGTCTGCCCTGGCGGATGGGCGTTTACTTATTTTCATTCGACAGTTATCCGCAGTTCACGGTGCTGCCTTCGTTAACGGCACAAGCGACACCTTTCCTGCTGAACCGCTTACGGATTGGTGATCGTCCGGACCGCTATTCACCATTAAAAAACAAATTGGTCCAGCTTGGATCAAAAGCGTATACGACGGAACCGTCGAAGGACATCGATTGGTACGCGACAGCAAAAACCGGCCGTCTGCAAGCAAAAGTCTATGAGACGAGTAATCAGGACACATTCACCATCGCCCTCAATTTGTCGGGTCCAAGTGGATACGGCTTACATAATCAATCGGAACGCTTCATCGAACACGCTTCGTTCTTAATCAGTGAGTTGATTAAGGAGGGCTGTAAAGTTGAATTGTTCCTGAACCGTCTCAACGAAGCGAACCACATGACCCACTTGGCGTTAGGTGAAGGACAACCGCACTTGAAGCACGTCCTTGTCCACCTGTCGACGTTATCCGACCGGGATTCCTATATCGCAACAAAACAGTTCGAACGGTATGTCGTGCGTCGAAAACATCTTAACAGTCAGCTGATCCTGGTTGGGAACGACCGGATCCAGGCGATTGGCTGACGATCAAAGAAGGAGGTTTTATCATGGTTTCCCTAGTCATTCGAAAGTCGCTTCAGTTCATCGTATCGTTGGTCGTTTTACTGTGCATCAGCGCCTTACCGGCATTGATCGTCCAGTTACGTCCGAACTTTTCGAATTACACCGATGCGCTCAAACAACAAGTCCTGTTTTTGACTGGTGTCGAACCGATTCTTTATTACAATGTGACCGCACAACAGCTTCGTCCGTTGTTGCCGGACTTACAACCGTTCATCCAGGAGACGCTGCTGATCTTCAGTAGTGCCCTTGTCTGTTCGTTTATCGCCGCACTTGTCTACGCGTTTTTCTTTTATCGCGCGCGTCTGCGGACACGTAACCTGTTGAAGCAGACGACGCGTGTACTCGAGATGGTGCCGGATTTATTTTGGGTGATTTTTTCACAGTACATCATCATCGTTCTTTTTAAGACGACCGGTTTCGATCAAATCGAAGTCGCCGGCGGTTTTGCTGATTCGATCCGTTTCCTTCCGATTCTGACGCTGTCGCTGACGACCCTCTTCTTCTTCATCAAATGGTTGACGGGGCAGATCCAAGAAGAGGAAGGAGCCAGCTATATCGAACTTGCCCGCGCCAAAGGGACACACGCGAATCATTTATTTTGGTCACACTTGATTCCGAACTTGTTTTATCGGTTCTATCTGTTTTTCCGCGCCAACGTCATCACGATTTTATCGAGTCTCGTCGTCATCGAATACACATTCAATGTCCAAGGTCTGTTTCGGTTCGTAATCATGAATCCGCAACTTCCTGTCCTGCTCGTGACGCTCCTCTTGATTTACTTACCGTTCTTTTTGATTGACTTGATTGCTGAGCTTTGTATTCCAAAAGCTTGGAAAGGTGGTGCTGTATGAGACGTGTCTTATTGCGTGATCCGTTCTTTTGGGGCTGTATCCTGATTTTTGCGACGCTCCTCCTACTTAGTGTCGGACATACCATATTTCGTGACGGACAAGTCGACCAAATCTCGAACCGGTACGCGGCGGATGGGACGTTCCTCGCGACATCTCCACTTGAACCATCGCGTGAGCAGTGGTTCGGAACGGACCGGGCGGGCAACGATTTATTCCAAATCATGATTGCCGGTGCCAAGTGGACGATCGGGATTTGCTTTGCCGTCGCCTTCGGACGCATCCTGCTCGCTCTGTTGATCGGCGTGCCGCTCGCCTTTAGGGGTAAAAGATTAAATACGGCAATTCGTACCGTTCTTGACGGCTTTTTAATTTTACCGATTTCCTTACTGGCCTATTTCATTTTGTTGACAGGCTTATTTTTTGCAAGTCCAGAAGACATTCCGTCCTTGTCTTCCCGTGTCCTCTTTGAAACAGGCGTACTGATTTTACTCGGGTTACCTGCCTTACTGATGTATTTAGTCAGTGAAACGCGTCACTTGTTGACGCAAGAGTTCATGGTCGTCGCCCGAACACTCGGTGGCAGTCCCCATTACCAATTTAGAAAGCACATTTGGCCGCATCTTTTACCGACGCTTGCCATTGTTTTCATGCAACAGTTCGTCCAAACGTTGATGGTCTTGATTCACCTGTCCTTGTTCGGGTTATTTTTCGGCGGGACACTTTCACGCTTTGCGAACGATGTTTCACCGACGATTTTTGAATGGTCTTCCCAGTTCGGTTTCTACTTCCTTCAGTTTTCAGCCGTTTCCTGGATCAATCACCTGTTCCTGATCCCGGCAATCAGCATCGCTGCGCTCGTCTTCCTCGGGAACTTGCTGACGAGTCGTCTCGAGCGTGCCTATCGCTTACGACGTGAACAGCTAATCTTCACGGAACCGGTCGCACAGGCAGAAGCCGCTACGACACGTTTGACGAATCCGTTTGATTCTGTCTCACCATCAATTACGAAATAATTATGTAAAATATACTTAGCGCCGTCGTATTCTTTTATATGACGGCGCTAAGTATGTCTTAATTTCTTTTAAACTACTTAATCCCTCTAAAAAACAAGCGTTTGGTCTTTTGCGGGTATAGAAAGAGAGAAGGGACGTGAAAATGATGATTGAAGTCAAGAACTACTCTCAACGCTTCGGAAAAACCGACGTGTTGACAGATGTCAATTTTTTAATTGGTCAAAGTGAAATCGTCGGGCTGATTGGACCAAGCGGTTCCGGTAAAACAACATTAATCAAGTCGCTGATTGGCCTCCAAACCCCGTCAAGCGGAACCGTCACTGTACTCGGGTCACAGCAGCCGTCGTTACGTCAGGCAGAAAAAATCGGCTATATGGCGCAAGCCGATGCTTTGTATGAGGATTTGACGGCACGTGGCAATTTACGCTATTTCGGCAAGCTGTACGGCTTAAAAAAAGACCGCCTCCGCGCCCGGATCGAATCCGTCCTCCAGTTCGTCGACTTAAAGCAGGATGCCGACCGCCCGACCCATCAATTTTCCGGTGGGATGAAGCGCCGCCTCAGTCTTGCGATCGCCTTGATTCATGAACCGACTTTGCTTCTGCTTGATGAACCGACCGTCGGAATTGATCCCGCCCTCAAGAAAACGTTCTGGCACGAGTTCGACCAACTGCGGAAGTCTGGCGTCACAATCCTCGTCACGACACACGTCATGGATGAAGCCGAGCGGTGCGATCGTTTATTATTGATTCAACATGGGCGATTGATCGACGCCGGTACGCCCGCGGAATTAATTCAACGATTCGGCTCAATCGATGAAGCTTTCATCCGAAAGGAGCAAGTCTGATGCAGACACTGACCGTAGCAGAACGTGTCATCTCGCAAATTTTTCGGGACAAACGGACCATTGCGATGATGTTCCTCGCCCCCCTATTCGTTCTCTTTTTATTATCATCAATCCTCGGTTCGAGTTCGGATGAAGTCACGATCGGCACCGTCGACCTACCCGAAACGTTTGACGAGGTTCTCGCATCGAAAACGGCGACGACGACCTATCCGAGTTATGCGGACGGAAAACAGGCGATGGAAGATCAACACATCGAGGCATTGATCACGTACCGGGATGATGCCCCGGAGATTTTGATTGAAGGCGGCGACGTCTCTAAAAATGCCCACGCCATCCAGGTCATCCGCGAAACGTTAACGGCAATCGAGATGAAGCAGGCGACGACAGCGAATGCACAGTTACGCGAAACCGTTAATCAACTGCAACAACGGCTCGAACAATTGACGAATCAAAAATTGACCGTTCCCCCTATCGCCTCACAATCAATGATGGAACCAGATATCCGCTTTTTATATGGAGATAAAGATGCAGAACTGTTTGATCAAATTGCACCTGCCTTGATGGGATTTTTCATCTTTTTATTTGTCTTCATCATCGCCGGGGTCAGCTTTCTCCGTGAGCGGTCCAGCGGGACACTCGAACGGACACTCGCTACTCCGCTCAAACGGTCGAGCATCGTCTTCGGATACTTCGTTGGCTTTTTCTTGTTCGTCACGATTCAAACTGTCCTTATTCAACTATTCATCGTTAATATCTTGAACGTGACACAACAAGGCAACTATTTTCTGTTACTCTTCGTCAATTTATTGACGGCAAGCGTCGCCCTGTCACTCGGACTCCTGCTGTCGAGTTTCGCACGGACGGAATTCCAATTGATTCAGTTCATCCCGCTCGCAATCGTCCCGCAAATCTTTTTCAGCGGTCTATTTGATTTGACGGATGCCCCGACCTGGGTCGAAGTCATCAATCGGCTGATGCCGTTGACCTATGCCGCCGATGCCCTGCAAAACATCATGATTCGCGGGTACGGTTTCCGTGAAATTTGGCTCGACCTTGTGGTCCTTGCCGGATTTATGCTTGTCTTCGTCCTCCTGAACATGCGTGCCTTACGGAAACAGCGGCCGGTGTAAGGGCACTTCGTACAAAGGGAATTGACAATCCATTATTTTCCTTATATACTTTAGTCAAAATTGACCGAAATGAGGCCGTCCAATGTAAATTCATCTAAACTCCTAACCACTAACTAAATATGATTGATGTGGAGGTTTTTTAGATGAACCGTTTTACGACTTTACTGGTCAGCCAGTGGATGGCGAATGCGGGGGACGCGCTCTACATCGTCGCCCTCATCGCTACCTTGTATCAACAAACAGGACAGGCGAGCACAGCTGCGCTCTTTCCGATTGCCGTAACGGCAGGCATGACGGTCAGCGGCTTCTTTTTCGCCCGCCTTGCGAAGCAGATGCCCCATGCAACGCTTTTGTTGCTCAGCCAGCTCATGAAGACCCTCTCGCTCGTCTTGATCGTCCTGCTTGATTTACCACTCGTGGCGTTGCTTCTTCTCGTGGTTTGGATTGCCTTTCTCGACGGCTTTGCCCGACCGATTGAAAGTGCCTTTATTCCGCAAATCACGACCGATTTCCAAAAAGCAAACAGCATCGTCCAAGGAACGAATCAAGTCGTCCAACTGATCATGTGGCCGCTCGGCGCGATTTTAGTCAGTACAGGGTCGCCCCAGTCCGTCTTATTCGTCTCATTGCTGCTTTTTCTTGTTGCAAGTATCGGAACGGCGCTATTTCGTTATCAAGTGCGCTCCCTTCAAGGGTCTGTGGAAGAAGAAGGTAATGAACCGACGTTTCGTTCAAGTTTGCAGTATACCCGGACTAACGTACCGGCCCGTTTGAATACGGCATTGCTTGGCATCGATGCTTTCGCGAGTACCGCCTGGATTTCTGCGTTATTCCTCGTCTACATCGCTACGCACCTGCATGTGTCGGACAGTTGGTGGGGCATCTTGAATGCATTTTATCTGCTCAGCATGATTGTCGGGAGTTACCAGATGCTCCGACGCCGAAAGCAACGTTCACTGCTACAGTTCAGTGTGTTGCTCTCGATTGTCGCGACGCTTCTGTTTGGTCTCGCTCCGTATGTTGTAGTCGCCTTGATTGCTTGCGTCGTCCAGGGCTACGCCAGTCAACTCCGGGCGATAGAATTAAATACACGGCTTCAAGCAGATACCCCGATCGCACGGTTACCTTACGTTTACAGTGTTCAACAGACCGTCTATACGATTAGCTTTTGTCTCGGGAGTCTCCTGTTCGGTCTTCTCGCCGATTGGCTGAGTATCGAAGTCGTCTATCTCATCGCGAGTATAATCGCGTTGTTAATGATTCGTCCGGCCCGGCAATTACGCAAGCAAGTAGCAACCGAACGGACGCAACAGATTTCTTAAGCAACGGTTCGTTATACAGAAGTGGAGCTGAAGGGATGTGTTGGAGATTCCTTGGTTTTTCCCAAACGTTTTTCTGCACACAATGAAACGCCGCTGATTCCGTTTTTCATACGGAATCAGCGGCGTTTTCGATATCTTCCATGACGACGAACACCATGTTTTAAGCAGGCCTTCCCATGTAGCCGTCAAATCGACGATGGCGTCATTCCCATCGTTTGCTTAACCACGCAACGTATAACCAAAGGACGAACGACACGAGACACAGATACACATACGCTATGTCCAAACTCGCCCGCTCACTGATGAATCCGAACCCGAGACCGACGATGATGATCAGCACGCTCTCTAGCCAGGAAGCAATGGAAACGATTGTTGCCCGCTCTTTTGCTGACGCATAAGTTTGCAAGAGACTACTCGTCATCGGCTCCGACTGACCGTATAACAGAAACACCATGAACAGGAAGAGGATACTTGCCATTCCCGTCAAAGAAAAACTAATGATACTTACGAAAAAGACGACTAACATCCCGTTCAAGTTTACCTTCAACGAACCCTTCTTCAATGCGGGCAACAGGTTGCCAACGCCTTGCGCTACCATAATTAAAATGAACACGAGACCAAATCCAGTCACGGGAATGCCACGATCACGCATTGACAATTGCCAAAATTCTTCGATGAAATTAATCGTCGTCCCGAATAGGACACTAAATAGAAAAATCCGGATCAACATGGGGCGTGTTCTCAGTTCTCGCCAAACGAGACGAAGTGGACGGGCTGTCGATTCTTCAACCACGAGTCGCGTTTCATGTAACGTCAGGCTAACCAGTGTCGCACTCATTAAACTGATGAGCGAAATCTTGTAATGAAATTCAAACGCAGTGGACTGCGTCAACCAACTGCCGGTGAGGGCAGCAAGTCCAGCTGTCATGAGGCTGACTGCATTCAGTCGACCAACTGTCCGTTCGAATCGCTCGACTCGACCGACTTGTTCAAGCGTCTCAAATAAGAAGGCTTCTTCTGTCCCGCTGATCGCAGCAGCCCCGACCCCTGCGAGTACCATCGCACCTAAAAAAGCAGTCAACGTATACGCGTTTAATAGAATCGCGAAGGATAGACATTCTGCCATCATCCCGAAGACGAGAAACCACTTTCGCCCGAAGCGATCGGTGGCTCGTCCGAACGGCAACTCAAGCGACAATTGAGTCAAAGCGAAGACAATTTCTGCGTAAATCACATCGAGAACACTCATTCCACGCGCTTCCCAAAACAACCGCTCAATCACATAAGCAGGTACGAAAGCTGTTGCAAAACGCATCATATATAATTTACGGACGTTCGCTTGAATCGCCGTTTAACAAGGAGGGCGGATTATACGCATCAGTCAACATCCTCTCTTATTTTTTAAAAAAAACCGTTAGTTTCCATTTCCCGATTTCAAGCAAGTTAATCCCATGTCCGTGATTATATCGTAGATAGACAAACCCCCTACGCCGTATGGACGCAGAGGGTGTCCTTCATTCAAAATCAGTTATTTCCAGTGTTGGTGAGAGTGCTGTCGGATTTTCTTGAATGATGGGCAATTCGACTGTAAAGCTTGAGCCGGCGCCTTCTGTCGAATCGACGTGAATCATGCCTTCATGGGCACGAACGATTTCTTGACAGATTGCAAGTCCAAGTCCTGTTCCACCAATTTTTCGGCTATCGGAATTATCGACCCGGTAAAACTTGCTGAATAACTCTGGCAAGGCGTGACGGGGAATACCGATTCCTTCATCTTGAATCCGAATCCGCAATAAGTCATCGGCAGGTTCGATTCCAATCGTAATCGCGCCGCCATCCGGTGAATACTTGATGGCGTTGTTGATTAAATTACCGAACAGTTGTCGCATTTTTTGTTCATCGGCTTGAATCATTTCGACTGCTGCGTCATCCGTCTCGAGCAAGACAGTATGAGTTTGAGACGAACCGACTTGGAACTCAGCGATTTCACGAATCATCGCTACGACGTCAAGCTCTTTAAAATGATAGTGTTGCTGACTGGATTCCATCCGTTGTACGTCGAGGAAGTCATTGACGAGTCCCGTCAATCGCTCAGTCTCGGCATGAATCGTTTCGAGATAGCGTTGTTGGCGGTTAGGTGTCAACTCTTTTGCTAACATCAGTTCCGTGTAGCCAAAAATCGAAGCGAGTGGTGTCCGCAACTCATGCGACACCGTCGAGACGAATTCCGACTTCATCCGGTCGACTTCTGTTTCGACCGTGACGTCACGCAAGACGAGCATCGTCCCACGGAAACGTCCACCGTAATGAATTCCTTCTGCATAGAGCGTGACGAAACGCTCCTCTTTATTAAGTGATAGCGAAAGACTTTCCGTCGGTACTTGATGACTGCAGACTTGATTCATGTATTCAAGGAATGCCTCGTGTTGATCGACTTGAACCGCCAATTCTTCAATTTTGACATCGAGCGTCATCAAACCCTCGTCATTGAACTGATCGTGCGCTGGATGATGGAACAACGCAAGCAATGGACGATTGGCAAAAATCCGGTCTTCTTCGATATACATGACTGCCTCACGAATCGAGTGTAGCAGTTTCGATGTTTTTTCACGTTCCCGCTCAATTTCATCGAATACACGCATCCGTAGTAAGGACAAGGCGAGCTGACGAGAGAACGACCAAATTTCAGCCGTTTGGTCTTCATTGAATTGATCACGGTAACGGACAAGATAGATGCTTGCAATCATCATGTTCGTCGATGGGTCCATGACGGGTACGACCGTTTCATACATGCTATAAGGGTACGGCAACGGATGATCACTCGTCACTTGTTTCGTTGAACGTACGGCTTTTTTATGCATGCGCGCTCGCTCAAGTAGAGAAAGTGATGACGTCAAAAGTTTCCGTTCTTGATCGACCGTCATGCCGTAAGAGACGATATCCGTATACTCGTCCTCGTCAAGAAAGACAATCGCTCCGAACTCGGCATCTGTAATCGAGATTAATTTTTCGATCATGGCAGGATAAGCTGTTAACGTCTCGCGTGAAGCGAGCGTTTCTGTCAATTCATTCCGGTACCGCAGATGCGTCTCATTGCGTAACGTCACATCAAGCGCTTCTTCGAGTTCTTCTTGTTGTGTTTGAAGCTCCTCTTGTTGGGCAACTAACTCTTCTTGTTGACTTTGTAATTCATCGTTACTTGAGACGAGTTGCGATTTTTGATTTGAAATCGACGCAGCCATTAAATTAAATGTCGTCGTCAACTCGCCAATCTCGTCTTTTGCATTTAAGACCTCAATGGGTGAAGCATCTTCACCTTTTGCTAATCGACTGCTCTCTCGGTTCAATTGACGCAATTGACGTGTAATTTTCGCGACAAATGGTCGAACGAATAACACGATGATGAATAAAAGAACCGCTAAGTTAATTAAGCCGAGAACTTGAGATGAGTTAACTTGTGTCCCTAGTCGATTTTGGGCAGCGAGTTCCTTCTCATTTAATGAATTACGATAATCCGTAAAGACGGTCTCCATGTCAACGATACTCGAACTCATGTCCGCAGCACTTTTCGTATCGATGTTAAATTTCCGTTCCTCATCCAGGTTCGGTGTTTGCGTGACTTTACCGAGCGTCGCCATTTGTAAGAACGGTTCTTCGACTTCACCGTCTTTTTTAGCATCAACATAATTAATCAGGCTCGGCATGACGCGCGTCGTGTAGGCGTCATACAGCTCCCGTGCATCATTCGCGTATTGCTCTTCTTCTGCAAATGCCGCATTTTTTTCGAACCACGTCGTTTGTTGATCGATATTTTGTTGTTTCGTTTTAATTTCCTCTAACATTTCATCGTCTCCAAGTAAGACGAATCCCCGCATCTCATATTGAAGACTCTGCCACGATTCATATAAATTCGTCGCATTGGTCCGGTGTTCGTTTAACGTCGCTAGTTCTTGTTTAGCTTCTTGCACCTGCTGTTTCGTATAGAAATATACACCTGCTGATGTCAGCAATAACATTGCTAAAATAATATAGAAAGCGGACATGATTTGGCGTCCGATTGTTCGATTAAGCCATGTTCTCATAAACGATCGATCCTCCCCCTTCTCCTCTAGTTGAATAATACGTATAGGAGATACCTGTCCTTTCTATTGTAAAGGTTTTTTATACTTTTCCATTAAATATGCTCATTTTTTTTTACTTTTCATCTAATTTTAATAAAAATAGTTGTATGTTACAAAAACATGACAAAAAGGTTCGGATTCACTCCTTTTTCGTCAGAAAAAATGCCCCGCCACATACTCGTGACCGGACATTCTTGTTCATGCATGATGCGAATGGTGTGTCGAATGATGATGGATAGGTGCTTCATCTGCCAAGATTTCGCCGTCGAACAGACCAAGCCTTGCATACTGTGCCGTGATGTCTTGTTTCGTCATCTCGGTGATTTGGTCTGTCGTGCTGATCAACGTTGAGATTCCTTTCACCAACCGGACCGGTTCTAAATTTGTTTTCTCGACCGGAAACGTCGACAAGGAGCGGAGATAGGCGACGTAGGCTTGTGCCCCTTCTTCCGTCGGTGTAACGAGCTCAGAAGCGTGATGGCGCAAATGATTCGTCAAACTGCTTGTCGAGACGCCTTTCGTGACGGCACTGATCAAGGCAAAAGCCATAAAAGACAAGATTGCGATAAAAAAGATGACCATGAAGACCGGCATGTCTGAAAAGAAACTTTCTCCTTCCACGTAAGCCATCGTTCCTCCCGCTTTCAGCAGCGACAGGAACGGACCCGAAATACTACCTGACATGAAGATTTCCCCCTATTTCGTTTGATATCTGTTCATACGCAAACGACGCACAAAAGGTTTCTAGTTCTTTCCATCTCCAAGTAAAACTTCCGCATTAAACCAGTCTTCGACAAACAATGACCCGGCCGGTCCATCAATCTGATAGGAATACAAAACGGAAAAATCGCCTTCTGTCATCATCGGTAAGGTCAGTTCCCGTAAGACCGCTTTGACTTCTTCTGTCATCCTCGTCTCATACTGAACAAATCCGTCTTCCCGCGTTTGCTGTTCTTTCAAATATGGCAACAACAGTGCTTTGCCAAATGATTGGGGGTCATCGATGACTTCAGCCACTACACCGAATAGTTCTTCCGCTTCAAAAATCAAATCATCGGCTTGTCCGATCGTCACTTCATCGGGAAACCAAACCGTCAATTTTGTTCCTTCCTTCAAAAACCGTTCGAATATCGGAATGAACGCCCTGTTCTCCATTAAATCGTAATGCATCATGACTCTCCTTTCATAAACTCGAATTTTAATTGATCGCGCTCTAGATACAACATCGCCTTGAATGTCCGGCCATTTTTCTTCATCTCGAGCGGTTTTGTTTTTTGAGTCGTTAAGATTTTTTTGACTTCCGCCTGTGTCACGCGCGCTCCGAGGATTGTTTTCGGTAATGTAAAACCGCAGTTCGTTTTTTGATACCCGCTGCAGCCATAAAACTTCCCACGATCAAGCACTTCCGCCTGACAGAGCGGACATGGTCCGACCGGGCGGTTCGTTGCGGCGGCGTGACGCGTTTTTGATTTAACTTGCGACGGATCGACGTGCAGTTGCTCGACACGCGACTTCGCATCATCGACGAGGTGTTGCGACAGTTTTTTCGCTTGTTCGACGAACTGGGCAGCGGATGCTTCCCCTTTACCGATTTGGTCAAGCCGACTTTCCCACTTTGCCGTCATCTCAGGTGATGCCAAGATGCTCCCGCTGACCGCCTCGATTAAAATCCGACCTTTTGCTGTCGGATGGATCTCTTTTTTCTTCAGCTGGATGTAATCGCGTCGCTTTAATCCGTCGATGATTCCGGCACGCGTCGCCTCCGTACCAAGTCCCTCGATTTCTTTCATGATCGCCTGTAATTCATTTTCAAGGACTTTCCCCGCTGTCTTCATGCCGAGGATTAATGTTCCTTCCGTATAGCGTTTCGGTGGCTCCGTTTGTTTTTCAAGTAACTTTGCCCCTTTAATCGGGACGTGTTGTCCGTGTTCGACTGCCGGCAGTTCGACTTCCTTCGCCTCAATTTGCAAGACTTCTTTGAAACCGCGCGCAATCGTCCGGCTACCTTTTGTCAAGAAACGATCCTGCTCCCTCGTCGTGATGATGTCTGTTTTTTCAGCGCGCGCGGGGGGTGCAAAAGCTGCTAAAAACCGCCGGACGATTAAATCGTACACTTGTGCATCACGCCCCGATAACTTCGCGACCGCTCCCGCTTCTTCTGTCGGGATGATTGCATAGTGATCACTGACTTTCGCAGAATTGACATACCGTTTATCGTGTGTGGGATCTTTCGTCAAAATTTCCTTCAGTCCACCGTATTCCGGTTGCTTCAACAGTCGATTCAAAATCGTCGGGAACTGACCCGCTTCTTCCTTTGAGACGAACGATGAATCCGTCCGGGGATAACTGATCCAACCGCGAATGTAGAGTTTTTGAGCGATATCAAGTGTTTCTTTTGCGCCAAGTCCGAACCGTCGACTCGCTTCCGTTTGCAACAACGATAAACTGAACCAGAACGGCGGTTTCTCGATTTGTTCCGTCTTCGTGATGGACGCAACGATTCCTTCCCCCTTCGTCCGTGCCTTGATTGCTTCCGCGAGTGCCCGATCGGTCAGCTTCGTCTGTTTTTTTTGATCGATGTATTTTCCTTTATACAGCGAAAAGTCAGCCTCGACTTCAAAATAGGTTTCCGGCTTGAACTGTTCGATTTGTTTCTCACGTTCGACGATCAAGGCAAGTGTCGGTGTCTGGACACGCCCAAGCGAAAAGACATCGGCAATGCCTTTTTTCTTCAGTAACGTCGTATAGGCACGCGATGCATTCATCCCGATCAGCCAATCGGCGCAAGCGCGGCTCATCGCCTCATGAAAAATATTTTCCGTTGCTTTTCCGTCCAGTAGATTCGCAAATCCATGATCGACGGCTTGCGGCGTCAAACTTGAAATCCACAGTCGCTCGATCGGTTTTGCATTGTTAGCCAGGCGAAGAATTAATCGGACGATTGCCTCTCCCTCTCGCTCGGCATCAGATGCTATAATGATGGAAGTCGTCGTCCGCTCGTTCAACAGTTTTTTTATGACTTGAAACGCTTTGCTTTTCCCTTTAGCGAGCCGGTAATCGAACCGTTCCGGAATGATTGGCAGATGGTCATAGTTCCAGCGTTTCCATTTAGCATCATAATGGGCCGGTTCCTGTAATTCACAAAGGTGACCGACGGCGTAAGCCAGTTTCGCCCCACTCGGGAAACGCTCACACGGTTTGATTTCGATGTATCCGTCCCGCTTGACCGATGGATACGGCGCTGCGAGCTTTTCAGCCTGTTTTGGTTTTTCCGCAATGATCAATTGCATTGTTACACCCTCATTTCCTAACTACAGACACGTGGAGGTACTCATGCCGTATTTTACTTTGTTCATGGCGTTATTCTTTATTTCGACATCGGCTATTTTCGTGAAATGGGCAGACACGCCAATCGAGGCCGTCGCTTTTTTCCGAATGTTATTCTCGACGTTTCTTTTACTGCCGCTCATTCAAGTTAAAGAATTGTTCAGCCTCAGTTCCTCAACGATCCGCCACATGATTTTAAGTGGCGTCCTGTTAGCCGGGCACTTTTGGTTATGGTTTCTCTCTCTTGATTATACGACAGTTGCCAGCTCAACGCTCTTCGTAACCGCCAGTCCCATCTTCGTCTTAGTCGGGAACGCCGTCTTCTTTAAGCAACACCCGTCGCGAAAAGCGTTGTTTTTCGTCGGCGTCGCCCTGATTGGCGGCGGACTGGTCGCATACGGTGATATCGCCGTCGGAACACGTGCCTTGATTGGTGACGGGCTGGCCCTACTCGCGACGATTTTAGTCGCCGGATACTGGTTGCTCGGGCAACACGTCCGGACAAGTGTCTCGACGAATACATATTCCTTTGCCGTCTATGCCGTCGCGTCCGTCGTCTTGCTGCTGTTCTCACTGATTCAGTCCGTCGATCTCGTCTCGGCGTTTCAAACGGATTGGTTGATTTATGTATTGCTCGCCATCTTCCCGACGTTGCTCGGGCATAACTTGTTCAACTGGGCGCTGTCCCGTGTCAGTGCGAGCATCGTCAGCATCACGATTCTCGGTGAAGCGGTCTGGGGAATGATTTTCGGGTACTTCTTATTCCAGGAATCGCTGACTTGGATTCAAATCACGGGTGCCGCGCTACTCCTTGTCGGCATCGGTCTGTTCTTACGCCGGAATGAAAAAGACATCCGGGCGCAACTCGTCGCACGTGAAACGGCGACTTCTGTTACTGAATAAGCAAACCGCTGAATGTCCTCCTCTCACCTGCGAGTCGGACGTTCAGCGGTTTTTTTAGTTTGGTTTATCGTCCGGACGAACTTTTGGTAAGCGGAACGTCATCGCGAACGCGACGAGCGCACACAATACACCGCCGATGAAGACGAGCCGTAACCCGTCTGCTAAGGCCAGTTCCGCCGCCGTATGGACGGCATCTCCATACCGGTTCGCCGTCGTCGCTTGGAAAAACGGATCAATTGAATAACCGGATAATATTTTCGAATCGTTAAACGCTTGAATGATTGATAGATTAAAAATCGTCCCGAAGATGGCGACACCAAGCGTTTGTCCCGTCGTACTCAAAAAGGAGTTGACGGCCGTCGCTGAACCACGGAGCGAGCGACCGACTGATGTTTGCAAGACAACGATGAAGACCGGTTGCGATAAACCGAACCCGATTCCAATCAAGGAAACCGCAAGATAGAGGAACACATCACTCGTCTCACGTGAGATGAAGACTAAAATCAGCATCCCGACGACGAGTAGCCCCATTCCGGTCATCGTTCGATAACGGGGTGACGCCGTCCCAATCGATCGACCACCGATGATTGCCGTAATCGTCCAAAATAACGAGAGCGGCATCAACATAAAGCCGGCTTCAGTCGGACTTTTTCCGAGGACGCCTTGTGCGAAAATCGGGATATAGGCTGACATCGAGACAAGCACCCAGGCGGAGAAGAACACTGCCAGATTGATCACGGCAATGACCGGATGTTTGATAACAGCCGGCGGTAAGAGTGGATCACTCGCTTTTTTCTCGGCTTGATAGAAAAAGAATAATAAAACCGCACTGATCAAAAAACTACCGATGACCGTCGGACGTAAAAATTGTTCCGCTTCACTTCCTGATAACAGACCGTATAGTAACGCACTCATCCCGACCGCAAACAAGAGCGCTCCCCGATAATCGATTTTTCGCGACGTCTCCTTCACGGTTTCCTTGTAGAAGACGACAATCATGATGAACGACACAAGCGCAAACGGAACGTTCAACAGGAAAATATACCGCCAGGATAACGATTCGACTAAAAATCCACCGAGGAGTGGTCCAGCAACGCCGGATATCCCCCAAACGGCACTCAAGATTCCCTGAATTTTTCCACGTTCTTCATATGTATATAAATCGCCGATGATCGTCATGGCAATCGGCAGAACCGCTCCTGCTCCGATTCCTTGGACCGCGCGGAAAATGATTAGTGTCTCCATCGACTGCGCAAGCCCACACGCTAACGAAGCGAGTGTAAAAACGCCAATTCCAAATAACAAGACGCGTTTCCGACCGTATAAATCAGCCATCTTCCCGTAAATCGGCGTCGATACTGCCATAAATAAGAGAAATCCTGCAAAAATCCAACTGACGAGCTTCGCCCCATTTAATTCACTTGCCATGACGGGTGTTGCCGTCGCGACAATCGTTCCTTCGATTGCCGCTAAAAAAGTTGCTAACAACAGCGCAATCGTGACATTTTTTCTCATGCTTCCGCACTTCCTTTCTCTTTCTTATCATACCGGTTCTGCCCCTTGTTTCGAAAGTAAATGCTTACTCGGCAGGATTCAAGGGAACAATAGGGAATGGTACAATTAGAAAATGATTCAATTATGTGAATGGAGGATTTTGTTATGTTACGAAAAACAGCTTTAATTACAGGGGCTTCTGGCGGAATCGGACTTGATCTTGCCGTGCTCGCAGCGCGCGACGGGTTTGATTGTGTCTTAATCGCCCGAAACGAAAAAAAATTAACGGAACTTAAAAATGTTCTTGAAAAACGTTATCAAATCAAAGCCTATACGTTCGCAGCAGATTTATCACAGGCCGACAGCGTCTCACGTGTTCTGACGTACCTCGATGAACAAGAATTGACTGTTGATTTGTTATTCAACAACGCTGGTTTTGCGACATCCGGCCGTTTCGCGGAAATCGATCCATCGGAAGACATCGACTCGATTCATGTGAATGTCGTCGCTTTAACGGAACTGACGAAACGTTTATTACCAGGTATGGTCGATCGTGGCTTCGGACGTATCTTGAACGTCGCTTCCGTCGCTGCTTTCATGCCGGGTCCATACATGAGCGTCTATTACGCAACAAAAGCCTACGTCCTGTCCTTCTCTGAAGCACTCGCTTCTGAACTTGATGGTTCAGGTGTTACGGTTTCATGCCTCTGTCCGGGACCGACGGATACAAACTTCTTTAATCGGGCGAACATCACCTTGCCTTTCCAAAGCATGCCGTCACACCTCGTCGCCTTCGCGGGTTACCGCGGTACGCTTAAAGGGAAACGTGTAATCGTTCCAGGCGCGAGCAATCGGGCAATGGTCTCACTGGCTAAATTCTTACCTCGCCGTCTCTTGACAGAATTAACAGGTCGCATCCAGGATCCTGCTCGTCAAGATCAAGACACAACGGAAGAAGATCTCGCGTACTCCAATTAATCGACGCTTTCCTAAAACAAGTCCCGCTAGCCGAGCTAGCGGGACTTGTTTTATAGAGGAGACTTTTTTTAAAGGTTTAATGTATTTGTTTTTTTCGCTCAAACCGATTCACAAATTGTGTCCGGAGCGTCTTCGGTAACGAAGTATAGCGATACAGATAACGAAACGTGACCGCACTCGTCACCATGAGCATATACCCCGTCGCTAATACGAGTAACCACGCAACACATCCTAAAAAGAGACCCGCTTCAAAGTAAAGTTGTGACATCAATGCCCCTTCAGCGGACGTGATGAGCATCGCTGCCGGAAAAATTGCTGCAGCCAGTAAATAAAAGCCCGCATAGCGTCCACGAACAGTGTGTTTTAACAACAGAATACTGCCAAACAGTAAACAACAACTCGACATAAGTAACAATAAGACGACATATGGTAGTGACACGGATGAACTAAGCATCTTTTTTCACTCCAATCGAATCAGGTTAATGTTCTTTACCCGCCTTTCGGTCGATTGAGTGCAAAATCCGTAAAAAAGTCGGATGAAGTAATAAAATAAAGCAAACATTTCCGATTCCATGTACTAAATCAAATACCCCGCCTGTGACGACAAGTGTCAAAAAAGCTTCTCGTGAAAATGCTGTAAAAATTAAAAAGCCGAGGTTGCTGATCCAGCCATACAAAAATCCGGCGAGAAGCCCGTAACAGGCTAACAGCCATTTCGATTTCAATAGCGGTACGAGTCCGACGAGACTGATTGCCATGTAAGCAAGCGCTTGAAATAAAACGAACGGTCCGCTCCCTAAGAATAAACTCGACAGGACGACGACCAACAAACCCGCGACTGCACCGACGACCGGACTGACGTAGACGGCAAGTAACAGAACGAGTGCCGTGGCCGGTTGAATGTTCGGCAGACTCGAAAAAAGAATCCGTCCGACAATCGCCGCCGCAGTGACGAGCGCGATGAAGCGTAACATCGCTTCTGACAGCGGTCGACGCTCAAAACGGATAAACAGAATCAAAATGGACAGACAAGCGAGGAGAATCAGTCCCATCCATATAACCTACTTTGTTCTAAAAAAGTAGCCGCCGGACCATCAAACGCAATTTCACCTTGAACGAGATAAAGGACACGTGTCGCGTGACGGATTAAAAAGTCGTCATGCGTCGCCATCACGACTAACTTCATTGATTGTTCGACGAGTGTTTCGACGAATCGCTGCCGTTGTGCGTCCGTTAATCCTGCTGTCGGTTCGTCAAAATAATAAGCATCGTCGCTCCAGTCAAGCCGTTCAAACAATCGCTGTTTTTGTGAAGCGAACGTGCCCGGTCGACTGTCAACTTGAGGCGCAAGGGCCGGATGCGCAGGCAAGTAATTCTTTCGCCCGCGTCGTTTCACTTTTCCATACAAGGGACGCTCGACGCCGAGTAAGAGCCGTAGCAACGTCGACTTCCCACTCCCGTTGGCACCGACGAGCACCACTCGTTCCCCTGCCGCTAAACTGAGGCGGGATACGTCTAACGCATAGCGCGTCTGCATCGGATAACGATGTTCGACGGCCCACATCTCATCATAGAGGTCTCCTTGAGTTGCTTGCTCGAACACAATCTGTTCTAAATCCGCTTGATCAGTGACTGAATAATAGATACGACATGTAAAACGACGTTCCATCTCACTCAGCAAATCGACCAATCGCCGTTTTCGCACGTGATCTAAAAACAGGAAGGGATTGTCTAAGAAAAGACTTGGCGGTAACGAAGCGAGCGCATATCCAACTGAAACGAGTTGCTGCTCTCCGGATGATAACTCACTTACCTCTCGCTCAAAGAACGGTTCTAGTCCGAGGAGTGTCGTAAGTTCTCCCGCGACAAACAGACTTGTTGTCGCTAGTAAATCACGGACTCGCCCATGTAGCAGTCGTTCCGGATAGATGATGGGCTGTCCCGCTTCGGCCGCGAGACGCTCAAGCTGTCCGGTCGCTTTGCTGTCGTTTGAAATAATCGTTGGCATCACGAAAAGCTCCTTTCGAACAGAGTAAAATCATCGGCAATACGACTGCACCAACATAAGCATACGAGGTCAACAACAGACTGCTGACACTAAGCAAAATCACACCCGTCCGAATGTCACGCAGCGTTAGTTTTCGAAGTCTGCTCGGTACGGCGTCAATCGGTAATAAATGATACATCGCCATTCGTTCTAACTGCTCCGATAATGAATGATGCCGATGGCTCATCTTCACTTCCGGCCATGTCCGGAGCAAAGACGGAATTAGTGCAAGCACGAGCCCGGTTAGTCGCGTCAGTCGTGGTAACATCCGAAACAAAGGTCCCATCTGTTCGAGACGAACAAGCGTGAACACGAGTTGACTTGACGTGATAAATAAGGTGATTTGTACGCTGACCGCCAGAATCCCAATCACATCAATCGATGCGCCATAGAGAAGTGGAACCATCATCATCAATGTATAGAGTAGCGGTAACATGAGATAACGAAAGACCTCGAACTGACGAATGGTAATGAAAAAGATGAGATGGACGAGCGCGAGCATTCCTATATGATCCTGCAAGACGAACGGGACCGATAGCATCACCATCAAAAAAAGAGCAACATTCAATGGATGAAGTCGCTCCCGTTCTGTCTTACTGAAAATAAGCCATTGCATCTTTTTCAAATCGCCATTCAAGGCGATCTCCGTCTTGAAGTTCGTAACTTCCCGCTCCGACCTCACCCGGTTTTTCATTGACGCCGAATACCCAGCCGCTGCTTGCTCCAGCTGACTTTTCTCGAACTCCCTCGACGGCTGTGACATAAGCCATCTCACCTTTTCCTGTTTTGACGACATCTAACTTCGTTTCTTCGAGCGCATCCAGCGCCGTCTCTTCTTGATCAAAACACATTGCTTCCTCAAACAACGTCTTGTCCTTTGCATGGTTGACGACCGAGACGTCAACCTTCACGTCGCAGGCCTCTGTTTTCGAGCTCTTAGGCTCCGCTTCCTCAGAACACCCTGCTAAGATAAGTAAACTTCCCGCTAATATCCACTGTTTCATCGAACGACTCCCTTTCGCCTTGATGTCTCAAAGCTGTAATTGTACAACAAAATCTTTTTCTCACGAAGGGATTGTCCGTCCGCCCGCAAATAGGTCAAGCGAATTGCGTTCGCGAGGACGTCTTCTCCTGTATTGACATAAGGGATCAACTCCCCTTGATCATCAATTAATAACACGGTCGCATCTTGTAGACTAAACGTTTCATAAAGACCATCCATATCCATCTCGACATACGGTGTCTTTGATTCATGTAATATTTGTTTAATCGACAGCTGGCGTAACGTATCAAACGAACGAGACGCATCAATCAGTTTCTGGTAATACGATTCGAGCGATCGTTCCATCACTTCTTCACGTGGTCGATACGTGATTGTGCCTGTGATTTCTTGATAGGAAATTTCATAGCGGACGAACCGCTTCGGGCTTTTAGCAATGACTTCGAACGTCGCATTCCGCAAATTGCCACCCTGGTCAAATAATAGTTCGCTTTGCTCGAGCCGTAACGACTCATCTCCGACCCGCTTCTCAATTTGGTTCAACAAGTGATTGAACGACTGATCCGTAATCATCACTCGCCCAATCTGTTGTGTTTCTTCACGGACTGTAAACGTATCAAACGGACCGGCGAATAATTGCAATAAAAAAAATAAAAATCCGAACAAGGCCATATACCGTTTGTAGCGTGAGTTTTTTTGCGGATGAAGCACGATTAAAAATAGAATGATTCCAAGTGGTAACTGAATATCATAGACTGGAAATGAAACGGAACCTAAGCAGGCATAAAAGACAAGTTTCATGTAGAGATAACGTTCTTTTTCCGTCCTTTTTTCTAGTAAGAATGCGAGTAGGACGGCTGCTAATAAAAAGAGTGCCCACCGAATCAATACGTCCATCACTTACGCCTTCACTTGGACGGATTGATGATCCACCATGAGATACGATTCAGGGAATACTTCCCGTGCTTCACGTTCTAAGTGATCCTCTTGCTCGACATAACGGGCTGAGACATGTGTCAATAATAATTTTTTCGCTTCCGCTTGTTTTGCAATTCCCGCCGCCTGACGTGCTGTCGAGTGTCCGAAACGTCCCGCATGTTCTGTTTCGGTATCGGCGAACGTCGCCTCATGAATCAACACATCGACTCCCCGCGCTAAGCGGATGCTCGCTTCGCAAGGTGTCGTATCGCCTAAGACGGCCAACTTCACGCCTGGTTTCGGTTGCCCTAAAAAATCTGATGACTCGTAAAGTGTTCCCTCAAACTCGAACGAATCGCTTTGTTTAATTTGTTTATAGAGTGGACCGGACGGAATACCGTGCTCCTTTAAGCGATCGACGAGCAACATCCCTTTTTCTTGATGCCCTTCGATCCGGTACCCATACGCTAAAAAACGATGCTCAAGTGCGGCGACCGTAATCGTAAAACCTTCATGTTCGTACGTTTGACCCGCTTCGACTTCAATCACGTCTAGCGGATAGCGTAAATATGTCCCTGTGACACGAAGTGTCGCATCGAGCCATTCCTGTAACCCCTTCGGTCCATAAATCGTCAATCGTGTCGTTCCTTCAAGCGCTGCCCGCGTACTGATGAAACCGGGCAAACCAAAAATATGATCCCCGTGAAGATGAGTGATGAAAATCGTGCTGACTTTTCGTGGTTTAATCGGACTGTATAAGATTTGGTGTTGCGTCGCCTCACCACAATCAAACAACCACGTCATCTTCGGGTGCATCAAGGCGATTGACGACACGTTGCGTTGTTTTGAAGGCATACCTGCTCCTGTACCTAAAAAATAAAATTCCATCTTTTTCCCCTTTTCGTAAAATTAGCATTTTTCATACACAAAATACATCTTTCACACAATGAATCATGGTAAACTGTACCCATACTGATTCGAAAGGTGGTTTTTTCCATGACCAAAATCGAACGGACCTATGCACGAATCGTACACGAAGCCCGGATGCTGAACGAGAACTATCGGCAAAAGTACGGCAAGTCGATTCAGATTCAAGAAATCGCGACGACCTTATTATGTACTGAAGAATTTGTTCTTGAGTCAATGGAGTTCGTCGAACGTCCTCAATTAACTTAATCGTAAACGAACAAAGAGTGTACCGCAATATAGCGGTACACTCTTTTCATTATCTTCTCACTTATTTGTGATGTAATCGACGAGCGTAACACATAGTTCTGCCGTCTTGACGAGTTCTTCGATCGGCATTCTTTCATTCGTCGTATGGATGTCTTCGTATCCGACGGCTAAGTTGACGGTCGGAATACCGAAACCAGCGATGACGTTCGCATCTGAACCGCCACCTGAATGAAGTAAACGCGGTGTCCGCCCAAGTTGCGCGATTGCAGCTTTCGCAACTTCGACGACTTGATCTCCGTCTTCGAACTTGAAGCCAGGATACATGACTTTGACTTCGACTTCAGCACGTCCGCCGAGTTCAGCGGCTGCTTCTTCAAAGGCAGCTTTCATTTTTTCTGTCTGGGCTTCCATCTTCGGTGCAACGAGTGAACGTGCTTCTGCGAAGATTTCTACATAATCGCAGACGATGTTCGTCGATAGACCACCACCACTGAATCGGCCGACATTTGCTGTCGTCTCTTCATCAATTCGACCAAGCGGCATTTTCGCGATGGCTTTTGCAGCAATCGTAATGGCAGAGACACCTTTTTCAGGCGCAACCCCAGCATGTGCCGTTTTGCCATAGATTTTAGCATTCACTTTCGCTTGTGTCGGGGCAGCCGTGATGATATCGCCCACTTTACCGTCTGAATCAAGGGCAAACCCATAGTCTGCATCGATTTTTGATGGATCGAGGACCATCGCCCCGACAAGACCTGATTCTTCGCCAACTGTGATGACGAATTGAATCTGTCCGTGCGGTTGCTTCGTTTCATTCAAGACGTGGACCAGCTCGATGATTGATGCAAGACCCGCTTTATCATCTGCCCCGAGGATTGTCGTACCATCCGTTTTGACATACCCATCCTCGATGATCGGTTTAATCCCTTGTCCCGGGAATACCGTATCCATATGTGACGTGAAATAAATTTTATCGACACCGTCTTTTGTTGCTGGAAGTGTGACGATTAAGTTATTTCCTTTATGTTCCGTTTTCGATGATGCATCATCTTCAAAGACGTCACATCCGAGTTCTGTGAACGTTTTTTTCAGATGGGCACAAATCTGTGCCTCTTCTTTTGATTCTGAATCGATTTGGACTAACTCTAAAAATGTATCAAGTACACGTTTCTCATTGACCATGCTAGATTCCTCCTCATGTAAGTACTATTCGACTAGCGCTTTTTCAGTATACCATCAACTGACTGATTTGCACTTCAGAAGGGTTGTTTGTACAATAACAGTAATTACGTTTGCATTTTAGAAAGGAGTTGCACCTGTCATGTCACGCCCATCCAAACAACAACGTCTCATCAAGTGGACGACGATTGCGATCTTAGCAATCTTCTTACTTGGTACTTTTGCCTCGACGATGTTTTATTTCTTCTGATCTCGCGACGAAACGCTGCTTTAATTGTAAATATTGCTCCGTTTCTTGCAACATGTGCAACAGCGCGGACCGGACTTCGAACTCTTCACGCGTCGTCGGTAACGGCGAAGCACGGAAGGTCGCGAGTAAGTCCGCCAGTTCTTGTAAAAATAACCTTGCGTCGGCCTCCGGACGGACATTGTCACCAATCGTCCGAAACAGGTCGGCGACTTTTTTGCCTTCTTCGACGATTAACACCAAATCATCAACATTACGGACGATCCCGCGGAGCAGTTCGAACTGTTGCTCCCGCATCCGGAAATAGCTGTAGTCCTCGTCATCATTTCGACGACCGATGGCATTGCCCATCCGTTTTAACGAAGCGTCCTTTCCTTCCCGCAACAAGCGTTCCGTTTCTTCGAGCGTCAGCGAATGATGATTGATCCGCCCCGTCTCGATCGCCGCGGCGACTTCAAAGAACAAAGCAGCAATCCGTTTATCGATTTGCTGACGGCGCTCCGTGATGACACGGTCAAGGCTCGGCATATACATATTGACGAGTAATCCGACACCGACGCCAATCAAAATCAAGTAGACTTCATTTAAAAAAATCGCAAGGTTGAGTTGTCGTGCCGTGTAAAGATGCGTCAAGATGACGACACTCGTAATAAAACCGTCCTGTAGACGGAGGCGTTGCGTTAACGGAAGGAATATAATGAAATAAAGTGCTAAAGCAACTGGCCGATAACCGATGATTTCGAAAATCAGGAAACCGATTCCGATGGCAAGAATCGACGCCATGATGCGTTCGTACGATGAACGAATTGATTTTTTCCGCGTCGCTTGAATACTCAAGATGGCGATGATGGCGGCGAAAACATAGTAGTCGAGTTGCATCTGCTCTGCAATCCACATCGCAAGTGCGGCTGCGACGGCCGTTTTTAAAGTCCGATATCCAATGAACATCGAGTTCCCCCCCTATTCTTTGTTAGACTACCTATCCTTTACCCAAGTTGTCTATCGATTTTTTGAAGGACGTGATTTTTTGAGTACACGCACGATTCGTCCCGGCCGTCCCGCAAAAAAAGCGGGATCCCTGAAAGGACTGTTATTTTTCTTTTTGCTCGGGATCGTTCTATTCTATTTGTTGAAGGACGATCCACCGTCCGTCTTAAAACCGGCTGCTCCGTACATCGCTGAAAAATATCAAGAAGGTCAAGTCGCGACGGAACAAGAATTCGATACCTTCAGCGAAGCGAAAACCTACCTTGGTGACGACCGTGGTGCCGTTAAACGAACCGAGGATGACCGTTATCTCTACTTGACTGGTCCCGGTATCGGGATCGTCGACGAAGGTGGTACGCTCAACATCTATCAAGACGAATCGTTAAAAAAACGGTTGACATATGTCGCGTCCGGTAGCCGTTTAACACTGCGCGACTTCGGTCCAGACGTCAGTCGGATTGAAATTGCCGGTGTCCGCGGCTTCGTTGCGTCGGATCGGTTGACCTTGTATCCCCTTGAACGATCGACGAACCGATCGTTTTACGAACGAACGGGTGATACGTTACGTCACTACATCGTCGCGAACGCCGGACTCGGCGGCTGGATTACCGTCGGACGTGCCCCAAAAGACATTTCGAAGCGGACGACCGACTATGTCGAAGTGACGACATTGACGAAAGATTTACGGAAACCGACTCCTTTGTCCGCAAAAGAGCTTGATGCCTTCATCAAAAACAATGCGCCCGATAGTCCGTTGATCGGTACTGGGAAGACGTTCAAAAAAGTCGAGCGTGATTTTGATATCAATGCCGCCTATCTCCTCGCTCATGCGATTCATGAATCAAATTACGGTCGGTCGACGATTGCCCGTGAAAAATTCAATCTGTTTGGCGTCAATGCGACGGATATTGCACCTGGTCAAAATGCAACGGCTTATAAATCGCTTGACGACTCGATTCGAAAAACGGGTCAGTTTATCGCCCGCGACTACCTCGCGACGGATGGTAAGTACCACCGTGGACCGTTCCTCGGAAATAAAGCAAAAGGAATGAACGTTTTTTATGCATCGGATCCTTACTGGAGCGAAAAAATCGCTGGTATCCTGTACAAAATGGACGCCTTCTAATTCCGAGATATGATACACTAATGGGCGAGACATTAACCATTGAGGAGTGATTCAGCATGGAAAAAGTATTGATTTTTGGTCATAAAAATCCGGATACGGATACGATTACGTCAGCAATCGCGTACGCTGAACTGAAGAAAGCATTAGGTGTGAATGCCGAAGCGATACGTTTAGGCGAAATCAATGATGAAACACAATTCGCACTCGATCAATTTAAAATCGCTGCACCGCGTCTTGTTACGGCAGTCGCTGCCGAAGCATCACACGTCATTCTCGTCGACCACAACGAACGTCAACAAAGTGCCGACGACATCGCTGACGTCACGGTCACAGAAGTCATCGATCACCACCGGATTGCGAACTTTGAGACATCAGATCCGATCTACTACCGCGCTGAGCCCGTCGGTTGTACGGCAACGATTTTGAACAAACTTTATAAAGAACATGGTGTCGCGATCAAACCGGAAATCGCAGGTTTGATGTTATCGGCAATCGTTTCCGATTCATTGTTGTTCAAGTCACCGACATGTACGGAAGAAGACATCGTCGCTGCACGTGAACTTGCAGAAATCGCCGGTGTCGATGCAAACGTCTACGGTTTGAACATGCTCAAAGCAGGTGCTGACTTATCGAAAAAATCAATCACAGAATTGATTTCACTTGACGCAAAAGAGTTTTCGATGGGCGCACACAAAGTCGAGATTGCTCAGGTCAATACGGTCGATACAGCTGAAGTGTTACTTCGTCAAGCTGAGCTTGAAGAGCAAATCAATACGATCATTCTCGAAAAAGAACTCGATCTGTTCGTGTTCCTCGTGACTGACATCTTAACAAATAATTCAGTTGCGCTCGTACTCGGACAACAAGCACCACTCGTCGAACAAGCTTATGGAATTGAAGCAACCAACCACCTCGTTTACCTCGAAGGTGTCGTTTCACGGAAGAAACAAGTTGTTCCAATCCTGACAGATACTGCCGTTAGTTCAAAATAATCGACTACAAAAAAGAAGGAGTTCACTCCTTCTTTTTTGAATACTAATAATGAATGGTTGTTCATTCAGACTAAAGGGGGAGAAGTTAATGGCACAAACGATCATGGTGACAGGCGGTACGAGCGGTATGGGGAAAGCAATGGCACTCGCCTTAAAAGAAGCCGGCTGGAACGTCGTCGTCACAGGACGTGACTTGGAACGGTTACAACAAACGGATCATGAACTAAAGCAGATTGAGGGGGAGCATCTGACCATTCAAATGGATGTTCGTGATACCGATGCCTGTATCGCGGCTGTCAATCAAGCACGGGAAACGTTCGGTCGCTTAGAGGCACTCGTGAACAATGCGGCCGGAAATTTCATCTGTCCGACGGATGAGCTGTCTCCGAACGGATGGAAGACGGTCATCGACATTGTCCTCAATGGGACATTCAATTGTTCACACGCGCTTGTCAAAGGCTGGCAAGAAGATGACGTCAAAGGTGGACAGATTTTAAACATCGTCGCTTCTTACGCGTGGCAAGCTGGAGCCGGTGTCGCTCCGAGTGCTGCCGCAAAAGCCGGAGTCTTGAATTTGACGCGGACGCTTGCCGTCGAGTGGGGGTATAAGTATCATGCCCGCATCAATGCGATCAGTCCGGGGCCGATCGAACGGACGGGTGGTGCCGATAAACTGGCGATGTCACCGGAACACGCGGAACGAATTCGTCGCAATGTACCACTCGGACGGTTCGGGACACCGGAAGAAATCGCTGGACTCGCCGTCTGGATGGTCTCCAATCAAGCAAGCTACTTAAATGGAGAATGCATCGCACTGGACGGCGGTCACTGGCTGAACAAACAACCGTTCTGACTATCACAATCACCTTCCGAAGCGGGAGGTGATTTTTTCATTTCGTTTCTCCTCTAAAAATTAACTATGTTTATAAATCATTATCGAAAGGAAAAAAGAACAATGGAATAAGGGAGGAATCAGTTATGTGGATGGCTTTAGGTTGGGGCGCACTCGCCGGGGGCGCAGTCGTCATCGGGGCATTGATTGGATTATTTTTACCGATGAAGCAACGGTACATCGGATATGTCATGTCATTCGGTACGGGGATCTTGATTGGGGCAGCGACGTTCGAACTGCTCGACGAAGCCTTGAATAAATCAACGACGTTCATCGTCGCTATCTCGTTCATCGTCGGTTCTCTCGTCTTTACAGGATTTGATTTTTTTGTTTCTTCGCGAGGTGCGAGTAAACGGAAACGTTCAGGCGGCGGAAACGAAGGGACCGGCACCGCCATCTTTTTCGGAACGATTTTAGATGCGATTCCGGAATCGATCATGATTGGGGCAAGCTTATTGTCGGGGAATGTCAGTGCGGCACTCGTTGCGGCGATTTTCGTCAGCAATATTCCGGAAGGTCTCTCGAGTACGACCGGACTTCAAAAAGACGGATTTTCGAAGAAAAAAATCTTAATCATGTGGGGTGTCGTCTGGTTGATTTCTGCCCTCGCCTCGCTCGCCGGCTATTCCGTGCTTGCTAACCTACCCGATATGCAATTTGCGATGATCGGCGCCTTCGCAAGCGGTGGCATCATCGCGATGCTCGCTTCGACGATGATGCCGGAGGCGCATGAGGAAGGTGGCACGATCGTCGGACTACTCGCCTCACTCGGTCTCATCACTGCCATCATCCTTAGCTGAAGCTCGGTGATTTTAAAAGAGCTTGACGATAAGGACCGAGCTAGAAAGTGCCGGTGAATCCGCATCATTTACGGATTCACCGGCACTTTTTGCGCACAGGACGGAACTATCGGAACAGAGAGCGCGGACGGATTGAGTCTTGAATCAACTCTTGTGTCCGTTTTTCACAACTCCCACTCCGTCTGAAAACGTTCCAAAAATTCAACCATGAACGCATGCCGTTCCTCTGCGATGCCTTTTGCCGTTTCGGTATTCATCAAATCCTTTAACAAAAGTAACTTCTCATAAAAATGATTGATTGTGCTCGAAGGACTCGTCCGGTCTCCCGGCTTGCGTGGTCTTAAACCGGGTACATGCATCGGTGCTTGGGTCAATGCTCCATACTGGAAGGTCCGGGCGACCCCGATGGCACCGATTGCATCTAACCGATCTGCGTCCTGGACGATTTTCCCTTCCAGCGTCTCAAGTGGTGGACGGTCCCCCCCTTTAAATGACATCCCATCAATGATTTGAAGGATTTTCTGTTTCCGAGTGTCTGAGACTTTCCCGGATAAAAACGCATCGACGGAAGAAAGTGTTCCGCCGAGTTTCTCGTCCGCGACATCATGCAGGAGTGCCGCCAGTTCAATCGTCAGCAAATCCCCGCCTTCCGTCGCAGCAATCTGTAAAGCCATCTTCCGGACCCGTTCGATATGGGCATAGTCATGTCCTGAAAAATCCGTCGCGTGAAAGGCACGGACGAACTGTTCCGTTTCGTTAATCATAAAAATCCTCCCACTCCGTCTGCAACAATCCGTAAAGCAACATGTCATGCCGCTTACCATCCCGTTTTAAAAATTGCCGGTACGTGCCTTCGTGGACGAAGCCGAGTCGTTCGTATAATGCAATCGCACGCTCATTATAGGCAAAGACCGTCAACTGGATCCGCTCGAGGTTGAGCTCATAAAAGGCGTATCGCAGTAATAGCTGTAATGCTTTTCGCCCATACCCTTTCCCGGTTTCACTTGGGTCGATTCCAATCATCAACCAAGCCGTCCCGTTCGACCATAAGATATCTTCGAGGGAGACGATACCAATCAGACGCTCGGCATCCGTCCGACGAACGGCGAACCGAAACGTCTCATGGGCATCACTCGCAAGCATCCCGTTGATTTTTTCATCTGACAAGAAGCGATATGGTGTCGCACTCAAGTTTCGTGCAAACGTCGCATCGTCAAGAAAGCCCCGATAGACGTCCGTATCTGCCGCTTGGAAACGTGTCAGCCGGATGCCTTTCCCCTCTAGTAACTTCACTTCATTCATCCTCCTCAAAAAACGCCACCCCCTTGATGAAAGAGATGGCGGTTATGTGTTATAAGACTTTTTCCAAGAATTTTTTCGCACGGTCGGTTTTCGGATGATCGAACAACTCGACCGGTGTTCCTTCTTCCATCAAAATGCCTTCGTCGAGGAACAGGACACGGTCGGCGACTTCTTTTGCGAAGCCCATCTCGTGCGTGACGATGACCATCGTCATCCCACTTTCCGCGAGTTGCTTCATGACATCGAGGACTTCATTGACCATTTCCGGGTCGAGTGCTGATGTTGGTTCATCGAACAACATGACGTTCGGCTCCATCGCGAGGGCACGCGCGATCGCAACACGTTGCTTTTGACCACCGGATAGCTGGTTCGGGAAATTATCCCGTTTTTCAGCGAGACCCACGCGTTCAAGTAATACTTCGCCACGTTTGATTGCGTCCTCTTTTGATAAACCGAGGACATTGATTGGGGCATAAATTAAGTTATCGAGCACTGACTTATGAGGGAACAGGTTAAACTGTTGAAACACCATCCCGATGTTTTGACGCGCTTTCGCGATATTCGCTTTCGGTTTTGTCAATTCGAAGCCGTCGACATTAATCATTCCACCTGTCGGTTGCTCCAAAAGGTTGATACAACGTAAGAACGTCGACTTCCCTGAACCCGACGGTCCGATAACTGCGACGACTTCCCCACGGCCGACTGTCGTCGTGATGCCTTTTAATACTTCTAACTTTCCGAACTGTTTGTACAGATCGGTGACTTGAATCATAGGTTCCATCTGATTACCCACTCTTTCTCATAGCTTTTTCGACTTGTTGACCAATCAAGGACAATCCCATGACAAGGACGAAATAGACGAGTCCCGCAAATAACAAGGGTTCGAAGTACAATGCTTTTTCTCCACCGACGACTTGCGCTCGGCGCATAATATCGAGAACACCGACTGTCGAGACGAGTGCCGACTCTTTTGTTAACGTAATCATTTCATTCATGATGGCTGGTAAAATGTTTTTGAACGCTTGCGGTAAGATGATTGACCGCAATTGTTTCATGTATGGGATACCGAGTGCATCCGCTGCTTCCCATTGTCCACGATCGACTGCTTGAATTCCTGCCCGGATGATTTCCGAGATGTAAGCACCCGAGTTTAATGAAAAGGCGATGACAGCGGATTGATAGCCTGTCGTGACGTAACCTGTCAGTTGCGGTAAACCGAAGTGAATGATTGCCAGTTGCAAAATCAAGGGTGTTCCACGAAAGACTGCCGTATACGCGTGTCCAATGAAGCGAATGAATTTGCTTTTCGTAATTTTAAGGGCTGCCACGATGATTCCGATCAACATCCCTGCGACGGCAGCGACGAGCACGACTTGGAACAGAACTGGAATCCCTTGCAGAATATATGGGATTGAATCTTGAATCTTTGTAAAGTCTATCATAACCAAACTCCTAACGTCGCGCAAAAGGGATGGGTTTACCCCCACCCCTATGTGCTTCTCTTATTTTGCTTCTTTTTGGAACCATTCTTCTGCAAGTTTGTCGATTTCACCCGCATCGATCATCTTTTTCAACTCTTTGTTGAACTCGTCACGCATCTTGTCGCCTTTTTTGAAAGCGGCGGCTGAACCCGTCGGTCCGTCTTCTTTAATTTCATACGTTTTTAACGATTCGTCTTGATCCATGTATTTGACCGCTACAGCATCTTCGATGATGAGCGCATCAATCCGACCCGTATTGAGTTCTTGAATGATTTCCGGAATTTTATTCAACGAGACGGCTTCGCTGTCTTTATAACGATCTTTTGCAATGCCTTCTTGAATCGATCCAAGTTGGACGCCGATTTTTTTACCTTTCAGTTCATCTTCCGAACTAATCGCTTCGTCTTTTGTCATGACGAGGTTCTTTGATTCGAAGTAAACATCTGTGAAATCAGCGTTTTTCTTCCGCTCGTCTGTCGGTGTCATTCCTGCCATGACAAAATCAACCCGACCTGAGCTGAGTGCTCCGAGTAAGCTACCGAACTCCATGTCTTCAATTTTCAAATCATAACCGAGGTTTTTTGTAACTTCTTTTGCGATTGCGACATCAAATCCAACGATGTCGTCCCCTTTCGCCGTATCGATGTATTCAAACGGGAAGTAATCTGCTGACGTTCCCATCGTTAATACTTTACTGTCATCACTTGAACCGCCTGATGAATCATCTGATGCACCACATGCTGCCATCGTAAGTGCGAGAATGCCTGCCATTGCCGTTGCTACTAATTTTTTCATGAATAAATTCCCCTTCCAACGCTCAATTGTCAGAACTTTAACAATAGTATGACTTATGTTTTTTTCTAATTCAATACTAAATAGCTCTGATCCGATTTATTACTTTTAGGATATACGAATATTTATTCATTGTAAAGTATAATTATCTCGTAATAATGCATAAATCGATTCTTTTTATACAAAACATGAGTAAATAACCACTTTTGAATCCGCTTACATTTTTATTGCTATCCTCGGATTTTAATCATGGGTACTTTCTAACTCGAAAAAGGGGATGCTATTGATTCGATTCGTCTTTCTTTTTTCATTGCTCTTTCAATAAGTCGGCCTCTGCTTCAGGGGGACTGCTAAAAAAACATCTCTTTCGCGCACACTCACTTTCACGACAAATTAAAACCGTGTTTCAATTAAGAAACACGGCTCTAGACTGTAGTCAAAGTGCCATTGGGCGATAAAAGCGTTTTTTTCGTTGCTTTCCTCGGGCGAGGCGCAAGCCGTTGCTCCTTGGTCCTAATGGACAACGAGCAGGGTCTTGCCTGCCTCTGAAAGTGCGTTAAAAACGCACTTTTTCCCGTAGGAGTCAACGAAACGTGACGCTCTTTAGGAAATACCGTGAAGGAAATCCAGACATGCAGACGGTTTAGAGCGCAATCTGTCTTGAATCGCTTTAGAACCGCGAAAAGCGAATGGATCGCACCTAGATGTCGCATGTTCACTCTTCATAAGCGTTTGTATACATGCTGGAGCCGTGTTTCAATTAAGAAACACGGCTCCAGTTGATTCACTTATGCGTAAATTTCAATCAATGACTCTAATTTTTCAACAACTTCTTCTGCAGTAAACGATTCGATGTCGAAACGTTCAACCATCGAAAGAATGTTGCCATCTTGCATCAAAGCGAATGATGGTGATGAAGGTGGATACCCTTCAAAGTACTCGCGTGCCCGGTCCGTTGCTTCACGGTCTTGTCCCGCAAACACCGTTACGAAATGATCTGGCTTCACGCCTTCCATTCGATTGACGTAAGCAGCTGCCGGGCGAGCAATCCCACCTGCACATCCACATACTGAGTTGACAAGGACAAGTGTCAATCCTTCACGCTTCATCGCGTCATCGACGCTTTCAGCTGTCGTTAATTCTTCAAAACCAGCAGCTGCCGCTTCTTTACGTGCTGTCTGGACGACGTCTTCAAAATACATTTGGAAATCCATCGGTCTAATTCCTCCCTTATTCGTTCTCTTCCTTATTGTACGAGTTTAGATGAAATCTGTCCAAGTCTGCCGCTTAATTCTTGCGCCAAATATGGTTTCGCATGTAGTAGATCACGGAAGGCGACGTAACGGTCAATTTTTTCTTCCGACGGCTGACGGTCATTTTTATACGCACGAATCAAGACATTTTTTGGTGTATGCTCTAAATCAATGAATTCAAGCAATTGTGTCTCGTAACCGACGAGCGTCAAGATTTCGGCACGGATCGAATCCGTCGCAAGCGAAGCGAACTTCTCTTGAATCAGCCCGTGTTGCAACATGACGTCGAGTGGTGAACAGTCGAGTTGACGATTGAGTTCTTTTTGACAACACGGGACACTTAAGATGACAGACGCATTCCAATCAACGGCGCGGGCAAGTGCAACATCCGTTGCGACGTCACAGGCATGAAGCGTCACCATTAAGTCAACCTCTGTATCTTCGTTATAATCATGGACGTCCCCGACACGAAACTCGAGATTCGTATAGTCGAGATCGCGCGCAATCGCTGTACATTCTTCGATGACTTCTTTTTTGAGATCAAGTCCGGTCACTTTCAAGTCGAAGCCTTTGACGACACTTAAATAATGATACAAGGCAAACGTCAAGTACGATTTTCCACAACCGAAATCAAGAATCCGTAACGTTCGGTCTGTCGGTAACGCGGAAATACTATCTTCGACGAACTCCAGGAACCGATTGATTTGTTTAAATTTATCGTACTTTTGCCGTTTGACTTGTCCGTCTTCCGTCATGACACCGAGTCGGACTAAAAACGGAACGACGACACCATCTTCAAGGAGATGACTTTTTTTACGGTTATGCGACAGTTCTGCTTGCAGGGGTGACTGTTGCGTTGTTTTTAACGATACTTTCATTTTTTTGGATAACTGGAACTGAACTTCTTCCGTCTCGAAACGGAATAAAAATTGACGGAATTCCTCCATCAATCCGTCGAGTCGTTCTAAAAATTCATCAACCGACAAATTTTCGTGTTTAATTATCCGTTCATATTGAAACTCTAACTGGATTGCATACGTATCTTTCAATAGAATCGGTTTTAGTTTGATTCTTCGAAGATCATTCGACTTTTGGCGCGGACCACTAATCGTTGCATGCACGAGAGCAGCAGCCTCGAGCTTTTGAGTGAGTAATTCTTTTACTTGGTGTAATTCCACTGTAGTCCCGTCCTTTTCTGATTGTTCTTTCGAAACTGTAGCAAATTCCACCCTATTCGACAAGTAAGGTATCTTCATCATTAAAGGAGGAACGAACGATGTTCAAAAAACTTTTATCACAAATCGGAATCGGTGCCGCCACAGTCGATACACGACTCGACAGCGAACGCTGTGAGCCAGGCGGACAGATTCACGGAACCGTCCATATTAAAGGCGGCAATGTCGACCAAGAAATCGATCGGATTTATTTAGCGTTTAATACACAATATAAAGAAGAAGTCAGGGACAGCACGACATTTACGACGTTCACACTCGATCGTTTTTCGCTAAACGAAGCCGCCTTTACGATTGAAGCAGGTGTCGAACGCGAAATTCCGTTTACGCTTCAAGTACCATTCAATACGCCGCTCTCGGTCAGTCAATCGAAATCATGGATTGAAACGGGTCTCGATATCGCCCAGGCGGTCGATCCGTCAGACCGGGACGCCATCATCGTCCAAGCCAATGACCTCCAATCCGTTATCTTAGAAGCGATGGAAGAACTTGGCTTCCGACTCAAGAAAGCGGACACGGAAAAACTTCCCGGGCGTTACCGGAAGGATTTACCGATCGCCCAGGAACTCGAGTATTCGGCACGCAATACGTACTTCGCCCATAAACTCGATGAAGTCGAACTCATCATGCTCCAAGACCGTACCGGCATCGACATCGTCTTGCAAATCGACCGTCGTGCCCACGACTTAGGTTCGCTCTTCAGTGAGATGGCGGGTGCGGATGAGACGATGACGAAGCTATCCTTATCGAACCACGATTTGATGGACCGAAACGCCGTCAAACAACAATTAAACGATTTGATTGAACGGTACAGCTGATTTCCTTACCAGAATTTTCATCATGCCTGTAATCCACCAACAAAAAAACCTGAGCGATTGCCATGACTTTCTTTACGAAAGCTGAAAATTGCTCAGGTTTTGTGCAGTCTGCCGTCTGATCGCGCTGATCAACAGCGGCTAAAGCTGTACTTATCGTTTCGTTACTTTTGGTTGACGCGTAACTTGTGTAAAGAGACGTTCAAACGTTTCTTCCGTCCAGCCCATTTCCCAAAACATCAATTCGTAATAACAGCTTCTGACGAAATGGTGTTTCATCCGTTCCCGTTCTGCTTCAGTCGCTTGCGCCGCCAAAGCATCCAGCCGGTCGACCTGTTCAAAGACGACCCGTTCGAACCATTCCGAGCTGTATGTTGCAATCCACTGTTGATAAATCGGTGACGCCGGTGACTTCGTCAACAGTTGTTGTCCGACTTCATAATAAAGCCAGTAACACGGTAAAATCGCTGCAATCGTTTCCCCGAGTGTCCCCTCGCTCGCATGATGCATATGTGAGACATAGGCATACGCAGTCGGTGCCGGTTCGAACGCTGCTAAATCCGCTTCCGTAATAGCGAGCGGTTCAAAAAACGATTGATGGAGTGATAGCTCAGCCGCATAGGTCGATGTCGCATGTTCCGCGAGTTCCGCGATCGTCGCAAAATCCGTTGCCTTTGAGGCGGCCCGGGCTTGAATTTTTGCGAAATGTTTTAAGTAATACGCATCCTGCATGACATAATGTCGAAATTTTTCGAGCGGTAACGTCCCGTCACCAATGCCTGTGACGAATGGATGGGAAAAACTGCTGTCCCAATATGTTTTTGCGGCTTGCCGAATTTCTTGACTGAATTTCAACCTAATTCCCCCTTTTGTTGAATCAAAAAACGCCACACCCTACGAACAGGGCATGACGTGAAGAGACAACAAGAGAGATATTCACGCCACTTCCCTCCGTAAGTCCAAACTTAATCAGGTTCAAAGGGTCCGAACGTCTTCGTCGTCTCAGTCGGCCTACCGACTCCCCTAGTGGTCATTATTTAATTCCTCTTCACTATATCATTTTTTCAGTCACATGATCAGGATTTTAAATGAAATGTAGTATAGGATTAGGGACACGAGGTGGGCGGTTCATTCCGCCTCAAGACCGATTCCGTTCTGGGAGACGTCACTTACAATGAAATTAGCACCTGATACTACCTACTATACTCGGAGGATTTATACTATGAATAAAGCAACAAAAATCATGACCACGACGCTTTTAGCGACAAGTTTACTTCTACCGACTGCTGCTTCAGCAGAGCAAGTCGTCGATAAAACAATCATCACGCTTGGTGAATCGCTCGGGGCAAAGGATAAAGCCTGGGTACTCGCCCGATTGAATGCGCCGGAAGGCATTACGCCCGTCATCGCCACGGCAGCGGATGAAGAAAAATATTTAGGGAAAAACGTTCCCCAATCGCAACTCGGCGGCAATATGTACTCTTCCGCAAAAATCGAACTCGCTGAAAAAGGCGACGGTTTATCTGTCGCGACCGAAAACATTACCTGGGTAACAAAAGACATGTACTTGAACGCGCTCGTCACTGCAGGCGTAACGGACGCCGACATCACAATCACTTCCCCTTATAAAGTCACCGGGACCTCTGCTTTGACGGGGATCATGAAAGCATACGATCAAACGTCGGCTGAGACCGGCATTAAATTGACGGATGAACGAAAAGATTTAGCCCAACAAGAGTTATCGGTCACTTCCGATGTCGGAAAAACGGTCGGGACGGACAAAGTCGCCGAACTGATGAATGAAATCAAAGCAGAGATCGCCAAACAAAAGCCGGAAACCAAAGTCGATATCGAGAATGTCATCATCCAAGTCATTCAAAATAACAACATCCAGTTGTCGGACGCCCAAATGGAGCGGTTGACGTCATTGTTCAGTCAAATGGAGAAAGCTGACTTGAACTGGGGACAAATCGAGACCGGATTAAAGGGTGCCGGGCAAGATATCCACGCGTTCGCGACCTCCGAAGAAACGAAAGGATTTTTTGCAAAACTGTTTGACGGCTTAAGTAAGTTCTTTAACTCGATTTCCGGACTGTTCAAGTAACTGAAAACGATTTCATTTTCAGTTCAAAACATGGTAAACTAACTTTATCGAAACGAAAAGGTGGTGTAAAAGATGGGTTTTGCTGCGTGTAAGCAATGGTTGATGGAACAACTTTATCTGTTGCGCGCGATTTTTCATGAAATGGCGTTCTAAAGGACGAGTCTGCCCTTTTCTTAGGAACATCCATCTGAAAAATAAAGCAAAGCGCACCTTTTACGGTAAACGGAGAGCGCTATTTGCGTTCTCCGTTTTTTGATGCGCATGAAAGGAAGTTACTGATCATGATTTGCGACATCCAACACCTGACAAAACAATTTGGGGGAGCATCCGTCTTAACCGATGTCTCGCTCTATCTTAAACAAGCTGACCGCATCGGATTGATCGGTCGAAACGGAACCGGAAAAACCACGTTACTGCGTTTAATCGCGCAACTCGAAACAGCGGACAGCGGAACCCTTTATCTCAAAAAAGGACTTTCCATCGGTTATTTGGCTCAAATTCCACAGTTCGCAGAAGAATTGACGGGCCTTGATGTTCTCTGGACCGCATTTGCCCAAATCGTCGCCTTACGGACGACGATGCATCAGCTTGAACAACAAATGGCAAGTGCTGACCACCTGGACGATGTGCTAAATGCGTATACGCGTGTGACCGAACAATTCGAACAACAGGACGGTTACCTGCTCGACTCGAAAATCCAGCGCATGATTAACGGACTCCACCTCGATGCCTTGCTGACACGTCCCTTTTCTCAATTAAGTGGTGGCGAACAAACGAAAATCTGCCTCGGCCGGATGCTGCTGGTGGAACCAGACTTGTTGATTCTCGACGAACCGACGAATCACCTCGATCTCGCAGCAATCGAATGGCTCGAACAATTTTTAAACAGTTATCCGGGCGCTGTCATCATCGTCTCGCATGATCGCGTGTTTCTTGACGCAAGTGTCAACTTGATCGCTGAACTTGAAGATGGTGAACTGACAATCTACCCAGGAAATTATTCGGCGTACACGGTCGCGAAAGAACGCCTGCTCCTCGAACAATTCCACGCCTACACGGAACAACAAAAGAAAATCAAACAGATGAAGGATGCGATTCGGCGCTTGCGCCAGTGGGCAAATGAAGCCTCTCCGCCAAGCGAAAAACTGTTCCGAAAAGCAAAAGCCATGGAACGGGCACTCGAACGGATTGAGCGACTCAAACGGCCGCTCCTGGAAAAAGCGGTGCCTGACATCCGCTTTTCGTCGCAAGGGCAACTCAGTCAAATCGTTTACCGTCTTGAGGATGTCACGCTTTCCGTCGCCGGCCGGAAGTTGTTCGCGTCGCTCGATTTCGAAGCCGCGGCACGTGACCGGATTGGAATCGTCGGTGCGAACGGAAGTGGGAAAACGACGTTATTACGTGTCTTACTTGGACAACTCCAGCCGACGAACGGACGTGTCACGCGTGGTCCGTCAAATCAGGTCGGATTTTTATCGCAACACGTCGATATGCCGGGTGAAGAGCGACTGATCGATTACTTCCGCTCACACGTTTCGGCGGACGAAGGAACAGCTCGCTCCCTGTTGGCCCGTTTCCTCTTTTTCGGTCCACGTGTCTTCTTACCGATTACTGCGTTAAGCGGCGGGGAAAAGATGCGCTTGATGCTCGCGATTCTTGTCCATTCGCCGCTTAATGTCCTGATTCTTGACGAACCGACGAATCACCTCGACATTGAATCCCGCGAGGCGCTTGAAGAAGCACTCGAGCACTTTGACGGAACGCTGATTGCCGTATCGCACGACCGTTATTTCTTGAACCGACTCTTCTCGAAAACCTATTGGCTAGATGACACGACAGAAATCTTTCACGGTTCTTACCAATATGCTGCCGAAAAACGACATGCCCGGTCAATCGTCGAATCAGCGGCACCCACGCCCCGCGCTACCCGGACGCCGGTAGCCGGGAAACATCCGGCTTTAAATGCAGGCGAACTCGAACAGCAGATTCAACAGCTAGAGGATGAGGTGGCTTTACTCGATACATCACTCGCGGCGACACATGATTATGAAGTCCTCACGACATTATTCTCAGAACGAGAACAGCTCGTTAGTCAAATTGATGACTTCTATGAAAAATTGTTGGCAGTCGATCACTAATCAAAAAACGCATCATTTCACCACCGCTGCTTCATTAAGTGCGGTGGTTTTTTAAATTAAAAATGCTTTGATGACGATCTGTTTTTCTGAACCCGAAAAAATATATTTTAAATATTTTAAAAGAAAGTTTCGAAAAAAAGCTTGCAAGTTGTCTGAAAATTCGTATAATTCAACTTATAGCTATTATCAGTTTTTAGCAAAAACACTTTGGGAGGAACTATCACATGGATGCATTTCAACAAGCTGTACAATCGGGCGTCGATTTCGCCAACAACATCTTATGGTCTTATATCTTAATCGCCGCTTTAATCGGAGTCGGCATCTACTTCACCATTAAAACGAAGTTCATCCAATTCCGTTACTTGAAAGAGATGTTCCGTGTCACACTCGATAAAAATGAAAAGACAACAGATGATGAAGGTCAGAGTATTACATCCCTTCAATCATTCTTCATCGGTGCCGCGACTCGAATCGGTACAGGGAATTTGGCCGGTGTTACGATCGCTGTTACACTTGGTGGACCCGGAGCGGTCTTCTGGATGTGGATGGTCGCCCTCCTTGGTGGAGCAACAGCCCTTATTGAAAGTACGCTTGCTCAAGTGTATAAAGTACGTGATACAGGCAATAACGCTTACCGCGGTGGTCCTGCTTACTACATCGCAAAAGGATTGAACAACCGCGTCCTCGGAATCATTTTTGCAATCTTAATCGCCGTCACATTTGGTCTTATTTTTAACTCGGTTCAATCGAACACGATTGCCGCTGCTTTTGACAACGCCTTTGGAATCGACAAAATGATCGTCGGTGGGATCTTAGTCGTTCTTACAGGTCTCGTCATCTTCGGTGGTGTCCACCGTGTCGCGAAAGTTTCAGCAATCGTTGTACCAATCATGGCGTCACTCTACTTGATTGCTGCCATCTTTGTTGTCATCACGAACATCACTGAACTTCCAGGGGTTTTCGCAATGATCTTTAAGAGTGCATTCGGTATCGACCAGGCTGTTGGTGGATCTGTCGGTGCTGCAATCTCGCTCGGTGTTAAACGTGGTCTCTTCTCGAACGAAGCCGGTATGGGTTCTGCTCCGAACGCTGCTGCTGCCGCTGAAGTTTCTCACCCAGCAAAACAAGGATTCTTACAAACACTTGGTGTTTTCCTTGATACGTTGATCGTCTGTACAGCAACAGCGACAATCATCTTACTCAGTGACAGCTACGCTGCCGGTAATGGTGAAGGTATCGCCATGTTACAAAATGCGCTTTCTGAGCAACTCGGTGCCGTCGCACCAGCCTTTATCGCAATCAGTGTCTTCTTGTTCGCTTTCAGTTCAATTGTCGGTAGCTACTACTACGGTGAAACGAACATTGAATTCATCAAGAAAAGTAAATCAACTGTCTTTGGCTTCCGAATTGCTACGATGGCATTCGTCTTCATCGGATCGCTCCTCAGCCTCGGAATGGTTTGGAGTTTCGCCGACCTCTTCATGGCCGGTATGACATTAATCAACTTAACAGCCATCTCGCTCTTAGGTGGAGTCGCAATCAAAGTCATCAATGACTACCAAAACCAACGTAAGCAAGGTCTTGATCCTGTCTTCTCTGCTAAAGCATTAGGTATCGAAAATACCGAATGTTGGGACGATGAAGAAGAAGCGCGTCCAGCTGCTGGTGAAGCACCACCTGTCGCACGACGGTAAACATTTCTTTTCTACTAAAAACCTTGGAGGCGCGTTTAATCGCCTCCAAGGTTTTTTTGCTGCGCTAGGATTATCTTGGTCGTGAGTTGGGAAAATAGGAACAGAGAGTCACTAAGGAGGAATTGAATGTGTCGAAGGCCATGTTAATTATTAATCCCTCATCCGGGAAAGAATTAGGTAAAAAATACGCAGAATTTGCAGAAGGTACACTCGCTCAGCGCTTTGCAACGGTCGATGTCCGGTTCACTGAAAAAGAACTCGACGCAACAGAATTTGCACGTACTGCTTCGACTGAGCAGTATGACGCCGTCATCGCAATGGGCGGTGACGGAACGGTCAATGAAGTCATCACGGGAATCGCAGAACAAGACCACCGTCCGACGCTCGGCATCGTTCCACTCGGGACGGTCAACGATTTAGCACGTGCGCTCCATATTTCGACGGATGCCCGCGACGCGATCAACGTTCTCGAAGATGCTCCGATTCGTCCTTTTGACATCGGTAAGTATGGATCACACTATTTCATGAACGTGATTGCGATTGGGCTGATTGCCGATGCCGTCGAAGAAGTGAGTGTCGAACAGAAGACATCACTCGGTTCTATCGCATATTTCATTGAAGGATTAAAAGCCTTCAAGGATCATAGTCCCTACCCGCTCCAGTTAACAGCCAGAGAAAAATCTTTCGACGGCGAAACACCGTTACTTATCGTTTCGTTGACGAATTCCGTCGGCGGTTTCGAATCATTTGCGCAAGAGGCGCGTGTCGATGACGGATTACTTCATGTTTTTCTTGTAAAACAACTTGGTATTTTAGACGCCTTACAAGCGCTACCTAAACTATTGAAAGGTGATTTATCTGAAGCAGATCAAGTCGAGTACTTTACAACGAAGGAAGTCAAAATCGAATCTTCGGAAACACTTCCGATTAATGCTGATGGCGATACGGCAGGCAAACTTCCGATTACGGTCCAAGTTCTTGGTCAGCACTTAAACGTCATCGCTCCCACGTCCTAAGTACTATCCTTTATGAATATAAGCCCACCAAGCTGCATAGAATCGGTGGGCTTTTTAGCATGGACAAAATAAACCAAAAATGACCATTACAATATATGTTATAGAGTGATAACTTTGAAACAAAACTGAAATATTTCCCCTTTATTTCCGATGCTATAATCATTCTATCAAGAAAACATTTTCTACCTTAACTACATAGAACCTTCACCTTACAATATTGAAAGACTTAGTTTTACTGACGTCCGTCGCCTTTTCCCAATTAGGAGGAACTCACATATGAAGCGTATGTTAACAACAATGACAATGACAGCACTAATGGTTTCAGGCTTCGCTACGACAGGCATCGAAAAAGTCGAAGCAGCAACTACATATAAAGTAAAAGTAATGGCTGACGGTCTCCGTGTTCGAACGGGTCCTTCGACTGCCTATAAAGCAGTCGGAACCGTCAATAAAGGAAAAACATACAAGTACCTCGGCGTATCCGGATCATGGACGAAAATTTCATACTCAGGTTCTTCCCGTTATGTCGCTTCCAAGTATGTCAAAAAGTATAAAGTCACAACAACGACGGCAACAAAAGCATCGAGTGGCTTTTCGCGACCGACAAGTGGTCCAATCACACAAGGATACGGTGCAGCGAGCGGCGTTTACGGTTATACGTTCCATAACGGAATCGATATCGGCGCTGCAACAGGAACGCCCGTCTATGCTTCTGCTGCCGGTAAAGTCATCACGTCCCGTAATTACGGTGCTTATGGCAATTACGTTATGATGACGCACACAATCAATGGACTTGCTTACACGACGGTCTACGCTCACTTGAACAGTCGCTCGGTATATGCCGGTCAAACGATTGCAAAAGGAGCAAAAATCGGGACGGTCGGTGCAACCGGAAACGCCTTCGGCGCCCATCTTCACTTTGAACTACACCGTGGTTCATACGTCTACAGTGCGTCATCTGCTGCAAGCAGTATCAATCCATTAAACTACTTCAATTAACTCAACCACCACTGACTTAAATTCGTCAGTGGTTTTTTTGTGCCTTACGTTTCTCGTGCGTCAAGGGTGTCTTAGGTGAAAGTTAGACAAAACAATGGTACGGTGATTAAATAAATGCTTTTAAGGAGGGATTCACCTTGAAATCACGCTCACTTTTGTTTGCCGCAACAAGTGCTGCGAGCATCGGAATTCTTGTCGGCTGTCAAGATCAGCCGACAGCCGAAGAACGACTCGCTTCCTATTCAAAGCTTTGGGAAAAACAAGACTATGACAAGATGTATGCCGATTATGTCAGTCAAACGACACAAAAAGAGTACGGAGAAAGTCAGTTCATCGAACGAACGAAAAAATTGAACGATACGCTTGAAATCAAAAATATTTCCATTACACCGGGAAAAGCACCCGACACAGATGATGAGAAGAAACAACTATTGCCTGTCACCGTCAAATTCGATACGGTCGCGGGACCTGTATCGTTCAAGAAAGAGGTCCCGCTCGTCTACGAGACAAACAAAGACACAGACAATTGGTACGTCGACTGGGATCCTTCCTTCCTGTTCGAAGACTTTGAACAAGCGGATCAAATCAAATTGAACACGCTTACCGCAAAACGCGGTGATTTAATTGACCGGAATGAAAAACCGCTCGCGACGACCGGTCAAGGCTTTGAAGTCGGTGTGACAGCTGGCCAGCTGGATGACACGACCAAAAAGAAAGTCGCTTCTCTCCTCGACCGGTCGACGAATTCGATTGACGACGCCCTATCGGCATCTTGGGTCAAGGACGGTCAGTTCGTTCCGTTAAAAACATTTGATCCGTCTGACGAAGCAACCGTTAAGCGCTTGACGGCACTTAAAGGGGTCAGCGCCAAGGAAACAGAAGTGCGGACTTACCCATACGGTGAAGCGACGTCCCACTTAATCGGCTATGTTGGATCGGCGACCGCTGAAGACGTCGAACAATCGAACAATAAAATCCAAGCTGGTGAACAGGTTGGTAAACGCGGACTTGAACAGGTTTTCGATGATGAACTTCGCGGCCAGTCCGGAACGAGCATCGAAATCGTGAAGTCGGACCAGGACGAACCGGTAACCGTCGCCGAGACGAAGGTCAAAGACGGGAAAGACATTACGCTGACGATCGATGGTGCGCTCCAACAATCGACGTACGAGACGATGAACGGTGAACCGGGTGTCGCAACTGCACTTGATCCAAGGACCGGTGAAACACGGACCCTCGTCAGCTCCCCCGGTTTTGATCCGAGTGAGTTCACACTCGGCATCTCGCAAGACCGACTCGACACATTGACGAATGATTCAGATCAACCGTTACTCAATCGTTTTACGAGTGCCTTTGCACCCGGATCGACACAAAAACCGTTGACGGCTTCCATCGGTCTAAACGCCGGAAAGTTAAATCCCGATAAAGCCTATTCGATTGACGGCTTAAAGTGGAAAAAGGATGGCTTCAATGTCACCCGGATCCACGAGACACCGGACCCTGTCGATTTACACAATGCGCTAGTCTACTCGGATAATATTTATTTCGCTCAGTCGACACTTGAAGTAGGTGCTGATACCTTTACGAATGGACTGGAGGCACTCGGCTACGGTGAAAAAATTCCGTTCGCCTATCCGATGCGGGCTTCACAGATTTCAAACGACGGGACCATTTCATCTGACGGTCAATTAATGGATACATCGTACGGACAAGGTCAGATGTTGACGAACATCGTCCACCTCGCTTCGATGTACGAAATCTTTTTGACAGACGGAATCATCTATCAGCCAACGTTACGGGCGGATGAAAAAACAAAACAGATCTGGAAACAGGATTTAATCTCAAAAGACGATGCCTCGATGATCCGGAAAGACTTGTATGATGTCGTCCATGCCGGATATGACTTACCTGCCGACATACAGGAAGTCGCCGTTGCCGGTAAGACGGGAACGGCTGAACTTAAGCAAGCTGGAGAAACAAAGGGGAAGGAAAATGGCTTTTTCGTTGGTTATGATAATGATGACCCGACGCTACTCGTCGCGATGATGATTGAATCGGTCGAACAGGAAGACCGGGGCAGTCCGTATGTTTCCGGTCTCGTCGCCGAAGTCTTGAAAGAGGCCAAGTAAAGCGATTGGTCAAGGGTGCGATTTCAGCTGATGTTTGCTGCAGGGTCGCCCGTCACCGCTTTTTATGAAGAAACGTAAAATGGCCGATGATTCCGTAAAAAGTGGAATCATCGGCCATTTGATTGATGTCGGTCTGACGGATGCGTCAGATCTTTTTTAGTTAGACGTGAAGATCGGGTAACCGGGCTGCCATCAATTGCTCAATCGCTGATGTATCTTCTTGTTGTAACAACTCAACGATTTTACTACCGACGATGACACCTGCGACCGAAGCCCCTAACTGTTTGACGTGTGCCGGCGTACTGATTCCAAACCCGGCGAGGACCGGAACAGGACTCAGTTCCGCGACATTTGCAAGATGCGCTTCGAGCGACTCGCCGAACGTCGTCTGCCCTCCTGTCGTCCCGTTGACGGTGACGGCATAGAGGAACCCTTCACTTTGATTCGCGATTTTTTGAATCCGTTCGATCGGACTCGTCAGTGAAACGAGTTGGACGAGGGCGATGTCTTGTTTGTCATGCTTCGCAAAAAACTGCGCACTCTGTTCGAGTGGTAAGTCCGGAATGATTAAGCCATCGACCCCGACTTCACGACAGGTCGCAAGAAAGGCATCGATGCCAAAGCGGAAAATCGGATTCAAGTAGGTCATGACGACGATCGGGACCGTCGTTTCTTGACGGGCGACCCGAATCGCCTCGAGGACGTCGTGTAAGCTGACTTCGTGTGCAAGCGCGCGAAGACCGGCTTCTTGAATGACCGGACCGTCCGCAACAGGGTCCGAGAACGGGACACCGACTTCGATTGCTGTGGCCCCACTCCGTTCGAGGAATGCCAAAATGTCCGGCAGACGGTCGATTCCGCCGTCACCTCCCATGACATACGGGATAAACGCTTTTTCACCGCGGTCATTGACTGTTCGGATTGCTTGTTCTAATCGCATCACGCTTCCCCCTTTAAGGCCGATCTGACCGTCATGACATCTTTATCACCGCGACCGGATAAACAGATGACGAGAATCTCGTCTTCCGACATGTCTTTCGCAAGCTTCGTCGCATAGGCGACGGCATGTGCTGTTTCGAGCGCCGGAATGATGCCTTCTTTTTGGCATAACAACTGGAGCGCATCGAGTGCTTCTTGATCGGTGACGGCTTCATACTGGACACGACCGATGTCTTTTAAGAGACTATGTTCCGGTCCGACGCCTGGATAATCGAGCCCGGCTGAAATCGAATGGGCTTCCGTGACTTGACCGTGTGCATCCTGTAGCAAGTACATCATCGACCCGTGTAAGACACCGACTTCACCTTTCGTCATCGTCGCTGCGTGTTTGTCCGTCTCAATTCCGTCTCCTGCTGCTTCAATTCCGTACAGCGCAACCGTTTCATCATCGATGAACGGATGGAACATACCAATCGCGTTACTCCCGCCACCGACACAAGCGACGATCGCGTCCGGCAAGACACCCTCTTTTTCAAGGATTTGCGCCCGCGTCTCTTTCCCGATGACGGATTGGAAATCACGGACGAGCTCCGGGAACGGATGCGGTCCGAGAACCGATCCCATCAAATAGTGTGTATCCTCAACATGTTTGACCCAGTAACGTAACGCTTCATTGACGGCATCCTTCAGGGTCCGACTGCCCTGTGTGACCGGGATGACCTTCGCCCCAAGCAGTTCCATCCGGAAGACGTTCAATTCTTGACGCCGGACATCCTCTTCCCCCATGAAGATGACACATTCTAAATCAAGTAAGGCACAGACGGTCGCCGTCGCAACACCGTGTTGTCCGGCACCGGTCTCGGCGACGATTTTCCGTTTCCCCATCCGCTCTGCGAGTAGAGCTTGTCCAATCGTATTATTGATTTTATGAGCGCCCGTATGGTTCAGGTCTTCCCGTTTCAAGTAAATCTTTGCGCCACCGATTTCCCGCGTCAAGTGTTCCGCGAAGTAGAGTGGCGTCTCACGCCCGACGTAATTTTTTAAGAGATCGTTCATCCGTTCATAAAACGCCGGGTCCTCTTTGACTTCGGCATAGGCCTGTTCCAGTTCAAGGACGGCTTGCATCAATGTTTCCGGAATGTAGCGTCCACCATAAACTCCATATTGACCAAGTGCATCTGGTTGTGAATAACCCATCGTGCTCATCTCCCCTTTACGGCATGTGCGAATGCCAGCATTTTTTGTTGATCTTTTTGAAACTCCGTTTCGATTCCGCTCGAGACATCCACTGCAAACGGTTGATAGCGCGCGATCGCTGCTGCGACGTTCGATGGTGTCAAACCACCTGCGACGAACATCGGTCGTGTACTTGTTAAATCCGTCGACCAATCGAACGGTTGTCCGCTTCCAGCTTGGGGCGCGTCATAGAGAATGTAATCCGCTTCCGTATCGATTGAAGTGGCGCCCGCGACGAGTGCCTGAATGATCGGAACTTTCGTTTGTGTACGAATCGCTTCGTCCACCATACCGTGAATTTGAATCAAATCCAGTCCAACCGTTTCAATCGCCGCTTCGACTTCTTGTAAGGTCGGCGAGACGAACACACCGACGACTTGGACCGTTGCCGGAACCAATTGCCGCAATTTAGCTGCTTGTTCGAGCGTGACCTGACGTTTACTCGGCGCGAACACGAAACCGATGTAGTCGGCGAGTCGGCTCGCGACCACCACATCATCGGCGCGCCGTAACCCGCAAAATTTAATGCGTGTCATAGACCGGTCCGTTGACTGCTTGGATGAAGGCGGTGGGATCCTCTGCGCGCATCAGCGTTTCACCGACTAAAATGCCGTCTGCCCCGTCCTGATGGAGCTGACGTGCCTGCTCGACCGTCTGAATCCCGCTTTCACTGATATACCGGACGCCCGGGCGCTTCGTCTGCAACAGCCGTGTCGATGTCGCTAAGTCGACGGCGAACTTTTTTAAGTTTCGGTTGTTGATGCCGATGATGCGTGCATCGAGCTGTTCTGCTTGCTTCAGTTCCGCTTCATCATGGACTTCTACTAAAACTTCGAGACCGTTTGCGTAGGCATAGTGATACAAGTCTTCCAGTGTCGCTTCGTCAAGTGCCGCGACGATCAACAGGATCAAGCTCGCTCCATGCGCTTTCGCAAGGTCGATTTGAATCCGGTCAATCATAAAATCTTTACACAGGATGGGCACATCGACTGCATTTGCGACTGCCTCAAGGTCTGCCATGCTCCCTTTGAAATACGTCGTATCCGTCAAAACCGAGATGACCGTTGCCCCGCTTGCTGCATACCGTTTTGCTTGAGCGACAGGGTCGACGTCGAGCGAGATGTCGCCTTTTGAAGGAGATGCCCGTTTAATTTCCGCGATGACCGACAAGTCGTCTTGGCCGAGTCGTTCGTGAATCGAACGGCGTAACGGTGACCGTTCGATTTGCTTGACTCCCGACACCTTGAGTTCAGCTACTTCACGTTTTTTCGTTTCAATGATGCGGTCTAAAATATTCATCCGATTGCCTCCTGTCGTTTCGTCTGTTGCAATTGTCGCAGTTTTTCTCGTGCTTGTCCGGAATCGATACTGACGATCGCACAATCGATTCCTTCCCGAATCGTTTTGACCCGTCCTTCCGCGAACAGGGCGATGCCGGCGTTGAGTAAGACCGTATCCCGGTAGGGTCCCGCTTCCCCGTCAAGGACACGTAGTAAGATGTCGGCATTTTCTTGTGCCGACCCGCCACGGATTGCTTCGAGTGGGGCGACGGTCAATCCGACTTCTTCCGGGTGAAGACTGAAGCGAATCAGTTCTCCGTCGTCGAGTAACACAAGTTGGTTCGTTCCGGCGAGAGACGCTTCATCCATTCCATTCGCTCCGTGTAAGACGATTGCCCGTTTGCGTCCGAGACGGTGTAACGTCAACGCCATCGTCTCGAGTAAATCTTCCCGGTAAATCCCGAGCAATTGTGTTTTTAAAGAGACCGGGTTCGTTAACGGACCAATCAAGTTGAAGATCGTCGGGATCCGTAAATCGCTCCGGACCTTCATGATTTGTTTGACACGCGGGTGCATCCGCTGAGCGAATAAGAACGCAATCCCGTTTTCTTCGAGTCGGTTTGCGAGTTGCTCGGGTGTTTCATCCAGTTTAACACCTAATGCCTCGAGGACATCGGCACTGCCCGTTTTACTCGAGATACTCCGGTTACCGTGCTTGGCGACTTTCGAGCCTGCACCTGCGAGAACGAAGGCGGCTGTCGTACTGATGTTGAATGACTGTGAGCCATCGCCACCCGTCCCACAGTTGTCGATGAAGTCCGTTCCTGTGACGGGAATGTCGAGTGCGACTTCCCGCATGATCGAGGCGAGTCCCGCCAGTTCATCCGCTGTTTCGCCTTTTGCTTTTAAGGCGACGAGGAAGGCGGCGATTTCGCTGTCCGTCACGTTCGGTTCAAACAGTTGTCGTGCTGCTTGTTGCATCTCTTCGTATCGTAAATGCTTCGCAGCTGCTAGTTTCGTTAATATCTCTTTCATGTCTTGTCACTCCCCTGTCAGTTCAATGAATCGTTTGACGATTTGTTTTCCGTCGATCGTTCCGACCGACTCTGGGTGAAACTGAATCCCGTATGTCGGGTGTTCGATATGTTCAAATGCCATGATCGTCCCGTCTACTGTTTCCGCCGTAATGCGTAACACGTCGGGTGCCGTCTGTCGGTCGACGATTAATGAGTGATACCGCATGACTTCGAATTGTTCTGCGAGTCCCTTAAATAAGTTCCCGTTCTGTCGAATCATCGATGTCTTGCCGTGCATGATGTCCGTTGCCTGGACGACTTGTCCCCCGAAGGCTTGTCCGATTGCTTGGTGACCGAGACAGACGCCAAGGATCGGAATCGAACCGGACAGTTGTTTGATGACATCTAGACAAATCCCGGCATCATTCGGATTACCTGGTCCCGGCGATAAAATGATTCCGTCCGGTTGCAAGTCTTGAATGCCTTCGATTGTCATCGCATCGTTACGGACGACTTGTACGGCGGTATGTTCCGCCGCATATTGATACAGGTTATAGGTAAAGGAATCATAGTTATCAATCAATAAAATCATTTCCAAACCTCCAGTAACGACTTCGCTTTATGCAATGTCTCTTCATATTCGAGCGTCGGGTCCGAGTCATAGACGATTCCGGCACCGGCTTGGACATAGGCCGTACCGTCCTTGATGACCATCGTCCGGATTGCGAGTGCAAAATCAAGATTTCCACTGACATCGAAGTAACCGACGGCGCCCGCATACACTTCCCGCTTCAACGTTTCATACTGTTCAATCAATTGCATCGCCCGAATTTTCGGCGCCCCGGAGACCGTTCCAGCGGGTAAACAAGAAATCAAGGCGTCGGCTCCTGTCTGCCCGTTCGCTAACGTCCCTTCGACGACGGAGACAAGATGCATCACGTTTTTGAAACGTTCGATTTCCATGTAGCGCGATACGTTAATGCTTCCGACCTGACAGACCTTGCCGAGATCGTTGCGGCCAAGATCGACGAGCATCCGATGTTCGGCACGCTCCTTCTCGTCTGCAACGAGCTCAGCTGCCAACCGTTCGTCTTCTTGTTTCGTTTGTCCTCTGCGCCGTGTCCCGGCGATCGGATTCGTCGTCACGCGTCTTCCCTTGACCTGAACGAGACTTTCCGGCGATGCCCCGAGGACAATCAACTCGCCGAGGTCGATATAAAAGAGATAAGGGCTCGGGTTGTCTTGCCGTAACTTCCGGTAGAAGTGAAACGGATCCCCCGCGAAGGTCGCATCGAGTCGTTGCGATAACACCAGTTGGAAGACGTCTCCTTGCCGAATATGTTGTTTCGCTTGTTCCACGAGCTGGATAAAATCTTCCTTCTCCATCTGCGGCTGATATGAAATGTTTTCAAGGGGACGTTCCAGTAAGGTTTGCTCCCCTGTCCGTTCGAGTTGTTGCTTTCTTTGTTCTAACCGCTCCATCATTTCACTGCGGTCCGTCACACCACCGAGTGACGTATGGACCAAGTGGACGCGATGTTCAAGATGATCGTATAAAATGATTTCATCATAGACGGCGAGTAACGAATCCGGTAGGTTCCGGTCAATCTTTGGCATCACTCCGATGTTTTCATAGGCGCGAATCGTGTCATAGCCGACGTAACCGATCGCCCCACTTAAAAAGGGTAAGTCCAGTTCACTTGTTGGTCGTGTGATGTAGTGTTGCAGTAAATGGACCGGATCGCCAATCGTCGTAACCGATTCGTCCGTCTTTAAATCATGCCGCGTGACTTGATTCCCCTCTGCCCGTAGCAAAGCGACTGGGTCGACCCCGATGATCGAGTAACGTGCGTTCCCTGACTGGGTCGAACTTTCGAGTAAACACTTTCGATTCCCGTCAATTCGTCGAAAAATCGAAATCGGTGTCAGCTCGTCCCCGTTCATCTCAAGTCGTTCGATTACTAATTCTTCTGTCTGAATCATCCTGATTTCGCCTCCTGGTATAAAAAAAGTCCTCCACATAGCAATTGCTACATGGAGGACGATTAACTCGCGGTGCCACCTCGATTGGAACGGTTGTTGCGTTCCCACTTTTCCGGTGCTTCCTCACTTCAAGGACACCGTAGCCTGCGATAACGGGGGCTTCCGTCATGACCTACTGTAAATTCAGCCATGCTCTCATGAGACCATTCATTAAACCTCCCTGTACCGAAGTCCCACCTTTCTCCGGCTCTCTGAAACAGTGATGTGTTTAATTACTTAACTCATTCATCGATTTTTTTATGTTGTTGCATACGAAAAGGGTCTTCCTGTCCATTCATGTGATCATTCACATGAAGGACGGGAAAACCCGCGGTACCACCTTCGTTGACTATCCAATAGTCCCCTCGAACGAACCGGCGCACCTGATTCGTCGTCCTCGATAACGGGAGGTCACCGTCAGAGCCTACTTCAAGTTCGGTCTGATGCTCAAAAGCCCATTCACCTGTTTCCCGATACTGATTCGCACCACCCATCAGCTCTCTTCAATCGTTTCACGGGCTACTCTTCTTCGTCGTAGCGTTATGTTGTTCAATTGTTTATTATATTACGTCGCTTCGGGCGACCTGTCAACTATTTAGTATAAAGCGAGTTGATCCGGGTCGATCGATTCGAGCGCCTGCTTGACGGTCTGCAGGAATTGACCGGCCACTAACCCGTCAAGTACACGGTGATCAATCGACATACATAAGTTGACCATGTCACGTGCTGCGAACATGCCGTTGACCCAAACCGGGCGCTTGACGATTGATTCCACGGATAAAATCGCCGCTTGCGGGAAGTTCAAGATCGGTGCCGATTGGATCGAACCGAACGAACCCGTGTTATTGACGGTAAACGTACCACCTTGCATCTCGCTTGACGATAACTTACCGGCCTGCGCCCGTTTACCGAAGTCATCGATTGCCCGAGCGAGTCCTTTAATGCTAAGTTCATCCGCATGTTTGACGACCGGGACGAATAACGCTTCTTGCGTCGCGACGGCGAGTGATAAGTTGATTGCCCGTTTTTGAATGATTTTATCGCCTGCCCACTGCGAGTTCATGATTGGGTGTTTCTTCAGTCCTTCGACTGTCGCTTTCATGAAGAACGGTAAAAACGTCAATTTGACGCCTTCTTGTTTGAAGAACTGATCTTTATGACGATTCCGTGCTTCGACCAGATTCGTCACGTCGACTTCAACCATCAACCAGGCGTGCGGTGCTTCTTGTTTCGAGCGCACCATGTTACTGGCGATCGCTTGACGGACACCTGCCGTCGGAATTTCAATATCGCCGTCTTCCGTCGTACTCATCGTCGGTTTTGGCGCAGACTTCGGTGCCGGAGTCTCGACTGCCGCTTCCGCTTTTGTCGGTACGGTCTCAATCGTCGGGGCCTCGACAACATCCGGCTGATTGACTTGACCGGATTCAACGAGCTTCAGCAAATCTTTGCGTGTAATCCGGCCGCCCGCTCCCGTCCCGTTGACGTGATCGAGATTGATGCCGTGTTCTGCTGATAACTTCAGCACAGCTGGTGAATAGCGTTTTTTCATCGACTGAACCGTTTCTACCGTCTGCTCTTTTACAGCCGGGATTTCTTCTTCGGTCGCTGCGACTTCCGTCGATCCACCACTGACTTGTAACGTGACGATTGCTTCCCCGACTTGGAGCGTGTCCCCTTCTTCAGCGAGCAGCTTGTCGATGACACCATCAAACGATGATGGTACTTCGGCTGTCACTTTATCGGTGATGACTTCAGCAATCGGATCATACTTTTTGACGGTATCTCCTGGTTTGACGAGCCATAACGAAATCGTTCCTTCCGTCACGCTCTCACCAAGTTGTGGCATCGTTAATGTTTCTGTCTTCATTGACGGGTCCCCCTCAGTACGCGTAGAGCGTCCGGATTTTATCTTCAATTTTTTCGCTTGAGATATTAAAGAATTTCTCCATCGTCGGTGCATATGGCATCGCCGGTACATCGGGTCCGCACAATCGTTCGACTGGTGCATCAAGATCGAACAATGCTTCTTCCGCGATGATCGCCGAGACTTCACTCATGACACTGCCTTCTTTATTATCTTCCGTCACGAGCAAGACTTTACCCGTTTTTTGTGCCGCTGCGACGACTGCCGCCCGGTCAATCGGATAGACGGTCCGAAGATCAAGGATATGGACGTCGATGCCGTCTTTTTCAAGACGTGCTGCTGCGTCAAGCGCCATTTGGACACAAAGTCCGTATGAGATGACGGTGACGTCTTCTCCGTCCCGTTTGACATCAGCTTTCCCGATTTCAACCGTATAGTCCTCTTCCGGAACTTCACCTTTTAACAACCGGTAGCCCCGTTTATGTTCAAAGAACAGCACAGGATCATTCGAGCGAATCGCAGCCTTCAATAACCCTTTGGCATCGTATGGGTTTGACGGAATGACGATTTTTAGACCCGGCGTCGAATTGAACATCGCTTCGACCGATTGTGAATGGTACAACGCACCATGAATGCCGCCGCCAAAGGGTGCGCGGATGACGATTGGACAAATCCAGTCATTGTTCGAACGGTATCGGATTTTTGCCGCTTCACTGACGATTTGGTTGACGGCCGGCATGATGAAGTCGGCGAACTGCATCTCAGCAATCGGACGCATGCCATACATGGCGGCTCCGATTCCAACACCTGCAATCGCACTCTCAGCGAGTGGTGCATCGATGACACGTTCTTCCCCGAACTGCTCGAGCAATCCTTGTGTCGCCCGGAATACTCCACCACGGACACCGACGTCTTCTCCTAAGATAAAGACGGAATCATCCCGTTCCATTTCTTCTTTGATTGCGCTATTGATGGCTTCAATTAAACTTAATGTCGTCATTTCGTTTCCTCCTCGTCGTACACGTAACGAAGTGCGTTTTCCGGTAAGTCATACGCCGCTGCTTCTGCATAAGCCGTCGCTTCTTCGACTTCACGTTCGAGCGTCGTCTCGATTTCTGTCGCTGACTCCTCCGTCAAGACACCCATATCAATCAATTTCGCACGGAAAATCTTGATGCCGTCACGTGTTTTCAGTTCTGCCAGTTCTTCTGCCGAACGGTATGATTTGTCATCATCGTCTGACGAGTGGGGGACAAGACGTTCAACTTCGACTTCGATTAACGTCGGACCTTCCCCACGAATGCCACGGTCACGTGCTTCCTTGACTGCTTTATAGACGGCGAGTGGATCAATCCCGTCAATCGTCACACCCGGCATGCCATAGCCGATTGCGCGGTCTGCGACATGTTTCGCTGACAATTGTTTCGAGAGGGGTGTTGAAATCGCATATTTATTGTTCTCACAGAATAGAATGACCGGTAATTTATGAATCCCGGCAAAGTTTGCTCCTTCGTGGAAATCCCCTTGGTTCGATGATCCTTCACCAAACGAAACGTACGCGACAAGTGGTTCCTTACGCATTTTCGCAGCCAGGGCGATCCCGACCGCATGCGGGACTTGTGTCGTGACAGGACTCGATCCCGTGACGATGTTTAAAGCACGTGAGCCGTAGTGTCCCGGCATTTGACGTCCACCTGAGTTTGGATCTTCCGCTTTCGCGAACGCAGACAACATGATGTCACGCGATGTTTGACCAAAATGAAGGACGACCCCTAAATCACGGTAGTACGGTAAAATATAATCCGTTCCTTTTTCGAGTGCGAATGCCGCCCCGACTTGCGCCGCCTCTTGCCCCTGGCAAGAAACGAGGAACGGAATCTTACCTGCCCGGTTCAATTTCCACATCCGCTCATCGATTTTTCGTGCCCGTACCATCGTCTCGAACATCTGGATTGCATCCTGCTCCGTCAGTCCGAGCTCAACGAGTTCTTTAAATTCTATTTTTTCCATCTGTTATTCCTCCTTATGCGTGAACCGCTAATCCGTCAACTGCTAATGCTGCTTCACCGAATGCTTCTGACAGGGCCGGGTGCGGGTGAACGAGCTGCCCGACTTCCCATGCCGTCGCATTCAAGACAAGCGCCAGCCCGCCTTCGCTAATCAGTTCCGTTGCTTTTGGTCCGACGATATGGACACCGACTAAATCGTCCGTTTTGGCATCAGAGACCAGCTTGATGAACCCGGCGGCTTCACCTTCGATGCGTGCCTTACCGAGTCCGTTAAACGAAAACATCCCCGTTTTGACGTCCATTCCGGCATTTTTTGCTTCAGCTTCCGTCAGACCGACCGAAGCAGCTTCCGGTACACTGTAGATACAGCGTGGGACAAACGCGTAATTGAGTGGCGTCGTCGATCCATTGACGATTGCTTCGACCGCTTTTGCGCCTTCAGCAGATGCAACGTGTGCCAGTTGCAGACGTCCGATGACATCGCCAATCGCATAGATATGATTGTCTTTTGTCCGGAAATCATCATCGACTTGAATAAACCCGTTTTCGACGACGATGTTCGTATTCTCAAGCCCAATCCCTTCGACGTTCGCCATCCGTCCGATCGCGACAAGCAACTTGTCCGCCGCAAGCGTCGTGATGTCACCATTTCGATCGACGTCGATCGTCACACCGGACTCCGTCATCTTGAAGCTGTCACTTTGCGCAGCCGCGCTCGTCAAAATCTTGACTCCGCGTTTTTTCAACTGACGAGCGACTTCACGACTGACCGCCTGATCTTCAGTCGGTAAAATCCGGTCGCTGAACTCGACGACCGTGACATTGACATCAAAGTCCGTCAACATCGATGCCCATTCGATTCCGATGACCCCGCCGCCGATGATGACGATCGAGGCAGGTAACGCATTCATGTCGAGTGCTTCATCCGAGCTGAGGACATATTCGGAATCAAACGACAGACCGGCTAGCGGACGCGGGCGTGATCCTGTCGCGACAATCAATTGACGCGGTAAAATCAATTCCCCTTCCCCTTCTTCCGGTTCGACACTGATTGTCCCCGGCATCGGTGAAAAGATGCTTGGCCCAAGAATCGATCCCCGACCATGGAAGACTTCGATTTTGCCTTTTTTCATCAAATGTTGAATCCCGGATTCCAGTCCATCGATGATGTCTTGTTTCCGTTGTTTGACCTGTTCGAATCGTAAAAACGACTCCGGTACGTCGACGCCATATGTAGCGGCGTGTTTGACTGTCTGATAGACCGCTGCTGATTTCAAGAGTGCCTTTGAAGGGATACAGCCACGGTGTAAACAGGTTCCCCCGAGTTTTCCTTGTTCTACGATCGCGACCGTCTTGCCGGCTTGTGCAGCGCGAATTGCTGCGACATAACCGCCCGGTCCGCCACCTAAGACAACGACGTCGAATTCTCTAGCCATGTTGGTTCGCCTCCATATTCCTTAACTTCTTCTTCTCCACGTAACACGCGTATTACACCTTCCGCAAGTGCACGTAACTCATCTTCACCCGGAATCCGGATCACTTGTCCGAGGTGTGCGACGCGTTCTTCGATTGCACTCGTCAACCGGTCGCTGTATGCTAAGCCACCTGTTAAAATGATGGCATCGATTTGACCATATAAGACTGCACTTTGGGCAGCAATTTCTTTTGCAATCCGGTAAGCCATCGCGTCGTACAGTAAGGCAGCCTTCTCGTCCCCGGCATCGATTCGACGTTCAATTTCGATTGCGTCAAATGTCCCTAGGTGCGCGACAAGTCCGCCTGACCCTACGACCAGACGCTTCATTTCCTCGAGTTTATACTTGGTACTATAACATAGTTCTACTAGTTGACCAACAGGAAGGGACCCACTTCGTTCCGGCGAAAATGACCCTTCCCCGTCAAGACCATTATTGACATCGATGACCCGTCCGTCGAGATGTGCACCGACGGTAATCCCGCCCCCCATGTGTGCAACAATCAGACGCATTTCCTCATACGGCATCTCCGCTTGTTTCGCATATCGTTTCGCGACTGCTTTTTGATTCAAGGCATGAAAAATGCTTTTGCGTTCAAGTTCAGGTAATCCCGTAAGTCGGGCAATCGGCTCAAGTTCATCTACGACGACCGGATCGACGATGAACGATGGAATGGATAACGTGCGAGCGATTTCGTCTGCTAGTAGACCTCCGAGATTCGATGCATGGACCCCAAAAATGCCACTCAATAAATCTTCACGCATTTCCTGGTTGACGGCATACGTCCCACTGACGAGCGGACGAAGCAGGCCGCCGCGTCCAACAACCGCAGTAAGCGCTTTCAATTCAATCTTTTCTTGTGCCAATACATCCAACACCACTTGACGCCGTATTTCCAGCTGAGCGTGAAGCGGTCCTCCGACCGCTTCAGCTGGGTGGCGTAACGTCTTCGCAAACAACTGCTCCGCTCCTTCGAAGATTCCAATCTTCGTCGAAGTCGAACCTGGATTGATCGTTAAAATACGTTCGCTCATCTGAATCCTCCTCTTATCCGCGTGACCCTAAGATATTTTTATCACGACGTAAGAATTGACTGCGTGCACTGCGCATCGTCGCAATCCGCTCTTCTGCCATTTTTTCAGCTGCACGATACGTCGGCAAGTGGTCACGTTTTGAAATCTCGATGACTTTTGCGACAGCGTCATACACAAGTTCAACTTTTTTCATTGCCCGGTCACGGTTGTATCCATCCAGTTCGTCCGCGACGTTGATGACACCACCTGCATTGATGACGAAGTCTGGCGCGTACAGAATACCGCGTTCTTCGAGCATGTCACCGTGGCGATCTTCTTTCAGCTGGTTGTTTGCCGCACCGGCGATGACTTTGACTTTCAGTTGAGGAATCGTTTCGTCGTTCAATGTTGCCCCAAGCGCACATGGTGCGAAGATATCGGCGTCAACGCTGTAAATTTCATCTGGTCCGACAATTAAAGCACCGAATGCTTCTTCCGCACGACGTAAGGCATCTTGATTGATGTCCGTGACGATTAATTTTGCACCTTCTTCATGGAGATGGCGGCAAAGATTGAATGCCACGTTCCCGACACCTTGGATGGCAATTGTTTTTCCACCAAGCGAATCTGTTCCGTAGACTTCTTTGGCTGCTGCTTTCATCCCACGGTAAACACCGTACGCTGTGACCGGTGACGGGTTTCCGCTTGAACCGAAGGCTGGACTGACACCTGTCACGAAATCTGTTTCCATGTGAATATAATCCATGTCAGCGACCGTCGTATTGACATCCTCCGCTGTGATGTAACGCCCGTTCAATGACTGGACATAACGGCCGAACGCACGGAATAATGCTTCTGATTTTTGAGTTTTTGCATCACCGATGATGACGGCTTTCCCGCCACCGAGGTTGAGGCCTGCTGCTGCATTTTTATACGTCATCCCTTTTGATAAACGAAGAGCATCAACTAATGCTTCTTCGTCAGATGCATAGTTCCACATACGAAGACCGCCAAGTGCAGGGCCGAGCGTCGTATCGTGGATGGCGATGATGGCTTTTAACCCCGAAACTTTATCATGACAGAACACGACTTGTTCATAATCTTCCATTTCCATTGTTTCAAAGATACTAAAGCGTGTTTCTACATTTGTTTCAACCATTTTAAGTTCCTCCTCAGATTGTTTGTTTGATTTTTTTCGTTTGTTGCGCATTAAGTAAAGCAAAGGCTAATGAATAGAGTTTCGCTTCTGCCGTATCTGCCCGACTTGTCAATACGACGGGTGCTTTCGCTCCAACTAAAATCGCCGCGACTGAAGCATGTGCAAAATACATCAGTGATTTATAAATGACGTTCCCGACTTCAATTTGTGGCACGACAAGAAGATCTGCTGCCCCCGCAACGTCACCTGTCAGTCCTTTTTGTTTGGCTGCGTCTAGATTGACGGCGTTATCAAGCGCGAGTGGTCCATCGACAAGGCAATCCTTGATTTGACCGCGGCGGTTCATCTGTGTCAATAAGGCGGCGTCGATCGTCGCCTGCATTGTCGGATTAACGACCTCGACTGCTGCGAGGACGGCTACTTTCGGAAGTATATAGCCGATTGCGCGAAGTGCCGATACCCCGTTTTCAATGATGTGGACCTTATCTTCAAGCGTCGGTGCGATATGGATTGCAGCGTCCGTCAAACCAATTGCCGATTCGCGACCTGGTACTTCAAACAATGCGACATGAGATAAGACGTTCCCCGAACGTAATCCCATCTCTTTGTTCAGAACGGCTTTCATGAACGTTGCTGTCGGAACAAGTCCTTTCATCAAGACGCTCGCATCCCCTTTACGTACAGCGTAAGCTGCACGTTCTGCCGCCTCTTGAGCAGTCGCAGTGTGTGTGATCACAAATTGCGACTCTGACAATCCACGTGCATGGATCATCTGTTGAATCCGGGTCGCATCCCCAAATAAATGAAAGCGAGCTAAATCATGTTCAATCGCAAGTGCGACGGCGTCCATGACTTCTTCGTCATCCGCGGAAGCAATTGCAACGATTGAATCCTCAAGCTGAGCAGCTTGTTTTAGCATTTGATCAAACTTCACTTTGTTTCCCCCTAACCTGTCATTCAATTATTTAATAGCAATTTTCGTGCCAATATGAAAACGCTCTCTTTTCGGCATGAACCCTTTCTTAATTTTGCATTTAATTGCATTTAATGCAATATGTTGCACGCAAAAAACTGCAAATTATTGATAAATATTAAATCGCTCCACTTTATAATACAAAGCACGCAAGGAAATGCCGAGTTGTTTTGCGGCTTCTGTTTTATTGCCATCAAAAGCCTCGAGAGCTTCGCGAATCAAACGTTCCTCGACATAAGACATCTCGTCAGACAGATGCTTAATTTCTTTTTTAGGACGTTCAACTTGTTTTTTAGCGACCGGATAATCGAGCTGGAGGTGGCCTTTTCGTAAAACATCTTCCGTCTTGTCCGTAAAGATCAACGCACGACCGATGACATTCTCAAGCTCACGGACATTTCCTTTCCACTCCTGCTTTCGAATCACTTCCAGTGCATCTTCCGAAATCCGGGCGACGGACCGGCCATAACTTTGATTTAACTTCCGTAGCAAGTGCGTTGATAGCGGCAAAAGATCATCCGGGCGTTCACGCAAGGCTGGTATGTGAATCGGAAGTCGATTGATCCGGTAGTAAAGATCTTCGCGAAACTCACCGGTAATGATTTTTTGCTCCAGGTTCGCATTTGTCGCTGCAATGATTCTTACATCGACCGGTACCGATTTCGTCCCACCGACGCGAACGACTTCATTTTCTTGTAAGACCCGTAATAACTTCACTTGTACATCGAGCGGCAGTTCTCCAATTTCATCAAGAAAAAGTGATCCGCCATGCGCCTCTTCAAAATAACCACGCTTTCCACCACGGCGCGCTCCCGAGAACGCTCCTTCTTCATAACCAAACAGCTCACTCTCTAACAGACTTGGAGCGATTGCTGCACAGTTAACACGGACAAGCTGTTCGTATCGCCGCTCACTCGCAGCGTGAATCGCATGCGCAAACAATTCTTTGCCTGTTCCTGACTCTCCCCGAATCAAGACATTAACCGGCATCGTTGCAGCAAGCTTTGCTTGATCGACGACGAAACGCATCGCTTCACTTTCAGCGATGATATCGTCAAACGTATATTTCGCCTCGAGTGTCCGAATTTTTTGACGTGCCGCCTTCAATTCTTTCGCGAGCGCCTTCATTTCAGAAATATCACGAATGACACCAACCGACCCCCGAACTTGCCCATCCACGACGACCGGTTCCGCATTGACGATGATATCACGTCGATCGTGACCAATCTTCATCCGCGCATCACGAACACTTTCACCCGTCTCAAGGACGCGCAGGTGAACCGATTCCTGCATCCCGATGTCAGCGCTTGCTGGTTTACCGATGACGTCCTGTCCACTGTACCCCGTCATTCGTGTATAGGCCGGATTGATTAACATCGTTTGACCGTCTTGATCGGCAACCGAAATTGCCTCACTTGTACAATGGATGATGGCTTCAAGCATTCGTTCTTTTTCCGTCAGCCGTTCAATCAGAACACGTACGAATTCTCCCGGCAGAACGGCTGCTTCGGGAAAGAATTGAATCAACTGTTCGAATACGCCACGTTTTCCCGTCGCATCGATGATGAAGTCGACCGTCGTTCCTTCAAAGGCCGTCCAGGATGTCTCAACACGAATTTCTCCGCGTCTTGCCAGCTGAAGACCTGGTGCTTGTTCATTTGAATCAACGACTCCGATGACCGTCAAGAGCGGTGAACGTTGGAAGGCATGTAGCACTTCCGTCCCGCCTTGTCCGGCACCAACAATCAGAAGATGGTGCATCGTTATTCCCCCTTTGAAACTGCTTACATCTTTATCCTACCTATAATAAAACAAGAGGGCAAACCCGATTCGCAGTCTTACCTGATTTTTGATACAATACGCTTGGAAAGGGGTCACTTCTATGCGAATCATCGGACTACTAACTTTATTAATTCCTGGCATCATTGGAGCCATCGGAATCAAACTTATGCGTGACAGTGTCTTTTTAATTGCCCAGTTCCCGTTTGCATACCTTGGGGACTCGGCCTATGTATATGTTTTACAGGGGGTTGTCGGACTCGCCTTAGCGATGGGTGGGATTGGTTTTGTCGCAGGGTATGTTTTTTATCGTGATAAGAAACGTGGAAAAGTCTCCGAACGGTATCAAAAAAAGTGAACACAGAAAAAGGTCCCCATCTCTTGAACTCATTTCAAGCGCGGGACCTTTTACTCATATAAAGTTGGATTCACGTACGGATGAACTCCTCTCATAGTAGAACTATTCGTGTACTTCAATACCATAGGTTGTCCTCTTAATGAAGAGGTTGAAAGAAATCAGATCTGGCTATCGAGCGATCGATAGAATGGTGATACTACTCCATTATCTGACTGTACTTGGACCTAGGTGAAGCTTAATGTCATCCGCTTCGAGCAGTAACACTTTCGGTTGCTAACAATCACTGCTAGACAACACTCCTTTTCACGAACTGTACTTGTATTTCGGACATTTACGTTACCTTCCACTTTCCCCTTGCTTTGAAATCATGGAAGTCCCTATCACTTCGAGATTCTCATCTAGAAATGATACGAAAGGTCTTGATAAAACATCTATCAAGAGAATGTTGTCCATCATTCTTGAGCTATTTACAGGTAGCGTCCTGAGATGAGGCTTGTGGAATGGGTTCTCCGGAAACCGATTCGACTCGACGTTCATCTGACGTCTTTCCAAATGATTTGGTACCTTTATTATAACAAACATTTCAGTTTATGCAATGTTTTTTTATTGAATATTCTAATAAATATAAATAATTTCTTTTATTACTTCGTCACTCGCGCCTCTCACATCTCCCCCTCTTCGTTCTCACGGACGAGCTATCAGCTTTACAAGGTACTCTTTCTAGCAAAAATCATTTTGATTCACAGTAAAGACCACTCGATCTCACGGATCGAGTGGTTAATTTCAAGACGGTTTCATATAATTTGAGACGTACGAGATGAACTCCGAGTTTTTCGGACTCTTTTCTTGCTCAATCCGTCCCGTAAACAAGGTATGATCACTCATCCCTTCTTTCCAGGCCGATTTGATGGCATGGCGCATCGCCCGTTCCACACGGGAAGATGTCGTTTTATGGGTGCGGGCAATCGTCGGATATAACTCTTTTGTGATTAATCCGAGCAGCTCTTCACGTTCTAAAACGAGCCCAACCGCATCTTTTAAATAAGTAAATCCTTTAATATGCGGCGCAATCCCGACTTCTCGTAAAACGGTCGCTATTTTCGAATCCATCGTTTCCGGTTGAATCGTTGGATTATTGTTCGTCACAAGGCGAATTTTGTTGACTAACTGATTCATGCTGAACGGTTTCAGCAAGAAATAAGCAGCACCTAACGTCACTGCCTGTTGTGATACCTCATCTTTACCGAAGGCACTCAACATGATGACAGCCGGATTATTTTTTTGTTTCATCAATTCTTCGAGGACCCCTAATCCATCCAGGTGCGGCATGATGATGTCTAGCAACAACACATCGGTCTCGACTTCTTTTAATTTCTCAAGACACTTCTCCCCATCATATGCGACACATACGACTTCCATATCCTCTTGAGTAGCGAGATGCTGGCGAATCAATTCGACCATCTCTCGGTTGTCATCTGCGATCCCGACTCTAATCAATCCTTACACCCCATTTTTAAGCGATTCCTTCATACTCATTGCTTGGTCCATCAATTCTTCCGCATGACGAAGCGTCAAGTCCGTCATATGTGTTCCGGAAATCATCCGTCCAAGCTCATTTCCACGGTCTGCTTCCGTCAAGACGTTGACCTGTGTCGTCGTCCGGTCCGTCTCTTCGACTTTACGAATATAGAGATGCTGATCCGCCATCGAGGCGACTTGCGGCAAGTGTGTAATACAGAGCACTTGTCCTTCAATCGATAGACGATAGATTTTCTCCGCCATTGCTTGCGCGACCCGTCCCGATACCCCCGTATCGACTTCATCAAAAATAATTGATGCGACGCCGAGCGAACGCGAGAAGATTGACTTGAGTCCGAGCATGATCCGAGATAGCTCCCCTCCGGAAGCGACTTTCCCGAGCGATTTAAACGGTTCACCCGCATTGGTCATGATATAAAATTCAATTTGATCGATTCCATTTTTTCGTAAGGCCGGCGTTTTTCCATCTTGCATGAACCGAATTTCGAACCGTGCTTTTTCCATGTAGAGTTCACGCAATTCTAAATGAATCGCCTCACCAAGCAACTGTGCCGCTTTTCGGCGTGCCTTCGATAGCTTATTGCCAATCTCAAACAGCTCACTTTCAAGCAACTCGACTTCTGCCTTTAGCTTTTCAATGCGTTCATCACGATTCGTCATCGTATCAAGCTCAATCCCAATTTTTTCACCATAGGCGATGACTTCCTCGATTGTCGCACCATATTTCCGCTTCAGCTGTTGGAAAACAGATAAGCGCTGTTCAATTTCGTCTAACCGGTTCGAATCGAATTCTAATGTCTCAAGTTGATCACGAATCGCGTACCCGACTTCTTCAAGACCGTAAAAAGCGCTCGCGATGGCATCACTTTGATTCGCGAACTGATCATCGATGCTCGATGCTTGTTGCAGCTCCCGCATCGCATCCCCAACTGAATCAATCCCGCGCATTTCATCATGAAGCGCATCGTAGGCGGCTTTTAACGAATCGTGCAACTTTTCGAAGTTCGCGAGTCGGTTCCGTTCACTCAACAGTTCATCTTCTTCTCCTTGACGAAGGTTCGCACTCGTGATTTCTTCTGTCTGAAATGATAATAAATCAATCCGTTGTGCAAGTTCCTGCTCACTCTGTGCCAGTGATTGTAATGCCATCCGTTTTTCCTCGTACAGCCCGAACTTTTTTTGATACTCGTGCAGACGCGGGGAAATCGTCTCATGACCAAAATCATCAAGAATCGATTGGTGGTACATATTTTCCATCAAGTGTTGGTGTTCATGTTGACCATGGAGGTCCACGAGCACACGACCGAACTCACGTAAAATCGTCAGCGTGACGAGCTTATTATTGACACGACAAACACTTTTACCAGAAGCAAATAAGTCTCGGCGTAAAATGATGGATCCATCTTCGACGTCGATGCCATATTCTTCAGCTAATGTGTAGACCATATGCCCGTCCTCAATCATGAATAGTCCTTCGAGTTCCGCTTTATCTTCGCCGTAACGAACAAATTCAGCAGAACCCCGTCCGCCAATCAATAAACCGATTGCATCGAGGACGATGGATTTACCAGCACCCGTTTCTCCAGTCAAGACAGTCATTCCTTTTTTGAAATGAATCTGCAGCTGGTCAATGATCGCGAATTGTTTGATCGATAATTCAGCTAACATCTTGTCAACTCCTTAAAGCATCCCTAAAATTCGTTCCGTCACTTCTTTTGCTGTATCTTCACTTCGAGCAATCATTAAAATCGTATCATCGCCACAAACCGTCCCGAGCAGTTCCGACCAGCCTAAGTGATCGAGTAGGACACCGATTGCATTGGCGTTACCCGGTAAGACATGCATGACAATCAAATTTTGAGCAAAATCAATCGAAATAAAGCTATCACCTAGTAAACGGCGTAATTTCCCTAATGGATTAAAACGCTGATCGGCAGGCAAACTATACTTATAACGGCCATCGTTTAACGGCACCTTTACAAGATGTAGCTCCTTAATGTCTCGTGATACAGTCGCTTGCGTCACTTTGTATCCAGCATTCCGAAGTTCTTCGACCAATTCATCTTGAGTCTCGATTTCAGATTGCGTAATGATTTCCCGAATCTTAATCAACCGTTGCCCCTTTGTCATCCTTGCACCTCGCTATATTCTTCGCTGTTACTATTGTAATCCAATAAATCATGAAAAGTCCACGTTTGCCATTTTTCGTACGGGTCGAAAAAAGAAGCAGACTCCAACATGACGAAGTCTGCTTCCATGATAGTTTTCTTTTTTTACAACGCTTGATGTGCCAGACGAACCGTATCCGCTGGGTCAACGATTGTTTCCATGCCGGGTGTTGTCAGCTGCGCATGTAAGAGAAACTCGATATTTCCTTCACCACCTGTAATCGGTGAAAAATCAAGTTGCTTCACATGGAACCCTTCACGAATGAAGAATTCGACCATCTCCTCAAGAACTCGTCCGTGAACACGTTCATCCCGAACGATACCTTTTTTCCCGACATCGTCCCGTCCCGCTTCAAACTGTGGTTTGACGAGGGCAATGACGTCGCCCTCCTCAGCTAAAATCGTTTTCAGTGGTGGAATGATGAGACGAAGTGAAATAAAGGAGACATCGATTGTCGCGAAACTTGGCTGAACGGGAAACATGTCTCGTGTCGCATGACGGAAATTCGTTTTCTCCATCGCCGTCACACGAGGATCTGACCGAAGTTTCCAATCGAGTTGATTTGATCCAACATCAAGGGCGTACATATGTGCCGCACCATTTTGAAGGGCACAGTCCGTAAAACCACCTGTTGATGAACCGATATCGAGCCCTGTCCGGTCCGTCACGTCGATGTCAAAGACCTCAAGTGCCTTCTCCATCTTAAAACCACCGCGCCCGACGTATGGCATCACTTGTCCTTTAACGGCCAAGTCGATGTCGGACTTCACTTTTTCTCCTGCCTTCTCTAATCGTTCCGTTCCACTGAAGACGAGCCCGGCCATGATCGTCCGCTTCGCTTTTTCACGTGTTTCGCATAAACCGCGCTCGACGAGTAACACGTCGAGGCGGATTTTTTTAACATTTTCCATTAATCGTTACACACTCTGTTTCTTTCCTTGATTGACAAAAGCACGTACTTCTTCCGCGATTTGTCCAGGCAATAATCCGATTTCTTCAAGTAGCTCGTTGACGCCACCGTGCTCGATATACCAATCTGGAATACCGAATCGTTTGACGCGCGGGAACGCTTCCTGCTCATTCGCATGTTCAAGAACTGCAGAACCGAAGCCGCCTTTTAAGACTGCTTCCTCCAGCGTGACGAGTGGAATACCTTCCGCATACAGTGCATCCAACATCTTCCCGTCGAGTGGCTTGATTGTCCGCGCATTGATGACACGAACAGACAGTTCTCCCTCGAGCAGATCTGCGATTTTCAACGCATCTTGGACTTGTGGTCCGAATGCCATGATTGCAACATCTGTTCCTTCACGTTCGACTTCCCATGTATCGAGCGAAATTTCGTGTAACGTCTCATCCATCGTTACACCGATTCCTTCCCCTCTTGGGAAACGGACAGCAATTGGTCCTTCATACTTCACAGCCGAATAAAGTAAATGTTGCAGTTCGTTCTCGTCTTTCGCCATGACGATCCGGATATTCGGAACGTGGCGCATGAACGCGATATCGAAGACGCCTTGGTGTGTTTCTCCGTCTGCTCCGACAAGACCTGACCGGTCAATCGTAAACGTCACGTCAAGATTTTGACGCGCGACATCATGGACGAGTTGATCGTAAGCTCGCTGGAAGAAGGTCGAATAAATGGAAACGACGGGTTTCATCCCTTGCGTCGCTTGACCCGCCGCGAACGTGACGGCATGTTGTTCCGCAATCCCGACATCAAACATTCGGTTTGGGAATTCCTTCTCAAAGCAATCGAGTTTTGAACCGACGCTCATTGCCGGTGTAATCAATGTTAATTTTTCATCATCTCGTGCCATCTTCGTCAACGTATTCGCGACCGTGAATGAATAACTCGGCGCTTTCGATTTACCTTTGATGACTTCACCAGACTCCATCTTGTATGGTCCGAGACCGTGCCAGGTTCCAACTCCATCATATTCAGCTGGGCGATACCCTTTTCCTTTTTTCGTGATGACATGAAGCAGGACAGGACCTTGCTCTTTTTTGACGTAATTCAACTGTTCAATCAAATCCGTCAAGTCATGTCCATCGACTGGACCGTAGTAGTTAAAACCGAGTTCTTCAAAGAACATTCCTGGAACAAGTGCTCCTTTGACGGCTTCTTTTAGTTTTTCACTACCTTTTTCAAGACTTCCACCAATCAGCGGGATTTTCTTGATTAATGTCTCAAGTTCATCTTGCGCATAACGGACTTTACGTGAAGAACGAATACGACCTAACATCTGATGCATCGCACCGACGTTCGGTGCAATCGACATCTCGTTATCATTAAGGATGACGATGACATTTTGTTGTTCCGCACCGATGTGGTTTAAAGCTTCAAGTGCCATTCCACCAGTCAATGCACCATCTCCGATGATCGCAATCGCGCGGTCGTCATTTCCTTTTAACTCGTTTGAGACGGCAATACCCATCGCTGCCGACAACGAGGTCGAACTATGCCCAGTTTCCCAGACGTCATGAATGCTTTCATTTCGTTTCGGGAATCCGCATAATCCTTTGTGTTTGCGTAACGTATCAAACTGTCCCGCACGTCCCGTCAAGATTTTATGCACGTATGCCTGGTGACCGACATCCCAAACAAATTTATCGTTCGGACTATCAAATTCTCGGTGAAGTGCTAATGTCAATTCGACGACACCTAGATTCGGTGCTAAGTGACCACCCGTCGTAGCCAATTCTTCAATCAAAAAGCGTCGGATGTCGCCTGCGAACACATCGAGTTCTGAGACTGACATACGCTTTAAAAATGACGGATCCTGTATTTCTGTCAACTTCATACCTTACCGCCTCTTTTCCTTACATTCTTATATCGTTTGTACCCTACATTGTACTAGAACAATCTAATGAACGCCACATAACTGGCACATAAAAAAGACGACGCCAGGCGTCGTCGATCTCAATGGTCACGCTTGACGACGAAATCGAGCAAGTCCTTAAGTGTCGTCGCTTCGACCGATAACGCATCAATCGCTTCCTCAGCAGCTTGTACTTGTGCCGCAAGAGCCGTCTTCGCACCCTCTAGACCAAGTAGTTTCGGATAGGTCGCTTTGTCGTTTCCTTCGTCACTCCCGACCGGCTTACCAATCTTTTCAGCATCTCCCGTTACATCTAAAATATCATCTTGAATTTGGAAGGCGATTCCAAGATGACGTCCGTAACGTTGTAAGTGGACTACATCATCTTCGTTTGCTCCAGCAAGAATTCCTCCTGCCTCAACAGCAAACACGAGTAATGCCCCCGTCTTGCGCCGATGAATCGATTCAAGAGCCTCGACGTCATCAATGCCACCACGTTCACCGAGCATATCGTCAAGCTGTCCACCGACCATCCCGGCCGCTCCAGCTGCCATGGCGAGACGCTCGAGCAATTGAATCTTGACGTCTGCCGACGCGTCCGTCTCGAGTAAACAGGTAAAGGCATTCGTCAACAACGCATCGCCTGCTAAAATCGCTGTTGCTTCGTCAAACTCGATATGGTTCGTCTTACGCCCACGACGCATGTCATCATCGTCCATTGCTGGTAAATCGTCATGGATTAAAGAATATGTATGAATCATCTCAAGCGCTGCTGCCGTCGCGTCCCCTGTTGTCCGCGAGACACCGTATGCATCAAGGACAGCATAAATCAACGCCGGGCGGACACGCTTCCCTCCAGCATCGAGTGAATAGCGCATCGAAGCACGTAATTGTTCTGGTGCATCGAGTCGGGTCATAAATGATTCGAGCGCACGCTCGACTTGAGCTTTCCATTCCATCAAGGCAATCATTGTGCTCCCCCTTTTTCACGTAACGTTCCATCTTGTTCCAAGATTAAATCGAGTTTCTTTTCAGCTGTCGATAGTTTCCCCTGGCAAAGAGCAGTCAGTTTTACACCTTCCTCATACAACGTCATCGCTTGCTCAAGTGGGGCTTCCCCTTCTTCAAGCAATTCGACGATTTCTTCTAAGCGTTCTAACGCCGCTTCAAATGATTGTTCCGTGTCCATCTCACTCATCCTCTCGTTTCGCTAGAATACTTCCGTCATGAAACTGAATCCGGAAGGCGTCATCCGTCACTTGTTTTACCGATCGAACGACCTCTCCGTTTTGTTCGACATACGTATAACCACGTAATAAGACACGGGTCGGACTAACCGAGTCAAGGCGTGCCACCATTTGGTGCAATCGCTCATGCTTCATCTTCATGTACGGGCGAATCCGTTCCAACTGTTTACGCATCCGCTCAACTTCACGCGACTGTTCTTCAAGACGCTCCCGCACCGGAATCCGTGCTAAACGGTTCGATAGGTTCAACACGCCTTGCTGTTTCGTTAAAATGAGTTGTTTTCCGATCCGATTCAAGTTCATATCGGCCCGGTCAAGGCGCTCCTGTTTTAATCCAAGCAAAACGCGGGGGGACTTTAATCCATAACTCATTGCAAGCCGGGTCACTTGTTCCCGTCGGCTCTTGACGAAATAGTCATAGTTTCGTGTCAAACGTCGACTCAGTTCACCGACTCGTTTTTCCAGTTCGGCCGCCTCTGGTGTTACGAGTTCGGCTGCAGCAGTCGGTGTCGCTGCCCGGACATCCGCGACGAAGTCACTGATGGTAAAGTCCGTTTCATGACCGACTGCAGAAACAATCGGGATCTGCGACTCATAAATCGCCGTCACGACGTTCATTTCATTGAACGCCCAAAGTTCTTCGATCGAGCCGCCACCGCGACCAATGATTAACACGTCACACGCCTGACGCGCATTCATCTGTTCGATGGCACGAGTAATTTGCGGTGCCGCCTCTTTCCCTTGAACGAGCACTGGGGCGAAGACGATTGCCGCTTGCGGATACCGTCTCCGTAGTGTCGTCGCGATATCGTGAAGTGCCGCACCTTTTGGTGATGTGATGATTCCGACACGTTGCGGAAACGCTGGGAGCACTTTTTTTAACGCTGGATCGAACCACCCACGTTCTTCGAGTTGTTCTTTCAAACGGACGAAAGCTTCATACAGGGCGCCGACGCCATCTTCCGTCATCCGCTCGACGTAGAGTTGCATCTCGCCGGAAGCGAGATACACGGATAACCGGGCCGTCATGACGACACGCATCCCGTCTTTGATCGGTGATTTCAGGCGACTTGCGTCACGTGCGAACATGACCGCCTTCATCCGTGACTGGTCGTCCTTCAACGTAAAATAAAGGTGACCGGAAGAGTGTCGTTTAAAGTTCGACACTTCTCCCACCACCTGCACTTGCTGTAACAGCGAATCACTTTCAAGTTCACGTTTCACATACCCAACGAGCTCGGAAACTTGAAGTGGGTCATTCATCGTGCTGCCTCGATTGTATTATGGAGCAACATCGTGATCGTCATCGGACCGACACCGCCAGGAACGGGTGTGATCATCGAGGCGACCTCTTTGACCGAATCAAATTCGACGTCCCCGACCAGTTTACCGTCAACACGGTTGACACCGACATCGATGACGACAGCATCCGGCTTGACCATATCTGCCGTAATCAATTTTGGAACACCAACAGCGACAATCAAGATATCCGCTTGACGCGTCATCTCAGAAAGGTTTGCCGTCTTCGAGTGGCAGTAGCTGACTGTCGCGGATTCATTTAAAAATAACATCCCGACCGGTTTGCCGACGATTTGACTCCGACCGACGACGACGACGTGGCTGCCTTGGATCGGAACATTCATTTCTTTGACGAGGTGCAGAATTCCATTTGGGGTACATGGTAAGAACGTTGGTTCACCAATCATCATTTTCCCGACTGAGACCGGATGGAACCCATCGACGTCTTTGTCCGGTGAAATAGCGAAGATGACTTTACTCTCGTCGATTTGTTCCGGCAGCGGCAGTTGAACGAGAATTCCGTGGACACTCGCGTCTGCGTTTAGTCGTTCAATCAACTGGAGTAACTCCGATTCTGATGTCTCTGCCGGTAAACGAATCAAATCCGACTCCATGCCAATTTCTTGTGCCGCTTTTTCTTTCCCGCGGACATACGATTGGCTTGCTGGGTCTTCACCGATTAATACAACGGTCAATTTCGGTTGAATACGTTGTTCTTTCAGACGTGCGACTTCTTCTTTCAGCTTCAAACGATACGATTTTGCGATTTCTTTCCCATCGATTACTACTGCCATGATTTGTCCACTCCCCCAAAAAATTCGTTTCACTCTGCACCTTGAAAAAGGTTATCTTTATCTACTTATGAATTTTCTTTGACTGCTTGTTGTGCGACCTTACCAAGCACACCATTGACGATTTTCGTTGCTTCTTCGTCTGCGAACGCTTTTGTTAATTCGATTGCTTCGTTGATTGTAACGCGGATTGGAATTTTCGGTTCGAACATCAATTCATAGACGGCAAGACGAAGAATCGTCCGTTCGATGTTACCAAGACGCTCAAATGACCAGTTGACGAGCGCTGCCCGTAAATGTTGATCAATCTCATCCTTGTTCGTCTCTACACCAACTACTAATTGCTCTACAAATGTATCATATTCTTTGCCTTCTACTGCGAATTCAATGGCCTCTTGTGCAGACAAGTCAGAAAGTTCCATTTGGAACAAAGACTGTACTGCGAGTTCGCGTGCCATGTGTCGTTTCATCATGATTTCACGTGCTCCTTTTTTTGTCGTTCTCAATCAATTAGTTTAGCACATTCCCATTTTAAAAAACATAGTGAACGCCAAAAAGACGGGAGTAAAATCCATCGACTCCCGTCATCGTTCATTTTACGATTGCTGCTTTTAACTCACGTTCCGCAAACTTCGTCGTGAAGGTTCCCCGGCGGAATACAGGATGCTGTAAGACCTTTTGATGGAACGGAATTGTCGTTTTGACACCCTCAATCCAAAATTCAGCCAAAGCACGCTCCATTTTCGCACAAGCTTCCTCGCGCGTCTCTGCATGGACAATCAATTTCGCAACCATCGAGTCATAGTACGGAGGAATCATGTAACCTGGATAAACGGCACTATCGATTCGGACACCCATACCACCTGGCGCGACGTATTGTGTGACGCGACCCGCATGTGGTCGGAAATCGTGATCTGGATCTTCTGCGTTAATCCGGCACTCGATTGAATGCCCACGGAACTCGATATCCTCTTGTTGAACTGCTAACGGGTGGTCGAGCGCGACTTGAAGTTGTGCTTGAACAAGATCAAATCCTGTAATCATTTCTGTCACCGGATGCTCGACTTGAATCCGAGTATTCATTTCCATAAAGAAAAATTCTTCTGTTTCTTCGACAAAAATGAATTCGATTGTTCCGGCACCCGTATAGTTGATGGCTTTTGCCGCTTTGACAGCTGCTTCTCCCATTTTCAACCGTGTCGCTGCGCTGACGGCTGGCGAAGGAGCTTCTTCAATCAACTTCTGCATCCGCCGTTGCACCGTACAATCTCGTTCTCCGAGGTGAATGACGTTCCCATGTCGATCGGCAAGCACTTGAACTTCGACGTGACGGAATTCTTCGATGAAACGCTCTAAATAAACATCGCTGTTGCCAAATGCTTGTTTTGCCTCGCGACGTGTTTCTTCCAGTCCATCAATCAGTTCTTGTTTTGTCCGGGCAACACGAATCCCGCGCCCTCCGCCACCTGCCGTCGCTTTAATGATGACCGGATAACCGATTTCTTCAGCGAGACCAATTGCTTCTTGATCCGTCACCGTTCCGTCAGAGCCCGGCACGACCGGGACACCACATTCAATCATCGTTTTTTTCGCGACATCTTTAATGCCCATCTGGCGAATCGCTTGCGACGTCGGACCGACGAATTGAATACCACATGCTTCACACATCTCCGCGAAGTCAACGTTTTCAGCCAGGAATCCGTATCCCGGGTGAATCATCGTTACGTTTCGATTTGTCGCAACGGCGAGAATATTCGTCACATTCAAATAAGAAGACGTCGAACTGACATCGCCGATGCAATATGCTTCGTCTGCCATTCGGACATGAAGTGCTTCTCGATCCGCTGTCGAATAGACAGCAACCGTCTGGATCCCAAGTTCCTTAGCCGCACGAATAATCCGAACGGCGATTTCTCCACGGTTCGCGATTAGTAGTTTTTCCATTCCCATCACCCCGCTCAAGGACGAATCCGGAAGAGTGGCTGACCAAATTCAACAAGGTCTCCATCTGCGACGAGAATTTCGACGACAGTTCCGGCAATTTCCGAATTTAAGTTATTGAATAGTTTCATCGCTTCTAAAATGCAGACGACTTGACCCACTTCGATTTGATCGCCGACTTTGACGAAAGCAGGTTTTTCAGGATTTGCACGTGAATAAAACGTACCGACCATTAGCGCGTTAATTGTGACCGTATCATCCTTCTCTTCCATGACTTCAGGTACAACGGCCGGCTTTTGTGCCGTTTCCACTACTTTTTGCTGGACAGGTGCTGCCGCGACCGCGTCGTGCTGAGATACTACGACACCGTCCCCTTGTTTTTTAAGCTTTAATTTATACGTGTCTGTTTCTAGAGAAAGTTCATTTACGTTTGATTGATCAAGCATTTCTAACACTTGTTTCAACTGATCGATTTTCATCTTCTTTCCATCCCCCATCTAAACATTCATTCTTAATATTATACCAGGTGCTAATGCCTACTCAAATATTAAGTTTAACTGGTCATACCAGAGGATGCAAGTGCCGGCGAGTGAAAAAATACCCCTTGACTCGGAAACGAGTACGAAGGGGCATTGGCATATCTGTATTATCCGTTGTAGCGTCCTGTGAAATCACCTGTCCGCGTATCAACTGTTACTTTTTCTCCTGCTTCGATGAAAAGCGGCACATGGATGATGTGACCCGTTTCAACTGTCGCATTTTTCTTGACGTTAGAAGCTGTATCGCCTTTGACGCCTGGCTCTGCTTCAACAATCGTCATAACGATCGTGTTCGGAAGTTCGAGTCCGAGGATTTCGCCGTTGTAGACTGCGATTTGAACTTCCATGTTCTCAAGGAGATATGGAAGTGCTGCTTCAACTTGTGCTGTCGTCAATTCAAGCTGCTCATACGACTCCGTGTCCATGAAGACATACGTTTCACCCATTGGGTAGAGGTATTGCATTTTGTTACGCTCGATGTGGGCACGTTCGACGCGCTCGCCACCACGGAATGTCATCTCTTGGATGTTCCCGTTACGGATGTTACGCATTTTTGTCCGCACGAATGCTGCACCTTTACCAGGTTTTACGTGTTGGAACTCAAGGACTTGCCAAATCATTCCGTCTGAAGTTTTAATCGTCAAGCCTGTTTTTAAATCGTTTACTGATACCATACTGGTTCCTCCTAAATGTTCATCTTACTTAGAGTGTAATGAGTTCTTTCGATGAAGACGAAAGAATTTCGCGCCCTGATTCGGTAATCAAGACATCATCCTCAATTCGGCATCCACCAACTTGTGGCACATAGATTCCTGGTTCGACTGTCACGATCATCCCTGGTTCGAGCTTCGTTTCCGAACGGAACGAAAGTCCCGGTCCTTCATGCACCTCAAGACCAATGCCGTGACCAGTCGAGTGACCGAAGTATTCGCCATAACCAGCTTCTTTGATGATGTCACGTGTTAACGCGTCTGCTTCGATTCCAGTAATCCCTGGACGAAGTCCGTCTACGCCCGCAAGTTGTGCTTGCAAGACCGTATCGTAGATTTTTTGTAACTCGGAATTAATTGGACCGACCGCAATCGTTCGCGTAATGTCAGAGACGTAACCGTTCAACAATGCACCAAAGTCGAGTGTTACGAGCTCACCCGTTTCAATCACTTTTTGGCTCGCGACACCGTGCGGTAACGCTGAGCGGTAACCAGATGCGACAATCGTATCGAATGAAGACGACGTCGCTCCATGCTTACGCATGAAGAATTCGAGTTCGTTCGACACTTCGAGTTCTGTTTTCCCCGGCTGGATGTACGTCAAAATGTGTTCAAAGGTAGCGTCTGCTAGTTTTACCGCTTCCTTAACCATCTTAATCTCTGATGAATCCTTAATCAAGCGTAGGTTTTCGACGATTCCGGTCGTTGGAATCAGTTCGATTGCAGAAGCTTCATCATATGCTTCGAATAAACCAAGTGTCATCGTATCTTTTTCGACCCCAACCGCTCGCACGCGTGCGCCTGCGATGAGTTCACCCATCGTCGCCGGAATCGACCGATCGATTTGAACGATTTCCATTCCTTTGACTTGATCAGCAGCTTGCTCCGTATAGCGGAAATCCGTCACGAAATAAGCATGTTCTGCCGTAACGAGACACGCGCCACTTGAACCGGTGAATCCTGAAATGTAGCGAATATTTTCTGACTTCGTCACGATAAGTCCTGGTAAGTCACGTTCTTTTAAAGCGGATTGTAATGCTTCAATACGATGTTGCATGTCTGTTTCCCCCTTTAAGTTATGTAGCGTCCGGATGAAGTAACGCTTCAGTAGCGAGTATATACCCCGTCATCCCAAGTCCACTGATGACACCACGACAGACCGGTGCGATGAGTGAGCGATGTCGAAACTCTTCTCGCGCATGAACATTCGATAGGTGCACTTCGATTGTCGGCACTTCAATCGCTGCGATCGCGTCACGTAAGGCGATACTCGTATGTGTGTATGCAGCTGCATTCAACACAATGCCATCATACCCCCGCGCTGCATGTAGAGAATCAATCAGCGTTCCTTCATGGTTCGATTGTTCAAACGTAAACTCAACTTCGGGAAAACGTTCCATCATCAACGTTTCTAAATCATTCAACGTCTTTGCACCGTATGTTTCCGGCTCACGCGTTCCAAGTAAATTCAAATTCGGTCCATTTAAAACCAATACGCGCACATCATCACCTCCATTCGTCCTTCTGATTGTATCATAAGACGTTTTCCGTCTCCTAAAGATTCACCCGTCATCAAGCAGTCCCCCATAGTTTTTTTGAATAGAATCTAGTAAACTGACGATACACGATATTTTATTTGAGATAGGATGCGTTTAAATATGAAAACCGCAAAAGCTCCCGTCGGTGGACAAGCCATCGTCGAAGGCGTAATGTTCCAAAATGCGACACATGCTGTTTCTGCAATTCGTCGAAATGATGCGACGATTGAGACATTTGAACAGAAAAAGCCGATTCGTCCACGGATTGCGATTGGTAAACGAATCCCGCTTCTCCGCGGACTGTTCGCTCTTGTCGAATCATCTGCGAATGGAGCAAGCCACATGAACTTCGCAAGTGATCGTTACGGCGTTAATCCCGGAGAGGAAGAACCCGAAGAAGCGAATCAAGGGCAATTGACAAAATGGCTCGGCGTCGCTTTACTTGGCGTTTTATCATTCTTTTTCGGAAAGTTACTGTTTACGCTGTTGCCGGCATTCTTAGCCTCACTATTCAGTTCTTTCCCAGCATTATCCGGCCACTTCGTCCAAAACGTCATCGAGGCGTTGATTAAGCTGACCCTACTGTTTGGATATTTGTACTTGATTTCATTGACACCACTCGTCAAACGATTGTTTCAATACCACGGGGCGGAACATAAAGTCATCAATTGTGTCGAATCCGGTCATCCACTGACCGTCGAAAACGTCAGAAGAAGTAGTCGCCTCCATTATCGTTGCGGTTCAAGCTTCCTGATCTTCACAGTCATCGTCGGTTTCTTCGTTTATTTAATCGTCCCGACCGATCCATTATGGGTTCGACTCGCCTTCCGAATCGCTTTACTTCCCGTTGTCATCGGTCTGTCTTTTGAAGTTCTTCAATTAACAAATAAAGCCCAAAATATCAAGGGATTACGTGTCATCGCCTTGCCAGGCCTATGGTTACAGTACTTGACGACAAAAGAACCAGACGATTCACAGATTGAGGTTGCGATTTATGCGTTTGAAGCACTCGAAAAACAGGAAGATAACATACATGAGAATGCACTGGGTTAATCGATAACAGGGGTGATAATATGATTAGACAACGGATCGGCTCTACATTCGCACTTATCGTGTTACTGTTTGCTTTCGTCGGCTTTGGATATAAGCTTATCAATGATCCTGGCGGTCTGTTTTCACAATTACTGTTCGTTGCAGTTGTGGCGGGAATCATTTTCTTGATCTTTAAGTTCATGACGCGCAATAGCGGCGCTGCAAGCGGCGGAAACGCACAATATCGAAAATCAGTCGCGCAATCGAAAAAATTGCACGGTAAACGAGATCAAGGTCCGCGTCGAACAGATTTTAAGAAAAAACAAATCAAAACGGCGACGAAATCTTCGACTTCGAACAAAGTACGCCCACTTCGCGATCGGTCGAAAGGTCCTAATTTGACCGTCATCGAAGGTAAAAAAGGTAAAAAGAAAAAACGTGCTTTTTAATATTAAAAAGAGAGAGCTGCTAAACGCAGCCCCCTTCTATCGTTCGACCGTCAGCGACTCGTGTCTGCTGACGGTTTTTTATTCTGTCTCGACCCAACCAATGTACGGCAAATTGCGATACTCTTCTGCACAATCGATGCCATAGCCGACGACGAAGTAATCCGGAATCTCAAATCCAACATAATCTGCCGTCAACTCGACTTCACGACGCGCAGGTTTATCAAGTAACGTACAAATCTTTAAGACACCCGGCTTATGCAATTTCATATGCTCGCACAAAAAGCTCAGTGTATGTCCCGTATCAATAATGTCCTCGACAACAACAACATACTTCCCTTCGACATCCAGGTCTAAATCTTTTTTCAATTGAACGCGTCCAGAAGAGACCGTCTTCGCACCATATGATGAACAGGCAACGGTATCGATTTGAACACTTCCTTTAATTTGCCGCATCAAGTCCGCTGCAAAAACCATCGACCCTTTCAACACGACGACAAGGACAATTTGACGCCCGGCCGCATCCTGTTCAATCTCGATTGCGAGTTCACTCACTTTTTTAGCTAAATCAGTTTCTGAAACCAATTTTTCTTTGATGACGATTTCCATAGTATCCGGGTGAATTTCCACCCGTCACCCCCTTCGGTCATTTTCATCGTCAGTATAGCATAATCCGTTCAATTCACGTACTTTTTTATTATTTTATAACCAAATGTTCGTTTATAAGGCGTTTAACGTAAAAAAACAAGCCCACTCAGTCTTCTGGGTGTGCTTGTTGATAATTATGAAGTTCTTCCTGTAAAGCCGGGCGTTCAGCGAAAAATTGAATCATCCCATTGATTTTATCAAGTGCTTCGATACTCAAGTGATGTTCAATTCCCTCGACATCTTTATAGATTAGTGACTCTTCTACGCCGACAAGGCGCAAGAAATCTTCTAACAGCGCATGCCGTTCGACAAGTCGTTTCCCAATCTTTCTACCTTTTGCAGTCAACATGAGACCGCGATACTTTTCGTAGACGAGGTACTCTTCACGGTCTAACTTTTGCACCATCTTCGTTACAGAAGAAGGGTGTACTCCTAATAGTTCTGCGATATCCGATACACGGGCATACCCTTTTTCTTCGATCAAGATATAAATTTGCTCTAAATAATCTTCCATACTCGGAGTCGGCACGACATCACCTTCCAATCTTTCGCTTTAACGTTTCCAGTTCCATTCATCACTACGATACTTCTCGGCTAAGTGTTCAATTTCCTGCCATTGCCGCTCATTGAATTCAAGCGGAACGAATTCCAATTGAAGCGCATCCTCAAAACCACGTGTAAACGCATCACGAACTTCCTCGAATGACACTTTCCGGCCCGCGAGTTCATTCAAGGCAACCGCTTTCCCTGCAAAGCGTGACTTCATCCGTTGACGCATCGTTTCATCTTCATAAAGGAAGCAGTCAAACAATTCACCTTCATCAACCGATAGAGGCACTGATCCATGCTGAAGCACAACGCCTTGATGACGAACTTGAGCACTCCCCGCGACTTTCCGTTTTCCGACTGCCAATTCATAGTAAGAGGCTGCATCAAAACAAACGGCCGATTTCGGCTTTCGTAACTCTTCCTTTTCTTCTTCCGTCATCGGAACTGAAAATTCAACGGGAATACCGAGGTGATGATAGCCTTTCCGGATTCCTTCCGTCAACAGGCGATAACTTTCGATTACAGTTCGTGGTAGTCCTTCTGTCGCCTCTTGAATGACGACACTATATGTGAGTTCATCCGCATGTAAAACCGCTCGACCACCAGTCATCCGTCGAACGATTGGGATACCGAGTTCTTCAATTCGCTTTCGATCGATATCACGTGTCGCACGCTGGAAATGACCGACACTGAGTCCGCGTGGTTCCCATGAGTAAAAACGAAGCGTAGGCGCAATCTCTCCTCGCCCGACAAAAGCAATCAATGCTTCATCAATTGCCATGTTCATTGCCGGCTCTAATGCTTCGGTCGTCAATACTTGCCATTTCTTTACCAAGCGAACACCCCCAAAACGTTTCCGTATAAGTGTATCAGACCCTTTCTATCCTGCGCAACGACGAGTCGATTGCCGAAATCGATTTCGTTTACTATAATGATAGAGATGTTATATGAACGAAGGGGTTGGAAGTTGAATATGGAAACAGGCACAATCATCACAATCGTCTTATGGGTGGCATTGATTGCTTATGTCGTCTGGCGTTTCATGCCAGTCAAAGGCATCACAAAACTCTCGCAAGAGGAATTCCGCGCGAACTACCGTAAGGCACAAATCGTCGACGTCCGGGAAACACAAGAATTTAAAGGCGGTCATATCGTTGGCGCGCGTAACATTCCGGTTAGCCAAATGAAGATGCGTTCGAAAGAGCTTCGTAAAGATATGCCGATCTACTTGTATTGCCAAGGCAGCATGCGCTCTTCACAAGCAGCTAAAGTCTTGAAAAAAGCCGGCTACACGAACTTGTACCAGCTTAAAGGCGGTTTCAAACAGTGGACTGGAAAAGTCAAACGTAGCTAATTCACTATTCAAGCGAAAAACCCTTCCTACGCCTCAGGCTCAGGAAGGTTTTTTCGCTTGTCGACTCATTGACGAGACGCTCTGATTAAAGAGGTCGTGAACGACAAAAATAGGCATAGAAATGACCGATGATCCAGTAAAAATGGAATCATCGGTCATTTAATTAATGTCGACCGGAAACGTCCGTCATAGGAATCGATCTTAGTCTGACTTACGAGTCAGTTCGTTTTCAGTAACCGTTATGCATGGACTTCCTGTTTCGGCTCATAACGCAACACCGGTTTACGCGCTGCCAATGTCTCGTCCATCCGTTTGACGACCGTCGTATGCGGTGCGTTCAGGACGACATCTGGCGTTTCTTCGACTTCACGTGCGATTTGGAGCATCGCGTCACAGAACGCATCGAGTGTTTCTTTCGATTCCGTTTCCGTCGGCTCAATCATGATACACTCTTCGACATTCAACGGGAAATAGATTGTCGGTGGATGGTAACCGAAATCAAGCAGTCGTTTTGCGATATCAAGCGTCCGCACGCCAAGTGCCTTTTGGCGACGACCCGACAAGACGAACTCATGTTTACAATAGACATCATACGGTGCGTCATATGCTCCTTTGAGGCGTGCTAACATATAGTTTGCGTTCAAGACAGCTTCTTTCGAGACACGGGCGAGACCTTCTCCGCCCATCGTCCGAATGTAGCTGTAGGCGCGGACATTAATCCCGAAGTTTCCGTAGAATGGTTTGACACGTCCGATTGCATCTTTGCGATCATAATCAAGGATGAATCCTTCGTCTGTTTTTGCGACGATCGGTTTCGGTAAATAAGGGATTAAGTCTTGTTTGACACCGACCGGACCTGAACCAGGACCACCACCACCGTGAGGGCCGGTAAACGTTTTGTGGAGGTTCAAGTGAACAACATCGAAGCCCATATCGCCGGGACGTGCAATCCCCATGATGGCATTCGAGTTTGCTCCATCGTAATACAATTTCCCGCCTGCTTCATGGACTGCTTTTGCGATCTCGACGATATCCGATTCAAACAATCCGAGCGTGTTCGGGTTCGTCAACATTAAAGCCGCTGTATCGTCTCCCACTTTGCTCTTTAAGTCTTCTAAGTCAACAAGACCTCGTTCATCTGACAAGACCGTCACGGTATCAAATCCTGCGACAGACGCCGATGCCGGGTTCGTGCCGTGTGCCGAGTCTGGAACGAGTACTTTCGTCCGTTTGAAGTCGCCGCGCGCATGATGATAGGCTTTGATCAACATCAATCCAGTCCACTCTCCGTGTGCCCCTGCTGCTGGTTGAAGCGTCACTTCATCCATTCCCGTGATGACTGCTAACTTTTCTTGTAAGTCATACATCAAACCGAGCGCTCCTTGAATGCTCTCAACCGGTTGAAGCGGATGAATGTGGGCAAACCCGGGAAGTCGTGCCATATCTTCATTGATTTTAGGATTGTATTTCATCGTGCATGAACCGAGCGGATAGAACCCGGAATCCACACCGTGGTTTCGGTTTGAAAGTGCCGTGTAGTGACGGACAAGATCCAGTTCCGAAACTTCCGGTAACGCGACATCTTCTTTTCGTACAAAAGAAGCTGGCAACATGTCTTCGATTGCTTCTTCTTCGACCGTCGCGAGTGGTAACGCATATGCGACACGACCGGGTTTTGAGATTTCAAAAATCAATGTTTGTTCACTTGATTTATGCATGAGTTAATCCCCCTAACGCTGACACGAATTGATCGAGCTCTTCTTTCGTCCGTAATTCTGTTGCACAGACAAGCATTTCACGACTTCGTTTTGCGTCGTATGTGCCGAGCGGCAATCCACCGATAATTCCCGCTTTAAGCAATTGACGACTTGCTTCTTCCGCATCGATTGGTAATTCGACGACGAATTCATTAAAGCTCGGTCCATCATCGACGATGCGGAAGCCGGCTGCTTTCAATGATTTTTTCAAGGCATGTGCCGTTTGCAAGTTGCGGACCGCTAAATCACGAATCCCTTGTTTTCCGAACGCGCTCATCGCGATCGATGCCGCCAATGCGTTCAACGCTTGGTTGGAACAAATATTTGATGTCGCTTTATCACGACGAATGTGCTGTTCGCGAGCTTGGAGCGTCAAGACGAAACCGCGTTTGCCATCCTCATCCACTGTCTGACCGACGAGACGACCCGGAATTTTACGCATTAAGGCTTTTGTCGTCGTGAAGTAGCCACACGTCGGTCCACCAAAACTTTGGGGAATCCCGAACGGTTGGCAATCGCCAATCGTAATATCCGCACCGAGTTTCCCAGGTGCTTCAAGCAGTCCGAGGGCAAGCGGATTGGCCGAGACGATAAATAAACCGCCTTTTGCATGTGTTGCATCTGCTAACGCTTGTAAATCTTCGACGCGTCCATAAAAGTTCGGGTATTGGACGATGACACATGCGAGATCATCAAGTCCGTCTAATTGTTCGATTGCCGTCTCGCCGTCCCGTAACGCAAGCGTCTCGACATCGAGCCCCGGCCCTTTCGCATACGTCCGAACGACATCATGTGCTTCCGGATGAACCCCATCCGACAAGACGATCGTCTTTTTCTTTTTATGGGCACAGGCAAGCATTGCCGCTTCCGCTAGTGCTGTAATGCCGTCGTACATCGATGAGTTCGCGACATCCATTCCTGTCAATTCACAAATCATCGTCTGAAACTCGAAAATCGCTTGCAGTTCCCCTTGTGAGATTTCAGGTTGATAGGGTGTATACGCCGTATAGAATTCTGAACGCAACAACATATGATTGACGACAGCCGGTGCATAGTGATCGTAAATGCCTGCACCGAGGAACGATGGATATTGCTTCGTATTCATATTTTGGTCAGCAAGCTTCGAGAGTGTCCGAATCAAATCTGTTTCCGGTAGCGGAATCCCGACTTCTTCTAACGTCCCTTGGTCGCGGACAGCGGCTGGAATATCTGCTAGTAAATCTTCAATCGAATTTGCACCAATCGTCTGTAACATCTCTTTTTCATCTTCTTGCGTCATCGGTAAATAACGAAAATCCATCTATAAGTCCCCCTTAGTTGGCTCGACGATAAAACGGTGTGTTCACACGTTTTGCGGCTAGTTTCTTTCCACGTACTTCCACTTCGAACTGATCCTCTGTCGCATATTCTGCTGGCACGAGCGCCAAGGCAATGGCTTTACCGATTGTCGGCGGCAACGTCCCTGTCGTCACAAAACCAACAGTCTCTCCATTCAGTAAAACCGGAGCATCCTGACGGACAATCCCTTTATCGACGAGTTCAAGTCCAATCAAACGGCGTGGTGCGCCTTGTTCTTTTTGTTGTGCGAGCACATCTGACCCGATGAATTTTTTCGCTTGTGGTTTGACGGCAAACCCCATCCCTGCTTCGATCGGTGAAATCGTCGCCGATAACTCATGACCATAGAGTGGTAAACACGCTTCAAAACGTAAAGTATCACGCGCGCCAAGACCACATGGAACGACACCTGCTTCAAGTAGTGTCTTAAAGACATGTTCTGCATCTGCTGCCGGCATATATAACTCGAATCCATCTTCTCCCGTATAACCACTGCGCGAAACTAACATGTCGATGCCTGCCACTTTCCCGTAAACGAACCGGAAAAATTTAATTTCATTTAATGCGAGCTCCGTCATCGCCGACAGGACTTCTTCTGCTTTAGGACCTTGGACGGCAATCTGCCCATACGCATCCGATTGGTTTTCAAGTAACACGTTTCCTTCTAGATACGAACGAAGATGCGCTTCATCTTTCTCGATATTCGAGGCGTTGACGACTAGTAAATATTTTTCCTCTTCCAGTCGATATACAAGCAAGTCATCGACCGTCCCACCATCTTCTTGACATAAAACATTGTATTGAGCCTGTCCAATGGCAATCTTAGAGATATCATTCGACAGCGTCTTTTGAAGAAACGCTAATGCTTCAGGACCTGTCACTAACAATTCTCCCATATGAGATACATCGAACATCCCTACTTGTTCACGTACTGCAATGTGTTCTTCCTTGATTGATGAAAACAGAACCGGCATTTCAAACCCTGCAAAATCGACCATTTTCCCCATCGGTGCGATCGTTTCAAACAATGGCGTTCTCTTCAATGTCGTCTGACTCATACATATCCCCCTATTTACGAACATTTTATGTTCCTTTTCTCTTTAATGTTCAACTTTCATTTACATTCTATCAACTTCAAACCTATTTTTCTAGGTTTATTCGGAAATTGAACAAAACTAAAGAGAGAAAGGACGAAGTCCCTTCTCTCCTATTGTTTCACATTCGCTCAATGAAAGCCATTTCAAAATTGCTTGAGTCCAGCTGTATGTTGAACTTCTGTTGAAAGTCGTTGCCCTTCAACCATTAGTTGACGCGCCCCTTGCTCAACACGCTTCCCTTCACTCACAAGATGATCGACATTTCCTTTAATTTGATCAATCCGATTCGTCGTATGGTCGACGCCTGCCTGCAACGTTTGCTGACGGATCGTAAATCGCTCCAACAACTGTTTTACAAGCCGTAAGTCTTGTGAAATCTTCTTTTTATAAAGCACAAATCCATAAGCAACTAAGCCGAGGACCGCTACTACAATGATTCCAAGGTTAATCCAAATCATGACTTTTCCTCCAATACCGATTCTATTTCTGCCGTTAGCTCCCGAATCGATTTCATTCCCTCTAAACGAAGATCCGCACCGTCTGCATAGATAGGACGTCTGCGCATATACAAAGACTTCACAGTCTCGTACTTCCCTACTAAGGGACGATTTCGGTCCGACTCAATTCGTCTCCAAATCGAATCGAATGGTGTATCAATCCAGATTACCGTACCCGTTTCCTTCATCCATGTACGATTTTCGGGTCGTTCAATGATTCCACCACCCGTGATGACAATTTGAGATTGACTGTTTCGTAACAATTCGCTTTCGCGCGCTCGAAACCCTGCCTCACCATGTGCTGCAAAAAAATCAGCAATTGATTGACCATACTCTTGAACAAAACGTTCATCCAGTTCATCTACGTCATATCGTTCGCTTAACTTCCGACCAATCGCTGTTTTACCAGTTCCCATAAAACCAATTACATAAACCTTATCCATCCGAAACGACCGCCTCGATTCTTTGTCCATTATCTAAGATTGCTTCCATTTTAAAGCCTTTATCCGTTCGGATACAAGTAACTCGTCCAATCGGATAACGGATCGTCTCATCTTGGCGACAGTCATGTGATGCCGCTCTGACAAGGGACTCGAGTTGAAGCGCCTCTTGCTCTAGCTTATACTGTTTGATGGTCTCATCCATCCGCATACAACCTAGTAGCATCATGGCACCAATTCCTATCAGAATCAATAAGGTTTGAATCAGGATGAACCCGGTTTCTTGCAGGCGTAAGTTCGAGACCGCTGATTGAGTTCGATTACGATTCGGGCACCGTCTTCTTTGATTCGATAATGCGTCACGTCGTGGGCATACGTCAGTTCGCCTCCAAACTCTTTTTTGAGCCGTATTTGATTTTGTACACGAACGAGCCGCCATTTAATCGGCTCCTCTCCAGGGTCGACATCCCGCCCCCTCAGCTCTTCTCCTACTAATCCACACTCAATGCTGCGCCACATCAATCGTTCGACGGTATGAAAAAACAGGTCCTCTTCCATCCATTCTGTTTGGTTGGCGTTGCTAACGAGTTGTGTCATCGTCAATAATCCAAGGAGTAATAGAGGACTCAACCAAAGGACCATTGAAATTTCGAGGAGGGTCGTTCCGGATTCGGCTCGCAAGGCATAACGTTTCAAGACACCACTTCCCTTCCTCGATACGATACCCCATTGAATCACCCGCCACTTGCTTCGATGCCATCTCGTCCAAGCGCCGTGTCTCAACAATTAACTGTGTTTTTTGTTTTTCGAAATTCAAGTAAGGATCAATCGCTAATACTAAGAACAAACTGATGGCGACAAGTGAAAGTGTCACTTCAAGGAGAGTGAATCCACGCTCTTCCTCCGAGCAAACAACTCTTTTTACCTTTGACCGCATGCCATTTCACCTCATTTGTTGAATCAACATTTGATAATTTCCGAGGAGGAATTTTATTTCATATTCTTGTTTTGCTGAACGGCAGTACCAGGTCGAGGCATAGGTCGAATGATAACTTTTAAAGTAAATCACTCGCCCGGTCGTCGGGATGATACAACTATGACCAGGTTGAAACGTTCTCTGCCACAGGATTCGATCGTTCACCATGATAAAATATCCCGTTCCGTCTGCACGCCATCGAAATTGAATGGTATTTTGATTATCCGTTTTGGAGTATTGCAGCAACCGTAACGTCTGAAAATCTTGCCGCATCATCGCAATGTCTTGTTCGAGTAAATAAATTGCCGGGCGCCGATCAATAACAGTCGGCAATAACAATAAGCACAGCAGACCTGTAATCATTAAGACTCCACTCATTTCAATCAATGTAAACCCGTCACTTCGTAAGTTCGCCTGTTTTTGAATCATAGGTATACGTCTCCTGATCGCAGAGCAGTTCATTTGGTTTTTCAGCAGTACCACGGTTAATCGTCTGCAATGTTTCCGGATATTTTTTTTCTTTCGCATAATAGAGGTTGACCTCGGAACGAATGACACGGATGTTCGCTTCACAACTAACACCTTTCGCTTGATCTTTCCCGCTCGTCATCGTCGGAATTAATACGAGCAGCAGTAGCGAAATAATTAATAAGACAGCAGCCATTTCAAGTAAAGTGAATCCACGTTCGTTTTTCAAGAATCGTCTCATAATCAAAACTCCTTCTTTCTTCAAAATGGAAGTTGTTGAATCGCCAGTTGGATCGGGTAGTACAAAATAAAAAATAAGCTGCCTGTCATGATCGTCAAGCCTCCATACAAGACCGGTTCAATCAACAGCAGTTTTTTCTCTAACTCTTCTTCAATCGATTCATGCAACAAACTGGCTTGTGCTAGCAATAATGGACCTAAGTCACCACTTTCTCGAGCAAGGTGAACGAGCCCAACGGTTTCAACATCAATGATTTGTTCTTGTAAGATGGCTTCAGATAACGAGGTGCCCGCTTGTTGATGTTGGTGAAGCATCGCGTACATTTGTTGTTTCTTTCCCGTCTGTCCCTGTTCAAGCGAGCGGAAAGCCTCTTCTAACGAGAAACCTGCGTCAATAAAGGAACCAATCTCAATCGTAAACAAGTAACTGTAATACAACTGAAGGAGTTTCTGAATGATTTTAAACTGTAATAGCCGTTTGACCGGAATCAGACGAAAGGTGAGAAGGAGGATTGAAAGTAACAGAATCGGAGTCGCTGCAAGGACGTACTTGGCTGAAGGGTGTAAAATCAAGACTAAAAAGCGCGGAAGACTTTCTGGACTCGACATCTCGAGTAGGGAAGGAAACACGTAGAGGGCATAAAACATGAAAAGTAACATCAAGCTTGAGGCGAGGACAAGTGGATACCGCGCCATTTTCCAAAATTTCTTTTTCATTTGATTTTCTAACTCCAGCAAGCGAATGACCTGATGTAAAATCATCAAGGGGCGTTCCGTTTGATCACCCACCTGAAGCAGACGCTGGAGCGAAGGGGACAAGGCGAGTGGTTCTAATGCGATGGATAACGGATTTCCGCTCTCTAACCGACGTTTGATTTCTTCAATGACCGGCAGAAGGATCGGCTCTTCGAATCGTTGTAAGATTTCTAACGTTTCTTTCGTCGAAATGCCTTTTGACAATAGTCGATGAAATCGGTTTAAAAAGCGACATTTGCTGTTCGTGTTAAGTTTTCTACTGTACAGTGGACATCCCCCTCCTCCCGGTAAAGATGAATGATTTTTTTACAGACCGCTAACTCCTCCCCTGAAATCCCTAGCGATTTTAAGCGTAACAACACTTCATTGACTGTTCCGGCATGTAAAGTAAATACGACGACGTGCCCACTAAGAGCAGCATTGATCGAGAGTCGTGCCGCTTCAGCAGTTCGAACTTCCCCAAAAGCAATCCAATCCGGGTCTGCCCGAAGAATTTCCTCAAAACAACGTGTCGCGTCAAAACCGGCCTTTTCATTTAACTCAAGCTGTAAGACACCAGGCACCGTACATTCGACGGGGTCCTCGACAGAGATGATCCGCTTGCCTTCCATCGATGCCATCAAGGAATAGAGCATCGTCGTCTTACCTGCCCCCGTCGTCCCAGAAATGATGATACAACCGTGACTTTGTTGTTGAAGCCATTCTAAATCCTCAATCGGATTGAGAAGCGTCGATGCAATCTCACTCGAGACAACCGCCCGATAGAAGCGCCATGACATCGCGTCCCCGTGACGACTTGGTAAAATCGAGACCCGCATCCCGCTTTGGTCAACCGGATAGACACCACTTTGCGGAATCCGTTCATTTTGTTCTTTCAAGTTGGATTCATACCGAATATGACTAACGATTGAACTGTATTGACTAAAAGGGATTGCTTCTTGTTCCTTTAATCCGTCGGCCGTCCTACAAATGACACGCGCCATTTGTTCATCTGGAACAAAATGCACATCGGTGACACCACCTTTTGCAAATCGCTGAATCAATTGACTGACAAGTTCTCTCAACATGACACCTCCTTACTTAAAAAAGTACAAAAAAAAAGAAGCCCGGACAACTCGGCTTCTTTAAGATACTTGAGCGATTAAGCGTGCTTTGCGCTTCGCTAGTGTTTCAAGACCTGGTTTATCATACCCGATTACGAGTTGTTTGCCATCAGTAATGATTGGACGACGTAACAGTTTCGGATTATCGCTCATCAATCGGAGTAGTTCGCTTAATTTCATATCCTCTACATCAATCCCAAGATCTTTGAAAGCTTGGCTGCGTGTTGCGAGTAAACTTTCGATGCCGTCTGTCGATAATTTCAACAATTCCATCAATTCGTCCACTGTCGGAGCATTTCTGAACAGATGGCGTTCTTCTACATCAACATGTTCCTCTTTTAACCATGATTTCGTTTTACGACAAGATGTACAGCTCGGATACGTGAAAAATATCAACTCATTTGCCATTGTTGCTCCTCCTCTCAAAATATGCGCTTCTCATTACAGAAACTATACCACGGTTTTTTTAGTTTGTACACCTTTTGTACAACTATTGTACAACTTTTTATTAAACTTCATCTTTTGTTCACAGTTATTCCTTAACAAACACTAGAACATGATGGACGGATGATTGTTTGCTTGGTAAAATAAGTACGTATATTGACTATCTGTCGGATTTAGGGGGTTATATGAATGGGGAGAATGTACCGCGTACTCGGATTTTGGACTGGAATCATTGCAGTCATGGCATTTATCGGCGCACTCGGCGGCGACGCGAGCTCAAGTGAGCATACGGATTCATTTTTAGTTATGGGCTTTGTCTTCTTGGCACAAACTGTCTTCTTTGCAGCATTAGGCTATCTTCGCCTAACTGAAAAAACGTATGTCTACATCTTTGCAGCTTACTTAACAGTATTCTTTATCGTCTTCACGTATTGGTCCAACTTCCAGATGTAAAATAAAAAAACGCCTTCTCTTCAATCGAAGAGAAGGCGTTTTTTTACACGTAATCAAAAGAACGGGTTGTTCTTAACTTCTTGACGCAATGTTGTCGTCGGACCATGTCCAGGGTAAAACGTCGTGTCATGCGGCAACTCAGCGATGATTCGATCAATCGAGCGCATCAACGTGTCTTGGTCGCCACCATGTAAGTCCGTCCGCCCAACACTCTGCTTAAACAACAAATCGCCGGCAAAGGCAACCCGTTCATTTTTGAAGTAGAACGTAACGCTACCAGGCGAATGCCCAGGCGTCTCGAGAACATGCATGTTAAAACTACCGATTGAGAGTGGTCCAGGCTCTAACCGATGCTCAGCCGGTTTGACTTTGACCGGCGGCACACCAAACTTCGACGATCCATTTAAATCGGGATTCGCCAACCATTTTGCTTCTTTTTGATGAAGATAGACTGGAGCCGATGTGAATCGTCTCAACATGTCAACGCCACCGATGTGATCAAAATGAGCGTGTGTTAAGAGGATTGCTTCGACTTGCGCGTTCCGCTGCTCGATTTCGTCAAAGAAACGCATATCTTCCGTTCCCGGATCAATGACGAGACATTTCCCATCTCGAAAAAGAAGGTATCCGTTTTCCGAGGCGATACCTGAAGTAATACTTACGATTTCCATATGATCAGACTCCTTTTAAACATCATTCTTTTCTACTATACACGAAATTGTCGAAACTTCCCTCTTCCCCCTCTCGACTTTAGGCGGATAGTCAGCTAAACTAAAAAGTGAGATTTAAGTGAAATCTTCGTGAACTTCATAACGTGATTTTTAAGGGGGAGTACGTCATGCATTTGGATCAACCAATCGGTTGGCTTTTCTTCATCGTAGCACTCGTCGGTGTTTGGGCCGTCGTCCGTTCACTTAAGAAACGCCAAATGTTTCCACTCGTATTTGCTGGACTGACTGTTGTACTATTCGGCTGGTTCGGTATTGCGACGCTGATTTTCGGTGGAATCCCATCGTAATCGTTGGATAAACATTAAAAAGGTGAGCTTTCTCGTCGAGAAGGCTCACCTTTTTTTGTCGTCATAAGTCTTGCGAAACGGATCGTACGAACAAAAGAAAGCCGAAATCCCTTAAGACGTAGAGGGATTTCGGCTATTTTAGTGTTTATCACGACTTATTTAGACTTTTGTAAGAAACGTAGCAAGTCACCGTAAATGACTTTGTCCGACAGACCGAGTTCTTTTTCAGACTGTTTGACTGCCTCTTTACAGATGGCTCCATTTTCTTCATCCGTCACTTCTTCACCTGTTTTCCGGTCATAACACGTTTCTTGTGTATAAACGGTTTTATCGGTGATGATAGACCCATCACGGAACAAGGCGTAATCTTTATGTTCTTTTGAGAACAAGTCTGTTCCGAATAAGACTTCATCCTTAAAGTCTTTTCCTAATAGGTGGAGCAACGTTGGTTTCATGTCGATTTGACTCGCCACTTCTTCGTGCTTCACACCTTTAGTTTGTCCTGGTAAGTGAATGACGAACGGAACACGTTGCAACTGAGCGACGTCATATGCCGTCAACTCATCTTTTTCGAGGAGTTCCGCCATCGCCGCGTTATGGTTCGTCGAGATTCCGTAATGGTCTCCATACAACATGAAGATTGTATCGTCCCATGTACCATCCTCTTTCAGACCATCGATGAACTTACCGAGTGCCATGTCTTGGTATGCGAGGGCTTGGACATAATGATTCAATGTCGTCGAGCTCGTCTCAAGCGGTGGGACGAGTTCATCTTCCGGTTTCGGCATTTCGAACGGATAGTGGTTCGTCAATGTGATGAACTTCGAATAAAACGGACGTGGAAGATCTTTCAACATTGGTAACGACTGTTCAAAGAACTTGTCGTCGAGTAAACCCCACTCCGTTAAATCATCCGGGTTACCGAGATCATAATCGGTCTCCGAGAAGAAACGATCGACACCAAAACTATTGTAGACGATGTCACGATTCCAGAACGATTTATTGTTCGCATGGAACACGGCAGAATAATAGCCGTCTTCTTTTAACATCTCTGGTGTTGCCCGGAATTCATTTTCCCCATTCGTAAAGAACGCAGAACCACGCCCAAGTGGATAGATTGAATTCTCTAAGATGAATTCAGCATCCGATGTCTTCCCTTGTCCCGTATTATGGTAGAAGTTATCCCATGAATGTGACTCTTTAATTAATTTGTTTAAGTTCGGTGTGATTTCTTGACCATTCGGCGCTTTCAGGCCAACCGCAAATGATTGGGCCGATTCGAATGACATCACGATGACGTTTTTACCTTCGTACTTGCCGAACATGACCGGGTTCGGCTCAGCATACTTCGACGCGACGAAGTTTTGAACTTCCGACAATTCAGAACTGTCCGCAAGAGCTTTTTGTGCTGATGTTTTTGATTGAATCAACGCGTCATACATATGGAAGTTAAACGTTCCGATATTTTTGACGAGTAGTTCGCGATCAAATGCCCGTGTCAATAGTTCCGGACGTTCCGTTTCCGCAAGTGCCAAGTTTCCAAGGAAGACAGCAGTTGCTGCGACGAACGCTAAAATCGCGCGTCCTCGTGACGCGACATTTTTAGACATGTCCATTTTCCGTAAGAAGAATGGAAGAATCAATAGATCGCCGACAATCAATAAGTCTGCCCATGTCAACAATGATGTAAGCGATGCTGAGACCGTCTCAGCATTTGATGTTTGGAACAAGACCGGTAACGTCAAGTAGTCATTGAAGAAGCGGAAGAAAATGATGTCCGCATAAAGAACGAGCGTCGCAAGGACGAGTATTCCGTAGATGAACCATTTTTGAACGTTACCACGGAAGAAGAAACTAAATCCAAACATGAAGAGCGCCGAACTGATTGGATTAATCAGTAAGATGAATGCTTGTGCTGAATTCGTAATCGGAACATCGAAAAACAGCGTGTATGCTACATACGTTTTTAACCAAATTAACAATGTCGCAATCCAAAAAAGTTTATGTTCTGTGTAGGTGCTTTTCACACCTTGGCCTACCTTTAGTCGCATGCGCGACCAAATGCCAGAGTCTTGCTGCATAAAAACCTGCCTCCTAATATACGTGTGTTCTTGACCTGGAACTTTTACACGTCAATCCATATTCTATTTATACCCGTATCACGTGAAAATTTTACGCTTACTTTTACAAAAATGCAACCTGAACAAAGCAGATACTTAACAATCACATACTTTCCTTACGTTTGTAAACAAAAAAAAGATTCGCAAAAGCGAACCTTTTTCTGAAATTTAATGAAATCATTTTTTCAAGAACATTTGTTTCGCAAGCCATGCACAACCGATGACACCTGCGTCATTCTCAAGTTCAGCAATTTTGAAAGTCGTCGACTCAAACACACGCGGTAACGCGAAGCGTTCAAATTGTTTTTTGAGCGGTACCATCAAAGCATCCCCTGCTTTTGAAACCCCACCACCGATAACGATCATTTCCGGATTGATGCTGTTCGCGAGATTCGAGATTGCTAATCCGAGATGGAACGTCACTTCCTCGACGACTTCCGTCGCAATCCGGTCGCCCTTCGTATAGGCATCGAAGACATCCTTCGCCGTCACGGCTTGAATATCGTTCAGGACCGTTTCCTGTCCTTTTCGTTTTTCGAGCCCGAGACGTGCTACACCGGTCGCAGAGGCGATCGTTTCAAGACATCCTTTTCGTCCACAACCGCACAGGACGCCGCCTTCTGCTAACATCGTGATATGCCCGATTTCTCCTGCCATCCCGACTGTCCCGTGAACGATTTGACCGTTCGTAATCAATCCACCACCGACGCCTGTCCCGAGTGTCACAGCAAGTAACTCCGTCGCTCCACTACCGGCACCTTTCCACATCTCACCAATTGCCGCTGCATTCGCATCATTTTCAATAACAGCCGGTAAACCCGTCAATCGTTCAAATTCACCAATCAACTCAAAGTTATTCCAACCGATGTTTACGGCACGTTCGACGACACCGGTATTAAAGTCGATGAAGCCTGGTGCACCGATTCCGGCACCAACGAAGTCTTCCGGACGTTTATTACTCTCTTTACATTTCTCAAAAAAAGATGTCGCGATGTCGCCTGGAATCTGTTCCCCATCATTCAGGATAACCGTCTCGATCTCCCATTTTTCAACGATGATGCCTTGTAAATCAAGAATTGCCATCTTGACTGTCGTTCCACCAATATCAATCCCGAGTAACCATTTCATCTGCATAGCTCCCTTATTCGTAAATGATTTCATCTCTATTAGTTTAGCTGAACGGCAATCTTGTGCAAAGGGTTGCACAAGATTTTTTTCTTACGAATGTCGTGATTTTTTCAATTCATGTGCCAAAATCACTTTCGCTGAATCATATTGCTTTTTTTCTAACACACCGGCTTGCTCGAGCTCATCGAGTTCGAGCATCATCATTGCTATATCCGACTCGCGATCGCCTAAATAGACAATCGTCCCGTACGTTTTCAATAACTGTTGCACATCATAAAGTGTTTTCATCATTCATTTTCTCCTTCACGAACACATTCAGTAAATCATACGTCGCTTGAAGTGACGCTTCATGCGTCCGTTCATACGAGTGACTCGATTCGATTCCTGGACCAAGCAGTCCATGACGGACGTCGTGCCCCGCACTGACGGCTGCTGAAGCGTCAGAACCGTAATATGGATAGATATCGACCTTATACGGAATCGAATGGCTTTGGGCAAGACGTGTGAACTGATGACGTAATGCAAGGTCATACGGTCCTGAGCTATCTTTCGCACAGATTGATACCGTATATTCATCCGAGTGTTGTCCTTCTCCTAATGCGCCCATATCGACAGCGATGTATTCTGCGACGTCTTCAGAAAAACCGGCATTCCCACCAAATCCGACTTCTTCATAATTCGAAATCAGAATTTGCGTCGTATGCGGTAATGTCTCGTTTTTCCACTCCTTGATCAGTTCGAGCAACAGGGCGACGGATGCTTTATCGTCCAGATGACGTGATTTGACGAAACCTGTTTCGGTATGAATAAATCGCGGATCGAACGTCACGATGTCACCGACTTCAATCCCTGCTACCCGTGTTTCCTCTGCCGTCGTTGACCGGATATCGAGTCTCACTTCGATATTCGTCGCATTTCGCTCTTCCGTGTTCGTCACGCGTGACGTATGGACGCTTGAGTGATGGAACAAAATCGTTCCTGAGATCGTCTGTCCGTCCATTTTATGGACGAGACAATTTTCACCTTCGATTGCCGTCCACGCATAACCGCCAAGTTGAGATAACGTCAGTCGCCCTGTTGGCAAAATCTCTTTGACCATCGCCCCGAGCGTATCGACGTGTGCTGTCAACAAACGAATCCGTGAAGACTGTCCGGGCAACGTAGCGAGCAATGCTCCCTTTTCTAACTTTTTATACGTAATTCCTTCTGCTTTAAATCGATTTTCTACATATGTAAGAGCATGCGCGGTAAATCCAGTCGGACTTGGGATTTCTACTAATTCACGAATCGTCTCAATCACAGCTTTCATCTTGTTCGCTCCTCGTTTGACGTCCTTTTTAAGAAAGGACGGCTTATTTTAATGAAATCGTTTCCTTCTTATGATACCAAATATCTCTCTCCAGTCGAAAAAGAATGCACACTCAAAAAAAGCGACCGTCTGCTATGGAAAAAAGCCATAGCATCAGTTGCGCTACGACTTTCATCCTTTAAATGACTTCTTAACTCTTTCATTTAGACGTATTTTTTCATCCAAATGTCATCTCGATACGTCCCATCCTCTAGTTTGACCGAATCAGGGTCTTCTGCATATACTTCGAAGCCAAGTGATTCATAGAGTTTTTGAGCAGCTTCATTTCCTGACAAGACGGCTAGAATGACTTGTTCGACTTCCGGAATTTGTTTCGCCTCTTCAATCAAGGCCTCCATCAGGGCGCGACCCGTGCCCCCACGATAATCCGGTGAGATATAGACACCAGAAATCATCGCCTTATGTGATTCCCGTGACAGTTCGTACGGTTTGACCTGACCAAATCCAAACAATGTATCTTCATCGAATATCCCGATCCAAACTTCATCAGACTCCGGATCTCCTTCGAGCCCCTCTTGAACTTCTTCGAGTGGCGTTTGTTGCTCATCGTCAAAAGAATGACCAAATGCATCCGGATGATTTTTTAGACCTTCGAGGCGTAAGCGCCAATACTGTTCTGCATCTTCCTTTGTTAACGTTCGAAATGTATACATGACTATCGTTTCTCCCCTTTGTGAGTTTTCTAATGTTTCTTAAGACATGAAAAACTCTTCTATCCCTAACATAACCTTTTTCTAGTAAAATAAAACCTAGTTTTCAGATTTTTTATCGCGTCCTTTTTTCTAATCAAAAAATCGTACCCACTGAAACTCCGTTTGCCCGAGTTCAGTGGGTACGATTGACGCTTCCGATTTAACGTAAGACAGGTTCCATCGTTTGACGTAAAACTTCCGCCGAATGATGGAATTTTTTTAATTCCTCATCCGTCAGCGACACCTCGATGACTTCGCGCACACCTTGTCGGTTAATCACGGCAGGTACACCGATATGAATACCAGAAATCCCGTACTGTCCGTCAACGTGCGCTCCTACAGTCAACAAACAGTTCTCGTTCCCGAGAATCGCACGGACGATCCGAACGAGACCAAGTCCAATCGCATAGTATGTTGCACCTTTTCGTTCAATGATATGATAGGCTGCATCGCGTACATTGATATAGATTTGATCTAAATCTTTTTGAGAATAACGATCGTCTTCTGCAAGCAGTTCATCAATCGTTTTTCCATAGATTCTTGAGTTGCTCCAGGCAGCGAATTCCGTGTCGCCATGCTCACCTAAAATATAGGCGTGGGCGTTTCGTGAATCGATATTAAAGTATTCTCCTAACATTTGGCGCAAGCGTGCCGTATCGAGTACCGTTCCTGATCCGAAGACGCGTGACTTTGGTAAACCAGAATATTTCCATGCTAAATGTGCCATGATGTCAACGGGATTTGATGCGACGACGATGATGCCGTCAAATCCTGATTCCATGATTTGGCGCATCATTTCTTTCATGATTAAAGCATTTTTCGCAACGAGGTCAAGTCGTGTCTCACCCGGTTTTTGTGGTGCACCGGCCGTGATCACGATGACTTCGGCATCTTTACAATCCCCGTAATCCCCTGCCCATATTCGCATCGGCGAAGAACTGAATGGCGTCCCGTGATTTAAATCCATCGCTTCCCCTTCAGCTTTTGCTTTATTCACATCAATGATGACAAGTTCTTCACAAAGTCCAGCTGTCGTCATTTGATACGCAAAACTTGATCCTACTGCCCCCGCACCAATTAACGCAACGCGTGTAACTTTAGCATGTAATTCCATCCGATATGTCCACCCTTCCAAACAAATTAAAAGTTTGTTAACTATCTCACAATTAGATTGTAACATCTTTCACAAACTATTAAAGACTGTGTAAACGGTCACATTTTGTCTAATTTGTGTCAACAATATCCTAACATAAGGAAGTCAGGTACTTCACGTTCCATTACCACAATCGATACAACATGAAACCAATCAGCCCCGCTAGCGTACTGGACAAATAATTAACGGCGTCATTCCCTAGCCACTTCCACCCTCGGACATATTGTGTCGTAGTACCATGATGGATTTTTTTCTCGGTTTCTTTGCCACAAATCTGACAACGATACTTTCGTTGAACGGTAGCGCCTAACACCGTATCGAGAATACTGCCAAGGACACCTCCGGCCGCGACGATCAACCATTGCTTTACGGACAAATCGAATAGAATGTCACCCGCTGTCGCGATAAATAATGCACCGATGATTGTCGCGAGTGTCCCGAGTAAAGATACCCCGCCGCTCGTTCCTCGTAAGACCGGTTTAAACGTCCGGATTGAAATCGGTTCTTTTTTAGAAAGCGGACCAATCTCGGATGCCCATGTATCTGCATTCGAAGCAGCAATGACAATCAAGAAAACTAATAAAAAATCAAATTCATTTGTCAGTACAACGCCTATCGAAGCAAGCATAGCGGTTCCACCGTTGGCAAGTACTTGCCAACCATCTCGTGCACCATCCTTCTCGACGATTTGATCGACGGACTGCTTGCGTGCCTTACCGAGTTTTGATAACAGGCTAGAGCTACCGAAGAATAACAGTAACAGGACTAATCCTTCATAATCGAGCGCATAGACGACCGTGCTGCCGACAAGTATCGTCAACAATGCACCGCTTTTCGTTAATAATCCAAATTGATAGCCAGCATATCCGAGAGCTAAGCAGATGAATAGAAGAACAGTTAATGACATTGAATGACCTCATCTTCAGTGACAATTGTATCAACCGGGCGATCAAATGATTCTACTTCGAATCGTTCCACGACTTGAACGGCAAATGCAATCGAAAGCGTCGGACCTGAAAAATCAATCAACGCACGATCATAAAACCCACCACCCCATCCTAAGCGATAGCCATTACGCATATAGGCACGACCCGGTACGATACAAAGATCAATCGTCGGCAATGCAATTTCAAAAGCAGTTGCATCCGGTTCAAAAATCCCCATCGAATTCTCAATCAGTCGACTGCTTGGCGAATGTTCAAAAAATCTCATTTCTTGACCGATGACCTTCGGAATGACGACACGTTTTCCATCCGCCCATGCTTGTTGAATGACTCGATCCGTTGAACATTCGTTTCGAAACGAGAGGGTCACCGCAATTGATGTCGCACTCATCCATTCTGGCAATACAAATAACTGCTCTGCAATTCGTCGTTCCCGCTCCTGCCGGTTTTCCAACTCGTTCAGTCGCTCACCGATTACCCGTCGCGCTGCTTTTTTATTCATATAGTATTCCCCCATTCACAAAAAAAGCCATCACACAAGGTGACGGCTTCCATCTCAATTATTTTACTTCACGGTGAAGTGTGTGCTTACGGAGACGTGGGTTGTATTTCTTCAACTCAAGACGCTCTGGGTTGTTACGCTTGTTCTTTTTAGTGATATAAGTACGGTCACCAGTTTCAGTGCAAGCCAAAGTAATTTTAACGCGCATGGGATTCCCTCCTATCTAGCTCTCAATGTATCAAGTGTTTTTGCTTTACATAAGGTTAAGCATACTCAAGTATCGTACCAAGAAAGGAACGGAATTGCAACTGTTCATCCGTTCTTTTTCTGAATCGCCAATTGTTCGTATGGTTTTTCAAGGTTCACTTGGAATTCAAGCGGTTTTTGAGCAACATGATAATCATTTTCGATTCCTTGTCGCGCTTCTTCACGTTCTAAATAAATCAATTGTGAATGACGAAGTGCTTCGCCCTCTAATCGTTTAATCGCAACAACTAAACCACCGCTACTCGCTGGAGAACGTTCACTCTCAAGATTGTACACATTGCTGACAAGCGGCAACTGATTGATCTCAGCAAACGATTGAGCAGCCGACGCCGTCTCCATCGTAAAGTTATGGACAAGGCGGAATTCTACGATTTTATGCAGGGCTTGCGCTTGACGCAACACGGCAAGATTTAATCCGGCCAACTGATTGTAAGTCTGAACGAGCGGTAGGCCCGTCATGCGGACGCCGTAAATATGAACGCCATCTTCAAATCGATAAGCCGTCTCATTTTCTGTGATGACATAGACATTTTCTCCCGCTCCTGCCAATCGCTTCGCAAACTCAGCAATTGGTCGGTTCGAATCTTGGTAATCTTTTGCGACGAGTAAAATCGCGGCATCGTTCCATGACGTTTCACGTTGCACCGCAACATAGTAATCATGCGTCGTCAAATAGACGTCTGGTTCGATGTCTGTATCCGCTAAGAAGGGATATTCGGCATAACGCGTTTCAAGCCAGTCGGTCGTTAATTCTCCAGCGTCAAGTAACCGCTCCGTTTCTTCAAATCGCTTAATATGTTCACGGAATCGATTTGCCGCATATTGTGCCGTCGTCTGTCCATCGAGAATGAACGGCCAGTCGCTCGAAACCGCGAGCAAGTATTCACGAATCAATTGACGTTTTGCTTTGACCGTCAAACCATCTTGATGACGATTACGCGCCATGACACCGGCTAATCGTTTTTCAAGTTGATGCAAGTGACGAATCATCCAGTCGTTCCGTTCATTGATCCACACATCCGCATACCCTTTCCGGCCCCATGTCCCCATTGCGACGTGCACCGTCTCGATGTCGCCAAAATGACGCTCGAGGAACATTGTAGGTGAAATCGATTCGACCCCAACATCTTCAAGTCGTTCCATGGCTTTACCGAGGAAGTCCGGTCCCTCAAACCACCAATGACCAAATAATTCCGCGTCAAATGGCGCTGTGACAAGAAACGGCGGGAAGTCTTGTCCACTGTGCTGGTCAAGATGCTCCGCCAATGCTTCCGCAAAGTCAGCTGCATGCTCATCCGTTTGTTTCCAAGCCCAGTCGCGGACATAAAAAGCCTTTTGATCGGACTCTCCTGTAACACGATGTAATTTTAAGCCCGTATCGTAGCGGAGTCCTTCAGGATGCATGAATTCTGCAATTTGGTCCCACTCCCGATCATAGGCAAGATCGCGGTAAAATTCACGATAGTTCGGGTGTCCCGGATAACCAATGACAGAACTCCAAATGCGTCCAGAAATGATTTGATCGCGCGGAAACAGTGCAACACCATGTGGCGAATAGACCGGTGCGCCGATGCCGTGTTTCGGAGCAGGATCAGCGTTTAAGATGGAATGTTCGTCTACGAATGTATAACGAATCCCCTCTTCGTACATGATTTTATCAAGACCTGGTGTGTAGGCACATTCCGGCATCCATAGCCCCGTCGGACGGAATCCATAATGACGTTCGAAACAGTTTAATCCAGTTTGAATCTCTGACCGGGCAGCTTGCTCTGATAACATATGCGGACTGAAACCATGCGTTGCCGTACAGGTCATCAATTCAAGGTAACCCGCTTCTTTATAATGACGGAAGGCATGGTTTAAATCGCGACCCCAATGTTCGAATGTATTTTTTAAGTCACGGTACCGTTCTTTGTAGAAAAGCAGGGCATCCCGTTCTTCCGCCACTAAATCGCGGTCAAGTTCTTGATCAATTAAGCGTAATGTATCATCTAAATGCTCTACATAACGTTCTTGAATCAGTGAATCCGCAAGCATTTCAATGACGGGTGGAGAAATACTAATCGTCCATCCGAGCGGACGCTCCAGACGATCAATTTCCCATAATAACGGAATATACGTTTCTGAAATCGCTTCGTACATCCAACGCTCTTCTAGACGATGAGCTTCCTGATGACGAATATAAGGTAAATGGGCATGTAAAACGAGTGAAAAATAGCCTTTGCGCATGTTTTCTCTTCCTCTCCTTCTTTCTATCTTTTAGCTCAACGAATTCGGTCGAAATAAGAATACGGTCGTAAAACTTCTACCCATTCCGGTTGCTCGACTTCTCCATTTTGCCAACGAGCGACGACTTCAGCGAATCGCCCTTCAACGACAGGTTCGTCACGCGGCGTCTCGACCGGCTTCGAACGTAGTACCGGAACAAAGTCACCATCAATCGTTTGAATTCCCCATTCGATGATGTATGTAGTGTTTGGGGATAACGGACGAACGAACCAAGAGTTCGTCATTTCCGGCAGTTCAAATTGATACGTCCGGTTCGCTTCACCTTTTTCATACTCGACTAACGTCACATCAATGATTCGAAGTTCTTTACGGAATGAATCGAACGCTGCATGGTAATGCGTCTCTAACATTTTACGAGATAACTCCGAGAGCTCCCAGTACACGTACAATGCCGTCGGCGATTGAACGATGGCATGCATGATGTCATCTTCATAGTGCGTCGCCATCCCGAATGCATCCCGTTCAAGCGATGGTATGGCGATGACAGCAGGAACGATTTCATTCGCAGCCACTTTCATCGATGGAGTGGTTTTCTGTTGTTTTTTAGGAGTTGCTGTTTTTTTGTCCGTTGGTTCTGAAAGTGATTTTCGGTACTTACTCCACGCATATTTCACTTTCCCTTCCGTCGACTCTAATTTCTCAGCGATTTGTTTTGTCGTCAGTCCTTGTTCTTTTAATTTTATGATTTTATCAAGCATTACCTATCACCTCTTTATCTTTATTCACTTCTTTCCTATTCTACAAACTTGTTTCAAATTCCTTTACGAAAAAAAGTAGGTCGAGGATTTTCCTCGTACCTACTCAAGTTAGTTATTTAAGTCGTAGTGTTTCCCTTTTTCGAGATAGATGAGGTGCTCCCCGACGTTCGTCAAATGGTCGCCCATCCGTTCGATGTAGCGACAGATGTTCGTAAACTGCATGATTTCATCGACAACAATCGGTTGCAATGACATATGGCGCATGTATTGGCGAAGCGCTTTATATGTCGTCTCATCAATGATGTTGTCGAGATCGGATAACGCTTTTGCTTTTTCGATATCACCATCGCGATAGGCGACGATGGCTGTTTCCGTCATATCAAGCAATGTTTCAAACGCTTCTTTTAGAAGCGAGATGTCGATGACATAAGGAAATGTTTCGACACGTAAAACCGCTTTCGAGATGTTTCCGGCATAATCGGCAATCCGCTCTAAGTCTGTTGCGATTTTCATCGCTGTCACGAGTCGACGTAAATCCGTTGCCACTGGTTGTTGTTTCGCAATCAAAAGAATCGCATCATCATTAATTTCAAGTTCCAGCGCATCAAGTTCGTTATCATTTTCAATCACTGTACGCGCGATGTCGAGATCGTATTTTTCAAGTGCTTCTGCTGTCGTCGCAATCTGTTGCATCGTCTTGCGGGCAAGAAGAAAGACTTTTTGATCGAGTACTGCTAGATTTTCTCCAAAAATCGTACGGTGAGCTGCCATTGAAAGTTCCTCCTAATTATCCGAATCGTCCTGAAATATAATCCTCTGTCCGCTTATCACTCGGATTCGAGAAGATACGATCCGTTTGATCAAACTCCACTACTTCTCCGTTCAAGAAGAATGCCGTCTTATCTGAGACACGTGCTGCCTGTTGCATATTATGCGTCACGATGATGATCGAGTACTCTTTTTTCAACTCCTGGACGAGTTCCTCGACTTTGAGTGTCGAAATCGGGTCGAGTGCTGAAGTTGGCTCATCCATTAAGATGACATCCGGTTCGATTGCAAGGCACCGCGCGATACAAAGACGTTGTTGTTGCCCACCTGATAATCCGTAGGCATTTTCATTCAGACGATCTTTGACTTCATCCCAAATCGCCGCACCTCGCAAGCTACGTTCCACGATTTCATCTAAAATCTTTTTGTTTTTGACACCGTGGACACGTGGTCCGTACGCGATGTTATCGTAAATCGATTTCGGGAACGGGTTCGGTTGCTGAAAAACCATTCCGACGGACGTCCGTAATTCTTCCACTTCATATTCTTTATCGAAGATGTTCCGGCCGTTATATTCGATGACACCGTTCGTCCGTACGATTGGCACGAGCTCGACCATCCGGTTCAAGGTTTTGATGAATGTCGATTTCCCGCACCCAGACGGTCCGATGATTGCCGTGACTTCGTTTTGTTTAATATCTAAGTTGACATCTTTTAAGGCGTGGTCATCGCCGTACCATAAGTTTAAATTGTCGACACGGTATACACTGTCTTGCGCAGCTACTGGTTGATTCATAGTTGTTGCCCCTTCTTTCTCGGCTGTTTTTGTCGTCAGCTTCGTATCCATCATCTGTGTTCCTCCTTAAAAACGATTCAGCACACTCCTACGATTAATAACGTTTAGAAAAACGATTTCGAATCCAGATTGCAAGTGAGTTCATTGTCAATAAAATCACCATCAAGACAATGATTCCTGCTGCAGCAAGACCTTGGAAATCAGCTTGCGGACGGCTTGTCCAGTTATAAATTTGAATCGGCAACGCCGTAAACTCTGAAAAGATCCCTTCTGGTGCACGGGCGATGAAGATGGCTGCTCCGACCATGATAAGCGGTGCTGTTTCACCAATCGCACGTGAGACAGCTAAGATGATTCCCGTAATGACACCTGGAAGTGACGCCGGTAAAACGACTTTGAACGTCGTCTGCCATTTCGAGGCACCAAGTGCCAGTGAAGCATGACGCATCGCTTGCGGCACGGAACGAATCGCCTCTTGCGACGATACGATGACGACCGGTAAGCTCATTAACGCGAGCGTCAACGCTCCAGCGATCAATGTTGAACCGAAGCCCATATTCCGGACAAAGAATGTTAAACCGAGCAAACCGAAAACGATTGAAGGTACGCCTGCCAAGTTCGAGATGTTGACTTCGATGAACGATGTCATCCGCCCTTTTTTCGCGTATTCCTCTAAATAAATCGCAGCTCCGACACCCATGATGAAAATCATTGGAACGATTAAAAGCATTAGGAAGATCGTACCCATCAGTGCAGGATAGATTCCAGCGCGTTCTGGACGTCGTGATGGGCCATTCTGAAGGAAATCAAGCGATAACCATGCAGCACCATCACGGAGTACGCCGACAAGAAGAATACCAAGAACGACGAGACCAAATAGGAGACCAATCAAGAAAATCACTTTCGTCACATTGTTGACGACAAGACGCTGACTGATTGATTTTTTTACTGCAACTGGATCAATGAACTTTTTTTGTACAGGTTGTTTTTCTGGTAAGGCCATCTTAATACTCCTCTCTGAAACGACGCGTAATCCAGTTCGCGAGGAGGTTCATCACAAGTGTAAAGACGAACAACAGCGTACCAACAGCGTAGATACTATAATATTCAACGGTTCCATATCCCGCATCACCAAGCGCGACTTGAACGATATAAGCTGTCATCGTTTGGACAGGTTCAAGCGGATTGACGGTTGCAGTAGGATTTGATCCCCCGGCAATCGTCACAATCATTGTTTCACCAATCGCACGAGACATCCCTAGGACGATCGACGCGATGATACCTGAAAGTGCTGCCGGAACTACGACTTTTAAAGCCACTTCAAGGCGTGTCGAACCAAGTGCGAGTGCACCGTCACGGATTTTTTTCGGGACAGAACTCATCGCATCCTCAGAAATCGAGGCAATCATCGGGATGATCATGATTCCGACGACAATCCCTGGGCTGAGTGCGTTGTAAATCGCAAGACCGGGAATTAACTTTACGAGTAGAGGTGTAACGAACGTCAACGCGAAGAAACCGAAGACGATTGTCGGGACACCTGCTAAGACTTCAAGAATTGGTTTTAACACACGACGTGCGCGCTCTGACGCATACTCACTTAAATAAATAGCAGATGTGAGTCCGATCGGCACGGCAACTAGCATCGCAATCACGGTAATCTCAAGTGTTCCGACGACGAGCGGCCAGATTCCGTACTCTGGAACCGAGTTCAACGGGTACCAGCTCGTACTACCGAAAAATTCTTTGATTGAGACGACTTCAAAGAAATGTTCCGTTTCGATGACTAACGTGAGAATGATGCCAATGGTCGTAACGACCGAAGCAAACGCACATAAAAATAAGATGATTGGCATAATTCGTTCCATGATGTTTTTCATACTGAATTTTTGTTTTCGGTTCTGTTGAATCAGCTCGCGAACCGAGTTTTTTGATGATGAATTCATCCTTCTTCGCTCCCTACTTCATCATTCCTACATAAGAACGGGACTTAAAAAGGGAGAGATTCCCCCCTTTTTAAGTCACCCTCCTATTCGGATGTTTATTTCATTGCATCTTCGATTGCTTTTGCATTTTCGTCATAACGCTCTTGCTTCATTTTGACGTAACCGACTTCTTCCGCTAAATCACCGGCATTTTCATTCGTAAATTTCACGAAGTCAGCGACTTGTTTTTTATCAGTGAGTGATTTGTTGTTTACATACGTGTAGATTTCACGTGATAACGGATATGAAAGATCGTTGATTGTTTCTGGTGTTGGATCAACAGCATCTTTTCCTTCAGCCGATAACGGTACTTCTTTTAACTTATCTTTGTTTTCAGCATAGTACGCATAACCAAAGTAGCCGATTGCGCCTTTTGTTCCTTCGACACCTTTAACGAGGACGTTATCATCTTCAGAAAGCTGGACGTCTTTACGCATATCTTTTTCATCCATTACTTCCTCATTGAAGTAATCGAATGTACCTGAGTCTTTACCAGGGCTGAAGAATTTGATTGGTTCTGCTGGGTAAGATGAATCGACATCTTTCCATGTTTTGACGTTCGGATCCTGCCACATTTTATTGAGCTGGTCAATCGTCAATTCCTTGACCCATGTGTTTTCTTTACTTACTGCAACTGTTAATCCGTCAAGCGCTAGTGCCATTCGTGTATATTCAATTCCATTTTTTTCTGCTTCTGCTGCTTCTTCTTCTTTGATTTCACGTGAAGCGTTCGAAAGATCTGTTTCACCGACGACGAAGCGTTTAAATCCGCCACCTGTCCCAGACACACCGACCGTTACGTTTACATCTGGCTGTTCAATCGAATATTCTTCTCCGACTGCTTCCATGATTGGAAAAACTGTTGACGATCCATCAATTGCAATCTTTCCTGAAAGATCCGACGAACTCGAAGAGCTTCCTTCGTCATTTCCGCATGCTGCACCGACTACTGCGATTGAAGCTACTGTTGTGATAAGTGCTGTTTTTTTCATCCAAGACATGATTAAATTTCCTCCTCGAAGTATGTCGCTTATACCAATACGACTTTTTATCCGTTTCCCTTACAAGACTTATAATACGGATGAACTATTAAAACGAAATGAATCCAACGTAAAAGAATTGTAAAGGCTTGTTTTTTGCAGTTTACAATTCAAAATACATTATAAAAAAAGGTCAATCCAAATAAAAAAAACGAAGATGAGTTTCCTCACCTTCGCTCTTCTAGTTAATTTGGCTTAGTCTGCCACGGAATATCTTTTACATTGAAGTACGCCTTCACTAAATCATGCCCAATTTTCGAGTTGACCGTTTCTTGCTCCATATATGGAAGGAACACGGCCCAAGCAATCTCTGGATTATCATACGGCGCCCAACCGACAAGGTTCGAGTTTAATGAACGAACCGGCTGACCACTGCTGTCACGTAACGCAATCCCGTCTTCACCATATACGCTTACCTGTGCCGTACCTGTCTTAGCCGCCGCATCGATTCCTGTCAGCGCAATTACTTTAGAAGTCCCGCGCTCTCCTTTGACGACTCGATGTAATCCTTCACGGACGTGATCAATGTTGTCTTGGCTGACTTCGATTCGGTTCAAGTAATTTGTTTCGAAGCTATACTCGACTTGTTTTGTTTCTTCTTCAATTGAATTCGATGCGAGCACTTCTTTTAAAAAATGTGGTTGAACACGATAACCGCCGTTCGCGAGTGTTGAGATATACTGCGCGACTTGTAACGGAGTGAACGCGTCATATTGCCCGATGACACGGTCCATCAAGAGCGTGACGCGGTCCGGTGTCCCTTGCACACCTTTCGCTTCGTACGGTAAATCAATCCCAGTCGTCACGCCGAGCCCGAACTGGCTGTAATAGTTTTGCATGATGGCTGCAGCAGCATCGACGCTCGCCCCTGCAATCCCATTACTCGGATAATTTGCCATCCGCATTGCGATGTTGAACATATATACGTTTGACGAGCGTTCGAGCGCCGTCAAATCCGTAATCGGCCCCATGTTGACGTAAGAGGCCTTCTTCGTCCCACCGATTGTAATCGGCGCATCATTGATGACTTCATTTTGACGAATGACGCCTTCTTCAAGTCCCATTGCAACCGTCGCCCCTTTAATCGTCGATCCGATTTGGAGTGAGGTCAGAACATTATTGATTGCGACGTCACTGAATTTATTCGTCGCCGTATCGAGTTTTTGTCCCGACATCGCTAAAACTTCACCCGTTTGCGGGTTCATCACGACCGCATAACCTTCTTTAAGATAGCCGCTTCCCATGCCGCGACCCATCTTGATCGCTTGTTGGAGGATTTGATCGACCTGTTTGTTGTATTCCGCGTCAACCGTCAGAACGAGGTCTTTTCCAGACTCTCCTTCTTCGCGGTTCGGCTCACCGACTGGTTCGCCGTTAAACGTCTCATACACATCATATGCCGGTTTACCGCGTAGTAAATCTTCATATTGTTGTTCTAAAAACGATGTTCCGACCCGATCGTTTAAACTGTACCCTTTTGCCTTGTATTCCGCTTGTTGCTCAGCAGGAATCTTCGAGTACTTTCCGAAAATGTTCCGGAGCGTTCCTTCATATGGATAAGATCGTTCATAGAACGGTTCCACAGAAACACCTTTTAGGTCTTCGAGATTTTCGTCAATGATCGCCATCTCTTTTGCCGTCGCACCAAGCTTGACGAGTTGTGGATCAAGCGCATACCCGACTTCCATATTGTGTTTGATTGCGACGATTTCCATTGTTTTATCATCATAATCAATATCTTTCTCTGTAATTGTATCGAGCATGACTTGATTCTCTTCAGCAATCGATAACTTTTTTCGTTCTTCCAATGTCGGATACTTTTCTTTCATGACAGCATCAAAACGACGTTTCGACTCTTCTGTATTGGTCGCGATCCAGTAATCTTTTAAGTCACGTTCCGTTACCTTCCAATCATCTTTCGGTAAATTGATGATGGCAGCGAGACGTGAAGCTGTTTCAATCCGCTCATCGACCTTTGTATTTTGCGAGCGTCGGTAGACAATTGAATATTTTGAAATCGTATCGACGAGCAATCGTCCATCGCGGTCATAAATTTTCCCGCGTGGTACTTCATACTTGGAAGCGATCATCTCTGTTTTTTGAACTTCTCGTGAGATTTTTTCACCATTGACAATTTGGACGACACCAAGTCGGAAAATCAAAATCGCAAATAATAAAAAAACAACAAAGAACATTAAATTTAATCGAAGCGGCAAGTGGTTACGCCGTCTTCCTCTTACCGTGATTCGTTTCGCCATGGCGTACTCCCCTATCGTTCAAAAAGTCATCTTTGTTTATTATATAGAAGGAAACAATCCATAACAACCTATCCCATCATTTTCCGCATTAAAAAAAGAACCGTGCCCTCTTACCGGGGACACGGTTCTAGCATTTAAAAACGATTATTTTGCGTCAGCGTAAAGCTTGGCAACGTGATCCCAATCAATGACATTGAAGAATGCATTGATGTAATCCGGACGACGGTTTTGGTAGTTCAGGTAATATGCATGCTCCCAAACATCAAGTCCGAGAATTGGCGTTTTACCTTCCATGACTGGTGTATCTTGGTTCGGTGTCGAAACGACAGCAAGTTTGCCACCTTCGACGATGAGCCATGCCCAACCAGATCCAAAGCGTGTTGTAGCTGCTTTAGCGAAAGCATCTTTGAATGCATCGAATGAACCGAATGCTTCATCGATTGCTGAAGCGAGTTCGCCTGATGGTGCAGCACCGTCGTTCTTTTTAAGCAATTTCCAGAAGAATGAGTGGTTCCAATGACCGCCACCGTTGTTGCGAACTGCTGTTTGAATGTCAGCAGGAAGCGCATCAAGGTTTTGAAGCAACTCTTCTAATGATTTCCCTTCGTGTTCCGAGCCTTCGAGCGCCGCGTTGACGTTCGTGACGTAAGCATTATGGTGTTTCGAGTGGTGAATCTCCATCGTACGAGCATCGATATGTGGCTCAAGCGCATCATAAGCGTAGCCGAGTTCTGGTAATTCAAATTTTGACATTTTCATGTCCCCCTTTATCCTATTTTCGGAACTTCAATACCTTTTAAGACTAGCAAAAATGACGGGTATAACGCAAGTAATGACCCTTACATTTTATTGTTCATCGCGTGGTGCGAATACAGAGACACCACCACCCGGAACAGGGAAAACACCAAATCCTTCTTCATCGATGACGACAGGCTCATCTTGGTGATTTGTGTAATCGAACCATTCTTCACCAGCACGATCTTCTCCGACGAACATCCGTTTTTCACACATGTCTGCATTTGACAATAGTACGGCACAACCCGAGTTCGGGAACTCTTCGACTCCGTGACGGACCCAACCGACACAGTGTGGATCATCGAGATAATCTTCTTGTTTCCCGTATGCTTTATGGTAGCGGGCGTACAGCAATGCATCAATCATCTCTTTTTTACCTTCGACTGGATGTGGTCCTTGTACACCGTAATAATCGCCGTAAAAGACACACGGATAACCGTCTTTACGAAGGAGAACGGATGCGTAAGCATGTTGTTTAAACCAATCATCGACCCACGACTCAAGCGATTCGCCTGGTTGCGAATCATGGTTGTCAACGAATGTAACAGCATTCGTCGGGTGCGACTCAACAAGTGTATCTGCGAAGAGCATCGTCAAATCAAATTTTTTCCCCTGTTCTGATGCTTCGTGGAACTTATAATGAAGCGGAACATCGAATAAATCAATTGTATAGTCGACGCTATCTAAGAAGTGACGACAATCATCTAAGTCAGATTTCCAAAATTCACCGACCATATAAAAATCTTCTGGATTTTCACCCATCATTGATTTCGCGAATTCATTGACGAATTCGTAATTGATATGCTTGATTGCATCGAGTCGGAATCCTTGGCAATCGAGTGTATCCTTGAACCAATGCCCCCAGTCGATCATTTCCTTGCGGACTTCAGGATGATTGTAATCGATGTTCGCAAACATCAAGTAATCATAGTTCCCGAATTCGCTATCGACTTGGTTGTTCCAGTCTTTATTTTTTCCGGAAATTTTGAAGACGCCGGTTCTTTCTTCTCGCGCATCAAAATCCGTTCCGTTAAAGAATTCATGATTCCAAACAAAATCAGAATACTTCCCGTCACGTCCTGGGAAAGTAAATTTTGTCCATGCATCGATTTCGAATTCTTCTGAAATTTCTTTCGACCGATCTTCTGGGTTAACTTCGACGACATTAATCGTCTCCAGTTCATCTGCTGCCGCCTTATGGTTCATGACGACATCGGCATAAACAGCGATATCATTTTCATGTGCCACTTGAATTGCTTCAAGTAGTTCGTCTTTCGTCCCGTATTTCGTCCGAACCGTTCCTTTTTGATCGAACTCACCTAAATCATAAACATCGTATATCCCATACCCTGTGTCTTCATCTGATTGCCCCTTAGAAGCTGGTGGAATCCAAACAGATGTGATGCCTGCAGCACGAAGCTCCGGCGCTCTCTCTTTTAAACGTTGCCAATGCTTCCCATCATTTTCTACATGCCACTCGAAAAACTGCATCATTGTATGGTTACGTTCCATCTCTCTTCGCTCTCCCTCAATTACTATAGTATGAATATTATTACAATATCTTTAATATTCCCCAAGCGAACAAAAATAAACGCACACCCCTAAACAGGAGTGTGCGTTTATTAAATGGACCCTGCAGGACTCGAACCTGCGACCGGACGGTTATGAGCCGTCAGCTCTAACCAGCTGAGCTAAGGGTCCTTAAATAAATAGTAGCGGCGGAGGGAGTCGAACCCACGACCTCACGGGTATGAACCGTACGCTCTAGCCAGCTGAGCTACACCGCCATAATGAATTAAAACAACTACAATTAGATTAATGGAAAGCATCTAAAATGTCAATAAATTATTTCACAAAAATAAAGAGAGACTTCTTTACAGAAGTCCCTCCCGCTTATATTCATTTCATTCAAGCCGTTCCCGAACGTTGTTCGAGTACTAAATCTGTAATATTGACGGCGTGATCGCCAATCCGTTCGAGGTTCGATAACAGATCAACAAAAATCATACCCGCTTGACCTGTACACTCCCCGGCATTGACGCGTAAGACGTGGTGTTTACGGAATGAACGCTCGAGTGAATCGAGTTTCCCTTCTAATTCAAGGACTTGGCGTGCTAACGAAACATCATCACGTTCAACTGCTTTGATTGCCGTATCGACGATTTTTTGTGTTAGAACGTACATTTCATCCAACTCTTTTTTCGCTTTTGGCGTAAATTCAATCCGGTTGACGATTTGGAAGTCAACGAGTTCGATTACGTTTTCGACATGATCACCAATCCGTTCGAAGTCATTGACCGCATGCATTAAGAGCGAATGGTCATTCGATTCACGTTCAGAAAGATCGTTCGCCGCCACTTTGACAAGGTAGTTCGTGACTTCCGTGTTCAAATGGTTGATTGCATATTCAATCTGACCAGCGTCAGAAACATCTTTTTTATCATGGGATTGCGTGTAGCGATGTGCTTTACCGAGTGCTTCTTTCGAGAACTCACCCATCCGTAAGACTTCCATTTTTGCTTGGTTAAGCGCAAGTGAAGACGATTGATTCAAGATGTTTTGATCCAAATGACGTGGTTTTGAATCGACTGTCGTGTCTGTTCCCGGAACGACCTTTTTAACAAGCCATGCGATTTGTGCGATGAACCAACATTGAATCAATGTGTTGACGACATTGAACGTACCATGTGCAAAGGCAATTTGCATTTTCGGTTCAAGATTGAGTACACCTGTGATCCAAGCGATGAACGTCGAGAACAAAGGTAAGGCGACTAAGAAAATAATCGTACCGACGATATTGAAGATGACGTGTGCTGCTGCTGTCCGTTTTGCGGCAATCGATGCACCGAGTGCTGCGAGTACTGCCGTGATCGTTGTTCCGATATTATCCCCGAATAAAATCGGGAGAGCTGCTTTGATATCAATCATGCCACCAGAGTATAACTCCTGCAAAATACCAATCGTCGCAGAGGACGACTGGACAAGGAACGTAAAGACCGTCCCGACGAACACACCGAGTAACGGATTGTCTGACATCGAAATCGTCAGTTCACGGAACCACTCACTTGATTGAAGTGGTTTCATGCCGTCACCCATCAATGTCAAACCATAGAACAAGGCACCGAAACCGAAGAAGATTTGTCCGATGTATTGAATCCGTTCTTTATTGAAGAAGAAGATGAGAAACGCACCAAGCGCGATTGCAGGAAGGGCTGCTTCCTTGACGTTAAAGCCGATGATGAAGGCCGTGATCGTCGTTCCGATATTCGCCCCCATGACAACACCGATTGCTTGACGTAAATTCATCAGACCCGCGCTGACGAGTCCAACGACGATAACGGTCGTACCTGACGATGATTGAATCAAGACCGTGACGACAATACCGGCAAGAATTCCGAGTAACGGGTTCGATGTGTATTTGTCTAAAATGTAACGAAGTCGGTCTCCTGCTGTTTTTTGGAGCCCATCTCCCATATACTTAATACCGAATAGGAAAATACCGAGTCCACCAATAAAAGTGAAAATCATTTCCTGCAAATCATAATTCATCGTTTCATCTCCTCATATCTAAAAAAGTGGGATTGATTTTTTGTTAAGATTTTATTGTTTCAACCTCTCCTATTATGTAAAGGTCCGTTGAACTTGTAAATAGTTTTATCAACATTTGAATGTTAAGGTTTTATTAACCTGTACCAAAACAGAGAAAACCCTTTATTACAAGCGTTCCCAAACTCACTACACCACTGTTATGAAACAGAGAAAAGAGTGTTATCATGATTTTTTTAAGACAATTTATTAATTATTTACAAACCACCTTAGTTCCAAACCGATCTTTTTTAAAGACTCGCCTTGCCGATGTCTCCCTTTATTTTTGTGGATTAGCGTGGATTTCATTTTGGACGACAGTCATCGATAGTATATTTATCATCAAAACGGTTCCATTCATCGTCTGGTTTATGCTCCATTTCATTTTCGTCGCCATCGCGCTTTTACTGTTTCTTCTATTGATGTCGTATTTGAATCGTTGGTTGATTGATTGGATACTCAAAAGACCATGGGCGTACCGGCAAGTTTTTCCGTATACGGTTGCTGCTAACTTATGGAGCTTTCCAGTCGGTGTCCTCTGTTATCAGCTCGGATTCACAGCACTTGGGGTAACGCTCCTATTAGTCGGTCACTTCATTTATTCTTTACTGCCCGTTTTCTCAGCGCGGAAGCGAAAAAAAAATACTCGTCCAAAGTCGTGATTCTGCCTTACTTCTTCGTCTCAGCTCCGTCTACCGGCGGATTGACAGTTGCTTATTTCTATTAAAGAATTGTAAATGTTCGAATTTCGTTCTTGTTTCTCGATTTTTAGGGAATAGTTCGATATGATAGAGAAGGTAAACTTACACAATATGGCGCTATGCCACAAAAGGAGATTTTCGATATGCCGAAAATGGTCCATCGCTCTAAGACTCGTCCCGTTCGTGTTGGGGACCTTGTCATTGGTGGAAATAATGAAGTCATCATTCAAAGTATGACAACAACAAAAACACACGACGTCGAAGCGACTGTCGCTGAAATCTTACGACTTGAAGAAGCCGGATGCCAAATCGTCCGCGTTGCTTGTCCAGAAGAACGTGACGCACTTGCGCTCGCTGAAATCAAAAGCCGAATCAACATTCCGCTTGTCGTCGACATTCATTTCAACTATAAACTTGCGCTCATGGCAATCGAAGCAGGCGTCGACAAAATCCGGATCAACCCGGGTAACATCGGTCGTCGCGAAAAAGTTGAAGCGGTCGTCACAGCTGCAAAAGCTAAAAATATTCCAATCCGGATTGGTGTCAACGCTGGTTCACTCGAGAAACACATTCTTGAGAAATACGGATACCCAACAGCACGTGGTATGGTCGAAAGTGCCTTACACCACATTAAGATTCTTGAAGACCTTGACTTCCATGACATCATTGTTTCGCTTAAAGCATCTGACGTTCAGCTTGCGCTTGAAGCTTATCAGTTAGCATCTGAATCATTTGACTACCCACTTCATGTCGGTATTACAGAGTCAGGTCCTTTACGTACTGGTTCATTAAAATCCGCTGCTGGTCTTGGTGCGATTCTTTCACGCGGTATCGGGAACACGGTCCGTGTCTCACTATCAGCTGATCCGGTCGAAGAAGTGAAAGTCGCAAAAGAAGTCTTGAAATCATTTGGTCTCGCAGCAAACGCAGCAACATTGATTTCTTGCCCAACATGCGGTCGGATTGAAATCGACTTGATGGCGATTGCGGCAGAAATCGAGGATTATATCGATAAGATTCAAGTCAACATCAAAGTTGCTGTACTCGGCTGTGCCGTCAACGGTCCTGGTGAAGCACGTGAAGCGGATATCGGAATTGCCGGAGCACGTAACGAAGGGCTTCTGTTCCGCCACGGAGAAATTATCCGTAAAGTACCTGAAGCGACGATGGTCGAAGAATTGAAAAAAGAAATCGATGCAATCGTTCTTGAAAAAGAAGCTGAAAAAGAAGCGGCGAAAGCCAACCAAGTTTAATTGTTGAAGAGCCCTCTTTTTAATTGAAGAGGGTTCTTTTCATATCCGTTTTTCGACTATGTTATACTAATGACAGAAATTTAAGGAACGCAGGTGATCCAATTGAAAATCGGCATCGATATCGATGGGACGATTACGCACCCGTCTTCATGTTTTAACTATATGAACAAGTATTTAGGAACTTCGATTGACTTCGAAATGGCATCCGAATATGAATTGCATACGTATACGGATATGGGACAAATCGAGTTTTGGGAATTCATGGTCAAGTCTGGTCATGAGCTCGGTATTTATCGAGAATCTACGCCTCAGGCATTTGTCCAAAAACATTTATGGGAATTACGTCAACATTTTGATTTGCACTACGTAACGGCACGCTCAGAAATCGTTCGACCGGTTACGGAAGAATGGATTGCGCGCCATGAGTTACCACTCGACTCGCTCATCATGACCGGGTCGCATGACAAGGTTCAAGTTGTACGTGATCTATCACTCGATTTATTCATGGAGGATCGATTAGAGAATGCGTTACAAATTGCGGAAGATACGTCAATTCCAGTTATTTTGTTCGATGCTCCTTACAATCGAAAAGCACTTCCAGAGAACATCATTCGTGTTTCTTCTTGGGATGAAGCCGTTCAAACGATTTATAAATTCGCTCCAATCCGTTAAAAAACAGCCTTATCCGGCTGTTTTTTTCCATTTTTTATACATAATCCGTCTACGTTATCGTACAATTATCATGAATTCGTTACGTTTTGTCTCGAGTCATCTTCTATTAGCTGAAAGGATTTTTTTATGTTATCGACGTTGAATATTTTTTTCACGAACATATGCATTATATTTTTAATACTATCTGTCACATTTTATTTGATGCGAAATCGACTCCCGATCCAGTATGACTCCAAGCGTTCAACGCGCTTGTATTTTGGTTTAGCAAATGGTTTAACCGGCATTTTACTGATGCATAACTCCATCTCAATCAATGGATCATTGATTGATTTACGACTGCTGCCGCTCGCTCTATCCGCTCTATACGGGGGGCCAGTCAGCATTGTGACGACAGGAATTATTTTACTGCTGTATCGTGTCCTCATCAGCGGGGGTGAATCCGTTAGTGCCTTACAAAATTCTCTAATGATGCTGACCGGATTTACCGTGCTTATCATCCTCTGTGCTCAACTCATCAAACATAAAGGGCGACTCTTCACTGTTATTGTGACAATAGGCTCTACCTTAGTTCTCTTACGCATGTTGCTCGGCCCTTCACAACCTCATGCATGGCAGACGATTTTTTTGCCGTATTTCTTAATCACAATTGGCGCCTCGATTCTTTTTTATCATCTTTCATATATGTTACAAGGACACTTCGTTCTTTACGCGTACCAGTCCTATTTGGCTTCGACCGATGAACTGACGCGCCTCGCGAACCGTCACGTTATCATGGAAAAAGTACAGGCTCTTGTAGAAGCGAAGGCACCTTGGGGTGTGATCATCTTCGATCTTGACCACTTTAAGTCAGTCAATGATCAATATGGTCATGCTGTCGGAGATGCTGTATTACGTCATTTTTCCGTTTTACTCACACAGGAGTGCCCGGATAGTATCACGGTCGGTCGCTACGGTGGCGAAGAGTTTATCGTCGTCATTCCGAATACATTTACGGTTTCACCGACGCGACTCGCAAGACAACTCGTTCAATCCGTCACCGATACACCGTTCGTCATGCAAGACCACGCCTTGACGATTACTGTTTCTGCCGGTGTCGCCTACGCGAAAAATCAGGCAGCCGGAATCGTTTTTAAACAAGCGGATACCGCGCTCTATGCTGCAAAAGACAACGGCCGTAACCAGGTCATGTTATACGATAAATAAGGAAGCATGGACTTAATCCATCGCTTCCTTATTTTTGCTTTCTAATAAAAGAATGATATCTGTTAGCGAAACTGGTTTTGCAAAAAAGTAACCTTGAAAAAGATGAATCCCAATATCTTTCGCAATTTGAACTTCTTCTCCTGTCTCTACCCCTTCGACGATACACTCGACATTCATCGAACGTGTCAATTGGAAAATCGATTCAAGGATGGACTGGCGTTTTGCTGATTCTTCAATTTGTTCAATGAACTGTTTCGGTATTTTTAATTGGCGCAAAGGTAACAACCGTTCCAATACATGGTAAGAGGCATGACCTGTTCCAAAGTCATCTAACGACACTGGAAAATCAAGTGTTTTTATCCGCCGTAATGCCCGAAGAATCGGCTGGCTCTCAAAATCGAGCGACTGACTTTCCGTAATCTCGATTTTGATTTGTTGCGGTTTAAGCGAATACTTAAGTAGCATCCGTTCAATAAAGGGCATGAACGATTCGTTCGTCAATTGGCGTGGTGACACATTCACTGATACCGTAAAATTCTCTGGCACAAGACCGATCAATCGTTTTCTTGTCTTACAGCCTTCTTCAAAAATCCATTCGCCTAGACGAATGATTAAGTCACTTTTTTCAGCAATCGGGATGAAGACGGATGGTTGATTCGCTTTAGACAACTCCGTTTTCCAGCGAACGAGTGCTTCAAGTCCAACAAAGGTCTGTTGATTCGAATCGTACTGTAGCTGATAGACTAAATAAAAATCTCGATTGACTTCAGCAAGTGATAAGGCGCGCGCAGCTTCGACACGTAATGTTTGTTCACAGCGCCATGTTTGATCGATACACATGACTTTTTTATCATTTTGAACGGATTCTTGTAGCGCAGAATTCACTTGTTGAACTCGTTTCATCCAACTTTTTTGCAACGTATCGCCGTCATCAATTACGATATACAGATTGACATAAATTTGATGGAGGTCGATCTGATAGGGCGCAGACATTTTTTGACTAAGTAACTCCATCTCATCATGACAGGAAACACCTTCAGGTTTTTCCATGACGACAGCAAGCGTCCCTCCTTCAATCCGCACAAGTGCTAAGTAAGGTGGAAGTAATGATTGGAGTCGTTCGATACATTCAAACAAGACACGAGCTTGTATGTCTTCTCCAAAATAGCGTGCCAATTCATAATAATTCTCAAGGTGAATACCGATGAGCAGTAAATGTTGACGGTTAGCATCATCAAAAAAATCTTCTAATCCACGCATATTCAATAATTCTGTTTGCGGATCACGTTTTGCGGCCTCATCAAGTTGATTAGCAAGCGAGTGCAATTGACTTAAATTTCGTATATGTAAATGATTGATGATTAGCGCAATGCAAATTCCAATCGTAACCATCCCGAGCCGTGCGACATGATCTGAAGAGTCGATTTCCACCAGAGTCGTCGTTGTATTGAACATGATAAACAGATTCGTCGCTAGTACGACGACAATCGTATACCACATCACAATCCGGTTGTACGAGATCAAGGCAATCATTAAAAATAAAAAACAATTTGCCCAAGCTGTGACGGCAGCATATGGTAACAAATTAATCGAGATGATCGGCACAATCAGTAACATGATGGAGAGGAGATGCGATTGATATTTTGACGCGATATGACTTCGACTAATGATAAACGTCGTTATCCCGATCACTAAAAGCAGTATGATGATCGTTGATCGATTAAGATACGCATTTTGTAATACATCATCCGTCGTCCCTAAAAAAATCAAAGCTCCTGCTGTCATCATGAACAACGCAAAATTTCCCATCCAGTGTTGTTGTGCGATAGTGGTATCAGTCGTCGTGCTAAGCGGCATACGTCTCCTCCTTTCATTTCCGATTGTCATTGAGGTAGTCATTTTTTTATTCGACATCGCTTGATGATACTCCTGTCTTACGTTATGTGTCAATTTTTTACTTAAAAAGACATGTTCTTCTGTTTTTACACAGCTGAACATGTCTGATTTGATTTAATATCCAAAAAAGCTGGTGATGATGGCGCTTGACTTCACTTGATTTTTATCGCGAATCTGTCCGACATAGATGACGTCCCCTGACAAGATATCGACGACACGAATTTGATAATCATAGTCGTTCATCTTGGAGACGAAATAAAACTGGTTGTCTGCAAATGCTTCGTTAATCGATTCCATCTTTTTCTCCGCCGCTTCAAGCCTGATTGCATCCTTTGTCACTTGCTTCGTTGCAGTGTCATAGACGGTCCATTGCAGTTCGTTTGTTTCTTCATTTTCATTATAAGCGATCAATCGTTCGCCGTTGCCCATCGCAACGAAGGATTGATTCGTTTTATTTAACTTCTCGATTGGTCGGACGTGTTTCCCGTCATCTTCAAAGTATTCATCTTTCGTCCCGACTTGATTTTCGTCAATAAATAGTTGTCTATAAATAACGCGATCCGGCCCGGCCGTTAAGTAGTTTCTGAATTCGTTCTTTTTGATTGCCGGTGAAGCGAGTCGGATTGGCTTGATTTTTTTCTGTTGATAGTCCACTTGCATCAATTGAGTGGTCTCGTGATTTTTTCTGTACGCATCGACTTGGATATAAAGTGTCTTGTCCATCCGGTTGATGACGGTAACTGCACCCGTACCGTACCCCGTCTCGACGTTTGATGGAAACGGGAGCGTCATTTCCGTCAGCCGTTTCGTCTGTTTATCCCACATCTTTAATTCCAGTTCTTGTTCAGCCGTACGGATCCCGTACAGGTAGTCGTCATCTTCACTGAGCGTTTCATCCGCCCGTAAAAAATCCTTGGCGTCTGTTTTTAGAATCGGGTTAAACTCTCTGTTCCCAAATATTCCTTCAAGATAATTGTCGCCATTTTTTTTGACTGTCCCATCTAACGATACATCGGAATAGACGTTTTTACCTTTCGCTGTCGACTGCAGAATCAGATGCAGTTTCGCAAGGTTCGTTCCCTTTACGTCTCCTGTTATGTGCTCGACAGTGTAGTCTGCCGTTTGAATTGTTGCCGTGTAACCATAGTAACTCGTCAAACTCACTAGACATATAACGAGTAACATTACTAAGTATTGAAAGCGTCGCATCATGTTCCCCCCTTAAACGGATAGTTTGTTTTGGACTAAGCGAATGCTTCTAAAGCCGATATAGAAGAAGCCGATCGATAATAAGACAAGATACAACGTCACGTATTCTACTCTTAACAATAAACCGGACAGTGGACCTTCTGTGATATACATCACGAGTCCGAATGGCAGGATTAAAATCATCGCTTCGGCTATCAGCTGGATCATCGCCCGTGATTTTCGGAACGACCGCTCAATCAGGACGATGAAAAACAACAGATTGATGACGGCACAGGACATCATCAATAAGATGAAGACATCCTCGATATTCATCGAATAAAACACTTGCAACAGACTCCCATCTTTAATCAGACCGGTTGGTAATTTATGTGATTCTAGTAACAACCAATCAAACAGACCGTAACTTGCGATAACCGTCAGCCACTGCAAACCGATTAAACTCACCGTCACGAGCAGGACCGTCGTCAGCTTCGCAAAGTAGATTGACACCCGACTGCCCGGTAAAAGTAAGAGTCGATAGATATGTTTTGATTCCCCAATCCATTCACGGTACCAAATTTGCAAGGCGAGTACTAAGATATATGCGACACCAATCATCATGATGTAATCAAAAATCGAGGTCGCTGCCGCAAAAGAAAATTTTCCATACGAATTGACCGCTTCGAGTTCGGAGGCTTGGTTCATCCGCATGAACGTCTCGATGCTTCGTTCGTATAACATCGTCTTGACGACGACTGACAGTAGTTCAAGCACGATTAATGCACCGACTACGATTAAATACAATTTACTGCTCCGTTTGATTTCTTCATTCGTTAACATCCAATACTTTTTCATCGCTGATACACCTCCCGCATCCGGTCTTGGACGGATTTCCCGTGAATTTCCCGCATTTCTTCCGTATCGTGTTCATCAATGATTTGTCCGTCCTGTAAAAAAATCACACGGTCAATCAAATGCTCGACTTCGACGATTTCATGCGTCGTCATCAAGATGCCGCGCCCTTCCATATAATGACTCGAAAAAATCCAGGCAATCTGTTCTTTCGTAAACAAATCAATCCCGGCAAACGGTTCGTCCAGCAACAGATACGGCCGATCGAGGGCAAAACCGAGTAATAAATTGACCTTTGCCTGATTTCCTTTTGAGAGCTCATTAATTTTATCCGTCGACAGCAGTTTGAACGTCGCCATCAATTCATCTGCCGTCTGCTCGTTCCAGTCCGGATAATAATCGTTCATGTATGTAAGCGCATCCCCGATGGTCATATAGCTCGGCATCGTCTGGACGTCCGGCACAAAAGCGATTTTTTCGCGCGACGTCGTCCCGTCGACGATGATACTGCCGGCGTCCATCGGAATCAGACCGACGATGCCTTTAAGAATCGTCGATTTCCCTTCCCCGTTTAAACCGATTAAACACGTTAACGTATCCGGTTTGACAGAAAACGATACACCGTTCAAAACGGGACGTTTTCGTCCAAAGCGTTTTTTTAGACCATGTACCTCAAGCATCGATTTTCCCCCGTTCTTTCGTTTCGTATAGGTGTTCGATTTTCATGACGACTTCATCAAGCGGGACTTGAATCGCCTGGATTGAATGCACAAACTGTTCGACTGCTTCATTTAACAATTCCGCCCGGACCTTCGAGACAACTTCCGGATCCATCGTAATTTTACTCGGGACATTTCGTTCAGTCGTAATCAAGTGTTGTTCCTCCATTTCCTTATATGCTTTTTGAGCGGTGTTCGGATTGATTCCTAGTTGAGCAGCGATTTCGCGTCGTGAAGGAATCTCCTGACCACGTTTCAACTCTTCCGTCGCGATTCGTTCTTTAAACCACCGGATGACTTGTAGGTAGACAGGACTCCGTTGATCGAATTGCATCGGCATGTTGCCACCTCCATCGTTATACTGTATTAAAACACTAATACACCTTATGACTGTATGATACTTGTAATACAGTCACGGGTCAATAAAAAAATCACTTCTTTTTCGAAGTGATTTTAGGGTGTAAACAAACTTGAGGAGTCGGATGGGTATGAAGGCATGTCACGCTTCCCTGTCTTGACTCGTATTCAAAGCGGCAACATTCCGCTTTGGAATCGATTCAGACGGTACGCGCTCTAAATCTTTGCATGACTTGTCTTTCACTGCGTCACAGTTTGAAAGGCTTCGTTTTCGTTGACTCCTATGGGAAAAGTACGTTTTTGTCCACCTCGCTCGAGGAACGCAACGAAAAAGATAGACGCTTTTATCTCCCGCTATTACTTTGTCTACGCTAAGAAAAGGTTAGGTTCGTCGTGCCAATTCATCAATCAAATCCGTCGCAACGATACTACTTGGATGGATGCGTTGTTCGATCCGCTTAGAAGCCCGTACATACCAAGCGACTCCCATGGCGATTAAATGCTCAACCGATCCTTGATCGTGGTAGTCACGTTGGGCGAGCAGACTGGTTATCAAGCCAAATAGCGTATCGCCGCTGCCGCCTTTTGCAAGTCCACTCGATGCCCCGGAAATGACGTATCCTCCCCCGTCCGGTTTAGCGACCAAAATGACATGCGATTTCAAAACAACCGTCACTTGATGGAGCATCGCATAGTCCGACGCTGCTCCAAATAAATCATCTTGAATGTCTGCGACCGCTTTGTTCGTCATTCGGGCAAACTCACCGATATGTGGGGTTACAACGATTGGGGCTCGCCGTTCTGGATAATCTTCGCGAATCAGTGCCGCCGCATCGAGGACAACGGGAATATCTTTAGTAAAAGCCAGTTCAATCCAGTCCGCTACTTTATCCGAAGTCAGTCCCGGTCCGATTCCGACAGCCGTCACTTGATCAAGCATCGCTTGAATCGTTTCCGTCGTCTGATTGAGCACCATCGCTTCCGGCGCGTTGATTAATAATCCAATTTTTGCTGAATCGACTGTTGCGACCTGTAACTTTCCGACACCGGTTCGTAAAGCCGCCCGCGCCGCGAGTTGAATCGAACCCGGCATCGTCTCGCTTCCGCCAATCAAAAGTGCCGTGCCATAGGTCCCTTTATGTCCATCGTGTTGCCGTTCAAACAAACTGTCGATCGGTTCCTCGAACAGTTCCCATTCCGCTGCGTTCGGTAATCCGATATCGACGAGCTCGACATCTCCATAAAACGGTGCGGTCTTCAGTAAAAAGGCGGACCGTTTATAGGCGTGGAGGCAAAACGTCTGCATCGCTTGAACCGCTTCCAAAGAAAAATCGGTTGCCGCATCAGACGGTACTCCGCTTGGTACATCGATCGCATAAACGATTGCTCCTTGCTGACGCTGTTCTTTCACCAAGTCAAAGGTTTTTTCCGTCACCTCATTGATTCGTTTCGGATCAAACCCTGTTCCGAAGAGCGCATCGATAATTACATCATATTGTCCACAAGGTGGCTCTGCGACGACACCAAATTTTTCAGCATACGTTTCATGGAGCCGTGCCGTCTCCGTCTTGGTTGGACCAAGCGGAGCTTGGACCGTCACGTCATAGTCGTCTCGAATCAGCTCACGGGCGATGACGTATCCATCCCCTCCATTGTTGCCTGTCCCACAAATGATTAAAATTCTGTCCGTCTTGGTATGCCGTTGCTTCATCTCGGCCGCGACATGTTGCCCGGCCCGTTCCATCAGCACTTCGACCGGCAACCCCGACGTCCGTGCCCATTCATCAATTTGTCTTGCTTCATTTGCATCATAGATCATTCCAATCACCTCTGTTCGTCCTATTCCCGTTTTCCACCGAACTATGCAACAAAGGCAGTCGATCCTGAAACCAAAAAAGGGATTGCCCACTTAAGTATGGCAATCCCTTTTTCTTGATTGTTTTGTTCAAAATCAACTTGTTCCCCTTCATCCTCATATGATCCTCTAGAAGAAGTTATTCTGAGTCAGACAGATTGGCAATCGGCACACCGACCATAGATTTCAAACTTATGATCTTCAACCTCAAAACCAGACGCTTTGATTGGTGACATTAATTCCATCGGGCACACGTTCAGCGTTTGCGTCTTTCCACAAGCGCGACAAATTAAATGATGATGATGTTGTCCCGACTGACAAGCAGCACGATATTTCATTTCACCGTCGAGTTCCGTCGTTTCTAAAATATTGATTTCCGCAAAGTCGTTTAAGTTACGGTAAATCGTATCGTAACTTAGCGACGGATGAGAGGTCCGTAATTCTTCCGCGATTTCTCGAGCACTGACATACCGGTTCGCTTCAAAGAGATACGCCAGTAAATCAAGCCGCTTCGGCGTTGCTTTAAATCCGGAAGCTTTCATTTGTTCACGCGCTTGTTCGATCTGTTTCTGCATGCGTTTTTCCTCCAATCCAAAACCGTTCCACTAACATCACGATGATGAGTTCAGCAACAGCAAGCATGACAATCATTCCGCCAGGTGCTAAATCGAATTGATAGGCAAGAATCAACCCGGCGACCGTCGCGACTTCACCAAAGATGATTGCAAACAAAATCGTCGTCTTGAAACTTTTTGCAAAACGAAGCGCCGCTGCGACGGGTAATGTGATTAAACTAGAGACGAGTAAAATGCCGACGACGCGCATACTGATTGCAATGACGAGCGCTACGACAATCATAAATAAGATATGCACAAGACGTAAACGAATACCCGAGACACGCGCCTGTTCTTCATCAAAGGATAAAAAAAGTAATTCCTTATAAAAAGCGATGACGAACAAGATAACGATTCCCGTCACGATTAAAATGGTATAGACATCCGTCAATGTGACAGCCGAGACCGTTCCGAACAAAAAGGACACTAAGTCCATTGAAAATCCATTCGCCAAGCTGATAAAAATTGCCCCAAGTCCCATCCCGGTCGCCATGATGATCGGAATCGCAAGTTCTTGAAAATGTTTATATTTCGCGCGCAACCAGTCAATCGTCAACGCCGCGATGACGGCCGTCACAATCCCTAAGTAAAGAGGGTTCAAACCGGATAAACTTGCGACCATTCCTGAAATCAACAGACTGAGTGCAATTCCAGCAAGTGTGACGTGAGACAAGGCATCGGCGATGAGACTCATCCGGCGTACGACGACGAACGACCCAATCAGCGGTGCCGTAAACCCAATCAAGACTGCTGCGACGAGTGCGTACTGTAAAAATTTTAATGTCATAAAGGCTTCAATCACTGGACGCCCTCCCCTTCATGGACAAGCACACGTCCCGGTACCGGATAAAGTGAACGAATCGTCTGCTCATCAAGTTCCCAGTATTCCTTAATACCACAGTTGCAACCAAGACGTCCGTCCACGAGATGAATGACGTCCGTGACGAGCTTACTGACAAAATGAATATCATGGGTGACGAGAACAAACGTCCGCTTCTTATCACGTCGTAGTTCTTCTAAAATTTCATAAAATTCTTTGACATACCGCTGGTCGACACCGACTGTCGGTTCATCGAGAATCATCAAGTCCGGATCATTGACGAGTGCACGCGCGATAAAGACGCGTTGTTGTTGTCCCCCCGATAAATCACCGACCTTCGAGTCGCGCCGCTCCCACATGCCGACTGTCTCAAGCGCCGTTTTCACTTTTTCACGATCTTGTTTCGTTACACGGCGAAATAACCCTTTTTTCGCGTACAGCCCCATTTCGACGACTTCAGCGACCGTCACAGGAAAACCGGAGTTAAACGAAGCCGCCTTTTGCGAGACATAACTGATCCGCCACCAGTCATTGAAATTCGACTGATTTTGTCCGAACAGGCGAATCGATCCTTTCGGGTTCAACAGCCCAAGCATACATTTAATTAACGTCGACTTCCCGGATCCATTTTCGCCAACAATGGCGAGAAATTGTCCTTGCTCAACTGTGAATGACACATTGTTCAATACACGGCGATCCGGGTAATCGTACGTTACTTGATTAATCTCAATAATCGGTTCATTCATTTGTCTTCACTCCTTCCGTTTTTTAAAACGGAATAATTACGTCTTATCAACTTTTCCATTATAGCCCCGCTCCCTGACTGACGCAACTGATGTAACTTTTTTAAACGTTATCGTTTTTTCAGTTAGTCACAAGGTACAATAAAGAAAGATACACTCCCGTTTCTCACCGTATCGTTTCGGGAACAGTTTACTATATGTGAAAGGAGTCGGGATATCTTTGAAAAACGAATTAGCAGTCATCGACATCGGATCGAACTCGATCCGTTACGTCATCTTCCACCCAATCGATTCAGGTCGCTACATCGAAAAAATTAACGTGAAGGTGGTCGCTCGACTATCCGCTCATATCGATCAAGACGGAGCACTCGATCAAGCGGGAATCGACATCTTATCTGACACACTCCAACGGTTTCATGAAATCGGTTTGACGCACAACGTTGAAGAAACGTTCTGCGTCGCGACAGCTGCCATTCGAAATGCCACGAATCGCCAGGAGATCGTTGAGACTGTTGACCAGACGACTCCATTTTCGATGCGTATCCTATCCGACGAGCAAGAAGCCTACTATGGCTATTTCGCCATCATTAACTCGACCTTCTTGACAGATGGTTATTCCGTCGATATCGGCGGCGGTTCGATGGAAGTGACGTTGATCGAAAATCGCGAGATGGTCGCCTATCACAGTTTTCCGTTCGGAGCCGTCACGTTGACACGCCAGTTCATCTCCGGTGAGACGATGACCTCAAGTGAACAAAAGAAATTGATTAAATTCTTAAAAGAGCAGTTCGCTGAAATTCCTTGGCTTAAAGAAAAAAAATTGCCGTTGATCGGTGTTGGTGGTTCTGCCCGAAACTTCGTCCGCATCCATCAGTCGACTCTCGATTATCCACTTCACGGGATCCATCAATATCAAGTCCGGACAAAAGAACTCGGAAAACTCGTTGACGAGCTTGAAGACAAGTCACCAAAACACCTTGGGAAAATTGAAGGGTTATCAAAAGATCGAGTCGATATCTTCCTACCTGCCCTGATTGCGATTCACGAACTCGCGTTACATATCGAGGCCGACCAATTCGTGATGAGTAACTATGGTTTGCGCGAAGGACTCGTCTATGAGTACGACTTACACGAAGGTAACCAACGCCGTGTTGAAAACGTCCGCGAAGAAAGTCTGTTTCAACTCGAAAGTGATTATAAAGTCAATCGCGATCGGATGAATTACCTCGGCACGCTCGCTAAATCACTATATCGTCAACTCGTCTCACTCGACATCATTCCGGAACGCGCCGCCGATTTACGATTACTTGATTCAGCGAGTCGTCTGCTTTACTGCGGACAGTATATCAATCCAGATACGCGGTCGAACCAGACCTTTTATTTATTGACGAATACGGACTTGAAAGGCATGACGCATAAAGATCGGCTTGCGCTCGCGCTCGTCAGCTCTTATTCATCGTCCAAACGGATGCAACAACTCTTGAAACCATTTAAAGATTGGTTTTCCGATAAATCAATCGAGCGGTTCGATTTGCTTGGATCACTTCTTAAGCTTGCCGATGCACTCGACGTGACGGAGCGTCGCGCCGTCGACAGTGTCGAACTGCACATTGAAAACGAGGCCCTGCTCCTGACGCTCGATACGGGTGATCATGATTATGGATTTGAAGTCGAAAAAGCCGAAAAACAAAAGAAACATCTCGAACGCGTCATCGACCAGTCGATTGAACTGCAAACGAAAGGAAGTCTTACTTCATGAAATTCGATTCTCCAGACTACTTTAATAATCGCGAAATCAGTTGGCTCCAGTTTAATGAACGTGTGCTCGGAGAAGTCTTAGATACACGAAATCCGTTGATGGAACGATTGAAGTTTTTAGGAATCTTCAGCTCCAACTTGGACGAATTTTATATGGTACGTGTCGGTGGATTAAAGGATGAGGTCCTGGCCGGGTTCAACAAGCCGGAAAACAAACAGCAGTTGACGCCGAAGCAGCAACTGCGCGCAATTGCCGCGAAAACAAAAGAGCTCGTCGAACAGCAATATGAGGCATTCAAGGAAATTAGTACTGCTTTAAAGAAAGAGTCGATTTTCTTTTTAAAGCACGAGGAATTAAACGAAGTTCAGTCCGAATATGTGAAGGCGTTTTTCCGTGATCAAGTTTTCCCTGTACTGACACCGGTCGCAGTCGATGCCTATCGCCCCTTTCCGATGTTATCATCGAAGTCGCTCAATATCGCGACTGCACTCGAAGCAGAGGATGGTTCAAAGCGGAACTTAGCGCTCGTCCAAGTCCCTGCCGTCTTACCGCGTTTCGTCGATTTACCGGTCGACGATGAAGAGACGACGGCCGTCATCTTACTCGAAGATGTCATTATCTCCTTCATCGATTCGCTCTTTAAAGGTTATCGTGTCCTGTCTGCGATGCCATTTCGCATCACGCGAAATGCCGACCTCCCGTTTCATGAAGAAGGGACACATGACATTTTAAAACTGATTGAAAAGGAATTAAAAAAACGCCGGTGGGGGGTAGGGATTCGTCTCGAGATTCAAAAAAATGCCATCAATACAGAACTACTCAACATGTTGCGCGACGTGCTCGACTTACAAGATCGCGATATTTTCGCCGTCGACGGTCCAATCGATTTAACGTTCGCTTTCGCCTTTTATAGTCAAATCGGTGTCGAGTACGACCACTTGATCTATCAAACGATCATGCCAGTCGAACCACCTGCGCTCGAACAATCGAAAAACTTATTCGATCAGATTTTACAACGCGATTATTTGTTACATCACCCGTACCATACGTTCGATCCAATCGTCCGTCTGATTGGTCAGGCAGCTAATGATCCGAACGTACTCGCAATCAAACAAACGCTTTACCGTGTCTCAGGGGATTCCCCTATCATTAAAGCTTTAAAGACAGCCGTCGAAAATGGGAAACAGGTTACCGTTCTCGTCGAGCTGAAAGCCCGGTTTGACGAAGCGAAGAACATCGAGTGGGCAAAACAACTTGAAAAAGTCGGTGCTCACGTCATCTATGGGTATAGTGACTTAAAGACGCACTCCAAAATCACCTTGATCGTCCGCCTTCAAGAAGGACGAATTCAACGCTTCGTCCATCTCGGGACGGGGAATTATAACGATTCAACGGCGAAACTCTATACCGACATCGGTCTATTGACCGTCCGCGAACAATTAGCGGAAGATGCGACAAACTTCTTCAACTGGTTATCCGGATACGGGGAACAGCCGAAATGGAATGCGATCCACACGTCCCCTAATTCGATGCTTGAAAAATTCTTATCATTGATTGATGACGAAATCAAATTTCATAAAAAACATGGCAACGGTCGAATCGTCGCGAAGATGAACAGTTTGACGGAAAAAGAAATCATCACGAAGCTCTATCAAGCATCACGTGCCGGCGTCCGCATCGAACTGATTGTCCGTGGCGTCTGTTGTCTCCGTCCACAAATCAAAGGTGTTTCAGAAAACATCAGAGTCACGTCTGTCGTCGATCGATACTTGGAGCACTCACGAATCTTTTATTTCCACCATAACGGAGAAGAACTGATTTACTGTTCGAGTGCCGACTGGATGACACGAAATATGCGCAAACGCATTGAAATCTTATTCCCGATCATCGATGAAGATCATAAAGAGTATTTGAAGGATTGCCTCGCGATGACACTGGCGGACAATATCAAAGCACGGGAACAAGGGGCGGATGGAGAATACGCTTACGTCACGCGTGGTAAACAAGCATGTGAATCGCAAATCTTGATTCAACATTATACGAACGACAAATTAAAATCAAAACCATCATTCGAAAACCCACTCGAACACAAATGGATTGCCATTGAACGAAAGGAAGATAAAATCTCGTTCGAGCCACAATCACCTCAAAAATAAATGTTGTTTAACGTCAGACATCTTCATATAATGAAAGTGTAAGCGTTTTTTTATATGAAGAAAGGACTGGAACTCATGCTACAACAAATTTTATTATCACTACTTGCCGGCATCATTTGTGGTGTCGTCTTTACCGCTCTTAAATTACCAATCCCGGCACCACCTGTCTTCCCCGCAATCGTCGGAATTTTTGGTGTCTTCCTCGGAATGAAAGTATTTCTATTCGTTGCCGATCGTTGGCCGTTTTAATGAAACAAAAAAACGTTCGCCTCATCCCTTTTTTAGGACGAGACGAACGTTTTTTTATTTCTTCAATGCTTCGGCGATGACATGATCCCAGTTCACATCATCACAAGCTGTTTTACACGTTGGTTCTACTTCACACGTCGCACATTTTCCCTTTTTCGCCTTTTTCGTAAAACGAACTAAAGAATAACCTGCGTATCCAAAGATTATCAATCCAATCAAAATATCGACAAGATGCATGTAATTCCCTCCAAGCTTATGAAAAACCGAGTAGTAGCCCTGTTTGATAAATGACGAAGGAGACACCATAGGCGACGAACAATCCATAGAGACTTGCAACCCACGTCAGCTTCGCGCTTCCGACTTCACGTCGAATGACGGCGACGGTCGCGAGACACGGAACATACAGTAATACGAATGCCATGAAACTATAGGCACTGAGTGGCGTGAACTGCCCTGACAACTGACGACCGAGTTCTGATTCATTGACGGCATAGATGATTGCCATCGTTGAAACAACGACTTCCTTCGCCAAAAATCCGGTAATTAAGGCAGCACCTGCCTGCCATGTCCCAAAGCCGATTGGAACGAGGAGCATTGCAATCACTCCACCAATCATCGCGAGAAAACTATCATTCATATTGACATCGAATCCAGCTGGTCCCGTATAAGCGAGCAACCAAATGACGACTGATCCCCCAAAGATGAACGTACCGGCTTTTCGAACAAACCCTTTTCCTTTTTGCCATGTACTCCGCCATAACGTCAACCATTGCGGTACCCGGTATGGTGGTTGTTCGACCATGAAGAGACTTGTCGCATCTTCGGCCGCTAGGATTTTTGAAAATACTTTTGCCGCAATCAGCGCAAGTACGATTCCTAAAATATAAAGTGATAAGACAATCAATGCTTGATTACTCGCAAAAAAGCTACCGGCGAATACGGCATAAATCGGCAGTCGGGCCGAGCAAGACATGAACGGTGAGATGAAAATCGTCACCAGTCGTTCCCGCTCTTCTTCGACCGAACGTGCTGCCATGATACCAGGAACGTTACAGCCGAAGCCGATGATCATCGGAATAAAACTTTTCCCGTTCAAGCCAACCATTTGCATGAAACGGTCCATGACGATCGCGACGCGGGCCATGTACCCTGAATCTTCGAGAAACGAGATGAAGAAAAACAAGACGAAGATTTGCGGGACAAACACTAATACACCACCGACCCCTGCAATGACGCCATCAATTAATAAATCTTGAATGAATCCAGATGCCCCGATTGCACTTAGTATCCATACAACACCTGCTGAGAGCGGTCCTTCGATGAAGGCCGATAAGAGGTCCGATAACGGAGAGCCGACCCAATTAAACGTGATATGAAATAATCCATACAGTACGGCGAAAAAGATTGGTAACCCGAAAATCGGATGCGTAACGACTGCATCAATCCGGTCGGTCCTCGTTTTTTGATCCGTCTTCTCCTCGACGACAGCACTCGCTCGCATCGCGATTGCCCAGTTTCGGCGACACTCTGTAATGTGGGCATGAATGAAACGACCGAGTTGAGCTTCGAGTTGTTTTCGAATTTCGATAATTGAAGACGAACGTCGCTCCAGGTGTTCGACGAAAACACGATTCCCAGCCAAGTATTGAACAGCCATCCAGCGTTCGTTCAATTGCAGCGTTGCTTGTTCCATAATTTCTGTAATCGCCTGTTCCGTTGCCTCTCCGTAGTCAATATGCAGTGGAGTAACGGCTTCTGTCTTGAGTGATGTTAATAAGACATCACAGCCGTCTCCAGTCCGAGCGACAATCGGAAATATTTCTACCCCAAGTGCCGTCGCGAGTGCCCTCGCATCAATCTGTGTTCCCCGATTAGTCGCGACGTCAATCATATTCAATCCAATTTGAAGTGGTTTTCCAATCTCAAGCAGCTGTGCCGTCAATTGCAAGTTCCGCTCTAACTGCGATGCATCGATGATATTAATCATGGCGTCGAATTGTTCTTCCATTAAAAAACGGGCGACGACCGCTTCATCGGCCGATAGCGGGTCCAAATCGTAGACGCCGGGCAAATCGACTAGCTGTCCCCGCCCACCGTGTAATTTCCCGATTTTTTTATCAACCGTTACCCCCGACCAGTTGCCGACATGGGCATATGATCCGGTCAAGCGGTTAAATAATGACGTCTTCCCCGTGTTCGGGTTACCGAGTAAAGCAATCCGTTGCGTCATGGTGAATACACCTCAATCTTTTTTGCATCGCTGCGCCGAATCGCAATCATTTGATGATGATCTCTTTGTTCTATTGTCAAAGGACCTTGAAAGCTCGCCCGTCTCTTGACGACGACTGGACAACCTTCATAAAAACCAAGCGCGAGTAAGCGTCTTCGTAATCGATCCTCGATTTTATTTAAGTTGGTCATAACAACGGGTTTGTTGATTGGAATCGTTGCTAAATCAATCATTATGGTTCCCCCATCTGATACATTTTTCATTGATAACAATTATCATTGTTGATTATAACACGTTTTTCTATAATAAAAAAAAGCTGGTAGTGATTCGATGTGTGAACATCTTGTCACTATCAACTTTCTTACGGTTCATCTGAGGTTGCCGCAACATCGATCAAGGACTCAGACCTTTGATGAGCTAAACGATGGCATGAAGGACAGAGCGTCAGGAACTGATTGTTTTCCTGATGCCACTCTAAAATGGACTGGTTTTTTTGTCCACAATGTTCGCAAGCTTCCGCTAACTGACCGATATGATTCCGCTCATGAAATTTCTCCTGCCTGCGTTGCTTCGCTTCCTCAATCGTCGTAACGTCGGTTTCGAAATACCCGTACTGCCACGCTTCGACAAGGCGTTGACGAACACTCACCTGAACCATCCCCGATTCAACCTTCAAATCTGTCAGTGGTGTGCCAAGTAACGGATGATGTAAGTCGACGCTAATTAAATCAAGACACGCGTATGTCCGCTCGACTCCGTCTGCCTCTACTCGCCAGTGAGGATCAGATGGGCGTGTCGTATATTCACTGAACAACGTTTCCGCATAAGCGATTATCCCCATTTTTGTCGCTAAAAAAACTTCTTCACCCGCTTCTAAATCTGCTGGTAAATAAAAGGGTTCCTTCGTTTCATAATAATGAACGACCGCCTGCCGTAAAGCAAAATCTGATTCATCAACGACTAGTAGATGGCACACGTCCTTACACCTCTCTCGTTTAAATGGATGTTCCGATGAGCGGTAATCGCCACTCTGCATCAAAGTTCCCTGACCGCAACATCGCGATTTCTTCTTTATAGGGTGCCACTTTCTTTTTCGGATCAAGCCCGATATACGGTGTCTCTAAAATTTTTGGTAAATGAGCAAGCGCTTGATGATGGACGATCCGATGTAATGTGTCAAATCCAATTTCACCAAAACCGATGTTTTCATGACGGTCTTTTTTCGCACCACGGACGTTTTTCGAGTCATTAACGTGGATGACACCAAGGCGATCGAGACCGACGACCCGGTCAAACCGTTCGAGTACCCCGTCTAAATCGTGGACGATGTCATATCCTGCATCATGGACGTGACACGTATCGAGGCAAATCGACAAGCGGTCGTTGTGTGTGACCCCATCAATGATTTGTGCCAATTCTTCAAACGTCTTCCCGATTTCAGACCCTTTCCCTGCCATCGTTTCGAGTGCGATTTTTACTTTTTCATTTCCAGATAAGACTTCGTTCAATCCTTCGATGATTCGTTTAATTCCGATATCCTCACCGGCACCGACATGGGCACCAGGGTGTAAGACGATATGTTGCGCCTTTTCAAGTGCTTCCGCGCGTCGAATTTCTTCTGCCAAGAATGATACGGCTAATTCAAAGGTTTCCGGTTTCGTCGTATTGCCAAGATTGATGATATAAGGGGCATGGACGACAATCTCTTCAATCCCATTTGCCTCCATGTGCAATAATCCTTCTGCAATCCGTAATTCCTCAATCGGTTTTCTTCGTGTATTTTGAGGTGCTCCTGTATACACCATCATCGTTGTCGCGCCATATGACGCCGCTTCCTCACTTGCACCAAGTAACATCTTTTTCCCCGATAAGGAGACGTGTGAACCAATTTTCATCCTGTATTCCACCTTTCGCTCTACTTACAGTGTACCAAACGTCGGAAAAAAAACAAAAAATCCCTAGGACGAGAAGCTTCTTCTCATCCGTAGGGAAACGTGACTTATTTTGATTTACTCGCATTCGCCTTACGTTCTGCACGTCCGACGCCACGCTGTTCTTTAATCCGCTCACGTTTTGCTGTTTCTTTTAACTTATACTGGTGTTTCTTTTTATAGCCAGGTTTGACGCGTTTTTTCGCTTTAGCCGCTTCACCTGATAAACGGCTATGTGCCGTTTTCGAGACAGCCGTCTTCATGTGTGGTTTCGCACGACGACGCTCTTTGACTTCGCTGACTTGACCACTCTTGACATCGACATTGATGAATTCGATGCCACGGTCTTCAAGACGGTTGATTGAACCATTCTCATGATCTTCAAACAACGTGTACGCAAGTCCTTCTTGGTCGACTCGACCCGTCCGTCCGACACGGTGCACGTAGAAATCAAGATCTTTCGGAATGCCGTGGTTGATGACATGTGAGACACCCGAAATATCGATGCCGCGTGCTGCTAAATCCGTTACGATAACGTATTGGAATTTCGCTTCGTTGATTTCTTTGATTGCTTGTTTCCGGCGTCGTGCGGGTAGGTCACCGTGAAGTGAACCGACATTTAAGCCTGCTTCAAGGAACGATGCTTCAAGTTCAATCGCTTCTGTTTTCGTGTTTGTAAAGACGAGACAGATGTACGGGTTGAGTGCTTTCGCTAATTTCAACGCTAAGTCTGAACGATCACGGTGCTTGACGGGAACCGTATGATGGACGATTTTTTTCGCCGTCTGTTGTTTTGGATCAACATGTGCATAACGTGGGTTGTTCATATACTTCTTGAGAAACGGTTGAAGTTTCTCAGGAATCGTCGCTGAGAAGACCATCATCTGAAGTTTCTCAGGAAGTGCTTGGGCAATCCGGTCCACTTCTGGTAAGAAGCCCATGTCAAGCATCTGATCGGCTTCATCGATGACATAGTTTTTGACGAAGTGCGGTTTTAACGCTTGCTCTTTAAAGAGGTCTAAAATGCGACCTGGCGTCCCGATGACGATTTGTGGTGAAACTTTGACGCGCCCGATTTGACGTTCACGATCCATCCCACCTGTGATGAGGCTCGTTTTGATATAGTCTGGGTTCTTCACGAGAATTGATTTTAATTCTTCGTGGATTTGCCATGCTAATTCACGTGTCGGTGCAACGATGATTGCTTGCATTTCTTGTAATTCTGGATTGATGTTTTGAACCATCGGTAAGAGGAATGACAAGGTCTTCCCTGTTCCAGTTTGTGATTGACCAATGATATCGCGACCCTTAAGGGCAGCCGGAATAATCCGTGATTGAATATCCGTTGGTTTTTTAATACGTGCGTCTTCGAGTGCTTCGACGACGAACGGGTGCAAATCAAAATGGGTAAATCCATTCATCTTCGTCACCTTCCTTTCTCCTGCTTAAACAACTAAAAGTGATTGTGTCACTTTTATCATCTATTTACTTAGTTCAACATGGGTATGGGTCTACTACCGTCATACAGATAAGAATACGTATAGAAACGATCTGGAATTTTTTTATTTTTCGTATGAAGCTTCAACGCGCTGAAGGCGACTTGCATCATCTCTTCAGCGGACTGGACAACCGTCGCATCCATCGATTTCATGTCAACAGCTTCTAATATAGCACGATTCCCGTCGATTCCGACAACTATTTTTCCGGAAATGTCTGCTTTTTTCAAGGCTTCGAGCACACCTAACGCAATATCGTCATTGTGACAGTAGACCGCATCGAATTCCGTACCGGACTCGATGATCCGACGCATGACGCGTTCTGATGTCACCGGATCATAGTCACCACTTGCTGAATTGACAATCGATATCCCGGGTTCTGTCACGATTCCTTTAACGAATCCGTTATGCCGTTCATTCGTCGTGTGTATGTTCGTCGTCCCCGTAATTTCAACGACTTTTCCTGTTGCAGTTCCATTTCGTCTAATCAGTTCGTTTTTGACATATGAAGCAAGTTGTTCACCAATCATCTGATTGTTCGACGTCACCGAGCTGACGACTGCATCAGATCGAATCAATCGGTCAATCGCAAAAACGGGAATCCCATTTTTTTCTGCTTCTTCTAATGCGCTCGTAATATAAACATCGTCAAACGTCGTGATAAATATCGCGTCGACCTTCAATTTGATGAATTCACGAATTTGCTCTCGTTCACTGATGCGGGAGTTATGTGACGTCGCCACGACGGCTTCATACTTATTTACTTTTGCCTCGGCTTTAAACGCTGTAATCAACCGTTGGGCGAATTCATGTTTATCGTTGACGATTGTAAAGGCGACAACGTCACGGTCAGGATTTTCCTCCTGACCTACGAACAGATTTGAAATCAGCAGGATTGAGGCCGTCCAAACAAAGAGGACAAGCAACCATGACTTATTAAACTTCATCCTGGTCTCCTCCTCGTGGTAAGTGAATTTGGACTGTCGTACCGACACCAACCTTGCTATCGAACTCAATTTTTCCATTATGCTCACGAACGATGCGACTTGACATATAGAGACCTAAACCATTGCCATCCGCTTTCGATGTCTTAAAGGCTTGCCCAATCGTTTCGAGTTGGGGTTCTGTCATGCCGACACCATTATCTTGAACAATGAAGACGAATTGATTCGTGTAGACGTGTAGATGCAAATGACAAATCCCATCTGCACCACGCGACTGCACTGCTTGTAAGGCATTACGAACACAGTTCGACAAGATTTGTGACAAACCGTTTTCAGAGGCATAGAGATTCGGCATATGCGCCGGCGTATAAATTTTACAATCTGCTGCTTCTGCGTATGTCTCGGCGTGTAAACGCGCTTCTGCTTCCATGATGAATTTAAATTTTTTCATGAATTCGTTCATGTCAATCATCGACATCTTTAATACCTCGCCGCCACCTTTAGAGAGGTCGAGCATCGTCTCAATCATTGCGTTGGCACGATCTAGTTCTGATAAGGCTAACGCCAACATTTCCGGACTATTGTTCTCTTGCTCCGTCAAAAGTTGGAGCGTCATTTTGACTGGCGTCAATGGATTGCGGATTTCATGCGCGATTCCTGCCGCGAGCTGACCGAGCGAGGCTAATTTTTCTTGGTGTAACATCGCTTGTTGTTGACTCAATTGTTCGACTCGCGCGTTTTCCATCCGCTGGGCATACTCATTGTAAGCAGACACTAATGTTTTTACTTCGTTCGACCCCGATCGTTCCAATTCAATCGGTTGTGGCGTCGTGCTTTTTTCGATTTTTTGTACGAGCTCGAGTAAGGGTGCTGTCAGTTGACGTGACATGAGGTACCCGACGATTAGACTGAGGACGAGCGTCAACGCTGCGATGACAAGATATTGTTGGCGTGTCGTATACACGGGTTCGTAAAAGACACTCCGGGGTGTCCGAACAAGAATTTTCCAATCCGTCACTTTTAAATCACGTGCAAAATAATACATGTCTTTGTTCGTACTGAAGATATCGTATGGTTCTACCGTTTGAAATGCCCGGTCGACGACACTTTGAGTCAAGACACGTTCTTTGTCGGTCACGAGGTTTCGCGAAGTCGCGAGCGGCTCTCCTTTACTGTTAAAAAGATAGGCCATCGTTTCGTCGTCGAACGATTCGAGTGAATTCCGAAAGACAAGTGAATTCATCAGACTTAATCCACCACCAAAAATCCCAACCCGTTCACTGCCGTTACGAACCGGAACATACATATACGTGAGATAATCCGACTGTAACGGATATCGTTTACTCATATGAAAGTCTGTACTCGTCAAGGCCTGAAGAAAATCATCATCTTCTAGAATCTTTGAATTTCGGATGCGTCGATCTTCACTAGAAAACCATGTGAATTTTTTAGTCTTTAAATCATAGTAGAAGAAACTCTTAAAACCCGTATCGATATCGAGTAAGTTCGTTTCGCGAACGACTCGTTCTAATTCATTCATATTGTCGACATTCAATTGCAGACCCATGATTTCTTCATGTAAATTCCCGATACTATCACGGAGTGCGTTGCTCGAGACCTCAACACTGTTTTCACTTTGTTTTTCCGTTTGCTGTTCAACCCGTGAAATCGTCACACGGTCAGCTGTGAAAGCAAGTGCCGCGATGACCAGACAAATTAGAATGAACAAAACAGCGGTGATTTGAAAAAAGTAAGACCGCATCATCTTTTTTGTCTCCAACGTATTGCCTCCTTCTCCATGATTTTTACAACTCAATTAGTATATCATGTTATCACTCTTGAATAGACTCCTCTATTTTCAATCATCTGCAATCAATGGTACACTCTAACTAATCATTCTTTCTACGCTAAAGGAGAATCAACACTTATGTTAGTAAAAAAAATCAGCCCTCGTGGTTATTGTTATGGTGTCGTTGACGCGATGAAGTTAGCGCAACAAGCCGCAATGAATGAAAACTTGCCACGACCTATCCATATTCTCGGTATGATCGTCCATAATGCTCACGTTACACATGAATTTGAACGAATGGGTGTTTTGACAGTTGATGGTCCTGATCGTCTTGAAGCACTCGAAACCATTAAAGAAGGAACGGTCATCTTTACAGCGCACGGAATTTCACCTGCCGTCTATGCGCGCGCTGCTGAAAAAAAATTAACAGTCGTCGATGCGACATGTCCTGATGTCACGCGCACACATGATTTAATCCGGACTGTCGTCGCTGATGACTATGAAGTCATCTACGTCGGAAAACACGGACACCCGGAACCAGAAGGTGCAGTTGGCGTCGCTCCTGAACATGTCCATTTGATTGAAAAAGTCGAAGACATCGAAGCATTGCCTGCCCACTTATCAACCAAAAAAATCATCGTCACGAATCAAACGACGATGAGCCAATGGGATGTCCAGGCCTTAATGGAACATGTCCGTAAAAAGTACCCGCACGTCGAAGTCCATAATGAAATTTGTAACGCGACGCAAGTCCGTCAAGAAGCTGTCGCCGATCAAGCGGGCGATTGTGATCTTGTGATCGTCGTCGGCGATCCACGTTCGAACAACTCGAATCGCTTGGCACAAGTTTCATTTGATATCGCAGGTACCCCAGCTCATCGTATCGGTGATTTGACTGAACTTGATTTAACATGGCTCGAAGGCGTGAATCAAGTCGGTGTCACTTCAGGTGCTTCTACACCAACACCAATCACGAAAAAAGTCATCGATTTCTTACAGCAGTATGACCCAGCTGATATCAGCACACATGATAAAACACCATTTCTTGAATTGCGTCGGATTTTACCAAAAGTAAAAATCTTGTAATAGACATTTAAAAACCGTACGGAACTTTAAGGTTCCGTACGGTTTTTAAATGTAGACAAACTCTTATAAAGAACTAAAATTCTATAGCGAGATGTTATCAGTTCGCGCTTCCCTGTCTCGCCTCGTCTTCAAAGCGGCAATGTTCCGCGCCGTTACAGCAAAGCTGCAGGGTCGCGACCGATTGCTTTTCGCGGTTCTAAAGCGATTCAAGACGGATTTCGCTTTAAACCGTCTGCATGCCTGGATTTTCGTCACGGTATTACCTAAAAAGCGTCATGTTTCGTTGACTCCTACGGGAAAAGCAACGAAACATGACGCTTTTATCTTCCGATATCACTTTGTCTACACGCAAAAAACCGTACTGCACTTTAAAGTGCAGTACGGTTTTTTGCGTTCATAAAAATTTGAATGGATTCGTATTTGTCGTCGAGACGACCAATTCGACGTCGCGGATTTTTCGTTCCTCAAAACGTTTCTTCAGCTCATTGACGACGCCTTGTTTCATGACTGACTCGACGTGATGTCCAGGATCGACGACTGCTAAGCCGAGCGCCATTGCATCATGGGCGACGTGGAAGTACAGATCGCCCGTCACGAGGACATCTGCCCCGGCAAACGCCGCTGTTGAAACATGTTTATTGCCGTCTCCACCGAGTACGGCGACTTTTTTTATGAGGCGGTCCGATTCTCCCACAAAACGCAGGTTTTCAACACCGAACACATCACGGACATGTTCTGCGAACTGACGTAACGACACTGGTCGTTCGAGGTAACCGATTCTGCCAAGCCCTAACGGCTCAGCTGTCCGCTCCTGGCGCATGATATCATAAGCGACTTCTTCATAAGGGTGCGCTTTTTTCATCGCACGAATCACTTGTTTTTGATTCAGTTCCGTAACGATCGTCTCAATTCGGACTTCAGAAACTCGTTCGACTTGTCCGACATTGCCAATGTAAGGTACTGTCCCAGTCTCAGGTTTAAATTGTCCAGTCCCTACACTATGGAACTGACAGGCGCTGTAAGCACCGATTTGTCCCGCTCCTGCCTTCGTAAGCGCTTCTGATACCTGTTGTACGGCTTCTTGCGGAACGAAGACAACAAGCTTATAGACCGCGTTTTCAAATGTAGGTGACAAAACCGTTGTGTCGGTCAGTCCGATGGCTTCTGCCATCAAATCATTAACACCGCCTTGCGTTACGTCGAGATTCGTATGTGCCGCGTAAACGGCAATCTTATGTTCGATACACTTCATGACGATTCTTCCAGTCGCCGATTGATCGTTGACTTGCGCTAATTTACTAAAAATCGGCGGGTGATGGGCAATGATTAAATCGACGCCTTTTTCAATTGCTTCATCGACGACCGACTCCAAGACGTCAAGCGTCACCATGACACGCTTCACGTCTTTATTCAGCGTACCGATTTGTAGACCGATCGGATCCCCCGGCATCGCAAATTTTTTCGGTGAAAATGCTTCGAACTGTTCGATAATGAATTGACCGTTCGCCATCAGCTCGTCACCTCTTCCATTTTTTCGATCAAGCGGCGGATTGTCGTGATTTTTTCTTGGAGGAGCTCCGAGTCATTCCCACGCTGCATTTGTTCTAAAATAAATTGACGCTTTTGTTGTTCTGCTTGCCATTTTTCAATGAAAGCAGGTGCTTTTTCTCGCATGAGTTGCGGTCCAAATAACAATTCCCACTTCCGGATGTCCGCGTCCTCTGCGTAAATCATTTCTTCTCCTTTTTCTGCAACGAGAATCTCGTAAATCTTTCCATTCTCTTTAACGATGGCTTCCGACAGTAACGCATATCCATGTTCAAGTAACCATTTTCGAACATCGACAGCATCGACGTTCGGTTGAAGAATCAAGCGTTCTTCGCCCGATAAATGCGCCTTCCCTTCCTCTAAAATCGTTGCGATGAGCGTTCCACCCATGCCGGCAATCGTCACAGCCGTTACTTCTCCTGGAGTGAGAACCGTCAAACCACTCCCGAGACGTACTTCAATCTGTTCGTCTAATTGAACAAGCGCGACTTGCCCTTGTGCCGCTTCCATCGGCCCCACATTGACTTCGCCTGCGATGGCACGTTCGACTAAGCCTTGTTGGATACAATAACACGGGACGAATGCGTGATCGGAACCAATATCCGCGAGGACTGCTCCTTGTGGAATATATGAGACTACTTTTTTTAATCGTTGATCTAATGTGACGTGTGTTTGCAATGTATGTCATCCTTCCTCTTTCTAATCCATCTCTTTTTAAAATAGCTGACTTAGCCCAAAAAAGAAATACCGTGCTGTATGGCTTTTCCCAAATTCGTACAAGAAAAAAACACCTATCTCGGAGAAGAGACAGATGTTTTTGACTTATTTCTTTTCTGCAAGCCATTTCGCTAAAACAGTGGCTTCTTCGTCGTTAGCAAGACCCCCAGGCATTTGCCCTTTACCATTCATAGCGATGTCTTTGATTTCTTCTTCTTTCAGCTTCGCACCGACTTTAGTTAAGTTCGGACCTGCTCCGCCTTCGAGATTGCCGCCGTGACATCCTGTACATCCTTTTGATGCAAATAAATCTTCTGGCTTCATTTCAGCTGTTGATGGACCCTTTTCAGCTTCTTTCGCCTGATCTACGCCAAAGTATGACAATGAAATCATGGCAATGATTGCGATGATCGCAATCGCTGCGAACGGTACTAATGGATTACGCATTTGGATTTCCCCCCATATTCTATACCCAACCAAGTTGGTGACTGAATGGTATTCCCCGTTACTATTCTACTGTAAAAAAAACAGAGAAGGAAGAAAAAAACAAAACTTTTTCTTCCTTCTCACCAAATTTTCATATTTTCTTCACACTTTTAAAATCAATCCAAGAAGTCTTTCAGACGTTTTGAACGACTCGGGTGGCGAAGTTTACGTAAAGCTTTCGCTTCAATTTGACGAATCCGCTCGCGCGTAACACCAAATACTTTACCGACTTCTTCAAGCGTCCGTGTCCGACCATCATCAAGACCAAAACGAAGACGTAACACGTTTTCTTCCCGGTCCGTCAATGTATCGAGGACATCTTCAAGTTGTTCTTTCAATAATTCATACGCAGCTGCGTCTTGAGGCGCCGTTGCGTCTTGATCTTCAATGAAATCACCGAGATGCGAATCGTCCTCTTCCCCGATTGGTGTTTCGAGTGACACCGGTTCTTGAGCGATTTTTAAAATCTCACGTACTTTCTCAGGTGTGATTTCCATCTCTTTTGAAATTTCTTCAGGCGTCGGTTCACGTCCTAAGTCTTGTAGGAGCTGACGTTGAACACGAATCAATTTATTGATCGTCTCGACCATATGAACCGGAATCCGGATTGTACGTGCTTGGTCAGCAATCGCACGGGTAATCGCCTGACGAATCCACCATGTTGCGTAGGTCGAGAATTTGTATCCTTTTGTATAATCGAATTTCTCGACCGCTTTGATTAATCCCATGTTTCCTTCTTGAATCAAGTCGAGGAACAACATACCACGTCCGACGTAACGTTTTGCAATCGAGACGACAAGACGTAAGTTCGCTTCAGCAAGACGCTTTTTCGCTTCTTCATCGTTTTGTTCAATTCGTTTTGCAAGTTCGACTTCGTCCTCTGCATTCAAGAGATCGACACGACCGATTTCTTTCAGGTACATCCGGACAGGGTCATTGATTTTAACACCTGGTGGGACAGAGAGATCGTTTAAATCCGCCTCTTCTTTATCGTCACCCGTACCATCGTTGTTTACTTTGATACCTTCAGTCTCTAACAATTGAAGAAACTCTTCAAATTGTTGCGCATCCATCGATTCAAATGAGCTGAGCTTATCTTCGATTTTTTGATGCGATAGTTCCCCATTTTTATGTCCGAGCGCGATTAGTTCATCCTTCGCGAGACGGAGTATTTCTGCTTCTGATCTTGCTTTTTCTGCCATCGAACCATACACTCCTTCCACATCATGCAACAGGTCATCGATCTTTTAAGCGTCGTTTCCGTTCGATGATTGCCTGCATTAGTTCCGCTTGAGCACGGATATCTGTTTGTTGATTCAAACGTGACTTCTCTTCATCGAGTGTCCGTCGTTGTCGTTCATTTTGAACGGCGCGTATATAATGACTCAACAAATCCGGATCGTACTCCGGCATGAGCATAAACTCTAAATCGGCGACGATTCGTTGAAGCGATGCATCTTGTAACATCGTCAAGAAGCGGTCCGGATTTGCCGGAGCACCTGCTCCATAAAACTCATATAATTTACCGGCGATCAGCTGATGCGCCGGATCATTAAAATCGACTCCGAGTTGATCTCGGACTTCCATTCCAACCTCCTCTGACCGAATCATGTAAGCAAGTAAAAAACGTTCTGCTCGCTTCCAGTTCGTAAATGTTCGGTCTTGAGGTGCTGCGACGTTCGTTTGTCGTTCGACGCGACGTTCCTGCTTTACTTTAGGTGCTTGTAACGGTTTCACTTGTGACAATAACGATTCTTTCGATAACTGGAATTCTTCCGCTAGCTTACCAAGATAAATATCTCGAAGCAGAGGATTCGTTGTCCGATTAATCTCCTCAAGCATAGTTTCAATATATCGAACGCGTTCTCCTTCTAATCGCAAGTTTTTTCCTTGACGAAAATAAAAAGATTTGAATTCAAGACTTGAAACCCGTTCTTGTTCCACTAGACGAATAAATGTTTCTTCGGAATGAGTTCCGATGTACGAATCCGGATCTTCTTCATCCGGTAGCCGAATGACGGAACAATCTACCGCAACATCTTCAAGAAGACGTAATGCTTTAATCGTCGCTGCCCGACCGGCTTTGTCTCCGTCATAGCAAATAATGACTTCATCGACGATCCGTCCAAGATTTTGTGCATGGACAGGAGTTAAGGCCGTTCCTAAAGAGGCTACGGTATAGGATATACCCGCTTGAGCGACTCGTACAACATCTAAATTGCCTTCTACGAGCACAACTTGTTTATTTTTACGCATCGCGCCCCGTGCTTGTGCAAAACCGAACAGTAATTCACTTTTATTGAAGAGCGGTGTCTCTGCCGTATTGACGTACTTCGGGTCTCTTCCATCAATGGAACGTCCACTGAATCCAACAACCGTGCCATCACGATCTGAAATCGGAAAGACGACCCTGCCGTTAAATCGATCGCGATAATCGCCATCTCTACCTACAGAAATCAATCCAGCTTCCACCATTTCATCCAAGTCAAAATTACGCCGGGTCAAGGAGTCGACTGTAAAACGTTCTTGGTCTGGAGCATAGCCGAGTTTAAATTCACGCATCGCCGATTCGCCAATTCCCCGTTTTTCAAGATATTCACGACCGGCGTCACCAGCGGCTGTCTGTAACATGACTTCATGGTACAAATCAGCAACGATTCGATGCGCTTCACGCATCCGGTATTTCTTTTCTTGATCTGGTGTCGATTCAGTCTGATCAGATCGCTCGAACTCCGGTAATGTCACGTCCGTTCGATCAGCGAGTTTCGAGACGGCTTCCGGAAAACTCATCCCTTCCGTTTCCATGACGAAGGTGATGGCGTTTCCGCCCGCTCCACAACCAAAACAATAATACATTCCTTTATCAGGCGAGACCGAAAAAGAGGGGGATTTTTCTGAATGGAATGGACATAACCCTGAATACCGATTCCCTTGTTTTTTTAATTCTACACGTTCAGAGATTAGTTCAACGATATCCGTCGCTTGGCGAACCTGATCGACCAGTTCATCCGGAATTCTTTTCAATCGTCCCACCTCCTCTTCTCAACTCTTATATATATACCCGCAATGAAACGGAACGAATACTCGTTCCGTTTCATTGGAAAAATTGCATCATCTCATTTATCAGCTAGACTAGTATACTACGCAAGTACTTTCTTGACTAGTCATGTGCCTTTCCTGAAATTCCCGTCAAAATCAAGTTCGCTGTTTCTTCAACTGCCTTATTTGTCACATCGATGATTTGACAGCCAATCCGCTCATACAATTTTTTCGCATAATCAAGTTCACGATTGATGCGATCGATTTGTGCGTAGGCAGCTTCCGGTTTCAAACCAAGCGAACGTAACCGTTCCATCCGGATATCAATCAACTTCTCAGGAGAAATCAATAATCCGAAACACTTTTCTTTCGGAATATCGAAAAGTTCTTCTGGTGGTACAGATTCCGGAACGAGAGGAACATTCGCAACTTTGTACCGTTTCAAAGCAAGGTATTGTGAGAGAGGAGTCTTCGACGTTCGTGAGACACCAATCAAGACGATATCAGCCCGTTTAATTCCGCGTGGATCCCGACCGTCATCATACTTCACAGCGAATTCGACCGCTTCGATTTTCCGGAAGTATTCCTCATCCAAACGATAAATTAGCCCTGGCTCTTCTTTCGGTTGCATCCCGAGTCGATCTTCCATCGTATCAAGCAACGGTCCAAGTAAGTCGATTGCTTCGACTTCGTGAGCCTTCGCCGTCTCCGCAAGCAAACGACGGTGCTTCGCATGGACGATCGTATAAACAATCGTCGCCCGCTCTTCTTTCGCATGCAAAACGAGATCATAAATCACTTGATCGTCATCGACGAATGGGATCCGGACTGTTTCAATCGCCCGCTCCGGAAATTGAATCGCTGCTGCACGAACAACAAGTTCACACGTTTCACCCACTGAATCACTGACTACATAAATACGTTGTCTCATCTGTGAGCCTCCTCTTAAATTTCTTCATCTCTTGCTAACGCGACCAGTACTTTCGTCATGTTCGTCTTCGTCATCCGTCCGACGACTTTCAGGATGCCATCACTGTTTTCAACGACAGGCATCGAGTCGATTTGTTTTTCGATCAACTTCATCCCGGCCCCGATCAATGTTTCCGTTTTCTCACACACTGTCAAGTTCGGCATCCGCGTCATGATGATATTAACGGGCAATGAATCGAGTTCTTGGTTCCCGATTGCAGCTCGTAAAAAGTCTTTTCGTGATAAGACACCAACGAGTGCATGATCATTGCCAACGACGAAGAGCGAACCGACATCTTCTAAGAATAAGTGAACGATTGCGTCGTAAACGGTCATACTCTCATGAATCACCTTGGCAGAAGACATGAACTCGCCGACTGTCAACGTGTCGAGTTTCTCATGAAGCATCGAGGCGTTCTTTTTACCAACATACATATACCCGACGCGCGGACGCGCTTCGAGCATTCCTGTCATCGTCAAAATCGAGAGATCTGGTCGTAATGTCGCCCGCGTCAAGGAGAGCTCGGACGCAATTTGCTCTCCTGTGATCGGACCATTTTCTTTGACGATTTGGAGTATCTTTTTCTGCCGTTCATTTAACTTCATCGGCTCATCCGTCCTTTGTTTACACTAAAGTGAGTGCATTGAATCGTGCGACCGCTTGAATCGCGTCCGCGAAACGTTTCATTTCGCTTAAACGGTTCGATCGAATCGCATCGTCTTCTGCCATGATCATCGTCCCATCAAAATAGGCTGTAATGGCTGGAACCGTTGATTCAAGTGCGCCCATCGCTGTTTCGAAATCAGATTGCTCTACTGCCGCTGCGACTTGTGGAATGACCTGTTCGATTCGTTCATGTAAAGTACGTTCCGCTTCATTTTCAAAGAGCTCCGGATTGATAGTAACGACCGTTTCCGCTTTTTTCGAGATGTTGAGTACACGGCTCAACTGTTCGACTGTTTTCTTGAATGTGTCCCGTTGCGTCGCCGCTTCAAGCATTGCTGCTCGTTTTTCATTCGCTCCGACCGTCATATCAAGTTGAAGTGCTGCTTCAACGACGTCATGACGATACCCTTTTTCCGATAAACGGAACTTGAGGCGTTGACTGAAGAATTCTTGCATCGCCACTTTTACTGATTCTGCATCTGCCTGATAAAGACCTGCTTTAATTTGAGCTGTCACGACGAAATCAATCAGTTCAACGAGTGTCATTTGGATATTGCGATCCGCTAAGACTTGGACGATTCCTTGAGCCTGGCGGCGTAACGCATAAGGATCGGCAGAACCGCTTGGAATCATACCAACACCGAAGAAGCCAGCGACGCTGTCCAACTTATCGACGACGGCAAGTAGCGTCCCGGTTGGTGTCGCCGGACTTTCATCCCCAGCGAAGCGTGGCATGTAGTGCTCGCGGATCGCCGCTGCGACTTCCTTGTCTTCTTGTTTCATGTTTGCATAACGCTCGCCCATCAAACCTTGGAGCTCCGTGAACTCATAGACCATCTGACTGACGAGATCGAATTTATAGATATGACCGGCACGATCGACTTTCGTTCTGTCGGCTGAGAAGCGGTCTGCAAGCGCAAGCGCCATCTCACGTACGCGGCGAACTTTTTCACCCGTCGTTCCAAGTTTTTCATGGAAGACGATTTTGTCGAGACGGGCTGCTTGTGCGTCGATATCCGCTTTCTTATCTTCTTCGTAGAAGAATTGCGCATCGGCAAGACGGGCACGAATGACTTTTTCATTTCCGCGGGCGACGTTCTCGATGTGTTGCGCGTTCCCGTTACGCACCGTCACGAAATAATGCAGTAACGTACCATTACGTTTTACAGGGAAGTAGCGTTGGTGCTCTTTCATCGTCGTGATTAAGACTTCTTCCGGCAATTCAAGGTACGCTTCGTCAAACGCACCGAATAAGGCAGTTGGATATTCGACGAGGTTCGTGACTTCTTCAAGCAGTGACGCATCGATCGGTACTTCGAATTGTTCTGATTGTGCTAGTGCTTCGATTTGTTCTTCAATCATTTGGCGGCGTGCTGCATAACTGACGATGACATGCTCACCAGCCAATGCTTCGACATACGCATTCGGACGTAAAATCGTGATGTCTTGACCAAGGAAACGATGGCCACGTGACGTTCGTCCTGTTTCGACTGATGCGACTTCGAACGGAATGACTTGATCGTCAAGTAAGGCAATCAACCAACGGATCGGACGCATGTAACGGAGCGGTTGTGTACTCCAGCGCATGTTTTTCGGGAAGTTCATCGCCTCGATCACTTGTTTTAGCCCCGTCAATAACGTCGCTGTTTCTTGTCCTGCTTCCTTACGCGTCGCATAGATGTATTCGACTCCTTTTTCTTCACCAAGGAATAGATCATCTGTCGTCAATCCTTTTCCACGAGCAAATCCTTCCGCCGCTTTCGTCCAGCTCCCGTCCGCATCTTGCGCGATTCGTTTAGCTGGTCCTTTTAACGTTTCTTCCAAATCCGTTTGGCGTTCCGCGATTCCTTTAACGAGAACAGCGAGACGGCGCGGTGTTGAAAAGGCTTCGACTGTATCAAATGTAATCCGTGCTTCTGTCAAAAATGTCGTTACACGTTCCTTCAGTTGTGTTTCAGACTGCAAGACGAAGCGTGCCGGCATTTCTTCGAGACCGATTTCAAGTAATAATTCATGCATGTGATTCACCAGCTTTCGATTTAATCAATGGGAAACCTAAACGTTCCCGCTCTTCGATGAAACTTTGAGCACAACGGCGCGACATGTTCCGGACACGGTGGATGAATCCTGTTCGTTCCGTGACGGAAATCGCTCCTTTTGCATCGAGCAAATTAAAGGTATGTGAGCATTTTAAGATGTAGTCATACGCCGGGAACACAAGGTTTTCGTCGAGCGCCCGGTTCGCTTCTTTTTCATACTGATCAAACAATGTGAACAATAAATCAACATCTGATGTCTCGAACGTATATTTGGAATGTTCGAATTCTGGTTGATAGAAGATATCGCCATAGCGGAACCCGTCCGTCCAGACTAAGTCAAAGACACTTTCGACATCTTGAATATACGACGCGAGACGCTCGATACCATACGTGATTTCCACTGCAATCGGATTACACTCAATTCCACCAACTTGCTGGAAATATGTGAATTGCGTGATTTCCATCCCGTTCAACCAGACTTCCCAGCCAAGACCTGCTGCACCAAACGTCGGGTTTTCCCAGTTGTCTTCGACAAAACGAATGTCGTGTTCAAGCGGATTGATGCCGAGGAGTTCTAGACTTTGTAAGTAGAGTTCCTGAATGTTGTCAGGAGACGGTTTCATGATGACTTGGAATTGATGATGTTGATACAACCGGTTCGGGTTTTCCCCGTATCGTCCGTCAGCCGGGCGACGTGACGGCTCTGTATAACAAACGTTCCACGGTTCTGGTCCTAAGCTCCGTAAGAATGTCATCGGGTTCATCGTCCCGGCACCTTTTTCTACATCATATGCTTGCATCGTCAAACAACCTTGTTCCGCCCAAAATTTCTGTAACGTCAAAATCATGTCTTGTACTGTCATTTTCAAGAGATCCACCTCCAAAATTTATAAGGAAACACAAAAACGTCCCTATGTACAACATGGTTGTACATAGGGACGAGACAAGCCCGCGGTTCCACCCTACTTGCATGCGTAGCATGCCACTCTTTTACGGGAACACTCAAAAATGCCGTTCACACCCGTTTCATATCCAGCTCACACTATCCTGGAATCGCTTGAATGAAGAGGAGGTGCTACTCCTTTTTCTCATCGTGTTCGTTTAGTTAGTTCTTCCGCACTTATTCTACCGAACGTACGCGTAGTCTGTCAATCATTCTCAAGGTTGAGCAATTGATCGAGAACGCGCTTCGATCGTAACCGAAGTCCACTATAACGTTCCATGTAGGCATCCATGATTTGACGCAGTAATCGTTTCGTTTCCGGCTTGACCGTGACCGTACCGATCCGTGAAAAATCATAGACGGAAAAGACATAGAGCATCTTTGCAACTGACTCCTGCAAGAATACGGCATACTCATCTTCATGACGATGGCGCTTACAGAGCAGTCCGCCATGGTTCAGCGAAAAGGCGAAAGGTGCTTCCGTACTCCCGCAAATCGTACAGCCGTTTAAGTGCGGAGCGATACCAAGATGACGCAACAAGCGTAGTTCAACAATGAACGATACGACATCCGGATCAAGTCCTTCGTCCATCGCCTCCAGTCCGTCGACGAATAAATCATAGAGCGTCGGATAGGCGACGCGTTCGTCAAGTGCCTTATCCGCAAGTTCGAGCAGGTACATCGCATATGACATCAAGAGGACATCTTGCCGGATATGTGAATACCCGGTGATGACATCCGCTGATTTTAATTGACCGAGTCCACGTGACCTCGGGTAGACATAGACCGCCCGAATAAACGGCTGACTTGCTGCATTAAACCGGCTACCCGGTTTCTTCGCACCACGAGCCATGACGGCGAGCTTTCCGTATTCACGCGTCAGCAACGTGATGATTTTATTCGATTCACCATACACGACCGTTCGTAATACGAGCCCTTCCGCCTTATCAATCATCGCTTAATACTCATCGTCGCGGAAGCCGAGTTCACGCAATTGTCCGGCTTTGTTACGCCAGTCTTTTTGCACTTTGACCCATAGGTTCAAATAGACTTTCGTTCCGAGAAGCATTTCGATGTCCGTCCGTGCTTCAGACCCGATTTCCTTGAGGAGTGCCCCACGTTTCCCGATGATGATGCCTTTTTGCGAATCACGTTCGATTAAAATCGTCGCGTGGACGTCGACCATATTGCCGTCCTCACGTGTTTTGATTTGATCAATCGCAACTGCGATCGAATGCGGTACTTCGTCTCGTGTTTTTTGTAAGACTTTTTCGCGAATCATTTCCGAGATAATAAAGCGTTCCGGATGATCCGTTACTTGATCGGCCGGATAATACATCGGTCCTTCTGGTAAAAGTTTCGCAACCTCACCGAGGAGCGGTTCAACATTATTACCTTGAAGAGCAGAAATCGGCACGACCGCTGCAAACTCTAATTCGTCTTTATACGACTCAATGATTGGCGGAATGTCATTCGGATGAATCAAGTCGACCTTGTTCATGACGAGAATGATTGGCGTATCAAGGCCTTTCAACTTCTCGATGATGAAGTCGTCGCCTTTTCCTTTTGGCTCCGTCACGTTGATCATGAAGAGAATCGCATCGACTTCACGCAAAGCGTTTGTCGCAACTTTCATCATGAAGTCACCGAGCTTATGCTTTGGTTTATGAATTCCTGGCGTATCGATGAAGACCGTCTGCACATCATCCGTTGTGTAAACACCTTGAATCTTGTTTCGTGTCGTCTGTGGCTTATCTGACATGATTGCAATTTTTTGACCGATGACACGGTTCAAAAACGTCGATTTCCCGACATTCGGACGACCGATGATCGAGACGAATCCCGATTTAAATCCTTCTTTAAACATTGAGATCTCCCTTCGTGAACGCACCTGGTAACAATGCGCCAACGGTTGTTTCTGTGACATCACCTGTTAAGTTCGTCAAATAGATTGGCATATCTGCATCACACATTTCGAACAGGACTTGGCGGCATTGTCCGCATGGTGCTACTGGACCTTCCGTGTCTGCTACGACAGCCATCGCTGCATATTCACGTGCATCTTGTGCCCATGCTGAGAAGACGGCTGTCCGCTCTGCACAGTTGCAGAGACCGTAAGCAGCGTTTTCGATGTTACACCCGTGGAACACTTGTCCGTCTTTTGTTAAGAGAGCAGCTCCGACTTGGAACTTCGAATATGGAACGTACGCTTTTTCGCGTGCAATTTTAGCTTGTTCGAGTAATTGTTCTGTTTTCATGTCATTTTTCCCCTTTTAGCAACTTTGTTGGCCAAAAAAGGCCGGATTCTTATTGTACCAAATATGGGACGAAGATGCATAGTGCAATCACAATTGATGTAAGCGCCAACACTAAAACTGCACCGCTCGCGATGTCTTTTGCCGCCTTGGCTAACGGATGCCACTCTTTCGTCACTAAATCGACCGTTCTTTCAAAAGCTGTATTCAGCATTTCCGCACCTAGAACGGTACCGATCGTTAAAAATAAGATGGCACGTTCAACGGACGAAAGTGGGAAATAAAATGCTGCAATCGTGACGACTAGTCCGAGAACAAAATGAACTTTCATATGTCGTTCTTCTCGAACGGCTTGTCGGATGCCCGCTAGCGCATGGACAAACGGAACCCACCAGGACTTCACAACTCGCCTCGATACAACTCGAAGTGATGTAGAATTTCCTCCTGACGTTTTGTCATGACTTCTTCATCTGCCTTTTCGATGTGGTCATACCCTAACAGATGTAAAAAACCATGGACGGCTAGAAAACCAAGTTCCCGCTCAAACCGATTTCCATATTCAGCCGCTTGTTCCCGACACCGTTCGACGGAAATGATTAAATCACCCAGTACAACGGGTTCGTCTTCTAGTAATTGAAAGTCAATTTCATCTTCTCCGAGCTCATCCATCGCAAACGAAATGACGTCCGTCGCTTGATCTTTCCCACGCCAGTCGCGATTGATTTCTCTGATTTCTTCATTCGTCACGAATGTGACGGACAGCTCACTATTGACTTCGACTTCTTCTTGTTTCGCAGTATAAATAAGAATCGATTCGACTAAGCGCTGCTGTTCCTCGCTCAATAAGTTTCCCTCGTCTGTCATATAAGTATTCATTTCGTTTCCTCTTTCTTTAATTCAGGATATTCAATCCGTTCGTGGAACAATCCCGAAAGCGTATGACACGCACTTTCCCCGACACGATAAATGTCACGTGTCGTAATGTCACATTCCGCGAATTGATCGTCGAGCATCTTCTCTCGAATGATTTTCGAGACAAGATCACGAATCCCCTCTTCAGTCGGAGACTTCATCGAGCGGACAGCTGCTTCAATCGAATCCACAATCATGATGACTGCCGCTTCTCGTGTCTGTGGTTTCGGTCCACTGTAACGGAATTCCGCTTCGTTGACTTCACCTTGCTCCGTTGCTTTTACATAGAAGTAGCGGAGTAACGACGTACCGTGGTGTTCTTGGCAAATCGCGACGATTGCCCCCGGGATTTTTGCTTCTTGTAAGAGTTCTACTCCATCATCCGTATGCGCTAAAATAACACGCGCCGACTCGATTGGTGTCAATCGATCGTGCGGATTACGGCCATGTTGATTTTCGATGAAATAAAGCGGACGGCGGGTTTTCCCAAGGTCATGATAATAAGCACCAACTCGCGCAAGTAACCCATCTGCCCCGATTGCTTCACATGCCGTTTCAGCTAAATTCGCGACCATCATACTATGATGATACGTTCCTGGTGCTTCGACCAGTAATTTCTTTAATAACGGATGTGTAGGATTTAACAGTTCTAATAACCGTGTCGGAGCCAAGATTCCGAAAGTCATTTCTAAAAATGGTAACAAACCAATCGCGAAGATAGCACTCAATACGCCGCTCGCGATCGCAAACGCCGTTAAAGTTAGCGTTTCCTGAAGTTCAAGTTGCCCACTGCGCATCAATAAGAAGGTAAAGAAGACAACGATGTTCGCAGCAGAAATCATTAAACTACTCAAGAAAATCCGTCGTCGTGACAAACTCGATTGTAAAAAGAATGTCGCGACGAGTCCGCCTACCACTAAGTAAATCGCAATGTTAAAACTAAAGTTTTGGTTCGTGCTATAGAAAAATGTGCCGGCAAGCGCCATAAAGAGTGTGCTGGACAAGGCGATTCGTTCATTCAGCAAATTTCGTAAAACGAGTGCCGCGAATGCCGTCGGTGTCAACAAGTACAGTACAGGATTGATATCCTCTGCCAAAAACGCCATTCCGTATGTCACGACAAGTTGCAAAATCACGACAAGATAGACAAGACCGAACAAACGTACTTTACCCATCTTCGCGTATCGAAGATTTGAACGAGCGATGAATCCATATAACAGCAACGTCATTAAACCACTCAAAAGTAACGTTCCTAACAATGGTTTGAACGACTTCCGGTCAGAGATCAATCCGACAAGCTTAAGCTGACGGTATTCATCTTGCGAAATCACTTCACCACGCTTAACGATAACCTCCCCTTCAGAAATGATGACAGGTTCGACTTTATCGCTCGTTTGATTTCGTAATTGCTCCGTCTTCTCAGGGTCATACACGTAGTTCGTGACAATCAATTGATCGGTCAATGCCTTACTGACCGCTTTTAATGAAAAAGATAATGGTGTTCGGTCGATGTCGAGCCGTGCATTCTCACGCGCTTCTGCTAACTCTCCGTCCTCAGAAGAAATCCGCTGTTTCATTGCTTCTTCAATTGCCGTAATCACCGCGTCACGTGTCGTGCTTCGAACGGACGAAGAAGACGTCGCAAGCAAACGCAATTCATCATCTTTCAATAAATCAGCCGCCTCTGTATTTCGAAGCCGCTGCTTAATCCGTCCGATGTCTTCTGCCTTCGTTATACCTTTTAAGCTCGCAAAGAGTTGTTCCACCTTATCAATTTGTTGCGATGCATATTCTTTTTTGACCGTATACTGACTGTCAATCGCAGCTACGGTATTTTCTTTAATCTGTCTGGTCGCTTCACGGTCTTCGATGGTCAAAGGAGATCGGATATCTTCTTCCGCGATAGAGAAGGCTTCTGCCGCCAAAGCTTCCGGACGAACGGACACATACATCATCGTTGACACGATGATGTAAAATCCAATCGTCAGCAAGCTGATCCACAGTCCTATTTTCCGCATGTCTTAGTCCCCTTCCCCTTACTTTCATGGTTGAGTTTCAGCCGATTTCTTGGCTGTACGCATCAATGATTTTCCGGACAAGTGGATGACGAACGACATCAGCAGAACTGAAGTGTTCAAAATGAATGCCTCGAACATCACCTAACAAATTCAAGGCTTCTTGCAATCCAGAGGCTTTTCCCCGAGGCAAGTCGACTTGCGTCAAATCTCCTGTAACAATCATTTTCGAATGAAATCCGAGTCGCGTCAAAAACATTTTCATTTGTTCTTTTGTCGTATTTTGAGCTTCATCCAAGATGACGAAGGCATGTTCGAGCGTTCGTCCACGCATGTAGGCAAGTGGAGCAATTTCAATCACACCGCGCTCTAATAAGCGCGCCGTATGTTCGACACCTAACACATCATGGAGCGCATCGTATAACGGGCGAAGGTAAGGATCGACTTTTTCTTTTAAGTCCCCCGGTAAGAAACCTAGACTTTCACCAGCTTCAACAGCAGGACGTGTAAGGACAAGCCGTTTCACATGCCCCTCTTTCAGGGCTTTCGCCGCCATGACGACAGCTAAATACGTTTTCCCTGTCCCAGCAGGTCCGATTCCGAACGTTAAATCGTATTTCTCAATCCCGCGTACATAACGTGCTTGACCTAGTGTTTTTGCACGTAATGGTTTGCCTTTATGATTCGTATGAACGACGGTGTCATATAATTCAAGTAATTCATCGACTCGATTTTGTCGTGCCAATTGAATTGCACTTGTTGCGTCACGCTCCGTTAAAACTGCCCCACGATTCACGAGCTGCGTGAGAACGCCGATGACTTGTGTCGCCAGTCTAATCGAGTCCTCCATTTCTGCTTGAACAACCAATTCATCACCTCGATGAACGAGCTGAACATCAAGTTCTGCCTCCATTGTTTTAAGCACCGCATCATTCGGTCCAACGAATGCTTGCGTCTGATCTGAATTCGAGAATGCGAATGGAATTCTTTCATTAAATATCACGTTATGATTGGCCTCCTAATGATGGACAACAGTATGTCATCGCCACAAATCTATTCTCTTCTACTTTAGCATTTCCTAATAATAGATGGAAAGAAAAACCCATCTTGTTGAAACACCTAAAAAGGTCAGCTCCCCTTAAAATTAGGAAGCTGACCTGTTCTTATGAATGGGGTGTTTTCGTTTTACGTTTTGAAACGGGTGGACCAAGGACTTCGCTCCAGATGATGGCACGACGTGCTTCTTCTTGCGTCGTTTGCATCCCTGTTTTCTTGACCGCTTTCGTCCCGATTGCTCCTTCGGCGATTGAACCTTTAATCTGTCCGATATTCGTACTCGTTTTAGAAACCAGTTGACGATCCGTATGCCGTTGCATGTCCGTTCGACGATCTTCTAACAGCGGACGTTGCTGTTTCTTTTTTACAGCCGGCGGTGCATCATCCTTCGTCATCGCTTCCGCCTGCCCCACCATGTTCTTCACATAATCCCCAAACTCTTTTGATGGCGTCCTTGTCGGTTGGTTAGCTTTACTTTTATCTGCCGCTTTAGAAATGACAGAAATGACGCCAAATGCCACCATTAAACCGACCCAGATTAAACTTCCCATCCTACATCATCCTTTATTGTGAGTCATTCGGCGAAGACTGACCACCAATTGCCTGGCGCATCTTCGTATCTGCTGTCACGTTGAGGTAATTCGCATAATCCATCACGCTGAAGTTTCCGTCACGAAGCGCTTCCGAAATCGCAAGCGGGACTTCCGCTTCGGCTGCAACAACTTTCGCTCGCATTTCTTCGACACGTGATTTCATTTCTTGTTCGCTCGCAATCGCCATCGCACGACGCTCTTCCGCTTTCGCTTGGGCGATGTTTTTATCCGCTTCCGCTTGATCCGTTTGAAGAACAGCACCGATATTTTTCCCGATATCGATGTCCGCGATATCGATTGATAGAATTTCGAACGCCGTACCGGAATCAAGGCCTTTCGCAAGAACCGTTCGTGAAATCATTTCCGGATTTTCAAGCACTTCTTTTTGATCGTGACACGAACCGATTGTCGAAATGACACCTTCGCCGACACGGGCGATGACTGTTTCTTCACCCGCACCACCGACAAGACGGTCAATGTTAGCCCGGACTGTGATTCTTGCTTTTGCTTTTACTTCAATCCCGTTCATCGCAACACCTGCGATGAATGGTGTTTCGATGACTTTTGGATTAACTGACATCTGTACTGCTTCAAGCACGTTTCGTCCTGCCAAATCAATCGCGGCCGCACGTTCGAAACTAAGTTCGATGTTTGCACGATGCGCGGCAATCAACGCATTGACAACACGGTCGACGTTACCACCGGCAAGAAAATGACTTTCAAGTTGGTTCGTATTCAAGTTTAAGCCAGCTTTGACGGCTTTAATTAACGGATTGACGATTTTAGATGGTGTGACGCGACGTAAACGCATTCCAACGAGTGTGAAAATCGAGACGCGGACGCCGGCCGCCAAAGAACTAATCCACAGTGGGATTGGAACGAGCGTAAAGAAAATTGCGAGGAAGATTAAGACTCCTCCGGATATGAGTAGGACCGTTAACAGTTCAGGTGTCATGTGATTGACTCCTCCTTCGTAGTTTGGACTCGAACGACGACGCGTCCGTGTGTCACTTCTTTGACGATAATTCGCTCACCAGAGCCGATAAAATTCCCTTCAGTCACTGCATCGATCCGATTCCCATCGATTTCAATCGTTCCAGCAGGTCGTAAAGGCGTCAAACTGATACCTTCCTTGCCATTGAGTTGAACTTTCTCTTCATGTGACAAATACCCTTTTTCCGACGATGTCGAATCCGTCAAAATCAAACCTCTCCATAACAATGACTGGTTGGATTTGATTCTTCGGTATGCCCAGTATCCTGCCGCCAGCGACAAAAATACGGATAGACCTATCGCAAGGCCGACTTGACCGACCGTCGCACCCGCCATGATCAGGCTCGCGAGGACAGCACCGATACCCACAACTCCAAAGATACCGAATCCTGTGACGAATATTTCGATCAGCAACATGACGACACCGACCAAGAAGACCGCTAAAATCATCCCTAAGCTAAAAGACATTACTCCGTTCACCCCTTTTTATCAGAATCAGACGCTTCTCCCCTTTTGAAACACATTTCTTTGTTACTCTTATTATATACGCTTTCACCCATTAAAAGGTTTCACAACTCTTTTAATTTCTAATTATTCCGATAATATGTGTCAAAAAAACAAATAAAAAAGGTATCCCAAGGGATACCTTCAAAATTGATCAATTTAATTGTTGTTTAACAAGTCGATTAATCAAAGCACCGTCCGCCTTGCCCTTAAGCTGCGGCATGACGACACCCATTACTTTCCCCATATCAGAAGGAGCAGAGGCACCCGTCTGTGCAATAGCTGCATCAACGATTTCCTGAACTTCTTCTTGAGAAAGTTGTTTTGGCATATAAGCTTCGAGCACGATAATCTCTGCTTGAATCTTCTCGACGAGGTCGTGACGATCAGCGCTTTCGAATTCTCGGAGGGAGTCGTTGCGCTGTTTCATCTCACGTGAGAGTATAGTTAGCTCTTCCTCATCAGTTAATTCTTGCTTACCGAGTTTAATCGCTTCATTTTGCAGGGACGACTTCACCATCCGAATCGTCGTCAGACGATCTTTCTCACGCGAACGCATGGCTTCCTTCATATCCGCTGTCAAACGCTCTTGAAGACTCATGAGGATACACCCTCTCTAACGTTAGAACTTCTTACGCTTACGCGCAGCCTCCGATTTAAGCTTACGTTTTACACTTGGCTTTTCGTAGTGTTTACGTTTACGAACTTCAGCAAGCGTACCATCTTTTGAAACACCACGTTTGAAGCGACGAAGTGCGTCTTCAAGTGATTCATTTTTACGTACACGAGTTTCCACTAGTTTTCCCTCCCTCCGATATTACCGACTAAAGGAAACGTGTCAGACACGTCATATAACATTATAGTAGGAATGTACAGAATGGTCAATAGTTGATTGACATGTTCTCATTACATCCTTGATATGTTCCTTTTTGTTCCTTTCTATAGTCTCATGTCGTCCCATTATTTACAACAGATTCATCTGTTTTACCTAAAAAAACGCGGCACTTTTTGTAAGCGCTTTCTTAAAATCATTAAAATGTTTTGTCAAAACAGTGAATGATGTGTCAAAATATAAACAGTTATCTGAAAAAGGAGTTGGTATTATTTATGAAAGAAGCAAAACGAGTCATCTGGGGTCTTCTCATCGGTATCGCCTTAGGACTTGTCCTAGCCGCTCTACCTGACAAGACGATTTACGAAAAATTAAATATGTATGCCTTACAACCAATCGGGACGATTTTCTTGAACCTGATTAAAATGCTTGTTGTACCGATCGTCTTCTTCTCAATTTCCCTCGGTGTCATGGGTCTCGGGAACCCAAAAGAATTGGGTCGTGTCGGCGGAAAAGCCATCGGGTTTTTCTTATCGACGACAGCAGTTGCAATCATCATCGCACTTGGTCTTGCCTTATTAATCAAACCGGGCGAACGTGGTACTTTCTCGACGGAAGGACTCTCAAAGGCAACCGGTGAGATTCCTGATACAAGTATCATCAATACGATCGTCGGGATGTTCCCGACAAACCCGATCACGGCGATGGCGGAAGGTAACATGCTCCAAATCATCGTCTTCAGTGTGTTCGTCGGGTTCGGAATTACTTTCTTAGGTAAGAAAGCAGCAACGCTTCGTTCGTTCATCGAACAAGGCAATGACTTGATGACGTACTTAATCACACTCGTCATGAAAATGGCGCCGCTCGGAGCTTTCGCCTTGATCGCTTCAGCCGTTGGTTCATTAGGTCTTAAATCATTACAAGCAATGTTCGCGTATATGTCGATCGTCGTCTTATCATTAATCGTTCATTCATTATTCACATATGGTTCTGCCGTCTCTTTGATCGGAAAAATGAATCCGATCTTCTTCTTCAAGAAGTTTGCACCCGTCATGATGTTCGCCTTCTCGACATCTTCGTCGAACGCAACACTTCCGGTCGCGATGCAAACGGCGCAACGTGAACTTAAAGTACCACGGTCTGTCTCAAGTTTCGTTCAACCGCTTGGTGCGACGATCAACATGGACGGAACAGCAATCATGCAAGGGGTCGCGACCGTTTTCATCGCGCAAGTCTATAATGTCGATTTAACACCAGGACAACTCGCGACGGTCGTCTTGACTGCCGTTCTCGCGTCTGTCGGAACAGCTGGTGTGCCTGGGGTCGGCCTCGTCATGCTGACGATGGTCCTCCAGTCGGTCAACCTTCCCGTCGAAGGAATCGCCTTAATCATCGGGGTCGATCGTCTACTCGACATGATGCGGACTGCCGTCAACGTCACTGGTGACGCTGCTTGTGCCGTCATCGTAGCGAAATCGGAAGAAGGTAACTTAAAAGATAAGGAAGTCGAAGACGAGCGCTACGCGTAAGTTTTCCGCTTGATGAAAAAAGGTCGTCCCTACCGTGAATCACTCATGGTAGGACGACCTTTTTGTATCTTGTTATTTTTTTAGAACAAATGAACTGAGTGGATCCACCGTGATGCTGCCTGAAACGTTTCGAAGTGTTTTCGTCCCTGCTGTTTTACCATCGACAATCAACTTCCACTTTCCTTTCGGAAGCGTCAGCTTCACCGCAGCGCGTTTTGCGTTATGGACAACGAACAACTCTGCTTTTTGATGTGGTGCATCTTCTGAAAGTTGATACGCGACGACTTGCTCCATCGTATCGACAAACGTCAAATACCGTCTGATGTCTTTCGCTGATCCGAGGTGAAGTGCCGGATTTGCTTTCCGGACTTCAATCAAGCCCTTCATATAATCGACGTCTTGTTGACGATCCATCTTCCGTTTCCAGTCGAGTTGGTTGACGGAATCCGGTGATTTATACGAATTATGGTCGCCGCCCTTTGTCCGCATGAAATCTTGACCGGCATGAATGAACGTCGTCCCTTGTGACGTCAACAGGATGCTTGACGCCAGGCGGTGCATTTTCGTTTTCGTCGCATCCGTATCGTTCGGGTTCGTTAAGTTCAACTTATCCCATAACGTATGGTTGTCGTGTGCTTCCACATACGTGATGGTTTGATTCGGCTCTGCTGCAAATCCTGTGATGTCTTGGTTATACGCAATCTCACCGACGATTCCGCGTTTAATGCGTGTTTCAAGACCTGTTTTCCCGTTAATGAATCCTGCATCCGTATCTTCAAAGACACTTCCTTTAAGCGCATCACGCAAGTTATCGTTGAAGTGGGCGACGCCCGGCATTTGTTTTGCATTTGTCTGATTCGCTTTTTCTGTTTCAGGAAGTGGTGTGTTCAAGCTCCACCCTTCGCCAAAAACAAGGATTGATGGATCGATTTTAGTTGTCGTCTTTTTGACGGCATTCATCGTCTTGACGTCATGGATCCCCATCAAATCAAACCGGAAACCGTCCCAGTGGTACTCTTTTGCCCAGTATCCGACGGAGTCGACGATCAACTTATGCATCATCTGGCGTTCTGACGCTGTATCATTCCCGACACCCGTCCCGTTCGCTAAATCGCCACCCGCTGTGTAACGGTAATAGTAACCCGGGACGATTTTATCGAGGTTCGATGCTTTGGCGTCGAACATATGGTTGTAGACGACATCCATGACGGCACGTAGCCCATTGTCATGAAGACCTTGAATCATCTGTTTCATCTCTGTGATTCTGACTTTCGGGTCATATGGATTCGTCGCATATGAACCTTCTGGTGCATTGTAGTTTTTCGGGTCATATCCCCAGTTGTATGATTTTAGCGGATTCGTCTCATCGACGGAAGCCGTATTGAAGTCGTACACTGGAATGAACTGAACATGTGTGATGCCAAGTTCTTTGAGATGATCAAGTCCTGTTTTCGTCTTCGTTTTCTTGCCATCTTTCATTAAACGTGCTCCACGTTCAACTACTCCGAGGTACTTCCCTTTTTGCTTAATTCCTGAATCATATCTTGAACCGGTCACATCAAACATCGACAAATCACGGACGTGGGTTTCATAGATGATGGCATCTGTCGCTTGTTTAAGCGGCATCTTTGATTTCGTCCAGCGTTTCGGATCCGTCTCCTTTAAATCAACGACAACACCTTGATCCCCATTGACAGCAACAGCTGTCGCATATGGATCGACGGCACGCGTCGTATCTTTTGCATGTTTCACTTCATATGTGTAGCCTGTCCCGTCGAGGTCACCTTTTACAGTGACGGTAAAGACGCCACGATCACCACGTTTCATCTCGATTTCTTGTGTGATGTCTTTTGTTGTTGCTGCTGCTTGTTTTGGTAACTTGTATAACTCGAGCTCGACCGTTTGAGCGGTTGGTGCCCACAAACGGAACGTCGTTTTTGATTTTTTATACGTCACACCTAACTTACCGTCATAGGCATACTTTTGATCAAAGGCATCAGAACGTAAGACCTGTCCTGCTTCAAGCACGCCTTCACCGAAGACAGGATGTGTCACAGTCACGATCTTTGCTAAATCGATGTCGGACGAAACCGTTACTTCAAGTGTCTTCGCGTCAAGTTGTGTGACGACCGGATTGACGAGTCCCGTGAACGAAAATTGTCCGATATCGTCTGCTGAGACGGGCGCGTTCGTTTTGAGCGTCAGCTTCTTAAAGTCATCTGCGAGGAAACTCGTAATCTTAGGTGTCCGGTCAATTTCCGGTTTTCCGTAGTAGATTGTTTGATCCCCTTCAATTAACCAGATGTCTTTTGCTCCGGCATAGAAGAAACGATCCGCCCCGTCTTTTTCAGACCAGCCTTCGATATGCGGAATGATCCCGACGAGTCGTTGTTTCGTTGGGTTCGCAAGCGACACGGTTGTGACAGCACCAAACTCATCTTGTTGATTAAATTCAAACCGTTGTCCATCTGCCGCATTCGGCCATGCCCAAACTCCATATTTTTCATAATCGTTGTCATAACGATAATAATGGACGTTCGTTTTGATTGATTCGACGTCCGCCCCGTCTGTCGGATTGACCGGTGAGACGTCTTTACTTCCGGATGCAATCCACACTTCCGCGACACCATCTTTAATCATGTCTTTTGTGATGAATCGGTCATTTTCAGAACCGGAATCTTTGTTCCAGTTATCATCACGGACAATAAAGCCGATTTTTTCTGGTTGGTCGACCGGGAATTCATAAGCGGCAACCTTTCCGTATGCATCTTCTCCGTTAAAGACGTGCGCCTTGTTCGGGAAGTAATCCGGTCCGTTCGCCCAGAGCCAGAGATTCCAATCTTTTTCTGACGTTTTATCTTCTTTATAGTGAATGATGACGAGCGTCGATTTGCCTTTTTCGAGCGCTAATCCGTTCACTGGAAGTAAACTGAAAATTAGTGCAAACGTTAGCACAACTGCCCAGACTGATTTCCATCGATTCATGTTCCATCCTCCTTGAATGTATGTAATCGTTTTCATTTCCATTTTCCACACGAATTCTCATACTGTCAAAGTAAATTTTAGTTAACTAAAGAAAATAAGCCTTTCGGACCAGAACAAAAAAGGGCTGACTCATAAGTCAGTCCAAAATCAATCCTATATCGATCAAATGCTTATGAAACTTAAAAAGCCTGCATGGGTAGGCTGTTCTGTCACACTTCCCTGTCTCGACTCGTCTTCAAAGCGGCAACCTTACGCGCCGCTTCGCTTCGCTGCAGGGTCGCGTAAAGTTGCTTTTCGCCTTGGAAGCGATTCAAGACGGAAGACGCTTTTAATTCTCGCCACTTTGTCTACAAAGTGAAGAAAACGACAACTCCACAGTCTGTGTTATCCCTTCATCAATGCTTCGAGTGCTTGTTTCGTTTCCCGCATCGACGCATCCGAGGCGAAGAAATACCAAATGCCGTCACTTGCGATATACCCTTCGCCGTCGATTTTCAAGGATTGTAAGTGTTTGAAACCGGTTTGATTCTCTTGTGCCAGTTGGGTCGCTTCAGAAAACGTAATGTTCGTACTGAAATTATCCTCTAAGACCTGACTGAGTTGTTCGAGCTTCGTTAAAATGTTCGGACCTGCAAGTTTCATTCCGACAGACTCAAGAACTTGCCGTTGCCGGATTTGCCGTCCCATATCCCCGAGCGGATCCTGTTTCCGCATCCGGGCGTAACCACTCGCTTCGAGACCGTCCAGTTCAATCTGTCCTTTCTTGTACTCTTTTTGAAGCCGACGGTCGTTCCAACTAAAGGCAGACGGATTATCAACCGTCACACCATCAACGGCGTCAACGAGTTCAATCAGTCCATCCATGTTGATTTTAGCGTAATACGGAATCTCGACGTCAAACGTCTTTTCGACCGTCTGAAGCGTCTCTTCGACACCGCCATAGGCATACGTATGATTAATTTTTGTCGTCTGTCCATCTGCTAACGTGACTTGCATATCGCGCGGAATCGAAAGTGAACTCGCTTGTTTTGTTTTCGGATTAAACGATAACAACATGATTGCATCGGCCCGACCCGGATCATTTTTCCGTTCATCGACACCAATCAACAAAACATGGACAGGTTGCATGACTTCAAGTGGTAATTTTTGCTCACCTTTTAGTGGAGTAATCAATGCATCAGCAGTTTGTTGGAGCTTTAAAAATGCGTATCCGGTCGTCGCACTCGCAATCAAGACGACTAGTAACAAAAGCACACTCGCGACTCGCAAGAACGGATTCGGTCGCTTTTTCTTCATCCGTGATTCCATCATTAACCTCCTCACAGTTTCTGTTGATACGTCTTCATCAGACCGGTGATATTCGAGTTATGCAAGAAGAGTACACCGTCGACTTGTTGTTGTTTTGCGAATTCTGACACATCAAATGTTGCATTGACATACCGGATATCAACGACTTCGAGATTCGCACTTCGGGCGAGAAACGGCAGGACAGGATTCGCAAAGGAATCCTTCAGGACAAGCAGTTTTGGTCCCTTTACGTCCGACCGCATCGACATGATGCCATGGTTGCCCCGTAAAAAGACTTCATACCGGTCGGCATAATCACCTGCTTCCTTGATATAGCTTTCATCGATGACCGGTTGCTGGCACGTGTTGTCGTAGCACACATCAATCCCGTCGAACTGGCTTCCATCGTAATAGGCAAGTGTATCGCCGGTCGTTGCATAGGCGAGGGTCGTTTTCCGGGCAAGTGATCCATAATATTCGTGCCCGGATACTTTCCGGGCGTTTGACGCGACCGGTACTTCTTTAATCGATACCTTGTCCGCTTGCAACTGACGAACGATTTGCTGATAGGCAAAATAAGCTCCGTCAATGTTCCAGTGATGATCCGTTTTAAAATAATCGGACAGCTTCAACTGGTCGAGCGAAATGTTCGTCATCCCTGCCTGATCAAACCCTTCTACCATCTTTTTGTACCGGACTGTCGCGTTCGACGCGACATAGTCGGGTAAAATCCCGTTCTTCTCAGCGACGACCGTCTTTGAAGGAGCTAGTGCCATGTAGACAGGTCGATCAACGGCTTGAACAAATTTCTTAAAACCGTCCGGAATCGGTGTCACCTGTGCCTGACTCGACTCAATCATGTAGTCATTCGGGGCCGTATAAATGCCATTTCGAAACGGTTGGCGTAAGACGTTTTTTGACAAGCGGGCTTGTGTTTCGACGAGTGTCCCACGAAGCAACAATTGATCGGTAAAATACTTTTCGAGTTCTCCCATGTATGCCCCACTGACGACTGTTGCTGTCGTTGGTGGCGTCAATTTTGCGAGCGAACGATTTTCAAGTTGTGACATGACACGGTCCTGTTTCAAGACCGTCCCAAGACCAACCATCGTCAGGATGACCATGAAACTGACTGCCGTCGCCGCCATCATCCGTCGTTCGAACGAGTACTTCTTTCGTGGCCTCTGGTCTTTGTCTGGTCTGAGTGGCGCATGTGCCATGCTGATTCCTCCTTACTTAAAAACGGAAATAAATGAACGGATTGAAGGTACTCGCGACGAGGGCAGATGTCGCAAGAAACAGTAACAACATCGCATAGCCATACTGAATCGTCTGGCCGACTTTCCCGAGCCGTTCGACGATCCACTGACCCAGTATTTTTGGTAGCGGTGTCGCAGCAAACGCGGCAAGCAGTAAGATGACGCCATTTTGGACGAGCTGGTAACTGGCACGTTCATCCCACACTTCTGTCGGGATAAACATCGCACGCAAGTACTCGAGTGCGTCCGGAAATGTCGTTGCACGGAAAAAGACCCAGCCGACTAACACAAGAATGAGTGTCCAAATCGTCGAAATGACGGGGACACGGCGTAATAATTTCCCGAGAAATGCTTTCTCGAGCATAATCCATATCCCGTAGTACGCACCCCAGGCGACGAACGTCCAACTTGCACCATGCCAGAGGCCCGTCAGCATCCAGACGACTGCAAGATTTCGATACTGTTTGAGCGGTGAGACACGATTGCCGCCAAGCGGGATATAGACGTAATCACGGAACCATGAGCCGAGTGAGATATGCCAACGTCGCCAAAACTCCGAGACGGACTTCGCGATGTAGGGATAGTTGAAGTTTTCCAAAAAATGAAATCCGAACATCAGTCCGAGTCCAATCGCCATGTCGCTATATCCCGAAAAATCAAAGTAAATTTGTAGCGCATAGGCGATGATGCCGATCCATGCCAGACCCATCGACAAATCATTCATCTTGAAGACGGCATCTGCCACTTGCCCGCAGCCATTCGCTAAAATCAATTTTTTCGACAACCCGATAATAAAGCGGCGGACACCAAGTGCGAAATCAGGTAAGGTCTCTTGCCGATCGTTGATTTCATTTGCGACCGTCTCGTAGCGGACGATTGGCCCGGCAATCAATTGCGGAAATAACGCGATATACAAAGCTAAATCAAGCGGGTTTTTTTGGACTTTCCCCGCTTCCCGGTAGACATCGATGACGTAACTCATCGCCTGAAACGTAAAGAAGGAAATCCCGATCGGTAACACGACTTCCGGAACAAACAGTTCCACCTGAAACGTTTGATTCAAAGACGCCATGAAAAAGCCACTGTACTTGAACCACCCGAGTAAAGCGAGGTTCGTGATGACCATACTCGCCATGACAGGTTTGATGCCGACACGGTGCCGGTACGTATCGACCATCAGGGCAAACAAGTAGTTGATCAGGATACTCGCGAGCATCAGTAAAACGAACTTCGGTTCTCCCCAAGCGTAAAAGAAAAGGCTCGCTACAAGGAGCCAGCCGTTACGAAAAAATCGTGGCATTAGATGATAGACAAGCAGAACAACCGGTAAGAAGACAAATAAGAAAATCGTCGAACTAAACAGCATAGTGAGGATCCTCCTGTTTCAGTTGAATACGTTCAGCGATCTTCAACTCGGTCAGTTGGATCCGGACGTCACCTGCTACGAGAAATTTAAAGGCAATTTTAAAATACTGTGCCCCTTTGATCCGCTCCAGTTGAATCTGAAGATCAGTTGCCCCGTCGAGCATGACGAACTCCGACTCCGACCCCATGCGTTTTTTATTTCCGTATTGCATCTTAAAGAGTTGGACTTGACAAGGAACATCGGTTTCAAAACGACACGTCACATGAATGACGTCCGCCTGTCCGAAAGCGGCATCTTGGCGGTACAGCTTTGACGGCGGATACTGGAAACCTTGATCAAACAATTGGATATACAATTTATCCGCATCCGTCGCCGCCTGGAAATCGAACAACACACCAACCGCTTCGTCTTCTAACAGAATCTTTTCTTGACTTCCCTGCGGAAAAAAATGATAACTTGCTAAATGAAACGTACGTGCTGTTCTCATACCGGGACCTCGCTCATGATCGCGTCAACGATACGTTCCGCCGCATGACCGTCACCGTAAGGATTCGCGGCCTGTGCCATCCCCTGATACATTTCTTCATCCGTCAATAAGCGATGACTCATCTCAAAAATACGTTCCGGATTTGTCCCGACAAGTTTTAATGTCCCGGCTGCAACACCTTCCGGCCGTTCTGTCGTCTCCCGCAGAACAAGTACTGGTACACCGAGCGATGGCGCTTCTTCTTGGATACCGCCGGAGTCTGTCAAAATAAACGTTGCCCGGGCCGCTAAGTTATGAAAATCAAACACATCGAGTGGGTCAATCAAGTGAATGCGCGGATGGTGTTTCAATTGCTCCGCCGCTTCGAGCACGATTGGGTTCGGATGGACGGGGTAGACGATTTCAATATCTGCATGCGTCTCTGCCAACCGTTCGATGGCATCAAAGATGTGCGACAGCTGGAGGTGATTTTCGCGCCGGTGGACGGTCAGTAAAATTAACTTGCGTCCGCTCGCCTCTAAGTCCGTTAAGACTGGGTGCGTATAGTCGGACGAGACGGTTGTCTTGAGCGCATCGATGACGGTGTTCCCGGTCACGATGATCGGTGTCTGTTTATGCTCGCGTCGGAGATTTTCCGCTGCTTGATCTGTCGGTGCAAAATGAAAATCAGCCAGCACACCTGTCAATTGACGATTCATCTCTTCCGGGAATGGTGCATATTTTTGGTAGGTCCGTAATCCCGCCTCGACATGTCCGACCGGAATTTGTTGGTAAAAAGCAGCGAGCGAAGCAGCGAACGTCGTTGTCGTATCCCCATGGACTAACACGAGATCGGGTTGCTCCTTTTCGAGGACACGACGCATCGCATTCAAAATCCGTGCCGTCATTTCTTCGAGTGTTTGCCGTGGACGCATCAAATCTAAATCGTGATCGGGAACAATCTGGAACAACTCCAAGACTTGATCAAGCATCTCACGATGTTGCGCCGTGACGACGACGATCGGCTCGACACCTTCGCGCGCCTCAAGTGCTTTGACGACGGGCGCCATTTTAATCGCTTCCGGTCTCGTTCCAAATACAAGCATGACTTTTTTCATCCATTCCATCCCCTATTCCTTATTCATGATGACAATTCAATCGTCTCGCCACGGACGGACCGTTCGATTTCATCACTTCGTCCTGTCCGTTTTTTTGCCACGTAATGGGCAACTTGCTTTTTCGATAACTGTTTATGCCAGTAGAGATACTTGTTGTACTCCGCCATCGTCTCTGCGGTTGGTCCGAACATCCGGACTTCGCCGTATTCGAGCCATAAGACTTTTGAACAAAAACTTTTGACCTGACTGAGCGAATGACTGATGAAGAAAATCGTTTTCCCTTGATCACGAAACTCGCGCATCTTATCCAAGCATTTTTCCGTAAACGTCTGATCGCCGACCGATAAGGCTTCGTCGATAATCAAGATATCTGGATTGATGTTGATGGAAATCGCAAACCCTAAGCGGGCCCGCATCCCGCTCGAATACGTTTTGACCGGCTGGTCGATGAATTCCCCGATGTCGGCGAATTCTAAAATGTCTGGAGTGATCATTCGGATTTGTTTTTTGTTCAGTCCCATCATCAGCCCCTTGAGCTCGATATTGTCGCGCCCCGTCAACTGATTGTTCAATCCGCTCGAGATGGCAATTAAGGCTGACTTACCACGCAACGTCACCTGCCCGTACGTCGGAGGCGTGACGTTCGCAAGGAGATGTGACAACGTCGATTTCCCGCTTCCGTTGATGCCGACGACACCAACGATTTCACCTTGTTCGACTGAAAACGATACATTCTTTAAGGCATAGAACGGCTTTCCGCTCATCTTGCCAAATAAAACCTCTTTTAACTTATCAATCGGACGCGAATACAAGACGTATCGCTTCGAGACATTTTCAAACACGACATGACTCATCTTCGTTCCTCCTACACATAATCAATGAAATAACGACGGAATCGGATATGGACGGTTGCACCTGTCATTAAAATCACTGCGGTAATGCTCCAAAAATAACAGCCGTACCAAAGATGCTCCATCAAATACCCCGTTCCGATTAAGGCTGAACGATACCCTTCGATCAAATAGACGAGTGGATTGATCATCAACAACGTCTTAAAGATGGAATGATCGGGTGGGACCCACATGATTGGCGTCAAATACATCAACATCCGCATGCCTGATGTGACCATGTTTTGGACATCCCGGACCATCGTCGCGAGCGCCGACAACAGGAGCGAGACCGCATATAAGAAAATGATTCCTGCCGGTATGATGTACAACAGTTCGAACGTATGCCATCCCGGAAAATAACTAAAGGCAGCTCCAAGAATGATTGTCAGGAGGACCATCGCAATGTGCCGATAAAATTGTGCCAAAATGACATAGGCCGGAATCGTACTCAACGGGAAATGCATCTTCGAGACGAGCGCGACCCGTCCATAGATGGAACGGGACCCACTCGGAATCGTACTTCCGATAAAGAACCAGGCAATTAATCCACTGACTAACCATAATACAAACGGAATCCCGTCAACCGGGTGTCCACCTCGAATGCCAAAACCGAAGACGACCCAGTAGACACCGATTTGCAACAGCGGCGTCATGATTTCCCAAAACCACCCGAGGTATTGCATGCTGTATTGGCTTTTTGTCTCATAGAGTGAAAGGCGTACGATCAGGTAAAGATGATCTTTCAACTCATTGAGGACGGTACGGACGCTCTTCATATCGCTTCAGCGTCTACTTTCATCGTGTTATGTGTATGCAAGTTACCGAAGTTAAGGACCATGATATCTTCAAGCTCTCCGACGACGCCTTTCGTATCGAATAAGACCGGTGTCCGCATTTGGTTTTTCAGACGACGTGAATCAAATGCCTTGAATTCATCGTGATCGACAAGGACCAGGGCAAGATCGGCTCCTTGGATTGCTTCAATCTCGTCGACTAATGTAAACCGTGACGAAATCGAGCGTTCGACGTGCGGATCACAGACTGCGACATCGAGTCCACGATCTAGTAATTGTTCGATGACTTCGACTGCCGGACTTTCCCGCATATCATCAACGTTTCCTTTATACGTGACACCGAAGACAGCAATTTTCGGACGGACACGGTTGGCGACGAGGCGTTCTGCTTGATCCGCAACGAAACGGGGCATGTTGACATTCGTATCACGCGCCGTATGGATGATTCGTGCAAGCGACGGCGCCTTCGCGACGATGAAGTACGGATCGACGGCAAGACAATGTCCTCCGACACCCGGTCCCGGATGATGCAAGTTAACGCGTGGGTGCATGTTTGCCATCTCAATGACATCGAGGACGTTAATTTTAAGTTGGTGACACACTTGTGTTAATTCGTTCGCAAGGGCGATGTTGACGTCACGGAATGTATTTTCCATCAACTTTGACATCTCTGCCGTCTTCGCATCCGTCTGGACGATTTCTCCCTGGACGAAAGTCCGGTAGACAGCGGCCCCGGCCTTGGCACACGCTTCCGTCAGTCCCCCAACAATCCGGTTGTTATGAATCAATTCATGAAGAATTTGTCCCGGTAAAACCCGTTCCGGACAATGGACGACGAACACGTCTTCGCCAATCTTAAAGCCCGCTTCTTCAATCAATGGTCGTACATGGTCATCCATCGTCCGTGGTGCGATTGTTGATTCGACGATGACGACGTTCCCTTTTTCTAAGTGTGGCAGCAGATTGCGTACTGCTGAAATGACATATTTCAAGTCACATGATTTGTACGTATCGTCAAGGTTCGGCGTCGGAACGGCAACCAGAAAGACATCAGCTTGTTCCGGCGTTAATGTCGCACGGAACGTACCGTTCGCGACGACTCGTTTGATGACGTCTTCTAAGCCTGGTTCTTCAATATGGATATCTCCTGCATTCAACATTTGAACGATTCGCGGGTCGATATCGACACCGACTACTTCTGTGCCGTGATCTGCGAACATCGCAGAAGAAGGTAATCCAATATATCCAAGTCCGATTGTACAAAGTTTCATTTTGTCATTCCTCCATCTAGTGTGTAGTTCACGTCAAACCTTGCATCGAACATGACGTGGCTGTACCTAGACCATACCGACAATTCCTAGTGTTTCCAATGGTTCTAACCATCTCTTAAACCATTCTTCACAGACCTTACATTCGCCGTATTTTCTGTACTTTACGTAAAGGTTGTAAAGAATCGACGAACACGTTGACGAACCTTGTATGATACCGACCATATCCACATCAAACGTTCTCCATTTGTGTGGTTTCACTTGGTATTAGCTGTAACTTTAATTGACTTCAGGTGCTGTTCCCGCTGAAACAGCCGCATATACCGCTAAGAGATGTTGTTTTTCCTCGTCCCAGTTGTACCGTCTTCTCGCCTCTTCCGCTCGGCTTTTCATCTGATTGCGTAACGAATCATCCGCTATCAAGCGATTGACGGCTTGCGCAATCGACTCCGGCGACTCGACATCGACAATCAAACCGACCTGTTCCGTTTCGACGACCCGGCGAATTTCTGGTAAGTCTGCCGCGACGACCGGGACAAGTGCTGCCATATATTCGAATAATTTATTCGATGAGGCTGAATAATGGTTAAAGCAGACGTTTTGTAAGACTTGGAACCCAATCGTCGCTGCCGCTGTATAACTCGGCAACTGATTTAGTGGTACTTTATCGATGAAATAAATCCGCTCACGCGCTGAAGATTCCGCGGCTAAGCGTTGCAAATGTGTTTTGATTTTACCATCGCCAACAAATAATAAAGTTCCGTTCGTCACGGATGGCATCGCCTCAATCAATCGTTCCAGTCCGCGCCCTTCTTGAATCCCGCCTTGATAAAGCAAAATCGGTTCCGCACGGTCGAGACCGAGTTCTGTGTGCAGCGAACGTGCCGCCGGGATCGTTTCCTGATAAAACGGATAATTATGAAGAACCGTCGGCCGGCTTCCGTACAGTTGCTGGTGATAATCCGCTCTTGTATCATTTTCGACCATCGTCCAATCAACGAAACGCAACAGGATACGCTCAAGGATTCCTTGTCCCTTTCCGTATCCTGTCCGGTCGGTTTGCACTTCGTGTGAATCATAGACGACTTTTGCCTGACGTTTTGCTAAAATCGCTTGCGGTAACGTATTTAAATCATTGGCGTGCATGACATCGTATTGACGCTGTCTTGCGGCGCGCGTCATCCGGATGATGCCAAAGCTGTTATAAAGCGCATAGCGTAAAAAGCGGCTTTTTTGTAACAGATAGAGCATGAGCAAGACGGGAATCAACCACGGAATCAGTACCAACACTCCGATAGCCGCGACTAGCGTAACCGGTGACCGTTTCCGAAAACGCGACAGCACACCGGCAAGTGGTGGTGTGCGATCAATCCGAAGAATGCGGAAACCTGCTGGATGCTGCTCGATTTTCGGTAACGTTCCGTCATTTAAACAGTACAAGTCGACCTGATACGCAGCATCAGCAAGGGCGGTACATTCCCTTAACACACGGGCATCGTTCGTAAAAGTGTTCCAAACAAACATTCCGACACGTTTCATCCCTTCACCTCCACTGTCTGTTGACAAGTTTGACGAATCGCTTCAAACAGTCGCTCTTCATTTTGTTCCCAGTCAAAATGTGTTTGGACGTAGGAGACGCCAGAGCGTCCCATCAATGCCCGTTCTTCCGGATTGTTTGCGAGATGACGAATCTGCCGGACGATCTCGTCCCGGCTGCGGTCACGCGATACGACACCAGCACCCGATGCTTCAATCACTTTTGCGGCATGTCCGGAAACAGCGCCGACGATGGCACATCCCATCGCCATATAATCGATGATTTTCCCTGGTGTGACCGTGTCAAATGCCGTGCTCTCGACAAGCGTCGCAAAGGCGATGTCACTTTTAGCGAGCTGTTTCAATGCGTCCCAACGCGGCATCGCGTTCATGAAGTGGATGTTCGTCAGTTTCCGCTCCGCAATCAACTTCTCGAATTTTTCCTTATGGTATCCGTAACCAACGACATGGAATTCAATGTTTCTGTCGACCATCAACCGTTCCGCCACATCAAGTAATAAAAAGACATCTTGCGCCAGTCCGATGTTTCCCGTGTAGACAACGCGGACCTGTTCCGAGACATGACGCCGTTTAATCAACCACTCATTTTCTTCAATCGAATTCGGAATGTAGTGAATACGCGATGCGTCAATCCCCTTCTGTTCGATATAGGACCGAAACCCTTCGCTGTTGATGACGATTTGATCCGCTTGATGATACATCCATTTTTCAAGCCAGTACAATGGTCTCAATAACAGGCGTGATTTCGTGATGCCGACACCGACGAGTGATTCCGGCCATAAATCACGGACATCTAAAATCAGCGGTGCCTGTTTGACATGTTTCGCGACGACACCGACCAGTCCCATAAAAATCGAAGGTGTTGTCGCATAGATATATTCGTACTGTTTTGGATCTTGCCGCACTTCTTTGATCGCTAAGAAAAACTGTTCGATGAAGAGGTGGAGTCGTTTCCACAAATTAGTCGTCGCCCGGACATCGCGTGGTTGAATCCGTGTGATGTGCGCGGCGTCAAGCGTCGGTTCGTCCCAAAACATCGCATCCGTATAGAGTTCCGCCGTCGGATAAAGCGGCTCCGACGTCAAGACATGGACGTCACTGCCCCGTTGTTCCATCCGTTTAAAAATATTTTTCATCCGATTCGCAGCACTTCCGATTTCCGGATAGAAGTTTTGACAAATCATCAACACGTTCATCGACGCCTTGCCTGTCTTCGTGATAGTTTTCGTCTGAGCTTCCAGTAACGGACGATGACTTTTCCTAATTTTGAATTTGCGAGTGACCGGTATTTTGATTTCCATGCTTCATTCGCCTCCAGCACTTCCATGTTCGAAACGAGTGCCTCCTCGTAACGTTTGAGCACTAACGTATATTGGTGCGCAAGTTGTTCCAGCTGTTGATTCATCTCGCTTACTTGGTGTTCCAGTTTCACCTGTTCATTCGATTGTTCCACCATCCGCAATTCAATTTCCGCTACGTGTTGCACTTTTTGTTCCAGCCGCTTGTTGACTTGTTTTAGACGGATGACTTCCGCTAGGTGCATCCGCTCGACAGTCTCAAACGAATTTTCGAGCCAGTCGACTTCTTCTGCAGACAACATCCGGGCCGGTTGTACATCTTCTTGAACGACAAGCGTCACGCCAAGCCACTTATCGAACCGTTCGATTTTTTCAATCGTGCCATAAGGTGTTACTTGTTCGACAAGTCGTTTCAAATAATAGGTCCGCTTATGATCGGCATAATCATTAACGCCGAACGGAACGGTCACGACAAGACGTCCACCTGGTTTGACGAGTGTATATGCCTGCTGAATCACCCGTTCCGGTTCACCGATGTGCTCGAGTACTTCCGTCATCAAAACCGTATCGAATTGCCGGTTTGCTGAAAAAGACATGATGTTCGCTTCACTGAACATGACGACGGATTGGACAGATGCCGCTTCTTCTTTTAACGCAGACGTTGCTTCAGCGATTGCTTCCGGAGAGACGTCGATTCCTGTGACACGTTTCCCTTCGCGTCCGAGTAAAATCGGGACGAGTCCCCCTGAGCACCCGACATCAAGGATGTCTTCTCCCTTCGCCTCACGTACTATCCAGTGGATGCGCGCCCGGACCTTTTTTCCGAACGCGACCCCTAACTGGTCATAATAGGCGGCGCGGACTTGATCCTTTGGTCGTTTCATTCCTGCTGTGCTCGTCATGCCGTGACCTCCTCTAATAACAATTCTTGAATCGCATCCGTCTTACCCGCATCCGCTAATTCAACAAACTGTCGGACTAACGGTGCCGTTAGTTGAATCGGTTCGTAAAACCCGACAATCGTCCGTAATAAGGCAACACTTGGTCCAAAGTCCTTATCGCTGCATTGGCGCAGCTTGACCAAATACCAGTGTTCGAAGAAATGCTCAAAACGTTTCGTCTTGTATTGGTCGAGCACACCATATTTTGCAAACTTCTCTGCTCGTGCCCGTTCACGGAGGACACTGCGCTCAAAGAAGCGGACCGTCAACGAGTTAACCGTCGAGCCGGCGACTGCCGCGTAATAATAATGCACGACGCGGTTCACAAGCAGAACACGCTCCGCCCGTAACATCATCTCTTGGAAAAATAACGAGTCTTGACCGACGGCTCCGACGACCTGTTCCAGCTGATGTTTGACGAGGAAATCGCGCTTGACGACCAATGCTTGAATGCTTTGCACGGCAAAACGATGTTCAAGCAGATAGGCACGGGGGTCTTCACAAACGGTTCGTCCCTTTTTCCGAATCGTCGGCAAGGCGATGATGCTCGTCTTCTCCGCTAACTTTTTCATATGACCGACTGCAAAATCGAGCGTCGGATTTTGATCAAGCTCATCTAACAACTCCGCATAACGGTCACTGAGCACTTCATTGTCCGGATCTAAAAAGGCCACCCGGTCGGCACGCGCCAGTTCGACACCTTTGTTACGAGGACGTGATGCACTTCCGCTCCCGCCTGTTTCAAAGAAGTAAGTCGTCACGTTCCCGTGTCGCCGTCCAATTCGTTCGACGGCTTGAATCGTCCCGAAATCCGTCGACCCGTCGTCGACAAGCACGATTTCCGTTTCGTCAAAACGATTCATCCGCTTCAAGCTCGCAAAACACTTATACATCAAATGAGGGCCGTTGTTATAAATCGGCACGACGACTGACAAGACCGGCGCAAGGAGCGGCTTCGTTTGATACTGTTCATTCCACTCGAAGCGATCCAGCATGAGCGTCCGTCCGGATAACGTTCCGCTGACAAACTGTTCAAACGGGACATGCTCCCGCCAGACCATCGCTCCGGTATCTGCGCCTGACGTCTCAAAGACTTCATAAGCGGCTTGTCCGCTGAGCGATTTCCGGACGATATCGGCATCGGCAAACTTAAAGCCGTTGCGTAAATCTTCGAGGTAATATTCCCCGTACGACTCGCCGCCGTCGAGCAGGGCAACAAGATCGGCTTTTCCATATTCCCTTTCCGTCAACTCGGACAGGTGACAAATAGCATCCGCTTCAATCGATTGCTTGGCAATCTGCTGTTCAAGAGCCGGTGTCGGATTGCGTAAGACGACGAGCAGGCGACGCGCCGGTTGTTGTTGATTGAGTTTCAACATCCGCGCCAATTGATCGACCCGGTCAAACACCGTGTGACTCGACATGACGGAACGAATTCCTTCAGCACGCAATCGCTCAATGTCTTCTTCAGATGTCCGTTCGACGATTGCTTTGATTTCCTGTTGATCGTGAACTGTAAATACGTTTGGAAACAGATTGTTGACGGCGATACTATAATTCGAAATGATTAGATTCCCAAGTGCCTGCGATTCAAAAATCCGGCGCGCACACATCGTTTTACTGTATTTGATGCTATTGAGATTCAACACCCAGTCGTAACATTTGCTCACCTGCTGAAGCGCATCATACGGAATCGCAGGTGCAACCCGTTTGACGTACCGGTCCGGGAAATGATAGTCCGGTAAGCCGAGGTGATAGTTGCGGTCGACGATATCAAGCTGATGCGATGAGCTCATCACCCCATCGAACAGCACTTCCGTATCCTTGACACGTTCTGGATACTTCGCCATCCAGCTCCCGGCGAACAACACATGATTTTTCCGGCTTCGGGTCGCGCCAAGCGGATTATGGATCAGCGGATTCACACCGAACGAGACCGCTTCAATCCGGTCATGGCCACAAAGCACTTGATATTCCGGAAGCATCGCTTCGTCCGATGTCAGCACATAATCGGCTTGTTTTGCCAGCTCACTGAAACGGTCGAAGTTACTCGGGTCTTCCGTTGACTGGAAGACGACCGGAATCCCTTGCTGTTTCACCTCTCGCATCATCTGGAGGAGTAATGTTCTTTTTTTCGATTTCGGTGTCGCGACCCCTTTCCAGTCACCCCCCTGCAAGCCTTTCCATGACGTGATGACTAAAAAGAGATCGATTTTACGACTAAAGACATCCTCAAACGTGTCTGCATTCACATAATGGAGATGGAACGCATCTTGATAATAGGCATGCATGAACTCGGAACAGACGACAGCTACTTCAAGCGGTAGCGGCTCATAGTAACGTGACTGACTCCGAAGCGGAATCGATTGGTAGTCAATCGTATCGAGTAATTGTTGATTACTCTCTTCTTGATAGCGCTTCGTTTTTGTTTCAACCGGCTTGTTTGACGGACGAATCGTCTTAGCCGTTCCCAACGATCCTAACCGTTGTAATGTCTCGAACGCAGTCGAACTCGCTGCTGGTTCCGTCTTCAATCGCTTTTGTTCAGCACGGACCCAACTTAGCTGTTGCGTTACTTTTCTTTTCCACTGTTGTCCATTCACGTTCAAAACACCCTTCCTGCTTGATCTCTTTTCAGTCTACGAGAGCAGTTCAAAGGGCACTTAAATCCCTTGCAAGGTTTTTGTAAAGAGTTGATGAATGTTCTCCAGTATTTCCTTACATTCCAGTTGAGAAGATGACTGATTGGCATGGACTGTAGTTTGTTCGTGACTTACTTTTGAATAATTAGGCAATAAAATATGATGAGCACTTCATTAGTTTCAGAATCAGATAGACGGGTAAATCTTAAGAAGATTCGAAAAAGAGAAAGGAATGAATTTTACCATGAATGAAAAAAAAGAGAATTTACCAAATGAACAGGCAGACGTCGGTCTTCACCCAGATCCTGAACCGGCTGAAACATCAGACCCCGGCATCAAGCCTGCTGAGACACAACACCCCGATCCAGATTTAGAAGAATTGAAAGACGATCAAAAAAAATCATGATCGACGTTACACGTCGTACCTAAAAAAAGAAGCGTCGGACGATTCAATTACGAATCGTCCGACGCTTCTTTTAGATAGTACGTTTTTACATACAAAGTCTACACTTTACAGTTTCACGAGTAACTTTCCTGTGTTCGAACCATCGAACAGACCTAGGAATGCATCCGGAACGTTATCGAAACCTTCAAAAATCGTTTCTTCATATTTCAATTCACCGGCACTGACCCATTTCCCTAACTGTTCTGCCGCTTCCTTGAAACGTTTTCCATAATCCCCGACTAAGAAGCCTTGCATCCGTGCCCGTGAAGCAATCAATTTTGATTGTACGCGAGGTCCGATGTTCTCTTTTTCATTATATCCAGAAATCGCGCCACAGACCGGAATACGGGCAAACGGATTCAAACGGTCAATGACCGCGTCCCCAATCTCGCCTCCGACATTCTCAAAATAAACATCGACCCCACTCGGACATGCGCGGTCGAGCGCTTCGCCGACGTCTTCCGTTTTGTAGTTGATGACTTCATCAAAACCAAGTTGCTCTTTTAGGTATGTCGTCTTTTCATCGCTTCCCGCGATTCCAACGACACGAGCACCTTTGATTTTGGCGATTTGACCGACGATTGATCCGACAGCCCCGGCCGCAGCCGACACGACAACCGTTTCACCTGGCTGCGGGTTACCGATATCCAGTAAACCAAAGTAAGCCGTCATCCCTGTCATACCGAGTACGCCGAGCGCTGTCGATACAGGTGCGAGCGACGCATCAATTTTCCGAACAGTTTTTGCATCGACAACAAGTTTCGTTGCCCAGTCGAGCATTCCGACGACGATATCCCCTTCTTTAAGAGCATCACTACGTGACTCGATGACTTTCGCGACGACACCCCCTTGAACCGGTGCGTCCAGCTCAAATGGTTGCGAGTATGAACGTGCATCATTCATCCGCCCGCGCATGTATGGATCAACTGAAATGTAGAGTGTCTCGAGCAAGACTTGTCCCGCGTCTGGTGCGTTTAGTTCGATTGATTCATACCGAAACGTTTCACGCGTCGGACGTCCTTCAGGTCTTTCTGCTAAAACGATTTGTTGTTCTGCCATTTCATTCATCCTCTCTAATATCTTTTACCCTTTTACTCTACCAGTCCTTTTCACGGAGTGCGAACAGAATGCACTCATCAATTCACAGAAAATTCCTATTTCTTCTTGACGTGTTCTTTCCTGTCGCGTAAGATAAAAAACAATTCATAGCTTTTATGCTGTTATGCACAAAAGCATTACATAAGGAGTGTATTCCCATCGAATCTTCTACAACACGAATCAATCGTCAGTTCGGTATCCATGTACTGAACGGACTCAGTATCGGAATTTTAGTTGCACTAATCCCAGGTGCTCTGCTCGGCGAACTCGCCAAAGCATTATTACCTTACTTCGCGCCCGCTCAACACATCATCGACTCGACTACGATTGCGATGCGCTTGCTACCGATGGTCATCGGTGTTGCCGTCGCCATGCAATTCAAGACGACTCCAATCGAAACCGCCTCGATTGGTCTAGCGACCGTCGTCGGTTCAGGTGTCGCAACACGGACGGAAACAGCCGGTTTTTTATTCGTCGGTACGGGTGATGTCATCAACGCAGGTGTAACAGCTGCCATCGCAACCGCACTTGTCTTATGGATTGGAAATCGTTTTAAAACCTACACTGTTCTCGTCATGCCGACGTTGATCATTGTCGGTGCAGGTGGGATCGGCGTCCTTACATATCCGTTCGTCACTAAAATCACTGCGGCGATCGGTCAAATGATCACTCAGTTCACTGTTCTGCAACCAATCTTGATGGGCGTCCTGTTAGCGGTCACGTTTTCTGTTTTGATTGTCTCTCCCCTATCGACCGTCGGGATTGCGACAGCCATCAGCCTCTCCGGCATTGCGGCAGGCGCTGCGAACCTCGGTGTCTGTGCAGCTGGATTCGGTCTTGCAATCGCAGGCTGGAAGGCAAATTCTCGCGGAACGTCGATTGCGCATTTTTTAGGATCACCGAAAATTCAGATGGCAAACTTCATTCGAAATCCCATCATGATCGTTCCCGTCATGTGTAGTGCCGCTGTTCTCGGCGGGTTAGCCGGGATTTTAGGGATTCAAGGAACACCGTTTAGCGCCGGCTTCGGTATGTCCGGGTTGATCGGTCCAATCAATGCTTTGCATTTGATGGCAGGTGGATGGACATGGGCAAATGGACTGCTCGTCTTCGGATTATTCATTTTACTCCCGATTGTCCTCTGCTTATCCTTCCATCAGTTATTCCGTCGCTTCCGCCCCTGGACGAACCAGGAAGACTACCGACTCGATTTTGAATAATTAAAAGAAGCGGATTGCCGGTACCGGCAATCCGCTTCTTTTAATTATCATACTTTAAACAAACTTTAAGACATCTAACGGTTGTTCAAGCTGGTGGTCTGCGAGTTCCCATTCATCCATCGTCCCGAAACCGAACCGGCAAATCGCAACCGGCATGTCTGCAATTCGTGCTGCTTCGATATCAGACGACCGGTCACCGACCATCAAGTACTCGACGTCTCCAAACTCTGCTCGATGTGCCGCTAAAATATCAGCTTTTTGTTTTCCGTTCACTGAACCTAAACATTTCGGACTCGTGAAAAACGGTCGGATGGCTTGACTGTCGAGGACAAGATTCATGTAGTGGACCCCGCAATTGCTTGCCGTCGAGACAATATGCCCTTGTTCCGTCAAGGTGCGGAGTAAATCCCGGACTCCTTCAAACAACACCTCTTGATCCTTCATTGTCTGTTCTAAATGATGATGACGCTTTTGGCGAATCAACCGAATGTCTTCTTCTGACGCATCCGGAATCGCCTTTTCCCAAAACGCACTTCCCGCCAGTCCGTAACTTGCCCGAACGCGGTCTTTTGATGGTTTTTCAAGATGCGGCATGTCTGCCATCGCAAGATGAATCGCCTCTGTCATCTGATTTGTCGAGTCGATCAATGTCCCATCAATATCAAATAAAATAACTGCCATGAAAACACTCCTCTATTTTTTTAGCATTCTCTTTTTTCTAACATATAGGTAAACCCCGAGAAGAAGCAATAGCCCGATGATCCACGGAGTATACTGGTGAAAATCATGATGTCGTCCATTCATACCATGCCCGAGCTTTTTTCCACCCCAGATGAAAAACGCTGACCACACAAAAAAGGACACCGTCGTTGCGAGCGTGAACGTTAAACGAGAAACACCTGTCAGACCTGCTCCAACCGCAAAACCCATGCGCCACATCGGTGACAGGAGTAAAATAAATCGTCCGCGCGTCTCCATTTGCTGTTGAAATTGAACCATTCTCGTTTCAGAAATCCGAAACAATTTAAAAACGCGTCCAAGTAGCCGCTCACTTCCGAGTTGACCGATCGTAAAGAAGATGTTCTGGCTGACGACGAAACTGAAGACGGCGACAAGTAACATCAAGACAATATTTGATTGTGCCGTATGCACTAAGTAACCCGCATAGGCGAGCGGGACTTCACTTGGTAAAAACGGAAACATTAATGTCACCATAATCCCTAGATACCCATAGGACTCCATCCATGCATGCCAGGCCATCACATACCTCCTCTTCTCCGTTCGTTTCCTCTTCCCAGTGTAACGAACTTTACGAGTAGCGTACAGAAAACAACTTTTTTCCATTATAAAAGCCTGACACTGAATCAATCAGTGTCAGGCTCAACAATCCGTCTATGTTTCAGTAGGCATCTTCACTTTGGATAGGTTGCGTTCGTGCTTTTTGTTGCTCATCCTGCCAATCACTATATCGCGTCAACTCTTCAAAAATCGTTTTCGTGACGAACAGAATAATCGCGACATCATCTGCGAACCCAAAACCAAGAATAAAATCTGGAATCAAGTCGATTGGTGAAACCAGATAAATCAACGCACCGATTACTTTTAGAATTGTTGTCCGGCGGATATTTCGGTATTCTCCTGATTGATACGAACGTACCATATCAATGAATAAGCGAACCGGCGAAAAGACAAGTGACAGACTTGAATTTTTTTGAATTGAATTGTTCGCTCGTTTTAAAATCGATTTTGTTTTTTTCGGACGATCGATATAGTCCTTTGCTTCTTCCGCATATTGATCTTGTTGTTGTTTTAATTTCTCATTCGATAAATCCATCCGTAAATCCCCCATTCGACGATTTAATGTCTTTAACGTTAATACTATTCCCTCTACACTTGATTGATAATCCTCAACCGTACTTGAAACGTTAGGTTTTAATCAATCCGATTCAGGCTATTCCATTTAGAAGGAAAGTTGCAAAGAATAGGAGTGAAAGACATGGATTTAGTCAATCAAACGGTCATTATTACTGGTGCTGCAAACGGGATTGGTGCAACGCTTGCTAAAACATATGCAAATGAAGGTGCCGTCGTCATTTTAGCAGATATTGATCAAATGACGGGTGAAGTCATTGCTCAAGAAATCGAAGAAGCTGGTGGAACGGCTTACTTTTACCGGTTGGACGTTCAAGACGAACATGATGTCAACTTACTCATCGAAAAAGCATTAGAACATACAGGTAAAATCGACATCATCATCAATAACGCCGGCATCATCATTCGAAAACCCCTTCTTGAACTCACGCTCGAAGAATGGGACCGCGTCAACCATACGAACTTACGCAGTATCTTTTTGACAACAAAGGCATCTGCACCACATCTAAAACACGGTGGTCGAATCGTTAACTTGGCTTCGACTCGTGCCTATATGTCGGAGCCTGATACAGAATCGTATGCCGCAACAAAAGGTGGAATCGTCGCTTTGACACATGCTCTTGCCGTTTCGTTAGGTCCCAAAGGCGTTCTCGTCAATGCAATCGCACCAGGGTGGATCGAGACCGGGAATTATCATGAACTTTCCCCGGAGGATCATTCGCAACACCCGTCTGGACGCGTCGGTAAGCCAGAAGATGTCGCTCGTGCCGCCCTGTTCTTAACGAACCCCGAAAATGATTTCTTGACGGGAGAGACACTTGTCCTTGATGGTGGGATGACGCGAAAAATGATCTATGAAGAATGAGTACCGATCGACTGATTGAAAACCATGCGACTACAAGGGTGGGAGTTATTGCATTCTCCCCTCTTGTTTCACATGACTCCTTCAGGAAAAAGTCCCAACGTATCTTGTCTTGCCGAGCAAAGCGCTTAAAAAAGTAATTCCTTTTTTTGTGTCTGACCATTTAGTCCAAAACTAATTTAAATAACCGAATCATTCATATATCAAACCACTTTTTAATAATGAATATAAAATATTACAAAAACATATCAATGTTCTTTTATTGAATTTTATCTTTCTATCTCGTCTACCATTCCTTTTTTACCGCTTTATACCAGTCTTTTCATTGTCTTCTTTACGATACTTATCAATTATTTTCATAAAAAGTACATACTTTCTATCATTATTTTCCTTATTATTTTAAATAAACTGTAACGTCCCTCCGTAAAAATTGTTGTTAGAGTAGTACAAGTATCACTCAACAACAAGGAAGGACTGATCGATTCACTTATGAAAAAATCTTTCATGCACTCAATGGGAATTTCCCTGATGACACTCACACTTCTCACAACACCATTCGTTACATCCGTAGGTGCTGCGACTTCATATAAAGACAAACAACAACAAAACGAACAAAAACAATCAAAACAAAAAGAAGCACTCGACGAAAACAATCAACAATTATCGAAAGCCCAAGAGAAAGTTTACGCGATTGACCAACAAATCAATGGATTGACGCTTCAAGTCGTCGAAAATGAACAAAAGATTGATCAAAATGAACGTCAGTTAACGAAACTTAAACAAAAGATTACAGCTTTACAGAAGAAAATCAAAAAACAAGAAAAAATGCTCGGCGATCGGCTGGCAGTTCGACAAGCTAAATCTGATAAAGATCCATTGCTCGAAGCTGTCTTCGGTGCAGAAGACATTGGTGATATGATCAGTCGCTTCAACGCATTCAATACGATTGCCGAAAGTGATGCTTCATTATTAAAAGATTACGAAACGAGTAAACAAGAGTTGGCAGAAGCAAAACAAGAACTTGAAGATACACGTACCGCACTCATCCATGACCGGAAAGTTCTAAAAAAGAAGCAACACGAGTTGAATGCTGAAAAGGACAAACGAACAGCCTTATTAAAACGCTTGAAGAAACAAAAGCGTTCAATCGAATCAAACATCTTAAGTCTAAAAGAGGCCGCTGCTCAACTTAAGGCACAAGAAGCGGCAGCCAAAGCCGCTGCTCTCGCAGCTAAAAAACAAGCAGCCGCGCAATCGGCGCAACCTGCTTCAATCAGTAAAGCAAGTACGAAAGTTATCTCAAATGCAACCGGAAAATTCATCAAACCTGCGAACGGTTCCATTTCACAAGGTATGGGTGCCGCGAGCGGAAATAATGGCTATGCTTATCATAACGGGACCGATTTCGCTGGACCGGTCAATTCTGCAATCGTCGCATCAGCTGCTGGAACTGTCATTCAAGCAAGCTCCGGTGGTCCGTATGGTAATCATGTCTATATCGCACACAACATCGGTGGTAAGACATATACGACTGTTTATGCGCATATGAATGCCTTGACAGTTAAACAAGGACAACAAGTCAAGCAAGGCCAACAAATCGGAAAACTCGGTAGTACGGGGAATTCAACCGGTCCCCATCTTCACTTCGAGATTCATGAAGGTGGCTACCAATATAATGCGAACGGACGGACAAACGAACTAAACCCAGAAAGTTTCTTTTAAAATGAATAAGCCCCGACACGTCGATTGATGTGTCGGGGCTTATTTTTTATATTGAGAACATGAGAGGTCATTAAATTTTAAATTGATTTGTTTGTTGATCAAGTGATGTTGTTGTCGTCTCGAGCTCTAACATCAATTGATGAATTTGCTCGAACGAAGCTTGTTGATCACGCATCGAAGCTGCGACCTCTTGATTCCCTGCCGCTAACTCTTCCATTACGCCACTAACCGAACTGACCTGATTGACGACATCATTCGCTTGTTCTTTCGAGCGGACAAGCTGTGATGTCACGTAATTGAGCGTTTCAGTGACATCGGCTACATTTTTCCGCGTCTCTTCGAATGCCGATTTGACTTGAGCAAAGTTTGCGACCTGATTCTCTTGTTCTTTTTCAGAACGCAACAATGCTTCTTGCAAGACAGCACCATCTTGGCGAATCGAACGTACGAGTGAGAAGATTGATCGTGTCGCTTGGTGCGTCTCGTCCGCAAGTTTTTTCACTTCGCTTGCGACGACGGCAAAGCCACGTCCTGCTTCTCCGGCTCTTGCCGCTTCAATCGCTGCATTCAAGGATAAGAGGTTTGTCTGCGCCGAGACACCTGAAACAAGTTCTGCCATTTTTTCGATTTGTTGTGTCTGTTCAAGGAAACCTTCTAGCTGACGTCCAAGTTCGCGGTTTTGAACCGTCGACGCAGCGAGTGAGGCTGTTTGTTCTTCCATGACCGAAGCACTCTGCCCCATCGTCGTGTCTGCGACTTGACCTTGGCTTAATGCAAGCTGAGCCCGACGTTCACTTTGGTCGAATGAGGAGCTCATGTCTGTAATCGTACTGACCGTCGTCTGTAAATCATCCGATACTGTCTGTGTTCCGCTCGCCATCTCATTGATCGCATGCGTCATATTACCAGACACTTCGACGATGTTCGCATTTTCAGACGTTGCCTGTTCACTCATTTGACTGATTGTATTCGAAGTATGACTAATCGTCCCAATCACACCATGTAACGTTTGTTGCATTTGCGCAATCGCTGACTCGAGACGACCGATTTCATCTGCTCGTCCTGACGTCTCCAGTTGCTCCGATAAATCACCAGCCGAAATTTGCTCCGCTGTTTTAACGACACGGCTGATTGGACGCGTAATGCTCCGTGCGAAATACCAATTATATAGTGCTAACGCAATCAATAAAACAAACGTTGCGATTAACACAGTCCGTGTCAAATTGACGGTCTGGTCCTTCGCTTCTTGTTGCAGTACATCATAAAACTCACCGTTTTTTGTATGTAGTGTATACAAATCACTTAGTACACCCTCGATTCGGGCAGCATATGATCGGATTTCAATCGGGTTACGCCCCTCGACCAAATCATTTCGTTCAGCTGATAACGCAGTATATTTTGCTTCCGCCCGGTCCATTTCCGTTTTAAATGCATCAATTAAATACGTTTTTTCAAGCAACTGTAGCGCCTTCTCGTTCTTTTGACTTAAAGCGAGTACTTGCTCGACTTGACTGTCAGACGGTTGAGTTGCAAGACGGTTCCATGCGGCTTGTTCGTACAGTAGTTTTGTTTCAAGTTCCGAGATTTCGACAAGCTGTTTTCCATAATCTTCGTTGTACGATTGAATTTGCCGGAGTTCAACCAACGTCCATCCCATCAAGGCAACGACACTGATGATCGTCACGAGTGTCGAAATTAAAAAGCGTGTCCGTAACGTCATTGTACGTCAACCTTCCCTTCTAATACATCTTGTTTCAGTTGCTCAAGTTGCTTTAAATCTTTCTCTGAAAACGTTACATTTCGAATCGGGGCTAGTTGAATCGCACCTTCTTTGACACCGAGCACGATTTGACCCGACTGTAACCCTTTTTCTTTTACCGTATCGCCAATCGTCGTGATCGCGAGATCGACTTGTTTTAACATCGAGGTCATGACGGCGTCAGGCGCAATTGCCGTCTGATCACTATCGACACCAATCGCTTTATTGCCTTTTGCTTGCGCTGCTTCGAGGACACCACTGCCCGTCAAACCAGCTGCGGCAAATAACACATCTGCTTGTTGTTTCATTTGATCGTTCGCAATCGTCCGTCCTTTTTCGGGTGCTGCAAAGTCTTCTGCATAATCGACTAAAACTTTGATGTCCGGATTGACGGCTTTTGCTCCTGCCGTGTATCCTTTTTCAAACTTCTCGATTAAAGGCGACTTCATTCCTCCAACAAACCCAATCGTCTCATTTTCCGATTGAAGCGCAGCAGCAGCTCCTGCAAGATAACTGCCTTCATCTTCTTTAAATGTAACCGATAAGACATTTGGTAGTTCTGATACGGCATCAATCAACGCAAATTGTTGCAATGGATAACGTTTCGCGACTTCTTCTAATTCCGCTTGTCCCATAAAACCTAATCCGACGACGACGGTCGGCTTCTCTTTTGCCAACGTATCAAACGCCACTTTATATGTTTTCGTTTCCCCTAGTTCACGATAATCAATGAACCAATCTTCTTTTTCACGTAGTAAGGCCATCCCACTCATCGCGGCATCACTAAACGATTGATCACCAAGACCGACATCTGATAAGACAACCGCCATTTTTTGACGTTCCTTCACTGCTTGATCTGGATCGTCGATGATACTTCCACAACCTGCTAAACTGATCGTCGTCGCAAGCATTGCTAGTTTCCAGTGTTTCAACATCTCTACACTTCCTTCCAACGTTCTACATCTGATTATCGGAAGTGATGTCTGACTTCTTAATAGCTAGATTAAATTCAGAATTTTCCTGACAACAAAAAAACACGCCCCTCCTAACATAGGAAAGACGTGTCTGATGATGTATTTATTGCGAATTAATAATCGCTGTCTGAAGAACCACCTGTTACGATGGCGATACCAGCAGATGCACCGATACGTGATGCACCAGCATCGATCATCGCTTTAGCGCCTTCGAAGTCACGAACGCCACCTGAAGCTTTCACACCGATGTCAGGTCCCACTGTTTCACGCATGAGGCGAATGTCTTCAACCGTTGCACCACCAGTTGAGAAACCAGTTGATGTTTTAACGAAGTTCGCTCCAGCTTTGACTGAAAGTTCAGCAGCTGTTTTGATTTCTTCTTTTGTTAAGAGGCAGTTTTCAAAAATGACTTTAACGAGTGTACCATTCGCCGCTTCGACTACTGCACGGATATCACGTTCCACGAGTTCCACGTCACCGTCTTTTAGTGCGCCGATGTTAAGAACCATGTCGATTTCAGTTGCACCGTTTTTGATCGCATCTTTCGTTTCGAAAGCTTTGACTTCTGGTGTGTTCGCACCAAGTGGGAAACCGATTACTGTACAAACTTTAACGTCGTCGTCAGACTTTAAAAGTTCTGCTGCAAGTGCGACATACGTCGGGTTGACACAGACGCTAGCAAATTTGTACTCGAGTGCTTCCTTGCAAAGTGTTTCGATTTGGGCGCGTGATGTTTCCGGCTTGAGTGCCGTGTGGTCGATCATAGCTGCTAAGTTCATGATTAGTTTTCCTCCTTAAGGATATCCCTTATACTCTTTTTCTATTCTATCACGCAAGAGGTCAGACTTCTATCTTTTTACGCTACTTTCCGCAGTTGTTTTTTTCGAATCAATAAACTGTTTAACGTAAAGACGAGCGCAGCCGACCAAATAAATGTAAACGCGACCAAGTGTGTACGTGTAAAGGGTTCATCATACAAGAGAACACCGATGGCAAGTGATAGCGTCGGAGCAACAAACTGTAGAAAACCGACGACTGTATATGGGATCCGTTGGGCACCAAAACCGAATAAAAGTAACGGTACGGCCGTGATTACACCTGTCAACAATAATCCTGCCGTGACGAACGGTGTGTGCGAGAAGGTCGACGTTCCTTGTACACCAAGATAACTGATAAAAAGGAGTGCGAGCGGTAGCGGTGCGAGCGTTTCGAGTGTCAGACTGACCGTCGCTTCGAGCGGACGTTGTTTCTTGACGACACCATAAAAGCCGAAACTAAATGCGAGCGCAAGCGAAATCCAAGGGAACTCGCCATAACCGATTGTTAAAATCAAGACACCGATCGTCGCGAGCAAAATTGCAATCCATTCAATCCGTGACAATTTCTCTTTAAAGAAGAACACCCCGAACACGATGCTGACGAGCGGATTGATGTAGTAGCCAAGCGAGGCTTCGACGATGAAATTATGGTTGACTGCCCAGATGTAGATAAACCAATTCATACTAATGATGATTCCGTTCAAGAAAAACAATCTTCGTGTCCGTTGATTTTTAAACGCCGTCGTCAATTTAGGTAATGCTTTTTGGAAATACAATAACAGTAATAAAAACAAAAACGACCAGACAATCCGATTGGCGAGTATTGCCTCGCTTGAGACGCTAGCTAACAGCTTCCAATAAATCGGAAGTAATCCCCAAATGACATATGCTCCTAATGTGGCAAACAGGCCAGGTTTATTCATCGTTCCATTCCTCTTTTCTGAATTACGAGACCTTTTTCATCTTCATTCGTCCTGCCGATAAACCACTGATCGTAAACAGTGCGACGGCAATCCAGATGAACAGGAAGGCCACGAAGTGAATCGATGTAAACACATCATTAAACAAAAAGACACCGAGTACTAACGTCAACGTCGGTGCGATGTACTGCAAGATACCGACATATACAAATGGAATCTTCGGCATACCGTACCCAAACAGCATCAACTGAACAGCTGTCGCAACACCAAGCATGATGATGGCAATCAAGGCTCCGGTCGGTAAAGCGAGCGGATTCGCTCCCGTCACACCAAGCGTCAACAACGCGAACGGTAATGTCACTAACGTCTCTAGGAATAACCCTGATAACGGTTCTGCCGCTGCCTTTTTCTTTAACACACCATAAAAAGCAAACGAAACAGCAAGCGAAAAAGCAATGATTGGAAACTTCCCGTAGCCGAATGTCAAAATCAAGACACCGATGATGGCACTGATGATGGCAATCAATTGGGGCCGGTTCAAACGTTCTTGGAAAAATAACAACCCAAACAATACGCTGACGAGCGGATTGATGTAATAGCCGAGCGACGATTCGACGATGTACCCTTCACCGATTGCATAGAGATAGAGCGTCCAATTCCCACCGAGGACAAGACCAGCAGCTAAAACGGTCAGACGTTGTTTTTTATTCCGCCATAATCGACCGACTTGCGTAAATTTGCCGGACAAACGTAATAATAGTGTGACGAAGATGAACGCACTGATGATGCGAATCGACACGACCGTCCACGCCGGAACAGTGTCTGCAAATAATTTGTAAATCGGTAACAACCCGCCAATCACGTAGGCGACGAACGTCGCGCTCATTCCCCGTTTATCCACAATGAACCTCCTTATGTATACAAGTAAAGCCGCCATCATCATGGCGACTTTTTCGTTATTCCTGATCGAGCGTCGTAAATAAGGTTTTCATTTCTGACTCCGTCAAGTCACGCCATTCACCAATCGGTAAATCACCTAACTCAATATTCATGATACGGACCCGCTGCAACCGTTTGACGCGGTAACCAAATTCTTTACACATGCGACGAATCTGCCGGTTCAAGCCTTGCGTCAAGACGATTCGGAATGTCCGTGACTCGAGTTGTTCGACGATACATTCTTTCGTTGTTGTTCCAAGGATATCGACGCCGCTCGCCATTCCTTCGATGAACGTCTCTGTGATCGGGGCATCAACCGTTACGATATATTCTTTATCGTGATTATTCTCTGCCCGTAAAATCCGGTTGACGATGTCCCCATCGTTCGTCAAAATGATCAGTCCATCTGAGTCTTTGTCTAAGCGCCCGATCGGGAAAATCCGTTTCGGATGATTGACGAAATCGATGATATTTCCTTCGATGTCGAGTTCGGTCGTACATGTGATGCCGACCGGTTTGTTCAAAATCAAGTACTCAAGCGTCGGTTTTGTTTGGAGCGGCTGTCCATCGATTTCAACGGCATCCGTCGCTTCCGCTTGTGAGCCGAGTTCGGCAACGACACCGTTGATTGTGACGCGACCGGCATCGACTAATTTATCCGCTGCCCGTCTTGAGCAGTATCCTGTTTCACTGATGAATTTATTAATTCGCATAGATTGTCCTCTTTCTCTTGTTAGAATCTTTCCTCAGTGTAGCGTATCCGTTACTTGAAAACAAAATAATTTATTTTGTTCAGCGTGTTATGAAGCGTGAACATGCGATATCGAGAGTCAATCCGTTCGTGCTCCCCTGTCTCTCACCTCGTCTTCAAAGCGCCAGGGTCGCGACCGATTGTATTTTGCGGTTCTAAGGCGATTCAAGACGGAGTGCACTCTAAACCGTCTGCATGCCCGGATTTCCGTCACGGTATTCCCTAAAAAGCGTCACGTTTCGTTGACTCCTGCGGGAAAAGTACGTTTCCAACGCACGTTCAGAGGAAAGAAAGACCGAGGAAAGCAACGAAAAAAGACGCTTGATTTCCCGATAGCACGTTGTCTACTCGCTAAAAAAGTTCGTCTCCCTGAAGCAGGAAGACGAACTCATTTCAGATCGCTTGTTCTTTTAATGTCTCCATGATGCGGACGAATTGTCCGTCATTCATTGGATAGCCGGCTTTATTGATTTTGACGCGCACGAGTTGACCAATCAAAGATTCGTCCCCTTCGATTGCGACACGTAAGTAATTGTCCGTGTAACCGACGAGACGACCGCCTGCTTCTTCCGAAAACTCTTCCGGAATGATTTCAAGCAGTTCCCCTTCGTATTTTGAAGCATATTCTTTTGCGAGTTGATCCGATAAAGCGATCAAACGCGCAACACGCTGTTCTTTCATCGACTCTTCCACTTGATCGTCCATCATCGCAGCTGGTGTCCCTGTCCGTTTCGAATAAGGGAAGACATGCAGCTCACTGAACTTATGATCATTGATGAAGTTGAACGTCTCCATGAACTCTTCTTCCGTCTCACCCGGGAAACCGACGATAACATCTGACGTGATGGCACAGTCCGGTAACACTTCTTTCAGACGCGTGATCCGTTCCCCGAACTCCGCCATCGTGTACTTACGACGCATCCGCCGTAAAACGGTATCCGATGCTGACTGAATCGGGACATGCAAGTGTCGGACGACGATTGGCGAATCCTTTAAGACGTCTAACACTTCATCCGTGATTTGACTCGCTTCGATCGAAGAAATCCGAAGGCGTTCAAGACCTGTGACGGACTCGAGTGCTTTGAGTAACTTCGCTAAGTTATAGTCTTTCAAATCTTCACCGTAGCCACCCGTATGAATCCCCGTCAGGACGATTTCTTTGTAACCGGCATCAACGAGCTGTTGTGCTTGCTTTAAGACATCTTCCGGTTGACGAGAACGCATCAACCCACGTGCCCATGGAATGATGCAGAAGGTACAAAAATTATTGCAGCCTTCTTGAATCTTCAGCGAAGCACGTGTCCGGTCCGTAAACGCTGGAACGTCCAGTTCTTCGTAGACTTTTGCCTTCATGATGTTCCCGACTGCATTAATCGGCATCCGTTCTTCGCGGAACTGTTCGATGTACCCAATCATCTTGTGGCGGTCTTGTGTCCCGACGACGACGTCAACCCCTGGAATCGCCATGATTTCAGCAGGCGATGTCTGCGCATAACAACCCGTTACACAGATGACGCTGTCTGGATTTTGACGAATCGCCCGTCGAATGACTTGACGACTTTTTTTATCACCCGTATTCGTAACGGTACATGTATTGACGACGTAGACGTCTGCATGATCTGCAAAATCGACACGCGCGTAACCTGCATCTTTAAACAGCTGCCAGACGGCCTCTGTCTCATAATGATTGACTTTACAGCCAAGCGTTTGAAAGGCAACAGTAGCCATTTCGTTCACCCTTTCAGTTCAAAATGATACGATACGGCGGATAGGACATACAGCGGCGCCGTTTCCGTCCGTAAAATCCGTCGTCCGAGTGATGCCGGTAAGAAGCCGGCATCGGTCAACCGTGTTACCTCCGTCTCCGTCAGTCCACCTTCAGGACCAATCACGACGAGGAGTGAATCCCCTGCTTGTAGTCGCGCCAGAGTCGAGGCAAAAGCCGTAGCTTCGCCTTCTTTCGCTGATTCTTCGTATGCGACTAAACATGCCGTATATTGCGGTGCTTCTTGTAGGACTTCATCATACGTCACATAGTCAACTTGCGGCAAGTGAGCACGGTAGGATTGCTCGGCTGCTTCTTTGATGATTTTTTCAAGACGCTCGATTTTTTTCGGGACCTTTTTCGCATCCCATTTCGAGACCGAACGGGCGGATTCAAAAATGAGTAGTTGATTCATCCCGAGTTCGGTCGCTTTTTGAGCGACAAGCTCGATTTTATCCCCTTTCGGCAAGGCGTAAGCAAGCGTCACCCGAATCGGTAATTCTGTATCGATTGGTAACGACTCGACAATCCATGCGACGGCCTGTTGTTTGTCGAGTTCTTCGAGCGCACAACGAAATAGGCCGGTTCCATCAAGGACCAAGATTTCATCCCCGACATCCATTCGCATGACGTTTTTCATATGATGGGCGTCATCCTTTTGCAAGGTAAACCGTTCTCCCGAGCGAGCTGCCTGTTCTACAAAGTATCGTTGCATCGGCTCAGGCCTCGCGTTTCGCAATGATTGCGACCCAGTCTTCCAGTTTTGTTGTTTCAACAATCGTAAAGCCGGCCTCGGTCATCGCCTCGACAACCATGTCTTTCTTCTGACTGATGATGCCTGAAGCAATGAAGTGCCCGCCTGGCAGTGTCAGCTCGTAGGCATCGTTCACAAACAATAAGATGACCTCAGCTAAGATGTTTGCGACAATCAATTCGACAGGCTCATTTAATGCTTTCATCAAGTCACCTTGACGGACTGTGATCCGGTCACTGACTTGATTGAGTGCCACGTTATCCGTCGCTGATTTAACAGCGACTTCATCTAAATCAAGCGCGAACACATCTTTTGCTCCCAGTTTCGCAGCGGCGATTGCGAGGACACCTGAACCCGTCCCGACATCGACGACGCGATCTTGCTCTTGCAAGTAGTTTTCAATCGCTTGAATACAGAGAACTGTCGTCGGATGCGTTCCTGTCCCAAACGCCATACCCGGGTCAAGTTCGATGATTTTTTCATCCGGTTGTGGTGTATAGTCTTCCCACATCGGAACAACCGTCAAGTGACGGCTGATCTTGACCGGTTTATAAAACTGTTTCCACGAATGGGCCCAGTCTTCTTCATCGACTTGTGTGAGCGTGACAGTACCTGAACCGATCGTCAGTCCGAACTGCGTCAGCATCTGGATATCACGTTCGATTCCTTTAATCATATCCGTCAAATCGCTACTTTCCGCAAGATAAGCTTTAACGAGGACACCTGTATCCGGATATTCGTCTCGTTTTTTCTCATCCCAAATTTCACCGAAGTTGTCTTCACGATGCGACATCATCTCGAAATCTTCGACATCCTCGATGACGACACCACTCGCTCCTGCTTCATGTAAAATATTCGAGACTGCTTCGACTGCTTCTTGTGTCGTATGGACACAAACTTCTGACCATTTCATTTCCTGTCACGCTCCTTTAGCGAATCACCCTTTAAAGAATGTTTTAATACGGCCAAAGACACCTTCATGCTGCTCTTCGACACCTTTTTCATCACTGATTTCGTTGAATTCACGTAAGATTTCTTTTTGACGATCTGTCAAATGCTTCGGTGTGATGAGGACGACGTTGACATACTGGTCACCATGATGACCTGAACGAACGTTCGGCATCCCTTTACCACGAAGGCGGAACCGTGATCCAGTTTGTGTACCGGCCGGAATCTTCAAGCTAACTTTTCCATGAACGGTTGGCACTTCGATTTCATCCCCGAGTGTCGCTTGAGCGAATGTTAACGGCATGTCCATGACGATATGATCGTCAACGCGCTCGAACAATTCGTGTTCCCGGACACGGACGACGACGTAGAGATCACCGAACGGTCCGCCGTTGACGCCTGCTTCCCCTTTACCAGCTAAGCGAATTTGTTGTCCATTGTCGATCCCTGCTGGAATTTTGACACGAACGTCTTTATTTTTACGGACACGACCTGCACCACGACATGTTTCACATGGTTCTTTGACGATTTGTCCACGCCCGTGACATGTCGAACATGTTGTTTGGTTGACGACACGACCGAACATCGTGTTTTGTTCGACGTTGATGTGACCTGATCCAGCACAACGTTTACATGTTTCTGGGTGCGTCCCTGGTTTTGCACCTGATCCATGACACGTTTCGCAATCTTCCTCGATTGGAATCGTGATGACTTTCTCAACACCCGAGAATGCCTCCATGAAATCAATTTCTTCTACGTACTGGAGATCTTGTCCTTTACGCGGTGCATTCGGATCTTGACGGCGTCCACCACCACCAAAGAACATGTCAAAGATGTCCCCGAATCCTTCTGCGCCGCCGAATCCTGCACCACCTTGCGATGGATCTTGGTGACCGTACTGATCGTAACGTGCTCGTTTATTGTCGTCAGACAAAATTTCGTACGCTTCCGAAATCTCTTTGAATTTTGCATCGGCATCTGATTCTTTATTGACATCCGGATGATACGTCCGGGCGAGTTTCCGATAAGCTCGTTTAATTTCTGCTGCTGAGGCGTCGCGTGCAACACCTAACACTTCATAATAATCGCGTTTTTCCACGTTCAGTCTCCCTCTCTTTGGCTCCGATTCACTTCATACTGTTTGATTTTACCGAACTTCGTGCGACATGGAAAGAGCCAAAGCGCGGATCACGCTTTGGCTCTCTCTAGCGCCCGAAAAATCGGTCGATTCGAATTATTTGTTGTCTTTATCGTCTACTTCTTCAAATTCTGCGTCCATGACGTTGTCGTCTTGTCCGTCAGCTTGTGCGCCTTCAGCGCCAGCTTGTTGTTGAGCCATGTTTTCGTAGACTTTTTGTGTGAGTTCTTGAACGACTGTTGATAATTCATCTTTCGCCGTACGAATCGCTTCGATGTCTTCTCCAGCAAGAGCCGTTGTTACTTTTTCTTTTGCAGCTTCTGCTTTTTCTTTATCGGCAGCATCGATTTGTTCGCCGAGATCTTTGATTGCTTTATCTGTCGCGAAGACGAGTTGATCGGCTTCGTTACGAAGTTCAACTTCTTCTTTACGTTTGTTGTCTGCATCTGCGTTCGCTTCAGCATCTTTGACCATTTGATCGATGTCCGCTTCAGTCAAGCCGCTTGATGATTGGATTGTGATCGATTGTTCTTTGTTTGTACCGAGGTCTTTCGCCGATACGTTAACGATTCCGTTTGCATCGATGTCGAATTTAACTTCGATTTGCGGTACGCCGCGTTGTGCCGGTGGAATGTCTGTCAACTGGAAACGACCCAGCGTTTTGTTATCTGTTGCCATCGGACGTTCCCCTTGAAGGACGTGGATATCTACTGCCGGCTGGTTATCAGCTGCTGTAGAGAAAACTTGTGATTTCGATGTCGGGATCGTCGTGTTACGATCGATCAACTTCGTCATCACGCTACCCATTGTTTCGATTCCGAGTGAAAGTGGTGTTACGTCAAGAAGAACAACGTCTTTGACGTCACCAGTCAATACGCCACCTTGAACTGCTGCACCGAGGGCAACAACTTCATCCGGGTTAACGCCTTTGAATGATTCTTTACCTGTGAAGTCTTGAACTGCTTTTTGGACTGCAGGAATTCGTGTTGATCCACCAACAAGAATGATTTTATCGATTTTATCTGGTGACATACCAGCATCGCTAAGGGCACGACGCGTTGGTTCCATCGTCCGCTCGACGAGGTCAGCAGTCAAATCGTCGAATTTCGCACGTGATAACGTCATTTCAAGGTGAAGTGGACCTGCTGCGCCAGCCGTGATGAACGGAAGGCTGATTTGTGTCGAAGAGACACCTGAAAGGTCTTTCTTCGCTTTTTCAGCAGCATCTTTCAAACGTTGAAGTGCCATTTTATCTTGTGCTAAGTCGATGCCATTGTCTTTTTTGAATTCTGCAACAAGGTGATCGATGATTTTTTGGTCAAAATCATCTCCTCCAAGACGGCTGTCACCGGCTGTTGAAACAACTTCAAAGACACCATCACCAAGTTCAAGGATTGAAACGTCGAATGTACCGCCACCTAAGTCATAGATGAGGATTGTGTGGTCTTCGCCTTTTTCAAGTCCGTATGCAAGTGCTGCTGCAGTTGGCTCGTTGATGATCCGTTTCACGTCAAGACCAGCGATTGTACCCGCGTCTTTTGTTGCTTGGCGTTCTGCATCATTGAAATAAGCAGGTACTGTGATGACAGCTTCCGTTACTTTTTCACCGAGATAATCTTCAGCTTGCGCTTTCAATTTTTGAAGGATGATTGCTGATACTTCTTGTGGCGTGTAATCTTTTCCTTCAACTTCAACTTTGTAGTCTGTACCCATGTGACGTTTAATCGACATGATTGTATTCGGGTTCGTGATTGCTTGACGTTTCGCGACTTCCCCGACTTGACGCTCTCCGTTTTTAAAAGCGACGACAGATGGTGTCGTACGGTTACCTTCTGCGTTTGCGATAACGACCGGCTCTCCGCCTTCCATTACTGCTACACATGAGTTCGTTGTACCTAAGTCAATACCAATGATTTTTGCCATGATAAATTCCTCACCTTCGATTAGTTAATTGTTGTGTTTCGGATGATTCGAGATTACTCTGCGACTTTGACCATGCTTGGACGAATCACGCGGTCATGTAACTTATACCCTTTTTGGAATTCAGCCGTTACGATGCCCGACTCGAATTCGTCACTTGCTTCCTGAACGACTGCCTGATGCAGATTCGGGTCAAAGGCTTCGCCAACCGCTGGAATTTCAACGACACCTTCGTTTTGAAGGGTTTCGGCTAACTGACGCTTGACCATTTCGACACCCGCTAAGACGGACTTTGTTTCTTCGTTGTCAGACTCAATCTGAAGTGCGCGATCAAGGTTATCGACGAGTGGGAGTAACTTCTCGACGATAGATTGTGATGAATACTTCGCACGATTTTCTGCTTCAATCCGGTTACGGCGCTTGAAGTTATCAAAATCGGCACGCAACCGTAATTCTGATGCTTTTGCTTCAGCAAGTTGCGCTTCAAAATTCGGTGTCGCTTCTTCTTCGACGAGGTCCGCTTGCACGAGTTCCTCTTCTGTTACTTCAACTGTTTCTGCTTGTTGCTCGGTTGTTTCTTCATTACTGAGGTTTTGATTCTGCTCTTTTTCTTCCACTCTGAATCGAGCCCCTTTCTATATTCAATCCAAGCTGTTTTTACGCAGCTCGGTTTGGAATGCTTGCAAAAGATGAATGATCGAATTGATGCCTCGATTATAATCCATCCGTTTTGGACCAATCAGCGCAAGTGTCCCGAGCGAAACGCCATCAACGGAGTAATGGGCACGGATCACGCTACAATCCTTCAGGGCATCGACATTGTTCTCGCTTCCGATCGTAATCAAGATTTGATTATCGAGATTCGGACTCAAGAAATCAAACAATGCTTCCTGCTGTTCAATCAATTCTAAGACAGGTCTTAGTTTGGCGACGTCTTGAAATTCCGGTTGGTCGAACATATTTGCTTTCCCACCCAGATAAATCAAGGGACGCTCATCCTGTTGATCCATCAGAACGATATCGAGTGTTTTCGAAAGTAACGACGTCTGTTCCGAATGTTCGGAACGAAAACGTCTGATTTCTTCCAGCAAACGAAGACGAAGATTGCTCAGTGGCGTTCCTCGTAACGTCTTATTCAGACGTTCCATCAGTCGACTCGCTGCCTCACGTGAGAGAGCTTCCGCTAACTGAAGTGTCTTATGCTCAACATGACCTGTCTCCGTTACGAGAACGATTACGACGCGTCCTTCTGCTAACGGGATTAATTCTAAATGGTGGAGCCGTTGTCCTTCTTCTTTAGGACCTAATACAAGTGTCGTGTAATGCGTCAATTCGCTCAACAAGTCCGCCGTATGTCTGATCAAGCGATCATTTTCATTCACGGAATGGGCAAATAATGATTTTAATGCTTTTGCCTCTTGCGGTGAGATGCTTTCCGGACGAATCAGATGATCGACATAAAATCGATATCCAAGCTCAGATGGAATTCGTCCCGCAGAAGTATGCGGTTTTTCAATCAATCCCATCTCTTCGAGGTCCGCCATCTCATTTCGAATGGTCGCGGAACTGAACGTCACGTCGTCTCGTTTCGAGAGCGTCCGTGAGCCGACGGGTTGAGCGGTTTTGATATAATCATCGACGATTGCACGCAAAATCAACAATTGACGATCCGTCAGCACCTTCTTCACCACCTTATTTTGTTAGCACTCACTTTTAACGAGTGCTAATTACATCTTTACTATAAGGAATAGTGGAAATGATGTCAACAGATTTGCTGAACCCTTTGAACAGTTTCCCATTATACGATACAGTGAAACAAATGATGAAAAGGATGATCAAGATGCTTGAGATGTTTGCGATGGCCGGTGTGTTCGTTTGGTTGTTCATTGCCATCATCGGAACGACTGCTTATTTCGCAAGAAAATCTAAAAAATAGACGCGTACGAGGAAAATAACGAGAAAAGACGCTTTTATCTCCCAATAGCACGTTGTCTGTACGCAAAAAACCAATCCCGTTACTGTGGATTGGTTTTTTTGTCGTCCTGAAATCATTCAACTTCCGCTTCACCGATGAACTCGGCGAATACTTCATTCGCAAGCGGGACACCCGCCTCCGTTAATCGCAAGTGTGTATCCGTCCGTTCGACTAATCCGCGCGGCAACAACTTCGTGATTGTTTTACCAAAAGCAGCATCTAACGCTATCCCATACTTTTGCTCAAAGTGTTCGATTGACACCCCTTGTTTCATCCGAAGTCCGAGGAACATCTCTTCTTCCATTCGCTCGACACGTGTCAGTGGTGTCTCGTTGCGGACCGGTAAACCTTCCGCCTTGATGTAATGCGGAATCGGTGCGATGTTCGCGCGACGTGTTTGAGCGATGTAACTATGCGAGCCTGCGCCGAAACCGTAATACTCATCATTTTCCCAGTAGACCCGGTTATGCCGACTTTCTTTCCCCGGTAACGAGAAGTTCGAGATTTCGTATTGTTTCAAACCACCGGCTTCAATCGTCTCAATCATCAAACGATACATCTCTGCTTCAAGATCTTGTGTCGGTAACGGGAGTTTTCCTTTTCGTTCTTGAATCGCGAACACGGTGTGCGGTTCCAAAATTAACGAGTACGACGAAATATGGGTGATCGGTAAGCGAAGGGCGCGCTCGACATCGTATTTAACTTGCTCAAGCGTTTGATTCGGTAAGCCGAACATCAAATCGACGGAAATGTTATCAAACCGTTTAGCCGCTTCGTCAAGCGTCTCTGCGACTTTCGCTTCCCGGTGCGTCCGACCGATCCGTTCAAGCAATCCGTCATCAAACGACTGGACACCGAAACTGACACGGTTGACACCACCCGCTTTCATGATATCGAGTTTTTCAGGCGATACGCCGTCCGGATTCGACTCGACCGTGTATTCAAGCGTCTCATCCGTCAGCGGCAAGAGATGTTTGCTGATGATGTCCATCAGACGTTGCATCTGTTGTTCGTTCAGGGCAGTCGGTGTTCCGCCACCAATGAAAATCGTTTCAAGTCGATCGGTCGGGTATTGTTGTAGTGTCAGTTCGATTTCACGTTCTAACGCATCTAAATATTCCGCAACCGGTTGATTCTTTAAAAATACTTTATTGAAATCACAGTAGTAACAGATATGTTCACAAAACGGAATGTGGACATATGCGGCGCGTGGAGTCATTTCGCCTCATCCTTTCTATATAAACAAGAAAAAGGGTGCGTTAAACGCCCCCTTTTGACTTTAATCTTCATCCATCGACAGAACCGACATGAAGGCTTCTTGAGGTACCTCTACCGAGCCTACCATCTTCATGCGCTTCTTACCTTCTTTTTGCTTCTCAAGCAATTTACGTTTTCGTGAGATATCCCCACCATAACATTTTGCGAGAACGTTTTTCCGAAGGGCTTTAATCGTCGAACGCGCAACGATTTTTGTCCCGACCGCAGCTTGAATCGGCACTTCGAATTGCATCCGTGGAATCAATTCTTTTAATTTATCAACGATGACTTTCCCACGTTCGTACGCAAAATCACGGTGAACGATGAAACTCAGGGCATCGACGTTTTCGTTATTCAATAGGATATCCATCTTCACAAGGCGTGATTGTTGGTAGCCAATCAATTCGTAATCCAGTGAAGCATATCCTTTTGTACTCGATTTTAATTGATCGAAGAAATCATAAACGATTTCCGAAAGCGGTAACTCATACGTGATTTTAACACGTGTCGTATCGATGTATTCCATGTCGATGAACGTCCCGCGTTTCTTTTGACAAAGTTCCATGATTGCCCCGACATAGTCGTTCGGCGTCATGACAGCTGCCTTGACGAAAGGTTCTTCGATGAACTCGACCTTTTGTTGATCGGGCATCTTCGACGGGTTGTCGACATGCAAGACTTCGCCAGACGTCGTCGTCACGTTGTAGATAACCGACGGTGCTGTCGTGATCATATCGATGTTGAACTCACGTTCGATTCGCTCTTGAATGATTTCCATGTGCAACATACCTAGGAATCCACAGCGGAAACCGAATCCGAGTGCTTGCGATGTCTCCGGCTCGAACTCGAGTGCTGCATCACTTAACTGGAGACGCTCAAGCGCTTCACGTAAATCATTGTAACGGGCGGCATCGATTGGATACAGTCCACAATACACCATCGGATTCATTTTCCGGTAACCCGGCAACGCTTCGATTGCCGGTTGTTTCGCGAGTGTAATCGTATCCCCTACTCGGACGTCTCCAACGGTCTTAATCGACGCTGACAATGTACCAACATCTCCGACCGTTAATTCTTGTTGACGAAGTGCCTTTGGTGTCGAAACGGCAAGTTCTAAGACTTCGAAATCTTTACCGGTCGACATCATACGAATTTTATCACCGACTTTGACCGTTCCGTTGACGATTCGGATTGATGCGACAACACCACGGTACGGGTCATAGAACGAGTCAAAAATTAACGCTTCAAGCGGTGCAGCCGGATCACCGGTTGGTGCAGGCACTTTTTCGACGATTTGTTCAAGAATCTCTTCAATTCCGATTCCTGCTTTTGCTGACGTCGGAACCGCTTCAGATGCATCGAGTCCGATGACATCTTCGATTTCTTGACGAACACGTTCGACATCCGCCGACGGCAGGTCAATTTTATTGATGATCGGTAAAATTTCAAGATCGTTATCTAACGCCAAGTAGACGTTCGCGAGTGTTTGTGCTTCAATCCCTTGCGCCGCATCGACGACGAGAACAGCACCTTCACACGCTGCGAGTGAACGCGAAACTTCATAAGTAAAGTCGACGTGTCCAGGTGTGTCGATCAGATGGAGGATATATTCCTCACCATCTTTTGCTGTATACTTCAATTGGACGGCATTCAACTTGATTGTAATTCCACGTTCCCGTTCGAGATCCATGGCATCAAGCGTTTGGTCTTTCATTTCACGTGACGTCAAAGCGCCTGTTCTTTCTAGAATACGGTCAGCGAGCGTCGATTTCCCGTGGTCGATATGGGCGATAATCGAGAAGTTCCGAATGCTCTTTTGCCGTTTTAAACGGTCTGCATTATTCATGTTTATAGTCACCTTACCTTATATTCAAACGTACATACGCTTCATTATAACAAAAATCAGACGAGCTGTACCATCCCGTTTTGTTTTACCGAAAAACAAAAATCCAAAGAAACCCTAGAGCTGTTATTGCTTTTAAGAAAAACGTTTGCTACAATTGTGCTTGTTCTGTTGAACGATAAATGCAGATATGCGAATATAAATCTCGAATGAGTTTTCTTGGAGGTGAATCATCCATGGCTAACATTAAATCAGCAATCAAGCGTGTTAAAACAGCTGAAAAACGCCGCGTCGCTAACGTACAACGTAAATCGTCAATGCGTTCAGCTATCAAAGCAGTCGAAACTTTCGCTACTGAAGGTAACAAAGAGCAAGCGCTCGTAGCTTTCAACACAGCGTCTAAGAAAATCGACAAAGCTGCTGCTAAAGGTCTTATCCACAGCAACAAAGCTGGTCGTGACAAATCACGTCTCGCTAAACTCGTAAACGCACTTTAATTCTTTCCGAAGAATACGGTGATCGATCGCCACTAGGGGCTTCCCCGGTGGCGATTTTTTTGTGCTTAAAAAAGAGACCGACTCCAAAAGAATGCTTCCTTTCGAGTCAGTCTCAGTTGATTTGAATACTTCGTTTCAATACGTCAATCGATCGACCATCACGTGATGCGGACCAATTCCTTCGATTTCAAATTGCTCACTCGCAATCTTCATTCCAAATCGTTCGTAGAACGGAACTGCGACTAGCCGGGCATTACACCACCAACCAGTAGCTTGCCGTTCCTTTAAAATTCGTCGTGCTTCTTCAAGCAATGCAATCCCGTATCCTTCACCACGTACATCCGGACTCGTCGCCATTCCTCGCAATTGATATGTCAATTCGGGAGCTGTATCATATGACCGTTTTGCAAATGAGCCGATTGCGACAATTTTACCGTCCTTGACGCCTCCGAGGTGAAACGTATCTGTCGCCAAGTCGTCCGGATACGTGCACGCCTCAATCGGTTGATGCGGACGTAAGACGCCATGACGAAGTGGAATCACTTCTGTTGCTTGAATCATTCGAATTTCCATTAGTTAGTCAGCTCCTCACAAAGTCGCTAGTCGGACGATTAGTGAATCAAACAATATTCGCTTATCACCACGCCCAGTCTTCATCCCTTCATCAGTCGTCGTGATGGTGATTAACGCTTGTTCGAGTTGGGCGAACGTAAATCGTTTCCCGGACTGCAATGCTAATTTAATCGCATATGGATGCGCCCCGACCTTTGAAGCAATTTGTCGTTCACCATAACCTTGTTCCGCCAGGCGCTTAGACAGTAACATCATTCGGTACTGACGTGCCATCAAACCGAGCAGCGCTAATATTTCCTGACCTTGCTTTTCTAAGTCACGAATCAGGCGAATCGCAGGCTCAAGTTGACGTTTCATTAAGTAATCCGTCAATTGAAAGACATTGTCTTCAAGTGTCCGCGGTACTAACAAATCAACATCCGCCAATTCAATCGTCGGATGATCGCCTGCATAAAGCATCAGCTTATCGAGCTCATGCGCTAGCGTTCCCCACATTTCTCCTGTCAAAAAGATTAACCGTTCAATTGCCGGTCGCTCCATCCGGTATCCTTTGTCATTAACAGTACCCATCGTAAAGCGGAATAATTCTTCCGAAGTCGGCTTTTTTGCTTCGAGGACCGTCGCACGATCTTTCAACCGCTTGACGATTTTTTTTCGTTCATCCAGTTTCTCCGCTTCGACAATTAAAACGACGACTGCATAATCTGCCGGTTGTAAGACATATTCCGCTAATCGATCAACGTTATGCGTTTTTTTATCTTTCGCGCCCGTCAGAAAAGTCGCTGGTTTTGCAACCACGACACGGTAATCACTTAAAAAAGGAACTGTTTCCGCCTCATCTAACACGGCATCGAGAGGCTGATCGTTTAAATCGATCTTCATGTAGTCAAATCGTTCGCCATCTGGTAATGCCGCCTTCACGATTTCACGTTCCCACTCCTCTAAAAGATGACGCTCCGTCCCATATAATAAATAAAGGTTAGCCAACTTTCCGTTGACAAGCCAAGGTGTTTTCATCATTCCCACCACATTTCACAGTTTGTTCTTAACTTCATCATAGATAATCCTCTTTTATTCCGCTATACTAGAAGCGGAATCTATTAAGGGGGAATGCAGCATGGCACATTCAGTACGCCCACCAAGTGAAAATGCGTTTGAAAACGATATTCAATCAAAACGTAATGACGCGCTTGACTCAGCCGTCGGTTTTGGCGCTTCATTTGGTTTCTTCGCCGTTTTATTCATCATTGGCGTTTTAATCAAATTCTTAAGTCTATAATCACTAAAACAGCAACCTTGGGGGGTTGCTGTTTTTTATTTTATCATAGCTTCACAGCCTGCTGAAGAACAAGTTATCATCCCGTCCCTGTCCGTCCGCCAAATCGTCCGCTGATTTCCGATGCGATCTAACACTTCTTCATGCGGGTGACCATAACGATTATTCCGTCCCGCGGAGATGATGACTGTTTCTGGATTCGTTTGTTGCAACAAGTCGAGTCCCGTCGACGTCTTCGAGCCATGATGACCCGCTTTCAAAATATCGATTGGTCCAAGGTTCCAACCTTCTTCTTGTTCAATGCTCGCGTCACCCGTCAACAAAACCCGTTTTCCTGCAACGTCCGCAAGCAACACGATGGAACGGTCATTCTCCTCTGCTTCTGATTCGTCAGGTGCAACAACAGTAAGCCAAGGTCGTATCTCTCGCCCTGCCTTGACGAACTCCACTTTGGTCCCTGTCGCTTCAATCTGCTCCAGCAAACGATGCCGCTTTTCATCCTGATTATCGTATCTTCCGAAATAAATCGTATCGACACGAATTTTCTTTAATAACCCGATGACACCTCCAATATGATCATTGTCAGCATGAGTCAAGATGAGTCCGTCGATTACTGTCTCCGCGCGCGTATGAAGAAAAGGCGCAACGATTTGACTACCAGGGTCGAACGGACGTAACGTGGGACGTTGTGATAACATAAACGCCCCGCCTGTGTCGATGACGAACGTTTCTCCATCCTTCTCGATTACCGTACTATCGCCTTGACCGACGTCGAGAAATGTCACCTGTTCTTCCGTCCTTAAATCCATCGATACACTTCCAAGAAGGAGAGCACAGACGGGAAGAAGATGCCCCCACCACTTTTGTTCCGCTACATACCATCCGATTAAGACGACGACTATAACGAGCAAAAAGAGTGGTAACGACAATAAGTGGACAGCAACGGTCGGAACAGGTAACTGCTCCGCTTGCGCGAGGGCAAGATCAAGTACACCAACTGCTCGCTCGTGGAGCGTCATGAATGTATCCGTGACTGGGAAAAACAAGAGTAAGCCTACTAGAAAGGAAAGCGGAAGGATGATCCATTCGATCCAGGCTCCAATGACGAGGTTCAACAGAGGCGACCATGGCGAAACTTCCGTTTGTTCCGCCATTTGCAAGACTAGGCTCGTTAAGATTTGCGCCCAGACACTAATTAACAACCAGTTCCAAGGACGTTTTACTTTTTGCCAGATCTTGCGCGACAATAATAAAAAAATCGTTAGTCCGACAGTCAACTGAAAGCCGATATCATAAAGACTCGTATAAGAATAGGCGAGTTGCGCTGCTGCAACATAGGCAACCACGAGGAGCGGGTCTGTCCGTCGTCCGAGACGCTGATAGAGCATCAAGATGAACGCGACGCAGACTGCACGCGTGACCGGCGCACTCCATTCCGTCAGCCAACCATATAACGGTAATAAGACAAGGACGAATTCCGCTCTTCGTTCACGCGTCAATCGGCACTTTTTCAAAATCCATAATATCGTAAAAATCAAAAAGGCGATATGTGAACCTGAAATGACGATTGCGTGTAACAATCCAAACTTCTTGAAGCGATCAAGCGTCAACTGATCCATCAATCGGTCCTCACCTAGCACGAGCGCTTCGATATACAAGGCTTGTTTCGCCGGAAGTCGTTCAATCCGGTCCATCCATGCTTGGCGCATCCTGCGTCCCTGCGCGTCAAATCCAGGTGTATCGGTACACGATCCCCATTCTTTCACTTCGAATTTTCCTGCTAATCGTTCTGTACGCATCCAGCGCGCCTCGTCAAAGCCGCCACGATTGACACGGGGTAAAACCATTTTTTCCGTCAGTTCGACTTGACATCGTCTTCCAATTCGCTCGTAATCGAGATCCTGATGTTCATCTAGCGTCGCCGAAACGATCAACTCCTGTTGATTCGCAGTCGCCAGGTACCGAATCCGATCTCCATTTTGCTTCGCGTCCAAAATATCAATTGTCTGAATCGGTGTCGTATCAACGAAATCTTGTCCGTACACGATGAGCACTACGACCAACAGACTCATCAAGACAAGGCGTGTCGAAGTAAAAGACCAGCTTTTAATGGTCAAAACGAGACAAATCACACCTACGAGCCAAAGTGACTCTTTGATTGCGATCAATACAATCATGAAAAATAACGGGAATAACGGCATCAGTAAACAATCAAATAGGCTCTCAATGTTTCAAGCGTCTTGTCACCAAATCCCTTAACCTCTCCTAAGTCTTCATAACGCGCGAACCCGCCCTTTTCTTCACGATAGGCTAAAATCGCGTTCGCTTTAGCTGGACCGATTCCAGGGATTTCAAGTAACTGTTGCTCCGTCGCAGCATTCAAGTCGAGCAGACCAGTCGGCACATCTGCTTGTGGCACTTCTTCTTTCGGTTGTGTAAGTTTCACTTTTTCTTTTGTCGGAACAATGACTTCCTGACCGTCAATCAACCGTGCCGCGAGATTCATTTCTGTCACATCAGCAGCTTGTGTCAACTCCGCACGAACGACTGCGTCTTTAATCCGGTCGCCTAACTTAAAGGAATAGGGTCCCGGTCGCTTGACTGCCCCTTTCACATCAACCATGATTTTTTTGTTTAAGAGGGTCTGCTCCGTGGACCCTTGATCTTCTGCTTTGGCGTCTTGCTCATGCTTAACGATTGCTGGTTTGTCGACGAGCGCTTCTTTCGAACACGATGGTAACGGGACGAACAGTACGATTATCAGTAACACGACAACAACAACACTCGCGATTTGTTGAATCCGGGGAATAGTCATCGGTCTCCCTCCTCTTGCCTCGACTTTACCAGGCTCGAGTCGTCACGTAGCTTTGAGTAATTCGTTTTTCTCGTGGTGTTAACTGACAAATCAATTCCTCAAGAAATCTTTTTCATGTAAATCGTGTATTTTTCTTTAACATACAGCACAAAAAACCGCTGCGAAAGTTTCCTTTTGCAACGGTCCATCCATTATATTTTTTCAGCTACAAAGAAAATTCGTTCGGCCGTCGGTGTTGGTGCATCACTCGTGAAATCACCTGTTACGGCGAGCGTCCGGAATCCTGCTTCACGAAGCCACGTCACGTATTGTTCCGGCGGATACGTCCGTTGATGATGTGTCTCGTCAACACGGTCGTAACGTCCATCTTCGTCTTCGATGAAGAACGTCAATTCGTGGACGACGGACAGTGGTGCTTCTCCGGGATCGGCAAACCAAATATAAGAACTTTGTTCGGCGTGTGTCGCATATGTTTTCCCGTTAAAGAGTGTTTCCATCTTATGCGGGGAATGCACATCAAACAACAACTTCCCGCCTTCTTTTAACGTCCGTGCCGCATGTTCGAACGTCTGTTGCACATCCGCTTCTGTCTTCAGGTAGTTGAGCGAGTCACACAAAATCGTCAGCGCATCGACTGGAGCAGGCAATTCGATTTCGCGCATGTCTTGACACCAAAAATCGATTTTTTGCTGTTGTTCCATCGCTTTTTCTTGTGCAATTTCAAGCATCTCTTCCGATAGATCGATACCTGTCACGCGGTAATGCTCAGCGAGTAACAACGTCGCCGTTCCTGTCCCACAACCGACGTCAGCAATCGTACTGTTTGCTTCGACGTATTGCGATACCCAGGCGACCCATTCGTCGTAGGGAACATCTTGCATCAACTCGTCATAGACGTATGCAAACTGTTCGTACGCCATCAGTCGATCTCGACTTCTACTTTAGGTGCGTCTGACCAGAGTTTTTCAAGGTTGTAGTAGTCACGGTCATCACGGTGGAAGACATGCACAACAACATTTTCAAGATCGGCGAGTACCCAACGCGCTGCGTCAAGTCCTTCGAGACGTTTGATCGGAAGTTCATTTTTATGCGCAACTTCTTTCACTTCACGTGCGATCGCTTGAACTTGCTTTTCTGATCCACCTTCACAAATCACGAAATAATCTGCGATTGGAGAGATGTTTTTCATATCTAAAACGATGATATCTTCTGCCCGTTTATCATCAATTGCATTTACGATTAATTTTAATTCTTGTTCGACTGTCATAGGACGGTCCCCTTTCGTTTAGCCGTGACGAACGCATTATACGTTTCAATCGTCAACGGAAAAATCACTGTTTGTTTGTTACATAAAAATTGGATGGTATGCGCAAGCGTCGCGATGACGGCGTCCGTTAAATCGGCGTCTGCAATTTTACGTAATGTTTCAACGCCTGGATACGTACGATTCGGCTCAATCGCATCGGCGACGAAAATCACTTGATCGAGCAACGGCATATCCGGAGCACCGGTCGTATGATTCGCGATTGCTTGGTAAATCACCGTATCCTCGATACCGAGTTCACGTTTGACGAGTTCTGCGCCGATTGGCGCGTGCAAGAGCTCATCGTCATAATCGAGCAACTCGAGCTGTCCGAGTTCGCGAGCGAGCGTCCGCATTTCTTCGGTGTCCCGATACTTCGCATAATCGTGCAGCATCGCAGCGAACGCTGCCGTCTCCTCGTCGACACCGTTTCGCCGCGCGAGTTGACGAGCTGTTTCAACAACTCCAAGCGTATGCACATAACGCTTATGCGGGAGTGTTCGTTTAATGATATCGTCTGCTTCTTCAAGTAACATACAATTCCCACTCCTCGATTAGTTGTCGGACAGCTTCAGGAACAAGGTAACGGATACTTTTACCGCGGGCGACACGTTTTCGAATGTCCGTCGAAGACACTTCAAGCGACGGTAAGTCGACTGCTGTCACCTGCGCACCTGCCGGAATCAAATAACGACTGCCTGGACGTGCGACCGCTCCGAATTGAACTGCCTCAAACAGGCGGTCTGCTTGATACCATGTATCAAGGCTCGCAAGCGAGTCTGCCCCGAGTAGAAACACGAACTCGTCTGTCGGATACCGTTTTTTCAATTCGAGAACCGTCTCAAGCGTATACGATTTTTCCTGACGCTCGAACTCAATCGTCGAGACGGAAAACGCATCGTTTGCCTGGACAGCGGCTTCAACGAGCTTCAACCGTTGCGCAGCACTCGTCACGTTCGCCGCTTTATGCGGAGGGACGTTCGCAGGTAAAAACCAAACCGCATCAAGATGCAGTTGTTCCTTTGCTTGTTCCGCTATCAATAAATGACCGATGTGGGGCGGGTCAAACGTTCCGCCCATCAAACCAATCTTCATCGTGGTAATTGTAACGTTTTATTCTCTTTCGATTCTTTGTAGAGAACAACAACTTTACCGATGACTTGAACGAGTTCAGCATTTGTTCCGTCGACGAGTTCAGCCGCTACGTCTTTTGGTGTGTCGGCACAGTTCTGCAAAACTTGGACTTTCAATAATTCACGTTTTTCGAGTGCATCAATCAAATCCGCACACATCGCTTCTCCAACGCCATTTTTCCCCACTTGGAAAATCGGGCTTAAATCATGTGCTGTCGCACGTAAAAATCGTTTTTGTTTACCTGTTAACATATCAATATTCCTCCAATTGCTTTCGAATCACCTGCTCACCAAGCGTAAGATCAGGTGCATGACCGGTGAAGCGTTCAAATGCTTCAGCCGCTTGTAAAACGAACATCGGGACGCCGTCTAGTGTCGCGAGTCCTCGAGCCGAGGCATCACGTAGTAGTTGCGTCGGAGTCGGTCGATAAATAATATCACAAATCAGTGCCGTCGTCTCGGTCAATACGATTGGTGTTGCTTCGATGCGTGGCATCATACCGACCGATGTCGTATTGATGATTGTGTCATACGGCGTTAAATCTGGTGACTCCGACCAGTCGATTGCCTGCGCCTGAAATTCAGCGGCAAGCGCGCGCGCGCGTTGATTCGTCCGGTTCATGAGTGTGACAGTCCCGTCGAGCGCTGCGACGATTCCTCGCGCCGCCCCGCCCGCGCCAATCACAAGAATGTTTTCTGACGATTGTCTTGCGGACAAGGCACGAACGAATCCCGTCCCGTCCGTATTCGCACCGACCAGTTCCGTCCCGTCAAAATAGACCGTATTGACCGCCCCTGCTTTTTCAGCAGAAGGCTCGAGTCGATCAAGAAACGGGATGATTGCCGTCTTATAGGGAATCGTGACGTTAATCCCGTCGAGCTCGCGCATCCGTAATTGCCGGACGACCTGCTCTAAATCGTCTGCTTCGACATCTATCATACTATAACAGCCGAAAAGCCCAGCCGCTTCCAGCCATGCCTCGTGCAGCACGGGTGAAAGTGAATGGGCAATCGGATGACCGATGACAGCGAAACGCATCAGACGAGCGCCTCACGTAAGGAAACAGCAACACCTTTAGGCGCGTAGGCAGCTACTCGTCCACCTTTTCCGTGAACTGCAACCCAACCGAGTCCACTGAAGACGATATCTGTTTTCATGTTGTCACGTAAGCTGAACTCATGACGGACGAGCGGTGGTAACATCTCAAGCGTTTTTTCATTCGGAGGCGATAATAACTCTCCATTATGATTTGCATAAAGATCGTCCGCCTTATCTAACTTCGTCCGGTGAACCTTGAGTTCATTTGACATATAGATGACGAATGAACGTTTGTTCCCTTCCATGTAGTCAAGGCGTGCTAAACCACCAAAGAATAACGTTTGTTGCGGGTGGATTTGGAAGACTTGTGGTTTGATTTCTTTTTTCGGCGTAATCAATTTCAAGTCGCGCGCATCGACATAGTGCGCCATCTGATGATGATTGATGATTCCTGGCGTGTCGTACAGGTTACAGTTGTCATCTAGCGGAATGTCGATCAAATCGAGTGTCGTTCCTGGGAAGTGACTGACGGTGATGACGGCCTCTTCTTCTTCACCAAAACGTTTAATGACTTGGTTGATGAGCGTTGATTTCCCGACGTTCGTACAGCCGACGACGTAAACGTCGCGCCCTTTACGATAGTAGTCAATCTTCTCGGCTAATTCATCGACGCCATGCCCTTTTTTCGCACTAATCAAGTGAACATCTACCGGACGTAAGCCCAGTTCCTTCGATGTTTGGCGCATCCAGTTCATCAAACGATTCGGATTAAGTGATTTCGGCAACAAATCTGCCTTATTCCCGACAAGCAGGACATCATTTTTTCCGACGAAGCGGTGTAATCCTGGTAACCAACTTCCGTTGAAATCAAAAATATCAACGATTTTAACGACGAGTGCATCTTTTTGACCGATTCCGTCTAAAATTTTGACAAAATCATCGTCCGTCAATGCAACGTCTTGAATTTGGTTGTAGTGTTTCAGTTTAAAACAACGTTGGCAAATGACCATTTCACGGTCAAGTGCAGATTTAGGCGCATAACCTGGTGCTTTCGGATCCTCTGTTTGAATCTCGACACCACAGCCGGCGCAATGAATTTCTTCGTTCATATGTGTGTTGAGCCGCATCGGGAACTTTCCCTTCTCTATTCAACGTAGCACCCTGCACGCTACTCCAAGAGCGTAACTTCCGACCTATTGCCGTACATGTTGCGACTACTGCCTATCCTTTCATCTACCGGTATGACAGGGTCATTGTTGCTTATCTTGACGCAGTGACTCGATCTGCCGCTTTTCCGTTTCAGACTCTTCTTTGACACGTTGCGTCAATTTATAGATGCCTTTACGTTTCATGCGACGGAAGACGAGACGTTCCATCAAGCGATTGAATTTAGTGACGACACCGTCTGTTTTAACGACGGGTTGGACGTGAATGACTTCGATGCCTACGGAATTTGCTCCTAGCACATCAGTAAACAGCTGATCCCCAAGAAATACAACTTCTTTTGCATGGTAACCGAATTCCGTTAATGCTCGTTTGAAACCGATTGGTAATGGTTTTCGGGCAGGTGCAATATAGTGAAGTCCGAGTGGATCCGCGAACTTTTTGACACGATCGCCGTTATTATTCGAGACGATGATGACGTCAAATCCGTATTGATTATTCACCATATCCAGCCATGATACCAATTCGTCTGGAGCATCGGCAATATCCCATGCAACAAGCGTGTTATCAAGATCCGTCAAAATTGCTTTGACACCGTTTCGTTTTAACATCTCTAAATCGATATCATAAATGGATGCGACGAAATGTTTCGGATAAAGTCGTTTGAACAAGAATAAAACCTCCAGATAATGGTCTAGCTCTATAGTTAAGTTTAAGAAACAGTTATGTTCTTATCGTTCGATTATAGCACAATCAATGGCGTAGAGCGATGCACAAAAGAAAACGCCCTTTCACTTGAAGGGCGCTTTTGCTTTCATGAATTCCAAATACCAAGTGCTTGTCCCATCAAGACAGGACCAGTTACATCATCTTCTAAATCAAGCGCACCTTTTGGAGCAATTAAAACGACCGTCGAACCGAATGAAAAATACCCGAACTCGTCGCCACGACGAATGTCACGTGCATGATTCGTCTGGACGATCGTGTTGACGTTCAACGCTCCGACCATGACGTGTTCAAGCGCATGTGCACCTTGGACGATTCGCGTCACCCGTCGATAGTTTCGTGTCAGCGGTCGCGTTCCGTAAGCCAATCCAAGATCATTGACCGGTGCAGAATCCCGCCCGAGCGTATAACTCGTCCGAACTGTCCCATCGATTGGAACATGAACGCGATGATAATTTTGTGGGCTGAGATAAAAAATCAGGACACGGCCACCAACGTACGTTGCCGCTTCATGGTGTGAACCAATCAATTCCGCGACTGAATACGTTTGTCCTTTGACCGTGAAGCGACTCTCTTCCGTCAAGTCGTCGACGACAGATAAAACACCGTCGCACGGACTGACGAATGCGTGCTCAGCTTGCGTAATCGGTCGGACTTTTTCTTTTAAGTGACGGACGAACAACTCATGTAGAGTCGGGTACGCGTCGACCGGCTGACTCGCTTCGTCCATTTGTAAATCATACAGCTTAATAAACGGTTTGATGAAAGGCCGGCTCAATTCGCTCATCGCAAAGCGCCGCAATTGACGTGCGACGAACGGGCGTCCATTTAATTCGAATAGATTTTTAAAAAACCATTTTTTAATCATTTAAATCACCCGATGATTCTTCTTTTGAATCCTCAATATCCTTACCTGCGAAAAATTCCTTGTAGCTATCTTCTGTCTGTTCGCCTGCGACACGGCTTACTTCCTTACCATCTTTGAAGTAAACGACGGTTGGTGTTCCTTCGATACCGAATGTATCCCACGCCGACTGTTCGACAGCAAGATCAATCTGTTCAAACGGAATATCCTGTTGCTCGCCGAGCGGTACTAAGTACGGTTTTACTTTTTCACAGTGGACGCACCCTGTCTGATAGAAGTACGTATAGAATTCGTCACCTGACTTTAATTTTTCAGCGACTTGACTCGCTGTTAGATTTCCATCTTTCGTTGCTGAATCTTCATTATCCATGAAGAGCAGCAATGTTGCTCCCAGTATGACGATCAATACGATGACGCCGGCCGTTATCCAATTCGCTTTTGATTGCGACTTTTTCGACGGCTTCACGCGCGTAGACTTTTTCGACAAATCGATCCCTCCATCATTTTGGCATAAGCCATTTTTTCTGAATCATTATAGCATGACCACCTGCTAGAATCGTATCGATTTCAAAAGCGTCACTAATCAGTAACAGGTCGGCACGTTCACCCGGTTTGATTGTCCCTCCAGAAATCCCGTAAGCTTCGGCAACGTTTCGTGTGACCGTCTGAATGGCGTCCGTAAACGCTACCCCATGACGAACCGCTTCCTCGACCGCTTGCAACATCGAGGTTGGCTTTCCTGATTCCATTCGTAGAAGTTTACCTGCCGCATCGAACGCCGGCAGACTCGCACCGGCGTCACTCGACATCGTGATCTGCCGTAAGGGAATCCCTGCTTCAAGTGCCCGTTTCAGCGCAAGTCCAGCCGGCACCTCGCCTTCTTCGATGAAGGCTTTTGTCGTACAGGTCGTAAAATCAATCCGTCCCCCTTGTTTCGCCCAAGCAAGACCGGCTCCAAAAATCCGTTCACTTCGATTGATATGTGTCGGTAAAAATTGTTCGATCGGTACATCCGACGTCCGGACGACTTCTTCGAGGAGATGTAACGCTTGTTTCCCGTCTCCAATATGGACGTTCATCGTTCCATTGACCCCTTTGACCATCCCGGCGATGCGCGCCTCAGCTGTGAGTCGCGTCAGCTCCTGAACAGTCGGTTGAGTCGAACGATGATCATTGATCGCAATCTCGCCGAGTCCGATGACTTCATTGATAAGGACGATATCACGACCAATCGTATCCGTAATCGAAACGGGCGGGACAGCGTAGCTGCCCGTTAACAGAAAAGGTCGAATTCCGTGTCGTGCAAACCCGCGGACGTGTGCCAGTAAATCAATCCCGGTCCGGGTCCAACCATCCGTGCCAAGTAATCCGACGACCGTCGTCACACCACCCGTCAAGAAATCACTAGCGACTAACGGAGCCGTCCGAGAAGCAAATCCGCCTTCCCCACCTCCGCCAATCGGATGAACATGACCATCGATCAATCCTGGAACGAGTCGCTTCCCCGTACCGTCAATCGTTTGTTCAAGCAAATCCTGATCGATATTATATGTCCCGATTCCTAGAATCGTTCCACCTCCGACAAGTACATCCGTCGGGATCTCGTTAACAAGTGCTTGTTTAATTAAAATCAAGCCTCTTCCCCCTCACTATAAACGATAAAAAGCGAGCATATCGCCCCGTGACGATACCTCGCTTTCAAGTTATTCTGCCTTTGTCCCTTGACCAAGACCAAGATCTTCGTTGACTGCATCAAGTGCGAAGACAACAAGTGACGTCACGACTGACATCGCTGTCGCAAATCCAAAGTTATACGTAACTGCATCGACCGCTGATACGATGAACACAGCTGTGTTCACGAGTAAGAACGACCAAAAGAATGTAACGAGAAAACGCATTCTTTCCCCTCCATTTCCATAGCTTACTTTTATTAGTCCTACGTCTCGTAGTATATCATTTTTTAAATCATCCGACAGCTTTAATCGGATTTTTTTAAGCGTTTTCCTTTTTGCTCAAAACAGTCACTTCCCTGTTTTCTACCGGTCCATATGCTAAAGTAATGAGGAAAGAATCTAAAGCGAAGTTGGTGAATGTATGAAACGTCATCTTATTGCCGTCGACCTCGACGGTACACTCTTAAAAGACGACAAGACAATCAGTCCTGCAAATATTGCCGCACTGCACAAAGCGCGTGAAAATGGTCATGAAGTCGTCATCGCGACAGGTCGTCCGTTTCGCCACGCGAAACGCTACTATGAAGAACTTGGTTTGACGACACCAATCGTTAATTTCAACGGAGGTTTCGTTCATCATCCGAATGATCCCCACTTTCAAGTCAGTCATCATCCGATTCCGTTAAAAACCGTGCAACATATTCTCGAGTCCGTTGCTGATACGAAAACACAAAACATCGTCTGTGAAGTGACCGATCATGTCTATTTCCAACGTGATCCGGTCGGGATTTACGAATTTTATACCGATCATGCCCTGTCCGTGACGACCGGTGATTTGCGGAGGCTGCTCCAACATGAACCGACCTCGCTGTTGATTCATGCCAAGGGTGAGCACGTTAACGAAATCCGGTCAGAGCTGTCGCATGTTCATGCCGAGACCGTCTTGAACCGTCAGTGGATCAAGCCCGAGTATATGGTCGAAGTCATGCGTAAAGGAACGAGCAAAGCGATTGGTCTTGAGCAAATCGCACGACATCTCGGAATTGAACAGAAACAAATCGTTGCCTTTGGTGACGAAGAAAACGATTTAGAAATGATTGAGTATGCGGGACACGGTGTCGCGATGGGCAATGCGATCGGACCACTCAAATTACTTGCGAACGGGACGACAAAACGAAATGAAGACGATGGCATCGCCTATTACTTGAAGCATGTCCTCGGACTCGCTTGATGATAAAAAAACGCATCTCCTTGACCGACAAATGTCGTTACTCAAGAGGATGCGTTTTTTGTTCTATCCTTTTCGGAAGTAACCAACGACTGAATCGGTTGGTACGACATTGATAAAGACGGTTTCATCCGCGTCACGGCAAATCCGTTCGATATCCCGCAGTTCATGTCGTTCGATGACCATCATCAGCGTCGATTTCTCGGCCCGTGAATACGTTCCGATCGACGGCATCTGTGTGATTCCACGAATGATATGTTGGTGCAGTGCCATCGTGATATCGTCGGCATGGTTCGTGATGATGAAGATTGTCAGGCGCTGATTGCTCGTATGAATCTCATCGACCACTTTCGACGTCACGTAGATAAAGACAATCGTATAGAGAGCTGTCGACCAACCGAACAATGCGCCGGCAAGGATTGCAATCAAAAAATTCAAAACGAATAAATAAAGACCGACACTCCGGTCCGAGAACCGGGCAAAAATCAAGGCGACGATATCGAAGCCACCGGTCGACGCACCAAATTTAATCGTAATCCCCGTTCCAATCGCAAGCAAGACACCACCAAACACTGCGTTTAATGTTTGGTCACCCGGAATGACAGCATATTGTGGAATCAAACCGATAAAGATCGTTGTCGCTAAAACAGAAATCAGCGTAATGATTGTAAAGCTACGACCGAGCATAATCCACGCCAATATAATCAATGGAATATTAAGGGCTAAAAACCAAACGTTCTCACCGAACGCAAATGCCGTGTCCTGTAAAACCTGAGTCAGGATTTGGGCAAGCCCCGTAAACCCTGTCGAATAAACGCCACTTGGAATCAAGAACCAGTTCATTGCGACCGCAATGACGAACCCACCAATCGAAGCGACCATTACCTTTAAAATATTTTCCTTCACAACTGCTGTCACACCTCGTTCTCCTCTCCTGCTTGAACTATCTTGGAACACTTTAGCACATAACAAATGACAGCGGATAGTCAAGAATGAGAAAGAAATTGATTTCTTTTTTTGGTAGCGCTCTCATGTGTCCGCGCGATGACTGAACGAAAACAACTCGAAAAACCGGACGATTTTCGAGATTCATCAAGAATTTCGAAAATCGTCCGGTTTTGTGTCAATCATATACACCTGATTCGTTCTAATTTTTAGACCGTCATTGAAGAAGGAACCGTGACGCTACCTTCAGCTGGTACGTCAACGACTTGATTATGGAGTTTCAACGAGAATGCTTCACCTACAGATTGCTCAATCGAGATTTCATTTTGTTTGACGTGAATATGGATATGATGACCGCGCCACTGCATCCGGAACGAATAACTCGTCCAGCCTTGCGGTAACATCGGATTGAAGGATAATACTCCTTCTTGAACACGGAGTCCGGCAAAACCATGCACGATCGACATCCATGATCCGACCATTGACGTGATGTGAAGACCATCTTCCGTATCATTGTTGTAGTTATCCAGATCGAGGCGTGCAGAACGTTGATACAATTCAACCGCCTTTTCTTCATATCCGACTTCAGCGGCAATGATGGAATAGATACAAGGTGAGAGCGACGATTCATGCACCGTACGTGGTTCATAGAAGTCGAAGTTCGCTTTCTTTTGCTCAATCGAGAAACGATCCGTCAAGAAATAAAGGCCTTGCAAGACGTCTGCTTGTTTAATGAATACAGACCGGAGGACACGATCCCACGACCAGTTTTGATTGAGTGGCAAGTGTTTCGGATCAAGATCAGCAACCATGATTTGTTCTTTATCCATGAAGCCGTCTTGTTGCATGAAAACTGCCGGCTCCGTCTCATCTTTTGGATAATACATTTTTTGATCGATGTCGGCCCACTGCGCAAGCTCTTCATCCGTCAATGTTAATTGATGCATCAACTCGGCGAGACGGTCCGGCTCGTTGTCCGCTAAATGACGATGGACGGTTTGCGCGTATTCAAGGCACCATGCTGCCATCAAGTTCGTATACCAGTTATTGTTGACGTTATTTTCATATTCATTCGGTCCTGTCACACCGAGGATCATGTAGACGTCTTTTTGCGGGACATAGTTGACACGGCTCGCCCAGTACCGCGCAATTTCGACAAGGACTTCAAACCCGTATTGTCCGAGGTATGACGTATCCCCTGTGTAGTTCGTATAGTTATAAATCGCATGCGCAATCGCGCCGTTCCGGTGAATTTCTTCATGGGTGATTTCCCACTCGTTGTGACACTCTTCTCCGTTCATCGTGACCATCGGATAGAGTGCACCTTTCATACCGACGTTCTTGTCCGCATTCTCTTTTGCTTGCGGTAATTGATTATGACGGTATTTCAACAAGTTCCAGGCGACGTCAGGTTTTGATGTCGCAAGGTAGAAGTTGAGACAATACGCTTCCGTATCCCAGTAGGTCGCGCCACCGTATTTTTCGCCGGTGAATCCTTTTGGTCCGATGTTCAACCGGGAGTCTTCTCCTGTGTAGGTTTGGAACATGTGGAAGATGTTGAAGCGAATCCCTTGTTGCGCTTCGACGTCACCTTCGATTTTAACGTCTGCTTCTTCCCAGTGATTCAACCAAGCGGCCTCATGCTGTGCGAGGACGGTATCGAATCCTAGTTCGAACGCTTCGTTGACACGCTTCATCGCCTGCTCAAGTAAATGTTCGACTTCATAATCACGGTTTGTCACGAGCGCGACTACTTTCTCAACCGTCGCTGCTTCACCTGATTCGACTTGTTTCGTAAAGCGGTTCGCCACGTATTGTGACGTGCCTTCAACGACTTCACAAATTGCGCCTTCAACATCTGTAATCATCGCCGCCGTTACGTGCCAATCGAGTTTTTTTGTTTTTGACGTGACATATCCGAAACGCTCTTCCGTCCCATGTTCGACCGGGAGCCAGAATTTTTCATCGTAGTTCGAGTCCTCGTTCTCGACATCCGCATCAAGATACGACTCGATGATGATTTCCGCTTCAAAGTTGATCGGTGTGACCGTATAACGGAGTGCTGCGATTTCTTTTGTCACGATTGAGAAGAATCGCGTCGATTCAATCTTCGTCTCTTCGACGCCATTCTTAAGTAACATCGTTCGTGTCAAAACACCATGTTGCATATCAAGTTCACGCTTAAAATCGACGACTTCCCACTCATTCAAATCGACATTTTTACCGTTGATTGAAACACGGACACCCATGATATTGACTGCGTTCAATACCTTTGCGAAGTACTCGGGATAGCCATTTTTCCACCAGCCGACACGTGTTTTATCCGGATAATAGACACCTGCCACATACATTCCTTGGTGTGTATCTCCTGAGTAATCTTCTTCAAAATTTCCACGCATCCCCATATGTCCATTCCCAATCGAAGTCATCGATTCGGCGAGACGGTTATCTTCGGGATGGAATCCCTGTTCTATGATTTTCCACTCATTCACATTAAATAATCGTTTCATCATTAGTCGCTCCTTTTATCATTGCCGATTTCGAACGTTTTCAGCGTCATTTGTAAGCGTTTCAACGTTTCTGTACATTCTTTATTTTACACATAAAATAGCTTAATGCAATCGTTTGCACGAAAATAAATTTCTTTTTGTGAAACCGTTCCCAATAACTTACTTTCTACTTTGGTTTCTTAGTGTTTTTTGTTCATAGCAAAAAAAAACTTCATCTCGAGCCCCGTTCCGGGCGAGATGAAGTCACTGGTTTTCATTCGTTTTTTGGACCCCCGCAAGACTGACGAACGACGAGGTAATGCGGGACGATGACACGTTTACCATAAGGCGTCGCATCTTCATTGATTTGTTCAATCAAACAATTCGTCGCTTCAAATCCTAGACCAAAGATGTTGATTTCGACCGAGGTCAATGGCGGACTCGAAAACTCAGCGATGAACAGGTTATTGAAGCTGACGACCGCCATTTGGTCCGGGACACTAATCCCCATCTCATTCAACGTACTCATGACGCCGAGCGCCATCATATCATCACTGACGACGACGGCAGTCGGCGGATGATCGAGTGACATCAATCGTTTAACGGCGTCAGCCCCACCAGTCGTCATGAATGGTGCACTGACGATATAGTTATCTTCGACCGGAAGACCCTCTTCCATTAAAGCCGTTTTATACCCACCGACGCGTTCTTGCGTGACCGCTAAGTCTTGTGACCCGCCAACGAAGGCAATACATTCATGTCCGAGCTGATGCAAATACTTTGTCACTTCACGACCGGCAAGGTAATTATCCGTGTCGACATACGTGACTTGCGATGAGTCACTGAACGGTTTCCCGACGACGACGAAGGGAAACTTCGATTCTTGAAGAAATTGTACGACTTTATCATCGGTTCTTGAATATAAAACGACAACTCCGTCGACGCGACGGCCCTGAACCATCGAGACGACGCCCTCATATACTTCTTCTTCCGACACGCCTGTCGTCATATAAAGCGAGTACCCGTTTTGATGCGCTTTCGTACTGATTCCACGGATGACTTCTGAAAAGAATGGGTTTTGAAGTGTTTTCGTCGCTGCGCTCGGCATGACGAGACCAATTGCTTGCGTCGTCCGGTTCGCTAAACTCCGAGCATGGACGTTCGGATAATAACCGAGATCTTCCATTGCTTGTCGAACACGTTCTTTTGTTTTTTGACTGATTCGCGGACTATTCGCGATGACACGTGAGACCGTCGATGGTGCGACGTTCGCTTCCCTAGCGACGTCTTTAATTGTGACTTGCATCCCCTTCACCTCATCATTTCCCTACAAATGTATTTTATTGTTTTTCGTTCGAACGATTGACGCGTCTGCGATGGACCAAGAGAAGAATCAACGCAAGGATTGGGGCAATGGATCCAATCGCAACAAGTGACCACCAGTTCACTTGAGAATCTTCTAAGATATATCCATTCGCACTACTGCCATCCAATGTAATTTCATAGGCATCTCCATCTTGTCGGACGAGATCGGAAAATAATAATCCTCGCAGACGTTGATCATCACCGATTTCAGAAGCTTTAATCCGCATCGTCGTTTTCTTCTCTCCTAGATTGATTGCGTAAATCGCCGTCTGATTTTTTGATTCTCGAGCGTATACGGCCATATGATCCGTCTTTCCTAACAAGCGTTGCTTCCCTGTCGCGAACGCTGGGTAGTCTTGACGCATCTGATTCAACGTTTTTACATACTCCTGCATCTTTTCATTTTTATCAAACTCCATCATCATTCGGTTCCCCGGATCTTCACCACCCGGCATGGCGACTTCCGTTCCTTGATAGACGACCGGCATACCTGGAGCAGCATATAGGGCGAATAACGCGAGGCGTAATTGGCGTTCTTCATCTGAAGTTCCACCGATTTTCGCTTCTGTAATGAATCGTTTCAAATCATGATTATCAATGAATGTCGCGAGCGACATCGCTTTCGGATTAAATGTGATATCTCGATTATAAACTGAATCGAGTTCTTCCGCTGAACCATTTTTGCGGGCAAATTGATCTTTTATCCCGTAATAGAAAGGAAAGTTTGTCACGGAATCAAATCCAAGCTCTGAATAGGTCGCAATCTTTCGCGGATCACCATCGAATACCTCTCCGAGTAAAAATAAGTCCGGATGTTTTTCTTTGACGGCCGGAATGAATTCCTTCCAAAATGCCGGCGGAACATGACGGACCGTATCGAGACGATACCCATCGATTCCTGTCTCATCGACCCAGTAATTCGCGACGTCAACCAAATAATCGACGACTTCTGGATTTTCAGTATTGAAATCTGGCAAATCAAATAACCAGTTGTTTTCGACTTCGACTTGATTGTTCCAATTCATAATCGGTTGTTCTTCATGGAACCAATCCGGCTTTTCTTCGACAAGCGGATGATTTGGTCCGAGATGATTGACAACTAAATCAAGAACAACTTTGATGTCACGCTCGTGTGCTTCGTCGACCAATGTTTTAAATTCTTCTTTTGTTCCGAAATGGGGATCGATTTTATAATAATCCTCCGTCCAGTAACCATGATAGCCATTCGGTCGATTCTTAAAGACCGGTGTCAACCAGATTGACGTGAATCCTTCATCTTTTATGTAATCAAGGCGTTTCGTCACCCCTGCCAAATCACCACCATGATAAGCTTTCGGATCGTCCTTGTTCACATCGATATCATTACTCGTTTTCCCGTTCTCAAACCGGTCGACCATAATAAAATACATTCGTTCCTTTTCCCAATTTGCTGCTTCACTCGTCTGCGGAAAAAGTCCGAAAGACAAGAGAAGCGGCAAGAAGAGAAGCATCACGCCTCGTCTCATGCCGCTAATTCCTCCTTTATTACCCTTTCGTTCCACCTGCCGTCAATCCAGATACGAAGTAGCGCTGGAAGGCGAAGAACAGAAGGACGATTGGGACTGCAGATAAAACGGCACCTGCCGCAAACAACGTGAAGTTGTTATCAAATTGCTCAGAAACCATGTTGTATAATCCGACCGCAAGCGTCTGTTTCTCCGGCGAACGGAGAACAAGTGACGCCAGGATGAAATCATTGAACGGTGCCATGAAATTGAACAAAGCGATGACAGCAACCATTGGTTTAGCAAGCGGAAGGATGATTTGCCAGAAAATCCGAAGATGACCTGCCCCATCCATTCGTGCCGCTTCATCTAGCTCTTTTGGTATTGTATCAAAATATCCTTTGGCGAGATACGTATTCATCGGAATCGCTCCACCAGAGTATAAAAGAATCAACGCAAGATGTGTATCGAACAAATCGAGCATGTTGAGCAACACATAAATCGCGATGATCGCGACGAATTGCGGAACCATCTGCAAGACGAGGAACAAAATCAACGAATTTTTTCGCCCGACGAACCGGTAACGTGAGAAGATATAGCCCGTTAACGTGATCAATGCGACCGAGACGACCATTGTAATGACAGCGATTTTGATGGTGTTCAAATACCACATGCCGTAATCCGTTTGTGTCGCATCAAACAGATCGAAGTAATGGATGAGTGTCGGATTACTCGGGAAGATGTCCGAAGTAATGCTTTTCCCAGGGTTGAGCGAAGTCCCGACAACCCAAAGTAGTGGATAGACAATAATAATCGAGGCGATCGTCAAAATGAGGTATGACAACGCCATATTGATTCGGTTTTGTTTTCTCATTAGATCATATCCTCATCTTTGAATGATTTTGAACGTTTAAACTGAATGACGGCAATCGTCATGATGAAGAACGACAGTACGAGTGTAATTGCTGCTGCGAAACCATACTGTGGATTTGAACCGAGCGATAGCTTATAGATCCAGGAGATTAAGATATCGGTTCCACCCGCAGATTGTCCCGGTACAGCCGGTCCACCATTGTTAAAGAGATAGATGATGTTGAAGTTATTGAAGTTAAACGTGTATTGCGTAATTAAGATTGGAGCTGTCGCGAATAAAATCATCGGTAACGTGATCAAACGGAATTTTTCACCTGAAGTCGCCCCGTCAATCGTCGCCGCTTCATATAGATCTTCCGGAATCGACTGTAAGATTCCTGTCGTGAGCGTCATGATATACGGGAATCCGAGCCACCACTGAATCCCGATCAGTGCGAGACGTGTGTACGTCGGGTCAGTCATCCACTCGACACCACCGCCTATTCCGATTGCCGGGAGCAACGTCGTGTTAAAGACGCCAAATGTTTCATTGAACATTGAACGGAAAATCAAAATCGTGATAAAAGCCGGTACCGCCCACGATAAAATCAAAATTGAACGGAAGAAGCGTTTCCCTTTAAGACCTTTTTGGTTCAAGAGAACAGCCAGACCAATTCCGATTGCGATGACGCCTGTCGTCGAAGCAACTGTCCAAACGAGCGTCCAACCTAACACACTGATGAACGTATCACGGAAAATATCGACCGTGAAAATGTTTAAGAAGTTTTGAATGCCAATCCAGTCGACGAGCTTGGCTGGTGGCGAGTTATTGAATTTATAGTTCGTAAAAGCAATCAAGAATGTAAAAATCAACGGTAAAACGACTGTGAAGACGAGTAGTACCAACGATGGAATCAGCATAGCATACGGGAACCCGTTATCACGGAAATTCCGTAGCTGCATCTTCAGTGAAGGTACTTCTACATTTAAATCACGCAGTTTACCGATTCGATACGCATCGATAAAGTTCCAGACGTAAATGGCAATACCAAACACAAGTAAAATCAACGCGATGATTCCCTCGACCATTAAGAAAATCGAGTGATCTCCCCTTACGCCTGCTACCTCACCGAGTGTAATCAGACCCCAGATCGCACCGCGATCCCCTGGTCCATTCCCGGCTCCTTTAAAAAACAAATCAAAATTGACTAAAAAATATGACAGGACGACGATAAAGAATATCGCGCCTTTTAAAAATTGTTTATTATACAGTTGCCCTAAACCTGGGACAATTGAAATCAACGAAGCAATTTTGCGGTGATTCGTTTGTAGTTCCGGTGTCGGGTCCGTTTGTTTCGGTGTCGTAATGGCAGCCATCGTCTGTTCTCCTTTCCAAAGGTCATGTCTGACCTCAGGCTTCTCTTCCAACCATAAAGATGAGGGGGAATCAATGATCCCCCTCTCTTTAATTCTTTTTTAGTGATTCAATTGGGAAACGACGACTTATTGATTGTTCGCTTCGATTTGTTGCTTGATTTGTTTGACAGCGTCATCTGCTGATTTTTGAGCATCTTGCTTGTCTGTTGCAACAAGTTGAAGTGCTGCTGCCATTGGTTCCCAAACTTGTCCCATCTCGGCGATGTTCGGCATTGGCACACCGTCTTTAGACTGAGCGAAGACTGCTGCTGCAACTTCGTTATCTTTAATCGATGCATCTTCTTGGAGTGAAGTGACCGGTGGAATCTCGTTGTATTTCTCAAACATCGCTTTCGCGTTTTCTTCACCTGTTAATGTAGCAAGGAATTTCTCAGCCCATTCCGGATTTTTAGAATATGCAGAAACCGCATACGTTTTAACTCCTACGAATGTTTTGATTGCTTCACCGTTCGGAAGCTTCGGAAGCGCCGATGCTCCTAAGTTGATGCCTTTTTCTTTATAGCTTGAGACTGCCCATGGTCCGTTCATGACAGCGACTGCTTTCTTGTCACCGAACAATTGATCCATCGCTTGACCGCCGCCACCGCCGATCAACCCTTTCGGGAAGAGACCTTCTTTGTACCATTTGCCGATGTAGTCCATTCCTTCGACAGCGCCAGCATTGTTCAAGCCGATGTCTGCAGGATCAAGTTTTCCACCGTTATCTTTAAAGACATATCCACCGTACCCAGCAATCGGACCGTGTGCGAAGTAGAAGTTATCCCAAAGTGCGAGGAAACCATACTTGCCGTCTTTTTTCTGTTCCGTTGATACTTTATAGAGATCATCCATTGAAGCTGGTGCTTCTTTTAACTCATCCTTGTTGAAAAGGAGAATCGGTGTTTCAACAGCTTTTGGATAGCCGTACACTTTACCATCAAATGTGACAGCAGATTTTGCTGTATCGATGAATGGCTCAAGTGCTTTTTCACCATCTTTAAGTTCAGTGATCAATCCTTGGTCAACGACTGTCCCAATCTGGTCGTGTGGAAGAAGAATGATATCTGGTCCTTTATCAGCAGGTCCGTCAAGTGCAACTTTTTTCTGTTGATCTGTCATTTTGACTTCTTTAACTTCAACTTTTACGCCTTCTTTTTCTTCAAACGCTTTTGCCGCTGCTTTTGTTGTTTCGGCTTTTTCAGTATCTTCCCAAATAACGATTTTATCTGGTTTGCCACCATCACCTGATGTATTCGATGAAGAGTCTGAATCTGTTCCGCCACCACATGCTGCGAGAGCACCGATTGCCATTACCGATACCGAAAGACCTGCTACAAGTTTTTTCATTTCCATGATTGAAAATTCCTCCCCAAGTTAACGTACGAATGATAAGTTCTAATGCACAACGTTTGCATAAAGGCACAACCATTTTCTCATGATAACAACTGAGTAGTTGTAAGCGTTTTATGAAAACGTTTGCATCACCTTTACATTTTTATTATACAATCTAAATCCCTTTTGACAAGTCCTTTTTATTAATTATTTTCCTACATTTTAAAAACATTCTAAAAAAGTATTTAATCGAATAAACTTCCCTAAAATTTTTATTAACCAAAAAAGAAAACGTTTACATTTAATTTAATTGCGCACTTTAATGCAATCGATTGCATTAAATCATAAAATTATCTTTTGGAATTCTCGTTTTCACCAATTCTAATTGACTTTAAGAAAGCGCTTTACTATTCTTAGTTCGAGGACCATTACATTAGAGTGCAATCGATTGCACTAGAGGAGTGACCATTATGCTTAAAGAAGCCGTATTCCATCGCGCCATGTCTCCGTTCGTCTATAAGTACGACGAAAACACGATTCATATCCGTCTCCAAACTAAGAAAAATGATGTTGAGCATGTCGAACTGATTTGGGGAGACCCGTATGATTGGCATACTGAAAATCCCGATGATGCGGACTGGAACTTCGATCCATCGAAAACAAATCATTGGAACACATTCGAAACATCAATGAAAAGAAGTGGTTCAGACGAATTATATGATTACTGGTTTATTGATGTCATCCCCCCATTCCGTCGTCTTCGCTATGGTTTCCGGTTACACGATGGGCAAACAACACAAGTTTTCACAGAACGTGGGTGGTTCAATGAAAAACCACTTGATGATACCGGTTACTACTTCTGTGTACCTTACTTAAATAAAATCGATGTCTTCACGTCACCCGCTTGGGTCAAAGATACGGTCTGGTACCAAATTTTCCCTGATCGTTTTGCGAATGGTGATCCATCGAACGACCCTACCGGTACATTGCCTTGGAATAGTACAGAACCGACGACAACGAATCTGTTCGGTGGGGATTTCCAAGGGGTGATTGATCACATCGACTACTTGGTTGAGCTTGGTATTACGGGCATTTATTTCTGTCCTATCTTTAAAGCGAAATCAAATCATAAATACGATACAATCGACTATCTCGAAATCGACCCACAGTTCGGAACAAAAGAAAAATTTAAACAAATGGTCGACCTTCTACATGAAAATGGCATTCGTATCATGCTCGACGCCGTTTTCAATCATGCCGGATTCCATCACGAAGCCTTCGCTGATATCCGTGAACACGGTAGCAACTCGTCTTACCGTGATTGGTTCCACCTCCGCGACTTCCCACTCGTCACAGAACCGATGCCGAACTATGATACGTTCGCCTTTGTGCCTGAGATGCCGAAATTCAATACAGAAAATGCTGAAGTAAAAGCATACCTTCTTCACGTCGCCCGCTACTGGGTCGAGGAATTCGGAATCGACGGTTGGCGATTAGATGTCGCGAATGAAGTCGACCACGCTTTTTGGCGTGATTTCCGTCGGGTCGTCAAAGAAGCAAATCCTGAAACGTATATACTTGGAGAAATTTGGCATGATTCGCAAGAGTGGTTACTCGGTGATCAATTTGATGCCGTCATGAACTATCCGTTTACGAACGCAGCGTTAAACTTCTTTGCCCTTGATAAAACGAAGGCGACGGCGTATGCCAATGAAATGTCACACGTTCTCTTCTCGAATACGATGAACGTCAACGAAGTGACATTTAACTTAATCGGCTCACATGATACACCGCGCGCCTTGACGCGTGCCGGCCATGACAAAAATAAGATGCGTCTCCTCTTACTATCGATGTTGACGTTTTCCGGTAGTCCCGTCATCTATTATGGCGATGAAATCGGACTCGATGGGGGTCAAGATCCGGGTTGCCGTAAATGTATGCCATGGGACAAAGAAGAACAGGACTTAAACCTTTTGATGTATACAAAACATTTACTTCAACTGCGGCAACAGCATAAGACTCTTGCGAATAACGGACACATTTCATTCGTTCATGCGGATGACGAGACGAATTCGATCGTCATGCGTCGAACGAGCGAAGATGGAACTTACTACATCTACTTCAACAACTCGAATCAGCAAGTAACACTTCCCGCACCAGCGGCAGGACAAGGCATGGATTTGTTCTCGAATTCACCACTTCCTTCTTTAGAAGTAACACTTCCACCTTATGCAGGAACAATCGTCCAAGTCCTTTAATCAATACGGTATCTGTCTCGTTTCGAGATGGATGCCGTATTTTGACGTGTCGACAAAGTAATATTGGACACGTCCTTTTCGTTACTTTTCTCGGACAAAGCGCAAGCTGTTGCTTCTTAATCCCATTCTTACCTGTTTCTAGCTATGCGGGGACAAGTACTGTCACGGGCAAGTACAGGAAGGAAGAAACAAAATCAGCGAGTTTTCCCTCCTACTTCATTTTCTGTCCCTTGAAACTCATCTAATAGTTATTTTGATGCTTTTCTAGGGTAAAGGAAAACATAAAAGGAGGACGTGCTCGCTATGGAATTATTTTTTTATGCCGGTCTTATTCTCATCGGCTTATTTGCAATCAGTTATTTGAGTGAACGTTTCCACCTTCCGAGTATCCTCGCTTTCATTTTAATCGGGATTGCCATCGGGCTTTATTACGATGCACCTGAAGAATTGAAGTTAGGCGGTGAAGCGGGAATCATCGTTCTATTTTTTTTGCTGGGACTTAAATTTTCAATTGCTGACTTGCTCAGTCAACTACGCCACGTGTGGAAAGCCGGATTAATTGATGTTGCGTTATCTTTTGGTGGAACATTCCTCCTGACGCTTGCGTTTGGCTTTTCCATTCCTGAAGCCTTTTTAATCGGCTGCGTTTTATATGCGACGAGTTCTTCGATTTCTGCCCGTTTGCTCGATCGTGAGCCAGACAAACACAAGGACGTTAATCGCTTTGTCTTATCGTTACTTATTTTTGAAGATTTGATTGCCCCGCTTCTCTTGACGACGGCACCGTTTATACTTGGTACAGAACCTTTTACATTTGCCAAAGTAGGGTCCATTTTCGCGGGTTTTCTCTTTCTGTTCAGTGCTTTAATCTTACTAACCGTCTTTATTCGCAGAAAAGAACGAATCATTGGTTCCTTGTACCGGCATCCTGACGCCGGAATTGGAATCATCGGCTTGATTTTAACTTTTTCAGGTGTCGGTATCATGTTCGGTTTATCAGAAGTACTCGGTGCTTTCATCGTCGGGATTTTGTTGACTGAACTAAAGGAAACACGCTACTTGAAGCGGCTCGTCACACCTTTTCAAGATTTACTGCTCCCTCTCTTTTTCATTGCATTCGGGATGTCGTTTGAATTGACGGAAGGACTGCCTTTAGACTGGTTCTTTTTGGCACTCGTCATCTGGGGGCTGTTATCTAAATTTTTGGTCGGATTCTTCGGTGGCCGTTCATTCGGGCTGTCAAACTACCATGCCATCGAATCCGGTTTTTGCTTAGGACCACGCGGAGAATTTTCAATTCTTTTTATTACACTCGCTAGCGGCGCCTTCATCACGCTGACGGGGTTATATATTTTCGTCTCCGCTTTTCTAGGAATTTTACTATTTCGTCTCTCGAGTAGGTTAACCGATCAAACACATGCTACGGCCCAAAAAATCAAACAAAAAATGCGCTAAAACAAGCAGGACCATTTCCGATTACAACGGAAGTGGTCCTGCTTGTTTCACTGATATTAAAATAAGTCGTTTTAACGTCCGGTAAAAACAGGCGGTTTTTTTTCAAGAAATGCTTGAACCGCACGTTGATGGTCTTCCGTTTTACCGGCACGTGATTGGTAGATAATTTCCTGTGCCAACATATCATCGAGCGTCGACTCGAAACTTGCTGATTGAAGTTGTTTAATATACGCAATTACTTTTGTCGGTCGCGCTGCGAGCTGCTGAGCAAAATCCATTACTTCCTCTTCAAACCGGTCAGTTGCGACCGCTTTTGTCACGAGTTGAAACTCGACTGCTTGCTTCCCTGTTATCGTATCACCAAGCAGCGCTAATTCGAGTGCTTTCGCCGAACCGATTAAACGCGGTAAGAAGTATGGTGCTCCAGCATCCGGGACGAGACCGATGTTAATGAAGCCGAGTGACAATTTTGCATCTTCCTGAACAATCCGGAAGTCACATGCGAGTGTCAACGACAGTCCTGCTCCTGCTGCCACACCATTGATTGCTGCGATGATCGGCTTTTTCGATCCGGCTAATGCACGGACAACGGGATGATAATAGCTTTTCAAATAATCGCCATGGTCCATTCCTGGTGAGACCGTCTTTAAATCTTGACCGGCACAAAAGCCGCGTCCTTTTCCAGTCAATACGATGACGCGGACTGCTTCATCTTGATTGGCTTCCTCGATTGAATCTGCTAATTCATTTAAAAGTGTTGATGTTAAGGCATTTAATCGTTCCGGACGAGCTAACGTCACCGTTGCTACGCTCGATGCTACCGTGTACTCTACTTCAGAATTCATCACATTCCCCTACCTTTCAAAAGTGAACAACGATTCATTATGATGTATTCGTGATGTTTTATGAAAATCCTTTTAAATCCCCGTTTTTTTTATGAAAGCTTTGTTTTTCACTTTCATTATGAAAATTGAAGGCGTATAGTTTCCAAAAGATACAGTAAGACAAAATGTTTTAAGGACTTAAAAGGGGAATTTAATTTTATGAAAACTGTAAAACAACCAACATTATTCCAAATCACTTGGCCATTATTCATCGAAATCGCGTTGCATATGAGTTTAGGGATCATCGCGACATTAATCTTAAGTTACTACTCTGACAGTGCAGCAGCCGCTGTCGGTGTCTCGAACCAGGTTTTGAACATCTTTATTATTTTATTTAATATCACATCTGTCGGAGCGACAATCATCATCGGTCAGTACCTAGGTGCAAAACGTGTCCAAGATGCACGTCAAACCGCCCGCTCTGCCTTCTCGATTAATCTTTACATCGGATTAATCATATCTGTACTCGTCGCCCTAACCGGGAAACAATTATTAGGTTTCTTCTCATTAGAAGGACAAACATTAGTTTACGGCGAAACATTCATAAAGATTGTTGGCTTATTCCTATTTTTAGAAGCCATTTCGTTAACACTCGGAGCAATCCTCCGGAGTCATGGTTTCACAAAAAATGCAATGTACGTCACTCTTTTGATGAACTTCGTCAGTGCCTTCGGTAACGTCATCGCCGTACTCGGTCTGTTCGGTATTCCGGTACTCGGCGTCGCAGGTGTCGCGTGGTCGATCGTCATCGCACGTGCTTTCGCCGTCACACTGTTATTCTTTGTCGTTTACCGTAAATTATCACTACGCTTTCGTTTAAAAGATTTAATTCAAATCAACCGTCAAGACATTAAGAGCATCATGAACATCGGAATTCCATCAGCCGGAGAAGGAATTTCTTATCAGTTTTCACAGCTCATCATCACTGGTTTCATCGCAACAATTGGTGAAGCTGCCTTGTCTGCACGCGTTTACGTCTCAAACATCACAATGCTCTGCTTCTTGTTCAGTCTCGCAATTGCCCAAGGAACACAATTGTTAGTCGCCCGCCAAGTTGGAGCACAACAATTTGAACAGGCACATGCACGTGGCATCAAGACATTAAAAATCGCTGTCTTCGCAAGTTTCGTATCAGCCGTCGCAATCGCAGCGTTCGGGACATCCATCATGTCACTCTTTACATCGAGCCCTGAAATCATTGCCATCGGTATTCCGTTGCTCTGGGCAAGTGTCATCCTCGAACCAGGACGCGCGCTGAATATCGTCTTGATGGGAACGTTGAAATCAGCAGGAGACGTCCGCTTCCCGGTCACAATCGGTGTCCTATCGATGTGGGGAATCGCTGTCGTTGTCAGTTATGTACTCGGACTTCAGTTCGGTCTCGGACTTCTCGGTATCTGGATTGCCTTCTCAGCCGACGAATGGTTCCGTGGTATCTTCGCACTGAAACGCTGGAACGGTCGTAAGTGGGTTCAATATTCCCTCACTAAAGGAGAATCTCATGAGCAAAACGAACGCAGAAAGGCTACTGAAGCAGTCTAACGTTTCCTTTGAATCTATTTCTTATCCGGTCGACTTGAGCGATTTGTCCGCTCAAGCCGTCTCTGAAAAAATTAAATTCCCGCTTTCATCGGTTTTTAAAACATTAGTTTTAGAGGACGATCAAAAAAACTACTTGTTCTCTGTCATCTCTGGCGAAGAAGAGGTTAACTTGAAGGCGGTCGCTCGGGCATCTGGTGCGAAGAAAATGTCATTGGTTCCAATGAAGGCATTAGAAAGTCTGACAGGATACGTCCGTGGCGGTGTTTCTCCAATCGGAGCTAAAAAAGCTTTTCCCGTCTTCCTGTCCGACCGTGCCATCGGTCAACCGTTCATCATCATCTCAGCTGGTAAACGGGGACAGCAAATCAAATTGTCTCCGGATGATTTATTGGAATTTACTAGTGGGATTCTCTATCGAAACCGCTGATACGAACAGCTAGATATGATATGATGAGTAGTATCGAAGAAGTGGCAGGAGGAATCATTTTGTGGAAAGAACGTGTTCGTAACTCAATCCCGAATCTCTTTACATTCGGGAATTTATATTGTGGTTTTCTCGCAATCGTCATGGCGGCGCGGGGAGATTTTCAAAATGCCACACTGTTGATTGTCATCGCCATGATGTTGGATAGTTTAGATGGTCGGATTGCACGGATGCTCGGTGTCGCTGGCGATTTTGGGAAGGAACTTGATTCGCTCGCCGATGTCGTCACATTCGGTGTCGCCCCCGCAATGATGGCATATTACACTTATTTTTACGACTTTGGTGAAATCGGCTTACTCGTTGCCGCTTTGTTCCCTTTATTCGGAGCATTTCGCTTGGCACGATTCAACCTTTCAGCAACAAATGTCGCGTCCACCTACTTCTCAGGTGTACCGATTACGGCAGCAGGTGGGATTTTAGCTGTCGTCACGCTGTTTAGTGGACGAATGAATGATTTAATGGTTCCGCTCGCCTTTACGGGACTTGCCTTCTTGATGGTCAGTCGCGTCAAGATTCCGAGTTTCAAAGATATTCCAGTGCCGCGCCATACATTCGTCATCACGTTCACGTTACTCTATGTCACGTATGTCATGATTGCCCGGAGTAACGAATGGTCGACGTTTTGGTTTATTGCCGTCCCCCTTTATATTGCCTTTTTACTCTTTTCATTCGTCAAACGAAAAAAACAAAAGCAACATTAAACGCTTTACTGCTGAACAGACCGTCTTTTGACGGTCTGTTTTTTTGATCTGCCCCTCCATGCTCGCTCGAGTCAGATGGATATGGGTATACTAGTGACATCATGCTAATGAATGGAGGTTTACATACGTCATGGCCATATTTCAGCGCCGCCTTTGGTTATTCTTTACAGTTTGGTTCGTCATCGGGCTCATTTTAGTCGGATTTTCATTATTACCCCCTTGGCTCGAATGGGCCAATGCCGTTTTTTTGTTCGCTTCTGGTCTGTATGCCGCTTGTTACTTATGGGATGTCTTACCGAAAGGACGCTTCATTATTCCTTTTATTTTCTTTGGGTCCATTTTAATCGAATCAATTGGTGTCCACACCGGATGGCCATTCGGGACCTATCGGTATGAATCGGACTTCGGTGTTCAGTTACTCGGTGTTCCAATCACGATCGGTGCAGCTTGGTTGTCCGTTATGGGGGCAAGTCTTGCATTCTCGAAGCGTTTTCCGTTTCGTTACAACACCCTGATCCTCGTCCCCTTGTTTGCTGTTTGGCTCGACTTGGCCATTGATCCGGTCTCAGCGAACGTCAAATCGTATTGGCTTTGGCAAGATGGGGGTCTGTACTATGATATCCCAACACAAAACTTTATCGGTTGGTACGGAACAGCACTTGTCTTCGCTCTTTTGATGGCACGATTTGAACAAAAGCCAACGTTCACCGAGCTCGAACGAAACAACCAGTACTTATTTTTGATGCTTCATGGTTTATTTGGACTGACTGCTGGTGTCGCAGGCCTTTATGGTGTGACGATAATCAGTAGCCTAGCATTGCTTGTTTACTGGCTGACGAAAGGAGGAGCACTACATGCAAAAGGCGCAAAAAAACAAATTAGCTGAACAAGCCTTTCATCTGTACTTGAAAGAGCGGCTCATCCGCAAACAGTTCCATCGAATATTGTATCGCCCTGATGATTTACCGGTACCTGGTTTGATGCTTGCAACACATGGTTCGTGGTGGGACGGGATGATCTTATTTCATCTCGATCAATCCGTACTCCATCAAAACCCGTACGTCATGATTGATGAACATGGCTTAAAGCGCTTCCCTTTCTTTTCACGACTCGGTGCCTTTTCCATCAACCGGGACTCCTTAAAGGATGTAAAGATGAGCCTCAACTACGCAAAGGAACGTTTGCAGGAAGGCAGTAGTGTTTGGATGTTCCCGCAAGGCGAAGAACGCCATCAAGAAGAACGACCGCTTCAACTCGCGAGCGGCGCGACTTATCTTGCTAAAGCAGCCCGGTCTGTCTCCATTTTTTCATTTTATTATTCGTTCAGTCATGAACAACAACCGGATGTCTACATCCGAACACGCCAAATCGAAATACCACCTGGTCGTACTTCAAACCAGACTGAATTTCTAACAGCAGCAATGACTCGCTTATATGATGATGTCCGGCTTGATGCGATGTCAGAGAATGTCGAGGCTTATCAAGTGTTGACGCAGCGAACAGACCCGCTTCCTGTTAAAACGGAGCGTTGGCTAAAGGCGGTTCGACGATGAGCATGATTTTATTCATATTCTCGCTCCTTGTTTGCCTCTATACGTTCATTAACTTGATGTTTCTCCCTAAACTCGCTGCACCCGTTTCTCCACCGAGTCTCGCAATTTGTATCCCCTTGCGGAACGAGGAACGAAATGTCGTGAAGTTGCTTGATTCGCTCAAACGCGCACTCGGACCGAATATGCATGTCTATCTTTATGAAGATCGCTCAACGGATGAGACACGTAACCTACTGTTGCAACAGACACATCAAGATGACCGCTTTACAATCATTGACGGAATCGAACTCCCCTCAGATTGGGCGGGAAAGGTTCATGCTTGCCATCAACTATCACTTGTCGCAAAGGAAGACTATCTGTTATTTCTTGACGCAGACATTACATTGATGCCGGATACGATTCCTCGACTATATGCGACGATGCGACAGGAAAAAGCTAGCTTTTTATCTGGTTTTCCGTCATTTCCTGTACCAACGTTTTTAGGCAAGTGTTTGATTCCGATGCAACATGTCTTAATTTCGCAACATCTCCCGCTTGCTTTTCGCAAGGTAAAGCACCCTGCTTTTGCCGCTGCGAACGGGATGGTCGTAATCGTTGAACGTGCATCTTATTTACACGTCGGGGGACATCAAGCGATTCAAACGGCACTCGTCGATGATTTAGAGCTCTGTCGGACGTTTAAGCAACACGGTCATACGACGACACTCGTTCATGTCGCCCCTTATGTCAGTTGTGACATGTATGCTACGAACGGTGAAGTATGGCAGGGATTTCTCAAAAATGTCTTTCGGGGAATGAACGACTCCTACTTCGTCGGCAGTTACTTCCTGTTGTTCTATCTCGTACAGTTTTCTTTACTACCAGCTGCCCTCCTCTTTCCGTCTTGGGAGACGATTGGTGGACTTGCTCTCTTGTTGCTCGCACGATACAGGATTGATCGGATGGCGCGGATTCGCCATGTTTGGTTGTTGCACCCGTTCGCAACCGGTCTTTATGTCCTCTTACTTGCAACGGCGATGATTCGAAGAGCTCGGAAACGGGAAATCACTTGGAAAGGTCGGGCCTATTCTTAAGGAGGAATTGTTCATTATGAAACATGTCGCTATCATCGGAGCCGGTTTAGGTGGTTTAAGTGCCGCTATTTCACTCGCTTCAAAAGGATTTAAAGTTACTGTCGTTGAACGAAATGATCATATTGGTGGAAAATTGATGCCGCTGATCACGGAAGGACACCGGTTTGATTTCGGTCCAAATACCATCACGATGCCCGAAGTCTTTCAATCTGTCATCCGGGAGTCGGGAGCAGATCCCGATGATTACTTCCAGTTCGAAAAATTAGCACGCCATACCGCCAATCACTTTCCTGACGGGCGGACCTTAACTTTTACGCATGGCCGAGAAGCAATGCGGACGGAAATCGATCGTTTTACGAACGGACAATTAGCAAAAAATGATATCACAGGCTATCAAGAAGAGGCCGCCGAATTATTCCGAATCGCTAAACAGCAATTTTTTATCAATATCGATTCATATTTCAATTTCTCTTTACTACGAGATATGGTCAAAGTTCACCCGTTCAAAACGATCCATTCGCTGCACAAGAGCTATTTCAAGGATCCTCAACTGATTCAGGCACTCGATCGTTACGCGACGTATATTGGTAGTAGTCCGTATCAGGCGCCCGCGACATTTGCTTTAATCGCTCATCTCGAACTGAATGACGGCGTCTACTTTACTCGTGGCGGAAATACGGCAATCGCAGAAGGGTTCGCACGCCGGGCGCAAGAGATGGGCGTCGTTTTCCGCTTAGGCGAGGAAGTCACACAAATCGAAGTTACGGATGGACTTGCGACAGAAATCGAACTGAACCATGTCGATTACTTACCTGTCGACTTCGTCGTGATGAATGGTGATCTATTGACACAATACCCGCGTCTCGTTTCGGAAACGATTCGACCCGATTTTAAAAACCCGACACCCAGTCAAATGGAACCTTCGATTTCGGCCTATGTTCGTTGTATCGGGCTCACGCGACGAATTGAAGGGCTTGCCCATCATAACGTCTTCTTCTCATCGGATTATGAAGCAGAATTTCGTGCCCTTTTTGAAGAACACCGTTACGCGGAAGAACCGACCATCTACATTTCGAATTCTTCCGTTACGGCACCTGAGATGGGCGAAGCTGGGGACAACCTCTTTATACTTGTCAACGCACCCGCGACGAATGAAGGCAACGTCATCGACTTCGACACGTATGATCACTTGATTAATCAACGGCTGAAACAGTTCGGAATCGATATCGAATCGGACGTCGTCTTCGAACAACGCATCACACCGACCGATATCGAACAAAAATTTTCTGCGTATCATGGGTCTCTTTATGGACTCTCTTCGAATGGTACACGCAATGCGTTCATGCGCCCAAGCAACCGTTCAAAAAATGTTCACAATTTGTTTTTCGCGGGAGGATCGACCCATCCTGGTGGCGGTAGTCCAATGGTGACGCTTTCAGGAAAACTGGCAAGTGAACGAATCGTGTCAAGTGCTGCCCAATCCCTGTGAACGTTATGTGAATTGCAAATCGATTACTTGTACGGACAACTAAGATTTGATACGATTACTTCGAGTTCAAGAGGTAGTGATTGACCCCACATCCTCAATCAAGCGCAAGGTGACTTCCCCGAGTCAAGAGCGTTTAGGAACTTAACACACTTGCAGCGGTTATTTGATTCATCGTTTAAGACCCACTTAAACGAAGTAGTTCTACGTTTGAACTGTCAGCATGATTTACGACGTTCCCCCTTAGATCGTCTCATCCTGATTGGTTCACAGGCAGCTCGTTGAAATACAGTTCATCCCCGTGAATTGTTGACCTGCCTTGTTAGCAACTGCTCAACTGTTTCAAAAATCGCTCAGAAACGTCTTAGACTCCCCGGTCTAGACGAAACATAAAAAAAAGACCTTGGTCCCCGCCAAGGTCTTTTTTTTATGGACTTTTAAATCGTTGCGAGTAACTTCATCTTTTGCCAGCGGCTCACGTACGCCCGCTTCGTAAAAACATCATATTGGTTATCGCGTGCCGCATCCAAAATACCACGATAAAGCAATGCTGCCACTTTTAAGGCCCGTCGACTTTCTTTTGGATAACGCTCGAACGAAGGACTGGCTGCATCATAGAGATGCTCTGCGCGTAGAGCTAATGCCTCCCAAAGACCTACGAAGTCCCCAGACGGCGTTCCTGCGAGCAAAGAATGTGGCGTGACGTCGTATTCATCCATCCATTCTTTCGGCAAATAGATTCGGCCACGCTTTGCATCTTCACCGACGTCCCGTAAAATATTCGTTAATTGCATCGCGATGCCTAACTCAATCGCAGATTGACGGAGTTCCGGTTGACCTGGTGCTAAAATCGGCAGCAGCATCAAGCCGACCGTACTTGCAACATAATAACTGTATTGTTCTGTTTCTTCGAGTGACTGATATCGATTTTTTTCGATGTCCCAACGCATTCCTTCCGCCAGCTCCAGGAAAGGCGTCTCATCCATTTCATACCGTTCAAAGACATCGGTCAATGCAATCCAAAGCGGCTTTTTTATAGGGTATCCTGAGCGGAACAAACGAAATTCTTCTAAAAAGGCTTCCAAACTTTCTTTAGGTGTGTCAGATTCATCAACGGCATCATCTAAAAAACGACAGAATGTATAAATGGCATAAACGGCTAATCGATCTTGTTTTGGTAATAACGAAAATGCTTTATAAAAGGTTTTTGATCCGTTCTGAATCGTTTCTTCACACGTTGCGTATGCCTGCGTCACTGTATTCATTTTTCCACCTCATCTCTTGTTCCATACGATTGACAAGTAATGTCGCTCCCATCATGACGATCGGAACGCCTCCACATGGATGGACGGATGCACCTACTGCATATAATCGTTCAATATCAGGATAAGGACGCGCCTGCGTTTTCAAGGCTGCTGATTGGCGAATCGTCGGTGCGATACCAAAGCTTCCGCCTTCATACAATCCAAACTCTTTTGCGTCTTGCGGTGTTCGGATTTGCATCTCTTCGATTTGATTACGGAATCCTGGATGATGATTCTCAATTTTCGTTAAGATGGTTTCAATAAAACCGTGTTGCTCGAACTTCTCCCGATTAAAATTCCGCGGAGAAGGAACTAACGCATAGACGACACTATCCTCACGATCCGTTAGCGAATCGTCAACCTTGCTCGGATTAAACAAATAAACAGCCGGATGTTCTGGTAGTTCATCTTGATGGAAAATCGAGTTCATCAACGGTTCTAGGTCATTCGGCATCAAAAAACGATGAACCGGCAGATTGACTTTTCCTCGCATTTTAAAATACAAGAGTAACGTTCCGCCAGAAGGCGTATAGGCTTTCGGTTTTTTCCCTTCGACAAGGTATTCCATCAATGGAAACTCACCGTTTAAAACAACGTTATCATAATGATATTCTGCATCACCCACTACGATACCTGTCGCTTGCCCGTCCTGAATCGTGACACGTTCAACGGACTGATTGAATTCAAAACGAACACCGCGTTCAACCAATACTTCATACATGCGTTCAGCTAAAGAGAAATAGCCGCCCTTAACGTACCAGACACCTTCTGCTTGTTCACGATATGGAATCAAACCGTAAATCGAGGGAGTTGTGTAAGGATTCCCACCAATGTAAAACGTCGGAAAACTGTAGGCCATTCGCAAGTATTTATTTTTAAAATATCGCTTCAAATGATCATGCGCTGTCTCAAGTGCATGCATCTTTACTAATGGTTTCAACATGCCTGGCTGTAACAATTCAGTTTTACGGAAATAACTCCGCTCTAAAAATTTCGAGACGCTGATGTCATAATCCTTTGATTTTTGATGCATAAATTCAGAAAAGCCACGGCCTTCTCCAAACTGTCGCTCAATCGCAACTGCCTGATCGACGACATCACCTAATTTCGTCACGACCGTCCCATCATCAAAATGTAAATCGTACAGGGGATCGATTCGTAACAATTCGACTCCATCGAGTCCCGCTTCCGCTAGCTGTTCCTGTAATTTTCCAGGCATCAAGACAATCGTCGGCCCTTGATCAATCCGACCGCCTGACTCAAAGTCGACAGAAGCGAGTCGACCACCGACCCGCCCTTCCTTTTCGTAGATTGTAATATCAATCTCTGGATAGCGTTTCGTCAATAAGAGCGCCGCATGCAGTGTCCCGACGCCCGCGCCTACAAATCCAATCTTCATTTCGTCACACCTACTTCACCAGTCAACAAATCGGCAGTGATACGAGCGGACTCAAAAATCGTCGGAAGGCCACTACCTGGGTGTGTCCCGCCTCCAACTAGATAGACATGATCTAATTCTTCAAACCGATTGTGTGGTCTAAAATACATCATCTGCGTCAATTGATGTCCTAAGTTGAACGTCGCTCCTTGATGGACCCCCATCGCTTCCCAATCGTCAGGCGTGAACATTTCTTCGACTTCAATTGCCCCTTCCACACCTTTATAAGGAGAACGTTCTTCTAGTGCATCTAGGACTTTCCGGCGTAACTTCGGTCCTTCAACTGCCCAATCAAGATCTGAATAATTATTCGGGACTGGGACGAGCACATATAGAGATGACTTGCCTTCAGGAGCAAGCGTCGTGTCAATGATTGAAGGATTTTGAACATAAAACGAAAAGTCTTCTGATAATTCAAGAGTCTGCGTCATCTCACGGACATTTTTTTCGTAGTCTTCCGCAAAATAAATCGTATGATGCGGAGCGTCAAACCGTTTATCGACACCTAAATACAACATGAATGTCGAACATGAGAATTTTTTACGATCGATTTTCGGACGGGACCATTTTTTGAGAACACCTTCCGGTACGAGATGATTCATCGCATGAGCGAAATCCGCACCTACGACTACATCGTCATATAACACATGTTCTCCCGATTCTAGAATAACACCGGTTGCTTCTTTTCCATCTAAAATCAATTGATCGACTCCAGCATTCAGATGAACTTTCCCGCCTAAGTCCTCAATTGCTTGTTTCATCGCTTCCGGGATGCGGTTCATTCCGCCAATCGGATGATGAACGCCGTAAGCATGCTCCATGTAAGATAGAATTGAAAAGCCGCCTGGGCATTCCCAAGCTGACATACCAAGGTATTTTGCTTGGAACGTGAACGAATACTTTAATTCTTCACTTGTAAAGTAGTCCGACAATACATCATATAACGAGCGTCCTAACGATAGCCGAGGTAACGCCGTCAACACACGTGGTGATAAATAATCCGTCAATCGATCATGCTTCGTTTGGAGGATAGGCATCAACTTCCCTAGTTTTAATGCTTGTTCCGCCATAAAGCGATCATACCCTTCTCCATTACCCGGGAACTGGTCTTCAATTGCTTGCTTCATCCGGTCTCGGTCCGTCGTCATCGTGAACTGATCCTTTCCTCCATTGAAATAGAGTGTATACATCGGATCCAGTGCCTTTAGTTCCAAATAATCGTGCAAATTCAATCCGATGCTCGTAAATAGATTTTCTAAAATATGGGGCATATTTAAGAAGGTCGGTCCTCGATCAAATTGATAATCACCAACTTGCACACGTGACGTCCGTCCACCTACGACTGCTTGTTTCTCGTACACAGTCACATCTACCCCTCGCCCTGCTAATAACATAGCGCAGGCGAGTCCTCCGGGTCCTGCTCCAATAACGGCTACACGCTGCTTCACACGAATCTCTCCTTTTTCTCTCTGGTCGTTTTAACTATTATACTAATCACATACTATGCCCACAAATCTAAAGTGCCTTCAAACTGTAAAAACGCCAAGCTTCCGATTAGGAAGTGGCGTTTGCAGTAACGATATACCAAGCTCCTTCTTTCAAAAATGGTGTGATCGATACATTTTCAAAACCGGCTGCATGTAATTGTTCAGTCAATTCTTTTTTTCCAGGAAGCGGATATAAATTTTCGTGTAACGTCATGAAGGCGTTAAAGGCAGCTGAGAACGGCGCCCCGTATTCACTATCCCGAAGTGGTGTGACAAGAATAACTGTTCCATCGTCCTTGACGAAGCGACGGACACCTTCGAGGAGACGGAGTCGCTCTTCCTTCGGGAAATAGTAAAGAATGTTGTTCATCATGACACCATCGTATGTTTCCGTTACTTCAAAGGTTTTAATATCTCCGACAACAAAATCAATTTCTCCTGTCGTATCGCGTCGCTTCGCTTCAGCGATGACAGACTCTTCGATATCAATTCCAGCCAAACGGAGTTCCGGTAAGGCTTCATGGATTTTTCGTAAGTATCCTCCGTACGCACATCCGATATCAAGTAAGGACGTAACGTTTTCATTTCGAATGATATGACGTACTGCCGGAAAAGCAACCGTTTCGACAAGTGCGGACGTCTCAGCAACGATGTCTCCGTGTTCCTCTCCATTAAAGGTCTTCTGTTGACCATCCTCTAAAAATTGCGGATAGGAAAATAAAGCAGGCAAATGCAGTTCCATCAGTTCTGATAACATGAAGCCGATACTGCGGTCATCTGATTTCGAGAGTTCTGGAAGGACATGCCGTGTTGCCGTGTACCGTAAATCTTTCTTTTTGAGGTGTCCGACTGCCAGACCAACCTCGAACCAACGCGATAATGCCTCTGTTGTGAGCGGTTGCTTCAGTCGTATTTGGGCTTCTGCTTGTGTTGCGCCAGCACCTAAGACATCGAACAACCCATATTTATAGCCAATATATCCATGCCATAATGGTAAAACTGGTTCCGCCCGTTTCATCCATTTTCTCGCCCGAAAAACCTTTGTCCATTCTTTCAACTGTGCCACAAGCGTTCCCCTCTCTACCACGTAATACATCCCTTTTCCCAAATAACAACAACTTGTAAACAAAAAAAACGCATCAAACTTTTGCTTCAGACTGTGTACAAAGTGCTATCGGGAGATAAAAGCATTTTTTCGTTGTTTTCCTCGATCGAGGCGGGAAAACGCAAAATAAAAAGAGTCGACCATCGCTGTGCCGGAACACAATGATGGTCGACTCTCAACCGGACAGTGAATTAGAAGAACTCCATACCGAATGGTAACGAATAGCCTAAGAAAATCGTCACGAGTATGAGCACCGCAAATCCGAGCAGGAACCCAGAATACGATTTTCCTTTTTTCAGTCGAACTAATGTCAATTCACCCAAGATGAGTGACAATAAACCACCGGTGATTTTTGCATGGTATAAACCGTCCGGGTTTTCAGACATCCCCATGATTTGGATATACAGATACAATCCTGTCGCAAACGTTAACACCAATAAGAGGCGAAAGGCCATATGGATTCCTTTAGCTGCAGGCTTCCCCTTCTTATACATTGAAAAGGCGACAAAGAACGCAACGAGTAGTAACACCCATAGTAAAACATGGGTATGAACAAAAGCAGTGATTGGCATGATGATTTCCCCCTTTTTCTAGTTCCTATTTCATGGTAGCTGATTTCCCTTGCTAGACATAGGGTTATTTTCGTAACATATCATTTATTCAAGAAATCGTCACACGTTCTACCAGTAATGGAAGTTTAACCATGAACGCACTTCCATGTTTTTCGATGGACTCGACTTGAATTTCTCCGCCGTGACCCGTGACGATTTCTTTACAGATCGCGAGTCCCAGTCCAGTCCCGCCAATTTTACGGCTATCTGAATTATCGACACGATAAAACTTCTCGAATAAGTGGTTGAGTGCTGCCGCCGGAATACCAATCCCTTGATCACGGACCTCGAACAAGACATGTTGTTCTTTAATCGACAGGGTTACGTCAATGTTTCCACCGAACGGTGAATATTTGACGGCATTGTTCAATAGGTTATTCATCAACTGTTTCATCTTTTCTTCATCTGCTTCTATGAGCGGAAGTGCCTCACTCATCGCCCGGAAAGAAATCGTGTGCTTTTTCGTCGATGCTGCATAAAATTGTGTCGTCTCTTCGAGGAGTAGACGCAAATCAAGCGGCTCTTTTTTATACGACTGTGTCCCCGATTCCATCCGTTGTACGTCAAGAAAATCATTGACGAGATTGGCAAGGCGCTCTGTCTCGGAGTGAATCGTCTGCAAATACTTATCTTGACGGGTCGTATCGATATCTCGATTCAACATCAACTCCGTAAATCCATAGATGGACGATAGCGGTGTCCGTAATTCATGCGAAACCGTCGAAACAAGCTCCGACTTCAGTCGATCCATTTCCGTCTCTTTCGTCACGTCACGCAAGACGAGCATCGTCCCTTTATGAACACCAAGGATTTCAATCGACTCGACATAAAATTGAATGAAGACCGTTTGTTGTCGAATTGAGAATTGAAGACTTTCTGTCGGGACATCTCCTTCTAGAACGGCTTCAACGTACTGTGAAAATGCCGCTTGGTCATCGACGATGGAATGAATTGCTTCTAGGCAGAAATCAAGTGTCTCGACTTCTTCGTTCGCTCCATAGCGCAACTCTGGAAATAGATCATACAATGGCTGATTGACGAAGACCTCTTCTTTACCGGGTTCGATGTAAATGACCGCTTCACGGATCGAATCGAGAATACGTTCAGTTTTCGTTTTCTCTTTGTTCATCTCATCAAATAACCGCATCCGTAATAGGGAGAGTGACAATTGACGTGAGAACGACATGACATCCCGCATTTGTTCATTCGTAAATTGGTCGTGGTAACGAACGAGATAGATGAAAGCAATCACTTCATCCGATGACGGATCTAAAATCGGTACTGCTGTCTCATACATATAGTACGGGTAGGGCAACGGGTGATTACTCGATACTTGTTTAGACGAATGGACTGCTTTTTTCAAAGTATCTGCTCGCTTCAACAATGAGAAATCGCTACCTAGCAATTGTTCCGTCAATTGTTCCGTCATACCATGCGTGACGACAGAATAACTTTGTCCTTCATCGACGAAAACGAGGGCACCAATTTCTGAATCTGTAATCGTTACAAGTTTTTCGATAATTTCCGGATAGGCTGTCAATGCTTCCCGAGCCGCCAGCGTCTCTGTTAAATCATTTCGGTATTGAAGATGCTGTTCGTTTCGCATCGTCAGTTCTAGCGCTTCTTCCAACTCTTGTTGTTGGGCTTGCAGTTCTTCTTGTTGTGCTTGCAGTTCTTCTTGTTGCGCTTGCAGTTCTTCGTTTTTTGCAAGTAAGTGTTGTTTATTTTCTAAGATTGAACTGGCCATTTGATTGAATGACAAAGCTAGGATTCCGATTTCGTCTTTTCGTTTTGGGACTTGAATGTTCGAAATGTCTTCTCCATTTGCAAGGCGCTGACTATTTTTAACGAGTCCTAAAAGCTCAGAGGTGATTCTTCGAATGAACGGGTAGATAAAGAAAATCAACACAGCAATGACGACGATGATATTCGACAACCAAATCAGTTGTGTCGTTCGAATCTCTTGTCCTAACTGCTGGCTCGTTCTCTCTGCCCACTCATCAAGAAATTCACGGTATCCTCCAAGTGCCAACTCACTTTTATCGATTTCCGAGAGGACATCGATATTGCCTGCGTCATCTAATGAAATTTTTCCATCCGCGACAAGTTCTTTCCCTAATGGAAGATTTGTTAAAGTCGTCCCGCGAAGAAAAGTCTCCGTTACGTCCCCATCTTTTTTACCTTTTACATAGGACTGCACAAGCGGCAAAACCGAATCGAAGTAATAGCTATACAATTCGCGTGAAGATGTCGCATAGACTTTTCCTTGCTCATAAATCGCATTTTTTTCGAACCACCGTGTTTGACGATCAATCGTTGTTTGTTGCGCAGCGATTTTTTCATATAAGGTGGCATCCCCCATTAACGCATAACCACGCATATTAAACTGAAGGTCTTGCCACTCTTCCCATAGTGCACCGGCCCGGGCGCTACGATCCCTGATATCTTCAAGCTTCGCGCGGGTATCTTGTAACCTTGTGTCCGTATAGTTGTAGACGACCAAAGAAGAAATCATCAGCGTAGCTAAAACGACATAAAAGGAAGCCATTAGTTGGCGTCCGATTTTTCGATTAATCCACTTGATGATCACTCAATATCCCTCCTACGACATCAATCAACTCTAACGGACTGAACGGTTTTGAGAAAAAGTAATTCGCCCCGATCTCTTCAGCACGCTCACGGTCAGATTGTTGACTTTTAGCCGTTAACATCATGATCTTTAATTGTTGTTTGTCCGGATGACGTCGTACTTTTTCGATAACTTCGATTCCCGTCATTCCAGGCATCATGTAATCAAGTAATACAAGATCATAATGCTGACTCATGATTTTTTGATAGGCTTCGTCGCCATCCGTCGCTTCATCGATCGTGTACCCTTCATCTTCTAACGTATCAAGGACCAACATCCGTAATACGTCTTCGTCCTCTGCTAATAAAATACGTGCCATCTATAATTCCTCCTAAAATATCTACTCATCTTGGCGGTACTCGCTCCATCCTCACTTATACACATGGATGGAGGAAGTTCAACCATACTTCCTTCATTCTACACAGTTCCTTCATAATAGGAAATGGAAATTACTCGATGACTATTGTTTTTAAATGCGAGTCGTCTCATGCGCCTAGCCGAAAGGAGTTGATTCAAAAAGGAATCAACTCCTTTCACGTGCTTTTTCCTGTAGGAATCGTGTAAGGCGATATGCTTCCTTTTCCTCATATACAAGGGAAGAGGACTTTTGCAGGCACGCCTTAAAGAAACGAACATCAGGATTGGGAAAAATCCACATAGAAATGACCGATGATCCCCCTTTTTCATCGGATCATCGGCCATTTGATTGCGGTAAGGTGGAACCTTCCATCCTCGACGCCTACTGGAAAAGAAATCCTACTCTTGTTTACTCGTTAGATAACTTCAATCACTTGCTCTAAGGAAAATGCATAAATCAATTTTCGAGAGATAGAAATGTTCAAAATGGATTCAAGAGCTTCTTGATACAGGTTCAATTGTGTCGCGTAACGTTCGCAAAGAATCTCAGCTGGCGTTTGGTCAGCGCTCGTCTCGAAGACTTGGTCCGATTTATAGTCGAGAAGAATATAGTCCTCCCCATCTTGAATTAAACAATCGACAATCCCTTGCATGACTGCTTGATCAACGGGACCATGCCAATCCGTACGAAAACGTGAGGCATCGATTTTGTACGTGAAAGGTAGTTCACGGTAGACATCTCCCGTCCGTAAACGCTCCTCAAATAATCGTCCGATGCTTGAGGACAGGAATGTCTCGAGCTGATTTTGCGCATCACGCATCGTCAAAGCTTCTTGTTCTGAGATTCGTTCACCTGTCTCCCACTTCGTGATTTGTTCAGCGAGCGGCAGATCCGCTTCATAAAGTTGCATCGCTAAGTGTAAGACAGTCCCACGTTCTGCTCCCGTTAAGACCGGGCCTAAGAACTGTGGGGTCCGGTAATACGTCGCTTGACGTTCTGTCGCTTCAAACGCTGCCCGCTCCAGTTGTTCGGTCCGTTTGAGTTCAGTCACGGTTTGCTTCGCTGCCGTCTCGGTCGCAAGCTGGTGCGCATAGCGATAAGCAAAACTTTCTTCGATTCGCGCTTTGAAAGCGTCATTTTCAGGACGATCAATTTTTTCAAGTGCGCGGACATGTTCCAGTTGTTCAATCATCGTCGAAATTTCTTGGTATGGGGCAATTTCGTTCAGTTCCATGATCCGGAATGCCCATTGTTGCTCTCCTTCTTGTAACATAAAGTTTCGAAGTACAGCTGGTGCTACCCAGTCTGCATACGTTTTCGCATTACGACGGTCGATTTCCGGCAATAATAATTCATCGTGTGGAGCAGCTTGCCATTTTACCAACTGTTCATCTAATCCCTTGATTGAACCGACTAATACCAGCTTTTCTTTTGCTCGGGTCATCGCGACATAAAGAACTCGCATTTCTTCCGCTTTCATTTCACGATCCATCTCACGGCGAATGACCTCTTTTAACAATGTACCTGACCGCAGGCGTTTGATTGGATCAATCGCGTCAAGCGCAATCCCATACGTTTTGTGTAATTGTATGGCTTGGATTTGATCTTGTTTATTAAATTGCTTTCCGAGCTGACTGACAATCGTGACAGGAAACTCGAGCCCTTTCGATTGATGAATCGTCATGATGCGAATGACATCTTCGTCTTCTCCTAGTGAACGAGCTTCGGAAAAGTCTTCGCCACGCTCAATCAAACGATTTATCAGTCGTAGGAAACGATACAACCCGCGATACCCTGCTCCTTCATATTGTTTTGCACGTTCGTATAACGCATTCAAATTCGCTTGACGACTTCGTCCTCCTGCGAGACACCCGACGTATTCGAAATACCCGGTTTGATCAAACAGTGAGCGAATGAGTGCAGCAAGTGACTTACCACGGGCTTCTGTCCGCCATTGGTTGACACGTTGTAACGCTTCATCGACTCGAATCCCGAGTGGTGTCGCTTCGCCTGCCACATGGACGGCAGCCTCATAAAAACTCGTATCCTTCGATTTTGCACGAATCCGTCCTAAATCGCGATCGGTCAGACCAAAAATCGGCGACCGGAGCAAACTCGCGAATGGAATGTCCTGTAACGGATTATCAATCGTTTTTAATAATGCCATCATGATTTGAATTTCCGTCGCTTGGAAGTAACCGCCTGTCGTGTCCGCGTATACCGGCAGCTCATATTGTTCAAACACTTCAACGAGCGCTTGAACGCGTTTCCCACGTGAACGAACGAGCACGACGATGTCACGGTATTCACATTTTCGAAAACGTTTTTGTTTAGCATCGAAGACGAGATAGGGATTGTCATCATTGACCATCTCGATGATTCGGGTTGCGATGGCACGGGCCTCTAATTCTTCCTTATTTTCATCTTGTTGATCGATTAAAATCAATTCCGGTTCGACTTGTTCTGATTCGAAGTAACCAAGATTTCCGAGCCGTAGATAGGCTGCGTCGTCATAATCGATTTCACCGACGGCGGCATCCATCACTTGTCTGAAAATATGATTCGTCCCATCAAGGACTTCAAGACGACTCCGGAAATTTTTCGTCAAATCGATTCGTGTCCCATAATCTGTTTGCCGGAATCGCTTGAACTTATCAAGAAAAAGTCCCGGCTCAGCATGACGGAATTTATAAATCGATTGTTTAACGTCACCGACCATAAATAAATTACCGGTTTGTTCGTCTGATTGGGAGACTAACGTCAAGATACGTTCTTGCACTTCGTTCGTATCTTGGTATTCATCGACGAGCACTTCGACGAAGCGTTCTTGAAGCAAGCGGGCGACATCGGTCGGTGCCCCGTCTTCTTCTAAAACGGCTAAAGCAAAATGTTCCAAATCGGAAAAATCGACAAGCCCCCGTTCTTGTTTGGCTTCGAGATAGGCTTCAGCAAACTTTCGGACGAGTGTCACGATCATCTCGACATGTCCAAGTTGCGACCGAAGATCTTCGAGGTAGTCGACACCCTCTTTTTGAACGAATAGTTCCTGACGCTTTTTCAACTCACTGACGAGACGCGTCCGTTCCGTTTGAAATGTTTTAATCGCCTCATCCCCACGCGGACTTTTCCAGCGTCCGAACTCGACAGCTTGGAACGTCAGTGCGACCGTCGTCCAACGATCAGTCGCCGGATTAATACGGCGTAACGGTTCAATGTCACGCATTAGGAGCTCCGCCATTTCTGTATAGCCGGACTGATGCAAACGATAGGAGAGCTCAAGGTAACGTTCTAAAAGCGGTGCGATTTTTTGCCATTCTAATTCAAGGAGTCGTGTCAGCAACGAAGATTCATCAGGATCAACCGGCTGGTCGTATTGTGCAAGCAGATGCTCGTAAAAACCGTCTGGATCTGGTAGCGAACGCGAAAACCGGTACAAGTTTGAAATCAGAGAGAGCATTGCCTGATCGTCCCGATCGGAAGTATAACTATCAATCAATTCATAAAATGCCGGATTGGCGGCAGCGTAAAATTCTTCAAAGACCTCTTCCAGTACATCATCTTGTAACAACAATAATTCGGATTCATCCGCAATTCGAAAAGCCGGATCCAGCCCGATTCGATAATAGTTTTCCCGTAAGATTGATAAACAGAAGGAATGGATTGTCGTAATTTGTGCCCGGTTCATCATCTGACGCTGCTTCTTCAAATAAACATCGTCTGGGGCTTCTTTGATTTTCGCTTCGATCGCCTCGATGACACGCGTTTTCATTTCTTTTGCGGCAGCGTTTGTAAACGTCGCGACTAAAATCCGATCTGCTGTCAGTGGATCTTCTTGATCGATGACGCGTTGCGTCAACCGTTCAACGAGTACGGCGGTCTTCCCTGAACCGGCTGCTGCCGAAACGAGAATGTGTCCTCCGCGCGCATCGATTGCTTGTTGTTGCTCATCCGTCCAATTGACGCTCATTCCTCTTCCTCCTTCAGTCGGTCCAATACTTCTTTTTCAGATAAAGGGTCCAGTTGACGATAACTGTTCCCGAGCGATTCGTCGAATTGACAGACCGAACGGTATTCGCAAAACGTACACGGTGTTCGCTCTTGATAGTCGAACGGATCGATGGCGATATCTCCCGCGTACATCTCGGCACTGCTTGTTTTCAATTCGTCCCAGGCATGATCCATCAACGCGTTCAGTTCCGCTTCTTTGACGACCCCTTTCGTATGTGATTTATGCAGTCCTGTCTTCGTAAACGTCACTTTGACGAGTGGCGATTTTTTCCGTTCATCAAACGCAATTTGATCCATCGCCCGTAACACATCATCATTTTCGACAATCACACCTTGCATCTGGTAGGATTCGAGCAATAAACGATTCCGTTCTTCTTCAGCCGCCGACAAATCACTTCGTAACATCGGATTTTTGACATGGAAGTACAGGGCGCCTGCTGGTTTCGCTTGTTGATTAAATAAGACTTCTGATTGTTCGACGACCGTTTTTAAATAGAGCAACATCTGAATCGCAAGACCATAATAAATTTCAGCAAAATCAAGCGCTCGGGCACTCGACTTGTAATCGACAATCCGGACGTACAATTGGTCACCAATCGTCGCTTGGTCGACTCGATCAATTCTACCAGTGAATTCGATTTCCGTTCCATCCGGCAGAGTAAACCGTAACGGCGGGAACATCGCGTTCCCAAAGCTGATTTCAAATAAATCAGGTTCGAAGTCAGACCGTTCTGCTTGTTTGACGAGCATCTTCGCCGTTTGTTCGACGACATCCGTTAATTTTTTCTGAATGTATCCGAACCGATTCGAACTCATCAAAATAGCATTTTGAATGTCTGGTGTCACTTTTTCCACGGCATTTTTCGCAAGTTCTGTGCACGATGCATCATCTAAATCACGCCATTTTCTGCCGGACTCCTTGATGTTGACGGACAAATCATTTAACGCGCCATGAAATAGATTTCCAATGTCGGGTGCCTCGAATTTATATAGTTTTCGTTCCTTCAAACGTAGCCCATACCGTGCAAAATGCTTATAGGAACACGCATTATACGTCTCAAATCTAGAGACACTCGCCTTGATGCTGTCACCGTAAAGGGAACGTGCTAAGTCGTCTGGAAGTTCATCTGCTCGGTTTTGATAAAATAACGCATCGACGAGTAACGCCATTCGTTCTCGTCCTTGACCATTCTCGAGCAATGCATTGTAGACATCAAACCATGACGATTGAATCGGATACCGGCGCTGTAAACGGCGTAACTCGATTGCCGTCGCAGCCGCCGCTCGGTCGGGATCAGTTACGAAATCGAATTGATCATTTGGTGCATGCTCTCCTGCTTCTGCGAAGTGTGTTTTGACAGGACGGTCTTGCAGTAACTGGTACTTGATTTGTTTCACGATGGAGGCTGGTTGTAATGCCTTCCCGTCCTCATCAACAAGAGCATAACTGATATACAACGATTCACTCGGTGCCGTCACTCCGTGGTACAGGTAGTATAATTCGTCATCAAAGACATCCAGTGACGCTTTACCGACCGGAACTCCATGATTGTGAAGGAAATCATGATCTCCTTCCGACAATAGTTTCGACTGGTCTTCGACGAACGGAATCATACCATCATTCGCGCCGAGTAAAAATGCGACTTTTACTCGTTGTAAACGCCCCCGGACATAATCCGTCGCGATGACCTGATCGAGCGATGGCGGGACGAGTGAGAAGCGCAAACTCTCAAGTCCGGTTTCGACCATTTGTACGAATAAGTCTGTCGACAGTTCCGTCTCAGGAGCTGCTGCTTCGAGTTGTTCAAGTAAATGTAAGACCGCTTCATATACTTGATCATGTTCCCGGGCATGACTGAGCTCATTGCGCTCGAGCGCCTCTTGTTTCCAACTGAACAGCCGATCTGTCAACTGGTGTTCTTCAAGGAACTGATAAAGCGAACGCGTATGTTCACTCATTGTTTTTGATTTCTTCAACCGGTCTTGTAACGGTGTAATCGCATCGACGACGAATTGACGCATCCGGTTTAACTCATCCTCTTCTTCGAGTTCCTCCGCCGTCAGACTGACTTCATCCGTTAAGCGTCGTTTCAATTGCCACGGCTTTTGCCACATCGTGCCTTTAATGCCACGTTCTAAGACAAACGTCTCTAATCGATCAAGCGCGAGCCGTTGATCATCTGCCGGGAGTGGCATCAATTCCGTTTTCAACAGACGAAAGACTGCTTCTTCACGGTAACCGGCGACGACGAGCTCTAAAGCAGACTGAATCAATTCAACAATCGGATGATGAATCATCGTTTCCCGCTTATCAAGGAAATACGGAATATCATAGAGCTGAAACGCACGTTCTAAATGATCCGCATACGGTTCAAGATGTCGTACGATAAAAGCAATTTCATTGAACCGGTAACCATGCTGGCGCACGAGTTGGATTGCCTGGCGGACAGCGGCTTCCGTTTCAACTTGGCGATTGACGGCAGCTGTCACCGTGACCCCGTCCACTTCATGATCGACAGGAGGATAGGCAGGACTCATCAATGATTGTTCTAATGTTTGCAGTCCTTCCGACTTGAACTTAATCGTCCGTTCATAATGGACCTCTTCATGCTCGAGCTGTCGGTCTTGCATCTGTTCGAGCAATTGCATATAACAACGTTGGGAGACCCCAAACTCCGTCTGTTTCGCATAGGGATCGCTCACATCGATTGTAAAGCTGATATGCACTTCTTTTGCTAGTTCCATCAATTTAAGCAACACCTGTTGTTCCTGTAACGAAAACTCATAGAAACCATCAATAAAGAATTGTGTATTACCAAGACCTGCTGTCGGTAACAAGTCGAGTAACGTTGTATAGTAATCATCTGCATGAAGCGCTTTATCCACGATGCGTTCTGAGAACCGCTCATAAATCAGAGCTAAATCATTTAGTTTCGGCGAGCGTTCCGGAGAAAGTCCGCTAATTTGACGTAACATGTCTGGAGCGACGAGCGAACGTTTGAACGTAGCGATCAGTTCATCAAGCCCCTTGTAAAACCCGGGCATATTCTTTGTCCGTTTGAAAATCTTTAACTCATTTTCAACTTCTTCGACGACTTGACGTAATAACAACTGTGTCCCTGTCTCGTCTAAAAACGGAATCGCCTGATTGCCATGATCCCGCATGATATGAAAAGCAAAGCGCCGCAAACTCATGACTTCCATCCGTACTAATCCAGATAGGCGGGCATCCGTCGCAATTCGACGTTCCATCTCAAATGACATTTGATCGGGGACGATAAAATAAATCGGCTCTCCAAGTGGTCGCTCCTCGAGCTCATTGATTACAGTCTCTATTAATTTTGTGGTTTTTCCGGTTCCGGCACGACCGAGGTGCATATGATTCATGGTCATCAGTTCCTCCCTTAGCTCGTTTTTGTATACGTCATTATCTCATAAAACACGAACAAACGTCCGTTTTTGAAGCTATATTTTTCTACTTATTTTTGCTACACTGAAGCCAATTAAAATTAGTTAGACAGGAGGAATACCATGCTATATGATGACATCGGAAAACAACCGATGCTTGAACAGCTAGTCGCTCGCTTTTATCAACTTGTTTATGCCGACCCCATACTTCGTCCGATTTTCCCTGATGATCGTCAACGTGTCGAGCAGGCGCAAGTTATTTTTTTGACACACTTAACAGGTGGTCCACGCCAATATGAGTTAGATGATTCGCGGACGAATTTAGCGATGATTCACCGACTCTTACCAATTGAACAGCAACACGCCTTTCGCTGGATGGAGTTGATGGAAGTGGCCATCTATGAGACAATTTCCAATCGAGCTGTAGCTGAACGTTTGATGGAGCGCTTACGAATTGGTGCATTAAACGTCTTACGGATTTGTGAGGCTCATCAGGAACCGTGAGGGATTTTTCTTTCTCATCTGTCCATTTCCATGTAAAATGAAAGATGGAGGCGATAATTATGACTGAAGAACAAGATAAGAAACCTGATTTAGTGAAATCGGCACTCGAACAAGCAGAGGCGAAAACTGCAGAGGAACCGGTTGAAGAAGAAAAGTCTGACGAGCAAAAGAAACTCGAACATATTAAAGGGCTCGTCACATTAGAGCGCGGTTCTGATTACTTCCGTGTCGTCTTTTATGATGACCACAAGCATTTGATTTTCAAGGAACTCGATTATGATCGTGTCGAATTCGTTGGTCGCTTCTATAATGATAGTTTTGACGCGACGAATTTGAAACAGCTCGAAGAAATTGCAGAGAAAGCACTCTCAACTTCGATTCGAAAACGTTTCCTTTAAGATAGGTTATGTATAGAGAAAGCCGCGTCCCTGGATTAAATGAGGGACGCGGCTTTTTTCTTATACGCTTGTTTATTCACTCTCGGGAGTGTTTCTTTTTTTGCGACGAAGTACATATGCGAGTACCCCTCCGGCAACGGCAAGCCCTGTCGCCGCTAAAACGGGAATCAATACTTTCTTCGAAGATAATTTTTGCTTCACTTGCTCTAAGCGAGATTCTGTTACTTCTTTTTGCGCAATCGATGTGCGGCGGTTAATCGTCATATGTTTTGATGCATCTGTGACGACTACTCGCTTTGTCACCCAACGTCGATTTCCTGCCTCGTCGACGATGAGTTGGCGTGTTCGCTTAATATCTTTAATTCGTTTGCCGGGCGTGTTTTCTGGACGGACGATCCGTGAACTAATAAAACGGCGTCCTCCATTAACACCGAAGCCCGGCTGTAATTTTCTACGGTTTAACCATTCATATGATTCATTCATCGTGTAGCGACCAGATCGGTCGCTTCACCTCCCCTTCAATGCGCATTCAGTTTCTACTCAAGTTCATTTCGCTCTCATTGGTAACGTTTCCTGTTAGAGTGTTCCACTTTTCTGCACTTGTTAAACGTGTTCATGTCCCGTTCCCTGGAAGCGTCGTTGCATTTCGTAAGCTAATTCTAGGGTTTTAATCCGCTGTCGTTCAATACTATAGGCAGATGCGGCCGTATCAATCCGCTGTCCTGTTTGAAACTCGACTTGCACCTTTCCGCCACTCTTCTTAACGGTCTTCATTTGTTTAAAGTTAATCCAGATGCACTCCGCCTTTTCTTTAGCTGTCGTCGGAAAGAAGATGGTTTGTGCTTGCCAATCAATTAAAACCGGCGTTTTTCGGTTTGGTCCTAAGATATGTCGTGCTGCTTCAATTCTTCCTCGCATCGAAGAACCAAAATACAAACATGATTCTTCAATCAGTTTGATCGGATGTCCTTCGAGCACAAGTTCCGACCGTTCTTTAATAAGTAGTGTTTGCGGTTCCCCGTATTGACCGTACTGAGGAATAAGAGCTAACGTTTCTTCCGTGATGTTATGTGGCATCCTACTATCTCCCTTCTTCTATTACTTTGTTTATATCAAAGAACCCACCTGTACGCCCTCGACTGTTCGATATTTCCCAATATAAAAAACGAGATATCGCTATCTCGTTTTTAAAGTTCTTTCGTTGATTGGTCCATCTCTGGCTTAAAATGACGTGGGAATTTGAAAATCACACAAACTTTATCTTTTCCATTTCCCACTGCTTGGTTCTCGATTGAAACTTCCCCGTCATGACGCTCAACGATACGTTTTACGATATAAAGACCTAGACCAAATTTACCTTCTTTACCACGTGAAAATTGATGAAAAAGTGGTGATGATGAATCGAGTGGTGGACCGTCGTTTTCAATCTCGATTTGAGCTATCTCTTCGGTCCCGGATAAACGAATATCAATCGATGTCTCAGCATATCGCATCGCATTATCAATTACATTTTCAAGTGCAACCCGTAATTGTTCTCCTTCGCCAAGTACAAGACCGGCTTCCCCTGTAATCGTCCACGAAAGCGGCTTTGTACTTGAAAAACGACTTTGTAGTAAATGAACCATTCGGTCTAAATCAATCGTATCCCATGTAGAACGATCTAATTCAAAGTAATCCAATTTCGTCACATAAAGCAAGGCAGCGACTTTCTTTTCTAACCGCTCGGCCTCTTCCTCAATTACTGAGACCGAACCCGTCAAATCACCATCCGGATAAATCCCGTCAGAAATGGACTGTGCATAACTGCGAATGACCATGATTGGTGTCTTCAGGTCATGTGAAATATTTTGTAACAACGCTTTTTGTGCTTTATCCTGCTTTTCTAAATCGACGCGCATGGCATTGACCGATCGTGCCAAACGACCAATTTCATCTCCGCGATCAAGAGGAAGTGGCGTATTCCACTGTTGCGCTGCAATCTTTCCGACTGCACCTTCAATTTCAATCAATGGTTGCGTCAAGCGACGTGCTAACCAAAAAGCGATGAACAATGTCAAGATACTCACAATTACGACGACCCAGCCAATTTTTGAAAACAATTGCGTAATCAGTTCTTGACGATAGGCATCCCAGACATAAGAGACACGATAATACGTCTCCCCTTCCGATTCTATCTTGAGAATGCTGTAATAGACGTCTTCTTTATCAAGTTGCGTCGTATATTTTTCCGTTTCTGCTTTTTGATTGATCGCATCACGATACATCTGATCAATCAATTGTTGCGGGGCTCCCCCATAATAGAGTTTCCCATTTTTCGAAAGCAACAAAATATTAACGGAACGCGACTCCTGTTTTCGACGATCAAATTCAATTGGATTGTCCTGCAACATGTCGATGACAGAAGCATCTTTTGAAAAGAAGACTTCACTGTTTTCTAACGTCGAATAGACCTGTTCATCAATAAAGTTTCCAATCGATGACCGCATGACGACAAGGATAACGATCGAGAGCGTTGCGATGACGAGTAGAAACATCGCCCAAATCTGAAATCCCAAACTCCGATTCTTCATGCAGACACCAACCGGTAGCCAATCCCATAAATCGTCTCTAGTTCAAGTTTGGATAATTTTTTCCGGACTCGTCGAACTAAATCATCGACGACACGATCGGAACCAAAGTAATCATCACCCCAGACACTGACAAGAATCTGTTCACGGGACATTGGCGTCCCGATTTGTGTCGCAAATAAAATCAACAAATCATACTCTTTTGAGGTCAAATCAATTTCTTGACCATTTTCTTCGATGACTCGTTTTTCAGGATAGATTGTATAATCGCCATACTGAATCACTCCTGTTTTTGGTGTCGCATAGGCGCGCGCTAAGATTTTTTTGACACGAATGACAAGTTCTCTTGGCAAAAACGGTTTCGCGATGTAATCATCCGAGCCCATTTCTAAGCCGATGATTTTGTCGATATCTTCGTCTCGGGCAGAGATGAAAATAACAGGTGTCGTCTCATCATGTGCCTTGATTCGTTTAATCAACTGAAATCCGTCCATATCCGGTAACATAATATCGAGCACCCATAAATCAGGCTTTTCAATAATCGCTGAAGCTGCCGCTTCCCCAGAGGTGAACGATTTCACTTGCCATCCTTCTTGTTCTAAATATTTTACGAGCACGCGGTTCAGATTCACTTCATCATCCACTAAATAAATCGTATGCATCACTGTCACTCCTGACTAAGTCCTTTTTTTGTAGTGTATCAAAGGAATTCCGCACAATTATGTGAGAACACTCCAAATGTGAAAAAAACGCCCTCTTTTATCCAAAAAGAGGCGCGTTTAGTCAGTAACACTATTTATTTTACGAGGCGCAACGATGGATAGGTTGCACGTTCTACGTTCGTTTTAACATCTGTCGCAATATGACGACGTTCCGTCTTTACAATATGTGCTAAGAAGGTTGCTCCTCCACCGAGTAAGACCGTGACACCTGTCATTAAAATGATTTCCATTGTTTTCGCCGCCCTTTTCTATCGCAATTGATAATCAGTATCATCTTCAATACGACTATAACACGATGAAACGAAAATGAGAAGCGTTCTCAAGCAGTTTGTTACGAAGAAAATTTATCTTGTTCCTCTTCCCGTCGCTTTTGAATAATTTCACGCCATTTAAAATCACCTTGTTCAAGCCCATTAATTAAAATCTCAGCCGTCCCGACATTTGTCGCTAACGGCAAGTCATAGACATCACATAAGCGAATCAAGGCCGATACATCCGGTTCATGAGGCTGTGCCGTCAACGGATCACGTAAAAAGATCACGATGTCAATTTCCCCTCGAGCAACCATCGCGCCAATTTCTTGATCGCCACCAAGTGGTCCAGATTTACAGCGGTGTACGTCGAGCGCCGTCGCTTCGACGATCCGCTTCCCTGTCGTCCCCGTGGCGTACAATTGATTCTTTGCTAAATAGTCCTGGTAGGCCCGGGCAAACATGATCATCTCATCTTTTTTCTCGTCATGTGCAATCAATGCAATGTTCATTTTATCGTCCTCCTCTCTAGAGTATATGCACTCAAACGCGCCTTCAAAAACCTCTCATTTTCATGAATAGACTAAAAAACCGACGATGTTCACGCTTGAACGTCGTCGGTTAAGAAGGATGTCATGAATTGGATGGTTGTTTTTTCAACACGGTCCGTAAAATTTTTCCGGTCGTATTGCGTGGCAATTGATCAATGAATTCGAGACGTGTCGGACACTTGTATTTCGCGAGTGAAATCGCACAAAAATCGAGAAGGTCTGCTTCTGTGACGCTATCTTTTAACACGATAAATGCCTTGACGGCTTCTCCCATCTCTTCATCTGGTACACCGATTACGGCAGCTTCGACGACCCCTGGATGTTTATAGAGCACTTCTTCGACTTCACGTGGATAGACATTGTAACCACCAACGATAATCATATCCTTTTTCCGATCGACGATATAAAAATAACCGTCCTCGTCTCTTCTCGCGAGATCTCCCGTATATAACCAACCGTCGCGTAGCGTCGCTTGTGTCTCTTCCGGCATCTTATAATAGCCCGTCATGACATTCGGTCCACGGACAATTAACTCTCCGACTTGACCATCCGGTAATTCTTGTCCGAGTTCGTCCACAATTTTATTTTCGACATCGATGATGGACGGACCGATCGACCCCGGCTTTTGGATTCCATTTAACGGATTGAAGCACGTGACGGGTGAGGCTTCTGATAGGCCGTATCCTTCTAGTATGTGACAGTTGAACGTCTTTTCAAATGATTCAAGTAAAGGAACCGGTAAGCTCGCTCCACCGGAAACGAATAATCGGCTCGACGCAAAGTAATCTGCAAAATGCGGGTGGGCTTGAACCGTCTGAAGAAGGAAATTATACATTGTCGGTACGCCGGCAAAAATCGTAACTTGCTCTTTTTTCGCCAGTTCAAACGTTTCTTGCGGTGAAAAACGTGGTGCAATGATGATTGATGCTCCGTGTGCAAGTGAAGCGTTAACGACGACCGTCAAGCAAAAGACATGGAACATCGGTAACACAGCGAGCGTCCGGTCGCGCTCTGACACATTTAAGTATTCACCAATCGATTGTGCATTTGATGTTAAGTTACGGTGTGAGAGCATGGCGCCTTTCGGTTTCCCTGTTGTTCCGCTCGTATACAAAATGACTGCCGTATCATCGAGTTCATTCATCACGTCTTTGACCGGATGTTCGATGGAAAGCCAGTCTTCTAACGTCGTAAATTCAACATTCCCGATTTTTTCGCTTGGGCCAATTACCCCGTTAAACGGCACCGATACGACAACGGATAAGTTCGGTAAATGAACTAACCGTGCTTTTGCTGCTTCGACGAGCGGAGCGATCCCAAGAATTCCTTTAACGTCCCCATTCATCAAAATGTACCCGATTTCATCCGGTGTATATGTTGGGTTGATTGGAATCGCAATCGCCCCTTGCTTCATGATGGCATAATACCCAACTAAAAACGCTGGACTGTTCCCAAGTATCAATGCAACATGATCTCCTTTGCGAATCCCGTTCGCTTCTAATGCCCCTGCTGCCCGGTGGAACTTTTCGACAAACTCATGATAACTGACTTTCGTGTCTTCGAAGACGTAGGCGACTGCATCCGGACTTCTCCGGGCGGTCTCCTCTACAGAATGAATCAATCCCATCATCATTAACTTCTCCCTTCAAATGAACAACCATTCATTTTTTACGCAAAAAAAATCCATACATAACGCTTGCGTTAGTATGGATAGTATATCATTTTATGGAAACGTTTTCACGTTCTTTATCATTATCCGTTGATGATGACACCACCATTGAGATGAAGCACTTGTCCTGTCATATAGCTCGAATCATTACATGCTAAGAACACGTACGCGGATGCCATTTCTGCCGGTTGGCCCGGTCGATCCATCGGTGTATTTTTACCGAACGTTTTTACCGATTCATCCGGGAACGTCTCCGTGATCAACGGTGTCCAAATCGGACCTGGTGCGACAGCATTGACACGAACCCCTTGTTTTGCGAGATTCATGGATAAACTTCGCGTGAAGCTGACGATCGCCCCTTTTGTTGAAGAATAATCAATCAGAAGGGCATTGCCTTCATATGCTGTTGATGATGTTGTATTGATGATGGCAGATCCTTGCTTGAGGTGTGGTAAAGCAGCACGTGCAAGACGCATCATTCCAAAAATATTTGTTTTGAATGTCTTCTCCAGCGACTTGTCTTCAATATCGAGAAGCGAGTCTTCTGGTTTTTGCATACTCGCATTATTGACGACAATATCGAGGCGGCCAAATTTGTCGATTGTTTTTTGAACGAGTTCTTCACAATAAGCTGCGTCTCCAATGTCTCCTTTAGACAGGAGCACTTCCCCACCAAGCTCTTCGACACGCGCTTTCGTTTCTTCCGCGCCCTCTTGGTCGCCATAGAAGGCGATGACGATTTTCGCACCTTCAAGCGTATAGGCAAGCGATACGGCACGTCCGATTCCGGAATTACCACCAGTGATGATTGCGACCTTGCCTTTTAATTTCCCGGCCGCACGATAATCGTCACGTTCATAGTAAGGGAGCGGTTGATTATCCTCTGTTTTTGGTAACCCTTCTGAGACCTGTTCAAAATTGATGAAATCCTCTAACGTACCTTCTAAAAAGTTATCTTTATTGTAGCCCATAAAAAAAGCTCCCCCTATGCAAGTTGATAGAGAGAGTTTTCCCAAAAAAGCTTATGCTAAAACGTCGAGTACTTCGTCTAGTTCGACAGCACCAAAATATTTTTTTAATTCATACTGACTTAATACTTCCCGCAATGACGCACGGTCGTATCGTTTTCCTTCTAATGCTTGAGCAATTTCCGAGGCATCCGCGACACCAAAGAAATCTCCATAGATTTTCGCTTCTTGAATGATGCCCTTCGTAACATTAAGCCGGAAATCAATCGTTCCGATCGGGAAACGTTTTTTATGGATGACATCAAACTTCGGAGACTTGCCGAAGTTCCAGTCCCAGTTGCCATACCGTTCTGCTGAAATCGCATTAACCTTTTCCCAGTCTGCTTCCGTCAACGTATAACGCTCGATTTCTTTTCCTTCATAAATCGAAGCGAGCAGATGATCAACGAATTGATCCATCGTCAACGGTTCAGTTAAGAATTCAGAAATATTGGCGACACGACTACGAACTGATTTGATTCCTTTTGATCGCATTTTTTCTTCGCTGACGACTAACGCATTGACGACTTCTTCAATATTCGAATCAAGCATCAATGTCCCGTGGCTAAACATCCGTCCACGGGTCGTAAACTGAGCATTCCCACTAATCTTACGCGTTCCGACATGAATATCGTTTCGCCCAGATAGCTCAGCTTCCACGCCCAGTTTGTGAAGGGCTTGCACGACAGGCTCCGTGAACTTTTTGTAGTTATTAAACGAATCACCGTCATCTTTCGTCAAGAAACTGAAGTTCAAGTTTCCCTCATCGTGATAAACCGCTCCACCACCAGATAGACGACGCACGACGTGAATGCCATGATCCTCGACGTACTTCAAGTTGACTTCTTCATTCGTGTTTTGATTTTTTCCGACGATGATGGAAGGACCATTGATATAAAATAAAAAATAGTCTTCTTCATTGACGTTCAAGTTATTCAAGATGAATTCTTCGACAGCAAGGTTAATCCGCGCATCTCGAATTTCAGGGTGAAAGATAAGTTTCATGTAGGGTACGTTCTCCTTTTGTTAGCCTGGATTTTAGTTACAACCATCGACTCCGCAAGCATCACCATCTGCTACGACTTCAATCTTTTGTTCCGCTTGAATCCGGTCCATCACTTGGCTAAACGCTTCAACGGGTTGCGCCCCTGAAATCGCATATTTACGATCAAATACGAAGAAGGGAACTCCTGTCACACCAAGTTCGCGTGCCATCTCTTCTTCTTCCCGGACTTCAGTTGTTGAAGTATCTGATGCAAGGAATGCCTCAACCTCTTCTGAGTCGAGTCCGACTTCCTGCGCAACGCGCGTCAAGATTGACGGATCGTTCAAGTTCTCCCCTTTCATGAAGTAAGACTGAAAGAGTGCTTCCGATATCTCATCCATTTTACCATGTTTTTTCGCGAGTTGAGTCAAGCGATGAGCTTCAAATGTATTGGCAGGAACGACACGATCCATTTCGTACATTAATCCGTCAGCTTTCGCTGACTCAACGATGCCTTGTGACATATTACGTGCTTCCTCGACTGTCGTACCGTATTTCGAAGCAAGAATTTCATATAATCCTTTCGTCGGTTCAGCCGGTGCATTCGGATCGAGTTCAAAACTTTTAAATTCGACCTCGACATTTTTCATTCCATTCGCTTCAATTGCTTTTTCTAGACGTTTTTTCCCGATATAACAAAACGGACACGCGTAATCTGACCATACTTCTACTTTCATTTCATTCCAACTCCCTTTGATTTTTCAGTATGGACTAAGCATAATCCTCAGCGACACCTCTTGCAATTAATCTGATTTCAAGTCATGGAAAAATGCCCCCGACGTATTGTAGGGAGCATTACAACGTGTAGATAAAGTGATCTCGAGAAATAAAAGCGGTTTTTTTCGTTGCTTTCCTCGGGTGAGGCGCAAGCCATTGCGCCTTGATCCTAATGGACAACGAGCAGGGTCTTGCCTGCCTCTGAAAGTGCGTTAAACACGCACTTTCACCCGTAGGAGTCAACGACACGTGACGCTTTTTAGGTGATACCGTGAGGGAAAGGCATGCATACGGTTTAGAGCACAATCCGTCTTGAATCGCTTTAGACCGCGAAAAGCAATCGGTCGCGCTCCTGCAACTTTGCTGTAGCGGCGCGATCGATTGCCACTTGGAAAACGAGGCGGGACAGGGAATCGCGAGTTGATAGCATCTCGATATCGCATGTTCACGCTTCATAAGCATTTGTCTACAACCTCAAATGCCCCCGACGTGTCGTCGGGGGCATTACACACTTATTTCATTCAGTTAGCGGCAGAAGCTGTTTCAGTAACGAGTGCGTGTGACGCATCGTTAATTTCAATTTCTAATTCTTCTGTATACTGTTTCGTTTGTTCTTCCGTCCAGTTCAAGTGTTGTTTCATCTCTTCGATGACTGCGTCTTTATACTGACGTGCCCAAGCGATATTGAAGAAGACAGCGCCAGTCCGACGAATAAAGAAATCGATTGGACGTGCGACCATTTCTTGCTCAATTCCATAATGGAGCTGTGCATAGACATCACGCGGAAGTTTTGTTTCTGCTTGATCGTAAGCTGCAGCATACGTCAATACTTCAGAGATGTTTGATCCGTAACGTTGCGCAAGGAACAAGACTTCTTCTGAAGTGAGTCCGTTTGCTGGTGCTTGCGATTTCAAGAACCGTTCGAAACCTTTTGCTCCGTCGACATGTCCACCTGAGATTGGCATATTTTTTGTTGAACAACGCGCATAGGCACGGTTCGTTTCTTCTTTTAATAGTTTCGCGACCAAGTTGACAACATGCTCTGCCATTTTGCGGTATCCTGTCAATTTACCACCTGCGATTGTGATGAGTCCTGACTCTGACTGCCATACTTCATCTTTCCGTGAAATTTCAGAAGGATCTTTCCCTTCTTCATAAATCAATGGACGAACACCAGCCCAGCTTGACTCGACGTCTTCCGCCGTGACTTTGACTTCTGGGAACATGTAGCGAATCGCGTCTAAGACATAATCTTGATCTTCGACAGTGAATTTCGGATGCGCTGTATCTTTATCGAAGAACGTATCGGTTGTTCCGACATATGCTTTACCGTCACGTGGAATCGCGAAAATCATCCGACCGTCTGGTGTATCAAAATAGACTGCTTGTTTGAGTGGGAATTTAGATTGGTCGATGACAACGTGAACCCCTTTTGTCAAACGAAGTTGTTTCCCGACTTTTGAACCATCTTTCTCACGTAACTCATCGACCCATGGTCCTGTCGCATTCACAACTTTTTTAGCACGGATTTCATGAACATCTCCTGTTAAGAGATCTGTCACACGCATACCGACGACTTTACCTGCTTCGTAGATGATTTCTTCAGCTTTCGTATAGTTGACGACACGTGCTCCGTGACTGACGGCTTCTTTCATGACTTCAATCGTCAATCGTGCATCATCTGTCCGGTACTCGACGTAATAGCCGCCACCTTTTAATCCGTCTTGTTTGACTAACGGTTCTTTTGCGAGTGTTTCTTTTGCAGATAACATCGAACGCCATTCTGAACGTTTGACACCCGCTAGGAAATCGTAGACACGGAGTCCGATTGACGTACTGAACGGTCCGAATGTACCACCTTTATGCATCGGTAGTAACATCCACTCCGGTGTCGTAACATGTGGTCCGTTCTCATAGACGATTGCTCGTTCTTTCCCGACTTCAGCGACCATTTGAATTTCAAATTGTTTCAGGTAACGTAAACCACCATGGACGAGTTTCGTTGAACGACTTGACGTCCCGGCTGCAAAGTCTTGCATTTCAACGAGACCGATTTTCATGCCGCGTGACGCAGCATCGAGTGCGATTCCTGCGCCTGTAATTCCGCCACCGACGACGAGTATGTCAAGTTCTTCACGCGTCAATCGATTGTAGACGTCTGTACGGTTTTTGCTTGAAAAAGATTGGTTAGCCATGAATAGTTCCTCCTGTTAGGTTCGAAAAAGAAAAAAAGAGACCACAACGAACAAGCTGACTATGCCAACTGCTGTTGTGGTCTCTCCATATTCTCCGACCGGTTTATTAACTTATACCCAATATAACATATGTCACATCATTTAAACAACATCGTTGCCTGGACAGCTTTTTTCCATCCGTCATATAATGCATCGCTTTCTGTTCCATCCATCTCTGGTTCGAAACGACGATCCATTTTCCAATGTGCCGCGATTTGCTCTTTGTCCTTAAAGAATCCGACTGCGAGTCCTGCAAGATATGCAGCACCAAGTGCCGTCGTCTCATTGATTTCCGGACGTTCGACTGGTGCATTGATGATATCGCCTTGGAACTGCATTAAGAAATCATTTTTAACAGCACCACCATCAACACGAAGTGCCGACATTTCAATTCCTGAATCTTGCTCCATCGCCGTCAAGACGTCGCGTGTCTGATACGCAAGCGACTCGAGTGTCGCACGAATGAAGTGTTCCTTTTCTGTTCCACGCGTCAGGCCGAAGACTGCTCCACGGACGTCGCTATCCCAGTAAGGTGTCCCGAGTCCGACGAATGCCGGAACGACATAGACGCCGTCTGAAGAAGTGACACGTTTTGCGTAAGCTTCCGTTTCCTTCGCATCATTAATGAGACGTAAGCCGTCGCGCAACCATTGAATTGCTGATCCGGCAACGAAGATGCTTCCTTCGAGTGCATATTCGACTTTTCCGTCGACACCCCAAGCGATCGTCGTCAATAAGCCGTGATCCGAAACGACTGGTTTTTCTCCTGTGTTCAACAACATGAAGCATCCTGTACCATATGTGTTTTTCGCCATTCCTTTTTCAAAACAAGCTTGACCAAATAATGCCGCTTGCTGATCGCCTGCTGCTCCAGCGATCGGAACCGACTCACCGAAGAAATGATAACCTGCTGTATTCGCATAAATTTCAGACGACGGACGGACTTCAGGAAGCATGGCTTTAGGCACATCAAGAATCTCAAGTAATTCGTCATCCCACTTCAGTTCATGAATGTTGTACATCAATGTCCGACTGGCATTTGAATAGTCTGTCACGTGCGCTTTTCCACCTGACAACTTCCAAATCAACCACGTATCAATCGTTCCGAATAAGAGTTCTCCTCGTTCTGCACGTTCTCGTGACCCCTCGACGTGATCGAGGATCCACTTGACTTTTGTACCTGAGAAGTAAGCGTCAATTAAAAGACCAGTTTTTGAACGGAACAATTCACCATGACCCGCTTCACGTAACTCTTCACAGATTTCAGCTGTCTGTCTGGATTGCCAAACAACTGCGTTGTGAATTGGCTTACCCGTTTCTTTTTCCCAAACGACTGCTGTTTCACGTTGGTTCGTAATCCCGATTCCAGCAATTTGATTCGCTTTTACGTTCGCTTCTGTTAAACATGTTGCGACAACTGCAAGGACTGTACCCCAGATTTCATTCGCATTATGCTCGACCCAACCCGGTTTTGGAAAATACTGCGTGAATTCACGTTGGGCGGAATGAACGATTTCCCCTGCTTGGTTAAACAGAATCGCTCGTGTACTCGTTGTTCCTTGGTCTAATGATAAAATGTAGTTCTCCATCTCTTCCCCATCCTTTGTATCTAGTAAGTTAAGCTGACTTTGACGCTACTGACGTTTCTTTATTCGGACGAATACCGAATTTATAGCATAAACCTAAAATGACAATTGTCACAAGTCCGACGATAATGAAGGCCGGTGTATCCTTGCCTGAGAAAACAGACCGATAAAATAATCCACCTAAGCTTCCGCCTAATACGGGACCGAGTACTGGAATCCAAGCGTAACCCCAATTCGATGATCCTTTTCCTGCAATCGGTAAAATGAAGTGTGCGATCCGCGGTCCTAAATCACGTGCCGGATTCATTGCATAGCCTGTCGTTCCCCCGAATGACATACCGAGACTAACAATCAAAAAGCCGACGATGAGTGGATTCAAACCATCTGAGAACGTATTAGCACCAATCGATAAGATTCCGACGACGAGCAGGAACGTAGCAATCAATTCACTGACAACGTTTGCGAATGTATGTGGAATAGCGGGTGACGTTGCGAAAACACCCAATTTTGTTGCCGGGTCTTTTGTTTCTGCCCAGTGCGGTAAGTAATGAAGATAAACGATACTGGCACCGACGATTCCACCTAAGACCTGCGCGATCATGTATCCTGGTACATCTGCCCAAGCAAATGAACCGTCAAAGGCTAATCCGAGTGTGACGGCAGGGTTCAAGTGGGCTCCACTGAACTGACCGACGGCATAGACGGACAACGCTACCGCAAATCCCCAAGCAAACGTAATGACAATCCATCCAGCGTCTTTAGCATACGACTTTGATAGCGAAACCCCTGCCCCGACTCCGTTACCTAACGCAACAAGTAAGGCTGTTCCTAAAAATTCTGCTAGTACTGCTGACATGTTCTATTCCCCCTTTTATCAAAATAGCAACAAAAAAAGAGATTCACACTTCCTCCCTCTTGAGAATTACTCAAAGGGAATAAAAGCGTGAATCTCCGATTTCTCCGTCACTGTGTATTAACTTAATGTCACTATAACAATCGATGAAAACGCTGTCAAACACTTTTTGTGCGTTTTATCATAGCGCTTTCATCGTTCAGGTTCAAAATGTCGCCACAACTCTTTATTGGACGTCGTAATACTCGACGCACCCGCTGCAATCGCTTGTTCTACTTCCTCGACCGTATCAATCAATCCACCCGCAAAAACGAGTCGTCCCGTTTTTCGTTTAACTTCTTCAATGTATTTTGGCATCAATCCGGGTAACACTTCGATATAATCAGGCTGAGTCCGCTCCATCAATTGATAACTTTTTTCGAGTGAACTGGAATCGAGCAGAAACATCCGTTGCATCGTTTTAACTTTCTTTTGACGCGCCTTTAAGATGACGCTCGCTTTCGTTGAAATGACACCATATGGCTTTAATTCCTGACAGACGTACTCCGTCGCATATTCATCATTTTTTAGTCCTTGAACTAAATCCATATGCAAAAACATTTTTTTATCATATCGATTGGCTAATTCATAAACCGACTTCAAACGCGAGACGTGCATCTCGAGTAACACTCCGTATTCATACGGACTTTTCAGCATTTTTTCAAAGTCCTCAAGTTTCCTGACGGACGGTAAAATTTTCTGACCAAAATAAGTCATCGTCACTCCCCATTTCTTTGAATTGTTTTCAGTATGTCGTGTCCAGTAAAGGTTTCGCAATGGGGTTTCCTGAATTTCCATGAAAAGAGTCAACACTTTTAGGGTATACCTTAACGTAAAACTGTCTGAAAAGGAGGTGAGAAGCGTAGCATCACTTGCTACGTTCCACCATGAGTCAACAAAAACGAATTACGATTTACTTATTTTCTATCATCATCAACGCCTTAGGGAACAGCTTTATGGTCACCGCCGCAATCGGGAGTGCTCCTTGGACTTCCGCCAGCGAAGCTTTAGCGAGAATTTCACCTTTAACGGTCGGGTTAGCAATCGTTTGTCTGCATATCTTCGCGCTCGCCAGCGCTCTCGCTTTAGGAAGTCGTTTTAGTTGGTGGACAATTATTTTAAGTTTTTCGCTCGTCGTTTTATTTGGTGTTGCGATTGACTTTTTCTTAGCTATTCATCAGTTACTCTATGTGCCATCGAACCTTGTAACCCGTTCGGTTTATATGATAATCGGGATGCCGATGATTTCATTAGGTCTCGCCCTTTATCTACAAATCGGTTTCGTCTTAATGCCGCCTGATTACTTGATGAAATCGTTAATCAGTCGTTTTAACAGTACGACAATCGGTGCGACGATCAGCTTAGCAATCCCTTTCCTCATCGCAAGTGTTCTTTCCATCGTCGAACACGAATTGATTGGAATTGGTGTCGGAACCTTTGTGTTCTTGTTATTGAATGGTCCATTAATCGAGTTTTTCCAGCGGATTTTCCCGATTTCCAATCGAGTGAAGTAATTAAAAAAATCCCGCCCTCACGAATCATATGAGGACGGGATTTTTTTACGTATATGATTTCTTTTGGAAGATTAAAATTGATCCACCGAGCAATACTAAGATATGCGCAAGTACAAAGAGCACGGAGAATGTCAATGTCGTGTCCATTTGATTAGCCATCTCTGCCATTAGTGAACCATCGAAGTACATCGACCAATCGAGGTGCATGAAGACGATCCATTTCGCGATTTCTGGTTTAAAGGCAAGCAAGACGTTCCCGGCAATCGAAGTAAAGAACTGAGCAAGTACAGTAAAACCGATGATCATTCCGACGGAGCGGAAAACGAGCGAAAAGAATAACGTCATGAAAATCGTAAAGATTGGACCTACCAGTTGTAACCAGGTATCCCGCATGACGAGTGGGTCTCCAGCTTCAGAGAACGTAAATGACAATGCGTATGAAAGCAGGACGATAAACAGGAACTGACCGAGCATGATGAGAACGGAAAACGCTAATTTCGAGAAATAAATCGTCATCCGAGAATATGGACTCATCAATAAATGTTTCATCGTATCATACCGGACTTCATTACCAATCGCTTCAGCTGTGAAGACGATTGTGATGATACCAAGCAGTGCAATTAAAACCATCGACGTGATTGAATAAAATTCACTTCGCGTAAAATCGATATCATTTGTCTTTGCGATTATGATGATTCCAATCGTAACGAGTACATACAAGGCCAATACGATTTTCGATTTTTTCATCGTCCACCATTTCATCCATTCATTTTGTATGAGTGAAAGCATGTGAATCCCCCTCTTTTTTCGTGACTTGCAAGAATTGTTCTTCTAACGTCATCCGTTTAATGGTTAACTCGTGTAAATCAGCAATCGGAACGACTAGGCGAGCAATTGCCGGGCATGCCGTTTCAGGAGCCGTAACGACGATTCGATCATTCCACAGATCCGCTTGATAGTTTGCTGCTTTAAGTGCTTTAAGTACGTCTTCCGTTTCTTCCGTCGCAACACGTAATAAAATTTTCGATCCCGTCTCATTGCGGACGGATTCGACAGATTTGATGACACCTTGATCGATGATGGCATACCGGTCGCTAATCTGCTCCATTTCACCTAACATATGACTCGATATTAAAATCGCAATCTGTTGATCCCGAGCCATCGCCCGTAAATATTCACGCAGTTCTGCGATTCCGGCTGGGTCAAGCCCGTTCGTCGGTTCATCGAGAATGAGAACACGCGGATTATGTAATAAAGCGCGGGCAATTCCTAAACGTTGTTTCATCCCAAGAGAATACTCGCCGACTTTTTTCGACAGCTTCCCTTCTAGCCCAACGAGACGGGAAAGTGCCTCGTAGTCGACTTCACCTAAACCTGGAATTAAGTTTTTCGCATGAACGAGGTTTTGCTTCCCTGTCATATACGGATAAAATGCCGGATTTTCGACAATCGCTCCAATTTGCGTCAATGCTTTCGAACGCTCCTCGACGACATCGTGTCCATTCACGGTCACTTTACCTTCGTCCTGCTCTAACAACCCTGTAATGATTCGAATTGTCGTCGTTTTCCCCGCACCGTTCGGACCTAAAAATCCAAAGACTTCTCCGGGTGCAACTTCAAAGCTGACATCTTTTAGGATTTGCTCTTTTCCGAGCCGCTTCGAGATATGTTCAATCTTCAACATTTTTTTCGCCTCCTCATTTTTTTACTCTACCTTTACATTGTACGGGAAATAAAAGAAAAAGTTCCTTTTCTTACAATTATGTAATCAAAACCCACTTGCTCTTTGTATAATAAAAGCATTGAATGTTACGAAATTGATGAAAGAGAGGTTCGACATGGACGTTACGTTTATTGAAATCACCCCGGACCACTTTAAAGATGTTCAAACCATTTTTAATCACAACCTGGCATATGCTCAGCTAGAAAATCGTCAACTTCCTTTAACTCGTCAAGCATTCACAGAAGAGTTCCTTAACCCCGAAACCGTCAGTCTTCTATGTCGAAGTGATGCGGGATTTTTTGCAATTATCGACTATTTGCCTGAACATCCAAGGGACGGATCAACTTGGATTGGTCTCTTTTTGATTGATGGCCGCTATCATCACCAGGGAGTCGGTACAATCCTTTATCATACTTTTCATGAACGCTATTTAAAGAACAAAGACGTCATTCGTTTAGCTGTTCTTCCAAAAAATCAAATCGGACAATCTTTTTGGCGGAAACTAAGTTATATTTTCGAACAGAAAAGTATTTCTAATACGAACCAGGAGGTCGAAGTTTTCGTCAAATTTCAAGACCTGTCGAGGAACTATGATAAAATAAAGTAGAATACGTCATCGTATATTTACAGGTGAAATGGAGCTCACTAGATGCAAAAGTTATCAATTCGTTTTGATGTGTTACTTGCAATGCTAATTGCCCTACTCTTTTTTACAATGACCTTATGTTTAACCTTTTTTATTAGTGACCGTGCAACAGATCGCCTAAAAGAAGAAGTCGGAATGACGTTGTCTGCGACTGCCTACCAGTTGTCTGATAAACTCGACCATTACATGTGGTCACGGGCAGCAGAAGTTAATCTACTTGCTACGCTTCCGACGCTTAAAAATTCAGCAGACCTCCCTGTCACGCGAACGACGTTAGAACAACTTCAGCAACAAATTCCTGATTTCTCTTGGATTGGTCTACTCGATGCGAACGGTACAGTGCGTGCTTCGACGGATCAAATCTTAGAAGGGCAATCGATTCAATCACGCCCCGTCTTCCAAGAAGCGACAGAACGCCCATTCATTGGTGATGTCCATGATGCCGTCTTGCTTGCAAAACTGCTTCCCAATCCGAGTAATGAACCTTTACAGTTCGTTGATATCAGCACCCCTTTATTCACTGATGGTCGATTGACTGGCGTCCTTGCAGCGCACCTGAGCTTCGCCTGGGCAAAAGAAATCGAACAAAGCTTTAAGAGTTCAACCAAACAAATCGAGGGTTTAGAATTTTTCATCGTCAGCGAAAATCAACGGACTGTTTTACTCGGACCGAATGAGTGGCGCGGTAAAGCGCTCCCACAGAATCTCGTCGAACCCGTCGAGTCCGGTTATCATGTATCGGAATGGTCTGATGGAAATGTCTATTTGACCGGCTCGACTAAAAGCCAAGGCTACAAAAACTACGATGGTCTCGGCTGGACGATTCTTGTCCGTCAACCAAGTGAAATCGCTTTTAACGACGCCATCCTATTGAAGAAATTTATTTTTTTCGCTGGACTGATTGCTTCCATCGTTACTGCCGTCATCGGTTGGTTCATCGCGCAACTCATTACGAAACCACTCAAGAAAATTACATTGGCTGCTGAGCAGATGCAACACGATCATTCAATCTCAATCCCGTCCCATAAAGGAATTCGAGAAATCACCGTTCTATCGGTTGCCTTACGTCAACTGATTGCTCAGCTGTCTGATACAGAACAGCAACGAACGACGTATGAGACGTTAGCGCTCATCGATCCGCTGACCGGTTTACCGAACCGAAACGGACTGTCGAACTACTTACATGAGATTTCTTTAAATGAAACGCCCGAAATCTATCTTTATATTGATTTAGATGGCTTCAAAGCAATCAATGATCGATTTGGACATCAGACAGGTGACGTATTATTAAAAGAAGTAGCTGAACGTTTGAGCCAGATGAGACGCCCGAACAGTATGATCGCACGACTTGGCGGAGATGAATTTTTAATCGTTTTGAACGATGTCGTATCCTTTGATTTACTCGATCAGTACGGAACAGAAATCATAGCGTATCTTTCAGATTCCTATGTCATCGATCAATCCACACTTCAGATTGGGGTAAGTATCGGAATTGCGACGCGACGATTAAACGAATCGGTTGAACAAGTCATCCACCGTGCTGATATTGCATTATATGATTCTAAAAAACTTGGTAAAGGTCGATTGACGTTCCATCGCTAACATTAGACATTGACAAGAGGGAACGCTCTCCGTAATGTAAGCAAATAGAAGAAAAAATATAAATAAATGCATAAGGAGCTGTCAGCATGAATCAGTGGACACGCGAGGCACGCTATCGCCCCCTCTCAGATATCGCACCGGAAGTTTATCAAACAATGAAGGAAGAAGTAAGAAATTCTCCTTGGCGGTTTTCTTACCATATCCAACCTCCAACCGGTCTCCTAAACGATCCGAACGGTTTTGTATATCACGACGGAACGTATCATTTATTTTATCAGTGGTTCCCACTTGGACCTGTTCATGGTCTAAAGTATTGGTACCACATGACATCAAAAGATTTAGTCCATTGGTTTGACGAAGGCGCGGCACTTATTCCGAACGATGATGCAGATTCCCATGGTGCATACTCAGGTAGCGGCTTCATTAAGGATGATGCTGTCCATATTATGTATACAGGAAACAAACGCGATGCAGATTGGGTACGGCATCCAAGTCAAATCGTTGGTCATTTGCGTTCGGATGGTCGCATCGACAAACACTTACCTCCTGCGATTCCGAACGTTCCTGCAGGTTATACAGAACATTTTCGCGACCCGAAAGTCTTCCAGGAAGCGTTTGGTACATGGTATTGCATCATCGGAGCTCAGCGCGACGATTTAACGGGATGCACCGTCCTCTATCAGTCGGAAGATACTGAAACATGGACGTTCCTCGGAGAGTTGAAGACACAATACCCTGACTTTGGCTACATGTGGGAATGTCCTGATTACTTCGAGCTCGACGATAAAGGTATTTTATTATTCAGCCCACAAGGCATTGAGCCGGACGGGGACGCTTATCAAAACATTTTCCAATCCGGATACATGATTGGGGAAAAACTAGCTTTGCCTGAGTTAACGTATCAACACCATGCCTTCTCAGAACTCGATTTCGGGTTTGATTTTTATGCCCCCCAAACGACGCAAGCAGCAGATGGACGCCGGATTTTAGTCGGATGGATGGGCTTACCAGACATTTCATACCCGAGCGACATGTATAACTGGGCTCATGCATTAACACTTCCACGTGAACTGACGTTGCAGGAAGGACGTTTGAAACAATTGCCTGTCCGTGAACTCGATCTTCTTAGAAAACGTACAATTTACGCGCAATCTACTGAAATTAATCATGCGATGGTGATGGCCCAAGCAGAGACATTTGAACTCGATCTATCAAACTTAGCACTTCAAACAACGCAGTTCGAGATACATGTTCGAGCCGCTGACCAGGAAGCAACCGTCCTAACTTATGATGCGATGACACAACGCTTTACGCTTGATCGTAGTCGTTCTGGCGCTGAAGTTCCTGCTGTCGATTACGGTACGACACGTACTGTTCAATTAGAACAACCGTTACATCAACTACGGCTATTCGTTGATCGCTCATCAATCGAAATCTTTTTGAATGACGGTGAAGCTGTCGCTTCCACTCGCATTTTCCCGAAATCAACGAGTCAGGATATTACGTTAATCGGTGATTTGACAGCGGATATTGCGATCTACGAATTGTAAATATAAAAAGCACAGCACTTTTAGACCGAGAGTCCGAAACACGTGATTTGCTCTAAAAAAAATTAAAGAAGGGATTGCCATCTAAAATCAATGCGCAATCCCTTCTTTAATTTCGTCCTGTTCAAAATCATCCGATTGTATCTCAAGCCTTTTCGATGGTACTCAACGCTCTAATTGCGTTTCTTTTTGCAAGCTAAAAGCGAGTATGTGTTGTTCGCCGATTGGTCCCATGACTGATTGGAGCGTATCTACATAACCGGTTTTAAAATATAACGATTTAGCCGCGATATTTTTTTTATTGACAGCTAATGTAATGGCAGTTACTTGTGGAAAGTGTTGCTGAACGAATTTTGGTAGCTGCAACATCGCTTCTTTGGCATACCCTTGTTTTTGATGTTTAGCATCAATCGAAAATGCACGTAAGAGAACACTTTGTTCTTCTGTCCGATGCGTTTTCGGGGGGTTTAAGTGCAAGATGAAAAAGCCGACGACTTCCAAGTCTTTTTTGATGACGACAGGAAACTTATCTGGATTTTCTAACGCTTCCGTTACGACACGAGTCGGGAAAGTCGTAAATTGAACTTGTTCTTCCGGAAGTATAAAGGCATCGCATTGCTCATAGTGTTCATCCGTATACATAAATAATCTGATTTGAGACATGGTTTTTTTCATCCTTCCGTCTATTTCAAAAAGAGCTACTTTAGCTCACTAGACTTACATCAATTCCCATTTTACACTGATTTTAAGTTTTATCCTATACATAACTCACCGAAAAACGAAGTCACTTCTCATTTTTTCTCATATCATACTTTCTGTTTCGTTCTAATATTATTCCACTTCTTTTACTTCCTTAATCAATTATGATGTCGGAAATGCTAAACTAGGGAAAGAAAATCGAGTTTACAGATGTTAGAGGTGAAGATTGACATGTCCGATGATTTCTTTAAAAAAATGGAGCTTGAAACTGGTACGAAGTTGAACCCCGTCCAACGTGCTGCGATTGAGCATGATGAAGGTCCGCTTCTGTTACTTGCTTCCCCCGGGTCTGGTAAGACAACTACCTTAAACTTTAAAATTGCTTATTTAATCTTAGAAAAGAAAGTAAATCCACGAGCGATTCTAGGTTTGACGTTTAGTAAAGCAGCAGCCCATGAAATGGCGGAACGGTTTCACGGTTGGTTTCATCATCTTATTGGGACGACTGCGTCCTTTTCCACCATCCATAGTTTCGCTTTTCAGGTCGTGCGAGATTATGCGTCATTGAATCAGTTACAATATACGATCATCGAAGGTGCTTTGGAAAAGACAGCGAATCAGCCGATGCATAAACGAATGGTATTACGTCGTATTTTCCAGGAAATAAACCGTAGCGTCATCACAGAAGATCAAATGGACGAGTTGTTACGGATGATTTCTTTTGTCAAAAACCGCCTCCTCGTCGAAAAAGATATTCGTACATTAAAAACAACGATTAAAAACTTCACAGAAATCTATCTTGCATATGAACAATTTAAACTGCGCGATCCCTCACATCCTTTGATGGATTTTGATGACATGTTGACGTATGCCAATACGATTCTTGCTGACGATGCTTCTTTGTTAGCTAACTATCAACGACGTTTCGAATATATATTGACGGATGAAAGTCAGGATACCTCTCTCGTCCAGCATCAACTCGTTGAAAAATTGGCTCTTCCGCATAACAATCTCTGTGTTGTCGCTGATGATGACCAAACTTTATATAGCTGGCGTGGTGCCGATGTTTCGAAGATTATCCACTTCAAGGACACGTACCCGGATGCAACGGTTTTGTATATGGAACAAAATTATCGTTCGTCAAAAGAAATCGTCGAAACGGCGAATCAATTCATTCAACGGAATAAAGTACGACATCCGAAAAAAATGTTCACAGAAAATCCATCCGTCCGTCCGATTACGATTGAACAGCTTGCTTCTTATGAAGATCAAACGCGATATGTCATCAATCAGTTGCGGCAGGAAACGAACTTTGAGGAAGTCGCGATTCTTTACCGGAACAATGCATCGTCAATCAATGTCATGAATGCACTCGATTTAGCAAATGTTCCATTTTACATTAAAGATGTCGATCATAAATTCTTCAGTCACTGGGTCCTAAAAGATATTTTACATTTTATCGAATTCGCCCAGGATCCTTCCGACATCGATGTATTGGCACAAATTCATACGAAGTTTGCCGGCTATATTTCTAAAGTCCAGTTGCAACGCCTCTATGAATTACGTAATGGTGAACATGCGTTTGACTTGTTACTTCAACATGTCGAGATGAAGTTTTACCAAAAGAAACAATTAAAAACGATGAAAACTGTTTTCGCTTCGATTCAAACTGCCCGTCCGGCTGCTGCTCTTGCTTTGATTCGTAATGAACTCGGATACGAAAAAAACTTACGTAAGATGAGTGACAGTCTTGGATTCAGTATCGATTATTTACTTGAGATGTTGAACACGATTGAAAATGTCGCCAGTGACTTACCGACCGCTCTCGCATTCAAGGAGCGTATTGTTCACTTAGAGCAACTGATGCGTGATGCCAAGTCCAATAAACATCAAAACGCAGTCACGCTTTCCACGTTCCATAGTGCAAAAGGACTCGAATTTAATCGTGTCTTCATGATTGATTTAATCAATGGCGTTTTACCATCATCAGATAATATCAAATCCTATAAAGATGGTCAGCTCGAAGAAATGGAAGAGGCTGCTCGGTTGTTCTATGTCGGCATGACACGAGCACGTCATGAACTCCATTTGATTTCGTATCGCTACAAATCAAAAGTCGTCGAAGAATCGATTTTTGTTGGCAACGTGCGACAAATCCTGAATCCAGATGCCGCTAAACGACAAAAACAGCAAGCACAAGTTCGACCGAGTATGCGTCCTCCCGTAGAACTATTACCAATCGAGGAAAAGATGCGGATTGCCCATAAATCATTTGGCGAAGGGACTGTTCTTCATTTAACAGGAGACGTTCTCGATGTTCAATTTGATCAAGGTGTCGAAAAACAATTTTCCCTTCAAGTTTGTTCAGAGAATCAACTCATTTCCATTTTATAAGAAAAACCCGCTGCATTTTCTACTGCTACGACGAGTAGAAAAGCTGACGGGTTTTTTCTTGATTTAATTTTCTACTTAAATACGATCATCGTTTCGACTGACGAGTGCATCTCGAATTTCTGTAAGCAGTCTTTCTTCCGTCGTCGGTTCCGGGACTTCTTCCGTAACTTCTTCTTTACTCCGAAAACGATTGATAGCTTTGACGAATAAAAACAACGCAAAGGCAATTAAGATGAATTCAATCGTTGCTTGAAGAAACTGTCCATACAATAATTCTGCACTCCCGACGGACACCGATAATCCTTTTACATTTACTCCACCAACTACGATGCCAATCAACGGCATGAAGATACTGTTGACGAGTGCCTTGATGATACTACTAAATGCTGCCCCTAAGATGACACCAATCGCTAAATCAACGACATTTCCGCGAAAGGCAAACTCTTTAAACGCTTTAAACATATTACCCTCCCGTTAAGACCATGTTCCGGCTGCAAGTTGACTGATTGCATGACCGACACCATGTTCATCGTTTGTTTTTGTGACGTGAGAGGCAATCGCTTTTGCATCTTCATGTCCATTTCCCATCGCAATCGCAACACCTGCGACTTTGAACATTGGAACGTCGTTTAAGTTGTCACCGATGACTGCGACCTCATCGATTGATACACCTAAGTGCTTCGCTAACGTTTTGACAGCTGTTCCTTTATCGGCACCGACTGCCATGACTTCGATGTTATCGTGACCAGACGACGTCACATAAATACCGTCAACTTTTTCTTCGACTTCTTTCCAAATCTTATTCATTAAGTCTTGATCGAACGAGAATGAGATGAATTTAAAGACTTGTCCCGCCTGATTCCGGATGAAGGAACGGAACCCATCAATCATTTTTACATCTTCATTGACGTAATAGCGTTTATAGAAAAAGTCGAGAACTTCTTTCGCACGGTCACTTTCACGACTCATATCTTTTAATGAGTCATACGCTGCATCGATTGTTGCGCCTTGCGCTGTTACGAGACCTTGATCACAGAACATCTCGAAAAACACTTCATATTGGCTGATGATACTATAAATTTGTTGCGCTTGTTCAGCCGTCAACGTCGTTGCGCTCAGTTGTTCACCATCGCGCGTCATGACACGTGCACCGTTCGATGCAATGATTGGACAAACGATTCCTGCTTGATCCGTTAATTCCTTCGCATTTAAGTAGTTCCGCCCTGTTGCAATCGCAAAATCGACGCCTTGTTCCTTTGCCGCCTTAATCGCATCAATCGTTTCCTGTTCGATTTTTTGATTACTCGATAAAACCGTACCATCCATGTCGGAAATCAATAACTTGATTGCTTTTGCCACTTCTTCCACTCTCCTTTATCTTTTTCAATCCCACTATACCATTTCTCTTTTTCTTTGCCTTCTCAAACCTGTTTCGAACGAATCGTGATCAAAGTCATACCTTTACTTTTTCTTCCTTACAAAATCGGAGACAACAATCTAGAAATGCTCTCTTTAAATTTAATCAGCCTCGACCGTTCTGCATATATTTCAGCAGTTAACAACTTTGATACATCACAATCAGCGAGAAATAATTGTTCTAACTCGAGCGCAGTCGCTCGGTCATATACAATCGAGTTCATTTCAAAGTTCAATCGAAAACTCCGGGCATCAATGTTCGTCGTTCCGACTGAAGCAATCTCTCCATCGACGACAATTGTCTTTGCATGAAGAAACCCTGGTTCGTACGTATAGATTTTCGCTCCATAGGCAATCAGTTCTCCCGCTGCGGCTGTCGTCGCCCAGTAAACGAATGGGTGATCCGGTTTATTCGGAATCATGATTCGAACATCGACACCAGACAATAGCGCCATCTTACACGCATCCATGTAACTGGCATCTGGTATGAAATAAGGCGACTGAATCATTACTGATTTCTTAGCAAGTGAAATCATTTTAATCAATACATTTTTTAAATGTTCTGTCTCAGAATTTGGTCCTGATGTGACAATTTGCATGGGTAACGGCTGATTGATTTCGTGAGATCCATAATAAAAGAGCGTTTTATCCGTGTAGATGTCATTCGCTTGATTCCAATCCAAAATAAATCGATCTAATTGATCGTGAACGACCTCACCTTCTAGCCGAAAATGTGTATCACGCCAATAGCCGAATTTCTCATCAATTCCAAAATACTCCGTTCCGACATTAAAGCCTCCGATGTAACCAATCTGCCCATCGACGATACAAGACTTACGATGATTCCGGTTGTTCATTCGAAAATTAATGACTCCAAACGTCGGTGGGAAAAACGCAAACACTTCTCCACCATGATGAAGTAAGTCTTTAAAATCTTGTCGTTTCAAATCACGAGAGCCTACTGCATCATACAATAAACGGACTTTGATTCCTTGACGCGCCATCTTCGTCAATGCGTCAATCAATGCTAAGCCAAGGGAATCTTTTTGGATGATGTAATACTGGATATTGATTTCATGTTTGGCATTCATGATGTCTGTCATCATTCGATTAAATTTTTGTTCACCATCTGATAGAATCGTCACTTCATTTTTCAGGCTGAGTAATGACCTGTTTGATTTCAGATTCATTTGAATCAATTGATTGTATCGTTCGATCAACGGATATGTCCGTCGAAGGTCACCCAAATGGTTCAATTCTGCAATCTGTAGCTCGACACGTCGTGACTGTTCCAACCGCTCCTCTTCTTTAACATGATAAAAATCCTTTTTCTTGAGTAGGCGTCCAAAAAATAAATAAATTAAAAATCCAACGATCGGAATGAAATAGAGGACGAGCATCCAGGCCCATGTCGCACCAATATCACGCCGTTCCAAGAAGATGACCGTCAACACTGCAAGTAAATTCATGATTCCCAGTCCAAACAGTAAGACAACTGTAAACGTGCTAAGTACATCCATCATATCCATCCCTCCTCTCCCTTCTATTCCCCAGCATCCATTCTTTAGTCCCTTTGCCGTTCATTAAAAAACATGCCTGAAATTCAGTAGTAACTGAATTTCAGGCATGTTAGTTTAAGCGTTCGACTGTTCGTGTCCGTGCTGTATAGCGATTTCTTCAACCATCGTTTTCGCACTGGCAACACAATCCGGTAAACCGACGCCATCATAAGCCAATCCCGCTAAATACACACCAGGATACTTACTCATGACTTCGTCACGGACAATTTGAATCCGTCCTGCATGACCAACCGTATAAGCTGGTAAACCATCAACTAACCGGCTGATGATGACTTGTCTCGGTGCAAGCGTTTGACCACAAATTTGTTCCAAATCTTTTAATACTGTTTCCTTGATGACATCATCCGTCTCGTGAACGAGCGCATCATTACCTGGCCGACCGACAAAAGCGCGTAAAACCGTATGATTCGGTGCAGAATGACTCCACTTTTGATCGATCGCCGTACATGCCGTAATCGAATACGGGGCACGTCGATTGACGACAAAACCTGTACCTTCAATGGGTAATGTCGCTTGCTCATCGAAAATCAGCGTAACCGTCGCCGTTGAATGGGTCTTCAACTGCTCAAGTTCCCGTAAATCGGCATCCGGAAGTAAACTGACGACTTGAGGATGAGGAATCGTCAAGAGTACATAATCGGCATACTCAGGACCATGATCTGTTTTTAAGCGATACCGTTCATTTTCACGCGCAACTTCGAGTAAAGGCGTTTCTAGACGAATTTCAGTCCGTTCAAGCACTTCTTCTAAACGTTCGACTAGCGATTCAAGTCCCGTTGAAAGTGACAGGAACTGTCCTGTCGCTGGTTTCGTTTGTCCTTGAACTTGAGCAGTCGGACGCATCAAACGCATCCCTTCGAATAACGATCCCGCTTTTTGTTCATTCGCAACGAACTGCGGATATGTCGCGAACGTACTCATTTGATCAATGTTCCCGGCATAAATTCCCGACAATAACGGTTCGATCAACTTCTCGACCAGCGCATCCCCGAGGCGAGGACGCAAGTAACTACCGAGCGGAATATCTTCTTCAGGAATCGTCAATTGATCAGAAGGATGAAGCAACAATCGTGCAACCTCCGCTTTTTCCGAATCTGTCAGCAACGTCGTCTCTGAAAATAAGTTTAAATCGGTCGGGATCCCCATCACAGACCCTTTCGGAATCGGATGGAGACCACCTGGATCTAAAATGAATGCTTGCGACGTGTTGTTTCGAACCAACTTATCGCCTAATCCAACCGCTTCAATTAAATCGGTCAAGATGTGTTTTCGTGCGACGTAAGAATCCGGACCACGCTCAATCATGAAGCCGTCTTCTCGATAGGTCGCGACTTTACCACCAAGTCGCTCACCTGCTTCTAGGACGGTGATATTTAAATCAGGAAATAAACGTTCTGCGAAATAGGCAGCGGCAAGACCAGTAATACCCCCGCCGACGATAACGAGACGTTTACTTGACATAGCTACCAACTTGTTTTGCGACGGCTTCCATGACTGCCTCCATGAAAGCCGGCTCCGCGTTTGGCATACCTGGTCGAGCATAGTGGATACCGAGTTCGTCACATACGACTTTACACTCGTAATCATTATCAAACAAAACTTCTAAATGGTCAGCGACGAATCCGACTGGTACGTATACGAATGCTTCATACCCTTCTGCTTCATAAACATCACGCGTTAAATCTTGAACGTCTGGCCCGAGCCAAGGTTCAGGTGTTTGTCCTGCCGATTGCCATCCTGTAATCATATGTTTGACACCAGCACGTTTTGCAATCAACTCTGCCGTTTCTTTCAATTGATCCGGATACGGGTCACCGTTTGCAATGATTTTCTCAGGAAGACTATGCGCTGACACGACGAGGACCGCTTTTTCTTCTGTTACAGGCAGTGCATCGAATGTTTGACGAATCGCTTGTCCCCACCAGTTGATGAATGCTTCTTCTTGGTACCATGATTCGACAGAAGCAAGCTGAATTCCGTGTTTGTCCGCGACTTCTTTTGCTCGTCCATTGTATGAACGAATGCTGAATGTCGAATAGTGTGGTGCTAAAACAACCGTCACTGCTTCCGTGATGCCGTCTTTTGCCATTTGCTCGACCGCATCTTCGACGAACGGTTCGATGTGCTTGAGACCTAGATAGAGTTTGAACTCAATTTCGCCCGCATATTTTGCAGACAACTGACGATGTAATTCTTCCGCCTGGTCAATCGTGACTTGTGCAAGTGGCGAGACACCGCCGATTGCTTCATAACGCTCCGTCAGTTCAGCGAGTGCTTCAGGTGACGGTTTACGCCCACGACGGATGTGCGTGTAATATCGTTCGATATCTTCCGGTTTATACGGTGTTCCGTATGCCATTACGAGTAATCCAAGTGTTTTCATTTTGCTACCTCCATTTTTTCTTTCGAATAATCATGGATAAATGCAGTCAAGCGTTTTAAGACTTCTGGGTCGACTTCCGGGAAGATTCCATGTCCTAAATTAAAGATGAATCCAGGACGTTTCATTCCCATGTCAAGAATCTCTGTTGCTTTCGCTTCTAAGATTTCCCATGGTGCAAGTAAATAAGAGGGATCAAGGTTTCCTTGCAACGTTTTTGTCAACCCGCGTTCGCGTGCTTCGTCGATCGACAGACGCCAATCAAGTCCAACGACGTCGAGCGGTAAATCATGCCACTCTTCTGCTAAGTGACTTGCACCGACACCAAACATAATCATCGGAACGCCCGTTTCTTTTAATTCCGTGAAAATCCGCTCCATTGTCGGTTTGATGTAGAGAACATAATCTTTCTGACTTGTCGTTCCGACCCATGAATCAAAAATCTGAAACGCTTGAATCCCAGCATCAACTTGAGCTTTAATGTAGTCAATCACCATGTCTCCGAGTTTCTCCATTAATGCATGCCATACATCCGGATGTCCATACATCAATGCTTTCGTTTTATGGTAGCCTTTTGAAGGTCCACCTTCAATCATATAGCTCGCAAGTGTAAACGGTGCGCCTGAAAACCCAATCAATGGTACTTCTAATCGTTCCCGTAATAACTTGATGGTCTCGAAGATATATGGAATATCTTCTTTTTTAAACGGTTGTAGCGCCTGTACATCTTCCATCGTTTGAATCGGATTCGCGATGACCGGACCGATGCCACTTTTAATTTCAACATCAACACCCATAGATGGTAATGGCGTCATGATGTCTTTGTACAGAATCGCTGCGTCAACACCAAGTTGTTTAACCGGCAATTCAGTGACGTATGCACATAGTTCTGGATCATGTGTGATCTCGAACAGCGTACGCGTCTTTTTAATTTCACGATATTCCGCTTGATAACGACCTGCTTGTCGCATGTACCAGACAGGTACGTGGCCCACTTGTTCGCCACGGACCGCCCGTAAAAACGTATCATTGAAGTTTTTCATCATAACTACCCCTTTATACTCTTACTAACGCCCCAAAATAACGTACGATAAGTTTGTGAACACAGAAACATTATATCTGAAATGAAGAAGTCTGTGCCAATAAATCGGTTACAAAATTACAGTTCCTTATCCAGTTCATTAAATGTTCACCGTTTCTTGTAAAGACCAAACGCAGCATTCAATTGTCCCCGAATTAAATCAGTTCGTTGCTGCTCCGTTACTTTCCGCTCTTTTTCACGGATTTCATGCGTCCGCCAACCATCTTCGATTTTTTCTGCAACTTCAACTAGTCGTTCAATATCTGTAAATGAATATTTTCGTGTTTTCCCGTTCGTACGCTCCGGGAAAATAAGTTTCCGCTCCTCATAGTAACGAATCTGACGTTCCGATAACCCTGTCAATTCACAGACAATCCCGATCGACATCACTTTCTTTTCACGGTAACTCATCTTCGTCACTCCTTTTGATAAAAATACCATGTCAGATTTTCTGACACAAGTCGTTCCTTAAAAACAATTTCCGTTTAAAGTAAACACATACTTTAAATTGATAAAGGAGGAACGACGATGAATCTTGAAGAAATGATCATTTCAGTTGATACGTTTTATGTCTTATTCGCTACGCTACTCGTCTTTACGATGCAAATCGGTTTCCTATTACTTGAAACGGGAATGTTACGCGCCAAAAATGCAGGGCACGTCGCCGTCAAACAGCTCATTAGTTTTTCCGTCGCCGCGTTAGCTTTTTGGGCGATTGGGTTTGGACTGACGTTCGGAGACGGACCTGGTCTAATCGGAACGGAAGGATTCTTCTTACAAGGAGGGTTCTCAAGTCTCGACTGGTCAAATGTTACAATCGATGTTAAGTTCCTCTTCCAACTCTCATTCGTCGCTGTTTCCTTAGCGATTGCCTGGGGCGGGTTTGCTGAACGAGCTAAACTATCTGTTTATCTGCTGTTCGGAACATTCTTTGTCGCCATCATTTATCCAATCATCGCTCGCTCCGTTTGGGCAGGTGGTTTCCTCGGTTCACTCGGTATGCAAGACTTCGCCGGTTCGACCGTCGTCCACTTACAAGGTGGAATCGCCGCTCTCGTCGCCGCGTTAATTTTGAAAAAGCGGATTGGCGCTGAAAAAACGCCGCTCCTTGGTCACAACGTCATCTATTCTGTCGTCGGCGCCTTCATTCTTTGGTTATGCTGGTTCGGCTTCAACGCTGGATCGACATTGACGATTGCCGACGGGTTCTTCAGTTATGTCGCCTTGACGACGTTACTTGCGACAGCTGCCGGCGCACTCGGCGCACTCGCTATTTCTTTCTGGCATCGTCGTGTGGCAGACATTCCTTCGATTATCAACGGCGTACTTGCAGCACTCGTCGCGATTACTGCAGCCTGTGCATTCGTTGAACCGTGGGGTGCAGTTGTAATTGGTTTCCTCGCAGGTATCATCACGTACGGAACAAGCATTTTACTCGCGCGCCGTGTCGATGATCCATTATGTGCCTTCTCTGTTCACGGTGTCGCCGGGATTTGGGGAACACTTGCTACCGGGTTCTTCGCCTCACCACGCCTCGTTGAAATCACAGGGATTGGACAAGCTGGTTTATTCTACGGGGGTGGCTTTAGTCAACTCGGTGTCCAAGCACTCGGTGTTGTCTTCGCCGTCGTCGTCGTCAGTGTCTTAAGTTATGCTTTCCTCAAACTCCTCGATGTAACGATCGGCCTTCGGATCACGCGAGAAGATGAACTCCGCGGACTTGATGTCGCTGAACACGGACAAGCTTCATATGACCTCCCCGCTCCAATCAGTAAAGAACTAAAAGCAACGTATGATGCTGAAACTTCTGAAAAAGTGAATTAACATCTCGTTTTCTTAAACAAGAAACTAACCCCCGATTTCTCGTACCTACTTAGGAACGAGAAATCGGGGGTTAGTCTGTCATACATTACATTACATTTCATTTTCTGAGATACATTTCACTAACGGCAATGGCGATGATTGCCCCAACCAAGACGATAGGTTGCCCGTTCATTAATATAGCGATTAATGCTAATGCGATAATCTGAAGGATTGACGCGACCCGGATGACTTTTTTACGAGATCTATTCGCATCTCCAAAAGGCAACAAGCGCGTTAACAAATGCGAATCGATTGCACGTGTAAATGGCGCCAATTGAAAACTCGTCAAACCACTGAAGGCAGGAATTGCAAACGTGACAAGCCACGGATTATCTTTTCCGAGCCAGATGAAGACTGCACCAATCAATGTGAGCCGAACAATCAATCCAATTCCGTCTGTGCTACGAATGAGTTGCTTCATGTAAAGGTAGTCGAACGTTTGTTTTTTATCAAATTGAATTTTTTCGACGAGTTGGCTTAAGATACGGCGTTGTTTATACGTCTTCGATAAGCGTGGAACATCAACGAACCAGTTCGCAATCCGGTAGAAACGATCACGCGACTCCTGCTCGATTGCAATCCATTCCATCAGCGGTAACTTCTGATATTTTTTTAAGTGCAGCGTGACGAGCAGTAAGCTCGTAATCACTATACTGAAAAGCGGCATATCAATCATCACTAAAATCCCTGCGCCCACTGCATACAGAACGACAAGCCGGTGCGGAATCGCTTCTAGTTTCGATAGGTTCGCGCTCGCACCAATCATCGCGAGAGCGAAAAATAATACGATCATCTCAAGCGGACTCGTTGATTCCGTTCTTACATAAAGGACAGCGATTGCTAAAAACGGAATGACAACTCGAACCATCCCTAAAAAAGCATTGTACAGTCGGACCCGCTTCATATAAGAACGAAGTTGCGGCAAGTTCGGCAATAAAAATACTTGGTCAGCCTCGACTAAGAACGTTCGTGCCGTCCGATAAAAGGCGATGATAATGAATAAACCGCCCATCAGCAGATTTCCAGGAAAGTCGCCATTGATTTGATTCAGAAACCGCCCATAGACGACGAGAGCATACAAGATGACGAAGTAGACCGTAAATAACAATCCACCGTTCGCCATGTACTTCATGTACTTGGTCATTTCCGACATCGCAGCTTGATAGCGTTCTCGCCATAAGGTAGCACTCGTCATCCTTCTGCCTCCTCGATGGCAGCTACATAAATGTCATCAAGCGAACTATCCGTTAAATCAAAACGTTTCCGCAATTCCTCGGTCGTCCCCTCTGCTGCGATATGTCCATCGTGAAGGAGAATAAATCGATTACAATGCCGCTCCGCAGTCTCTAAAATATGTGTGGACATTAAAATACCTTTTCCATCGGTTTTTAATTCACTAAAAATATTCAACAATTCCCGGATCGCTAGTGGATCGAGACCAACAAACGGTTCGTCGACAATCAATAACTCACTGCCTGTGATTAAAGCACAGAGAATCATCGCCTTTTGTTTCATTCCTTTAGAAAATACACTTGGAAACCATTCCAGCTGTTTCGTCATCCGCAATCGCTCTGTGTAATGTTCGATTCGTTCTTGTGCTGTTTTCTCATCGACATCATACCCTTGCGCCATTAAGCGAAGGTGCTCTCGAAGAGTCAACTGTTCGTATAACATCGGCTGTTCCGGGATGTATGCCACTTGTTTCCGGTACGTTTGTTCATCAGTTGACAGACTGACACCGTTAATCAAGATTTCACCTGACTTAATAGGTAACAATCCTAATATGTGCTTAATCGTCGTCGATTTCCCGGCACCATTCAATCCAATCAGTCCAACTAACTCCCCTTGCTTTACTGCTATATCAATATGATGCAACACTGTTTTCGATCCATATCCACCTGAAAGATCTTTAATTTCTAATAACAAATCTAGCCACTCCTCTCATTAACTATCCTAGACAATTCATCCTTGTTTTTCTACTATTGATGATTTTTTTTAAAAGAAAAGGTTTCAATACATCTTATTACGGCAATTACTCTAAGTGTAATCGTTACATCAATATATGAAAAACGATTTACAAAAATTGAAAGTGTATGTCACATCAAACGTTTTATAGAGAAGTAACTGGTCTAATCGTCTAGCTATCTTATCTACTTGTATTATTTTACTTCTCATCAAAAATTACGTTTATGAGTCATTCATTTTCAAAGTGTTTATAACAACCTGAAAACAGGTAAATCTAAGTATGAAAAGGAGTGTTTCAAATGGGATTCTTATGGGCTTTAATCGTTGGTGGACTAATCGGTTGGGTAGCAAGTTTAATCATCGGGAAAGACGTTCCTGGTGGCATCATCGGTAACATCATTGCTGGTTTCATCGGCGCAATCATCGGACAGTCAATCTTCGGTTCAATGGGACCTGATCTTGCCGGGTTCGCAATCATTCCTGCAATCTTAGGTGCAATCATCTTAATCTTCATCGTGTCATTGATTCTTCGTGCCATTCGCAAGTAATCATTATCATCGAATAACAATTTAAATTAGAGGAGTGTTTTTAAATGGGATTTTTATGGGCTTTAATCGTCGGCGGTTTAATTGGTTGGGTAGCGAGCTTGATTATCGGGAAAGACGTACCGGGCGGCATCATCGGTAACATCATCGCAGGTTTCATCGGTTCAATGATCGGACAAGCTATCTTCGGTGACATGGGACCTTCTATCGGCGGTTTCGCGGTAATTCCTGCAATCATTGGTGCAATTATCTTAATCTTCATCGTGTCACTCGTTCTTCGTTCAGTAAATAAAAAGTAAGTAGCAGTAACCACTAAAACTAGTAATTCAAAGGAGTGTTTTTTAATGGGATTTTTATGGGCTTTAATCGTTGGCGGTTTGATTGGTTGGGTAGCGAGCTTGATCATCGGGAAAGACGTTCCTGGTGGCATCATCGGTAACATCGTCGCAGGTTTCATCGGTTCAATGATCGGACAAGCCATCTTCGGGGACATGGGACCTGACATCGGCGGATTCGCAGTTATTCCTGCAATCATCGGTGCAATCATCTTAATCTTCATCGTGTCACTCGTTCTTCGTTCAGTAAATAAAAAGTAAGTAGCAGTAACCACTAAAACTAGTAATTCAAAGGAGTGTTTTTTAATGGGATTTTTATGGGCTTTAATCGTCGGCGGTTTGATTGGTTGGGTAGCGAGCTTAATCATCGGGAAAGACGTTCCTGGCGGCATCATCGGTAACATCGTCGCTGGTTTCATCGGTTCAATGATCGGACAAGCCATCTTCGGAGACATGGGACCTTCTATCGGCGGTTTCGCAGTCATTCCTGCAATCATCGGTGCAATCATCTTAATCTTCATCGTATCACTCGTTCTTCGTTCAGTTCGTAAACGGTAATAAAAACTAATTACTTGAGACCTTATTCAAACTAAAAAAGGAGTGTTTTAAATGGGATTCTTATGGGCTTTAATCGTCGGTGGTATCATTGGTTGGTTGGCAAGTCTTATTCTTGGTAAAGACGTTCCCGGTGGTATCATCGGTAACATCATCGCAGGTTTCGTCGGGGCCATGATCGGTCAAGCTCTCTTCGGTAGTTGGGGACCTGATCTTGGAGGATTCGCCGTCATTCCAGCATTACTCGGAGCAATCATCTTGATTCTAATCGTTTCGTTCATTCTTCGTGCAGTGAACAAAAAATAATAAATGAAAGCACCGGTAACAGACTCGAAGTTCTCAAAGTCGTTACCAGTGCTTTTTTTGTACCATCAGCGCAATTCTAACCACATTTTATCCGAACGCTCGATCACTCTTTTTTCTGAGCGCAAGTTAAGCCAACCTAGTATATCTTCAAAGAAGCTCGTCGGGTACTCCCAGACGGTCCCGATCGATTCATTACTTTTCGATTCCGGTTTACCGGCGACTGCTTCAAGCTCAGACGGCGTCTTATTTAAATCAATCATGATGCTTTTTACATCATTGTTTGCATACGTCACTTCAAAACCGTCGTACACTGCACGATTTGCTACATTTGATGCTGGAGGCGATACTGGAGGACCAAATTCTTTTTCGAACGACGTACGGTCGCCTCCTAGATAAGTCGTCATCGTATCGATCGACTTGCCTGTTCGTGCCTCGACTTCAGTTTCTAACAATTTTTCGATGTCTAATCCATACTGCTCCGTGACGTCTGGTTTGATTTGCTTCGCTAACTTAAACGTTACTTCCGTTGTTTTTTCGTCTCCCAGTTGAACGGTTTGACGGTCTCGTCCTGTCTTACCATTGGCTTCGACACTTGCAAGTACATCGTACTCACCCGGAAAACGTTTGATTTTCAACGGCTCATCCTCCTGGACGCCTACTTCTTCATCATCTATGAAGACAGTCGTCTCTGGTACATCACTCGTTACTTGAAGTAGCTGTTTATTTAGATGAAGCACATATTCGTCATACCAAAAGCGCCCTGCTGTTTTTTTTAGCTCGAATAAATCCTGTTCATTTTTCTCTGCTGTAGGTTCAGGGTAGTTTTGCTGATCGGCTTTAATCTCCGCCGCTGCTCGGCTGAGACGTCCATCCTCTGCCTGAAACCATTTCATCAAACGAGTTGCTTCCGCAATCGATACGACTTGATCATCTTCATAGACGAATTTTTGGAACGCAGCCCGGTCCTGATCGTTCACGGCTTTCACAAAAACAGCTTCTGTACGCTCTCGCTCAGCAGCCGGCTTGATTTGGCTTACGTACCCCCAGACTCCCCCTGCAACTAAGAGGAGAACGATTCCGATGATGAGCAAACGCTGATTTCGTTTTTTCCTTCGTTCATGTAACGTCATACGAGACGGCATCGTGAGTTCCCTACTTTCTTTAATCTTGTGTATCTAAGTGTAAAAACGTTTGATTACGTTGTCAATCACACTTAAGATGGAGATAATTCTATTTTTAAAAAAGGAGTAATCCCTATGCAAAAAGATAACTGTATTTTCTGCAAAATTGCTAAGCACGAAGTACCTAGCCATAAAGTGTTTGAAAATGATGAGGTTCTTGCATTCCTCGATCTTTCTCAAGTTACAAAAGGTCATACATTAATCATTCCAAAACAACATGCAGATCACGTATACGATTTATCGGTCGAAGATGCTCAATCAGTCTTTGCCGTAGTTCCGGAAATTAGTCGTGCCTTACAAAAGGAAACACAAGCTGCTGGCATCAACATTCTATCGAACACGGGCAAGGTCGCTGGACAGTCCGTATCACACTTTCATATTCATTTAATCCCACGGCATGATAAACATGATGGTTTTGGCGCAAAATGGGAAGTTCATAATGAAGACTACACGGCTGAAGAGCTTGCCATTTTAGCAAATTCAATCTCGACTCACCTGTAAAAAGACCTTCGAATGCATTATTCCATACACCCTTTTTTAGAAATATTGTCAAAATAGGTTTCCAATATCGGATTTTCGGTAAAATAATATGAAACAAATATTTTAATATTAAAGAAGGAGGTAAACTATGTCGAAGCGTCCCCAACGTAACTGGGTCGCTTTTGGTGCTACGCTGTCGCTTGTGACTTTTTACGGTTTGAAGGCGCTTCGCCAAGGTACTAAAAGTGACTCTTCGAATGGTAAACAACGTCGAAATTCTTATTCTACAATCGTAACGAACGTGCAGGATTTAACACAGGAGGGCAAGAACTTAATAGAGACAGCTAAAATTTCCGGTACAACCTTCAAAGATGAAGTTACGAAAGATGTCTCTGTGTATCAAGCCGAGATTCAAGAATCCATTTCGCGTATCCAAGAATTAGCTGATGAGGCGAAACAAGATGCGGATCACCTCTCTCCTCAAAAGTAAGGTCCATTGCTTCGATTTGTTTTTTGTATAGTTTGCATTTTGCGTTTTTTAGCCATCGTCACCTTTCGAAAGGATGAGTCAGATATGGAACATGAAAAATTATATCCTGGACAAGAAGCACTGTTATACAGTCATAAAATTGTCCAGCTGAGCAAAGCACTATGGAAAACGGTAGAAAAAGATTGGCAAAATTGGATTAAGCCCTTTGATTTAAACATCAATGAGCATCATATCCTCTGGATTTCACATGCTTTAGGTGGTGCTTCGATTTCTGAGATCGCGAAGTACGGTGTCATGCACGTTTCAACGGCGTTTAACTTCTCTAAAAAATTAGAAGACCGTGGTCTGTTGACATTCTCGAAGAAAGAGACGGATAAACGAAATACGTACGTCCAGCTTACACCAGCCGGCGAAACGTTATTACTTGAAACCATTCAAGCGTTCCGCCCGGAAGAGAATGGTGTCTTCCGTGCCTCACTCCCGCTTCAAGAATTATACGGGAAGTTTCCTGAGCTGACGGACATCTCTGCGATCGTTCGTCGTCTATACGGAGACAGCTTCATGGATATCTTCGCTGAAACGTCGAAAATGATTACAGAAGAAGCTGATCGTCGCCCGCAAGACCCTGTCATCGATTCAATCAAAAAGGCATAACTCGATGCTTTTAAAAATCAGGCGTTCTAGCCTCTGCCTAGAACGCTTTTCGTCTGTTTTGTGGAGTGACGGTCACATTACTAGTCTGTGTCAAAGACAGAATTCCCATCACAATTTCCCATAAAGATAGTCAACGCTGTTGATGATGAATGTGATAGCATAGAAAAGAGCAAACATCTTTTGAAAAGGTGTGCAGCTGTCAACCTAGCCAGGATATGATATGATAGAACGGTTGAAATAAATGGTAAATTAGGGGTGTATGTATGAAGAAGAAATTTTTAAGTGCAGCAGCAGTCGCAAGTGTTTTCACACTAGCAGCGTGTGGGTCAAATGATGAAGCCGTCATCAACTATAAAGGTGGCGAAGTGAACAAGGCTGATGTCCAGGAAGAGGCCTATGAAAAAGCGGGTGCGCAAATCGCTTTCCAACAAACAATGAACGAGCTTCTTGAAAAAGAATATGGCAAGAAAGTAACGGATAAAGAAGTAGAGGCAGAAGTCAAAAAAACAAAAGACCAATTCCCGGATGAAGAGCAATTCAACTCTACATTGGAAACAGCCGGTATTAAAAGTGAAAAAGAATTCGAAAAAGTTCTTCGCACACAAATGCTCTTAACAGAAGCAAAATCTGCAAAATCTAAAGTAACAGATAAAGAAATTGAAGAACGTTTCAATCAAGAAAAAGTTGAAGTAAAAGCAAGCCATATTCTTGTCGAAAAAGAATCAGAAGCAAAAGCAATCAAAAAAGAGTTAGATGACGGTGGAGACTTCGCAAAAATCGCTAAGGAGAAATCGACAGATACAGGTAGCGCTACGAAAGGTGGAGACCTCGGTTACTTCACAAAAGGTAAAATGGTCGAGGAATTCGAAACGTATGCCTTCAAAGATGGCGTTGAAGGTAAAATCTCTGATCCAATCAAAACACAATTCGGTTACCACATCATCAAGGTAACGGATCGTAAAGAGAAAAAAGATTTCACACTTGAAAAAGAAAAAGACCGGATCAAAAAAGAACTTGCTGAAGAAAAAGCAGCTCAAGTCAATCCGAACGATATCTACCGTGCATTGATGAAAGAATACGATGTCAAAATCGAAAATAAAGACTTTAAAGACGCATTTGATCTCGATAAACAAGAACAAGAACAAATGCAGCAACAAATGATGCAACAACAGCAGTAATCAAAAAACGCCGATGATTCCGTTTTCTATACGGAGTCATCGGCGTTTTCTATACATATTTTCTGAACATGGCGACCAAGTGCGTAGATGAAGCAACTCCCCCGCCTGAAGAAAGCACATGTGCGAAAGCGTGATTCCTTTTTAAGTCCGCTCTTTTTTGATCAACGAATGGGCGCACGTTCGTATTGCTTCGGAAGGATGACCTCATCATGGAGTTCTGCCGCTGCATGATGAACCCAGTACGGTTGCCGTAAGAGTTCACGTGCGAGTAATACGACATCAGCACGTTGACTCCGTAAGATCTCTTCTGCCATCGTTGCTGTCGTAATTAATCCAACTGCCCCTGTCTTGATTCCTGTCGCTTGCTTGAGCTCTGCAGCATAGGGAACTTGATAACCAGGGTATACGTCTGGAACTGCATTAGCGACGACGGCACCGGAGCTACAATCGAGTAAATCGATACCTCGTTCTACTAATGCTTGCGCGAGTGGAATATAGTCCGTCGCTGTCATTCCACCCGGTGCGTGATCAGCTGCTGAAATCCGGACCCAGAGTGAGATATCCGATTTTGCTTGAATACCTTCGGTGATTTCAAGTAAGAAACGCATCCGGTTTTCAAGCGATCCGCCATACTGATCGTTTCGCTCATTTGATAACGGTGATAAAAATGTATTGATTAGATAGCCATGTGCCCCATGTAATTCAATGAAATCGTACCCTGCTTGTTCAACGCGTAATGCTGCATCGATAAATTGTTGCTGAATTTTTTTTATGTCTTCTATAGATAACTCGGCTGGACTTCCATATGAATCATCAAAGGCAATCGGACTCGGTGCGACAGGCGGACGTGCTGTCGTGCTTTTCCGTCCCGCATGTGCTAGTTGTACGCCAGCTTTCGCCCCTGCTGCTTGTACTTGCTCCGCAATCCGTCGTAAGCCTTCAATTTGCGAATCTGACCAAATTCCTAAATCGCCTGCTGAAATCCGTCCGTCAGGTGTCACAGCTGTCGCTTCTAACATGACACCTCCTACACCCCCTACTGCGCGGGACGCGTAATGTGTCACGTGCCAATCCGTCAGCTTACCGTCTTCTTTCGCGCTATACATACACATCGGTGCCATGATGACACGATTACGAAACGTCACATTCCCAATTTCGATTGCTTCGAATAACTTTGCCTTCATTTTATTCTCCCCCTACCGCTGATTATAATTTTGGTCGATAAAACGAACGGTTGTCGAGTGCAAACGAACGTTCAGAGAATTGTCCTGGTTCCACGTATTCAAGAAGACGATCCATCATCGTCATTCGTGCATCCAAATTATCAATTAAAAATAACACTTCTGCTTCGCGCATTTGAGGTGCTACTGCCGATCCCCACTCAGGACGACCGTGATGACTGAGCACTAGATGTTGTAAGACCGTCAACACTTCAGCATCAATCTCGAGTTCTGCTCCGACTTTTTCAAGTTCTGCGACCATTAATGAAATATGACCGACAAGTTTTCCAGGAAGCGTATACTCTGGCGTGACAGGATCTGATAACTCTTTTATTTTTGCATAATCATGTAACACGACACCTGCTACGAGTAGATCGCGATTCAATGTCGGATAGAGCTTCGCGATTTGATCGGCAAGCTTCAGCATCGACAGTACGTGGTACGATAACCCTGAATAGAACGCATGGTGGTTCTTAACAGCCGCCGGATGCGTAAAGTAGGCATTAAAGTTTTTAGTGACAAGGTGTTTGACGATTTTTTTCATATCCGCTTGTTGAATCGACTCGATGTACTGGAGTACTTCTGTTTCGATTTGTTCCCGCGGGAGCGGTGCTGCCTGAATGTACTCTTCAACATTGGTCTCATCGAGTACCGTAATTTGTTTTAGTTTCAACTGTGTCCGGCCGCGATAATCCATCACTTCACCTGCCGCATGGACGATGAACTTAGGTGCATACTTTTCGACATCACTTGTATCCCACATCTTCGTCTCAATTTCACCTGTCTTATCTGCTAAAATCAATGTGAGATATGGTTTTCCGTTCGCCGCGATGCCTTTCATCGACTGCTTAATCATCACACGTTGATCAAGCATTTCTCCAACTGCCAGTTGTCCAATACCTTTCATTTCACAACACGTCCTTTATTTTAGAAGTTAATCGTATCTTTAATATTTTTCATTATGCTTACTGCAATTCACTTATTTATTCTACTATATGGGAGCCTTAAACATGAAATTCGATTCGCACTTTAACTGGTACCGCTACATGACTGTATCAGACTACGACCAACAACTAAATAACGAAGAGACCGTCAGTCCCTCAAAAATTGAGTGGGTTCGTCAGCTTCGTACAAAAGATGTCAACTTTACCCGAGCAGAACTCGGTGTCTTATACGGTTCAATCGTGACTTGGCAAAATCCTGACGATAAAAGCGACCGTCGCTTCATCTGCTATTACATCACGCCAACTGAACTCATCACGATCGGACTCTCTGAACATATTATGTCACTGGCTGCACCGTTTGACTCAAAAACAGCTTTTGATGCCTTTTATGTGATTCTTTCGTTACAAATGAATACGTACTTTTCAGGCATCGATGACTTTGAAAAGGAACTCTTTTCTCGACAAGATGAACTCAGGGGCAACATCAATGAGAATTCACTCGATAGCATCTTTGCCTTACGCGATACAATTGAGAACTGGTCTGACTTAATCGTCCCTTTTCAAGAATTGATTCTCGCAGGTCAAGAAGCCTTCGTCGCAGTCACTGATTTTGAACAACATCTTCCGTTTCGCCTTGCCAAACGACGTGTCGAGCGTTTATTGATGTTGATTGAACACTATCAAAAAGATATTGAGGTTCTGCTCGATTTATCGACGACCGTCTCGAACTTTAGAGGAAATGAAATCATGAAGGCCTTGACGATCTTCACGGCTGTTGCGACCCCGATGATGGCCCTCGGCGCGATTTGGGGGATGAACTTCAAGAACATGCCCGAACTCGACTGGAAATACGGTTACGCAGGTGCACTTACCCTGATCGTGATTACGACCGGTGGAATCTTTTATTGGATGAAATGGCGTGGATGGCTCGGAGCACTCGTTCGCATGCCTAAAAAACGGACAAAAAAATAGATATAAGAACATAAGTTCGTTATACTTAGTTTATCATATTTAGTTGGAGGAGGTGACTTTTGATGGGACGAAAAATCATTCATATCGATATGGACGCTTTTTACGCTTCTGTCGAACAACGCGATCGCCCTCACTTAAAGGGTGTTCCTGTCATCGTCGGTGGCCCTCCTCATGCACGTGGAGTCGTCGCGACTTGTTCCTATGAAGCACGGAAGTACGGTGTCCACAGCGCGATGCCATCTCGTCGTGCCTTTCAGCTCTGTCCGCGTGCCGTCTTCATCCGTCCCCGATTCGACGTCTATCGTGCAGTTAGTGCGCAAATCATGGAACTGTTTCTTGAAGTCACACCGCTTGTCGAACCATTATCACTCGATGAAGCGTACCTCGATGTGACGGAGAATAATTTAAATATGACGAGTGCGACCCACATCGCAGAGTATATCCTTGCTGAAATCAAACGCCGGACGGACTTGACGGCATCCGCTGGTGTCTCTAATTCGAAGCTCGTCGCAAAAATTGCTTCCGGTTATCAAAAACCGAACGGCTTAACCGTTCTTCCGCCTGAGGAGGTACTTCCCTTTTTGTCTTCTTTACAAATCGGTGACTTGCATGGTGTTGGGAAAGTCACCGAGCAGACGCTTCGAAAACATGGATTTGAGACCGTCGCTGATATCCAACAGTCACCGGTCGAAGAACTCCGCGGGTTACTCGGTCGGGACCGTGGAACAGAATTGTATACGATGGCCCACGGTGAAGACGAACGTTTAGTCCGTCCCCACCGTGAGCGCAAATCGATTGGATCTGAAACGACCTTCGAAGAAGATACGGAAGATATTGATACGATTTTCGAAACCTTAAAGCGAGAGGCCCAATCTGTCGTCCGTAGTCTGCAACAAAAAGAACTCGTTTGTCGGACGGTCACCGTTAAGTGGAAAACAGAGACATTCCAATCACGTTCAAAACGTTTCACCTTTCTTGAAGAGACGAACGACGAAGATCGGTTACTCACGGTAACGACAAAATTATTTAATGAAATCGAATTCACGGGTCCGATTCGTTTAATCGGAATGAGTGTCAGTCATCTTGAAGTACCACCAAAGTCGAGACAATTAACGTGGCAAGATATTGACTCCTACTTGTAAAATGAATGACTATTCAGTACACTTGAATTAGTTATTTTATTAAAGGAGGAAGAGACATGCTCTATACACTTACTGTATTCGCGGACCGTGGAGAAACTTTACTCGATGATACGTTTGAATCACCTAACGATTCAGATGCAAGGGAGGAAGGGATCCGTCGTCTCAAAGAAGGAAAGTTCGAACATAAAGGCGCCCGCGTCACGCGTGCCGGTAAATTGATTCATTTCGAGCGTGCTTATTTACCTAAAATTGTGCCTGTTGCAGGCAGTTCAACATAAGTTCTTATTGAAATCAGAGTCACCTATGTACAAATTAAGAGATACGCAACGAAAAAGAAAGAATCTTCTATTGTCTAATGCCACTTTGTCTACACACCGAGAGCCCCGGACATTGTCCGAGGCTCTGTTTACATCTTATTGCACGTCGTCTTGATTTTGCTCCATCATTGGCGCATAAAGTTCTTCGAGCGGCTTCATGATGATTTGAGTAACTTCTGTCAACATCGTATGCATCCGTTGTTCTTCTTGCATCAATTGACTGATGAGTGGATTGTTTTGAACTTCCAACATTTTTGCTTGAGCTGAAGCCATATCGTCAGGTGTGATTTCTTCACCTTCCATTTGCTTTTGTTGAAGCTCAAGTTGAACGTTACGGAATGAAGCAAACAGTTCATTCGATGCTGGATCAGCGTTCACTTGTGTGTATAAATCTTGTAATGTTGTGTACTCCGGAGTTTCTCGCAGTGCACGTTCGAGCGTATAGGCGTGGTCATACAAATTTGTTTCAGACATATTAAAACCCTCCAATTTAGTTAAGCAATCACGATGATTGCTTGTATCATCCCAATTAAACCACCTAACAGTCCTCCAAGCCAAGTGATAGCCCGGAATTCCTTCCGAGAAATCGATAAGACGATTTCTTCGAGATACTGTGTATCGAGTAGGTCGACCTCATCACGCACAATCGATTCGACGTCGAGTGTCGTCATGATTCGTTCTGCGTGTTTCACCGCTTGGTCAATCAACCGGTCGACAATCACCGGAACGAACTCGGTCCGCACTTTCTCATCAAACCGGCCGAGATAATGGTGTAATGGCTTATCCAACGTTTCTGTTAGTGGAATCCGGTTGATGATTTCCGATTTGACGCGTTCGATGACTTGTTTCTCTAACTCTTCATCAAGGAGTGTATGAATCGGACGTTCCATCACTTGTTCGATTTCTTTCTCGACCATTTCAGTAATGAACTGACGCGTCGACTCTCCTTGTAATACCCGTTTGATTTCAGGTTGAATCATCTCCACCAAATTGATATTCGCAAGTAACATCCCGAACATTCCGCCTCCAAGTTTTCCTTGGATGAATCCGGCGGCCGTCTCCTCTAATTTCATCTTCCCTTCTGGACTATCAAAATAAACATCCGTTTGTTTTAACAATGCATCTACGACGTCAGGGATTGCTTCCTTGACTTTTAAGACTCCGCCTTCGCCGATGACTTCTTGAATCGTTGAGTTTTTCAGATGAATCACGCCGTCCATCAATTCATGTTCAAGCGTCTGTTCGATTTTTTTTCGCAATTGTTCTTCCGGTTGATTGACGAAGCGGCCGATCACTTCTCGAATCGTGACGGTTGAGTGTACCCATTTCATGAGTTCGGTCGTGACAAGATTTGTAACGGCCTCGTGCATCGCAGGTTGTCGAAGGCGTTTCCCGATTCCTTCAGGGGTCACTAAATGCTTGACAACGGTCCGTCCGAGATTGGCTGCTAGTTCATCGCGCCGTTTCGGAATTAGACCTGGTGTAAAAGGAATCCGGTACTTTCCGATATATTTTGCTTCTAGCGGTCGAAATAACATACGAATCGCAAGATGGTTCGTGACTGCACCGATTGTTGCACCTAATACAATCATTCCGATGATTTTTAAGATGGTCATGAATTCGATTTGCATAGCTCATCGTTCCTTCCGAATTTAGTATTGTGGTAAAGTCTGAGTATCACTTTTTATGTAGGAGAGATGTAACGTGCTACAGCAATTGATTTCCTTATTCAAAGATCAGTTATCGACAGACCCCACGGTATATTGCATGGATAATTATAGCGTATATCAGTTAGCGGATGGGCTTCGTTTCGGAATCGAAAGTTCCGCGTTGTCCGGGCGTGAAATCGACTTATTGAATTTAATCGCAGAACGCGTCGTCGTTTCAGCATCAACCGATACAACTTACTGGCATCAGCGTCTGGAATTATCGAGCGCCGTCGAGCACGAACCCTTCCGGATGACCCATTTCTTATTCAATCAACTCGATGATCGGACGACTGAAGATCTCGAACAGCTATTGACTTCTTTTTTCGACTCCTCGAGCATCTTTGTCCCCTTGACGACGACTCGACTGCTTGTCATTGAACGAGATGAGTTAGTGAGCGAACATGATTTAAATGACTTATTCACAGCTTTACAATCTGATTTTCTAACAGATGGAAAAGTATTAATCGGTCAACGCCGAATAAATGGAGATATCGCAGTCCAGTTCCGTCTAGAACAAGCAGCCCTTAACCTGCTTCCGTTCCGTGTCGAACGTTTCTTACCTGCCCTCACACGACTCGCTCTTTTATCGGAAACGGTCCGTGACGAGCTGACAGATCACTTCATTGCACCACTCGAACCTGAATCGCGTGAGACGATTGATGCTTTCTGTCGTGCCAATCTGAATGTATCGTTGACAGCAAAACACTTATTTCTTCATCGTAACAGCCTTCAGTACCGACTTGACCGGTTGACAGAACAGACAGAAATCGATATTCGATCGTTTGAAGGTGCCGCCTTTTTATATACCTTATTACTTCTAGCATAGTGCCCAAATGAAAACGGTTGCATTTCGTCATGTTGTCCATGTTCAGTTGATCCCTTTTCTTCTATACTAAGGATTGTAAGCGTTACATTACCCGATCACACTACTAGGAGGATATACACATGGCAGATATTCGTCTTGAACATATTGACAAAATTTATTCCGGCTCAGCAAAGGCCGTTGACGACTTTAACCTTCACATCCAAGACAAAGAATTCATCGTTTTCGTCGGACCATCAGGTTGTGGTAAATCAACGACACTTCGGATGATCGCTGGACTCGAAGAAATCTCAGGCGGAGATTTCATCATCGACGGTAAACGGATGAATGACGTCGCGCCGAAAGACCGCGATATCGCGATGGTCTTTCAAAACTACGCACTCTACCCGCACATGAACGTGTTTGATAACATGGCATTCGGACTCAAGCTACGTAAGTTCCCGAAAGACGAAATCAAACAGCGCGTCGACAATGCGGCACGTATCCTTGGTCTGGAAGAGTACCTCGAGCGGAAACCAAAAGCATTATCAGGTGGACAGCGTCAACGTGTTGCAATCGGTCGTGCCATCGTTCGTGATGCAAAAGTCTTCTTGATGGATGAACCCCTCTCGAACTTGGATGCAAAACTCCGTGTTCAAATGCGTAAAGAAATCATCCAACTTCATAAACGTCTCGAAACAACGACGATTTATGTTACCCATGACCAAACAGAAGCGATGACGCTTGCGACGCGTATCGTCATCATGAAAGCAGGTCTCATTCAGCAGGTCGGCTCACCTAAAGAAGTATACGATCACCCAGATAACATGTTCGTCGCCGGATTCATCGGATCGCCTTCGATGAACTTCCTAACAGGCAAACTGGCTGACGATGGACTTTTCCACGTCACAGGGACAGAAGAGAAATTCGAAGTCCCTGAAGGCAAAATGAAAGTTCTCCGTGAACGCGGCTATACGAGCAAAGACCTCGTCCTCGGAATCCGTCCGGAAGACATTCATGCTGAATTGATTTATCAAGACACAAAAACAGCACACCGTTTCCCGGCACATATCGAAGTTTCCGAATTGATGGGTGCAGAATCGTATCTCTATTCCAAGGTAGGTAATCAAGCCTTCACAGCTCGTGTCGACTCACGCTCACACGTCGAGATGGGATCAGATCTCGACCTCTTCTTCGACATGACAAAAGCGCATTTCTTCGACGCTGCAACTGAAGCGACAATTCGTTAATTTCAACTGAATGTTTACTTTTCTAAGACTGTCCATTCGTGGGCAGTCTTTTTTATTGACAGACGTTCTTGTAACTTTGTATGATACTGCTTGTAGTCTTAAATTAATCCTATTCGAAAACTAGGAATTGAAATCATTTATTTTTAAAGGAGAGAGCGCTATGAAACACGGACTAAAGCTAGCAGTAGCAGCACTATCAACGGCGGGGGTGTTAGCAGCGTGCGGCGCTTCTAATGAAGAAGCAAGCAAAGACAGTAAGATGATTACGGTTGGTACTGAAGCGACATACCCACCATTTACGTATAAAGAAAAAGGCGAACTGACTGGTTATGACATCGATGTCATGAATGAAGTCGCTAAACGCGCCGGCTATAAAATCGACTATAAAGCAATGGACTTTAAAGGATTGATTCCAGCACTTGATTCAGAACGTATCGATGTCATCGCGAACCAAATGGGTATCACGGATGAGCGGAAAGAAAAGTATGCATTTTCTGATGCATATACGGTATCCGGATCAACAATCATCGTCAATGAAAAAACGGACGACATCAAAACACTTGATGATTTAAAAGGTAAAGTCGTTGGTTCGACACAAGGTTCGCTTTATGCAAAGACAGCAGAAGATGCTGGCGCAAAAGTGAAGTATTATAAAGGTGCAAACCAAGTTTTAAAAGATCTTGAAGCAGGACGTGTTGATGCTGCGATGAACGATCGCTTGTTCGTTTTGACTGAACTCAAAAAAGCCGGTTATAAAGTGAAAGCAGTCGGAGAAACATTTGATAAAAATGAGTCTGGTTTCATGATGGCAAAAGATAGCAAGTATGCAGAGGACTTCAATGAAGCACTTGCAGAAATGAAAAAAGACGGTACACTTGCAGACATCGGTAAGAAATACTTTGACGAGGATATCAGTCAGTGACGGAATTGTTCACGATCGTTCGCGATAATGCGAACGTCTACGGAGAGGCGATTGGCATTACACTTCTTGCAAGTGGACTTGCCATCGTCTTTGCGCTTTTCCTCGGGTTGATTCTTGCCGTCATGCGTGACAGCCGCTTCACCGTCTTTAGCGGTTTCGCTCGATTGTATGTCTCGTTCTTCCGCGGAACACCTTTACTGTTACAGATTTTGATTTTATATAATGGTCTTGTCGCATTACAACTGACGGGCTTTCAGGCACTCGCTTTTGGATTATCACTGCACTTTTCCGCTTATATTTCGGAATCGTTCCGTGCCGCCATCGCTTCTGTCGATCGCGGGCAATGGGAAGCAGCTGATTCGCTCGGAATCCCGCGTCGGAAAACGTTCAAGGACGTCATCCTTCCTCAAGCATTATCACGCGCCATTCCGCCGCTGTCGAATTCTGTCATCGATATCATTAAATCGACGTCACTCGGTACGCTTGTCGCTGTCGAAGAGTTAACGTATGTCTCGGATCAAATTTCTGCTACGACCTATCTCGTCATGCCACTTCTGCTGTTCTCAGCAGCGATTTACTGGATCATGTCGACGCTCGTACAGATGGTTCAACACCGCTTAGAAGTTCGCTTTAGCATCCCGAATTAAATGAAACCAACTTGGAATGGTCAGCACATTCCAAGTATTTTTTTGTTCTTTTTAAGGTTTAACACTAGGCAACACGGGAATAATCAAGTATACTAATAAAAAATCAGAATTATCTGATAACTTTAAAAGGAGCGTGGCCAAGATGAAACAAGTAATTGAAGCTTTCCGTAGACAAGATGCAGAACAGCGGATTCCAGTGCTACGCCTCGAGATTGATTATGAGCTCAGCACACTCTTTGATGCTATCCAAGTCAGTGACCAAGCTGCCGTAGTTGCCAGTAAAGAACGTCTAGATAAATACCGCCAGGAGATGCTTCGCCTAGAAGCGTGACCCTATAGATACCCATCTCAAATCCCCCTTGAGATGGGCTTTTTATGCAAAAAAAAATAGCCCGAAGGCTATTTTCAGGCTATGGCCAAACTCTAATGAAGGATTTATACCGATATGATCGTGTGTAACGCTTCCCTGTCTCGCCTCGTCTCAAAAGCGTCACTTTTCCGTTGACTCCTACGGGGAAAAGTGCGTTTTTAACGCACTGTCAGAGGTAGGCAAGACCCTGCTCGTTATCCGCTAGGATCAAGGAGCAACGGCTTGCCTCTCGCCCGAGGAATGCAACGGAACAGGGATAAGCTTTTATCTCACCCTATGTTACTTCGGCTAGACGCTGAAAATAGCCCGAAGGCTATTTTTTTAATCGACGTCACGTCCGCGAGACGCTTTCAAAATTTCGAACCACTGTTCACGTGACAATGTCAAACGCGTCGCATTGACCGCGGATTCAATCCGTTTGATTTTCCCTGAACCGACAATCGGCATGATGCGTGCCGGATGTTTCAAGAGCCACGCATAGGCGACTTCATCAATATCTGTCGCTCCGATTTGTTGTCCGATTTCTTCAAGCTTATCTCGTAAGACGTGATATTCTTCTTCTTTGAATAACCGTCCACCGGCGAGCGGACTCCATGCCATGACCGGCATCTCGTTTTCATGGCAAAGATCCACCGATCCATCTTCGAAATGTTTCAGTTCAGCAACTGAGAGTTCCAATTGATTCGTCACGAGCATGAACGGTAGACGTGATTGAATTAAACTTTGTTGAGCTGGCGTATGATTCGATAAACCGAACGTCCGAACTTTACCGGACTCTTTTAATTCAACAAACGCTTCGGCAATTTCGTTCGGGTCCATCAATGGATCCGGTCGGTGAATCAATAACGTATCAATGTATTCGACACCAAGTTCCTTTAATGAACGTGTCGCATTTTCAATGATATGTTCTTTTGTTGTATCGTAAAATGAAAGGTTTTGATCGGAATAGTAGTTCCCTTTCATCTTGATCCCCGTTTTCGTCACAATCTCCATTCGTTCACGTAATTCTGGTTTTAAGGCCAACGCTTCTCCGAACAAACCTTCATTCGTATAATCCCCGTAAATGTCCGCATGATCAAACGTCGTGATCCCAAGCGCTAAACATTGCTCAATCAAAGCAAGACGTTCTTCTGCTGTCATGTTCCACTCATTTAATCGCCATAATCCATGAATCACACGCGAAAATGACAATTCTTCTGTTAGTTGAATTCGTTCCATTCCAATTCATCCTTTCGATCTCGTACTTTTTCTGTCCCATTTAACTCTACAGGAAGTTGGTAACGGTTGCACGGATTTCGCTTTTCACAAAAAGGCACGAGATACCTGTCCGGTACTCGTGCCTTGATAATCATTTAGTCAACGGTCTTACTGAATTTGTTCCACTTCTTGCATCACTTCATCTTCAATCAGTTGACGTTTACGTGTCGTATCCGCCGCATCCGGTGAAGTTACACTGAAGTAAAACTTGATTTTCGGTTCCGTTCCTGATGGGCGGAGGCAGAACCATGAACCATCCTCAAGCGTGAACTTCAGCACGTTCGATTTCGGAAGATTGATTGGCGATGGTTTGTGTTGAATCAAGTCGTGCGCCATGCTCGCATCGTAATCTTCGAACAAGACCACTTTCTCTCCCGCCACTTGTTTGGGTGGGTTTTCACGGAACGTGTTCATGATTCGTCCAATTTGTTCCACTCCGTCCTTTCCTTTTAACGTCAGTGAACGTAACGACTCTTCGAAGTAACCGAACTGTTCGTAAATGGCTTGTAATGCCTCATACAACGTCCGTCCTTCTTTCTTATGGTACGCTGCCATCTCTGCTGCGAGTAAGCACGCCTGGACAGCATCCTTGTCGCGACAAAAATCGCCGATCAAATAACCGTAACTTTCTTCATAACCGAACAGGTATTCATATTCACCTGACGCATTATATTGTTTAATTTTTTCACCGATGAATTTAAAGCCCGTTAATGTGTTTTCGACATGCAGATTGTAATGACGGGCAATTAACGCACCGAGTTCTGATGTTACGATTGTTTTCGCGACAAAGCCGTTCGCCGGTAATGTACCTTGGGCTGATTTTTGCGACAGGATGTAGTCGAGTAACAATGCACCCGTTTGGTTTCCTGTCAGTACCGTCCATTCCCCACTTGCATCGCGCGTCGCTACACCGACGCGGTCTGCATCAGGATCTGTCGCGAGCAGTACATCCGCGTCGACCCGATTCCCGTATTCGATGGCAAGTTCAAACGCAGCGTGTTCTTCCGGGTTCGGTGACGAAACCGTTGGGAACGCCCCGTCCGGTTTTGCTTGTTCTTCAACGACCGTCACGTTTTCAAAACCGTAGTTCTTTAGTCCGACAGTAACAGGAACAAGACCTGTTCCGTGAAGTGGCGTGAACACAATTTTTAATGAATCTTGCAACTCGTCTTGAATCGCCGGTAAAACACGAATCGTTTTTAATTTTTCTTGATACGCATCATCGATTTGTTCTCCGACACGAACGATAAGTCCATTTGCCCGAAGGACTTCTTCTGCTTCTAACACGATCGATAGTTCATCTTCAACTTGATCGACATACGATACGAGTTCATCCGCTTCTTTTGGCGGCAATTGTCCACCGTCATTACCGTATACTTTGTAACCATTGTACTCAGGCGGGTTGTGGCTTGCCGTAATGACGATCCCCCCTGCAGCGCGAAGCTCACGTACAGCAAACGATAATTCTGGTGTCGGACGTAGTCCATCGAATAAATATGCTTTAATGCCATTGCTTGCAAGCGTTTTTGCTGCTTCTAAAGCAAACTCAGGCGAAAAGTGACGCGAGTCATGTGCAATGACGATTCCTTGCGTGACAGCTTCTTCCCCTGCCGCTTTAATAAAGTCTGCAAACCCTTGAGATGCTTTACGGACTGTGTAAACGTTCATCCGGTTCGTACCGACACCGATTTCTCCACGCATACCGCCAGTACCAAACTCAAGTTCTTTATAAAAAGCGTCCTCTGCCGCTTTATCATCTGCTGATAACGCGACGAGCTCTTCTTTCAATTCAGGCTCTAATTTTTCAAACTGATTCCACTTTTGATAGGTCTCTTTCCATGACATATTCATTCCACTCCTTTAATTTATCGAAGTCACACTTGCGATGAAGCGTCACCTTTCATATGATTAATCTAGAAAGGTCGAGGTGATTCAAATGTTTCCAACCATTCAAATGGCGGACTTACAACAACTCGTCCACTCGGATCAAATCCGTTGGTTCGATTGCCGCTACGATTTACGTGATCCGAATTATGGTCGTCTAGCTTTTGAGGACCAACATGTGCCTGGTGCACTGTATCTAGATTTAGCAAATGATTTATCAGGACCCGTATCCTCTACGGGCGGGCGTCATCCTTTACCGTCGAAAGAAAAATGGATTCAAACGCTAGAAGCGCACGGCATTAAAAATGATGACTTCGTCGTCTTATATGATGATGGTTTTCCTTATGCAGCACGCGCATGGTGGCTTTTCAAATGGGCCGGTCATGAACGCGTCGTCGTACTCGAAGGCGGCCTCTCCTCTTACCTTGCGTTTGACTATCCGATGACACAAGATTTGGAATCCTTCGCGCCTTCTACATACGACGCTGAGTTCCAAGATGACATGCTCGTCGATTTTGAGACAGTCAAAGGACGTTCGACGGATACGCTACTCGTCGACTCTCGTTCCCCTGACAGATTCAAGGGTCAGAACGAAACGATTGATGCTGTAGCTGGTCACATTCCCGGTGCTGTCAATTGTTTCTTCGAAGAAGCGATTTCACCCGACGGAAGACTGAAAGATGCAGAAGATTTAAAGGAGCTTTATGCTCCGTTACTTGAAGAAGCATCTCCGATCCTCTATTGTGGTAGCGGTGTGACAGCTTGCGTCAACATACTCGCATTACACTCGCTCGGTAAAAATGATGTTCGGCTATACGCTGGTTCTTATAGCGACTGGATTAGTCAAACGAACGATATTTCATAATTTTTAAAAGCCTGATTAGATCAGGCTTTTTCTTATGATCAAACTTGAACCGGCTTGATGTTCCAAATCGCGTTCGCATATTCTTTAATCGTCCGGTCACTCGAGAAGACACCTGATTTTCCAATGTTCATAATAACCATCTGGTACCACTTCTCAGGGTTTTGATACGTCCGGTCGATTCGTTCTTGTGCCTGCTGATACGACTGGAAGTCTTTTAAAATCAAGTACTCATCGTTATACGTGATGAGCGAGTCATAAATCGCTTGAAACTCCCCAACCGGGAATAATGAACCATCAACTAAGCTATCGACGATTCTCCGTAACTCCGGTTGTGAACTGTATTGGTCGTATGCATTATAGCCACCGTACTTTTTATAGTTCATGACCTCTTGCGGTGTAAGTCCGAAAATAAAGATATTTGCATCCTCGACCTCGTCCCGAATCTCAATGTTCGCTCCGTCAAGTGTCCCGATTGTCAAGGCCCCGTTCATCATGAACTTCATGTTTCCTGTACCAGACGCTTCATAACTCGCCGTCGAGATCTGCTCACTGACATCACTCGCCGGGAAGATTTTTTCAGCAAGCGAAACACGATAGTTTTCTAAGAACACGACTTTCATGTAAGGGCTGACTTCCGCATCAGAATTAATCAATTTTGCGAGTGCATTGATGTAACGAATGACTTCTTTCGCATAATGATACCCCGGAGCTGCTTTTGCTCCGAAAATAAAGGTCCGTGGTGTCATCTTGAAGGATTTATCTTCTTTTAGACGGTAATACAACGAATGGATATGCAAAGCATTAAGTAACTGGCGTTTATAGGCATGGAGACGCTTGACTTGCACATCAAAAATCGAATATGGATCGACAGTAATGCCTGTCTCCGCTTCAATCAATCGAGCAAGTTCCTGTTTATTTTCAAGCTTAATTTGTTTGATATCCTGTTGGAGTTGACGATCTTCCGACCATTTCGTCAACTTTTGCAAGTCTGACGGATGATTGATCCAGCTATCTCCAATCGCTTCCGTCACACGGTTCGCGAGTTGCGGGTTCGATAACAAGAACCAGCGACGATGCGTAATCCCGTTCGTTTTATTGTTGAAACGAAGTGGGAACATCTCGTAAAACAGACGCATCTCCCGTTGTTTCAGGATTTCAGTATGAATCTGTGCGACGCCGTTCGTCGAATGTGTCCCGACAACTGCTAAGTTCGCCATGTTGATCCGTCCATCGGCGATGATGGCGATTTCTTGCATGTGTGAAGCAAGGTGTGGATAGTTATCAAGAACGTCCTGACAGAAGCGACGATTAATTTCCTCGATGATTTGATAAATCCGCGGTAATAAATTTCTAAATAAGTCGACCGGCCAGCGCTCGAGCGCTTCGGCGAGCAATGTATGGTTCGTAAACGACATGACACTCTTCGTGATGCGCCACGCTTCTTCCCACTCATAGCCTTCCTCATCAATTAGAATCCGCATCAGTTCTGGAATCGCGACGACTGGGTGTGTGTCGTTGATATGAATCGCGATTTGATTTCCGAGCTGTTTAAACGATGCATTTCGTTTTTTGTGAGACAAGAGAATACTCCGTAAGCCGGCGGCAACAAAGAAATATTGTTGCTTCAAACGTAGGACTTTCCCTTCGTACGTCGTATCGTCCGGATAAAGAAACTCTGAAATCGTTTGAATCGATTGTTTATGTGCAAGTAAATCTTTATAGTTCCCGCTGTGCTGGTGCAACAGTTCATCATCATCATATGGAGATTCTGCGCTCCAAAGACGCAAGTTATTGACGACACCATTTTGATAGCCGACGATTGGCATATCATACGGGACGGCCCGGACAATTTCAGCTGGTTCATGATGGACACGGTACCCGCCGTCTACTTCCTCGAGCCAGACGTGTCCACCGAACGGAATATCGACTGCCTTATCGGGACGACGTATCTCCCACATGTTTCCGTTTTTGAGCCAGTTATCCGGGAGTTCGACTTGATAGCCGTCGATGATTTTTTGTTTAAATAAACCATACTGGTATCGAATTCCGTTCCCGTGTCCAGGTAGACCGAGAGCTGCCAACGAGTCTAAGAAACATGCTGCTAATCGTCCGAGCCCTCCGTTACCAAGTCCTGGTTCCGGCTCTTCTTCCGTCAAGTCTGCTAGGTCGTAGCCAAGTTCCTCTAATCCCTCGCGAACTTCCTCGAGTACGTCTAAGCTCAGCAAGTTGTTGTACAGAAAACGTCCGAGCAAAAATTCGAGCGAGAAATAGTAGACTTGCTTACTCTTTTTATGGATATAGGTTTCCTTCGTGTGCATCCAATCTGATGTGACATATTCCCGGACCATGTAGGCGAGTGTTTGATACACATCATTCTCTGTTGCTTCACTCAGTGCTTTTCCGTGCATCGACACAAACCGCTCATTAAACCTCTTCTTGAACTTCTCTTTATCTTTAAACATGCCAAAACCTCATTTCTCTTAATCCCAATCAGTCAACAGATGGTGCGATGAGATGATAGAGTGCTAAATATTCATCGGCTGAGCGAATCCAGCTAAAATCTTCTTCCATTGCTGTCTCAATCAGATGCTTAAAGACTGGTTTATCTTGATAGACATCAATCGTTCGCTTGATCGCGTCAAGGAAGTCATGTGCATTATAATTCGAGAACGAGAAGCCATTTCCCTCTAATGTAAATTGATTGAATGGTGTCACCGTGTCTCGCAAACCACCTGTTTCACGGACGACAGGTAAAGAACCATACTTCATCGAAATCAATTGACTGAGTCCACACGGTTCAAAGCGTGACGGCATCAAGAACGCGTCGCTCCCTGCATAAATACGTTGAGCGAGTCCGACGTCAAAGCCGATGTATGAAGCCACTTTATCCGGACGAATTGTTGTCGCATGGTGGAACAAGCCCTCGTATTCCGCCTCACCTGACCCGAGAATGATAAACTGCGCGTCGAGTTCGAATAAATCAGGTAAAATGTGCGCAAGTAAATCAATTCCTTTTTGGTCGACAAGACGCGACACGAATCCGAAAAGTGGAACATCCGGATTGACCGGTAAACCCAATTCTTTTTGCAATGCTTCTTTATTTACTGCTTTTCCTTCTTCAGCCGTCTCAACATCATAATTCTCGACAAGATGCTCGTCTGTTTCCGGATTGAATTGACGGTAGTCAATTCCGTTTAAAATCCCACGAACATCGACTGCCCGGTGTTGCAAGATGGATTCTAGACTCTCACCATAGTACGGGTCCATGATTTCATCCCGATACGATGGGCTGACCGTCGTAATTTGATTGGCGTGAACAAGTCCCGCTTTCATATAGTTGACGAGACCGTTATGCGCAAGTCCATCCATCGTAAAGTGTTCATGACTGAGGCCAAGTAAATCGCCAAGAACTTCTTCCGGGAAAATACCTTGGTACTGCAAATTATGAATCGTAAAGACCGTTTTGATGTCTTGATAACGCTCAAGGTGTTGGTAATGAATTCGTAAGAAAGCTGGAATGACACCGGTCTGCCAATCATGACAATGAATGACATCTGGTACTTCCGCACGATCAAGGTGTTGAATCATCTCGAGCACCGCCCGGGAAAAGTATGCGAAACGCTCCGCATCGTCGTAATGACCATAAATAATCCCATCTCGATTAAAGTAATATTCATTATCGATGAAATAAAATGTGACACCATCCTGTTTCAGACGTAGGACGGCACCAAACTGTTGCCGCCAGCCGACGGGTACGATGAAATCGAATAAAAATTCCATTTCCGACTTGAACTGTTCTTTAATTTGACCATAGTTCGGTAAGACAACGGATACTTCCGCACCCTCTTCAGCAAGCGCTAAAGGGAGCGAGCCGACGACGTCAGCTAGCCCCCCCGTCTTGATGAAGGGTGTCGCTTCTGTGGCAGCAAACCATACCTTCATGATGACATCCCCTTTAAACGATTGTTTGTTTTTTGATGACGATCGGTTCTTCCGCCGTTCCACGAATCACTTGTCCACGTTTGACAGTGACTTCTTTATCGAGAATCGCGTATTCGACGACTGCACCTTCTTCGATGACCGATTTTTGCATGATGATTGAATTTTTAACACGAGCATGTTTCCCGACTTTCACACCCCGGAATAAGATGCTGTCTTTCGCTGTTCCTTCTAATTTACATCCATTCGCGACGAGCGAGTTCTTGATCGTCGAGCCTGGGAGATAACGTGTCGGTGGTTCATGCTTAATCTTCGTGTAGACATGTTGGAAATCATTGATTGCTCCCCACTGCTCGAGCAATAGCATGCTCTCACGGTAATACGAGCGTAGTGAGTGGATGACTTGTGATGTGCCCTGATACTCGTACCCATGAACATGCAGACGGTTCAACTGCGAGCGAATGATGCTTTGAAGCAAATCATATTCGCCACGACCGACTGCTTCGTCAACGAGACGGACGAACAGGTTTTTCGATAGGACGACTGTTTCCATATAGAATGTTTCGTCAGACGGTTCAAAACCGCGCGAACCAATCGCTGTCACTCGATTTTGATCACCAAAACGAATCGGACGGCAATATTTACATGGCAAGTCACGCTTCGTATAGACGACTGTGATGTCAGCATTCGATTCTTTATGTTCACGCAAGACATCGCGATAATCTACTGCCGATAACACATTCGAACCCGAAATCACGAGGTAGTTTTCTTTACTACGCAAGAAGAAGTCGCGGTGTAAATGGAAGTTTGATAAATCGCCCCGGAATTCATGGGCATCTTGTGATAATGCCGGTGGGAAGATATAGAGTCCCCCGTTCGAACGGTCAAGATCCCACTCTTTTCCCGACCCAAGGTGGTCCATCATCGCTCGGTACTTTTCAAGCGTAAAGACACCAATGTTGGCGATTTCATTTTGTACCATGTTCGTCAACGTGAAATCAATCAACCGATACCGTCCGGCGAACGGAACCGCGGCTAAATTTCGATGCTCCGTCAGTTCTTTAAAGAATCCTTCTTCTCCACTTAAATTAATGACACCCAATAGATCTGCTTTCATCGGTAGTTCCCCCTTATTGAATCGCTTCTTTTACGACTTCATTTTTCTTGATGACACTATTTGCCTCGATGACGAACACTTCGCCGCCCGGTGTACCGATTGTTGCGCCGTCTTCGACGACGACGCCGTCCGCTAAAATCGCACGATGAATCGTGACATCTTTTCCGATTTTGACATTCGGGAAAATGACCGAATCTTTCACGAGTGCACCTTCCGCGACATCAACGCCGTAGAAGAGAACGGAATGGTTGATTTCACCTTCAATGTGACAGCCTTCATTGATGATTGACGTTTCAATCGTCGCATTGTTTCCGATGTACTGTGGTTGTTGATTCGGGTTAACGGAATGTACTTTCCACGATGGTTCATACAAGTCGAACTCTGGTTCCGCTTCAAGTAAATCCATATTCGCTTCCCATAACGACTGGATTGTCCCAACATCTTTCCAATATCCTTTAAATTTGTACGCGCGAATATTTAAGTTTTCAAACAACATATTCGGAATAATGTTTTTCCCGAAATCAAAGCTTGACTCGGCATCCCCGGCGTCTTGAATGAGGTGACGTTTTAAAATATCCCAGTTGAAGACGTATATGCCCATTGAGGCTAAGTTCGATTTTGGATTTTCAGGTTTTTCTTCAAACTCATTGATCCGTAAATCATCATCTGTGTTTAAGATTCCAAAACGTGGTGCTTCTTCCCACGGCACTTCACGGACTGAAATCGTTACATCTGCCCCACCTTGACGATGCTCTTCAATCATCTTCTCATAATCCATCTTATAGATATGGTCTCCAGATAGGACAAGGACATAGTTTGGATCGTATTGATTGATGTAACTCATGTTCCGATAAATCGCGTTGGCCGTTCCTTCATACCAGTTCTTTCCGTTTTGGGCTTGATATGGAGGCAAGATCGTTAATCCCCCGTTTCGACGGTCTAAGTCCCAGGCACTCCCGATTCCGAGATAACGGTTCAATTCTAGTGGTTCATATTGCGTTAAGACACCGACTGTATCGATTCCCGAGTTCGTACAGTTCGATAATGGGAAATCAATGATTCGATATTTCCCTCCGAACGCAACTGCTGGTTTTGCAGTGTGTTTCGTAAGTGCTCCTAGACGTTTTCCTTCTCCACCAGCAAGTAGCATTGCCACAACATTCTTTTTAGCCATTTCGTCCCCTCCAGTTTATGCTCTTTCTTTACAGTCAGACCATGATGTAGTTTTTATACAGATACTCTTATATACCCACCTTTTCTCTTTTTAATATAACATTCCTGCAAAATAGGTTTATTAAAATACGAAATTCAGAAAAAAATCTATTCCTTTGCTTAAAAGAGACCGATAATAAGAAGGAAATGTCTTTTGAGAGGAGTTTTCATGAGAATTACGACTGGCTACCTTTTATTAATTGGACTTACTATCGGTTTACTTTTGACGTTGTTTTCCGTTCGCGACCAACTCGAGACGTCCCGCAAACTTTTCCATTGGGCAGATGTACAGACGACCCGTCAACCATTGACGTCGTACAAACCGATCACTGTCACATACGGCAAAGAGAAGGTAAAGTTGTACGATGGACTTCGCCGTGATGATTTAACAGCAAATGCGTTACCTAAAAAGGTCGAACAAACCTTCATCGCTATCGAAGATCAACGTTTCTATCAGCATGGTGGTTATGATATTACAGGAATTCTTCGCGCATTCACTGAAAATCAATCGACTGACCAAAAAGGGCAAGGTGGCAGTACGATTACACAACAATTGGCTCGAATGACGTATCTTTCAAATGAAAAAACATATACTAGAAAAATAAAAGAACTTTTAATCGCCATTTCGTTGGAGCAAAAATACTCCAAAAAAGAACTCTTAACGGCATATGTCAATCAAGCCTATTTCGCAAATAATATTTATGGAATCGAACTGGCATCATCGGCGTACCTCGGAAAAAAGGCGAACGATTTGACGTGGGCAGAAGTGAGTTATCTAGCGGCGATTCCAAACAACCCCACACTATACGATCCGTTACGTTCACCTCAAAATACAGAAAAACGTCAACAGCGGATTTTAAAAATTTTAGCAAATACAGACACGATACCAAAATCGATTAAAACAAAAGAAATTGCATTGTCCTTCAATAAGCCGGTCATCCCATTCCCTGACTATATTGATGCAAGTGTCAAGGAAGCAATCCGTCAAACGGCCGCCATCAAAAAATTAGATTATGAGGCCGCACAACAATATCTGCATCAACATGGCGCGACGATTGCGACTTATTTGGATTCAACGGAGCAAACACGGGCCAAACAATCCATCGTGGCACTACCTAAGGAAATCGAAGGTGCTTATGTTGGAATTGATGGACGAACGCATGGTGTGACAGCACTTGTCGGCCATAAAACTGACTTACCTGGTCAATTCAATCGGGCAACACAATCCTTTCGTCAACCGGGATCCACATTAAAGCCCTTACTCGTCTACGGACCATACCTCGAGAAAACAAAAGCCACGTTAAGTAGTCCTCTTGACGGTCGTCCTGTTTGCTTTGACGGCTATTGTCCTGAAAATAGCGGGAACCGGATTCTTGGTGAAGTCACGCTTGCCGATGCCATTGCCTATTCCTATAACACGCCAGCCCTTCGTGCGTTTTCTGTCTCCTTCGCTGAAGGATTAAAAGCGATTCGTCCGTTTAAATTCAGCCAATGGTCGAAGCAAGACAATGCCTACACGAGTGCGTTAGGTGGATTAAAATATGGTGTTAGTCCTTACGAGTTAACGAATGCCTACACAACGCTTGCTAATGACGGCTTGTATAGTCCAGCATCCATGGTTCGAACCATCACCTTATCAAAAGGCGAAGGGACGCTGTATCGGCATACTGTTCAAAATAATCGCATTTGGTCGAGTCGGACAAACCAGGTGTTACGTAAAGGATTGACGAATGTCATGACATACGGAACAGGGCGTCTTGGTTATGATACACGCCCCACTTATATCGGTGGAAAAACAGGGACGACGAATGATAATAAAGATATGTGGTTCGTCGGAATCAAAGATCAACACATAGGAGGGATTTGGTTAGGCGCAGACATCCCACGACCTTTCCCTGCCGAGGCCAACTCAACGCTTCAAGTAAGGACGTGGGCTAACATTCTACGCTGACGATCATTTCGGGAATAAAATCGCTTCGCCTAACGAATTGAACAAAGTCAATCCGACCCAGGCTAAGCCAGCCAGTAAGATGCCCCATGCAAGAAACAAAAAGACAATCAAGCCAATCGCTCCGGCCGCAGTCGTCATCTTGCTGATTTGAAAGGTATAAAAGAAAAAATAAATTAGGAATGAACTTGCTAATACGAGGCAGACGAGTGGGAACGATGTCATGAAAGCAAAGCTGATGCATCCACCTACGAGCAATAAAATGCTACCAGGTCGAAGCATACTGAGTGTCGTCCCAATCTGTTCCTTGATGAAGAAGGCAAACCCTAACTGATTGATTGTGTCTGAAATCAGTTTGAGCGTACTAAAAATCATAAAATAGACAATCAAAAAACCAAGCCAAACTAATAATTTAGTGTCACGTGCGCTCAAAATTTGTAACAATTCATTGTATACACCGACATCCTTTAGCCATGAGAGTGCTAACTCCGATGTCGCAATCGCAAGCGACGTACTGAACAACAGGATGCTAATCAACGGCGCATAACTTAACAGATAGACATTCGTCCGCATTTCCAATCTCCATTCATAGAAAATTCATATGTAGCACACAATTTCTCTTACAGGTATACTATAATAGATTATATCGGTTATTGAGACTGAAGGGGGAAGCAAAAATGGCATTTATTTTAATGATTGGTGTAAGTCTCGCTTTCTTGACAGCGATTTTCACTGCAGGCTACAACAAAAAACCTGAAGGTAACGAATAATAAAAAGGCGCTGATGCATCGAATAGGATGCGTCAGCGCTTTTTTGTGTTTAAAGTAGTCCAGCGTACCCTTGCTGCCGTAATGCTTCATACACGATAATTGCAGCCGTATTTGAGACATTTAGCGAACGAACTAAATTTGACTGCGGTAATCGAATACAACGATCTGCATTTTGGTCGATCACTTCAAGCGGTAAGCCTTTTGTTTCTCGACCGAATACAAAGAAGTAGTCTTCCTCGACATTTGACAAATCAATTTGACTTGGATACTGTTCCCCATACTTCGTGATGTAATAAAACTTCCCTTCCGGGTGCTTCTCCCATAATTCTTCGAGTGAATCATGATATCTTACATCAACAAACTCCCAATAATCGAGTCCGGCTCGTTTCAACTGCTTATCATCCGTTGAAAAACCTAATGGACGGATTAAATGAAGAACGGAATGTGTCGCAGCACACGTTCTTGAGATATTTCCTGTATTTTGAGGAATCTCTGGTTGATACATTACAACATGAATTGCCATTATCTTCTCTCTCCTATCTCATGCGCAAGTAGCGCTTGTTTATGATCGATTCCACTCGCAAACCCCGTCAACTTTCCGGATGCCCCGATGATTCGATGACAAGGATAAATCAGCGCGATCGGGTTTCGATTTAATGCCCCACCGACGGCTCGCGCTGCTTTTTCGGAACCCATCATTTTAGCTAATGTTCCATAACTCGCTGTTTCTCCGAATGGAATCCTTCGAAGATTCGTAAGAACACGCCGCTGAAAATCCGTCACGTCGAGGCGGCAACTAATGCGTTCTAGCGCATTTGGTAGACGATTTTCATAATCATCGAGAGCTTGTTTTAGATGCAGTGGAAGTGGCGCTTCGTACCGCTGTCCTTCTCGAACATATCGTTTAGCGCGCTCAGTATCAAGACCAAAATCTAAATAAACAACGACGTCGTCCTCCCAGGCAATCAGTAACTCTCCGAACGTGAACTTCACTTGTTTATACGGCATCGGGTTCCCTCCACTCCGACAAAAGACGCTCACCTTCCGTTTGGACATCCTGTGCGGAATCATTCATTAGTCGTTCTTCTACGTAACTTTTTTCATCGCCCCCCGCAATACGGCCAATCGCCCAGAGCGCGAGAGCCCGCATATCATCACGTGGATCTGTTTCTGCCATCAAGCGCAGAGCATCAAGCGCTGTCTTGTCTTGATAATGGACGAGTGCACAAATCGCATTTCGTTGAATCGGCTTCTTTCCACGCCATGCTCCTGAAAGCGAACCGAATTTCGCTTTGAATTCACGATTGCTGAGCGACAAGATTGGAATTAAGAGTGGTTTGACTTGTTCCGGGTCCGGCTGCAATTCAGCATGTTGCGTCGCATGTTTTTTTCGATTGTAAGGACAAACTTGCTGACATGTATCACAGCCGTATAAGCGATTACCTAATGCGTAACGGAAATCTTCCGGAATCAGCGTCTTCGTTTGGGTAATAAAGGAGATACAACGTTTCGCATCAATTACCCCCGGCTCGACTAATGCATCCGTCGGACAGGCATCGATGCACTTATTACACGTTCCGCAGAGTTCTTCAACCGCTTGATCAGGAGGTAAGTAAAGATCTGTAATCAATTCACCGAGATAAAGATAAGATCCATGTTCTTCGCTAATGATCGAACAATTCTTTCCGCTAAAACCAATTCCTGCCCGTTCTGCGACGGCGCGATCGACGAGTTCACCAGTATCCACCATCGAACGTGTCTTTGCTCCAGGCGATAACTCTTCGATTTTTTTCTCTAGTAGCTGGAGTCGTTGATTCAGCGCCTGATGATAATCAAGCCCCCAAGAAGAGCGACCAAAAATCCCACGCCGTTCCCCGGCTTTCCCACGTGGTGCATCCGTTAACTTACTCGGGTAAGCAACTGCAATCGCGATGATTGATACCGCGTCATCTAGCAACAGTTTCGGAGTTGTCCGTTTTTCGAGATCAGGTTCTTCAAAACCAGATGCATAATTTTTATCCTGCTGATCAATCAATCGTTGTTTCATCGTTAAAAATGGATCGGCCGTCGTCACCCGAAACACATCGATCCCAATCTCTAAAGCATATGCTTGAAGTGTTTCTTTAAGTTGTTCTCCGCGCATGACAGATCCCTCCTTTCATCGTTCTATCCTAAACAAAAAGAGCAATGTGTCAGATGAAAACGACACGTTGCTCTTTTAAATAAGCGGGTGAAGGGAATCGAACCCTCATCATCAGCTTGGAAGGCTGAGGTTTTACCACTAAACTACACCCGCATGGGTTAAAACTAAGATTGTGAAAAGGTAAAGCGGGTGAAGGGAATCGAACCCTCATCATCAGCTTGGAAGGCTGAGGTTTTACCACTAAACTACACCCGCAAGATACCGGTGGTCGGAATCGAACCGACACTCCAAAGGAACACGATTTTGAGTCGTGCGCGTCTACCAGTTCCGCCACACCGGCACAATCTCTTGCAAAACTATTGAATTGAAAAGAATTGGAGGCGCCAGTCAGAATCGAACTGACGATAGAGGAGTTGCAGTCCTCTGCCTTACCACTTGGCTATGGCGCCACTCATTGGAGCGGAAGACGGGATTCGAACCCGCGACCCCGACCTTGGCAAGGTCGTATTCTACCACTGAACTACTTCCGCTTAAAAAGCTGGGCTGGAAGGGATCGAACCTTCGCGTGCTGGAATCAAAATCCAGTGCCTTACCACTTGGCTACAGCCCAATAATAAGAGGGCGACTGATGGGAATTGAACCCACGAATGCCGGAATCACAATCCGGTGCGTTAACCACTTCGCCACAATCGCCATAATAAACAGGGGCAGCAGGAATCGAACCCGCGCTGACGGTTTTGGAGACCGTAGTTCTACCGCTAAACTATGCCCCTATGGTGGTGGGGGGGGGCGGATTCGAACCGCCGAACCCGAGGGAGCGGATTTACAGTCCGCCGCGTTTAGCCACTTCGCTACCCCCCCACAAATGGGAAATCAACTTCATTCTTCTATAAAAGGTGGCTTTGGACGGAATCGAACCGCCGACACGAGGATTTTCAGTCCTCTGCTCTACCGACTGAGCTACAAAGCCTTAACAATGGCGGTCCTGACGGGATTCGAACCCGCGATCTCCTGCGTGACAGGCAGGCATGTTAACCGCTACACCACAGGACCGTATGTATTGCGGGGGCCGGATTTGAACCGACGACCTTTGGGTTATGAGCCCAACGAGCTACCAGACTGCTCCACCCCGCGATGATAAAAATGGTGACCCGTACGGGAATCGAACCCGTGTTACCGCCGTGAAAGGGCGGTGTCTTAACCGCTTGACCAACGGGCCATCGTAGTAAAATTGAAACGTTACATATAATTATGGCGGAGAGCAAGGGATTCGAACCCTTGAGACGCTTATGACGCCTACACGATTTCCAATCGTGCTCCTTCGGCCACTCGGACAGCTCTCCAGTGAACGTGGTGAAGAAGTTATTAATGGCTCCGCAAGTAGGATTTGAACCTACGACCTACCGGTTAACAGCCGGTTGCTCTACCACTGAGCTATTGCGGAACGATCGCCTGGCAGCGTCCTATCCTCACAGGGGGAAGCCCCCAACTACTTTCGGCGTTCAAGTGCTTAACTTCCGTGTTCGGCATGGGAACGGGTGTGACCACTTGGCTATCGCCACCAGACATCTATTATCTTAACATTATGTTTCCATAACGTCAAGCACTTTTTTTGAAAGGCTCGCGCCCTCAAAACTGAAGTCATCAACAAAATCATCTGCTAGAACAAGGCCTCGACCGATTAGTATCACTCAGCTCCGCATGTCACCATGCTTCCACCCGTGACCTATCTACCTCATC